>NZ_JBISAC010000002.1:0-983363 GCF_044391475.1 Micromonospora sp. NPDC018662
GCCCCCGGGAGACGGTCGGGCGGGCCCGCGGCCCCCGGGCCGTGCGGGGCGGGGGGGGAAGCGATACGCGGGGCCGCGCCCCCCCCCCCCGCGGGGGGCCCGGGGGGGGGGGGGGCCCCCCCCCGGGGCCCGGGGAACCCGCGCGGCGGTGCCTCACTCCCGCCGCGGCGGGTGGTCCGGCCGCGGGCTCTACAGCGCCGGGTAGGCGTTCTGCATGAGCTGCGCGAACTGGGCCGGGAACCAGGCGCCGGAGATCGGCGCGTCCGGCAGGGCACCGGACATGCTGTTCCCGTTGCGGGCGTTACCGGTGTACGTCGGGTCGCACATCCGGTCGAAGCCCTTGCCCTCGTTGTTCGGGATCTCCTTGCTGGAGCCGTCCGACTCGCCCGGGGGCTTCACCCAGACGTAGGCGTCGATACCCGGCTCCGGGTTCGCCCGCGGCCGCTCGCCGAGGCCCGCACCGGCCTGGTTGCACCAGTTGCCGGCGTGGATGCGGCGGTCGACCCGACCACCGTTGACGTAGGCGTCCACGCTGGTCAGCGGGCCCGCACCGGTCGGCCGCGCCGAGCCGCCCCAACCGTTGCGGGAGGTGTCGATCAGCATGCCGATGTTGCTGTCGAAGCCGATCGAGACCAGCTTCTGCCGGAACGCCTGGGCGAACGAGAGCTCGTCGACGTAGAAGTTCCAGTCGATCCACTTGGCCTGCCGCACGGTCTGGCCGTTCACCGAGTCGGTGATCTTGATGTACGGCTCCTTGAGCGCGGAGTAGTTCGCCGTGTTGACGATGAAGCCCTGCACGTTCTTCACCGTGCTGCCGGACGCGACGGCGGCGGCCTTGAGCTGGTCGGCGGTCGGGCCGAAGTTGCTGTCCCAGCCGATCCAGCCGTGGTGCGCGGCGTCGATGTAGTTGTAGACGTTGCCGATCGCGCCGAGCTTCGCCAGCGCGTAGCCCACGCCGTTGACGTACGCGCCGTTGGCCTTGACCGTGTCGCACATCGCGGTGCCGCCCGGCTGGCCCGAGGTGTTGGTCACCAGGTTGGGCAGCGAGTCGATCTCGATGATGTTGACGATGCGCAGGTTCTTGTACTTCGCGTCGGCCTGGATCGCGGCGATCGGGTCGATGTACTCGGTCTTGTAGCGGGGCAGGTCGTCCGGACCCAGCTCACCGTTCGACGCGAGCGCGGCGCAGTCGCGGCCGGGCAGGTTGTAGATGACGAACTGGATGTAGCCGGCGCCCTGGGCGAGCGCGGCGTCCAGGTGGGCGCGGACGCCCATCGCACCGTTGGAGCTGCTGTCCGGCGTGCCGTTGATGGCGGCGATCCGGTCGATCCAGACCGCGGTCGGGTTGTTCGACACCCGGTTGCCACCGGCCACCGACTCGGCCTTGGCCTTCCACTCCGGGTTCACGTACCCCTTCACCCCGGCGTACGGGTTGTCCACCTTCTGCCCCGGCGGGGTGGTGGGCGGCGGCGTGGTGGGGGGCGGGGTCGTCGGCGGGGTGCTCGTGGGGGGCGTGCTGGTCGGCGGCGTGCTCGTGGGCGGGGTGCTGGTGGGCGGCGTGCCGCCGTTGCAGACCGTGCCGTTGAGCGTGAACTGCGTCGGCTTCGGGTTGCTGCCGCTCCAGGCGCCGTTGAACCCGATGTTGGTGCTGGCGCCGGTGGCGAGCGAGCCGTTGTAGGACTCGTTCTGCGCGGTGACGTTCTGGCCGCTCTGGGTCCACTTCGCCGACCAGCCCTGCTGCACGCGCTGGCTGCTGTTCGGGAACGTGAAGCCGAGGGTCCACGAGCTGACCGGGTCACCGAGGTTCTTGATGACCACGGTGCCGGTGAAGCCACCGGCCCAGTCGTTGGTGGTGTAGTCAACGCTGCACTGCGTCGCGGCCTGCGCCGCGGTGACCGGAAGGGTCACCAGCCCGCCGGCCACGAGGACGCCGGCGCCGGTGAGCGCGAGCGTCCGGCTCCGGCCGGACAGCCTTCTCCACAGATTCATACCACTGATCTCCTTGGGCGAGACCGGATCCGCGTACGGCCCGGCGGAATGGCGGCGGTGGTCGCCCTGCGGGAACGACCGTGCGCGCCATGGGTTACTTCGGGGGACGCCCGTCCCGGACGGGCGTGAGGGTGGTGGTGCCGACCGGTCCGCAGGACCGGCCGAAGGAGCCGGACGTCGTCCGGTGAGACCGGTTGCCCTCGACGTCTGAGCTCGCGGTGTGGCTCCCCGAACCGCGTGCAGCGATTCTTGCATGGGAGCGCTTCCATGGCAATGGCTCGATACGCCCGCCTCGACCCTACCCCCGCCCCCACCCCACCCCGCCTTCCGAACCCGCCCCACCCCCACGCCGTTGATCATGAAGTTGACGGCGCCGGAAAGCGTTTCCCCACTCGCCAAACTCCATGATCACCAGCCCCGAGGTGTCGCTCGGAGGTCGCCGCCGGTGATCAAGGGGTTGGCGGGGTGGGGCACACGGGCCCAGATGGCTACAGGAGTCGCCTTACCCTCCGGAAAGCCGCATCATCGGCAAACTCCTAAAAACGAATCTTTCCCCGAATAAGTCGCGAAAAGGTCTAACGTCGGCCGTAGCTCGACTGACGTCGGGCTCAGGACGAACAGGGATGGAGTGACGCTGGTATGGCTGACAAGATGCTCGGGAAGATCGTCGCGGGTGCTGCTCTCGGCGGCGCGAGCCTTCTCGTGTTCACCCCGGGAATGGCCTACGCAGGCGGGCACGACGACGAGGGCAAGGTGATCGCCAAGCCGCACGTGGTCAAGGCCGGCGACAAGGTGGAACTGCTCCAGATCTGCGCGGAGCCCCAGGAGCACGCCTACGTCTGGTCGAAGGTGACCGGCAAGGTCGACCTCCACCCGGCCCGTGACGGCGAGCACGGCGACTGGGCCGACCAGGGCGGCAGTAACTGGGCCGACCAGGGAGGCGACTGGGCCGAGGACGCGGACCAGGGCCCCGACGGCAAGGACGGGCACGGGGAGGAGCACGGCAAGGCGCCGGAGGGCAAGGACGAGCACGGCAAGGCCGAAGAGGGCAAGGGCCCTGAGGGCAAGCCCGAAGAAGGCAAGGGCCCCGAGGGCAAGCCCGAAGAGGGCAAGGGCCCCGAGGGCAAGCCCGAAGAAGGCAAGGGCCCCGAGGGCAAGCCAGAAGAGGGCAAGGACGGGCACGGGCCCGGCGAGGCGGGGATGCCGGAGCCGCCGGCCGACGCGCCGAAGCCGGCCGGCATGGGTGCCGGCATGGCCGCCGACGCCGGGGACCAGGGTCCGCAGGGCCACGAGGAGTACGGCCAGGACGCCGAGCCGGGCTGGGACGCCGCCGACTGGACCCGGGACGAGTACGGCCCGGACGGCAAGGACGGACACGGCCAGGAGGCCAAGGACGAACACGGCGCCCGGCCGGAGGGCAAGAAGGACGAGCACGGCAAGGACGGCAAGGACGAACACGGCAAGGACGCCAAGGACGAACACGGCGCCGACGCCAAGGACGAACACGGCAAGGACGGCAAGGACGAACACGGCCAGGAGGCCAAGGACGAGCACGGCAAGGACGGCAAGGACGAACACGGTAAGGACGGCAAGGACGAGCACGGCGGCTGGCAGGAGGACTGGCAGGACGACGCCGGGTACGGCCAGGGCGAGGACGAGGCCGGCTGGGAGCACGGGAAGGACTTCGTCTACTACGGCGAGGCCCGCGTCTCCGAGGACGTCCACCCCGGCCGGTACGAGCTGAAGGGCTCCTGCGGCGAGGGCGAGCTGGTCGTCCTGCCCCGGGGCGGGGTCGACGGTGGTGACGGCGGCATGGCCACCACCGGCCTGGACCGTGGTCTCGCCACCGGGGGCGCCGGCATGATCGGTGCCGCCGCGCTCGGCGGACTGGTGCTGCTGCGCCGGCGGCGGGCCGGTGGCCTGGTCTGACCGGACGACGACCCGGGCCGGCGGCCGTCACGGGAGACCGTGGCGTGCCGCCGGCACGGCCGTCGTCGTCCTGCTCGCCATGCTGGGCTCCGGCCTGATCGGCGCATCCGTCCGCACCGTCCCGCCGCCCACCCCGCCGCAGCCGATCGCGCAGGCCGGACCGACCGGCACGACGGATGCCGCCGACCCGGCGTCCGGACCCGACGCGGACGGCGAGATCGCCGGACCCGACGCGGACGGTGGGGCCGTCACGCCGTGGGACGACGTCGACCCCGCACCGACGTCGCCGACGGCACCGCCCGCAGCCACCCCGACCGGCCCGGCGGGAACCGTCCCGCCCGGAACCACGCCGGCAGCACCATCCGGGGTCACGCCGCCCGGAGCTATGCCGGCGACACCGCCCGGCTCCCGCCCGGGGAGCGCTCCGGGCGTACCCTCCGCGGCCGTGCCGCCGGGTCCCGGGGCCGCGCCGACCGGGCCCACGGGTCCCGGGGCCGGGGCCGACCGCGGCCCGGCCGCGCTGCCCCGCTCCGCGCCCACCACCATCGTGATCCCGCGGATCGGGGTCCACGCCGAGATCATGACGCTCGGCACCAACCTGGACGGCACGGTCCAGGTGCCCCCGCTGGACCAGGCGATGAAGGCGGGCTGGTACTCCCCCGGCGCCAGCCCCGGCGAGGTCGGCAACGCGGTGGTCGTCGGGCACGTCGACTCCGCCAAGCTCGGCCCGGCGGTCTTCTTCAACCTGGGCGCGCTGCTGCCGGGCGACACCATCGCCGTGTCCCGGCAGGACGGCTCGACCGCCACGTTCACGGTGGAGGAGGTCCGGTCGTACCCGAAGACCGCCTTCCCGGCGGAACAGGTCTACGGCCCGTCCGCCGTGCCCGGCCTGCGCGTGGTCACCTGCGGCGGCGTGTTCGACCGGAGCGCCGGCAGCTACCTGAACAACATCGTGGTCTACGCGCGCATGATCACGTAAACCACCTCATGCACGGAAAGAGTGCCCATCCGAAGCGCGATGGGCACTCTTTCCGTGTATCAGCGAGCGGGCCGGGCGACGGGGCGTCAGGCCGCCGCCGAGGTCCGGACCAGGGTACGGATCTGGCGCAGCAGGACGGACAGCGCGGACAGGTCGGCGCGGGACTCGTCGAACTCCCCCATCGCCCGGTGCGCCCGGTGGATCGAGGTCGCGTTCGCCTGCTCCCACTCCTGCACCCGTTCCACCGGCGGCTGGCTGTCCGAGGTGGAACTCAGCACCTCCGCGGTGAGCGCGGCCAGCGCGGCGTACAGGTCGTAGCGCAGCGCCATCCGGGCCAGCGTCTGCCAGCGGTCCTCCCGTGGCAGCAGGGAGATCTTCGACAGCAGCGCGTCCACCCGGAACCGGTCGGAGAGCACGAAGTAGACCGAGGCCACCTCGCTGACCTCCCGCCCGGTCGCCTTCGCCGTCTCGACGATGTCGAGCAGGCCGAAGCTGTACATCAGGCGGGTCGCCTGCACGGCCAGCTCAGGCGGCAGCCCCTTGCCGACCAGCGCGTCGATGTGCGCCGCGATCGCCTCTCGCTCGGTGCCCCAGAACAGGCGCTCCAGGTCCGGCATGAGCTGGGCCACGCCGTCGCGCAGCCGGGCGATCTCCGCCGGCACGTCGATCGGCGAGCGCCGGTTGGTGACCAGCCAGCGCACCGCGCGGTCGAGCAGCCGCCGGGTGTCCAGGTAGACGGCGGTCTGCAACTCGGGCGAGACCTTGTTGTCCAGCGCCTCGACCGCGTTCCACAGGTCGCCCAGCTCGAACACCTCGCGGACCACCACGTACGCCCGCAGCACGTCCGCCGCCGAGGCGGCCGTCTCCTCGACCGTCCGGAACACGAACGAGATGCCGCCCCGGTTGATCGCCTCGTTGACCAGCACCGTGGTGACGATGTCCCGGCGCAGCCGGTGCCGGCCCATCCGGTCGGCGAAGCGCTGCCGCAGCGGCGTCGGGAAGTAGTTGACCAGGACGTCGGTCGTCCACTCCTCGTCCGCCAGGCCCTCGCCGACGATCTCCCGCTCCAGCACGATCTTCACGTACGCGAGCAGCACCGCGAACTCCGGCGGGGTCAGCCCGGTCTCGACGCGGACCGCCAGCTCCTCGTCCGACGGCAGCGCCTCCAGCGCCCGGTCCAGCGCGCCGGACCGCTCCAGCTCGTTGATCATCCGGCGGTGCACCGGGAGCAGCGAGGCGGCCTGGGCCTGGGCGTTGTTCAGCGCCCGCGCCTGGTCGTAGTTGTCCCGCAGCACCAGCTCGGCGACCTCGTCGGTCATCTGGGCCAGCAGCTCGTCGCGCTCCGGCCGGTCCAGTTCCCCGTCGGCGACCGCGGTGTTCAGCAGGATCTTGATGTTCACCTCGTGGTCGGAGCAGTCCACCCCAGCCGCGTTGTCGATGAAGTCGGTGTAGATGCGGCCGCCGCCGGCGGCGTACTCGATCCGGCCCTGCTGGGTGAAGCCGAGGTTGCCGCCCTCGCCGACCACCCGGCAGCGCAGGCTCTTGCCGTCCACCCGGATGGCGTCGTTGGACTTGTCCCCGACCTCGGCGTTGGTCTGCGTCGACGCCTTCACGTAGGTGCCGATGCCGCCGTTCCAGAACAGGTCCACCGGCGCGGTGACGATCGCCTTCATCAGCTCCTGCGGGCTGAGCTGCGTGACGTCGTCGTCGAGGCCGAGCACCGCGCGGACCTGCGGCGTGATCGGCACCGACTTCGCGGTACGCGGGAAGATGCCGCCGCCTTCCGAGATCAGCTCCGGGTCGTAGTCCTCCCAGGACGACCGGGGCCTGTCGAACAGCCGCTTGCGCTCCCGGTACGAGGTGGCCGCGTCCGGGTCCGGGTCCAGGAAGATGTGCCGGTGGTCGAACGCGGCCAGCAGCCGGATGTGCTCCGAGAGCAGCATCCCGTTGCCGAACACGTCGCCGGACATGTCGCCGACGCCGACCACTGTGAAGTCCTGGGTCTGGGTGTCGTGCCCCAGCTCCCGGAAGTGCCGCTTCACCGACTCCCAGGCGCCGCGGGCGGTGATGCCCATCTTCTTGTGGTCGTAGCCGGCCGAGCCGCCGGAGGCGAACGCGTCGCCCAGCCAGAAGTGGTGCGCGGTGGAGATCTCGTTGGCGATGTCGGAGAACGTCGCGGTGCCCTTGTCCGCCGCGACCACCAGGTAGGGGTCGTCGGCGTCGTGCCGGACCACGTCCTCCGGCGGCACGATCTCACCGCTGGCGATGTTGTCAGTGACGTCGAGCAGCGCGGAGATGAACTCCTTGTAGCAGACCACCGCCTCGTCCCGGTCGCCCGGCTTCTGCTTGAGCACGAAGCCACCCTTGGCGCCGACCGGCACGATCACCGCGTTCTTCACCATCTGCGCCTTGACCAGGCCCAGCACCTCGGTACGGAAGTCCTCGCGCCGGTCGGACCAGCGCAGGCCGCCCCGGGCCACCGGCCCGAACCGCAGGTGCACGCCCTCGAAGCGGGGCGAGTAGACGAAGATCTCGAACTTCGGGCGCGGGGCCGGCAGGTCCGGGATGGCCTGCGGGTCCAGCTTGAACGCCACGTACGGCTTGGGCCGCCCGCCCACCGGCTTCTGGTAGAAGCTGGTGCGCAGCGTGGCCTGGATCAACGTCAGGTAGGCACGCAGGATGCGGTCCTGGTCGAGGCTGGCCACCTCGTCCAGCGCCTCGCCGATCGCGTCGACCAGCTCGCCGCTGCGCTGCCGCCGCTCGTCAAGCGTGGTCGCGCCGGGCGCGAACCGGGTCTCGAAGAGCTGCACCAGCAGCCCGGCGATGCGCGGGTACGCGATGAACGTCTGCTCCATGTACTCCTGGGAGAACACGGTGCCGGCCTGCCGCAGGTACTTCGCGTACGCGCGCAGCACCACCACCTGCCGCCAGGTGAGCCCGGTGCGCAGCACCAGCTCGTTGAAGCCGTCCACCTCGGCCTCGCCCCGCCACGCGGCGGCGAACGCGTTCTCCACGTGCGGGCGCACCTCGGCCAGGTCCTGGTGCCGCTCCGGCAGCTCCAGGCCGAAGTCGTAGAGCCAGATCCGGCCGTCGACGCGCTCCACCTCGTACGGGTGCTCGTCGACCACCTTCACGCCGAGCGAGTGCAGCACCGGCAGCACGGCGGAGAGCATCATCGGCTCGCCGTACCGGTAGACCTTGAACCGCACGTCCATCGACTCGTCGGCGTCGGCGGCCCGGCCCGAGTAGGCCCGGGGCGCCAACTGCTTGCGGAACAGGTGCATCTCGAGCTGGCCCGGCTCCTCCAGCAGCTCCAGCTTGGCCAGGTCCTTCATCGCCTCGTACGGCGTGTGCCCGTCCTTGTAGCCCTCCGGGAACGCGTCGGCGTACCTGCTGAACAGGTGCTTGGCCTGCTCGTCGCCGAGCTTGCGCTCCAGCACCAGCCGGTAGTCGTCGTCCCAGAGCCGGGTGGCGTCGGCCAGCTCCTCGGCGAGCAGGTCGGCGTCGATCTCGCCGGGCGGGTTGTTCGGGTCGGTGCGGACGATGAAGTGCACCCGGGCCAGCATCGACTCGGTGACCCGGGTGGTGTAGTCGACGCCGACGCCGTTCAGCTCGCGCAGCAGGATGTCCTGCATGCGCAGCCGGTTCTGCGTGGTGAAGCGGTCCCGGGGCAGGTAGATCAGGCAGGAGATGAACCGCCCGTACGCGTCGCGCCGCAGGAAGACCCGGAGCTGCCGGCGGCCGGCCATCCGCAGCACGCCGATCACCGCGTGGTAGAGGTCGTCGGTCTTGATCTGGAACAGCTCGTCGCGCGGGTAGGTCTCCAGGATCTGGAGCAGGTCCTTGCCGGAGTGGCTGCGCAGGCTCAGGCCGGAGCGGTCCAGCACCTCGGCGACCTTGCGGCGCACCACCGGCAGCTCCTGCACGCTGGTCCGGTAGGCGGCGGTGGAGAACAGGCCCAGGAAGCGCCGCTCCCCGACCACGTCACCGGCGTCGTTGAAGATCTTGAAGCCGATGTAGTCGAGGTAGGCCGAGCGGTGCACCGTGGCGCGCGAGTTGGCCTTGGTGATGATGAGCAGGCGCTTCTCCAGCACCCGCTCGTGCGCCTCCGGGGTCATCGAGTTCAGCGACCGGGCCTCCGGCGAGTCGGAGCGCAGGATGCCCAGCCCGGTGCCGAGGACCGCCTCCAGGGCCTGCCCGCCGTCCGCCCCGTCCGCGTCGACCAGGCGGTACTCCCGGTAGCCGAGGAACGTGAAGTGGTCGTGCGCGAGCCAGCGCAGCAGCTCCACCGAGTCCGTGATGTCCTTCTCCGGCACCGGCGGGCGGTTGTCCGAGGTCCGCGCGGCGGCCAGCTCGTCGGCGAGCGCCAGCGCCCGCTGCCGCATCTTGGGCCAGTCCTCGACGGCCTCCCGCACGTCGGTGAGCACCCGCTGGAGCTCGCGGCGCACCGCTTCCCGCTCGGCCGGGTCGCGGACCGGGTCGATCTCGATCCGCATCCAGCTCTCGACCAGGTCTCCGGCGATCGCGTCGTCCGGCTCCACGTCCGCGGAGACCTCGGTGAGCCGGCCCAGCGGCTCCCGCCGGACCACGACCAGCGGGTGCACCAGCAGGTGCACGTCGAGGTGGCGGGAGTTCAGCAGCGCGGTCACCGAGTCGACCAGGAACGGCATGTCGTCGGTGACGATCTCGACGACGGTGTGGTGCTGCTCGGCGTCCGGCTCGTGGATGCGCAGCTTCAGCTCGCCCGGCACCCGCTGCTGGGCCAGGTCCCGGTGGGCCCGGGCCGCCTCCAGCATCTCCTCGGCGGTGAAGCCGATCAGTTCCTCGTCCGGCGCGAACCGCCAGAAGCGGTCCACCAGCGTGGCCGCGTCGTGGTCGTCGCCGGCCAGCGCGACCGCCTGGGCGACCAGCCGCTCCGCGTTGGGCACCGGCTCGTCCAGCTCGGCGTCCTCGACGTCGGCCAGCGCCTGCGCGGGCAGGCCCAGGTCGTAGAGGGTGTCGATGCTGGAACCGGTCAGGCCGGTCACTCCTGTGTCGAGACGGCCGAAACCGTCCCCGTCGGTCGCCGAATCGAAGCTGTCATCGTCCTGGCTGGTGTCAGCCTGGAGATCGGGTCCCGGTTTGATCGCCGGACGCCGGTCCATCGGTGCCACTCCCCTCGACCCACCGCGTTGTGGGTCACTCTGCCGCCCAGCCTAGGCCCTGCCGTCGTACCCCTCCGTCGGCGGACCACTGGCCGGACGTCCGGATCGGGACTGTGCCCTTTCACCTGTTGCGGGTTCGTGGTCGGCCGGCTGCGGATTACCCCGGCTGGCGATGTTCATCACACTGCCACACGCCCGTTCTGAACCCGCCGGAGGCGGTGGCGGGGCGGTGGGGAGCCGCGTGGCGTACTAGCGTGCAGGTCAGTTCGCACCGGAGGGACCGCTTCATGCCCCTGTCGTACCCCGTCCGCCCCCGTCGCCAATCCCGCCGCCGGCCGCTCGCGACGCTGGTCGCCGCGCTGCTGGCCGCCGGCGTGGTGACCGGGTGCTCCGGCGAGGACGGGCCGGCCCGCACCGTCGACGCCTTCCTGGCCGGCTGGCGCTCGGGTGACCTACAACCGGTTGGGTTCATCGCGCCGACCGGGGCACGGGTGCCGGCGGCCGAGGTGACCAAGCAGCTGAAGGCGCTCGTCGGCGACCTGGCCGGCACGCCGCCGGCGCTGGAGCGCACCGGTGAGATCACGACCGCCGGCGACATCGCCACCGCCCGGGTCCGGCTGACCTGGGCGCTGCCGGGCGGCGCCCGCTGGGCGTACGAGAACCCGGTGCGGCTCAAGGGCGGCGGCGACCAGTGGCAGGTGATCTGGGAGCCGGGCGTGGTGCACGAGAAGCTGACCGAGGGCGACCACCTCGCGTTGCGCCGGGAGCCGGCGGAGCGGGCCGCGGTGCTGGACGCCGCCGGCAACCCGATCGTGGCGCCCCGCCCGGTGGTCCGGGTGCAGGTCGCGCCCGGCGAGGTGAAGGACGTGCCGGGCCTGGTGCGGCGGCTGGACGCCGCGTTCAAGGCGATCCGGCCCGCGCTCAGCCCGCCGGTCGACGTCAGCGACCTGCCCAAGCGACTCAAGGAGGCGGACCGGGACGCGCTGGTCGAGGTGGTGACGCTGCGCGACGACGCCTACCGGCAGATCAAGTCCAAGATCTACGACCTGCCCGGCACCCGGTTCCCCACCGACCAGCTCATGCTGGCCCCGACCCGGGAGTTCGCCCGGGCGTTGCTCGGCTCCGTCGACCAGGCCCAGGCCGACGATCTCCAGGCCCACCCCGACCGGTACGCCCGCGGCGACCTGGTCGGCCACGGCGGCCTCCAGGGCCGGTACGACGAACGCCTGCGCGGCGTGCCCGGCGTCACCGTGATCACCGAGCGTCCCGCCGCGGAGGGCGCCACCGAGCCCACCGGCACCGAGGTGTTCCGCAGCGACCCGAAGCCCGGCCAGCCGGTGAAGACCACGCTGGACGTGGCCACCCAGAACGCCGCCGACGCCGCGCTGCGGGGCCAGACCCGCCGTTCCGCGCTGGTCGCGGTGCGGATCAGCGACGGCGCGGTGCTGGCCACCGCGAACGGCCCCGGCGCGGCCGGCGAGAACCTCGCGTTCACCGCCCAGGTGCCGCCCGGCTCCACGTTCAAGATGGTCAGCGCGCTCGGCCTGCTCGACCGCGGCGCGGTGACCCCGCAGACCACGGTGAACTGCCCGAAGACCGCCGAGGTCGACGGACGCATCTTCAAGAACTCGGACAACTTCGAGTTGGGCGCGGTGCCGTTCGCCACCGACTTCGCGAAGTCCTGCAACACCGCCTTCACCGCGCTGGCCCCGCAGCTCGGTCCGGACGGGCTCGCCCAGACCGGCCGCACGCTCGGGTTGGAGGCCGGCTGGGACCTGGGCGCGGACGTGTTCACCGGCAAGGTCTCCGCGAACGGGGGCCGCACCGAGCAGGCCGCCGCCGCGATCGGCCAGGGCACCACGGTGGTCAGCCCGCTGGCCATGGCCGGTGCCACCGCGGCCGTGGCGCGGGGCCGCTTCGAGCAGCCCAGGTTGCTGCTCGACCCGGTGCCGGGCAAGCCCGCCCCGGCCGGGCCGGCGCTCAAGCCGGAGTCCGTGGCGGCGCTGAAGACGCTGATGCGCGGCGTGGTCACCGCCGGCACGGCCACCGCCCTGGCCAAGGTGCCCGGTGAGCCGGTGCACGGCAAGACCGGCACCGCGGAATACGACAACAACCCGGCGCACACCCACGCCTGGTTCGTCGGCTGGCAGGGCGACGTGGCCTTCGCCGTCTTCGTCGAGCAGGGCGGTTCCAGCACTGCCAGCGCGGTGCCGATCGCCGAGCGGTTCCTGCGCGGCCTGGCCCGTTGAGCGCGCGGGCCGTCGACGACGGTGGAGTGACCGCTCAGGCGGGTTCGCCGGCTGCCGGCGCCTGCCTGACCGGCGCGGCGTCCGCCTCGGGCACCGCGACGCGGCGGAGCAACCCGGGGCCGACGGCCGGCCCGGAGACCTTCTCGCCCGGCTCCGGCAGCCACGCCGCCGTGTCGTCGTCGCCGTCCTCGTCGTCGTCGTCCAGGACGGTGCGCGGGCCGGTCGGGTCCGTCGCGTCAGCGGGTACCGGCACCGTCACCGCCCCGCGCGCCATCCGACCGTGGCCCGGCCGGGGCGTCGGGGCCGCCGGGCCGGCCGGCAGCAGCCGGGGCGGCACCGCGCCCGGGGCGACGACCGGGGCGAGCCCGGCCACCACCGTGTTCACGATCTCCGCCGCGTACGCCCCGTCCGGGTCGTAGTCGGGGTCGAAGACGGTCAGCTCGACGCCGAGGCAGTGCGGCGTGTCGACCAGCCCGGCGAGCAGGATCTCCAGTTCGGCGAAGGCGATGCCGCCCGGGTCGGGCGCGTCGACGGCGGGCATCACGGCCGGGTCGAGCACGTCGACGTCGATGTGCACCCAGTAGCCGGCGCAGTCGACGAGCTGCTCGTGCGCCCACTGCGCGGTCCGGGCCGCGCCCTCGGCGCGCAGCGCCGGCACCGGCCGGGTGGTGATGCCGGCGGCCTGGAGGTCGAGGCGATACTCGTCCTGGGCGCGGATGCCGAGCACCACCACGTCGACGTCGCGGAAGTAGGGGCGCCGCCCCTCGATGGCGGCCAGGTCGGGCTGCCCCCGCCCGGTGACCAGGGCCAGGTCCTCCCCCGCCGCGGCGCCGACGTAGGAGGCGTTGCCGGGGTGCCGGAAGTCGGAGTGGCCGTCCACGAAGACCAGCCCGATCCGCCCGCCGACCGCCTCGCCGAGCCGGTGCATGGCCAGCGCCGAGCCGAGCAGCACCGAGCAGTCCCCGCCGAGCACCAGCGGAAACTCGCCCCGGTCGATGATCGCGCCGACCCGGTCGGCGAGCGCCACCGAGTAGGCCGAGATCTCCGGTGCGTGGCAGACACCGTCGCCGGGCCGCCAGTCGCCCGGGTCGTACCGGGGCGCGGTGAGGCAGCCGGCGTCGCGGGCTCGCAGCCGGGCGAGCAGCCCGTGGTCGCGCAGCGCGCCGGGCGCCTTGCCGCAGCCGGGGACGGAGCTGGCCGTGGGCGGGCGCAGTCCGAGGTTTGTCGGCGCGTCGAGGACGGCGATCCGGCGCATCATGAGCTCCCGTCCTCGATGGTCGGGCGGGCCGGCGGTGCGCCGGCCCGCGCGGGCGTGCGTCGAATTCAGAACAGGGCGCTGGCCAGGGCGCGTCGGGCGGAGGCCACGGCGGGGTCGTCCGGGCCGGCGATGGTGAACAGGCCGATCAGGTGCTGGCGGACCCGGTCCCGCTCCTCGCCGGCGGTCCGGCGGACCAGGCCGACCAGTCGCTGGTAGGCCTGCTCGGCCAGCCCGCTGAGCACCTCGATGTCGGCGGCCAGCAGTTGGGCGTCCACGTCGTCGGGGGCCGCCGCGGCGGCGTCGAGCGCCCCCTGCGGGTCCGCGCCGGCCACCCGGCGGGCCAGCCCGACCTGCGCCAGGCCCGCCTCCGCCGCCGCGTCCGCCGGGGACTCGGCCAGGATCTTCCGGTACGCCGCCTCGGCGGCGTCCAGGTCGCCGCTCATCAACGCGTCGTCGGCGGCGTCGAGCCGCGGGTCCTCCGGCTCGGCCACCTCGACGCCGCCGGCCTTGAGCACGGCCTGGAGCCACTTGCGCAGCTCCGACTCGGGCAGTACGCCCGGGAAGGCGTCGACCGGTCGACCGCCGACGATGGCGTAGGTGGTGGGCAGCGCCTGGAGTTGGAACATCTGCGCGAGCCGGGGCTGCTGCTGCACGTCGACCCGGGCCAGGAGCCACGCGCCGGCGCCCTCGGCGGCCAGCCGCTCCAGCACCGGGGCGAACTGGTCGCTCTCCGGATAGCCGGCGGCCCCGAAGAAGACCACGACCGGTGTGGAGAGCGAGCGTTCGAGCACCTCGGACTGGATGTTCGCCTCGGTCACGTCGATCACGGCGGCCGAGCCGGCGGGGCTGCTGGGCAGCCCGGCGGGCGGGCCGCCCTGGGACGGTGTGGCGGGAGAGGTGTCGGCCGGTGCGGGGGTGCGCAGCGCGCTGAGGTCGACCGCGCCGCGGGTGAAGATCGACGAGGTGATCCGTGGGTCGCTCATGGTTGTCTAGTCTCGCACGTGCGGCCCGGAACTCGGCTCACCCGCAATGGCGACGTTGCGACTCTCACCCCTGCTCAGAGGCGCAAGGAGGGGGCCCCGCTTAACACCCGTCTGTTAAGCGGGGCCCCCTCCTAACCGCTAGAAGCGGGCGGGCTCCCGGTAGACGCCCCACTCGGCGCGCAGCGCGTCGCAGATCTCGCCCAGGGTGGCCTCGGCGCGGACCGCGTCCAGCATCGCCGGGATCATGTTCTCGCCGGTCCGGCTGGCCGCCACCATCCGGCGGACGGCGGCGGTGACCGCGGCGTCGTCGCGGACCGACTTGCGCTCGGCCAGCACCCGGCGCTGCTCCAGCTCCACCTCGTGCGAGATGCGCAGGATCTCCAGCTCCTTGGCGACCGTGCCGGTGTGGCAGTTGACGCCGACGATCTTCTTCTCGCCCTTCTCCAGCGCCTGCTGGTAGACGAACGCCGACTCGGCGATGTGCCCGGTGAACCAGCCGTCCTCGATGCCGCGCAGGATGCCCGAGGTCATCGGGCCGATCTGGTGCGGGCCGTCGCCGCCGAGCTGCCGGATCCGGGCGAAGATCTCCTCCGCCTCGGCCTCGATCCGGTCGGTGAGCGCCTCGACGTACCAGGCGCCGCCGAGCGGGTCGGCCACGTTGGTCACGCCGGTCTCCTCCATCAGCACCTGCTGCGTCCGCAGGGCGATCTCGGCCGACTCGTCGGTGGGCAGGGCCAGCGTCTCGTCCAGCGCGTTGGTGTGCAGCGAGTTGGTGCCGCCGAGTACCGCCGCCAGCGCCTCCACCGCGGTGCGTACCACGTTGTTGACCGGCTGCTGGGCGGTCAGCGACACCCCGGCGGTCTGCGTGTGGAACCGCAGCCACTGCGCCTTCTCGCTGGTGGCGCCGTACACGTCGCGCAGCCAGCGGGCCCAGATCCGGCGGGCGGCGCGGAACTTGGCGATCTCCTCGAAGAAGTCCAGGTGGGAGTCGAAGAAGAAGCTCAGGCCGGGCGCGAAGACGTTGACGTCCAGCCCGCGCGACAGGCCCAGCTCGACGTAGCCGAACCCGTCGGCCAGCGTGTACGCCAACTCCTGCGCGGCGGTCGAGCCGGCCTCGCGGATGTGGTAGCCGGAGACCGAGAGCGGCTTGTAACGCGGGATCTCCGCCGCGCAGTATTCCATCAGGTCGCCGATCAGCCGCAGGTGCGGCTCGGGGTCGAAGAGCCACTCCTTCTGCGCGATGTACTCCTTGAAGATGTCCGTCTGGAGCGTGCCGTCCAGCGTGGACAGGTCGGCGCCCTGGCGCTCGGCGGCGACCAGGTACATGCAGAACACCGGCACGGCCGGCCCGGAGATGGTCATCGAGGTGGTGACGCCGGCCAGGTCGATGCCGTCGAAGAGCGTCTCCATGTCGGCGGCCGAGTCGATCGCGACGCCGCAGTGGCCGACCTCGCCGAGCGACTGCGGATCGTCGGAGTCGCGGCCCATCAGCGTGGGCATGTCGAACGCGACGGAGAGCCCGCCGCCGCCCGCGCCGAGGATCATCTTGTAGCGCTCGTTGGTCTGCTTGGCGTTGCCGAAGCCGGCGAACTGCCGGATGGTCCAGGCCCGCCCGCGGTAGCCGGTCGGGTGCAACCCCCGGGTGTACGGGAACTCGCCCGGCCAGCCGATCCGCTCGAAGCCCGGGTAGGCGGTGCCCTCCGGTGGGCCGTACACCGGGTCGACCGGCAGGCCGGAGAGCGTGGTGAAGTCCGCGTCGCGCTTGCGGGCGGCGTCGTAGCGGGCCTGCCAGCGGGCCCGGCCGGCGGCGATCTCGTCAGCGTCCATGCGCGGAGCTCCTCCTCGGGTCCTGGTCCGGACACCGAGTGTAGAACGCCGGACTGAACGATCGCTAAGGACGGGCGTACCGACCGGTAACCCGCCGGGCGCACGGCCCGTCGTGGTCGACCCGGAGCAGGCAGCGCCGGCCGCCGACCATCCGCAGGTCACCGAAGACCCGATGGCGTACGCCCTGCTCGTCCCCGGCCGACACGGTCGTCTCGCCGGGGTCGGCCGAGGCGAGCATCCTTGACCAGCGGGCGATCACCCGGGCCAGGCGTACCGGGCCGGCCAGGTCGCCGGCCACCACGGGCAGATGGACGACGAACCGTTCCGGCATCGCGCTCGCCTCTCGCGTCGGAGCACTGGAAGGGCGGGACCGCCCACCCGCCCCGCAGCGTCATTCCGCAGCACGGCACCAGGGCAACTCAGTCGGCAGGCGCCCACCAACGGGTCGAGTACTGGGGTGATGACTGGTCACCACCAGCGGACCGTTCGGCACCCGGGTCCGGGAAGCGCCTCGGCGACGGCGGGTCGAGCTCGATCCCGGCAGTTCGGTCGTCGCCCGGATGCCGACCGGGAACGAGCGCCGGACGTTGCAGCTCGACGAGGGCGTACCGGTTCTGGAGGTCCACGGCCCGAGCGGCGACGTGGCGCTGCTGCCCGGCGACGAGGTCGAGCTGATCCGCCCACCGGACGCCTGACCGGGCCGGCCAGCTCCGACGTCGTCCGGAGCATCGAGCCCGGCGATGGTCATCGTCGGGCTGGGCGCCGCCGAGCTGAGGGCGCAGACCGCTCAGACCCCACCGCCTCGCTCCCGCGCGTCACTAGGCCCACCAGCGCGCCGATACACCCACGCCGTTCCACCCGCGGCCTGGGTGGGGCGTCACTGGAACGCCATGGGTGTCTGCGGCGCCCTGACGCACCCATGGCGTTCCACTGACGGTCCAGATGGGGCGCGGGTGGAACGGCGTGGGTGTCTGGGGGCGCTCGGGATGACGGTGGGCAGCCGGCTCGGGCGTCGCCAGGCGTGCGGAATCAGCCGAGCGGCGTGCCCGGCTCACCGATCGCCACGTCGTCCACCCGGATGTTGATCTCGTCGACACGCAGCCCGTAGGCCTCGACCGCGGAGGTGACCGCGGCCCGTACGCCGTCGGTGACCTGCGGCACCGGGTGACCGCCGTCGATCACGATGACCAGGTTGACCACCGCCGCGCCGTCGGTGACGTGGGCCGAGCAGCCGCGCCGGGCGTCGCCGACCTGGTCCAGCCCGACCCGGTCCAGCACGGCGTTGAAGAACCGGGCCACGTCGCCGCCCAGTTCGGCCACGCCGGGCACGGACTTCGCGGCGGCCACCGCGATCTTCTCCACCACCTCGTCGGCGACGTGCGTCGTCCCGCCTGCCGTCGCCGCCGGCGTGATCGACAGCTCCTGCGTAGCCTCGTGCTCCACGCTTTCCCCCACCCTCGCTCCAACCGACCCCGGGAGCGTACAAGCCACGCCGACCCGGCCACGCCCCCGCCCGACACCACCGTCGATCATGGACTTTGTGCCCGGCGAATGCCCCTTGTGTCGCCTTTGCCGGGGCAGCAACCGCAAGATCGACGAGGGGGAAGGGGGAAGGGGGTCAGGTGGCGAGCTGGGTGAGCAACTCGTCCGCGGCGGCGTAGGGGTCCAGGGTGCCCTTGGCGACCTTGGCGGCCAGCGCCGGGAGCTGCGTACCGTCGCGCAGGGAGCCGATGCGGGCGCGGAGCGCGCCCAGCGCGATGGCCTCGATCTCGGCGGCGGCCCGCGCCTCCCGGCGGCGGCGCAGCTCGTCGTGGCGCTCCAGCCAGTCGCGGTGCTTGTCGATCGCGGCGGCGATGTCGTCGATGCCCTCGGCACGGGACGCGATCGCGCGCACCACCTGCGGTCGCCACTCCCCCGGCCCGCGCTCGCCCAGCGCGATCATGCCCTGGATGTCGCGGACCGTGGCGTCGGCGCCGTCCCGGTCGGCCTTGTTGACCACGAAGACGTCGGCGATCTCCAGGATGCCGGCCTTCACCGCCTGGATCGCGTCGCCCATGCCCGGCGCGAGCAGCACCAGCGTGGTGTCCGCCAGCGAGGCCACCTCCACCTCGGCCTGCCCGACGCCCACGGTCTCGACCAGCACCACGTCGCAGCCGGCGCCCTCCAGCACGCGCACCGCCTGGGGGGTCGCCGCGGAGAGCCCGCCGAGGTGGCCCCGGCTGGACATGGAGCGGATGTAGACGCCGGGGTCGGTGGCGTGGTCCTGCATCCGGACCCGGTCGCCGAGGATCGCCCCACCGGTGAACGGGCTGGACGGGTCGATCGCCAGCACCCCGACCCGGTGACCGCGCGCCCGAAGCGCCCGTACCAGCTCGTTCGTGGTGGTCGACTTGCCCACGCCCGGCGAACCGGTCAGGCCGACCACCTGGGCGTGCCCGGCGTACGGCGCGAGGGCGGCCGCCACCTGCGGCAGCACCTCGTCGCCGGACTCGACCAGGGTGATCAGCCGGGCCACCGCGCGGGGGTCGCCCGCGCGGGCCCGCTCGACCAGCAGGGGTACGTCACGGCTGCGGCGCACCGGACCGGGGGCCGGGATGGTCACGTCACTCACGCGTGGGACTCGCCGCCCGTCGGCACGTGGATGATCAGCGCGTCGCCCTGGCCACCGCCGCCGCAGAGCGCCGCCGCGCCGGTGCCGCCGCCGCGCCGCTTCAGTTCCAGCGCCAGCGTGAGCACTAGCCGGGCGCCGGACATGCCGATCGGGTGGCCGAGCGCGATCGCGCCGCCGTTGACGTTGACCTTGTCCGCGCTGATCCCGAGGTCACGGGTGGACTGGATGCCGACCGCGGCGAACGCCTCGTTGATCTCGATGAGGTCGAGGTCGTCGAGGCTCAGGCCGCCCTTGCGCAACGCGTGGTTGATGGCGTTGGACGGCTGCGAGTGCAGCGAGTTGTCCGGCCCGGCCACGTTGCCGTGCGCGCCGATCTCGGCCAGCCAGGTGAGCCCCAGCTCGGTCGCCTTGGCCTTGCTCATCACGACCACCGCGGCGGCGCCGTCGGAGATCGGCGAGGCGCTGCCGGCGGTGATGGTGCCGTCCTTGGCGAAGGCGGGACGCAGCCGGCCCAGCGACTCGGCGGTGGTGTCCGGCCGGATGCCCTCGTCCTCGCTGACCACCAGCGGGTCGCCCTTGCGCTGCGGGATGATCACCGGGGTGATCTCCTCGGCGAAGTGACCGTTCTTCTGGGCGGCGGCGGCGCGCTGGTGGCTGGCGGCGGCGAAGGCGTCCTGCTCGGCGCGGGTGATGCCGTGCTTCGCGCCGTGCCGCTCGGTGGACTCGCCCATCGAGCAGCAGTCCCAGGCGTCGGTGAGACCGTCGAGCGCCATGTGGTCCTTGACCGTCACGTCGCCGTACTTGTAGCCGGCGCGCTGCCCGAGCAGCAGGTGCGGGGCGTTGGTCATCGACTCCATGCCGCCGGCCACCACGACGTCGAACTCGCCGGCCCGGATGAGCTGGTCGGCCAGCGCGATGGCGTCCAGGCCGGAGAGGCAGACCTTGTTGATGGTCAGCGCCGGGGTGGACATCGGGATGCCGGCCTCGACCGCCGCCTGGCGGGCCGGGATCTGGCCGGCGCCGGCCTGGAGCACCTGTCCCATGATCACGTACTGCACCTGGTCGGGGGCGACGCCGGCGCGCTCCAGGGCCGCCTTGATCGCGATCCCACCGAGCCTGGTCGCGGGGAGGTCCTTGAGGTTGCCCAGCAGGCGCCCCATCGGGGTACGCGCGCCGCTGACGATCACCGAAGCCATGCCTGCCTCCGAGGGGGTGCCGACCTGTACGCCTTAACGATTGTTCGGTCAGACTAGCGCCATGGCTGAGAACTCCTCCGTCGAGCCCGCTGCCGAGTTTGTCACAGACATCGGCCTGCGCCGCATCGACCACGTCGGGATCGCCGTCGCGGACCTGGACGCCGCGATCGACTTCTACCAGCGCACCTTCGGCATGCGCTGCGTGCACACCGAGACGAACGACGAGCAGGGCGTACGCGAGGCGATGCTGGCGGTCGGGCCGGACGCCTCCGGCGGCATGGTGCAGTTGCTCGCCCCGCTCTCGCCCGACTCGACCATCGGCAAGTTCCTGGACAAGCGCGGACCGGGCATCCAGCAGGTCGCGTACACCGTGGCGGACATCGACGCGGCCTGCGCGGCGCTGCGCGAGCGCGGCGTCCGACTGCTGTACGAGGCGCCCCGACGCGGGACGTCGGACTCACGGGTCAACTTCGTGCACCCGAAGGACGCCGGCGGCGTGCTGATCGAGCTGGTCCAACCCGCCTGAGCGGGTAAGGAGGGGCCCCCTTTTAACACCCGTCTGTTAACAGGGGGCCCTTCCTAACCAGTGGGAACACGCGCGGCCATGCGCGGTTGCGCGTTCCCACGGACATCTCCACGCATCGGCCGATGCAGTTTTTCACACACACCTTCCGACCCTAGCTACCGTTCAGTAACGTCCCGGCCCACAGGAGCGCGACCGGTGCCGGATGTGTCGATTGCCGACATGGCGGTCCCGTCGCACCGGCGCCGACGATGGCAGCACCCCTGCCCCGGTGCGGGTGCTGACGAACGGGAGGTCACCGTGCAGGACATCCTTGAAGCGATCATGGCGACGGAGGGCTCGGCGCGGCCGGAACGGGACCTCGCCGGCCTCGCCGGCCTGCCGGTGCCGGAGAGCTACCGGGGCGTGGTGGTCCGGGCCGAGGAGACCCGGATGTTCGAGGGCATGGCCACCCGCGACAAGGACCCGCGCAAGGCGCTGCACGTCCAGGAGGTGCCCACCCCCGAACTGGGGCCGGGCGAGGCGCTGGTCGCGGTCATGGCCAGCGCGATCAACTACAACACGGTGTGGACCAGCATCTTCGAGCCGCTGCCCACGTTCAAGTTCCTCCAGCGGTACGGCCGGCTCTCCGAGCTGACCCGCCGCCACGACCTGCCGTACCACGTGGTCGGCTCGGACGCGGCCGGCGTGGTGCTGCGGACCGGACCCGGCGTGACCCGGTGGAAGACCGGCGACGAGGTGGTCGCGCACTGCCTGTCGGTCGAGCTGGAGGACGCCGCCGGCCACGACGACACCATGCTCGACCCGCAGCAGCGGATCTGGGGCTTCGAGACCAACTTCGGCGGCCTGGCCGAGCTGTGCGTGGTCAAGGCCAACCAGCTGATGCCGAAGCCGCGCCACCTGAGCTGGGAGGAGGCGGCCAGCCCGGGGCTGGTCAACTCCACCGCCTACCGGCAGCTCGTCTCGCACCACGGCGCGAACATGAAGCAGGGCGACGTGGTGCTGATCTGGGGCGCCAGCGGCGGTCTGGGCGGCTACGCGACGCAGATGGCGCTGGGCGGCGGCGCCATCCCGGTCTGCGTGGTCTCCTCGCCGGAGAAGGCCGAGCTGTGCCGGAAGATGGGCGCCGAGCTGGTCATCGACCGCACCGCCGAGGGCTTCCGGTTCTGGTCCGACGAGGACACGCAGGACCAGGACGAGTGGCGCCGGTTCGGCGAGCGGATCCGCGAGCTGACCGGCGGCGAGGACCCGGACATCGTCTTCGAGCACCCGGGCCGGGAGACGTTCGGCGCCAGCGTCTACGTCGCCAAGAAGGGCGGCACGATCGTCACCTGCGCCTCCACCAGCGGCTTCCTGCACCAGTACGACAACCGCTACCTGTGGATGCACCTCAAGCGCATCGTCGGCAGCCACTTCGCCAACTACCACGAGGCATGGCAGGCCAACCGGCTCGTCGCGCTCGGCAAGGTGCACCCGACGGTGTCGAAGACGTACCCGCTGGAGCAGACCGGTCAGGCCGCGTACGAGGTGCACCGCAACGCGCACCAGGGCAAGGTCGGCGTGCGGTGCCTGGCGCCCACCGACGGGCTCGGCGTCCGGGACACCGAGCTGCGGTCCCGCCACGAAAGCGCGATCAACCGGTTCCGCGGGCACTGACCGTACGGTGACGCCGGATTGCCTTTCCGGCGGACCGGGACGCCATTCGACTGTCGCCGAGACAGTCATGAAGTCAGCCGTGAACACAAAGGGCCGCGGGCACCCGTCCGCGGCCCTTTCCCGCCACCGTCCCGCACCGCCGCCCGGCCCGGGACCTGCCAAGATCGCCGATTGGTCCGGCTCCGTCGCCGGCAGAAGTTGACCATGTAAAGAGGACGCGAAAGCTGCCGACCACTCTTGCGAACCACCCTGGGGCGTCTGCGAGTATGTCCCAATGCCCCAGCAGCAGTCCTCCCCTCTTGCGTTCTTCGATAACGCGAACTCACAGCCCGATTTCACTGTTGGCCTGCGCGGATACAACACCAACCAGGTCGACGACTTCATCGGCCGGCTGAGCGCCGCACTGAGCCAGTCCGAGCAGGCCCGCGCCGAGGCCGAGCAGCGGATGAACGACGCCCAGCGCCGGCTCCGGCAGGCCGAGCAGCGCCAGGGCGCGCTCGAGCAGAAGCTCACCGAGACCAACAAGCAGCTCGAGGAGAACAGCCGGCCGACCCTCTCCGGCCTGGGCACCCGCGTCGAGCAGATCCTCCGGCTGGCCGAGGAGCAGGCCAACGACCACCGCAACGAGGCCAAGCGCGAGTCGGAGGGCATCCTCTCCGCCGCCCGGCTGGAGGCGCGGGAGATCACCGACAAGGCGCGCGCCGAGGCGGCCGCCATGAAGGCCACCGCCGAGCGGGAGGCCGGCACCGTCCGCACCGCCGCCGAGCGGGAGGCCGCCGAGGTCCGGGTGCAGGCCCGCCGCGAGGCGGACACGCTGCGCGCCGACGCCGACCGGGAGACCAAGCAGCTGCGTACGGTCACCGCGCATGAGGTGGCCGAGCTGAAGTCGACGGTCGAGCGGGAGGTCGCCACGCTGCGCGCCACCGCCGAGCGGGAGATCACCCAGCAGCGGGCCAAGGCCGCCCGCGAGGCCGAGGAGAAGCGGGCCGAGGCGACCAAGCTGCTCACCGACGCGCGCGACAAGCGCGACAAGGACCTCCAGGCCCTGGAGCTCCAGCTCGCCGAGCGGCGCGAGAAGTCCGAGCGCGAGGAGTCGGCGCGGCACGCCGCCCAGGTCACGCAGACCCAGAAGATGGTCAACGAGGCCGAGCAGCGGGCCCGGGCCGCGCAGGAGCGGGCCAAGGAGATCGAGCAGCGGGCCGAGGCGCGCCGGGTCGAGTCCGAGCGCACCGCCAACGACACGGTCGACAAGGCCAAGGCGCTGGCCGACAAGACGCTGAGCGAGGCACGGGCCGAGGCGCAGCGGGTGCTCAACGAGGCCCGCACCGAGGCCGAGCTGACCACGCAGGCGGCCCGCCGCGAGGTCGAGGACCTGACCCGCCAGAAGGATGCGGTCACCTCGCAGCTCGGGCAGATGCTCTCCGGCCTGGCCGGCATCGTGCCGGGCGTGCCGGCGGGCGGCAACACGGCGGCCGAGGCGCCGAAGTCCGACACCTCCGGGCAGAAGGTCACGGCCGAGTCGGCCGGCTGAGCCACCACCCGCTGACGGGGCATGAGCCACGGCGCGGGGTGACACCGGGTGACCGGTGCCGCCCCGCGCCGTCATGCTTTTCCCGGCCCGTTTCGCCACGAGGGTGAAGTAGGTCCCAGAAGGGGCGTCCGTATCGCCCCCGCAGGGGCGGATGCGTGTGAGGATGGGGGCATGTCGCACGGCGAGGAACTGTTCGCGCTCGGCGGGGACGTGACCACGGAGCCCAGCTTCGAGTCCGCGCTGCGGGGATACGAGAAACGACAGGTCGACCGCTACGTCGCCCGCGCGGAACACGAGATCGCGGCGCTGACCACCGAGCGGGAACAGGCGTACACCCAGATCCACAAGCTCGCGGGTCAGGTCGAGGTGCTCCAACGCGACCTCGCCCAGGTGCGCAAGCAGGTGGGCGTCGTGGACCGGGCCTCGTTCCGGCACCTCGGTCCCCGGGTCGAGCAGATCCTCACCATGGCCGAGGAGCAGGCCGACGACATCCTCGCCGCCGCGAACGAGGAGATCGAGGCTCGCCGGGCCGCCGCCGAGCACATCGTCGAGGAGGCCCGGGAGCAGGCCGCGCAGGCGCTCAAGGACTTCGAGATCGCGCTCGCCGCGCGCCGGGCCGAGGAGGAGCGGCACACCGCCGCCCGCAAGGCCGAGGCGGAGGCCACGCTGCGGGCCGCCCGCGACGAGTCGGCGAAGCTGCGGACCACTGCCAAGGACGAGTCGGACAAGCTGCGGACGGCCGCCCGGGACGAGGCCGAGAAGCTGCGCCGGACCGCGCAGGACGCGCTGGCCAAGGCCCAGCAGGAGGCCACCCAGCTCCGGGACACCGCCAAGGAGATCCACGCCCGGGCCCAGCAGGAGGCGGCCCGGCTGCGCGAGTCGGCCAAGGAGGCGCTGGCCAAGGCGCAGCAGGAGGCCAACCAGCTTCGCGAGGCGGCCAAGGAGGTGCACGCCAAGGGTCAGCAGGAGGCCAAGCGGCTCACCGACGCCGCTGCGGAGGCGGGCCGGGCGACCCACGCCAAGGCGCTCGCCGAGGCCAAGAAGATCGTCGACGACGCGGAGGAGGCCGCCAAGGCCACCCGCGGCCGGGCCCGCACCGAGGCCGCCCGGCTCACCACCGAGGCCACCGAGGCCGGCAAGCGCAACCGCGCCGAGGTCGAGGCGTACGTGCAGCGGATGCGCACCGAGACCGAGGCGTACGTGCAGCAGTCCCGCGCGCAGACCCAGCAGGAGCTGGGCGCCTGGCGGGCCGGGGTGGAGAAGGAGGTCGCCGGGCAGCGGGAGAAGGCGGAGAAGGAGCTGGCCCAGCGCCGCGCCGCCGCCGAGCAGGAGTTCGCCAAGCGCCGCGACGAGCTGGACAAGCAGCACACCGCCCGGCACGAGGAGCTGGAGCAGGCGTACGCCGCCCGGCGCGACGAGATCGAGCGCAACGCCGGGAGCATCCGGCAGGCCGCCGAGTCCGACGCGCTCACCATGCGGCAGCAGGCCGAGCTGGAGGCCGCCGAGCTGCTGCGCCGGGCCGAGGCGGACGCCACCGAGCAGCGCCGCCGGGCCGACGAGCACGTGGCGGCCTCGCGTCGCCAGTTCGAGGAGTACGCGGCCACCACCCAGCAGCACCTGGCCACCACCCAGCAGCACCTCGCCGCCACCCAGCAGGAGGTGGCCGCGGGCCGGCAGCAGCTCGCCCACGTGATGCTGGAGATCGCCACGGCGCAGCAGGAGCTGGCCGATCTGCGCACCGAGACGTGGAAGTCCCGGCAGGAGTCCGACGACCTCCAGCACCGGCTCACGGAGCTGCGTCGGGACGCCGACTCGGCCGGCATCTCCGCCACTCCGATCGACCCGGCTGACCTCGCCGCCACCACCACCGGCGGCCGCCCGGCGGGTGACGGCGCACCAGTGGGCGGCGGCGCCCTGGTGGGCGGCGGCGCGGCGAAGGGCACCGCCGCGGTGACGGCCAACGGCACCGGCCCGGAGCGGGGCGGGAACCGGTCGACCGGCGAGCCGGCGGAGGCCGGGCAGGCGAAGCCGGTCGCCGAGCCGGTGACCACGATGGACTCGGCCGCCGGCGCGGGCGTCGACGGGGAGCCCACAGTGGCCGCCGTACCGGGCGAGGGCGGCCGGGGCGCCACCCCCACGAAGATCACCAGCACGGGCGAGAACGGCAAGCGCCCGACCAAGCCCACCACCGACGAGCGCAGCGCCAAGCCCAGCGCGGTAACCGTCGACAAGGACTGACCCGCCGCACCCCGCCACCCCCTCCCCCTCAGCTCCCCAACCCTCCTTCGGATTGATCAAGGAATTCGCGTCACAGTCGATCTCCGCAATGACGCAAACCCCTTGATCACCCGCCAGGGCGGGGCCGACCGTGCGGTGATCATGAAGTTGACCGGTTCGGAGAGCGCTTTCTTCGCCGTCAACTTCATGATCAACTGCGCTGGGCGGAGGGGGTGAGGGGGGCGGAGGGATGGTCGGGGCTGAGGGGGGCCACTAGCCTGCGGGGAGAGGGCTGCGGCCTGGGCGACACGCGGGCCGCTCACAAGCGCTCCGACGCGCCGGTCGGGGCTGACGGGGAGTGGGGGGAGGTGCGGGTGTCAGACGAATCCGCCGCCCCGGAGGACGACGAGCCGTTCGAGGCGCTGCGCAAGGAGCCGGGGCCGACCGACCCGGACCACGCGCCGACACCGTCGAACGAGGCCGCCCCGAAGGACACCCTTCCCGCCCGGCCTCCGGGTTCCGGCGGAACCCCCCGCACCTGCGACGGACTCGGCCCGGTAACCCCGAGCGGAAGCACAGGCGCCGACGCCACCGCGATCGAGCCCGGCGAGTTCGAGCCGTCGGGGCGGTTCGGTGTGCCCGGGCGACCACTGCGGCGCAACAGCTTCCTGGTCGGTTTCACCGGCGCGCTCGGCGTGCTGCTGGCGTACGCGGTCTTCCTGGGTGTGCGGAACGCGGCCGGCATCCTGGTGCTGGTGGTGATCGCGCTGTTCCTGGCGGTCGGCCTGCACCCGGCGGTGGTCCGGCTGCAAGGGTGGGGGGTGCCGCACGGGCTGGCCGTGGCAGCGGTGGCGTTGACCGTGGTCCTGCTGATCGTCGGCGGGCTGCTGGCGCTGGTGCCACCGGTGGTGACCCAGTCCGGGCAGTTCGTCCAGCAACTGCCCGGGTACGTCGAGGAGCTACGCCGCAACCCCACGGTCAACGATCTCGTGGTCCGGTACGACGTGATGGAGCGGGTCCGGTCGGCGGCGGACGCCGGCACGATCGGCCGGGCGCTCGGCGGCGTGCTGGGCGGGGCGCAACTGATCTTCGGCACGGTCTTCCGGGTGCTGACCGTGCTGGTGCTGACCATCTACTTCCTGGCCTACTTCGACCGGCTGCGCGATCTCGGGTACGCGTTGGTGCCGCGCTCCCGCCGGGAGCGGGTCCGGCTGATCGGCGACGAGATCCTGACCCGGGTGGGCGCGTACATGGTCGGCGCGTTGGCCATCGCGGTGCTGGCCGGCGCGACCACGTTCGTGTTCGCGCTGGTGGTCGGCCTGCCGTACCCGTTCGCGCTGGCGGTGGTGGTCGCGGTGACCGACCTGATCCCGCAGATCGGGGCGACGCTGGGCGCGGTGGTGGTGACAGTGGTCGGCCTCGCCACCGACCTGCCGGTGGGCATCGCCTGCCTGGTGTTCTTCGTGGTCTATCAACAGCTGGAGAACTACCTGCTCTACCCCAAGATCATGCGGCGGGCGGTGGCGGTCAACGAGGTGGCCGCGCTGCTCGGGGCGCTGCTCGGGGTGTCGCTGCTGGGCGTGGTGGGCGCGTTGATCGCGATCCCGACCGTCGCCGCGTTGCAGCTGATCCTGCGCGAGGTGGTGCTGCCCCGCCAGGACGCGCGCTGACGCGCTACTCGGCGCGCCGCTGCGCCGGGCCGGGGACCGGGGTGTCGGCGAACGCGGCCACCGTGCGGTCCGCGTACGCGCTGACGTCGCCGGTCTCCATCGGGCCGTCCCAGCTCGTCGGCAGCGGCAGCGGCACGGCCGGGGCGACGCGCCGGACGATCTCGTCGAGCACCTTCTCCGCGTCGCCGACCCAGAGGTGCTTGGCGCCGTCCACGCCGACCACCTCGGCCTGCGGCACGGCGGCGAACCGCTGCCGGGCCTCCTCCGGGCGCAGGTAGTCGTCGAACTCCGGCACCAGGGCGGTCAGCGGTCGACCCGACTCGGCCCAGACCGCGAGATCCTCCGGCGCGGAGAACCGTAGCGGCGGGGAGAGCAGGATCGCGCCGGCGACCGCCGGGTCGCAGCCGTACTTCAGCGCCAGGTCGGTGCCGAACGACCAGCCCACCAGCCAGATGTTCGGCAGCTCGTGGAACTCGGCGTACTCGATCGCGGCGGCCACGTCGAACCGCTCGCCGACCGCGTTGTCGAACGCCCCCTCGCTGGTGCCACGGACGCTGCTGGTGCCTCGGGTGTTGAACCGGAGCACGGCCAGGTCGGCCAGCGCGGGCAGCCGCCAGGCGGCCTTGCGGAACACGTGGCTGTCCATCATCCCGCCGTGGGTGGGCAGCGGGTGCAGGCAGACCAGCGTGCCGACCGGCTCGCGCTCCACCGGCCGGGCCAGTTCGCCGACCAGCGTCAGCCCGTCGGCGGTGTGCAGCTCGATGTCCTCCCGGCGGCCGGGCAGGATCGACGACGCGCGAATCGGAGTGCTCACCGTGCCAGTGTCCCGCGCCACCGGCCCCGCCGCCCGCCGGGGCGGGAACCGGGTGATCCAGATCGCTCAGCCGTGCCGGGGGGCGCCACGACCGCGCTGGAGGTTGGGGCCGCGCCGGTCCCGGGCCCGCCAGCAGCCGCTGTGCCAGTGCCGGCGGTCGGTCAGGTCACCCCGGTCGTCGGCCGGCCAGGCCACCAGGTGCGCCACGCCCGGACGGATCTCCTGGTCACAACCGGGACAGCGGTACGTCTTGGCGGACGCGCCGCCGCTGATCCCACGCACCTGCCAGTCGCCGTCGCGCCACTGCTGCACGGTCGGCACGCCGTGCCGGGCGCGGTCGGCGTCCAGGCCGATGGTCTCGTCCCGGCGGGGCCGGTTGCGACGGGGGCTCACGATCACCAAGCGTACGGCCCGTGGCCCGCGAGCCCCGCTCGGGCATTCGCGGTGGGACGGGTGGCACGGCAGGTCAGGGCCAGCTCTGCGGGCGGGAAAGGTCCTTCGCCACCTGTGCACCGGCCAGCACGGTCGCCGCCTCGGCCTCGGTGAAGTCCACCTGGCTCGCGGGCCGGTCGCCCGGGAAAGGCCAGGCGAAGTCGACCGTCAACCGACCTCTGGGGATGCCGAGCAGTTCCAACCGCGTGCCGTCGGGGTAGCGGTAGCCGGGCCGGCCGCCCAGGTCGCGGTTGCTGCTCCGGCCCGTGTCCTCCGCCATCTGCGCCCCGTAGATCAGCCGTGTCCACATGACCGAGGAGGGCTTCCGGGAGACGGTGAGCTGGGCCGTGAAGCCCTTCGGGAAGCCGGCCACGTCCACCGAGCATCCCGTCACCGCCGCGTTCGCCGGCAGCGTGGTCAGCCGCACCGGAGCGGCGCACCGCCGCGCCTCGTCCCAGCGCACCACGCCGGCGGCCCGTTCCAGGGCGGGCAGGTCACCGCCGAGCGTGGCCGCCCGGGCGTAGAGACCGGGGGCGGGCTGCCACGACTTGACCAGACCGCCGGTGGTGCCGGCGACGCGCAGCACGCCACCGTCGAAGGTCATCCGGCCGATGACCGCCTGCACCGGGAAACCCTCGATCGGGGCGTCGTCGAGGGTCCGCGCCTCGTGGCTCACCTCCAGCAGCACCGATTGGCCACCACCGACGCTGAACCGGATCGACTCGACCTGGTTGGAGCTGTAGACGGACCAGCCCAGGTAGCGGGCTCGGCTGCTGTCCAGGCCCAGGTGCAGCACCTGCGGATCGCTGCCGATGAGGTCGGGACGCTCACGGGCCCCGGGCACCCCGTCGGCGAGCGGCGGCACCGGCGGCGGGGCCACCGCCGGCGTGGTGGCCGCCCAGGGCATCCGCCCGGCCAGCCCGCCCACGTCCGCCCGCACCACACCGACCAGACCGAGCACGCCGACCAGGGTGAGCGCGGTGCCGGCGGTGATCCGGCGGCGCGTCTGCCGGCGGCGGCCGAGCGTGCGGGAACCGCGCAACAGGCGGTCGGTGTCGATGTCCCCGTCGGCGCGCTCCCGCAGCGCCGACGCGATCCGCTGGTCGAGGTCGGTCACGGCCGGCTCCCCTTGGTCGTCGGGACGCCGCAGCGCTCCCGGAGGTGGGCGAGCGCCCGCATCGCGTGGGTGCGGACGGTGACCGGGGAGCAGTCGAGGATCTGGGCGATCGTCGCGTCGTCCAGGTCCTCGTAGTAGCGCAGCACGAGCACGGCGCGCTGGCGGTCGGGTAGGGCGCGGATCAGCCGCCACATCTCGTCCCGGTCGGCCGCCTCGCCGTCGAGGTCGCCCCGAACGGGCCGCTCGGCGAACGTGTCCACCGCCAGCTCGCGGTTGGACCGCCGCCGCCACCAGGAGTTGTTGGCGTTGACCAGCATCCGGCGCACGTACACGTCGGGCCGGTCGGCCCGGGCGATCCGCCGCCAGTGCACGTACGCGCGGGCCAGCACGTCCTGGGTCAGGTCCTCGGCGCGGTGCGCGTCGCCCGTCAGCAGCCGGGCCAGGCGCAACAGGGCCGGGCCCCGGCTGCCGACGTACTCCTCGAAGGTCACACCCTCATGACGCCGTCACCGGCGCGGGCCGTTGACCCGCTCAGCGGTTGGTGTGGTCGCGGAACCCGCGACCGCTCTTGCGACCCAGGTAGCCGGCGGTGACCAGGTGCTCCAGCAGCGGCGCCGGCGCGAAGCCGGGCTCGCGCAGTTCGAGGTACAGCTCCCGCTGGATGGCCAGCGAGACGTCCAGGCCGACCACGTCGAGCAGCTCGAACGGGCCCATCGGGTAACCGCAGCCGAGCTTCATCGCGTGGTCGATGTCGTCGGCGGTGGAGTAGCTGGCCTCCAGCATCTTCACCGCGTCGTTCAGGTAGGGGAAGAGCAGCGCGTTGACGATGAAGCCGGACCGGTCGCCGCAGACCACGCCGGTCTTGCCGAGCGCGGCGCAGACCGCACGCGCGGTGGCCGACGTCTCGGCGGAGGTGCGGATGGTCCGCACGATCTCCACCAGCGGCATGATCGGCGCCGGGTTGAAGAAGTGCAGGCCGATCACGTCGGCCGGGCGCTGGGTCGCCATCGCCACGTCGATCACCGGCAGCGACGAGGTGGTGGTGGCGAGCACCACGCCCGGCTTGCAGATCTCGTCCAGGCTGGCGAAGAGTGCCTTCTTGACGCTCAACTCCTCGACCACTGCCTCGACCACCAGGTCGACGTCGGCGAGGTGCTCCAGCGTGGCGGACCAGGTGATCCGGCCCAGCGCGGCGTCCCGGTCGGTCTCGGCGAGCTTGCCCCGCACCACGCCCTTGTTGAGCGAGGTCTTGACCGCCTCGCAGACCGTGGCGGACTTCTCCGCGCCCCGGGTCACCGAGATGACCTCGTACCCGGCCTTGGCGAAGACCTCGATGATGCCGGTGGCCATGGTCCCCGACCCCACCACGCCGACCTTGGCCACGACCCGGGCGCTGTCGGCGAGCGCGGCGGCCGTCGCCGCCGGCGTGTGCTCGTCGGGTACGACCTTCGGCGAGCCCGGCCGCTCGTAGGTGTAGAAGCCGCGGCCGGACTTCCGGCCGAGCAGCCCGGCGGTGACCATCTGCTTGAGCAGCGGGGCCGGGGCGTGCCGGCGGTCCCGGCCGCCGCGCCGGTACATCGTGTCGAGGATCTCGTACGCGGTGTCCAGGCCGATCAGGTCCATCAGCGCCAGCGGGCCCATCGGCAGGCCGCAGCCGAGCTTCATGGCGGCGTCGATGTCCTCGCGGGTGGCGTAGCGGGCCTCGAACATGCCGACCGCGTGGTTCAGGTAGCCGAACAGCAGCGCGTTCGCGATGAAGCCGGCCCGGTCGCTGATCGTCACGTCGACCTTGCCGAGCCGGGCGCAGAGCGCCTCCACGTCGGCCACCACCTCGGCGGAGGTGACCACCGTGCGGACCACCTCGACCAGCTTCATCACCGGTGCCGGGTTGAAGAAGTGGATGCCGATGACCTGGTTCGGCCGGGTGGTGGCGACCGAGATCTCGGTGACGCTCAGCGACGAGGTGTTGGTGGCCAGGATGGCGTCGGGCTTGCAGACCCGGTCCAGCTCGGCGAAGATCCGCTGCTTGAGGTCCAGGTGCTCGGGCACCGCCTCGATCACCAGGTCCACGTCGTGCAACGCGTCCAGCCCGACCCGGAAGTCGACGCGCGCCATCAGCGCGTCCCGGTCGGCCTCGGCGAGCTTGCCCTTGGCCACCGCACGGTCGGTGGAGCCGGTCAGCGTGACCCGGCCGCGTTCCAGCGCGGCGTCGGAGATCTCCACCGCGGTCACGTCGACGCCGTTGCGGGCGAACACCTCGACGATGCCGGCACCCATGGTGCCCAGACCCACCACGCCCACCCGGGTGAACTCGCGCGCCACGACCGGCCTCCCTCGGTTGCCTCCGCCGTTGCCGACATGAACGGCCGCTAAGGTTATGCGCCGGAGTCTGCCACGTGACGCTGCGTTGTCGAGACGCGGTGGGATATTTCACGCACCACGTCTCACCCGGGCGCGGTCACCCCGGCGAGCGCCAGCAGCTCGGCGACGAACTCGGCCGGCCGCTCCAGGTGCGGGCTGTGCCCGCAGCCGGGCAGCGCCACCTCCCGGTAGGTCCCACCGGCCGCCGCGTACCGGTCCAGCACCGCGCGGGTCTGGCCGACCATCGGCTGCGGCGGGCACCGGTCCGCGCCGGGCCAGCCGGGCACGATCCCGAGCTGACCGAGGTACGCCAGGTCGAACAGCGAGGTGTCCGAGACGATCACGTCGGCGTCGCCGCGTACCCAGGTCACCGGCGGCTTGACCGGCACGGCGACCAGCTCGTCGGCGAGCCGGAAGTGGGCCGGGGCCAGCGCGTTGAGCACGCCGCGCCGCCCGGCGGCGGTGCCCGGCCAGTGGTCCGAGGCGAGCGCGGTGCCCGGGTAGTTGTCGTCCCCGGTGGCGGTGGTCAACATGCTCTCCAGCAGCAGGTCCTCGTGGTCGCCGAGCGACGCCGGGTCGGCCACGTACGCGGTGCGCAGCACGCTGCGCGGGCTGGTGGGGCCGTCGGCGCTGCGGTCACCGGCGGCGAGCCGGGCCACGAAGTCCGGGTTCGCCCCGCCCGCGCCGGTGCCGGCGAAGTCAGGCGTGGTGGGCGTGCCGTCGAGGTCCCGGGTGCCGCCGAAGCCGTACGGCGAGACCGGCGCCTCCAGCAGCAGCCCGGCCACCCGCTGCGGGTGGTCGACCAGCAGCCGCATCGCCACCCCGCCGCCGAGCGAGTGCCCGACCACCACCGGTCGGGCGCCGGCGGCGAACAGCCCCGGGGCGTCGAGCAGGGCGGCCACGTCGTCGGCGACGTCACCGAGGCCCCGGGTGGCGTCGACCGGCACGGTGTCGGTCTCGCCGTAGCCGCGCAGGTCGGGGGCGACCACCCGGAGCGTCTCCGGCAGCCTCGCCAGCAGCGGTTCCCAGAACGCGGCGGAGGAGACGTTGCCGTGCACCAGCAGCACCGGTACGCCGTCCGGGGGCCCGGCCACCCGGACCGCGTGGGTGATGCCGTTGGCCTGGACCGTGTGCCGCGTGCTCCGCATCAGCGCATGCTGGCACACCGCCCGCCCGGAAGCCATGTGCGCGCCCCACACACCGCCCCGCCCTGCCCGCGCGCCCTGTTTCACGGAAAGTGCGGCTATCCGGGCCGCGATAGCCGCACTTTCCGTGAATCCGCGCGCACGGTGAATGCGCGCGTGGGTGCGTGGGTGCGTGGGTGCGTGCGGTCAGCGGGCCTCGGCGGGCTGCGCCTCGCGTGACTCGATCGACTGTCGGGGTGCCGGGACCGGCAGCGGCAGCGTGGGCCGCTGGTCGCGGCGGGGCGCGCCGAAGGTCATCCCGACCGGGTCGGTCCGGGCCACGCCGGGGTCGTAGAGGCGCAGGTCGGTGCGCCCGAGCCGGACCACGTCCCCGTCGGAGATCGGCACGCTGCCGGTGATCCGGGTGTCGTTGAGCCAGGTGCCGTTGGTTGAGCCGAGGTCGGTGAGCACCACTCCCTCGGGGGTGGCCTGGACGCTGGCGTGCCGGCGACTCAGGTGCGGATCGGGGAGCACGACGTCGGCGGTCGGCGCCCGGCCGATCACCTGTACGCCCCGGCCGATCCGAAAACTGAGCCCCCGCATCGCCCCGCCCGACACCGTCAGCAACGGCATCAGCTCCGGATGCTCCTCCATGGACAGTCGACCTCCACCCCACATCGCCCCGCGGCGTCAGCCTGCCATCTCACCGTAGTGGCTCCCACCACCGCGCGGTCACCACCGCGACCCCGGCCGGTCATCTCCCGTTCGCCGTTCGGGTGGCCGGGAAGGGCGCGATCGGTCATCACGTACGTCGATGTGACGAACGTCGGTCCGGGCAGCGTAGGGGGCCCGCGCCACCTACCGATGAGTAATATTCGGGTCTAGACTGCGGCCATGACCGCAGTGCATGTCCCCGGAACCCCGCTCATCGAGGCCGGTCGACTGGTGTCGACCAGCCCGGCGACCGGCGCGGAGGCCGGGCGGCTCCCGGTGGCGACCGAGGCGGACGTACGCGCCGCCGTCGACCGGGCCCGCGCCGCCGCCGACTGGTGGGCCGGGCTCGGCTTCACCGGCCGGCGCGACCGGCTCGAGCGCTGGCGCGGCGTGCTCGCCCGGCGTATCGAGGAGCTGGCCGACCTGATGCACACCGAGGGCGGCAAGCCGGTCGGCGACGCCGTGGTGGAGATCCTCACCGCGCTGGAGCACGTCGACTGGGCGGCCCGCAACGCCCGGCGCGTGCTCGGGCCCCGGCGGGTCCGCTCCCGGCTGATCCTGGCCGAGTTCACCGGCCACCTGGAATACCAGCCGTACGGCGTGGTCGGCGTGATCGGCCCGTGGAACTACCCGGTCTTCACCCCGATCGGCTCCGCCGCGTACGCGCTGGCCGCCGGCAACGCGGTGGTGTTCAAGCCGAGCGAGTACACCCCGGCGGTGGGCCAGTGGCTGGTCGACCGGTTCGCCGAGGTCGTGCCGGAGCAGCCGGTGTTCCAGGCGGTGCACGGGCTCGGCGACGTCGGCGCGGCGCTGTGCCGCTCCGGGGTGGCGAAGGTGGCCTTCACCGGCTCCACCGCCACCGCGAAGAAGGTCATGGCGGCCTGCGCCGAGACGCTCACCCCGGTGCTGCTGGAGGCCGGCGGCAAGGACGCCATGATCGTCGACTCGGACGCCGACCTGGACGCCGCCGCCGAGGCTGCCGTCTGGGGCGGGCTGACCAACGCCGGCCAGACCTGCATCGGCATCGAGCGGGTCTACGCGGTCGACCAGGTCTTCGACGCGTTCGTCGACAAGGTGGTGGCGAAGGCCGGCCGGCTGACCGTCGGCGTCGACGGCGCCGACCTCGGCCCGATCACCATGCCGGCCCAGATCGACGTGATCCGCCGGCACATCGACGACGCGGTCGCCCGGGGCGGCCGGGCGGTGCTCGGCGGCCCGGAGGCGGTTCGGCCGCCGTACGTGCACCCGACCGTGCTGGTCGACGTGCCGGAGGACTCCGCCGCCGTCCGCGAGGAGACGTTCGGGCCGACGCTGACCGTCAACCGGGTCCGCGACGTCGACGAGGCCGTCGAGCGCGCCAACGCGCTGCCGTACGGGCTCGGGGGTTCGGTCTTCGGCCGGGCGCGGGCGGTGGCCGTGGCGCGGCGGCTGCGCTCCGGGATGGCCTCGGTGAACTCGGCGCTGACCTTCGCCGGCATGTCCACGCTGCCGTTCGGCGGCACCGGCGAGTCCGGCTTCGGCCGGATCCACGGCGAGGACGGGCTGCGCGAGTTCGGCCGCCCCAAGGCGGTCACCCGCCGGCGGGCCCGCTCGCTGCTGCCGGCCATGACGTTCGAGCGCACCCCGGCCGACGTCGCCCGCCTGGTCAAGGTCGCCAAGCTGATGTACGGCCGGAAGCGCTAGAAGAGCGTCAGCTCGTCGCGCTCGATGCCGCGCAGCTTGTCGTAGTCGACCACCACGCAGCGGATGCCGCGGTCGGTGGCGAGCACCCGGGCCTGCGGCTTGATCTCCTGCGCGGCGAACACGCCGGTGACCGGCGCGAGCAGCGGGTCGCGGTTCATCAGTTCCAGGTAGCGGGTGAGCTGCTCCACCCCGTCGATCTCGCCGCGCCGCTTCACCTCGACCGCGACCGCGCCGGCGTTGGCGTCCCGGCAGAGCAGGTCGACCGGGCCGATCGCGGTCATGTACTCCCGCCGGACGAGCGTGTAGCCCTCGCCGAGCGTGCCCGGGTTGGCGGCGAGCAGCTCCTGGAGGTGCGCCTCCACGCCGTCCTTGCGCAGCCCGGGGTCGAGGCCCAGCTCGTACGAGGTGTCCTGGAAGATCTCCTCCAGCGTGATGCGCAGCTCCTCGCCGGCCTTGTTGACCACCCGCCACACGCCGGGCGCCTCCTCCAGCCGGCACGGCGGGCTCATCCAGTTCAACGGCTTGTAGGCCCGGTCGTCCGCGTGGATCGACACCGAGCCGTCCGCCTTGACCATGAGCAGCCGGGTGGCCGGCGGCAGGTGCGCCGAGAGCCGTCCGACATAGTCCACCGAGCACTTCGCAATGACCAACCGCACCCGACGAGGGTAGCCGAGCCCCCGGCCGGCGCCGACGAGCGCCACTGGCGCACCGGTGCCATATTGAGATCGTGCTCGAAGTTCTCACCGGTTCCGGTCTGGCCGCCTCGGCGGGCCTAAACGCCTACATCCCGCTGATGCTGATGGGCCTGCTGGCCCGCTACACCCACCTGATCGAGCTGCCGAGCGGCTGGCAGTGGCTCGGCAACGGCTGGGTGCTGCTGATCCTCGCCGTGCTGTTGGCGGTCGAGGTGGTGGCCGACAAGGTGCCGGTGGTCGACCACGTCAACGACATGGTGCAGACGGTGGTCCGGCCGACCGCCGGCGGGCTGGCGTTCGGCGCCGGGTCGGGCTCGGAGACGGTCACGGTCAGCGACCCGGACACGTTCTTCTCCACCCACCAGTGGGTGCCGGTGGTGGTGGGCGTGCTCATCGCGCTCGGCGTGCATCTGCTCAAGGCCGCCGCCCGACCGGTCGTGAACGCCACCACGGCCGGCTTCGGCGCGCCGGTGGCGAGCACCGCCGAGGACGCGACGAGCATCATCATGTCGGTGGTGGCGATCCTGCTGCCGGTGCTGGTGCTGGTGTTCGCGGTCGGCCTGGTCGTCTTCACGGTCTGGCTGGTCCGCCGCCGCCGGGGCCGTCGACGGGAACGCGCCGCGGCCCGCGCGGCGGGCTTCCGCGTCTGACCCGCATCAACCCCCAAAACCTCTAAAATCAGGGCAATAACCCATGGAGGTACGGGAATGACCGCGTCGATGGAAATGCCCCGGGTCCAGGAGTGCGCCGTTCGCTCCTGCGCCTACAACCACACGAACGACTGCCACGCCTTCGCCATCACGATCGGCAGCAGCGATCACGCGCACTGCCACACCTTCGTGGAGATGCCGGTGCGCGGCGGGATCGCGCAGTCGATCGCCCAGGTCGGCGCCTGCTCGCGATCCGACTGCCAGCACAATGCCGATCTGGAGTGCCACGCCCCGGCCATCACGGTCGGCCCGGACATGGACATGGCCGACTGCATGACCTACCGGGGCCGCTGACCGCCACGCCCGGCCGACAGGTGTTAAGAAGGGGCCCCGCCTCTACCGAATGCGTTAAGAAGGGGCCCCGCCTTACATCCGCTCGCGGATGACGGTGACCAGCTCGTCGATGATGCCGGTGAGCGCGAAGTCCTTCGGCGTGAACACCCGGGCCACGCCGGCGGCCCGCAGCGCCTCGGCGTCGGCGGGCGGGATGATGCCGCCCACCACCACCGGCAGGTCGCCCCGCCCGGCCGCGCGCAGCCCGTCCAGCACCGCCGGCACGGCGGCCAGGTGCGAACCGGAGAGCACGGAGAGCCCGACCAGGTCGACGTCCTCCTCCACCGCGGCGGCCACGATCTGCCCGGCGGTCAGCCGGATGCCCTGGTAGACCACCTCGAAGCCGGCGTCGCGGGCGCGTACCGCGATCTGTTCCGCGCCGTTGGAGTGCCCGTCCAGCCCCGGCTTGCCGACCAGCAGCCGCAGCCGGCCGGTGCCCAGCTCACGCGCGGTGGCGGCGACCCGTTCCCGGACCGCCGCGAGGCTCGCGTCGCCACCGGCCCCGGCCGCGCCGGTCAACCCGGTCGGCGCCCGGTACTCGCCGAACACCTGGCGCAGCGCGCCGGCCCACTCCCCCGTGGTCACCCCGGCGGCCACGCACGCCAGCGTCGCCGGCATCAGGTTCGCGGTGGTCGCGGCGTCCGCGCGCAGCCGGGCCAGCGCGGCGTCGACGGCCGCCGCGTCCCGCCCGGCCCGCCATTCGCGTACGCCGGCCGTGGCGGCCGCCTCGACCGCCGGGTCCACCTGCTCGATCGCCTCGGCGCCGGCCGCGGTCAGCGGGGACGGCTCGGTCTCGGTGAACCGGTTGACGCCGATCACCACGTCGGTGCCGGCCTCCATCCGCCGCCGCCGGTCGGCCAGCGAGGCGACCAGCGCGCTCTTGAGGTAGCCGGACTCCACGGCGGTCACCACGCCGCCCATCGCCAGCACCTTGTCCAGTTCGACCCGGGCGCCGGTCACGATGTCGTCGACCAGCGCGGTCATCACGTGCGAGCCGTCGAACAGATCGGGATACTCGAGCAGGTCCGACTCGTACGCCAGCACCTGCTGCATGCGCAGCGACCACTGCTGGTCCCACGGGCGGGGCAGGCCGAGCGCCTCGTTCCAGGCGGGGAGCTGCACGGCGCGGGCCCGGGCGTCGCGGGACAGCGTGACGCCGAGCATCTCCAGCACGATCCGCTGGATGTTGTTCTCCGGCTGCGCCTCGGTCAGGCCCAGCGAGTTGACCTGGACGCCGTAGCGGAACCGGCGCTGCTTCGCCTCCGTCACGCCGTAGCGGTCGCGGGTGATCTCGTCCCAGAGCGCGCCGAACGCGCGCATCTTGGCGATCTCCTCGACGAAGCGCACCCCGGCGTTGACGAAGAAGGAGATCCGCTGGACCACGTCGCCCATCCGCTCGGCCGGCACCTGGCCGGAGTCGCGCACGGTGTCCAGCACGGCGACGGCGGTGGCGAGCGCGAAGCCGACCTCCTGCACCGGTGTCGCGCCGGCCTCCTGGAGGTGGTACGAGCAGATGTTGACCGGGTTCCACCGCGGCATCTCCCGCAGCGTGTACGCGATGACGTCGGCGGTCAGCCGCAGCGACGCGGCCGGCGGGAAGATGTACGTCCCCCGGGACAGGTACTCCTTGATGATGTCGTTCTGCGTGGTGCCGGCGCAGCGGCGCAGCTCGGCGCCCTGCTCGACGGCGGCCGTGCCGTAGAGCGCGAGCATCCACATGGCCGGCGCGTTGATGGTCATCGAGGTGTTCATCTCGGCCAGCGGGATGCCGTCGACGAGCGCGCGCATGTCGCCGAGGTGCGCCACCGGCACGCCGACCCGGCCCACCTCACCGGCGGCCAGCTCGTGGTCGGGGTCGTACCCGGTCTGGGTGGGCAGGTCGAACGCGACCGACAGCCCGGTCTGCCCCTTCGCCAGGTTGCGGCGGTAGAGCGCGTTGGAGGCCGCGGCGGAGGAGTGCCCGGCGTACGTGCGCATCACCCACGGGCGGTCCCGCTCCGGCAGGCGTCCCGGCGTCGCGTCATCCATGGCCGGAGTTTAAGTTACCGTTCAGTAAAAGGGGCTGTGCAAAACCACACAGTTGGATGTCCGCGCCGGTGGGCCGGCCGGGCCCTCGCATGTGGCCGGCCCACCTGGCGGGTCATTCGCTGCGGGCGGTCTGCGGACCGGTGACGCGTTCCAGCAGCGGCAGCGTGGCGGCGATGACGGCCAGGCAGCCGACCAGCCCGACGGCCACCACGGCGGCGAACCCGATCCCGGGCAGGTGCAGGTCGTAGTGCATCTGCGCGCGCAGGAACAGGTGCGCGGCGACCAGGCCCATCCCGACCGCCACCGCGGCGACGGTCAGCATCGGCACCACGCTCTCCAGCGCCACCACCCGGCGCAGCAGCCGCACCGGCGCGCCGCTGAGCCGCAGCAGGCTGAACGGCCGCCTCCGCTCGCTGAGGCCGGCCGCCACGGCGACCGCCAGGCTGCACCCGGCGAGCGCGAGGCTGGACACCACGACCACGTCGGCCAACCGCTGCCAACCCCGCATCGTGTTCGTGAAGTCGGACTCGAAGTCGCCGGGCACGTTCGGGGCCACCACGTAGGCGGGGAACGCGACCTCGATGACCGTCCGGGCCCGCTCGATTGCGGCCGGACCGTCCGCGTCGACCGCCACCGAGTCCACCGGCAGGCGCGGGAGGGCCGCCGGCTCGACCGGGGACGCGGGCCAGACCCGGTCCGCCGAGGCGGACTCCCGCCAGGGGATCAGGCCCGACGCCACCTCGGCGACGGCCACCCCGTCGGCGCACCGCCCGTAGGCCGGCGGGATGTCCGCGCAGGCGATCACGCCCGACCCGCCGCCCCCGCCGCGCGCCGGGTTCTCCCGGACGACCAGCGGGTCGCGCACGCCCGGAACCGCGGCCAGGTCGGTCAGCAGCGTGGCGGGCACCGGCGCGTCGTTCACCAGATTGAACGACAGCCGACCGGCCTCCAGCGAACCCCGGGGGGCCGGGCCCCGCTCGGCGGCGATCGTCCCCATCACGCCGACCGCCACTGTCGTCACGAAGAGCGCGAGCATCACGCCGCTGACCGCGCGGAAGCCGGCGGCCGGGTTGTCGGCGAGCCGGCGGGCGGCGATCAGCGCGGCCGGCCGGCTGGCGCGGGCGGCCATCGCCCGCGCGCCGACCATGGTCAGCCAGGGCCCGCCGGTGACCAGCCCGGCCATCACCAGCAGCAACGCGGGCAGGAAGAGCGCCGTCTGCCCGTCCGCGGTGCCCGGCCGGTAGACCAGCGCGAGGCCCAGCACGGCGAGCCCGAGCACGAGCGGGATCAACCGGTACGCCCGCGGCGGCCGGGGCGTCACCCGCCGGGTCACGCCGAGCGGGGAGATCCGCACCCGGCGCAACGCCACCCAGGCCGCGGTCGCCGCGCCCGCCGGCACCCCGAGCGCCACCAGCACGACGTCCGGCACGCCGAGGGAGAGGTCGTCGGGGAAGTACGGCATGCCGGTGAACGGGATTGCGGCGAGCTGCCGACGGAACGCGAGGAACAGGGCGAAGCCGACCGTGGCGCCGGCCACCGCCGCGAGCGTGGCCTCCACGGCCGCGACCACCGAGATCTGTCGCGGGGTGGCCCCGACCAGGCGCATCGCGGCGAAGCGCTGCTCCCGGCGGGCGGCACCGAGCCGGGTCGCGGTGCCGATGAAGATCAGGACGGGGAAGAGCAGCCCGCCGGCCACCACGCCGAGGATGAGGTCGATCGCCGTCTCCGGCAGCGGGGCCCGGTTGTCGTCGATCCGGGTGACCTTCCGGACCCACTCCAGCGCCCCGACCTGCTCCGGGGTGCCGCCGACGAGGATGAGCAGGGTGTCCGGCGAGGTGAGCGCCGCCGGGCCGACGACGCCGAGGTCGCGGCCCGGGTAGCGGTCGGCGAGCTGGTCGGCGGGGGTGGTGGCCAGCAGCTTCCGCAACGCCGGGGAGGCGTAGTACTCGCCGGGGCCGGGCACCCGGGGCACGCCGACCGGGGTGGGCGCGCTCGGCCCGGTGGCGGCGACGTCGACGCGGAGGATCTGCGTGCCGTGGAAGTAGTCGTACCGGGTCGACCAGAGCAGCGGATCGGCCGCGCCGCCCGTTGTCTCCTGCGGGTACATCGCGGCGTACCGGCCGAGCTGGGCGTTGGTGGCGTGCACGCCGGCGACGGTGGTGAGCAGCAGCCCGGTGCCGATCGCGACGGCGGCGGCGATGACCACCAGTCGGACGAGCGCCTCCCGGCCGCCCGCGACCGCGAGGCGGAACGCGAGGGCGATCACGAGCCGACCCTGGCCGGCGCGTTGATCCGCCCGTCCCGCACGACGACCTCCCGGTCGGCGTACGCGGCGACGCGCGGTTCGTGGGTGACCAGGACGACAGTGGTGCCCTGCTCGCGGGCGGTGTCGACCAGCAGGGCCATCACCTCCTCGCCGGTGAGCGAGTCGAGCGCGCCGGTGGGCTCGTCGGCGAAGAGCACCTGCGGGCGGGCGACCAGGCCCCGGGCCAGCGCGACCCGCTGGGCCTGCCCGCCGGACAGCTCACCGGAGCGTCGGTGCTCCAGGCCGGCCAGCCCGAGCCGCTCGAACCAGCCGTGCGCGGCCCGCAGCGCCGGGGCGCGGCGGACGCCGCCGAGCAGCAGCGGCAGCGCGACGTTCTCCGCCGCGGTGAGTTCGGGGACGAGCTGGCCGAACTGGAAGACGAACCCGAAGCGGTCACGGCGCAGCGCGCTCCGCTCCGCCTCGCCGAGCGTGTCGATCCGTACGTCACCGAACCGGACCTCGCCGGAGTCGGGCGGCAGGATGCCGGCCAGGCAGTGCAACAGCGTCGACTTGCCGGAGCCGCTCGGTCCCATCACGGCGACGACCTCGCCGGCGTCCACGGCGAGGCTCGCGCCGCGCAGGGCCGGGGTCTCGCCGAACGAGAACGTGACGTCGCGGGCCTCGATCGTCACGGTCATCGCCGGACCGCCTTCCGCAGGGCGTCGAGTCGGGCGCCGGTCGTCTCGATCCATCGCAGGTCCGCCTCCAGGTGGTAGAGGCCGTGGTCGGCGAGCATCACGTCGACCAGCCCGCCGTTCCGCTTGACCTCGGTCAGCTCGCGCATCCGGTGCAGGTGGGCGGCGCGCTGGGTGTCCAGGTACGCCTCGGCCGGGCGATCCAGCATCAGCGCGAGCACGACCTTGGCGAACAGCACGGTCTGCAGGTGTGGTTCCGGCTCGACCGGCTCGGTGAGCCAGTGCTCCACCTCGGTGGCGCCGCGGTCGGTGATGACGTAGCGCTTGCGGTCCGGCCCGGCGCCGGGCTCGACGTCGCTGACCACCACCTTGCCGTCGCGGGCCAGCCGGCTCAGCGTCGAGTAGACCTGCCCGTACGGCAGCGGTTTGCCGCGCCCGAAGAACGTGTCGTAGTCGCGTTTCAGGTCGTAGCCGTGGCTGGGCTCGCGTTCGAGCAGGCCGAGCAGCGTCAGGGGAACGGTCATGCGGTGACTCTACACCCGATGTATACCCCGCGTACATAGCGAACCCCGGCATCGGGGCCGGGGCCGCACGACGCACACTTGAGTCATGGACCAGCAGCTCGCGATCTCCGTACGGGGACTGCGCAAGACGTACGGCGACAACGTCGCGGTGGCCGGGGTGGACCTGGACGTCCACCGGGGCGAGGTGTTCGCCCTGCTCGGCCCGAACGGCGCGGGCAAGACCACCACGGTGGAGATCCTGGAGGGCTACCGGCACCGCGACGCCGGCGAGGTACGGGTGCTCGGCGTCGACCCGGCCCGCCCCGACGCCGGCTGGCGTTCCCGCGTCGGCATCGTGCTCCAGGGCACCGGTGAGTTCGACGAGCTGACCGTGGGCGAGGTGGTCCGGCACTTCTCCGGCTTCTACCCGGACGCCGACGACCCGGCCAAGGTGGTCGAGCGCGTCGGGCTGGGCGCCAAGGCCAAGGCGCGTACGCACACGCTCTCCGGCGGGCAGAAGCGCCGCCTCGACGTGGCGCTGGGCATCATCGGCCGCCCCGAGCTGCTCTTCCTCGACGAGCCGACCACCGGCTTCGACCCGGAGGCCCGGCGCGAGTTCTGGGAGCTGATCCGGGACCTGGCCGCCGCCGGCACCACCATCGTGCTCACCACCCACTACCTGGACGAGGCCGAGGCGCTCGCCGACCGGGTCGGGGTGATCGCGGCGGGCCGGGTGGTGGAGGTCGCGCCGCCGAACCGGCTGGGCAACCGGCAGGAGGCGCTGGCGACCGTCTCCTGGCGTAACCCGGACGGGACGCCCGGGTCGGCGCAGACCGCGACGCCGACGGCGCTGGTGTACGACCTGGCCGCGCGCTTCGGCGGCGAGGTGCCCGGCCTCACCGTGGCCCGGCCGACCCTGGAAGACGTCTACCTGCGGATGATCGGACACTGATGACCACCACGACGAAGCCGGCGGCCCCGGTCGCCGCCGCACCGGCCCGGCGGCTGGGCGCGGGCGCGCTGGCGCTGCGCCAGGGCCGGCTGGAGATCACCCAGTTCCTGCGCAGCCGGGAGTCCGTCGTGTTCACGATGGGCTTCCCGATCATCATGATCCTGATCTTCGCGGCGATCTTCAGCGACGAGATCGCCCCGGGCGTCAGCTACACGCAGTACTTCATCACCGGCATGATCGCGACCGGCCTGATGACGGTGAGCTTCCAGAACCTCGGCATCTGGATCCCGATCGAGCGGGACCGGGGCGTGCTCAAGCGCTACCGGGGCACCCCGATGCCGAAGTGGGTCTGGTTCGCCGGCAAGGTGATCATGGTGGTGGTGATCGGCATCGCCGAGACCGCGTTGCTGCTCGCCGTCTCGGTGGCCCTGTTCGACCTCGACCTGCCGCAGACCGCCGCCAAGTGGCTCACGTTCGGCTGGGTCGCCGTCCTCGGCGTCACCGCCTGCACGCTCTGCGGCATCGCCATCTCGTCGCTCGCCCGCACCGCGCGCAGCGGCTCGGCGGTGGTCACCCCGGTCGCGCTGGTGCTCCAGTTCATCTCCGGCGTGTTCTTCGTCTTCACCAGCCTGCCCACCTGGATGCAGCAGGTCGCCGCGATCTTCCCGCTGAAGTGGATGTGCCAGGGGCTGCGCTCGGTCTTCCTGCCGGACAGCTTCGGCGGTCAGGAGCCGGGCGGCTCGTTCGAGCTGGGCAAGGTGGCGCTGGTGCTGGGCGCGTGGTGCGTGATCGGCCTGATCCTCTGCCTGACCACCTTCCGCTGGACCACTCGCCGCGACGGCTGACGTGAAAGGAGGGGCCCCTTCTTAACGCCTGGCGTATAGAAGGGGCCCCCTCTCACACCCGGGGCGCTCACCCGCCGGCGACGCGCGCGGCGCCGGCCCCGTGAACGGCGGTTGCCCGGCGGCGCGTACCGGATGGCACACTCGCCGGCATGGCACGCACGTTGAGCCGGCGGACGGTGCTGACCGCCGCCGCCGGGATCGCCGGGGCCGGTCTGGTCGGGGGCCTGGCCGCCCGGCAACTCTCCGGGCCCCGCCCCGGGCCCGGACCCGCCGTGCCGGACGCGCCGGCCGGCGACGAACGGCTGATCCGGATCGCCTCCGCCGCCCGGGGCCGGGAGGTGGACTTCTGGACCGCCGTGCCCGAGGGGTACGGCGATGGTCGCGGCCTGCCCGTCTGCCTGGTCCTGCACGGCGCCTCGGCCACCCCGCGCGACTACGGCCGGTTCGGGCTGGCCCGCTTCCTCACCGACGCGGTACGCCGTGGCGCCCCGCCGTTCGCGCTGGCCGGCGCCACCGGCGGGCGGCTCTCCTGGCGCCCGTCGGGCGACGACGACCCGCAGCGGATGGTGCGCGAGGAGCTGCCCACCTGGTGTGCCCGGCGCGGCTTCGACAGCAGCCGGCTGGCCGCCTGGGGCTGGTCCATGGGCGGCTTCGGGGCGCTGCTGCTCGCCGAGACGTACCCGGACTGGTTGCGGATGGTCGCGGCGTTCTCGCCGGCGGTCGGCCGGGGCGACGCGGTCTTCGCCGGCGTCGACAAGCTGCGCGGCACGCCGGTCGGGCTGTGGTGCGGCCGGCAGGACAACTTCCTCTCCGACGTCCGCGCGCTGGCCCGGGTGCTGCCCGAACGCCCGGTGCGCGCGGCCTGGGCCGACGGGCGGCACAACTTCGGCTACTGGGGCACCGTCATCCCGGACGCGTTCGCGCTGCTCGGCGCCGCGCTCACCCCACCCCGGACATGAGTCGTCCGGGGCGGGGCGGTCGACATGCTCAGTACGGGTAGAAGCCCTGGCCGGTCTTGCGGCCCAGGTCTCCGGCGGTGGCCATGCGCTGGAGCAGCTCCGGCGGGAAGAACTTCTCGTCGGCCGTGTCGGTGTAGATGTTGCGGGTGGCGTTGAGCAGCACGTCCACGCCGGTCAGGTCGACAGTGGCCAGCGGGCCCATGGCGTGCCCGAAGCCGAGCTTGCAGGCGGTGTCCAGGTCCTCGGCGGAGATCACGCCGGACTCGACCAGCTTGACCGCCTCCATCGCCAGCGCGCAGATCAGCCGGGTGGTGACGAAACCGGCGATGTCCCGGTTGACCACCACGACGGTCTTGCCGATCTCCTCGGCGAACGACCGGGCGGTGTCCATGGTCGCGTCGCTGGTCTTGTAGCCCCGGACCAGCTCGCAGAGCTTCATCATCGGCACCGGCGAGAAGAAGTGGGTGCCGACCACCGACTCCGGACGCTCGGTGGCGGTGGCGATCTGGGTGACCGGGATGGCCGAGGTGTTGGTGGCCAGCACCGCATCCGCCTTGCAGATCTTGTCCAGCGCGCGGAACACCTCGTGCTTGATCTCGATCTTCTCGAAGACCGCCTCGACCACGATGTCCGCGTCGGCCGCCGCCTCCAGCTCGGTGGTCGGGGTGATCCGGCCCAGCGTCGCCTCGACGTCGGACGCCTCGATCTTCCCCTTCTCGGCGAACTTCGCCAGCGACTTCCGGATGCCGTCGACGCCCCGCCTGGTGGCCGCGTCGTCGACGTCGCGCAGCGTCACCTGCCAGCCCGCCTGTGCCGCCACCTGGGCGATGCCCGAGCCCATCAGCCCGGCACCGACGACCGCGAGTCGACCCGCCATCTGCTTCTCCCTCGCCGTGTTCTGGAGTGTCCTCCAGCACCCTACTTAACGAGGGATAAGGATCGTCAGATGGCCAGGTCCGGTTCCTCCGGCGCGGTGCTCCGCTCCACCGCGACGCCGAGCGCCCGCAGGTCCGCCACGAAGTCCGGGTAGCCCCGGTCGACGTGGTGCACGTGCGAGACCTCGGTGATCCCGTCCGCGCAGAGCCCGGCGATGATCAGACCGGCGCCGGCCCGGATGTCGGTCGCGCGCACCGGCGCGCCGGACAGCCGCTCCCGGCCGCAGACCAGCGCGTGGTGGCCGTCGGTCCGGATCTCCGCGCCGAGCCGCATCATCTCGTTGGCGAACATGAACCGGCCGTCGAAGATGTTCTCCGTGATCAGGGAGCCGCCGTGGCTCACCGCGGCCAGGCCGATCGCCATCGGCAGCAGGTCGGTGGCGAAGCCCGGATAGGGCAGCGTGACCACGTCCACCGCCGCCGGCCGGTCGTCCATCCGGACCCGGAAGGCGTCGCCGCGGGTCTCCACCAGGCCGCCGGCCGAGACCAGCTTGTCCAGCGCGACCTCCAGGTAGGCCGGGTCGAGGCCGGTCACGGTGACGTCGCCCCGGGTCATCGCGGCGGCGAACGCCCAGGTGCCGGCCACGATCCGGTCCCCCACCGTGGCGTGCCGCACCGGGCGCAGGTCGGGCACGCCGGCGATCTGCACCGTCGAGGAGCCGGCGCCGGAGATCCGGGCACCCATCCGGTTGAGCATCGTGCAGATGTCGACGATCTCCGGCTCCCGGGCCGCGTTGTCGATCGTCGTCGTGCCCCGGGCCAGCACCGCCGCCATCACCAGGTTCTCGGTGGCGCCCACGCTCGGGAAGTCCAGCACGATGTCGGCGCCGTGCAGCCCGTCCGGCGCCTCGGCGATGACGAAGCCGTGCTCGCCGGAGATCTCCGCGCCCATCCGGGCCAGCCCGGCGATGTGCATGTCCAGGCCACGCGAGCCGATCGCGTCGCCGCCGGGGTGCGCGACCCGCACGTGCCCGCGCCGGGCCAGCAGCGGGCCGAGCACGCAGATCGACGCGCGCAGCCGGCGGACCAGGTCGTAGTCGGCCTCCGCGCCCGGCCGCTCCGGCACGTCGATGACGACCGAGCGGGACCGTTCCTTACCGCCGCCGGCGACCATCGGGTCGACCGGGTCGTCGGGGCCGAAGCGTACGCCGCAGCCGAGCCGGCGCAGCACCTCGCCCATGATCGCGATGTCGGTGATCCGGGGCACGTTGGTGATCACGCTGCGGCCGGGCGCGAGCAGCGCGGCGGCCATCAGCTTCAACGCCGAGTTCTTCGCGCCCACCACGTGCACGGTGCCGGCCAGCCGGGCGTCCCCGCGTACCCGGATGACGTCGACGTCGCTGACCGCCGGGTCGCCGGCGTCACCCGGCCCCACCGCGGTCGGCCGGTCCGGCCGCACCGGGATGGTCAGGTCCGGTATCCGTAGGCTGTGCGTCATGGCCGTCCACCTCACGCGCATCTACACCAAGGCCGGCGACGCCGGCATGACCAGGCTGAGCAACAACGAGCAGGTGCCGAAGACCGATCCGCGGATCGCCGCGTACGCGGACGTCGACGAGTGCAACGCCTCGATCGGCGTCGCGCTCGCCCTGGGGCAGCTCCCGGACGAGCTGCGGGAGGTGCTGGAGTCCGTGCAGAACGACATGTTCGACGTCGGCGCGGACCTGGCGACGCCGGTCGAGCCGGATCCGGAGTATCCGCCGCTGCGGGTCACCGAGGAGTACGTCGAGCGCCTCGAGGGTTGGTGCGACGAGTTCAACGCGCGCCTGGGCAAGCTCGACTCCTTCATCCTCCCCGGCGGCACCGCGGGTGCGGCACTGCTGCACGTGGCACGGACGACCGCCCGGCGCGCCGAGCGTGCGGCATGGGCGCTGGTCGCGCACGACCCCGATCGGACCAGCCCCCTCCCGGCAAAGTATCTCAACCGGCTCTCCGATCTGCTCTTTATCCTGTCAAGAACGGCAAATCCGGGCGGCGATGTGCTATGGGTGCCGGGCGGGAAGCGCTGACCGTCGGCGGCCTGCACCACGTGGAGGTCTGGGTACCCGACCTGGCGGCAGCCAGACCTGCCTGGGGCTGGCTTCTCGGCGAGTTGGGCTGGACGCCGTACCAGGACTGGCCCGCCGGCCGGTCCTGGCGCCTCGGTTCCACCTACCTGGTGCTGGAGGAGTCCCCGGCGCTCACCGGGCGGACCCACGACCGGTGTGCGCCCGGCCTCAACCACCTGGCGTTCCACGCCGGTCCGCCGGCGGCCGTCGACCGCCTGGTAGCCGTCGCGCCCGACCATGGCTGGACGCTGCTCTTCCCGGACCGGCATCCGCACGCGGGGGGCGCGGACAGCTACGCCGCCTACCTCACCGACAAGCAGGGGTACGAGGTCGAACTGATCGCCGAGACCGGCTGATCCGGGTACCGGGACCGGCCGACGCCCACCCGGTAGCCGGCCGGTCCCAGCAGCGGTCGACGGGTCTCCGCCGGCCTCAGCAGCGGTCGACCGCGCCCCGCCGGACCGGCGCGGTCCGGCCCGCACCCGGCCGGCGGGAACCCGGCCGGCGGCGCGTGGAGCCCCCGCGCGCCGGCACCGGCCCGGAGCACGCACGGCGGACGGCACGCCGCCGGCGTACCCGCAGGCGCCGGAGCCCGACCGCGAGAGCGACCGCCGCCACCACCCCCACCCCGGCGGCGGCCGGCAGACCGGCCGGCAGACCGCCGGCCACCCAGCCGACCAGGACCGCGCCGGGCACCCAGACGACGACCGCCACGCCGTCGAAGAGCACGAACCGGCGGTACGGCAGCCCGGCCGCCCCGGCCACCCGGGGCACCAGCGTGCGGACGAACGCGGTCCAGCGGCCGAGCAGCACCGCGGTCCCGCCCCGCGCGGCGACCAGCGCCTCGGCGCGCCGCCACCGCCGCTCCCCCACCCGGCGGCCCAGCGGACCACGCCGCAACCGTGGGCCGAGCAGCCGCCCCTCCAGGTAGCCGAGCTGGTCGCCGGCGAACGCGGCGGCGGTGGTCACCGCCAACGCGACGCCCAGGTCGACGCGGCCGGCGCGGGCCAGCAACCCGACGGTCAGCATGGTGGTCGCGGCCGGCAGCACCAGACCGACGAGCAGCCCCACCTCACCGGCGAGGACCGCCGCCGCGACCAGCAGCACGAGGCCCGGCGGCAGCGTGTCGAGGCGGGCCACCAGCGAATCCAGGAAGGTCATGCCTCCCAGCGTGGCGGCCATGCCGGACGGCGGCGTCCTGCCCACGGCCGACCGGGGTCCTCCGGGTGGCCGGTCGTCGCCCTAGGGCCCGCCCGGCCGTCACCCCTAGGGTCCGCCCGGTCGGCTTCCTAGGGCCCGCCCGGACCTGGCACCGGGTTGAACCCGTCGTCGACCAGGCCGAGCCGGTGGGCCACCACCGCGGCCTGGACCCGGTTGCGCAGCTCCAGCTTCTCCATCGCGGCCGAGACATGCGTCTTCACGGTGGTCACCCCGAGGTGCAGCCGGGCACCGATCTCCGCGTTCGACAGGCCCGCGCCGACCAGCGCCAGCACCTCCCGCTCCCGGGGGCTGAGCTGCCCGAGCCCGGCGGCGGCCGGATCCGGGGCACGGTCCCGGTCGTGCGCGGCGAGCGCGCGGCGCAGCACCCGGGCCAGCACCGGCGGGGCGAGCAACGGCTCACCCGAGGCCGCACGCCGTACCGCGTCCACCAGATCCTCCGGGGCGCCGTCCTTCACCAGGTAGCCCTGCGCGCCGGCGCCGAGCGCGCCGTAGACGTTCACGTCGTCGGCGAACGTGGTCAACACCAGCACCCGGGCCGACGGCTGCTGCCGCAGGATCCGACGGGTCGCCTCGATGCCGTCCACCCGGGGCATGCGCAGATCCATCAGGATCACGTCCGGCCGCAGCCGCTCGGCCAGCCGGACCGCCTCATGGCCGTCGCCCGCCTCCCCCACCACCTCGAAGCCGCCGGCCGTCCGCAGCACCAGCCCCACCCCGGCGCGCACCAGGGCCTGGTCGTCGACCACCAACACTCTGATCATTCGCTCTCCCTGATCGGCAGCCGGACCCGGACCCGCCAACCGCCGCCGTCGGTGCGTCCCGCGACGAGCGTCCCACCGAGCAGACCGACCCGCTCCCGCATCCCGCGCAGGCCGTGCCCCGAGGCCGGTAGCCGGGTACGCGGGCGCGCCGGGCCGCTGTCCAGCACCTCGATCAGGAGCGCGCCGTCGACCACCTGGACGTCGACCGAGACGATAGCGCCCGGTCCGGCGTGCTTCAGGCTGTTTGTCAACGCCTCCTGGACCACCCGGGCCGCGGTCGTCCCGACCACCAGCGGCACCCGGTGCAGCACCTCCGGCATCCGCACCTGCACCGCCAGGCCGGCCTCCCGCACCCGGCGGGCCGCATCCCGGATCACCTGGGCCGGATCGACGTGCGACTCGTCCGACGCCACCGCCTCCGGGTCGCGGAGCACCCCGAGCAGCTCGCGCAGTTCGTCCAGCACCTGGCCGGCGGTGTCCCGCAGCTCGCCGAGCGCCAGCACCGCCTCCTCGGGGCGGCCGGTGTGCTGCACCGCGTACCGGGCCGCGCCGGCGCGCAACGCGATCGCCGCGACGTGGTGGGCGACGATGTCGTGCAGGTCCCGGGCGATCGCGGTCCGCTCGGTCAGCCGGACCATCCGCGCCTCCGTGGCCCGCCGCTCCTCCGCCTCCCGGGCCCGCTCCTCGGCCGCTGTCGCTGCCTGGCGTACCCCGCTCAGGTAGCGGCCGAAGGCCACCGGCGCGGCGGCGATCCCGGCCAGCATCACCAGCCGGAGCACCCCGAGACCACCACGGAGCACCTCCGCGTTGCCCGGGTCGATCACGTTGACCAGCGTCACCGCCAGGAAGAGCACGTACGCGGCGGTCGCGCCCGGCCAGCCCGACCGGTACGCCACGTAGCCCAGCGCGACCGCGGCGGCGATCTGGGCGGTGTCCGCGCCGATCACCCCCACCGCGTCGGCGGCGAGCATCAACGCCGACGTGACGAGCAGCACCGGCCACGGCCAGCGGCGGACTCCGACGAGGGCCACTCCGGCGAGCACCGCGAAGACAGCCGCCCACTCCTCGTGCGGGATGCCGGGGATGGCGGTCTGGCTGCTGATCAGCCCCAGGACGGCCGTGCCGAGCCCGAGCAGCAGCTCGGGCCACCAGGTCCACCGCCCACCCCTCACCCGGCCACCATACGGAGCCGGCACGGTGGGACGGCCCTTCCTTCGGCCGGCGCCCCTCCTCCTACTGGCCGGTGTACCGGGCCCGCCGCACGAGACCCGGCCGGCGTCGGGCCGCCTAGCGTCGATCGGCGTGATCAGCGACGCCCCCGCCTTCCTCGGCCAGTTCGCCCGACACCCGTTCACCACCGGCGCGGTGCTGCCCAGCGGCATGATCCTCGCCTGGGACATCACCGCCGCCGTACCCCGCCACGGGCACCCGCTGGTGGTCGAGCTGGGCCCCGGCACCGGCGCCTTCACCCGGGCGATCCAGCACCGGCTGGCCGGACGCGGCCGACATCTGGCGGTCGAACTCAACCCGAGCTTCGCCACCGCGCTGGCCCGCCGTCACCCGGCCGTGCAGGTGGTACGCGCCGACGCCGCCGCCCTCGACCGGGTCCTTGCCGACCGGCAACTCCCGGCCGCCGACGTCGTGGTGAGCGGGCTGCCCTGGGCGGCTTTCGGCGCCGGACGGCAACTGGCCGTCCTCGACGCGGTGCTGCGGGCGCTGCGGCCGGACGGCGTGTTCACCACGTTCGCGTACCGGCACGCGCTGGCGACCCGCCCCGCCCGCCGCTTCAAACGGCTGTTGGCCGGCGGGTTCGAGGAGGTGACGATCGGGCGGACGGTCTGGACCAACCTGCCGCCGGCCCTGGTCTACCACTGTCGCCGGCCGGTGAGCCGGTGAAGGCCGGCACCCGTCGTTCGGGGTGCCGGCCTTCGGTGTCTTACTTGGTCCAGTGCTGGGCGACCAGGTCGGTGGCCTGCTTCTCCCACTGCGCGTACGCGTCCGGGTAGGCCGACACCTGCACGGTCTGGGCAGCCTTGGTCAGCGGCATGTCCTGCCAGCCGTCGACCTGCTTCAGACCCTTCAGGAACGCCAGGGTCGAGTACTCCGGGTCGGTGATCTGCTCCGGGCTGCCCCACCCACTGGACGGGCGCTGCTGGAACAGACCCAGCGAGTCGTGATCGTTGCGGTCGCCGAGGTGACCCAGGTTCTCCAGCTTCGACTCCTGCAGGCTCGTCGCGATCGAGATGACCGCCGCCCGCTCCGGCAGGCCGGCCTTCTTCGTCGCCGCGATGATCGCCTTGGCGTTCGCGGTCTGCTCGTCGTTCAGGCTGATGGTCGACTGCTCGCCCTGCACGGTGGCGGCGGCGACGGGCTTGCCGGCGCTGGCATGGGCGGTGTCGGCGTGGGCGGCGATCGGACCGGCGAACACACCACCGGTGAAGGCCAGACCAGCGATACCCAGGATGCTCTTACGCAGGATCGTGTTCATGAGGGGGCTCCATTCGGGGGTCAACACACCCGGGGATGGGTGCGGGCACCGTCAGGCGCTCTCGGGGGGATCCGGCCGGCTCGCGGAAGCGCGGGGCCTCGACGCGGCGCCGGAAGACTCTGCAACGACCGGCCGCCCACCGTCATTCCCCGGGGGCGGGGTCGGCGGCGCAGGGGCTGGCGCTCGCCTTCCACGGCCGTGCACCCGGTTACAACGCCACGCACCCGCCGACGATTCCATCGCCAGCGTGCCACCCACCACGCCCGAACCGGACATCACACCCATCCGACACGATCGGTGGCACACCACGGCTGTCTCAGCCCATCGCAGACACCCATGACGTTCCACCCATCACCCGATGCCCCCGCGAGTGGAACGCTATGGCTGTCTCAGGTCCCCGCAGACACCCATGGCGTTCCACCCGCCGCCGAGTGGGCAGGGCCGCCCGGCCGCGAGGGGGGTCAGGCGGCGGGCCAGTCCTGGGAGGCCAGACGCGGCGAGGCCGCCCCCGGAGGGGCGGCCTCGAGCCAGGAGAGGAAGCCGGTGACCGTGGATCGCGCCATGGCGATCTCCACCGGAGCATGGTGACTGGTACAGCGCAGGATCACCCAGTCGGCCGGCATGGAGAAGCGCTCCTGCCCTTCGGGCAGCCGACGCCGCTCCACCGCCAGATCCTTGCGGGAGAGCACCCGCTTCGGGCGGAGCGCGAAGCTGAACATGCGATACCAGCGGAGCTGGTCGCCTGCGAAGCGACCGAAGCCGGGCGACCAACCGCGCCCGTCGAGCATCGTGGTGACCCGGACGCTCAGCCGGATGATGCCTCCGCTACGGGTGAACAGGGCCCGCCGGATGAAGAGGATCAGAAGCGCGACGACGACGACCGCGACGCCGATTCCGATCCCTTCCACGATCTCCATCGGCGGGTCGGCTCAGCGGGCCGGAGTGGCCGGGGTGGCGCTCTCGGCGAGGACGGTCACGCCCTCACCGGTCACCGACAGGAAGCCGCCGGCGACGTCGTACGCGACCTGCTGGCCACCGGCCTGCTTGATGCGTACCTGGCTGGGCTCCGCGAGCTGGCCGAGCAACGGCGCGTGCCCCGGCAGCACACCGAGCTCACCCTCGGTCGTCCGGGCGACGACCATCTCGGCCTCACCGGTCCAGACCTTCTCCTCGACGGCTACGAGCTCGACGTGAAGCTGCTGTGCCACGCTGTCTCCTTGCTGCGGCGGCGGATTGCCGAAAGTCTAGTCGCGCCCCCGAGCGCCACCCAACGCGGGTGGTGAGAGCCGGACCACGACGCCCCGCACCCGCTCAGGCTACCGGGTCGTCTGCTTGAAGTCGGGGTGCTCCAGCAGGAAGGCGTCCACCTGCTCGGTACGCAGGGCCGCGAAGAAGTCGTCGGCCGGGGCGAGGAGCTGCTCACCCCGGTAGGCGCTGCCGCTCCCGATCGGCCCACCGGGCAGCTTGATCGTCTCGATGGCGTCCGGGCGGATGTCCTTCAGGGCGAGCCCGAAGTCGACGACGCTGTTGCCCCGGCCATTGAAGACCAGCGACTGCCCGGCCGCCCGCAGCACCCGGTCCAGCTTGACCGGGTTGGCCACCACGTCGGCACTGAACGCCTGGCTCACCATCGCCTTGACGAACTGCTGCTGGTGCCGCTGCCGGCCGTAGTCCGCGTCCGGCACGCCGTTCTTCGGGTAGCGCTGCCGGACGTAGTCCAGCGCCTGCCAGCCCTTGAGGTGGGCGTTGCCCTTCTCGTACCGGGCCTGCGGGCCGAGGTAGCCGCCGCCACCGGGCTTGAGCTGGCGCGGCGAGCCGTCCGGCTGGAGGTGCTCGGACTTCACGTCCCGCTCGATGTACATGTCGACGCCGCCCATGGCGTCCACGATCTTCTTGAACCCGCTGAAGTTGATGATCGCGCCGGCGTCGAAGCGCTTGATGCCGGTGACCCCCTGCACGGTCTTGGCGAGCAGCTCGAAGCCCTGCGCCGCGCTCGGGTTCTTGCCCGGCACGTTGCTGCCGTGCGACATGGCGGCGTTGATCCGGTCGGTGCCGCCGGCGTAGTCGGCCTTCGGGAAGGCCGGGATGTCCACCCGCAGGTCGCGCGGGAGCGAGAAGAGATAGCCCCGGTCCATGCCGGCCGGCACGTGCAGAATCATGATCGAGTCGGACAGCGGTCGGGCCGTCGAGGTGCGCGGGTCGATGCCGACCAGCAGGATGTTGAGCGGACCCTTGATGTTGCTCTTCTTCTCCGTGGCGCCGGCAGCCTGGTCGCCGAAGAGGTCGCCCTTGCCGACCGCGCCCTCGTAGCGCGCGACCAGCGTGTGGTAACCCACCAGCACCGAGCCGCTGAGCACCATCATGACGATGCCGAGGATGGTGCTGACGCGGGCCCACCGCGGCACGCCACGCCACATGGACCGCTTGCCGCGGTCCGTGCCGCCCTTACCCACGAGCATCTCCAATCGTCGCGCCCACGAAGAGGAGACGGGCGCAGGGGTCCGTTTCGTTGCAGAGATCAACGACGGTGACGCGAATTCGTGTCACGAACGGTACCGCGCGCTTCGGCGGACCGCTTGCCGGCGAACCGGGCGTCTGGTACGGCACCGGCCCTGAACAGGCGAAGGCCGTCCCGACGAGATGTCGGGACGGCCCTCACGGTGTGAGCGGGCTCTCAGCCCTCCTCACCCATCAGCTCCTCGGCCTTGGCCTTCAGGTCCTCCAGGCCACCGCACATGAAGAACGCCTGCTCCGGGAAGTGGTCGAACTCCCCCTCGCTGATCCGGCGGAAGGCGTCGATGGTCTCCGCGATCGGCACCGTGGAGCCCGGCACGCCGGTGAACTGCTCGGCGGCGTACGTGTTCTGCGAGAGGAACCGCTCGATCCGGCGGGCGCGGCCGACGGTGAGCTTGTCCTCCTCGGAGAGCTCCTCGATGCCGAGGATGGCGATGATGTCCTGCAGGTCCTTGTAGCGCTGCAGGATCCGCTTCACCTCGGTGGCGACGGCGAAGTGCTCCTCGCCGACGAACTCCGGGGCGAGGATCCGGGACGAGGACGCCAGCGGGTCCACGGCCGGGTAGATGCCCTTGTCGGAGATCGACCGCTCCAGGTTGGTGGTCGCGTCGAGGTGGGCGAACGTGGTGGCCGGCGCCGGGTCGGTGTAGTCGTCGGCGGGCACGTAGATCGCCTGCATCGAGGTGATGGCCTGACCCCGGACGGAGGTGATCCGCTCCTGGAGCTCGCCCATCTCGTCGGCCAGGGTCGGCTGGTAACCCACGGCGCTCGGCATGCGGCCGAGCAGCGTGGAGACCTCGGAGCCGGCCTGCGTGAAGCGGAAGATGTTGTCGATGAAGAGCAGCACCTCCTGCTTCTTCACGTCGCGGAAGTACTCCGCCATGGTGAGCGCGGAGAGCGCGACCCGCAGCCGGGTGCCCGGCGGCTCGTCCATCTGGCCGTAGACCAGCGCGGTCTTGTCGATGACGCCGGACTCGGTCATCTCGGCGATGAGGTCGTTGCCCTCGCGGGTGCGCTCACCCACGCCGGCGAAGACCGAGGTACCACCGAAGTTCCGGGCCACCCGGGTGATCATCTCCTGGATGAGCACCGTCTTGCCCACGCCGGCACCACCGAACAGGCCGATCTTGCCACCCTTGACGTACGGGGCGAGCAGGTCGATGACCTTGATGCCGGTCTCCAGCATCTCGGTCTTCGGCTCCAGGTCCGCGAAGGCCGGGGCCTTGCGGTGGATGCCCCAGTGGTCGTCCGCCTGGATGGTCTCGCCCTCGGTGAGGTTGAGGCACTCGCCGATCGCGTTGAACACGTGGCCCTTGACCGCGTCGCCCACCGGCACGCTGATCGGCGAGCCGGTGTCCCGCACGTCGGCGCCGCGGACCAGGCCGTCGGTCGGCTGCATCGAGATGGCGCGGACCAGGTTGTCACCCAGGTGCTGGGCGACCTCCAGGGTCAGCGTCTTCTCACCGCCGGAGAGCGTCACGTCGACGTGCAGGGCGTTGAACAGCCCCGGCATGGCGTCGCGCGGGAACTCGGCGTCGACGACCGGGCCGATGACCCGGACCACGCGACCCGTGGCCGTCTTGGTCTCCACTGCGGATACAGTCATCACACTTCACTTCCCGACGCGGCCAGCGCGTTCGCGCCGCCGACGATCTCACTGATCTCCTGGGTGATGCCGGCCTGACGGGCCGAGTTCATCTCACGCGTGTACTTCTCGATCATCTCTTCGGCGTTGTCGGTGGCGCTCTTCATCGCCCGCCGACGGGCGGCCGACTCACTCGCCGCCGACTCCAGCAACGCCGCGTAGATCCGCGTGTTGATGTACTTCGGCAGCAGCGCGTCGAGCAGCGACTCCGGCTCCGGCTCGAACTCGTACGCCGGCAGCAGGCCCTCGGACCGCGGCCGGTCCTCCACCTGCATCGGGCCGACGATCCGGGTCACCGGGTTCTGCGTCATCAGGGACTTGAACTCGGTGTAGACGATGTGCAGCTCGTCCACGCCGAGGATCCCGTCCGCCCCGGCGTGGCCGTCCGCGTCGTCCGCGCCGGCGGTGAACGCCTTGATCAGCGTGTCACCGACCTCGCGGGCGTCGTCGAACGACGGCTGCTCGGAGAAGCCCGTCCAGCTGCCGGCGATCTCCCGGTTGCGGAACCGGTAGAACGCCACGCCCTTGCGGCCGATGACGTAGAGCACCGGCTCCTTGCCGTCGGCGCGCAGCCGGGCGATCAGCGACTCGGCGGTCCGGATCGCGTTCGAGCTGTACCCGCCGGCCAGACCCCGGTCGGCGGTGACCAGCAGGACGCCCGCCCGCCGCACCCGCTCGCGCGGGGTGAGCAGCGGGTGGTCGATCCGCGCGTTGGAGGCCAGCGCCGTCAGCACGCCGGTGATCGCCTCGGCGTACGGCAGCGAGGCCGCCACCTTGGCCTGGGCCTTGGCGATGCGGCTCGTCGCGACGAGCTCCATCGCCTTGGTGATCTTCTTCATCCCCTTGGCGGAACGGATCCGCTGTCGGAGAACGCGTACCTGGGCGGCCATCGGATCAGCTCTCGGCGGGGCGGTCGGTGGTGCCGTCGCGGAAGCGGGTCACCGTCTCGCGGGTCTGCTCACCCTCCAGCGGCTCGGCCGGGGCCTCGTTGACGCGGACCTCGTCCTCCTTGCCGAGGAAGACCTGCTTGAACTCGGTGATGGCCGAGTCCAGCGAGGCGATGATGTCGTCGCCCCACTTGTTGTCCGCGATCGAGGCCAGCACGCCCTCGTGCTTGTGCCGGAGGTACTGCAGGAACTCCGACTCGAAGCGGCGGACCTCGCCGACCGGGACGTCGTCCAGCTTGCCCTCGGTGCCGGCCCAGACGGAGACGACCTGCTCGTTCACCGGGTACGGCGAGTAGTTCGGCTGCTTGAGCAGCTCGACCAGGCGGGAACCACGGGCGAGCTGGTTCTGCGAGGCGCGGTCCAGGTCGGAGGCGAAGGCGGCGAACGCCTCCAGCTCACGGAACTGGGCCAGGTTGAGCCGCAGCGAGCCGGCGACCTTCTTCATCGGCTTCACCTGCGCGGCGCCGCCGACCCGGGAGACCGAGGTGCCGACGTTGATGGCCGGCCGGACGCCCTGGTTGAACAGGTCGGTCTCGAGGAAGATCTGACCGTCGGTGATCGAGATGACGTTGGTCGGGATGAACGCCGAGATGTCGTTCGCCTTGGTCTCGATGATCGGCAGGCCGGTCATCGAACCGCCGCCCAGCTCGTCGGAGAGCTTCGCGCAGCGCTCCAGCAGGCGGGAGTGCAGGTAGAAGACGTCACCCGGGTACGCCTCACGGCCCGGCGGGCGGCGCAGCAGCAGCGACACGGCGCGGTACGCCTCGGCCTGCTTGCTCAGGTCGTCGAAGACGATCAGGACGTGCTTGCCGCCGTACATCCAGTGCTGCCCGATGGACGAGCCGGTGTAGGGGGCGAGGTACTTGAAGCCGGCCGGGTCGGAGGCCGGGGAGGCGACGATGGTGGTGTACTCCATCGCGCCCGCGTCCTCCAGCGTCCCCTTGATGGAGGCGATGGTGGAGGCCTTCTGGCCGATCGCGACGTAGATGCAGCGGACCTGCTTCGTCGGGTCGCCGGAGCGCCAGTTGTCCCGCTGGTTCAGGATGGCGTCCAGCGCGACGGTGGTCTTGCCGGTCTTCCGGTCACCGATGATCAGCTGACGCTGGCCGCGACCGACCGGGGTCATCGCGTCGATGGCCTTGATGCCGGTCTGCAGCGGCTCGAAGACGGACTGGCGGGCCATCACGTTCGGGGCCTGGAGCTCCAACTCGCGGAAGCCCTCGTTGGCGATGTCGCCGATGCCGTCGATCGGCTCGCCGAGCGCGTTGACCACGCGGCCGAGGAACGCGTCACCGACCGGCACGGAGAGCACCCGGCCGGTGCGCTTGACGCGCTGACCCTCTTCGATCCCGCCGAAGTCGCCGAGGACGACGACACCGATCTCGCGCACGTCGAGGTTCAGCGCCACGCCGAGCGTGCCGTCCTCGAACTCCAGGAGCTCGTTGGTCATGGTCGAGGGCAGACCCTCGACGTGGGCGATGCCGTCGCCGGCGTCGGCGACGGTGCCGACCTCCTCACGGGAGACGTCGGCCGTGTAGGAGGAGACGTAGCGCTCCAGGGCGCCGCGGATCTCCTCCGTCGAGATGGTCAGCTCGGCCATCCTCTGCTTCCTTAAAGTTCAGGGGCCCGGGATACCAGGTACCGACCGGTCCGATGGCGTCGAAATCAGGGCTGCAAGACGCTGGTCAGCGCTTCGCGAGCGCGTTGCGGGTCTCGTTGAGGCGGCGCAGGACGGTGCCGTCGTACAGGTCGGAGCCGACCCGTACGCGCACCCCGCCGAGCACGTCGGGGTCGACCGTCTGCTTGACGGACACCTCCCGACCGTACATGCCGGAGAGGCGGGCACCGAGGCGTCGCTCCTCCTCCTCGGTCAGCGGGGCCGCCACGGTCACGTACGCGACCTGACGGTCCCGCCGGTCCGCGGCCAGCTCGACCAGCCGAGTGAGCGCGCCCGCGAAGGAGCGACCCCCGAAGCCCGCGAGCGCGACCTCGACGAGGCGGACGGTGACCGGTCGGGCCTTGCCGTCGAGCAGTTGGCCGGCGAGGCCGGACCGCCGCTCGGCCGGGGCCATCGGGTCGGAGAGCGCGTTGGACAGCTCGGCGGAACCGGAGACGACCTGCCCGAAGCGGAACAGCTCGTCCTCGACCTCGCCCAGCTCGCCGGCCGAGTCGGCACTCGCCAGGAGCGCCTCCACACCCAACCGCTCGACGCCGTCGAGCAGCTCGGACGGGGCCGACCAGCGGCCGGCCACCAGCGCGGCGAGCAGGTCGAGCGCGTCCGCGCCGACCTTGCCGCCCAGGATCCCGGTGAGCAGCGCGGACCGGTCCTCGCCCGAGCGCGCCGGGTCGGAGAGCGCCCGGCGCAGCCGCGGCTCGCGCCGCAGCAGGTCCGCGACGGAGAGGATGTCGTCGGCGGTGGAGGCCACCGCCGACGGCTCCGCGCCGCGGACGTACGCGTCGAGGCGCTCGGCCCCGGCCCGGTACGACTCCCGGCTGGCGGCCTGCATCAGCGGGCCCCCGTGCTCTCGAGACCGCTCAGGAACCGGTCGACGGTGCCCTTGCGACGCGCCTCGTCGGCCAGCGACTCACCGACGATCTTGCTGGCCAGGTCCACCGCGATGGTGCCCATCTCGGTGCGCAGCTCACGCACGATGGTGGCCCGCTCGGCCTGGAGCTGCTCCTTGCCGGCGGCGATGACCCGGTCGGACTCCTCGCGCGCCTTGGCGAGGATGTCCTGGCGGATGCCCTCGGCGTCGGCCCGGGCGTCGTCCCGGATCCGGGCGGCGTCGGTACGCGCCTCGGCGAGCTGGGCACGGTACTGCTCGAGCAGCTGGTTCGCCTCGGCCTGGGCGGCCTCGGCGCGCTTGATGCCGCCCTCGATCGCGTCGACCCGGGCCTGGAACGTCTGCTCCATGCGCGGGAAGACGAACTTCATCAGCACGAAGCAGAGGACACCGAAGGCGACCAGCCCGACCACGATCTCCTGCCAGACAGGGATGATCGGGTTGTGGGTCGTCTCACCACCCTCAGCGGCGAGGAAGAACATGGAAGACCTCCCGGTCGAAGGGGGGCTGGATTAGAGCTGGCCCTGCCAGATGAAGCCGAACGCGATGCCCAGCAGCGCCAGCGCCTCGATGACGGCGAAGCCGATCCAGACGTAGGGAAGGGTCATCCGGGACGACTCCGGCTGGCGGGCGGTCGACTGGATGTAGGCCGAGAAGACCAGGCCAACGCCGATGCCCGGGCCGATGGCCGCGAGACCGTAGCCGATGGCGGCGGTGCTGCCCTCTACCGCGGCGTAGATGTCCATTGGTTGGTTCCTCCTGGGTATCACGCGTGACGGTCACGCGGGACGACAACGGTTGGTGCGAAAGAACGGATCAGTGCTCGTCGGCGAGGGCGCCCTGCACGTAGCTGGCGGTCAGCACCGTGAAGACGTACGCCTGAAGACAGATCACCAGGAACTCGAGGAAGGTCAGCGCGACCGTCATCGTCCAGGACAGCACCGACACCGGCGCCAACCAGGCGTTGGCGCTGATCATGGCGAACCCGCCGAGCGTGAAGACCAGCAGGAGCATGTGGCCGGCGAACATGTTCGCGAAAAGACGGACGGCGAGCGAGAACGGCCGGACGATGAACGTCGAGAAGAGCTCGATCGGGATCAGCAGCGGCAGGATGAACCAGGGCGCCGGCGGAACCAGAGAGTTCTTGAAGTACTTCACGAAGCCGTGGTGCCGGATGCCGACGTAGTTGAACATCACGTAGCTGATCACGGCGAGGAAGGCCGGGAACGCGATGTGCGAGTTCGGCGAGATCTGGAAGAACGGCACGATCGCGAAGAAGTTCGTCAGCAGGATGAAGCAGAAGAGCGTGGTGAAGTACGGCGCGAACCGCACCCCCGCGTGCCCGATCATGTCCACCGCGATGTTGTTGCGCACGAAGCCGTAGATCGACTCGGCGAACCACTGCTTCTTGGTGGGGACGAGTTGCGGCTTCCGGTAGCTGACCAGGAAGAAGATGATCAAGATGCCGACGGCGACCCACACCATCGCCGTGATCTTGGTGAACCAGTACGAGTTCTCCGCACCCCAGGGCAGGATGCTGGGCAGGTAGAAGTCCCCCACGCTCGGTGGGAATTCCGCCTGGCCCTGAGCCAGGACGTTCGCCTGTCCGAACACCGCGTCCCTTCCTAAGTAGGCGTGCCCAGCCGGCGGACGACCAGGATGATGCCCCCGGCCATGCCGAGCACGACCCCGATGCCGGTGGCGACGCCGCCGGTATCGAGCCAACGGTCGACCAGCCAGCCGACGAAACCCCAGACGAGCATGCCCCCGATGAGGTATGAGAGCGCGGTCCAACCCTGACCGGCACCGGACGGAACGTCGCCCGGGCCGCCAGTGTTGGGGGGTTTCTGGTCACCGGCCATGACGGGGCGAACGATATCAGCAAGGCAGAAGAGGTTGTGCCTCACCCCCCGCACAACCTGGTTGTGTGGGACACGGGCGGGCGAAGTCGTCTGGAGGCACCGTACTCCTCCCGCGCCACTGAGAGAATGACCGATCGCGGACGCTTCGGCGCGTCGCCCGAAGGATGGGACGCGTCAGCGCGCGACGCGTCGCGCGTGGACGGTGGCCAGCCACCAGATGTGCACCCCGGTCCAGATCACCACGCCCGCCGCGAGGCCCACGCAGAACGGGATCAGCCCTGGCCAGCCGGTGGAGGCGACCAGCACCAGCACGCCGCCGAGCGCGGTCATCTTGGCCACGTAGAGACCCAGCCCGAACGGCAGCACGAGCTGCGGGTCCCGGGCGTCGGCCCACGCCAGCACCACCGTGGTGAGCGTGTAGCTCACCGCCGTGACGGCCACCCCGCCGGCCGCGCCGAGCGCGCCGTCCGCGCCGCGCCACACTCCGCCGGCCACCGCCGCCACCGCGGCCAGCACCGCCACCGCGGCCAGCAGCACGGGCAGGTGGCGCAGTCGCCACCCACGGTCCGCGACCGCCTCCGCCGCGCGCGTGCCCGGCTCAGTCACGGGGGTACGCCGGGAACACCGTGATCATTTGCCGCTCCCTCGCGTTCTCCACAGCGAAGGAGTCTACGGAGCCGCACACTGGAGCCCGTGAGATGCCTCGTCACCGGTGCCACCGGCTACATCGGCGGGCGCCTCGCGCCCCGGCTCCTGACCGAGGGGCACACCGTGCGCTGCCTGGCCCGCAAGGCCGGGCGGCTGCGTGACGTGCCCTGGGCCGCCGAGGCGGAGATCGTCGAGGGTGACCTGCGCCGGCCGGAGACGTTGCCGCCCGCGTTCGAGGGCGTGGACGTCGCGTACTACCTGGTCCACTCGCTCGGCCAGCGCGGCTTCGAGGCGGCCGACCGGGAGGCGGCGACGAACTTCGCCGAGGCGGCGCGCGCCGCGGGCGTACGCCGGATCGTCTATCTCGGGGGCCCGGAGCCGGCGGAGCGGGACGGCCTGCCCTCGGCGCACCTGCGCTCCCGGGCGGAGGTGGGCCGGATCCTGCTCGACAGCGGCGTGCCGACCGCGGTGCTGCGGGCCGCGGTGATCATCGGGTCCGGCTCGGCCTCGTTCGAGATGTTGCGCTACCTGACCGAGCGACTGCCGGCGATGATCACCCCGCGCTGGGTGCGCAACCGGATCCAGCCGATCGCGGTCCGCGACGTGCTGCGCTACCTGGCCGGCTGCGCGCACCTGCCGCCCGACGTGAACCGCGGCTTCGACATCGCCGGCCCGGACGTGCTGACGTTCGCGCAGATGATGCAGCGCTACGCCCGGGTGGCCGGGCTGCGGCGCCGGGTCATCCTGCCGGTGCGCCCGCTCACCCCGGGGCTCTCCTCGCACTGGGTCGGCCTGATCACCCCGGTGCCGAACGCGATCGCCCGACCGCTGGTGGAGAGCCTGATCCACGAGGCGGTCGCACACGAGCACGACATCGCCCGGTACGTGCCCGACCCGCCCGGCGGGCTGACCGGCTTCGACCAGGCGGTCGGCCTGGCGCTGGCCAAGGTGCGCGACGCGGAGGTGGAGACGCGCTGGTCCACCGCGAGCGGGCCGGACGCGCCGGCCGAGCCGCTGCCGTCCGACCCGGACTGGTCCGGCGGCACGGCCTACACCGACCTGCGGGAGCAGGCGGTGAACGCCCCACCGGGGGCGCTGTGGCGGGTCATCGAGGGCGTCGGCGGCGAGCACGGCTGGTACTCGTTCCCGCTGGCCTGGTCGGTGCGCGGCTGGCTGGACCGGCTGGTCGGCGGCGTGGGGCTGCGCCGGGGCCGGCGCGACCCGCACCGGCTCCAGGTCGGCGAGGCGCTGGACTTCTGGCGGGTGGAGGAGATCGTCCCGGGTGAACTGCTGCGGCTGCGCGCCGAGATGCGGCTGCCCGGCCGGGCCTGGCTGGAGATGCGCGCCGAGCCGGCCGCCGACGGCCACAGCCGGTACGTCCAGCGTGCCGTCTTCCTCCCGCACGGCCTGCCCGGCCACCTCTACTGGGCCTCGGTCGCCCCGTTCCACGCCGTCGTCTTCGGCGGCATGGCCCGCAACATAGCCCGCAACGCCGAACACCCCACCCCCTGACGCGCTCCTCCCTCCCACCCCCACGCCCCCACGGGCCTCTTTCACGGAAAGAGTGGCCATTTCCGGCCGCTTGGCCACTCTTTCCGTGAAACAGCGCCCGACGGGGGTGGGGGGTGGGTGGGTGGGTGGGTCAGTTGCCGGTGCGGGGGCTGGTGTGTTGGAAGGCGACCGCCTCGCCGGGCGGGACGAAGTCGCGTACCGGCTGGTCGCGCAGGGTCCAGGCGAGGATGCGGCCGACGGCGGCGATCTGCCGCTTCTGCACGCCGCCGCCGACCGCGTCCCGCGGGTCGTCCGGGTTCGCGGCGATGGTGGCCACCGCGAGCTGCGGGGTGAACGCGACAACGGTCTCCGTGGCGTTCCGCTCCGAGCTGCCGGTCTTGCCGGCCAACGGGCGTCGTAGGCCCGGCGCCAGCTCCTCGGCCGTGCCGCCGGCACACTTGCGGTACATCGACTGGTCGCCCACCGGGCAGCGGCTGGCGTCGGCCGCCGCGCGGGCCACCTCGGTGTCCAGCACCTGCCGGCAGTCGGTGTCGCCGGCGGCCACCCGACGACCGGTCGCGTCCGTGATCGAGGTGACCGGGGTGGGCCGACACCAGGTCCCCTCGGCGGCCACCGTGGCGTACGCGTTCGCCAGGTCGAGCGGCGTGGTGGCGGAGACCCCCAGGGTGAACGGCCCCCAGCTCGCCGCCCCGTCGCGGGCCAGCTTGGCGTCCTGCGGCGCGCGGAACACGATGCCCAGCCGCTCGGCCATCTCGACCACCCGGTCCGCGCCGACCCGCTCGGTCAGCCAGGCGAAGTAGGTGTTCACCGAGCGGCCGAACGCGTCCCACATGTCGCGGTCGCCGTCCATCCAGTAGGTGTTGGCGTTCGCCGGGCACCACCGGCCGCCGCAACTGGCCGGGCCGCCGGAGATCGGGTACTTCGTGACGTACACCTTCGGGGCGTCGAACTCGGTGTCCAGCGGCAGGCCGGCCTCCAGCGCGGCCAGCAGCGCGAACAGCTTGAACGTGGAGCCGGCCTGGTAGCCGGTGATGCCGCCGCCCCCGGCCACGAGCTGGTTGACCGTGTTCGGGTAGTTCTGCTGTCCGGCCGGGTTGTTCCCCACGCCGTAGCCGCGGTTGACCGCCATGGCCAGCACCCGCCCGGTGCCGGGCTGCACCACAGCGGTCGGCGCGGCCCGCGCGATCGTCTCCGGATAGATCGTCCGGACCTGCTCGCTCGCCTTGGCCTGCACGTCCGGGTCGAGCGAGGACACGATCGACCAGCCGCCGCGGCGCAGCGTGCGCTGCCGTTCGTCGACGGTCTTGCCGAACGCCGGCTGGGCGTTCCACCACTGGGTGAACCAGTCGCAGAAGAAGCCCCAGTCGTTGTGGCCGGCGGGCACCGCCGTGCAGTCGTTCGGGGTGGCGCTGGGCTTGAGCTCCAGCTCGGCGCCCTTGGCCGCCGCCGCCTCCGCCGCCCCTACCCGGCCCGTCTCCACCATCCGGTCCAGCACGTACGCCCGGCGGTCCAGCGCCGCCGCGGCGTCCCCGTTGATCGGGTCGTCGTGGTCCGGCGCCCGCACCAGCCCGGCGAGCAGCGCGGCCTGGGCCAGCGTGAGCCGGTCCGGCGTGGTGGAGAAGTAGCGCTTGCTGGCGGCGGCGACGCCGTACGCCCCGGCGCCGAAGTACGCGATGTTCAGGTAGCGCCCGAGGATCTCGTCCTTGCCGACCTGGCGTTCCAACGTCAGCGCGTACCGCATCTCGCGGATCTTGCGGCCGGCGGTGATCTCGGTGGCCGCGGTCCGCTGCGCCTCGGTCAGCCGGGGGTCACCGGCCAGCGCGTTGCGCACGTACTGCATGGTCAGCGTGGAGGCGCCCTGCCGGGTGCCCTCCGTGCGGTTGGCGGTCAGCGCCCGCAGCACGCCCCGCACGTCGACGCCGTGGTGCTCGTAGAAGCGCACGTCCTCGGCGGCCACGATGGCGTCCCGCATCACCGGCGCCACCTCGCCCACCGGCACGTCCACCCGGTCCTCGACGTAGAACGAGGTGATCAGGGTGTGGCCGTCGTTGGCGTAGAGGTTGGAGCGCTGCGCCGGCTGCGGTGCCCGGAGCGCCTCCGGCAGCTCGGTGTACGGCATCAGGTTCCGCACGCCCAGCCCGAAGACCAGCGCGGCCGGCAGCGCGGCGGCGGCCAGGGCCAGTCCGGCGAGCACGCCGGCGAGCAGCACGGTGAACAGCTTGTCGAGATGGGCGCGGTTCATCAGCTCTCCCCGCAGGAGCCGGCCGTACGGACCCGTTCAGAATGACCGGATTCGCCGCTTTCGCCGACACCTTCGGAGAAATGCGCAGGAAGTTCGCGAGAAAGGATGAACGTCAGGGCAGCAACGCGGCGGCCAGCGGCTGGACCGTCTCCTCGATCTCGTCGGCCACCCGGCTGAAGCACTGGTCGCCCCGACCCCACGGGTCGTCCAGGTCGTCGGTGGGCAACGCGGAGTCACCCCGTCGGGCGGCGTCGGCGGCCGCCACCAGGGCGACCCCGCGCGCGTGCACCGCCTCCGGCGTCGGCCCGGCGGGCGGCAACGCGGACCGGTCCAGCGCGCCCAGCAGCCGACCGAACTCGCCCAGCACGAACGTGTGCCCGGCGGCGTCCGGCCGCAGGGCCACCACGTACTCCTGCTGGTCGGCGGTGGCGGTGAGCACCAGGTCGGCGGCGTCGATCAGGTCGGAGCGCAGCCGCCGCGCGGCGAACCCGGCCACCTCACCGCCACGCGCGGTCACCTGTCGCGCGGCCGGCGGGTTCATCTCCTCGCCGGCGTGCCACCCGCCGGTGCCGGCGCTGTGGCTGTGCACCAGCGCGTCCGAGCCGGCCGGATCGACGTCGAGCCGGGCCAGCCGCTCCCGCACGGCGAGCAGCAGCAGCCGCTCGGCCATCGGCGACCGGCAGATGTTGCCCATGCAGACGTGCAGGACGGTGAACGGCGGCACTCAGAACCCCCGCTCGTCGAGCATGTCCGGCGCCACCTCGCGCAGCTTCGCCAACGACACCGCGCCCTGGCGCAGCACCCGCGGCACCTCGCCGGTCAGGTCGACGATCGTGCTCGGCACCGGATCCACCGCCGGCCCGGCCTCCAGGTAGGCCCGGACGCCGTAGCCGAGCTGGTCGCGGGCCTCCTCGGCGGTCAGCGCGGCCGGCTGGCCGATCTTGTTGGCCGAGGCGACCGCCATCGGCCCGGTCTCCCGCAGCACCTCCAGCGCGACCGGGTGCAACGGCATCCGCACCGCCACCGTGCCGCTGGTGTCGCCGAGATCCCAGGCCAGGCTCGGCGAGTGCTCCACCACGATCGTCAGCGCGCCCGGCCAGAACGCCTCGACCAGGTCGCGGGCCGCCTGGGGCAGCGAGAAGACCAGGCCGTCGAGCGTGTGCCGGGAGCCGATCAGCACCGGCGGCGCCTGCCGGGCGCCACCCTTGGTGTCCGCCAGGGCCTTCACCGCGTACGGGGTGAACGCGTCCGCCCCGATGCCGTAGACCGTGTCGGTCGGCAGGACGACGAGTTCCCCGTTCTTGACCGCCTCGATGGCAGCGGCGATGCCGCGGTCCCGGTCGGCGGGCGACCGACAGTCGTAGAGCATCACGAGGAGTCAGTCTGCCACGCCGGGGCGGGGTCGGCGTGGGGGCCGTCCGCCCGCCGGGACGCGGTCGCCCACCGGGGCCGCCCGGCCAGGTCCCGGTGCTCCTCGACGCGCTCGTACCGGCCGTCGCCGGAGAGCAGGGCCGGCACCGCCGTGGCGTGCGTGTCGTCGTGCTCGACGCCGATCACCCCGCCCGGCCGCAGCAGCGTCGCGGCACGGGCCACCACCGGCCGGAGCACGTCCAGCCCGTCCGCGCCGCCGAACACCGCCTCGTCCGGGTCGTGGCCGGCCACCTCCGGCGGCACGGTCACCGACCTCGGCACGTACGGCGGGTTGCAGAGCAGCACGTCGACCCGGCCGACCAGGTCCGCCAGCAGTTCGGGATCGGTCACGTCGGCGGCCACCACCTCGACCGGCCGGTCCCCCGCGTCGGCGCGGGCCGCGGCGTTGCGACGCAGCCAGGCCAGCGCGGCCGGCGAGCGTTCCACCGCCACCACCCGGGCCGACGGCACCTCCTGGGCGACCGCCAGCGCGATCGCGCCGGAGCCGCTGCACAGGTCCACCACGAGCGGCGCGGCGAGCCGGCGGGCCGCGTCGACGCCCCAGCCGGCCAGCAGCTCCGTCTCCGGTCGGGGCACGAACACCCCCGGCCCGACCGCCAACTCCAGGTGCCGGAAGCCGGCCGCGCCGGTGAGATGCTGCAACGGCTCCCGGGCCACCCGCCGGTCGAGCAGCGCCGCCAGGCGGTCACGGTCGGCCGGGGTGAACCCGTCGGCCAGCGCCAACCGGCCGCGCGGCACCCCCAGCACGTACGCGGCCAACTGCTCGGCCTCCGCCCGGGGCGCCTCCACGCCGGCGGCGGCCAGCGCCCGGGCCGCCCCGGCGATCACCGGCGAGACGCGTTCGCGTTCTGTCCCTTCGGACGGGTGTTGTGGGAGTGTGCTCACGCAATAATCATGAAGCGTCGCGGTTCGCCACACGAGCGGGTGCGTCCGGGCGCACACGGCAGGGAGGTCGCGAGTGGGCTGGCTCGACCAGGTCGAGGACCAGGTTGACGCCCTCCGACGTGCCCGGGCGTTGCAGGAGGCGAGCCGTTCCGCCGAGGCGTGCGTGCTGCTCGACCGCGTGATCCGCACCACCGACGATCCGTACGCCCGCGCCGACGCGCTGGTGCAGCGCCTGTCCGCGCTGATCAATCTCGGTCGGACCGCCGAGTTCACCCGGGCCGTCGAGGACGCCTCCGCCGCGGTGCGCGACCTGGCCGAGCCCTACCTGCACGGGCACCTCAACGCGCTGGCCGCGCTCGCCGCCCACCACCAGGGCGCGCTCGACCGGTGCGTGATGCACCTGGTCCGGGCCGCCCGCGCGCTCGGCGCCGACGACACGCCGGACCGGGACACCGCCTGGGGCTGGCACGACCTGGCGATGGCGTACTCGTACCTCAGCTTTCACGGCCACGCGCTCGGCGCGATCGAACGCGCTCGCGAGGTGGGACTGAGCGCGGGCATCCCGGAGGAGACCTTCGCGGCGCCGGGGATCCGGCTGCGCAACGCGGTCGCCCTGGACCACAACGGCGACAGCGACGGCTGCCTGCGGGTGCTGCGCGACGTGGCCGGCGACCTGGCCCGGTTCCTGCGCGGCGGGCGGGCCGGCAACCTGCGGCCCAGCAGCCTCGCCGCCTACGGCTACGCCGCCGCCCGACGCGCCGCGCTCGGCGACCGGGTGGAGTCCGCCGGGGACGCCGACCCGAACCGCCTGCTCGGCCACGGCGGGGACAGCGCCCGCGCCCGCGACCTGCGCCAGCTCGGCCAGGTCTGCCTGGCGGTCGCCGCCGGCCGGCCGATCGAGGCGGTCACCCGGCTGGACACCGTCCGGGCGTCCGACGAGACGCTCGGCGCGGCCGAGCCGCCCCGGCTGCGCAGCATCGCGCTGGCCCGGGCCGGCGACCACGCCGGCGCGCACCGCGCGGACCGGCACGCGTTCCGGCTGGCCGCGCGCCGCAGCGACCGCCTGCGGGACGTCTACATCGACGGCATCGCCGCGCGGATCGACCACGAGGAGATGCGCCGGGAGGCCGCCCGCTACGAGGGCGAGGCGCTCACCGATCCGCTCACCGGCCTGCCCAACCGACGCCGGCTGGAGCGTTACCTCGGCGCGGTGGTGTCCCGGGGCGAGCGGGTGGTGATCGGCGTCTGCGACCTCGACGGGTTCAAGGCGGTCAACACCCGGCACGGCCACCACTCCGGTGACCTGGTGCTGCAACGGGTGGCCGGCGTGATCAACCGGGTGATGCGGCGGGGCGACTTCGTGGCCCGCTACGGCGGCGACGAGTTCGTCGTGGTGCTCCCCGACACCGGCATGCCGGAGGCGGTCGAGGTGGCCCGACGGATCGAGGCGGCCGTGCGCACCGAGGACTGGGAATCCCTGGTCCCGGGCACCCCGGTCGGGGTGACCATCGGGTTCGCCGAGGTCGACGGCAGCACCACGATCAGCGTCCGGGAGGCGCTCGGCGCCGCCTTCGAGCTGGCCGACCGCGAGATGCTGCGCGCGAAAGACCGCCTCCGCGCGAGCTGAGGTGTAAGGCGGGGCCCCCTGTTAACGCCTCAGGTATAGGCGGGGCCCCCGCTTAACACCGCCGCCGCCGCGCGGTCAGCGACGGGACAGCTCGGTCCCGCCGGCCAGCCGGGCCGCGCGGTCCGCCTCGGTCAGCGCGTCGAGCACCCCGTCCAGCTCGCCGGCCAGCGCCAGGTCGAGGTTGTACGCGGTGTAGCCGATCCGGTGGTCGGTGATCCGGTTCTGCGGGAAGTTGTAGGTGCGGATCCGCTCCGACCGGTCCACGGTGCGGACCTGCGCCTTGCGGGCGTCCGAGGCGGCCGCGTCGGCCTGCTCCTGCGCCGCGGCGAGCAGCCGGGCACGCAGGATCCGCATCGCCTGCTCACGGTTCTGGAGCTGCGACTTCTCGTTCTGGCAGGACACCACGATGCCGGTCGGCACGTGGGTGATCCGGACCGCCGAGTCGGTGGTGTTGACCGACTGGCCGCCGGGGCCGGACGAGCGGAACACGTCGATCCGCAGCTCGTTCGCGTCGATGGTGACGTCCACGTCCTCCGCCTCGGGCAGCACCAGCACGCCGGCCGCGCTGGTGTGGATCCGGCCCTGCGACTCGGTCACCGGGACGCGCTGCACCCGGTGCACGCCGCCCTCCCACTTGAGGCGGGACCAGACGCCGTTGCCGCCCTCGGGCACGCCCTTGGTCTTGATCGCCAGCGAGACGTCCTTCACGCCGCCGAGGTCGGAGTCCTGGGCGTCGATCACCTCGGTGGTCCAGCCCCGGCGCTCGGCGTACCGGGTGTACATCCGCAGCAGGTCGCCGGCGAACAACGCCGACTCCTCACCGCCCTCGCCGGCCTTGATCTCGACGATCACGTCCTTGGCGTCGTGCGGGTCACGCGGGATGAGCAGCTCGGCGAGACGCTCCTCCAGCGCCGGCAGGGCGGCCGCGATGGTGTCCGCCTCGGCGGCGAACGCCGGGTCCTCGGCGGCCAGCTCGCGCGCGGCGACCAGGTCCGCGCGGGCCTGCTCCAGCTCGCCGGCCGCCTTGTGCAGCGGCACCAGCTCGGCGTACCGCCGGCCCACCCGCCGGGCGGTGCCCTGGTCGGCGTGGATGGCCGGGTCGGCCAGCCGCTTCTCCAGCTCGGCGTACTCGTCGAGGAGGGCGGCCAGGCGCTCACTGCTCATGCTGCGGATGCTCCTTCGGACGACACGACGACACCGGCGGAAACGGACGAACGCCCGTGCCCGGCACGGAGCCGGACACGGGCGTCGTCGACGGAGCTACTTGGCCTTCTTGGCCTGAACCTTGGCGTACTTCTGCTGGAACTTCGCGACCCGACCGGCGGTGTCCAGCACGCGCTGCTTACCGGTGTAGAACGGGTGGCAGGCGCTGCAGGTCTCGACGCTGATGGCGCCGCCCTTGGCGGTGCTGCGGGTCGTGAACGTGTTGCCGCAGGAGCAGCGGACCTCGGTGGTCACGTACTCCGGGTGGATGTTGGGCTTCATGTCGCCTCGGTCCTTTCGTGGGTGGTCGCCGGGTCGCCGTCGGTGTGCCCCGTCGTGGTGACGGGCTCGGGCGTGAACCGGAACCGGTGGCCGATTGACCAGTGTGCCATGGGCGTCGGCCGGCCGGCACAGCAGGTCCGCCCGCCACAACGCCCGACCATCTCCCCGCATTCCCACCCGCCGCCCCACCACTCCCCCACCCGCCCCCCAACCCCGTGGTGGGGGTCCGGCGAGGGCTCCTCCCCCAGGATGAGGAGCCCTCGCCGGGACCTCATGCGGCGGGGCGCGCCTGCGCCGCCGCGGCGGTGGTCACCGTCGCCTCGGCGCGTACGCCGTTGACGGTGACCGTGAGCAGGACCCGTGCGCCGGGCCGCAGCGCGGTGAGTTGCCCGGTCTCCGGGTCGAACCGGGCCACGTGCCACGGGCGTACCCCGGCCGCGTCGCCGACGTGCAGGTTGGGGGAGCCGGCCCAGTCGGCGCTGACCGGCGCGGCCACCGGCACCTTCCGGCCGCCGGGCTGGGTGAGCGTGGCCGGCACCGCCACCGGTGCGCCGAGGCGAACCTGGGCCGGCGCGTCCAGCGTGAGCCGGTCGACGTGGGCGTGCATCTCGGCGGCCACCCACTCCGGCCCCTCCGCCAGCGGGTCCCGGCGGGCCCGCTCCGCCTCCCGCGGGGTGACCGGATCCACCCCGAACTCGGTCCAGCCGGTGAAGCCGCCGAGCCCGGCCGGGGTGGACGGGTCCTTGCCCGCGTTGCCGTTGATCACGTACGGGACGCCGTCCACCCGGTCGGCGTGGAACGTGCCGACGTGCCCGTTCACCATCAGCGCGCCCTTGCCGGTGCGGTGCTGGAAGTCGGCCAGCCACTGCTCGACGAGCGCGGCCTCCTTCCGGTCCCCCAGTTGGCTGGCCTTGACCGGGCTCGGGTCGCGCGGCGGGTGGTGGAAGAACACCGCCACCGAGCCGACGGCGCGGTCGGCAGCCGCCTCGTCCAGCGTCCGGCGCAGCAGCTCCACCTGGTCGAACCCGCCCCCGCGCAGCGACCCGCTGGCCGTGCTCAACGTGAGGAACCGGGTGCCCCGGTGGTCGAAGACACGCTTGGTGTCCCCGAACACGCTCCGGAAGTTGTCGATCGGGGCGCCCATGATCTCGTGGTTGCCCGGCACGTAGTGGTAGGGCACGTCGCCGCCCAGCTCCTCGTCCAGGATCCGCTTGGCCAGCGCGAAGTCCGCCGGGTACGCGGTGTCCACGAAGTCGCCGTCGATGATCAGGAAGTCCGGCCGGGCGGCGCGGACCTCGCGCAGCGTACGGCGGGCCTGGGCGACCAGTTCGCTGTCCGGGTCGGCGGCGACGAACTGGGCGTCGGAGAGCACCGCGAAGCGCCAGGGCGCGCCGTCGACGGTGCCGTCGCGCAGCACCACCCGGTCGGTGCGGTGCGGCTCCGGCGGGGCCTGCACGTCCGGTGGCACCCGGGCGACCAGGTCGTCGACGACCACCTCGCTGCGGTACTGCTTCGCCGGATCGGTCTCGGCCACGTAGAACCGGCGCACCCGCACCGGGTACTGCACGCCCGGCGGGACCGCGAACTCGACGTACTTCCAGCCGGTCCAGTCGAGGTACGGGCCGCGCAGCACGAACTGGGTGTCCTGCGCGTCGTGCAGGTGCAGGCTCGGCCACTCGCCGGTGCCGTTCGCCCTGATCCACATGCCGAACGCCTGCGGCTGGCCGGGCACGTCGATCCAGGCCGGCGGATCGGCGTACGCCGCGCGGGTGCCGGTGGACTGGCTGAAGTCGTACGACATCTTCAGGCCGGTGCCGGTGTGCCCGTCCGTCGGGGCGACCGCGCCGGACGCGCGGGCCTGGCTGAACCGCCAGGACGCGGCGTCGTCGAAGCCGGCCACCGGCACGTCGGTCAGCCCGACGGTCACCGGCAGCACCGTGGTACGCGTACCGACCCGGGCGGTGACCAGCGCGGAGCCGGACCCGCCGAGGGCCTTCACGGCCAGGTTGCCGTCGGCGGTGGGGGTGACGGAGAGCAGGTCGTGGTCGTACTCCAGCCTCAGGTCGGCCGGCTCGATCGGCGCGGTGTTGCCCTCGGCGTCGTAGCCGACCACGCCGAACAGGCCGGTGTCGCCCGCCCCGTCGAGGCCGACCCGGTCGACGGTGCCGTCGATCCGCGCCAGCGGGCCGAGCACGGTCAGGTCGAGCGTGCCCCGGGCCCGCCCGCGCGCGGCGGTGACGGTGCTCCGGCCGGGGCTGCCGGCCCGGAACACCCCGTCGTCGTCCACCCGGCCGCGGGTGGCGTGCCAGCGCGGCGCACCGGCCGCCGGCCCGTACGTCTCGTCGTGGCCGGCGGCGGTGAGCCGGCGGGTGAGGCCGGGGAAGACGCGGTCCGGCCGGCCGCCCCGGACCGGGGCGACGCCCGGCGCGGCGGTCGGGTCGCTGGCGGTCTCCAGCCAATAGCCGGTGAGCCGGCCGCTGCCCTTCGGCGCGTAGACGGCAAGCCCGTTGGGCACCGGCCGCTCACTGCCGTCCGACGGGCTGTTCTCCACCTGGACCGCTGCCGCGCCGGGCTCCCGGGCCAGCAGCGTGGAGGAGCCGCCGCCGTCGAGGTTGAGCGCGTTCGCGGCGCCCAGCTCGACCATCATCCGGCCCATCTCGGTCTGGGTGACGCCGCGGCTGTCCACCTGCCGGCCGTCCACCGTCAGCATGATCATCCGACGGCCGTCGGCGGAGAACCCCACCGAGGTACGCGGGGCCAGCGACTGGTCGGCGATGGTCTGCACCACGCCGTCCCGGACCAGCACGTTGCCGCCGCCCACCGCGGCACGCAGGTCGCCGCCGTCGGAGGCGCGCGGACGCCAGGACAGGTCGACCGGGTCACCGGGGCGCAGCGCGGCCAGCGCGTCCGCCCCGCTCTCCCGGGCGAGCAGCACCGTGCTGCCGGCCGGGATCGGCCCCTCCCCCGCCGTGGTGGCGACGGCGGCCACCCGCCCGCCGGTCACCGTCACCTCGACCACCCGCGCCGCGCCGTCGACCGCGCGCTGCCGGGGGTACGCCCCCCAGAGCGGGGTGAACACGCCCACGCCGTCACGCTGCACCATGTTGTTGAACTGGGTCAGCGGCACCGGCCCGCCGGGGAGCGCGGCGGTGCCCTCGAAGCCGACCTCGACCACCCGGCCGAGGCCGCCGGCACCGATCCCGACCGCGTTGGGGTGCCCGGCGACCGGCGACTGCACCAGCTCGCCGGAGCGGATGCCGACGCCCTGGGCGGCGCCCGAGTTGTTGATGTCGAAGAAGTCGCCGTTGACGGCCGCCACGGCGCGGGACCGGTCGACCGCCGCCCGCAGCGGCTCGTCCCGGGTGACCGCGCCGGAGTTGACGTAGTCAACGGTCAGCCCGCCGGACAGGTCGGCGGTGAGCGCGTCGGCGCGCAGCCAGCCGGCGGCGTCGTAGCGGTCGAAGGAGGTCAGGTCCAGGCCGGGCGCGACCGGCCGGGTGGTCTTCGCGGTCTCGAGGCCGCCGGCGGGTTCCACAGCGGCCAGCGTGACCGCGGTCGACGGGGTGGCCGCCACGGCCGGCGGTATGGGCGCGGCGAGGGTGAGCAGCGGCGTCAGCAGCAGGACGCCGAGGGAACGGACAGATCGACTGCGCAATCGCATGGACGACAGTCAACCCGACCGTGAATAGAAGTTTCAACACCTCCCGACTGAACCGTAGAAAAACTTCAGCAAGCCGGGGAGTCGGGCGTGTCGCGGCGCGCAAGACGTTCGCCGCGAAGCGATATACCACAGAGTCATAATTATGACCTCCAGGTATATCGCCGAAAACCGATCTGGCTCCCACCCCGACCCGCCGGTACGCGAACGAGGGGCACGGCCGGTGGCCGTACCCCTCGTCGTCGATCCGTCAGGTCACTCGCCCGGAGTGGACTTCGCGATCTGCATCAGGAACTCGATGTTGGTGCGGGACTGCTTGAGCCGGTCCAGCAGCAGGTCGAGCGCGGCCTGCGAGTCCAGCGAGTGCAGCACCTTGCGGAGCTTGTGGATGATCGCCAGCTCCTCCGGCGCCAGGAGGACCTCCTCCTTGCGGGTGCCGGTGGGGTTGATGTCGATCGCCGGGAAGACGCGCTTGTCGGCGATCTTCCGGTCCAGCTTCAGCTCGGCGTTACCGGTGCCCTTGAACTCCTCGAAGATGACCGTGTCCGCCATGGACCCGGTCTCCACCAGCGCCGTGGCGATGATGGTGAGCGAGCCGCCGTTCTCGATGTTGCGGGCCGCGCCGAGGAAGCGCTTCGGCGGGTAGAGCGCGGTGGAGTCGATACCACCCGACATGATCCGGCCACTGGCCGGCGCCGCCAGGTTGTACGACCGACCGAGCCGGGTCACCGAGTCGAGCAGCACGACCACGTCGTGCCCCAGCTCGACCAGGCGCTTCGCCCGCTCGATCGCCAGCTCGGCCACCGTGGTGTGGTCCTGCGGCGGACGGTCGAACGTGGCCGCGATGACCTCGCCCTTGATCGACCGCTGCATGTCGGTGACCTCTTCGGGCCGCTCGTCCACCAGCACCACCATCAGGTGGCACTCCGGGTTGTTGCGGGTGATGGCGTTCGCGATCGCCTGCAACACCATCGTCTTGCCCGCCTTGGGCGGCGACTGGATGAGCGCCCGCTGTCCCTTGCCGATCGGCATGACCAGGTCGATCACCCGGGTGGTCAGGATGTGCGGCTCGGTCTCCAGCCGCAGGCGCTCCTGCGGGTAGAGCGGGGTGAGCTTGTAGAACTCGGGCCGACGCTTCGCCTCGTCCGGCTCCATCCCGTTGATGGTGTCCAGTCGGACCAGCGGGTTGTACTTGTCGCGCCGCTGCTCGCCGTCCCGGGCCGCCCGCACCGCGCCGGTGATGGCGTCACCGCGGCGCAGGCCGTACTTCTTGATCTGGGACATCGAGACGTACACGTCGTTCGGGCCGGCCAGGTAGCCGGTGGTCCGGACGAAGGCGTAGTTGTCGAGCACGTCGATGATGCCGGCCACCGGGACGAGCACGTCGTCCTCGCCGACCTGCGGCTCGCGGACGGCACCGCCGTCGCCGCTCTCGCCCCGCTCGCCACGGCCACGTCGACGGTCCCGGAACCGGCTGCGCCGGCCCCGCCGGCCGCCGCCCTCGTCGTCGTCGTCGTTGTCCCGGCTGTCCCGGTTGTCCCGATCGGCGCGCTGACCCCGGTCGTTCCGGTCACCGCGATCGTTGCGGTCACCGCGATCGTTGCGGTCACCGCGATCGTTACGGTCACCCCGGTCGTTGCGGTCGCCCCGCTCGGCACGCTCGCCCCGGTCGTTACGGTCGCCGCGATCGTTACGGTCACCGCGATCGTTACGGTCACCCCGGTCGTTGCGCTCGGCACGCTCGCCCCGGTCGGCGCGGTCGCCCCGGTCGTTGCGCTCGCCCCGGTCGGCACGCTCGCCCCGCTCGGCACGCTCGCCCCGGTCGGCACGGTCGCCCCGCTCGGCACGCTCACGGCCCCGGCCCTCGGCGCGCTCGTCGCGCTCGGCCCGCTCGCCGCCGCGCTCGGCCCGCTCGCCGGTCTCGGCGGGCGCCACCTCGGCACGCGCCTCGGCCGGACGCACCTCGGCCGGACGCGCCTCGGTAGCACGCGCCTCGGCCGGACGCGCCTCCGCAGAACGGGCCTCGGCCGGACGCGCCTCGGCGGTCGCGGTGGCGGTCCGGGTGCGACGACCACGCGTACGGCCCTCGGTCACCTCGGCGGCCGGCGCTGGCTCGGCGGGACGACGCCCGGCCTCGGCCCGCTCCTCACGGACCTCGGCGTGCACCTCCTCGCGGGCGGGAGCGGCCGCGGCCGCGACCTCGGCCCGCGGTCGAGGGGTTCCGGCGGCGGCGCCGCCCTGGCGCTCGCTGATCGCACTGATCAGCTCGCCCTTGCGCATGCGAGCCGTACCAGAGATGCCGAGCGACGCGGCCAGGCTCTGGAGCTCCGGCAGCAGCATCGCCGACAGGCCGGTACCACTGCGCCGACGGCGCGTGGGGGCCGCGGTGGTGGCATCGCCAGCGACGTTGGAAACATCCGACGTCACGTCGGTGGTGTCGCTCAATGGATTCCTTCCCTCGATAGGCCGGGACTGCCCGGAGTCGTGGAACCAGGTGGCCGGGCGGCCTCGGTGCACCCGCCTCGCATGGACGCGTCGCGGGAGTCTGTAGCACAGCAGCCGGTCGGTTTCCCGACTCACCACCATCGGTGAGCAGGTCTCGCCGTCTGCGGCGACCTGTGGAAACTGCGGTGCGGCGTAGGCCTTGGGCAGGGGTGACGGGCTGACCGCCGAGAGCTTCGGGGGTGCGCCGAACCGCAGGAAGATCGCATGCTTCGCGGCTGTGCTCGGTCTAGAGCGTAATCAACTCTTCCGACCTGCGGCAACAGGGTCCCGCTCGGCGTGTCAAAGTCTACCCCGGAAAACCCGCGCTCCGCTGACATCTGTCGGCAACTCCCACCGACGCCATTCTGTTCCCACCTCGAACCCCACCGGCACGTCGGAGAGCGCCAGCACCGTCGGGCCGGCCCCACTGACCACGGCGGCCACACCGGCCGCACGCAGCTCAGCGACCAGTTCGGCGGTGCCCGGCATCCCCGGGGCGCGCTGCTCCTGGTGCAGTCGGTCGACGGTGGCCGGCAGCAGCAGCGCCGGGTCGACGGTCAGCGCGTGCACCAGCAGCGCGGCACGGCCCGCGTTGGCCGCCGCGTCGGCGTGCGGCACGGTGGCCGGCAGGGCGGCGCGGGCCTCCGAGGTCAGACCCCGCTCGGCCGGCACGAAGACGGTCGGCCGAACGGCGGGCGCCACCGGCAGCGAGACCGCCCGGGCGCCGGACGGCTCCGTCCAGGCGATCGTGAAGCCGCCGAGCAGGCACGGCGCCACGTTGTCCGGATGGCCCTCCAGCTCCGCCGCCAGGCGCAGCGCGGCGTCGTCGGCCAGCCGCTGCCCGCCGTCGACCACCAGCGCGCGGGCCGCCAGCACGCCGGCCACGATGGCCGCCGAGGACGAGCCGAGACCGCGGGCCTGCGGGATCCGGTTGACGCACTCCAGCGCCAGGCCGGCGGGCTGCGCGCCCAGCACGTCGAACGCGGCCCGCATGGCGGTCACGACCAGGTGGCGGTCGTCCGCCGGCAGCTCACCGGCACCCTCACCGGTGACCTCCACCCGGACGCCGCCGCCGGTCACCTCGGCCGTCACGTCGTCGTGCCGGCCCAGGGCCAGCCCGAGCGCGTCGAAGCCGGGGCCGAGGTTGGCGCTGGTCGCGGGCACCCGGACCCGGACCGGACCGGAGGCGAAAGTCGTCGGCACCGGCTCATGCTAGGGCCTGGTCCCGACACCGCGCCGGACCGCCCGGAGCGTGGGACCGCCGGTCAGCCCGCCGACGGCTGCGCCGGGTCGGTGAGCGAGAGGCGTCGGGTGGCGAACCGCCAGCCGATCGCGTAGACCACGGTGACCAGGCCGCAGCCGGCCAGCACCGTGCGCTCGTCCACCCGGTCCACCACCAGCGCCACCACCAGCTGGCTGATCGCGATGGCCAGCGTGGCGAGCATCATGTCGGTGGCGAAGACGCGGCCGCGCAGCCGGTCCGGCACCTCGCCCTGGAGCGCGTAGTTGGACAGCACCCAGTTGCTGCCGCCGCCGAGGTGGGCCAGGAAGACCAGCGCCAGCACCAGCGGGAACCAGGACACCGCCGAGGCGCCCAGGTAGGCCAGGCCGTAGGTGGACATGGACAACGCGAGGCCGGTGAGCAGCCAGGCCCGGTTGCTGAGCACCCGGCGCATCAGGATCGGGCCGACCAGCGCACCCGCGCCCCGGGCGGCGAAGAGCAGGCCGGCGCCCACCGGGCCGACCCCGTACACGCCGGCCAGCAGCGGGAAGACGGTCAGCACGCCGTTGCCCAGGCCGACCGCCGACTTCACCGTCACCAGCGCGAGCACGCGTGGCCGGTGCGCGATGTAGCCGAGCGCCTCGCGGATCGCCGCCGAGGTGCGCGGCACGCCCGCCGCCGGGTCCCGGGGCGCCTGCAGGGGCCGGCGGATCAGCGCGGCCAGCCCCACCGCCCCGGCCAGGCCCGCCGCGGCCACCCAGAAGCTGGCGTACGGGCCGGCCACGGCGCTCAGGATCCCGCCGAGCGAGGCGCCGACCACCGTCATCGTGCCCCAGGCCGAGCCGGCGACCGCGTTGGCCGCCGCCAGGTCCACCGGATCGACCACGTTGGGCAGGGCGGCCTGGGCGGCCGGCGAGTAGAACGCCTTCGCCACCGCCACGACCGCGATGGCCAGCAGCGCCAGCCAGGCGGTTCCGGCACCGCGGACACCGAGCAGCAGCAGGACGCCGGCGAGCGCGGCCACATTGGCCGCCATCATGACCCGGCGGCGGTCGAACCGGTCGGCGACGGTGCCGGCGTACGGGAGCAGCAGTGCGGTGGTGCCGGTGTCCACGGCCAGCACCAGCGCGCCCCAGATCCCGCTGCCGGTCAGTTCCGGCAGCAGCACCAGCAGCGGCACCATGACGAACCAGTCGGCGCCGAAGACGACCAGCTCGGCGAGGAACAGATTGCGGAAGTCGCGGTTGCGGACGAGGACCGAGAGGGTGGGTGACACGCCGGCACCCTATCCGGCGGCTCCCGGGCCGGCTGTGCGACGCAGCAGGTCGGAGACGGTGACGAACGCGTAGCCCCGGGCCCGCAGCCCGGTGATCATGTCGGGCAGGCCGCGGAGCGCGACCAGCCGTCGCTCGTCACCGACGTCGTGGCCGAGCAGGATGGTGCCGGGCCGCACGTCGGCCACGATGCGGCGGGCGTGCCCGGCCGGGTCGTGCGGGAACTCGCTCTCGACCATCTGGAGTGTCCAGAGCACCAGCCGGTAGTCCAGTTGGGCCGCCGCGTACAGCACCGCCCCGCCCAGGTGCCCCCAGGGCGGGCGGAGCAGCCGGGGCGCCGCGCCGGTGGCCGCCGTGATCGCGTCGTGGCTGCGGCTCAGGTCGTCGTGGACCGTCGCGGCGTCCATCCGGGCCAGGTCGTGGTGCGCCCAGCTGTGGTTGCCCACCTCGTGGTCGCCCATCCGGTCGCGTACCAGGGCGGCGTGCCGGCGGGCCCACTCACCGACCAGGAAGAACGTGGCCGGCACCCGGTGCTCGGCCAGCGTGTCCAGCACCATCGGCGTCCACTGTGGCCGGGGGCCGTCGTCGAACGTCAGCGCCACCAGCGGTTCGCCGGTGCGGGCGCCCCAGACCACCTGCACCCCGCCTCCGCCGACGTCCTGGTGACGGTTGCCGAGGGTCGCGCTGGCCGGGCCGCCGGCCAGCGGCAGCCGACGATCGGCCACCCACGTGCTCTCCAGCGTCGCGGCGGAACCCAGCGCGGCACCGCCGAGCAGCAGCGCCGACCGGCGCAGCAGACTACGCCGACCCCACCGGCCCACGCCGTCCGCCATCGCGCCCCCGCACCCAAAGTAGGCACCAGCTCACCGAGCGTACCGCTCGGCGGCACCCCAGCGGGGGGAGGTGTTAGGCGGGGGCCCCGCTTATGCAGAAAGCGTTAAGCGGGGCCCCCGCCTTTCACTCGGTCGGGGGAAGCGGGGAACGACGGCTCTTGGGCAGGCGGAGCACCTCGAACTGGTCCGTACCGTCGATCAGCGCCCCGGACGGGCGGGCCGGCGGCACGGCCGGGTCGCCCCCACCGCCGACGGTCACCGGCGCCGGAGTCGGGGCGACCGCCGGCTCGACCGGGCCGGCCGGCTCCGGTACGCCCCGACGGCGGTCCCGGCGGTCCCGCAGCGAGCCCTTGGTGCGCTCGATCATGGTGTAGAGCGTCGGCACCAGGACCAGCGTCAGCAACGTCGAGCTGAGCAGGCCACCGATCACCACGACCGCCAACGGCCTGGAGATGAAGCCGCCCTCGCCGGTCAGCCCGAACGCCATCGGCAGCAGCGCGAACACGGTGGCGACCGCGGTCATCAGGATCGGTCGCAGCCGACGCCGGCCGCCCTCGACCACCGCCTCGGTGACGCCCATGCCCTGCGCCCGGTACTGGTTGATCAGGTCGAGCAGCACGATCGCGTTGGTCACCACGATGCCGACCAGCATGAGCACGCCGATCAGCGCCGGCACGCCCAGCGGCGTCCCGGTGGCCAGCAGCAGCGCGATCGCCCCGGTCGCCGCGAACGGCACCGAGATCAGCAGGATCAGCGCCTGGGTCAGGCTGCGGAACGTGGCCACCATGATCAGGAAGACGATCGCGATGGCGGCCAGCACGGCCAGGCCGAGGTCCGCGAACGCGTCCGCCTGGTCGGCGCTCACCCCGCCGATGACGTACGTGGCACCCGGCACGTCCAGCGCGTCCAGCTTCTTCTGGAGCTCAGACGTGGTGGCGCCCAGGTTCGAGCCGGTGGCCGTGCCGGTCACCGAGACGCTGCGCTCGCCGTCGATCCGGGTCACCTGCTGCGGGCCGTCGACCTGGTTGACGTCGGCGATCGCGTCAAGCGTCACCGGGCCCACCCGCAGCGCCCGCAGCTCCGCCACGCTCAGCGGCGGCTTCGCCCCGGTGCTCAGCACCACGTCCTGCGCGGTGCCGTCCAGCGTGACCTGGCCCAGCGGCACCCCCCGGTACGTCTGCGCGACGAGCTGCCCCACGGCCGCCTCGGTCAGACCCGCGCGGGCCGCGGCGACCCGGTCCACGGTCACCTCCACCCGGGGCACCCGGGTGGCCAGGCCGGTGGTGACGTCCTCGACGCCGGAGGTGCCGGCCATCGCGGCCCGGACCTCCTCCGCCGCCCGGGCCAGCGTCTCCTGGTCGGCGGCCTGCACCACCACCTCGACCTGGTTGGCGGAGGCGTCCTGCCCGCCGCCGAACGTCAGCTCGCCGGCCTCCGGGCCGAGCGCGTCGAACTCCTTGCGCAGCGCCTCCCGCACCGTCCTGGCGTCGGTGTCGTCGGCCAGCGCCAGCGACCAGGAGGCCCGGTCGCTGCCGCCGCCCCCGGCGAACGGGTTGTCCCCACCACCGGCGCTGACCTGGTAGGTCTCCACGCCCGGCGTACGCTTCAGCACCTCCTCGACCCGGGCGGCGGCCCGGTCGGTGCCGGTGAGCCCGGTGCCGGCGGGCATCTCCTGCCGGATGGCGAGGGTGTCCTGGCCGGAGTCGTCCAGGAAGTTGGTCTCCAGCTTCTGCGCCAGGCCGAACGTGCCCAGCAGCACCAGCAGGCCCAGCGCCACGGTGGCCCACCGGCTCTTCCGGGAGCGGGTGGCGAAGCCGATCACCGGCAGGTACGCCCGCTGGAGCGGGCTGCGCAGCTCCTTCTCCTCGGCGGCCCGGCGGGCGGCCTCGTCGTCCGCGCCGCGGCGCGGCCGGAGGAACCAGTACGCCAGCACCGGGATCACGGTCAGCGACACCAGCAGCGAGGCGAGCAGCGCCACCGTCACGGTGATCGCGAACGGCGCGAAGAGCTGCCCGACGAAGCCGCCCACCAGGGCGATCGGCGCGAACACCGCGACCGTGGTCAGGGTGGACGCGGTCACCGCGCCGGCCACCTCGCGCACGGCGGTGAGGATCGCGTCGCGCTTCTCCTCGCCGTACTCCAGGTGCCGTTTGATGTTCTCCAGCACCACGATCGAGTCGTCCACCACCCGGCCCACCGCGATGGTCAACGCGCCCAGCGTGAGCAGGTTCAGCGAGTAGTCGCCGGCCCAGAGCACGATCAGCGCGACCAGCACCGACAGCGGGATGGAGACGGCGGTGACCACGGTGGACCGCACCGAGAGCAGGAAGACCAGGATCACCACCACCGCCATCAGCAGGCCGAGCAGGCCCTCGGTGGTGAGGCTCTCGATGGACCGCTCGACGAACGGGGCCTGGTCGAAGACCACTGTCAGCTCGGCGCCGGAGGCGGCCGTCAACTCGTCCAACCGGTCGCGGATGTCGTGCGAGATGCCGACCGCGTTGCCGTCCGGGCTGGCGGTGACCGCGATGCCGAGGCTCGGCTTGCCGTTGGTGCGGGTGAACGACGTCGCCGGGGCGAGCTGCGGCTCCACCCGGGCCACGTCGCCGAGGCGGACCGGCGCGGCCGGCGCGGTGGTGAGCACGATGCCGCGCAGGTCGTCCACGGTGCGGATGGGCGTGCCGACCTGCACCGGCAGCGACCGGTCGCCGTCGGCCAGCGCGCCCGCCGGCACCGCCACCCCGTTGGTCTTGAGCGCCGCCGCGATGGCGGTCGGGGCCACCCGGGCGGCGGCCAGCTTCGCCGGGTCGGGCGTGATCGACACCACCTGGTCCCGGGCGCCGGTGACGTCCACCGAGCGGACCCCGTCCAGCCCTTCCAGCTCCGGCACCACTGTGGCGCGCAGCTTCTCGGCCAGCGCCCGCTCGTCGCCGTCGCCGGTCGCGGCGATCACCACGGCGGGCAGGTCGTCGGTGCTGCCGGCGATGACCTGCGGGTCGACGCCCTCCGGGAGCTGAGCCCGGTTGATCGCGGTCTCCATCTTGTTGACCACGTCGTCCAGGTCGGTGCCGAACTCGTACTGCACCTGGACGGTGGCCGCGCCCTCGCGCGAGGTGGAGGTGACCTTCTCCAGCCCCGGGATGCCCTGGAGGCTGTTCTCGATCGGCTCGGCGACCTGGGACTCGACGATCTCGGGGGCGGCGCCCGGGTACGGCGCCACGATGAACGCGGCGGGGAACTCCAGCGACGGCAGCAGCTGCTGCTTCAACGACGGCACGGCGAACGCGCCGAACGCCGTGGTCACCAACGCGATCAGGGCGATCAGGCCCCGGTTGGCAAGACTGAATCTGGCGAGCAACGACATGGGCGTTGGTCACTCCTGAAGAGGGGTCTGCGGGGTGCCCTGAGTCTGCCGCACCCGATCACGCTCCCCGCCTGCGGGGCGGGTGGGTCAGGCCAGGTCGAGGGAGCGGGCCGCGGCGAGGGCGTCGTTGGCGATGGTCACCGGCGCCGGGGCCGTCGAGATGGCCCACTCCGGGTCCTTCAGGCCGTGGCCGGTGACCGTGCACACCACCCGCGACCCGGCCGGCACCTTGCCGGCGGCGGCCTGCTGGAGCAGGCCGGCCACGCTGGCCGCGCTGCCCAGCTCGACGAAGACACCCACCTCGCGGGCCAGCAGACGGTACGCGGAGAGGATCTCCCGGTCGGTGACCGCCGAGATCAGCCCGTCGGACGCGTCCCGCGCGTCGACCGCCTTCGTCCAGCTCGCCGGGTTGCCGATCCGGATGGCGGTGGCGATGGTCGACGGCTCGGGCACCACCTGACCGGTGACGATCGGGGCCGCGCCGGCCGCCTGGAAGCCGTACATCCGGGGGGCCTTCGTGGCGTTGCCGTCACGCAGGTCCTCGGAGTAGCCCATCCAGTAGGCGGTGATGTTGCCGGCGTTGCCGACCGGCAGGCAGTGGATGTCGGGCGCGTCGCCGAGCGCCTCGACGATCTCGAAGGCGGCCGTCTTCTGGCCGTGCAGCCGGTACACGTTCACGGAGTTGACCAGCGCGACCGGGTAGTCCTGGGCGAGCTTGCCGGCCAGCGCCAGGCAGTCGTCGAAGTTGCCCTGCACCTGGAGCAGCTTCGCGCCGTGCACCAGCGCCTGGGCCAGCTTGCCCAGCGCGATCTTGCCCTGCGGCACCAGCACCGCGCAGGTGATCCCGGCGCGGGCCGCGTACGCGGCGGCCGACGCGCTGGTGTTGCCGGTGGAGGCGCAGATGATCGCCTTGTCACCGCCCTCGACCGCCTTGGAGACGGCGAGCGTCATGCCCCGGTCCTTGAACGAGCCGGTCGGGTTCGCGCCCTCGACCTTGAGCCACACGTCCGCGCCGACCCGGGCGGAGAGCACCGGCGCCGGCAGCAGCGGCGTGTTCCCCTCGTGCAGGGTGACGACGGGAGTGGCGTCGGTGATCGGCAGCCGGTCCCGGTACGCCTCGATCAGCCCTCGCCACATGTCGCGCTCCTCGCCTCTCCCGCCCCGGTCACGGGGCCCGACTACAGCGTGGACCAGCCTCCCCGACCGGTCACCGGCACACTCTGCCCTAACCATCAGGCGGGACGCCGGGGTTACGCGCCGCCCTCGACCCGCAGCACGCTGGTGACCGACCGGACGGTGTCCAGCCCGCGCAGCTCACGCACCGTGGTCGCGAGCGCGGCGTCCGGCGCGACGTGGGTGACGATGACCAGCTCGGCGTCGCCGCCGGCGGGCCCCTGCCGGACGGTGGCGATGGAGACCTCGTGCCGGGCGAACACCCCGGCCACCGACGCCAGCACACCCGGCCGGTCGGCCACGTCGAGGCTGATGTGGTAGCGGGTGAGCGCCTCCCCCATCGGCCGCACCGACAGGTCGGCGTACGCCGACTCGCTGGCCGCGCGCACCCCGGCCAGGCGGTTGCGGGCCACCGCGACCACGTCGCCGAGGACCGCGCTGGCGGTGGGCGCCCCGCCCGCGCCCCGGCCGTAGAACATGAGCTGCCCGGCCGCGTCCGCCTCGACGAAGACCGCGTTGAACGCGTCGCCGACACCGGCGAGCGGGTGGGTCAGCGGGATCATCGCCGGGTGCACCCGGACGTTTACCGTCTCGCGGCCGGTGGCGTCGACGCCCCGGGCGGCGATGCAGAGCAGCTTGATCGTGCAGCCCATGGCCTTGGCGCTGGCCACGTCCGCGGCGGTCACCTCGGTGATGCCCTCCCGGTGCACGTCGGCGGCGGTGATCCGGGTGTGGAACGCCAGCGAGGCGAGGATGGCGGCCTTGGCGGCGGCGTCGAAGCCCTCCACGTCGGCGGTCGGGTCGGCTTCCGCGTACCCCAGTTCGGTGGCCTCCTCCAGCGCCTCGGCGAAGCCGGCGCCGGTGGCGTCCATGGCGGAGAGGATGAAGTTGGTGGTGCCGTTCACGATGCCGGTGACCCGGGTGATCCGGTCGCCGTGCAGCGACTCGCGCAGCGGGCGCAGCAGCGGGATGGCCCCGGCGACGCTGGCCTCGTAGTAGAGGTCGGCGCCGCCCTCGGCCGCCGCGTCGTGCAGGGTGGCGCCGTCCTCGGCGAGCAGCGCCTTGTTGGCGGTGACCACGCTCTTGCCGGCGCGCAGCGCCTCGACCAGCCAGCCGCGGGCCGGCTCGATGCCGCCGACGACCTCGATCACCACGTCCACGTCGTCGCGTTTGACCAGCCCGAGCGGATCGGTGGTGAACAGCGCCGGATCGACCGGCAGGTCGCCGCGGTCGCGGCCGAGCCGGCGTACGGCGATGCCGGCGATCTCCAGCGGGGCGCCGATCCGGGCGGCGAGGTCGGCCGACTGCGCGTGCAGCAGGCGTACCACGTCGCTGCCGACCGTGCCGCAGCCGAGCAGCGCCAAGCGAACCGGTGAGGTCATCCCACATCCAATGCGAGCAGGTCGTCTTCGGTCTCCCGGCGAACGATCACCCGGGCTCGTCCGTCACGCACGGCGACGACCGGGGGCCTCGGCACATGGTTGTAGTTGCTGGCCATGCTCCGGCAGTAGGCCCCGGTGCCGGGCACCGCGACAAGATCTCCGGGCCGCACGTCGGCGGGCAGGAATTCATCCTTCACCACGATGTCCCCGGACTCACAGTGCTTTCCCACCACGCGGGCGAGCATCGGCTCCGCGGTCGACGCACGGTTCGCCACCGTCGCCGAGTAGGACGCGTCGTAGAGCGCGGTGCGGATGTTGTCGCTCATCCCCCCGTCGACGCTCACGTACGTCCGCAGGCCGTCCAGTCCCTTGACGGTCCCGACCTCGTACAGCGTGAACACGGCCGGGCCGACGATCGCGCGGCCGGGCTCGACCGAGAGGTGCGGCACGGCCAGGTTCTCCGCCGCGCACTCGCCGTCGACGATCTTGCGGAGCCGCTTCGCGAGGTCGTGTGCGGACGCGGGGTCGTCCTGCGTGGTGTACGCGATGCCGAAGCCGCCGCCCAGGTCCAGCTCGGGCAACTCCACCCCGCGGGCGTCGCGGATCTGCGCCTGGAGGGCGAGCACCCGGCGGGCGGAGACCTCGAAACCGCTGGCGTCGAAGATCTGCGAGCCGATGTGCGAGTGCAGCCCGCGCAGCTCCAGCACGTCCTCGTCGAGGATCGTGAAGGCGGCCGCCGCGGCGGTGCCGCCGGCCAGCGAGAAGCCGAACTTCTGGTCCTCGTGCGCGGTCGCGATGAACTCGTGGGTGTGCGCCTCCACGCCGACCGTGACCCGCAGCAGCACCCGGGGGCGGACCCCGCGCTCGCGGGCCAGCGCGCTGAGCCGGTCGATCTCGGTGGACGAGTCGACGATGATCCGGCCCACGCCGGCGTCCACCGCGCGGGTCAGCTCGGCCACCGACTTGTTGTTGCCGTGGAAGCCGATCCGTTCCGGCGGCATCCCGGCCGAGAGCGCGGTGGCCAGCTCCCCGCCGGTGCAGACGTCGAGGAACAGGCCCTCCTCGGCGATCATCCGGACCACCGCGCGGCAGAGGAACGCCTTGCCGGCGTAGTAGACGTCCGCGTCCGGGAAGGCGGCCCGGAACTCGCGGCAGCGTTCGCGCAGGTCGTCCTCGTCCAGCACGTACGCCGCGGTGCCGAACTCGGCGGCCAGGTCGCGGACGTCCAGGCCGGCGACGGTCAGCGCGCCGGCCGGGCCGCGCTCCACGTGGCGCGGCCAGAGCTGCGGCACCAGGGCGTTGACGTCGACCGGGGTACGCAGCCAGGCGGGCCCCCGGTTGCCGATGTCGCCGTGCAGGGCGCCGGCCTCATGGGCTCGCACCGGGGATCACATCCTTTCCGGCGCGGAGACGCCGAGCAGGCGCAGGCCGTTGGCGATGACCACCCGGGTGGCGTCGTTGAGCCAGAGCCGGGCCCGGTGGGTGTCGGTGATCTCCTCGTCGCCCTGCGGCGCGATCCGGCAGTTGTCGTAGAACCGGTGGTACGCCTGCGCGACGCTCTCCTCCAGGTAGCGGGCGATCCGGTGCGGCTCGCGCAGCTCGGCGGCGGTGGCCACCACGGCGGGGAACTCGGCGAGCGCCTTGAGCAGCTCGTTCTCCTTCTCGTGGCCGAGCAGCTCGGGGCGGAACGCGGCGGCGTCGGACCGGGTCAGCCCGATCTCGGCGGCGTTGCGGGCCACCCCGGCCGTGCGGGCGGCCACGTACTGGACGTAGTAGACCGGGTTGTCGTTCTTGGCCCGGGTCCACAGCTCCACGTCGATGTCGATCGGCGAGTCGGCCGAGTAGCGGGCCAGCGCGTACCGGGCGGCGTCCACGCCGATGGCGTCGACCAGGTCCTCCAGGGTGACCACGGTGCCGGCGCGCTTGCTCATCCGCACCGGGGCGCCGTCGCGGACCAGGTTGACGAGCTGGCCGATGAGGATCTCCAGGTTGCGCGCCGGGTCGTCGCCGAAGCAGGCGGCCATCGCCTTCATCCGGCCGATGTAGCCGTGGTGGTCGGCGCCCAGCATGATCACGACCCGCTCGAAGCCGCGCTCGCGCTTGTCCAGGTAGTAGGCGCAGTCGGCGGCGAAGTAGGTCCACTCACCGTTGGACTTGCGCAGCACCCGGTCCTTGTCGTCGCCGAAGTCGGTGGTGCGCAGCCAGGTGGCGCCCTCGGACTCGAAGACGTGTCCCTGCTCCCGCAGCCGGGTCAGCGCCGCCTCCAGCTCGCCCCGGTCGTGCAGGTCCTTCTCGTTGAAGTAGGTGTCGAACTCGACCCCGAAGTCGTGCAGCGAGGACTTGATCTCGGCGAACATGAGCTGGACGCCCTCGACCCGGAACACCTCCTGGGCGGCGTCGTCGGCCAGCTCCCGCACCTCGGGCCGACGACTGACCACCTGGGCGGCGATCTCCGCGATGTACGCGCCGCCGTAGCCGTCCTCCGGCGCCGGCTCGCCCTTGGCGGCGGCCAGCAGCGAGCGGGCGAACCGGTCGATCTGCGAGCCGGCGTCGTTGAAGTAGTATTCCGTGCCCACGTCGGCGCCGGTGGCGCGCAGCAGGCGGCTGAGCGCGTCGCCGACGGCCGCCCAGCGGACCCCGCCGATGTGCACCGGGCCGGTCGGGTTCGCCGAGACGAACTCCAGGTTGATCCGCTGCCCGGCCAGGGTGTCGCTGCGCCCGTACGCCGGGCCGGCCTCGACGATGACCTTGGCGAGCTGGCCGGCGGCGGCCGCGTCGAGCCGGATGTTCAGGAAGCCGGGGCCGGCGATCTCCACCGACTTGACCCCCGGCGCGTTGCCGAGCTGCTCGGCCAGCGCGGCGGCCAGCTCCCGCGGCGGCACCCCGACCTTCTTGCTGAGCTGCAACGCCAGCGTGGAGGCGTAGTCACCGTGATCGGGGTTACGGGGTCGCTCGACGGTGGTCTGCGCGGGCAGCGCGGCAGGGTCCAGGCCCCGCTCGTCGAAGACGGCGTGGGCTGCGGCGAGGACGACCTCGGCGAGTTCTGCGGGAGTCACCGAACCATGTTATCGGGGGTAGACTCGGGCACCGCGGCGGCGACCCAGCATGTGAACGGGCCCCGCGCTCCCCTGACCGACCGACCTGACGAGGCACGATGAGCATCAGCACCCCGGGCGGCCCGGAACGCCGTCCCACCGTGGTCAGCACCGGCAAGAAGCCGGCCGCCGGCCGGCCCGCGGCTGCCGAGAAGCCCGCCGCCAAGACCGGTGCGGGCAAGCCCGGCGGCGGCAAGGGCGTTCCACGGCCGGGCGCCGGGGGCAAGGGCCGCAAGCCGGTCACCCCGGTGAAGGTGAGCCAGGGTCGCTCGTGGGGCCCGATCGCCCTGTTCGTCGCGGTCGGCGTGCTGGCGGTCGGCATCATCGGCATCGGTGCCTGGGCGGTCTACCAGGGCGCCCAGCCGTGGCAGAAGCGGGCCGACGCGATCGACGGCGTGGTCGACTACCGCAAGACGGACAAGGACCTGCTCAAGGGCGGCAACCACCAGCCCGGCACGCTCAAGTACGACGTGCTCCCGCCGATCGGCGGCCCGCACAACCAGGCGTGGCAGAACTGCATGGGTGACGTCTACGACGCCCCGATCGCCAACGAGCACGCGGTGCACAGCCTGGAGCACGGCACGGTCTGGATCACCTACCGCCCGGACCTGCCGGCCGACCAGGTGGCGAAGCTCAAGAGCAAGGTGCAGGGCAAGGAGAAGCTGATGCTCAGCCCGTTCGAGGGGCTGGACAAGCCGATCTCGCTCCAGGCCTGGGGCTTCCAGCTCAAGGTCGACAACGCTGACGACGGCCGGATCGACGAGTTCATCAAGACGCTGCGGGTGAACGCCTCGATCGAGGGTCCGAACGCGCTCTGCGACCAGGGCGTGACCGCCACCGGCACCACCCCGCGTGACAACCTCCAGCAGAACATGCCCGAGCAGCCCACCCAGTGAGGACGCCGCGATGACCGCTCCGGTGACCACCGACAGCGAGCTCGACGAGGCCCCGGCCGCCGACGAGGACGGCCGGCCGGCGGCGCGCCGCTACGGCCTGCTGGCCGTGGCCGCCGCCGTCGTGGTCGGGCTGCTCCTCGGGTACGCCGGCGGCCTGCTCACCCCGACGCTCACCCGCCCGGGCGAGAACTCGGCCGAGGCCGGGTTCGCCCGGGACATGACGGCACACCACAACCAGGCGGTGGCGATGGGGCTGCTGGCGTTCCGCCAGGGGCAGGACGCGGAGGTCCGCCAGGTCGGCGTCGACATCGCCACCGGGCAGCAGGGCGAGATCGGCACCATGCAGACCTGGCTGCGCTCCTGGAAGCTGGACCCGACCGGCGAGCAGGCGCCGATGGCGTGGATGCCGGACGGCGCCGGGCTGGTCAAGAACGGCCTGATGCCGGGCATGGCCACACCCGACGAGATGGCGAAGCTGCGGGCCGCGAGCGGTCGCGAGTTCGACGTGCTGTTCCTGAGGATGATGATCCAGCACCACATCGGCGGGGTGCACATGATCGACGGCATCCTCGACGAGGGGCACGACGACGACGTGCTGGCGGTCGCCCAGGTCATGAAGAACACCCAGCAGAACGACCTGGCCAACCTCACCGCGGCGCTCAAGCGCCTGGGTGGCACGCCCTGACGGTCCCGCCGTCCGTTCACCGGAGCCCGCGTCGCGCTCGTGACGCGGGCTCCGGCGCGTCAGGGCTCTTCAACTTTGTCCGTTATGACGGTTCAGGGACTTTTTCTACCTACATATCGTGACCGGTAGTGATTCGGGGTCGTTGCGTAGGACGTGGGGGTTGCACTCAGAGACGCAGGGCGGTCGGTGACCAGCTGGTGCCGACGCCACACCATCGGCGGTGACGGAGCGGTGGCAGCCGTCCGTCGCGGACTGCGGCAGGGCGAGCCGGGAACGCTCAGCCGCGAACAGGAACTCGAACTGATCGACGTGCTGCGGGGCGTCCACCCGGACGAGTTCGGCCTCGACGAGGAGTTGTGGACGCGGCAGAGCCTGACCACGCTCATCGAGCGCCGGTTCGCGCTGGCCATGGACGCCGGCACCGTCGGGGCGTACCTCCGGGCCTGGGGGTTGGGGCCGCGCGAGCCGCGCGAGCGGGCCTGCGGGCTCTGCGTGGGCGCTGTCGAACGGTGGGTGCGCAGCGAGTACCCGGCGATCACCCGGGCGGCCCAGGAGCACGCGGCGGAGATCTACTGGCTCGGCCGGGTCCGGCTGCGCGGCACCATGCCCGCCGCGGACGTGGTCTCGGCGGTCTCCTCCCGGGGGCGGGTGCGGTTCATGGTCACCACACCGTCGGTGGACCCGCCGCTGCCCCGCGACTTCGTGCTGCGGCTCAGCGGGGCCGAGGAACGCACCGTGCACCTGATCGTGGACGGCTCCTGGCCACGCAACGAGTGGCCCCGGCGGCTGCCCCGCCGCATCGCGCTGCACCCGCTGCCGAGCTGCGGTCGCACCCTCGCCGCCGCCTGACCGGCGAAGATCGACTCGCGGGCGATACCGATTCGGTGATCCGGGAGGGGGTTTGCTACTCTTCTCGGGTCGCTGAGCCCCCGTAGCTCAGGGGATAGAGCACCGCCCTCCGGAGGCGGGGGCGCAGGTTCGAATCCTGCCGGGGGCACATTACCGAACTGCAAACGCGATACCCGACCGGTCGATCGCTGATCGTGGAAGCCAGTTTCGCGTTCGAGTAGGCGTTCAACGATGCCCCCGGCCGAGCGGACGACCGCAGCCCGCCCAGGCTTCGGGATCACTCCTGTCGCCGCTGTCCACCGCAATGTGGTGTGGCTCTCACCGATCAGAATTCTTCCGCCGGGTCGTCGGTTCCGGTAGCTCCCTCGCACCGGTGGAAGGATTGGTGACCATGACCGACGTTAGACCGCTGGGCGCTGACGCGGCCTCGTTCATCGCGGTGGTTCGCTCAGGCGATACGGCGGGGTTCGCGCTCATCACGGAGCGCCACCGGCGTGAGCTGCAGGTGCACTGCTACCGGATGCTTGCGAACTACCAGGACGCCCAGGACATGACGCAGGAGACGTTCCTGCGAGCGTGGAACAAGCGGGAGTCGTTCAAGGGCCACTCCGCGCTGCGGACCTGGCTGTACCGGATCGCGACGAACGCCTGCCTTGACTTCCTGGCGAAGCGCAATGACCGCACACCCGTACCGTCCGGGCTGCCGGACTCCTCCGAGGTGCTGTATTTGCAGCCGTACCCCGACCGGATGCTCCCCGAGGACCCGCAGGAATCGGTGGTGGCGCGGGAGACGATCGAGCTGGCGTTCATCGTCGCCGTCCAGCACCTGCCGCCGCGGCAACGGGCGGTGTTCATCCTGCGCGACGTCGCCGGCTGGCCGGCGTCGAAGGCCGCCGACGCACTCGATCTGACCATCGCATCGGTGACCAGCGCGCTGCAGCGGGCACGCGTGACGATGCGCGAGCAGCTGCCTGACCGCCGCCTCGACTGGCGGAGCCCCGCCGCCCACGAGCTGTCGAACGACGAGCGCGGCGTGGTGAAGTCGTACATCGACGCCCATGAGCGCAACGACCTCGACGGGCTGATGTCCCTGCTCCGCGACGACCTGCGCTTCGTGATGCTGCCCGAGGCGGGCACCTCGGCCGTCACGGCCAAGGACGCGGTGGACGGCTGGGTCTCCAATGGGCTCTTCCAGCCCGGCTACGACGACTGGCACGGTATCGCCACGACGGTCAACCGCATGCCCGCCGCCGCGCTGTACCTCCGCACCCCTGACGACCCGGAGTACCGGTTGTTCACCATCGCGGTCCTGCAGATCGTCGACGGGAAGATCGCCGAACTCACCGGATTCGACGCCACCGACAAACCATGGCTGGACCTGCCCCCGACACTGTGATCAGAGCTGAACATGAACGCGACAACGCGAACACCACTGCCCCGCCGGCGTTGCCGGCGGGGCAGCTTGCTCATCGCCTCGTCTCGTATCGGGTCAGCAGCATGCCGCCGGGAAACGTCCGCGTCTCCACCAGGTTCAGTTTCACCCAGCTGTCCAGGGCCGCAAAGAACGGCGTGCCGCCGCCCACCAGGACCGGGTGGGTGACCAGCACGTACTCGTCGATCAGCCCGGCGCGCATGGCCGCCCCGGCGAGCGTGGCGCCGACGATGTCCATCGGGCCGCCGTCCTCGGCCTTGAGCCGGGTGATCTCGGCGACCGCGTCGCCGGTGACCAGGCGGGTGTTCCAGTCGACCTTGTCGACCGTCGAGGAGAACACCACCTTCGGCATGTCCCGCCAGCGGCGGGCGAACTCGACCTCCGCCCGGGTAGCGTTTGGCCGCTGGTCGGCGGTTGGCCAGGAACTCATCGCCTCCCACACCTTGCGCCCATACAGCGCCAGGCCCGTCGCAGCCACCCGGTCGGACCACCACTGGAACAGCTCGTCGCTCGACGACGCGTCCGGTCCCTCGCCCTCGCCCCCACTCCAGCCGAGGTCGTCGCCGGGCGCGGCGATGTAGCCGTCCAAGGTCACATTCATGCCAAAGGTCAGTTTCCGCATCATGCCAGCCTCTCGTCGGTCGATCTCATACATCCAGACGGGAGCTGCGCGGAAACCTCATCGGTGCGCGCTGCTGGCACCGGACATGTCGAAGCCCGGGCCGTCGCGCCCGGGCTTTCGCGTCGGATCAGCCGGCCTCGCGCCGCGCCTTCGCCCGCCGCTTGCCCTCGTGCATCGCCTGGACCCGGGCCACCGGGATGGTCCGCCCCTCGGCGACCAGCTCCGCCGGCAGCGACTGCGGCGCGGGCAACGCCTCCGCCCACGGGTCGCGGTCGCCGAGCAACGCGGGCACGGTCCGCACGGTGAAGTCGGCGGGCGTCGCCGACTCCAGGTCGGCCCAGCCGATCGGGTACGACACCGGCGTGCCGGGCCGGATCCGCGGGCTGTACGCGGCTACCACCGTCGCCCCGTACGCGCGGGTGGAGTCCACGAAGACCCGGCCACCGCGGTCGGCCACGATGAACGCGGTGGTGGCCAGCGCCGGGTCGAGCCGTTCGGCTCGGGCCGCGAGCGCGCGGGTCGCGGCGGCGGCCTCCTCGGCCGTGGTCTCCGGCGTCACCGGCACGATCACGTGCAGGCCCTTCGCGCCGCTGGTCTTGACCGCGCCGGCGAGCCCGGCGTCGGTGAGCGCCGCCCGCACCAGCAGCGCGACCCGCACCACCGCGCCGAACGCGTCCCCCTCCGGCGGGTCCAGGTCCAGCACCAGGTGGGTCGGGTGCTCGGCCTGTCCGGCGTGGGCCAGTGGGGCGTGGTACTCCACCGCCCGCTGGTTGGCGAACCAGAGCAGCGTCCGCCGGTCGTCGCAGAGCGCGTACGAGATCCGCCGGTGCGACGCCTCCGCCCAGACCTCGGTGCGGCGCACCCACTCGGGCGTGTACTTCGGCAGGTTCTTCTGCATGAACGGCTCCTGGCCGGGCCGGACCCGCAGCACCGACAGCGGTCGGTCGCGCAGTTCGGGCAGGATCCGCCCGTGCACCGCGTCCAGGTAGTCGACCAGGTCGCGCTTGGTCGCGCCGGCGGAGTCGAACAGCGGCTGGTCCAGGTTGGTCAGCGAGATCCCGTCCCGGGTCTCGTCAGCGGCGCCCATCCGCCCACCTTCCCGGTCCGGGCGCCCCTCGGCAACCCCGACACGTGGCAGCCCGTCGCCGGCCGTGGCGCATGATGGTCACCGAGGCCGCCGTCGAGGTCGAGCGGAGGGAGGCGCGGTGACGTCCCAGAAAGACCGGTGCACGTCCGGCCAGGTCGGGGCGTGCACGGTCCGGGAGGCGCTGGACCGGGTCGGCGGCAAGTGGAGCATCGGCATCCTGATCGCCGCCTCGGCCGGTCCGATCCGCTTCACCGAGCTGGAGCGCCGGGTGGAGGGCATCAGTCGACGGATGCTCACGCTGACGCTGCGCAACCTGGAGCGCGACGGCCTGCTGGTCCGGCAGGTGCATCCGACGGTGCCGCCCAGGGTGGAGTACACCGCCACCCCGATGGCCCGGGAGCTGCACGAGTCGCTGGTCGCGCTCACCCGCTGGGCCGAACGGCACCGGGCGGCGATCAGCGCGGCCCGGGCCGCGTACGACCGGGAGCACCAGGGGCCTGTGGCGAAGCCCACGCAAACCTTCTGACCGATCGGTCAGGTGCTGACCGATCGGTCAGGCATGCTGGAGGGCATGGCACGTGCTACCCCGGCCACCCACGACGAGCTGCTCACCGCCGCGGCCCGTCGGTTCGCCGTCACCGGCTACAAGGGCACCTCACTCCAGGACATCGCCCGCGAGGTGGGCTGCTCCAAGGCCACCGTGCTCTACCACTTCGCCAGCAAGGACGCCCTGCTCTGCGAGCTGATGGCCCCGGCCATCGCGATGCTGGAGGAGCTGGACGCCCGGATCGCCGACCTCACCGGCGCGTCCGCCCAGCGGGTCGCCGCCGAGGGCTTCGTCGACCTGGCGGTCCGCTACCGCCGGGAGATCGCGCTGCTCCGCGGCGAGTTCCCGGACCTGCTCCAGCAGCCGGCGTTCGCGCACATCCAGCAGATCTCCGAACGGCTGGTCGCCGCGTTCGCCGGCTTCTCCGACCGGCCGGCGGCCCGCGTCGCCGCGCTGGTGGTGCTGGCCGGCATCGCCGAGACCTGCGGCGAGTTCCTGGACATCCCCGACGAGGAGCTGCGACCCGCGCTGCTCGCCGTGGCGCACCGCGCGCTCGAACCCACCACCTGATCCCACCAGTTCGCACCCGAGGACGAAGGAAGGTCCATGGCGACCCTGCTGTACCGGCTCGGCCGGGCATCCCTGCGCCGACGGCGACTCGTCGCCGTCGTCTGGCTCGTCGTACTCGTCGGTCTCGGCCTGGCCGCGGCCACGCTGCGCGGCCCGACGGCGAGCAACTTCACCATGCCGGGCACCGAGTCGCAGCAGGCCATCGACCTGCTCGCCGACCGGTTCCCGGCGGCCAGCGGCGCCACCGGCACCATCGCCGTCAAGGCGCCGCAGGACGGCGCCCTCATCACGCCGGCCGGTCAGGCGGTGGTCAAGCAGGTCACCCAGGAGGCGGCCACGCTGCCCGGCGTGGTCGGCGCCGTCGACCCCTACCAGGCGCAGGCGCTCACCCCGGACGGCCGGTACGCGCTGATCCAGGTGCAGTTCGCCGGCCGTGCGGACGACGTCACCACCGAGCAGCGCGACGCGTACGAGAAGGTCGGCGCGCAGGCCGAGGCGCAGGGCTGGCAGATCGCGCCCGGCGGCGAGGTGCTCAACGGCGAGCCGGAGGTCGGCTCGACCGAGGCGCTCGGCGTGCTGGTCGCGGCGATCGTCCTGGTGATCACGTTCGGCTCGCTGGTGGCGGCCGGCATGACCATGCTGAACGCGCTGATCGGTGTCGGCGTCGGGATGGCCGGCCTGTTCGCGCTCAGCGGCGCGGTCGAGCTGACCAGCACGGCCCCGATCCTGGCGCTGATGCTCGGCCTGGCGGTCGGCATCGACTACTCGCTGTTCATCACGTCCCGACACCGGCAGAACCTGCTCGACGGGCTCTCCCCCGAGGAGGCGGTCGGCCGCGCGGTCGGCACCGCCGGCTCCGCCGTGGTCTTCGCCGGCGCGACGGTGGTGGTGGCACTGGCCGGCCTGGCCGTGGTGGGCATCCCGTTCCTCACCGTGATGGGCCTGGCCGCCGCCGGCACCGTCACCGTGGCCGTGCTGGTGGCGATCACGCTGGCCCCGGCGCTGCTCGGCTTCGCCGGCCGCAAGGTGCTGCCGCGCAAGCTGCGTGACCGCAAGGCGGTCGAGGACCCGTCCACCGGCTCGGAGGCACGCTCCGGCTTCGGGTTCCGCTGGGCACACTGGGTGACCCGGTTCCGCATCCCGGTGATCCTGGTCGGGCTGCTCGGTCTCGGCCTGCTGGCCATCCCGGCCCAGGACATGCGCCTGGCGCTGCCGGACGCCTCCAGCGCCGCCGAGGGCACCCCGGCCCGGGTCAGCAACGACCTGATCCAGGAGGGCTTCGGCCCGGGCTTCACCGGCCGGCTCGCGGTCGTGGTCACCGCCGACTCGCCGCAGGCCACCCAGGCCGCCGTGCCGCAGGTGGCCGCGCTGATCCAGAAGACCGACGGGGTGCTGGCGGTGGCCCCGCCGCAGCTCGACCCGTCCGGCCGCACCGCGCTGCTCGGCGTGATCCCGAAGACCGGGCCGACCGACGAGAAGACCGAGGAGCTGGTGCACGACATCCGCCGGCAGGTCGGCGGCATCCAGAACGCCGACGTGCTCCTCACCGGCGTCACCGCGATCGGCATCGACGTGTCGGAGAAGCTCTCCGACGCGCTCCCGGTCTACCTGCTGCTGGTCGTCGGCCTCTCCGTGCTGCTGCTGATGCTGGTCTTCCGGTCGATCCTGGTGCCGGTCAAGGCGGCGCTCGGCTTCCTGCTCACCGTGGCGGCCACGTTCGGCATCACGGTCGCGGTCTTCCAGCAGGGCCACCTGGCCGGGCTGCTCGGCGTGGACACGCCGGCACCGCTGGTCAGCTTCCTGCCGATCCTGCTCATCGGCATCCTGTTCGGCCTCGCCATGGACTACGAGGTCTTCCTGGTCTCCCGGATGCGCGAGGACTTCGTGCACGGGGACACCGCCCGCCAGGCCACCATCAACGGCATGGGGCACGGCGCCCGGGTGGTCACCGCCGCGGCGCTCATCATGATGTCGGTCTTCGGCGGCTTCGTCTTCCTGGACGACCCGATCATCAAGTCGATGGGCTTCGCGCTCGCGATCGGCGTCGCCATCGACGCGTTCGTGGTCCGGATGACCATCGTCCCGGCGGTGATGTCGCTGCTGAACAACGCCGCGTGGTGGCTGCCGCGCTGGCTGAACAAGCTCCTGCCCAACGTGGACGTCGAGGGTGAGGGCCTGCGCGCCCACCTCGCCGCGCGCGAGCCCGCCCAGGTGAAGTGAAAGGCGGGGCCCCCGGTTAACGCCTGGCGTATGGCAGGGGGCCCCGCTTAACACCCCACCTCACACCCCCGCCGGGTACGTCTCCATCTCGCCCGGCGTCACCAGCGCCGGCAGCGGGTGCAGCGCGGTCGTCTCGTCGCACCAGACGAACGCGTCGTACCGCTCGCCCAGCCGGGTCGGCACGTAGTTGCCCCACGACTCGAAGCTCGGGTCGTACACCACGCCGATGGCCCGGTGGTCCGCCTCCCCGGTCACCCAGTCCGGCTGGTCCGGACCGCCGAACACCAGCACCGCCCGGTCCGGCATCAACTCGTGCAGCCGGTGCTCCACCGACCCCTCCCGGGCCGGCGGCACCACCATCGTCTCCGCCGGGGAACCCCAGCGCGGGGCGGCGACCACGCTGCCTCGCCAGCTACCGAACCCGATCAACGCCACCGCGTCCCGACCGTGCCGTTCCCGGCCGAGCTGACCGATGTTGACCATGCCGTCGCCCGCCATCTCGGTGGCCCGCGCGTCGCCGACATGCGTGTTGTGCGCCCACACGATGCCGCGCGCGTCCGGTCCGTAGCGGTCGAGCAGGCGGTCGAGCGTGTCGGCCATGTGGATGTCGCGGACGTTCCACGACTCCGGGCCGCCGCCCACCATGGCCCGGTAGTAGCGTTCCGCGCCGGCCACCACCTCCGCGTTCTGCCAGGCCGAGAAGCGGTCCGGGCCGTCCGCGGCGGCCTGTTCCCGGGTACGCGCCAACAGCCGCACCACCTCCTCCTCGCACCGAGCGGAGACGAACCGGCTGGCCAGGCCGTACTCCTCGGCCTGCTTGCCGTACGGCTCGAAGCAGCGGTACGCCTCCTGGGCCGCCTCCAGCGACGCCGGGTCCTCCTCGCCCAGGTAGTCGAAGATGGCCTGCATCGACTCCCAGAGCGAGTAGACGTCGAGGCCGTGGAATCCCGCCCGCTCCCCCTCCGGTCGCTCCAGGTTCCAGGCGCGCAGCCACCGGCAGAACCGGGCCACCTCGGCGTTCGCCCACATCCAGGTGGGCCAGCGTTCGAACCGCTCCAACGCGACCATCGGATCGGCCAGCCCACCCGGTGCGCCCACCACCGAGCGGTGCACCCGGTCGCAGTCCGGCCAGTCCCCCTCCACCGCGACGAAGTCGAAACCCTGCTCGGCGACGAGTCGCCGGGTCAACTGCTCCCGCAGCCGGTAGTAGTCATAGCTGCCGTGCGTCGCCTCGCCGATCATCACGATGCGGGCGTCCCGGACGCGCTCCAGCAGCGGGTCGAAGTCGCTCGGCGCACCGAGCCGCTGAACCAGCATGTGCGCGGCTACCCGGGCCCTGCCGGGGCAAACCGCCGGGCCGGCGCATGCCGCCCCGCCCAGCGGGTAGCCGCGCGGCATGACCGTCACCGGCGCGCAGTTGCAGGAGTTCGTCTCCGGGCTCGACTACCCGGTCTCGCGGGAGGACCTGGTCCGCTGGGGGCAGGAGAACGGCGCCAGCACCGAGACGCTCCAGATGCTCCGCACGTTGCCGGCCGAGGAGTTCGACACCCCGGCCGAGTTGGGCGAGGCGCTGACCCTGTTCACCGGTTAGGCGGGCACTCGCCTCTCATCGCACCGTCAGGGTGATGGTGTGGTGGCCGGTGGCGCCGTCGGGGAACGGGGTGCGGCGTTGCTCGGGTTGCACCGCACCGGTGCCGTCGGTGGCGCGTACCCGCAGGCTGTGCGGGCCGGCCGGGGCGGACCAGGCGTACCGCCACTGGACCCAGGTGTCGGTGGAGGCGGTGGGCAGCAGCTCGGCCGCCCGCCACGGGCCCCCGTCCACCGACACCTCCACCGCCGCGATGCCCCGGTGCTGCGCCCAGGCCACCCCGGCCACGGTGACCGGTCCGGCCGGGATCCTGGCGAACGGCGCGGGCCGGTCGATGCGGGACGCGGTCTTCACCGGTGCCCGCCGGGCCCAGCCCCGCCGCACCCAGTACGCGTCGAAGTCCTGGAACGTGGTCACCTCCAGCTCGGTGACCCACTTGCAGGCGCCCGCGTACCCGAACAGGCCGGGGGTGAGCATCCGGACCGGGAAGCCGTGCGCGAACGGCAGCGGCGCCCCGTTCATACCGACCGCGAGCATGGCGTCCCGCCCGTCGAGGAGCGTCTCGATCGGCGTACCGATGGTCATTCCCTCGTCGGAGCGGGCGACGAGCTGGTCGGCGCCGGACCGGATGCCCGCCGCGCGCAGCAACGGGGCGAGCGGCGCGCCGAGCCACCGGGCGGTCCCCACGTACGGGCCGCCGACCTCGTTTGACACACAGCTCAGCGTGATGTCCCGCTCGATCAGCCCGCGATCGAGCAGCTCGGCGAAGCTCAACTCGACCGGCCGCGCCACCAGGCCGTGCAGTCGGAGCCGCCAGGCGTCCACGTCGATCCGGGGCACGGTCAGCGCGGTGTCCACCCGGTAGAACTCCTCGGTCGGGGTGCGGAAGCCGGGCGCCACGCCGGCGGGCAGTGGCCGGGCCGGCGAGGCCGGCGCGGGCAGCCGGACCGCTTCCCGGGAGCGGGCCGCGTCGGCCACGTTCAGCCGGCGCAGCACGGCCGCGCCGGCCCCGGCGAACACGGTGCCGGCGGCGACCAGCGTCGCGTTCCGCACCACCGCCCGCCGCGTCGGCCCGCCCGCCGATCCCGAGCCACCGGAGCCGCCCGCACCATGGCCGCCCGCACCGTGGCCGCCCCCATCAGGGCCGCCCCCGCCAGGGCCACACCTCTCCGGACCGCCCACCCCGGCGGAACCGGCCGCGCCGCCCCCGGACGCCGCCCGGCCCACCCCCACCGGGTCGGCGGCGGCGTCCGGGGTGTTCGGGGCGGCCGGCAGGCCGGGCAGGGGCAGCCAGCGCAACAGGGCGGCGGCCACCGCGGCGCCGGCCAGGGCCGGCAGGGCGTCGGCCGGGCGCGCGTCGGGGCGGGTCAGCGCCGCGGCGACACCGGCCACCCCGAGCACCGCGGGCCCGAGCAGGCCCAGCGCCGGGCGGCGTCGGGCGGCGACCCCGGTCAGCGCGGCCAGCAGGGCCAACGCCAGCGTGATGCCGCCCAGCAGCAGTGGCTTGTCGTACGTGCCGAACGTGCGCACCGCCCATTCCTTGACCGGGGTCGGCGCGCCGTCCACCACGGCGCCGCCGACCGCGACCAGCGGTGCCGCCTGCGGCCGGACGCCGGTGGCGAGCAGCTCCGCGACCGCCACCCCGGCGGCCGCCGCGAGCAGGCCCGTTCCGGCAGCCGCCAGGGTACGGCGGATCATCGGTTCCTCCCCTCGCCGATCGTGTCCGCGTCAGGACTTCGGCATCAGGACCGAGTCGACGATGTAGACGGTCGCGTTGGCGGTCTGCACGTTGCCGCAGACCACCATCGAGTTGCCGTTCACGGTGAACTCGGTGCCGCTGCCGGCGACCGTCACCTCACCGCCCTGGAGCGTCTTGTGCGCGCCGGCGAGCTGGTCCGGGCCGAGCCGGCCCTCCACCACGTGGTAGGTCAGCACGTCGGTCAGCATCTTCTTGTCGGCGAGCACCTTGTCCAGGTCGGCCTTGGGCAGCTTGCCGAACGCGTCGTTGGTGGGCGCGAAGACGGTCAGCCCCTGGGCGCTGTTCAGCGAGTCGACCAGGCCGGCCTGCTTGACGGCGGTGACCAGCGTGCTCAGCAGCGGGTTGCCGGACGCGGCGGTGGCCACCGGCACCTGCGCCATGGCGGCGAAGCTGCCGGGGTTCGACGCGTCGGTCGGCACCGCTGCGCAACCGCTGCCGAACTGGCCGTCGGCCATCGCGGGAGCGCTGCTGGCCGGCGCGGAACTCATCGGGGCGCTGCTGGCCGGCGCGGCGGCGCCGCTGTCGTCGCCATCCCCGCCGCAGGCGGCGAGCCCGAGGCTGAGCGTGGCGGCGAGGGCGACGGCGGTGAGCTTCATGGGGCGCATCGGGTGAATCCCTTCAAGTGGTGAACTGTCGGTCTGGAAGGGATTCGGCGCTCACCGCCGTCCGGATGGGTCGGTCCGCGAAAAAAGATCAGGTGATCGCGAACGCCACCAGCGGGGTCATGGTCGGCTGCGCCGACCCGCTCGCCGGCTCCTCGGTCACGCCGAATACGCCCTTGCCGCGGACGCCGGAGAGCAGCTTCGTGCCGCCGCCCGCACCGGCCGGCAGCGACCCGGCCGACGTGGCGGTGGTGCCCTCGATCAGCCAGAGCTGGTAGGCCCGGCCGGGCGCGGGCGCGGCCAACCCGTCCAGCACGGCCACCCCCTCGTCCCGGCTCGCCGACGCCACCACCGTGACCCGGCCGCCGGCCGGCGCGGCGCCGGTGCGGACCACCGCGTCCGGGGCGGCCAGCACGGCCCGGATCCGGCCCGCCTCGTCCCGGGCCGCGCCGGCCTCGGTGCGCGCGTCGCGTACCCGCTGCTCCTGGGCCGTCCAGGTGACCGCGCCCGCGCCGCCGGCCAGCAGCACGGCGGCGGCAGCGACCGCCAGCCGGCGCCGCCAGGACCGGGCCGGGTCCCGACCGGCGCGGCCCACCGGACCGGTCCGCTCCTGCGGGGTACGCCGGATCTCCGCCAGCACCTGCGTGCGCAACGCGGGCGGCGGTACGGACCAGGTCGGGTCGGCCAGCCGGGCGACCGCCTCGCGCAGCTCGGCCAGTTCCAGCGCGCAACTCTCGCAGCCGTTCAGGTGCCTGGCGAACGCGGCCCGCTCGACGTCGTCCACCGCGTCGAGCACGTACGCCCCGGCGAGCGCGTGGATGTCGGTCATCGGCTCAGCTCCACTCCCAGACAGTCGCGGAGACGGATCAGCCCGTCCCGCATGCGGGTCTTGACGGTCGGCAGCGCGGCGCCCAGCAGGCCGGCCACCTCGCGGTAGCTGTGCCCGCCGTAGTAGGCCAACGTGATCGCCTCGCGCTGCACCTCGGTGAGCGCGTCCAGGCAGTGCCGCACCTGCTGCCGTTCCAGCCGGGCCGCCGCCTCCTCGGCCACCTCGTCGTACGGCGTCTCCGACGAGCCGGCGGCGACGCGGCGGGCACGTTCGGCACCGGCCTGCTCCGACCGGACCCGGTCCACGGCGCGACGGTGGGCGATGGTGAAGACCCAGGCGGTGGCCGAGCCCTTGGCGGGGTCGAAGCGGCCGGCCGTGCGCCACACCTCGACCAGCACCTCCTGGGCGACCTCCTCGGCCTGGGCCGGGTCCCGCAGCACCCGTCGGGCGAGCCCGTAGACGCGGGGCGACACGATGCCGTAGAGCCGTTCGAACGCCGCCTCGTCGCCGCGCGCCACGGCCCGCAGCAGACCGTCGGTCTCCGCCCGTTGGTCCGGGGCGGCCGGGGGCACGGCGTGCAGCCTCGGCCGCCCCGGCACGTCACCGGCGCTGTCGCCCTGGGTCATCCGGTCCCGCCTTCCGTACGCTCCGTCTGCCAGCACGGTAGGCATTCGGAGCGGACGCCGGCCCGGATGGCCGCGATTTCCCGGCCCACCCGGGGTCGATGGCGTGCAGGAGGCGGAACAGCACCAGCCACTGCTCGGGCCAGACCAGCCCGACCGGGGTGTCCGGCGCGATCCGGGCGGCCCGTAACGCGCCGTCGACCCGGCGGCGCGGGTGGGCGGTGCGCAGCGAGGCCGCGAGCGAGCCGCCGACACCGCCGAAGCCCAGCTCCACCATCCTCCGGTACGCGGGCAGCACGGCCGGCGCCAGCAGCGGCGCGGTCCGGCGCTCCAGGCGCAGGATGCCGCCGTCCACGGCGGGCACCGGGCGGAACGCGCCCCGGGGCACCCGGCCGGCCAGCCGCCATTGGTGTTCCGGCCAGGTGAGCACCGTGAGCCGGCTCCACCGGCCGTGGTCGCCGGTGCGCTTACGGGCGTAGTCGAGCTGGGTGAGCAGCGTGGCCGCGCGCAGTCCGGGCGCGGCGAGGCACCACCGGACCACGGCCGCGGTCAGCGACCAGGGGATGTTGCCGGCCACCGCGAACGGTCCACCGGGCGGGGGCGCGGTCAGGAAGTCGGCCGCCCGGACCTCGACGTGCGGCAGCGGTGCGCAGGTCGCGACCAGCTCCGGCAGCACGGCCGGGTCCACCTCGTACGCGATCAGCCGACCGCACCGCGCGGCGAGCGGCCGGGTGAGCCGGCCACGTCCGGCGCCCACCTCCAGCAGCAGGTCGTGCGCGCCGGGGCGGGCCGCCCGGACCATCCGCGCGACGGCGGCCGGGTCGGCGAGGAAGTTCTGGGACAGTACGCGACGGGACCGGTCGCGTGCGGTGTGTCGGCGGGGCGCCACGGGTTCGTCCTGTCTGTCGCCGGACGGCGACGGATACGGACCGCTGCGCAGAGGTCGACGCCACGCCGGGGCCGACGGGCGGGTCCGACGAAGCCGGACACCGCCGGGCTCGACGAGCCGGCGTGGATCGGGTGGGCGGGCGGTCCGAGTGGATCGGGACTCGGACGGCCCTGGGAAGGTGGTCGGGACGCGGAGCGTCAGGCGCGGTGGGCGTCCCGGCCGGCCAGGGCCGGGCGCCGGACCCGCGGGCGGGCGACCAGGAGGAGCCCCCGCGCGGCCGGCGCGACGGCCACGTCGATCAGGGCATGCGTGAACATGTCGGCGACGCTAGCGGCGTGCCGGCCCGGCCGCGACGGGTTTTCTCACAGGTCGACCGTGCGCCCCTGCGAACGGGCGGTCTCGGCGGCGTCGAGCACCGCCACCACGTCCCGGCCGAACCGCACGTCGCAGCGGTGGTCGCGGGTGCCGGCGTCCACCTCCGCCAGCAACTGGTCGAGCGCGACGCCGAACGCCTGGAGCGCGCTGCCGTCACCGGGCGGGATGCTCTCGGTGCCGTTCGCGCCGAACAGGACGACGTCCCGGGTGACCGCCTCGGCCGGCGCGTCGAGGGTGAGCGAGAGCGTGCTCGTCGCGCCGCCGTCGTGGGTGAGCAGCAGGTGCACCAGGCCGCTCGGCCCGTCCATCGCGGCGACCCGGGTGACCCGGCCGAGCACCGGCAGGATCAGCGACAACGCGTGCGGGCCGATGTCCCACAGCGCGCCCCGGTCGCGCCGCCACTGCGAGTCGCCGTACGGGTTGCCGGGCTGGTAGATCGAGGCGAACATGGTCCCCCGGGCGTGCTGCCAGCCGCCGGCCGCCGCGGCCGAGGCGAGGACCCCGGTGACGTTGCTGTGGAAGCGCTGGGTGAAGAACACCACCGAGGCCACCCCGGACGCCTCGGCGGCGGCGACCACCCGGTCGGCGTCGGCGAGGCTCAGCGCCAACGGCTTGTCCAGCAGCAGGTGCCGCCCGGCGGTGGCGGCCCGGACCGCGATGTCGGCCTGCACGTCGGGCGGAAGCGCCACGGCGACCGCGTCGACGGCGTCGAGCAGCGCGTCGACGTCGGTGAAGGCGGGCACGCCGTGCCGGGTGGCGAGCGCCGCCGCCTTCTCCGGGTTCCGCCCCCACACGCCGGCCAGTTGGGCCCGCGGGTGGGCGTCGATGGCGGCGGCGTGCGTCTCCGCCGCCCAGTGACCGGTACCGAACAACCCGAACCGCACCCAAAACCCCCTGCCGTCGTCGTGGGCCATCGGCATACGCCGGGACCGTGATCCACGCTAGTCGTCCGGCCCGTTCGGCGCGCCCCGACCCGCGCGCAGAGCCGCTACTACAGCGCTTAGTAGGCTGGCCCGGTGAACGACACTGCGTCGATGACCAGCGCCGCGGCAGCCGGCTCGCCGGTGGACGGGCTCCTCCCCACGCTCGCGATCGTGCTGTCGCTGGCGGTCGCGGTCTGGGCCCTGGTGGCGGCGGTACGCCACCGCCCGCCGGACCGGGTCCAGCTCGTCGGCCTGGCCGTGGTGGAGGTGGCGCTGCTGGCGCTGACCGTGGTGGCGCTGGTCGCGCTCGGCGGTGGTGACCGGCCGGGCGAGCCGGGCGCGTTCTTCGGCTACCTGGTGACGCTGGTCTGCCTGCCGCCGCTGGCCTGGGTGCTGGCCCGGATGGAGCCGACCCGGTGGGGTTCGGCGATCGTCTGCGCGATCTGCCTGGTCACGCCGGTCGTGGTGGTGCGGTTGCAGCAGACCTGGGAGGTCGTCGGTGGCTGAGACGAGGGCTTCCGAACGCGCCACCAACCGCGGGCCGGGGCGGCTGCTGATCGCGGTCTACATCCTCTTCGCCATCGCCGCGACGTCGCGGGCCGGGCTCCAGATCGCCACGAAGTTCGACGAGGCGCCGGTGGCGTACCTGCTCTCCGCGCTGGCCGCGCTGATCTACATCGTGGCGGCGGTCGGGCTGGCCCGGGCCGGGCACGCCGGCCGCCGGGTGGCGCTGGCCTGCTGCTCGGTGGAGCTGGTCGGGGTGCTGGCGGTGGGCGTGTTGAGCATCGCCGACCCGGAGTTGTTCCCGGACGAGACGGTCTGGTCCGACTTCGGCAGCGGCTACGGCTACATCCCCCTGGTGCTGCCGGCGCTCGGCCTGCTCTGGCTCCACCGCACCCGGCGCTCCCTCCCCTGACCGTTACCCCCCGCCCCGCGCTCTCTCCCGGAAAGAGTGGCCATGGAGCGCGAAATGGCCCCGCTTTCCGAGAAAGAGGGGCCATCCGCCATAGACGGGGGTGGGTCAGTCCTTGGGGCCGCCGGCGACGTAGATGACCTGGCCGGAGACGAAGGACGCACCCTCGCTCGTGAGGAACGAGATGGTGTGCGCGACGTCCTCCGGGCGGCCGGCACGGCGGACCGGGATCTCGGCGGCGGCGTGCTCCTGGAGCGCGGCGAAGTCGACCTTCATCCGGGCCGCGGTGGCCGCGGTCATGTCGGTGACGATGAAGCCCGGCGCGACCGCGTTGACGGTCACCCCGAACGGGCCCAACTCGATGGCGAGCGTCTTGGTGAAGCCCTGCATGCCGGCCTTGGCGGCGGCGTAGTTCGCCTGGCCCCGGTTGCCCAGCGCGGACGTGCTGGACAGGTTGACGATCCGGCCCCACCTCCGCTCGACCATGTGCTTCTGCGCGGCCTGGCTGAACAGGAACGCGCCGCGCAGGTGCACGCCCATGACGGTGTCCCAGTCGGCGTCGGTCATCTTGAACAGCAGGTTGTCGCGGAGCACACCGGCGTTGTTGACCAGCACGGTAGGCGCGCCCAGCTCGACGGCGACCCGCTCGACGGCGGCCTCGACCTGGGCCCGGTCGGCGACGTCGGCGCCGACGCCGAGCGCCCGGCCACCGGCGGCGACGATGCCGTCGACGGTCTCGCCGGTGGTGGACTCGTCGATGTCGACCACGGCGACGGCCATGCCGTCGGCCGCCAGCCGGCGGGCGGTGGCCGCACCGATGCCGCGCGCGGCTCCGGTCACGATGGCGACGCGGGGCTCCTCCGACATGATTACCTCCCGGTAACTTGGCTCGATCGGAGGAGCCTAACCCGCGTCACGCCGCGCTACCGCGCCCCACCCCGGCAGAGCCGGATCCAGCGGTAGCCGTGACCGTTCAGCTTCAACCGGTCGAGCTTGCCCACCTCGTCGTAGTTGCGGTCGCTCAGCACGTCGATCGGCAGGTCCGCCTCGGGCGCCAGCGTGCTCAGGTCGACCTCCACGTCCTCGGTGCCCAGGTTGTGCAGGAAGACCATCGTCCCCGTCGGCCCGTCGGCGCGGTGCGCGAGCACCCCGGCCGGCATGGGCACGTCGATGTGGGTGGTGCTGCCGGAGCCGACCTCCGGGGCCTCCCGCAGCGTACGGATCATCCGCTCGAACCAGCCGAGCAACGAGCGCGGGTCCTTGCGCTGGGCGGTGACGTTGACCTGCTGGTAGCTGTACTCACCCTGGTCGATCACCGGGCGGACCAGCTTCTCCGGCTCGGCGGTGGAGAAGCCGGCGTTCTCCTGGTAGGACCACTGCATCGGGGTACGGATCGCGTCGCGCCCCTTCAGCGTCAGGTCCTCCCCCATGCCGATCTCCTCGCCGTAGCGCAGCACCGGCGTGCCGCGCAGCGAGAACTGGAGCGCGTACGCCAGCTCGATGTGCCGGCGGTCGTTGCCGAGCATCGGGGCGAGCCGGCGGCGGATACCCCGGCCGTAGAGCTGCATGTTCTCGTCCGGCCCGAACTTCGCCAGCACGTCGTTGCGCTGGTCGGCGGTGAGCCGGGACAGGTCGATCTCGTCGTGGTTGCGCAGGAACGTCGCCCACTGGCCGCCGGTGGGCAGCTTCGGGGTGTCGCGCAACGCGTCGATGATCGCCTCCGGGTCCTCCCGGGCGAACGCGAGCATCAGCCGGCCGTTCATCATGAAGTCGAAGAGCATGTGGATCCGGTTGCCCGAGCCGCTGCCGTCGCCGAAGTAGACCGGCAACTGGTCCGGCTCGACGTTCGCCTCGGCCAGCAGCACCGCGTCGCCACGTCGCCACTGCACGTGCTGGCGCAGGTCGGTGAGGAACTCGAAGTCCTTGGGCGCGTTCGGGTTGCCCGGCTCGGTCTTCTCGATGATGAACGGCACGGCGTCCATCCGGAACCCGGAGACGCCGAGCTGGAGCCAGAACGAGGTGATCTTCTTGATCTCCGCGCGGACCTTCGGGTTCTCGATGTTCAGATCCGGCTGGAACTTGTAGAAGCGGTGGTAGAACCACGCCTTGGCGGTCCGGTCGTAGGTCCAGGTCTCGTGCTGCTCGCCCGGGAAGACCATGCCCTGGTGCCGGTCGTCCGGCTCGTGGTCGGCCCAGACGTACCAGTCGCGGTACGGCGAGTCGGGCGAGGACCGGGCGGACTGGAACCACGGGTGCTGGTCCGAGGTGTGGTTGACCACCAGGTCGATGATCACCCGGATGCCCCGGTTCTGCGCCTGGTGCAGCAGCTCGGCGAAGTCGCCGAGCGTCCCGAGTCGCGGGTCGACGTTGTAGAAGTCGGTCGCGTCGTACCCGTCGTCCTTGTTGGGCGAGGGGTGGATCGGGTTGAGCCAGAGGCAGGTCACCCCCAGCCGGGCCAGGTAGTCCAGGCGACCGATCAGCCCCTGGAAGTCACCCACCCCGTCGCCGTCGGAGTCCGCGTACGTGTCGACGTCGAGGCAGTAGACGACCGCCTCCTGATACCACCTGTCACCCATGCGGGCTCTACTTCTCCGAACGCGCGCGCCGGCAAACCCGGTACCGTGCCGGCATGAGCGAGGACACCGACTGGTCCGGCGGGACGTGGCTCAACCCGCCGGAGCGGGTGGAGGCGGTCGACGGCGGGCTGCTCGTCGAGCCGCGCGGCGGCAGCGACTTCTGGCGGCGCACCAGCTACGGCTTCGTACACGACGACGGTTCGGCGCTGCTCGCGCCATTCGCCGTGGACAGCGCCGTGGAGGTGTCCTTCCGGCTCGACTACGCCGCGCAGTTCGACCAGGCCGGCGTGCTGGTCCGGGTGGACGAGCGACGGTGGACCAAGGCCGGCGTCGAGGTGAGTGACGGCGTGCCGCAGGTCGGCGCCGTGGTGACCGACGAGTTCTCCGACTGGTCGGTGGCGCCGGTGCCGGAGTGGGCGGGACGTGACGTGACGGTCCGGGTGAGCCGGGCCGGCGACGCGTTGACGGTCCGGGCCCGGGTCGACGCCGAGCCGTGGCGGCTGGTGCGGGTCGCGCCGCTCGACCCGGCGGCGGCGGCCACGGCCGGGCCGTACTGCTGCTCGCCCAGCCACGGCGGCCTGCTGGTCCGCTTCACCGGCTGGCGGCGGGGGCCGGCGGACGCGGCGCTGCACCCGGACGGTTAGCCGGATCACCGGCGGGTGTGAGCCAGGCTCGCACGGGTACTACCCCCGGATCTCCGGCACCCGTGTGGAAGGACCGCCATGGCCCTGGCCCAGAACGTCGATCCGAACCAGTTCACCGGGCTGACCGGGTGGGTGGCGAGCGTGATCGACGCGTGGGGCGCGATCGGCGTGGCGCTGCTGGTGGCGCTGGAGAGCATCATCCCGCCGATCCCGAGCGAGATCGTGCTGGCGATGGCCGGCTACCTCTCCGCCGAGGGCCGCTTCAACGTGGTGGTGATCGTGCTGGCCGCGACCGCCGGCTCGCTGCTCGGCGCGCTGGTGCTCTACTGGCTCGGCGCGGCGCTCGGCGAGGACCGGCTCAAGCGGTGGCTGGACCACATCCCGCTGGTCGACCTGGAGGATCTGGAGAAGGCGGACCGCTGGTTCGAGCGGCACGGCCGCTGGGCGGTGCTGATCGGCCGGGTGGTGCCGGTGGTCCGCAGCCTGGTGTCGATCCCGGCCGGCGCGAACCGCATGCCGTTGGGCGAGTTCGTCCTGCTCACCACGCTGGGCAGCGGGGTGTGGAACACGCTGATCGTGGGCGCCGGCTTCCTGCTCGGCTCGCGCTGGGAGGACGTCGACCGCTACAGCCAGTGGTTCAACTACGCGATCTTCGCGGTCTTCGGCGTGATGATCGTGAGCTGGGCGGTGAAGAAGGTACGCCGGCGGCGCGCCCGGCAGTCGGTGACCGCCGGGCGCTGACCACCGACTCAGCGGCGGAAGGTGAACCAGTTGACGTTGACGAAGTCCGACGGCTGGCCGCTGCTGAACGTGAGGTAGACGGTGTGCCGGCCGGTCACCGCGCCCACGTTGCCGGGCACCGAGGTCCAGGTCTGCCAGCCGCCGGTGTTGCCGACCGCGAAGCTGCCGATCGGCGGCGCGGTCGGGCTGTCCACCCGCACCTCCACCAGGCCGCTCACCCCGGCCGCCGCGCCGGACGCGACCCGGGCCACGAAGTCCCGTGGCGGCGTGGAGCCGAAGTCGACGTTGTCGTAGCGGGCCCAGTCACCGTTGGCCAGGAAGCCGATGTCCTGCCCGCCCTCGGCGCACGTCTCCACCTGCACACCGTTCTGCGCGTTGAACGACTCGGCCTGGATGGTCGCGTACGCGTCCCGCACGCCGCCCGGCGGCGGCGTGGTCGGCGTCGGTGAGGGGTTGCCGCCGCCACCCCGGGAGTAGACCGCGACGTAGTCGACGAGCATCGGTCGGCCCGACACGGTCGACGCGGTCGGCGTGGCGGAGCCGGCCACCCCGTTCGGGAAGCCGCCGCCCATCGCCACGTTGAGCAGCAGGAAGTAGCCGGCGTGGCTGGTCATCTGGGTCCAGTACGGCTCGCCGACCTGGCTCTGCGTGACGGTGTGGAAGAGTTGGCCGTCGACGTACCAGCGCAGTTGCTGCGGGCTCGCCGAGGTGTCCCACTCGAACCGGTAGGTGTGGAACGCCGACTGGCAGGTGCTGCCCGGACAGGCCCGGGACGCCCCGCGGCCGTTGAACTCGTCGCACGGGCCGCCCGGCGCGACGCCGCAGTGCAGCACGCCCCAGACCGAGTTGATCCCGTTGACGTTCTCCATCACGTCGAACTCGCCGATGCCCGGCCAGTTCTGGTAGTTGCCCCGGTAGGGCGAGCCGAGCGCCCAGAACGCCGGCCAGTAGCCGGCCGCGGCGGCGCCTGTCACGTTGGGCATCTGGATCCGGCCCTCGATCGCCAGCACGCCGCCGCTCGGCGGCTTGAAGTTGCTGCGTACCGTCTCGATCCGGGCCGAGGTCCACCGGCCGGCAGCGTCCTTGAGCGGGGTGATGCGCAGGTTGCCGCCGCCGTCCTGGGCGAGGTTGGCGGTGCTGGAGGTGTAGGTCTGGATCTCGCCGGTGCCCCAGTTGGCCGGGCCGCCGGGATAGCTGGTGCCGGTGTCGACGATCCAGTTGGCCGACGAGGGCAGCGTGCCGGCCGCGCCGGTGAAGTCGTCGCTCCACACCAGGTTCCACCCGGCGGGCGGGGACGGCACGGCCGCCTGCGCGGTCATCTGGACGCCGGCGAGCGCGGTGGTGGCGGCGAGCACGGCCGCGGCCAGGCCGAGCCGGCGGCGGGACCGGGACGTGGTGGTGGGGGCGGCCGGGGCCGCCGGGATCGGGTTCATTCGGGGTGCCTCTCTGCGGGGACGGGGGCGGAGAGCGCTCTCTAAGCGCGATTTGTACGCGCCCGTTCCCGCATTTGTCAACAATCTTCAATGAATGGCGGTGGCGCTCGGCGGTCAGGAGGACTCGCGGACCAGCGGGAAGGGCAGCGTCTCCCGGATCGACCGGCCGGTCAGCAGCATCACCAGGCGGTCCACGCCGAGCCCCAGCCCGCCGGTCGGCGGCATCGCGTACTCCAACGCGGTGAGGAAGTCCTCGTCCAGCTCCATCGCCTCCGGGTCGCCGCCGGCCGCCTGCAACGACTGGGCGGTGAGCCGCCGCCGCTGCTCGGTCGGGTCGACCAGCTCGGAGTACGCCGTGCCCAGCTCCATCCCGTACGCCACCAGGTCCCAGCGCTCGGCCAACCGGGGATCGCGCCGGTGCTGTCGGGTCAGCGGCGAGACCTCGGTCGGGAAGTCGAGATAGAACGTGGGCGCCTCGGTACGCGCCTCGACCAGCCGCTCGTACAGCTCCAGCAGCACCGCGCCGGTCGCCCAGCGCGGATCGAACGGCACCCCGGCCGCGTCGGCCAGCTTGCGCAGCGCGGCCAGCTCGGTGTCGGCGGTGACCTCCTCGCCCAGCGCGGCCGAGACCGCCTCGTGCACCGTCCGGGTCGGCCACTCCCCGCCCAGGTCGACCAGCTCGCCGCCGGGCCGACGGGCCACCGGCGCGCCGTGCACCGCGGTGGCCGCCGCCACGATCAGCTCCCGGGCCAGCGCCCGCATGTCGTGGTAGTCGGCGTACGCCTGGTAGGCCTCCAGCACGGTGAACTCGGGGTTGTGGGTGGCGTCCACGCCCTCGTTGCGGAACGCCCGGCCCAGCTCGTAGACCCGCTCGATGCCGCCCACGGCGAGCCGCTTCAGATACAGCTCCGGCGCGATCCGCAGACTCAACCGCAGGTCGTACGCGTTGATGTGGGTGACGAACGGGCGGGCGTTGGCGCCGCCGTGCACCCGTTGCAGGATCGGCGTCTCCACCTCCAGGAACTCGCGCCCGGCCAGCCCGGCGCGCAGGCTGTGCAGCGTCGCGCCGCGCGCCCGCACCATCTCCCGGGCCGCCGGGTCGAGCGCCAGGTCGAGGTAGCGCTGCCGGACCCGCGCCTCCGGGTCGGCCAGCCCGTGGTGCTTGTCCGGCAGCGGGCGCAGGCACTTGGCGGTCAGCTCCCAGCCGGTCACCCGCACCGACAGCTCGCCACGCCGGGTGGCGTAGACCTCGCCGGTGGCGCCCACGTGGTCGCCGATGTCGACGGTGGACCGCCACCGGTCCAGGTCGTGCTCCAGCAGGAGTTGGAGGTCGCCGCTGCCGTCACGGACGGTGGCGAAGAGGACCCGCCCGTGGTCACGGACCAGCAGCACCCGGCCGGCCACCCCCACCGTCTCGCCGGCGCCGGTGTCCGGGGCCAGCCCGGCGTGCCGTGCCCGCACCGCCGCGCAGCTCGCCGTGCGCGGATAACCCACCGGGTACGGGTCGACGCCCTCGGCCCGCAGCCGGTCGAGCTTCGCCAGGCGTACCCGGATCTGCTCCGGCCGGCGCGCGACGGGCGGCTCCGGCGGGACGGCCCGGACCGCCGCGGCGGCCGGCGGCACGTAGTCGATCCCGCCGCCGGCCGGCGGCACCCCGTGCAGCGGGGCGGGCCGGCCACCGGGCAGGGCCAGGAAGCCCTCCGCGGCGACCGCCGCGAGACCCACCCGGGCCAACTCGCGGCGCTCGGCGAAGCAGAGGTAGCGCGGCGACCAGTGCGGTTGGTACTTCGCGTTGGAGAGGTAGAGCGACTCGAGCTGCCACCAGCGGGAGAAGAAGAGCAGCGTGTGCCGCCAGGCCCGGATGATCGGGCCGGCGCCGATCCGCGCGCCCTGCTCGAACACCGACCGGAACGCGGCGAAGTTGAGCGACACCCGGTCGACGCCGAGACGCGGGCCGGCGGCGAGCAGCGCGGCCACCATGAACTCGGTGACGCCGTTCTCGGCCGTCCGGTCCCGACGCATCAGGTCCAGCGACACCCCGTGCGTGCCCCACGGGCTGAACGAGAGCAGCCCGCGCACCCGGTGAGTGCCGTCGCGCGCCTCGACCAGCACGCAGTCGCCGTCGGCCGGGTCGCCGAGCCGGCCCAACGCCATCGAGAAACCGCGCTCGTGCCCGGTGTCCCGCCAGGCGGTGGCCAACGCGGCCAGCTCGGCCAGCTCCTCCGGCGGGATCTCGGCGTGCCGGCGGACCCGGGCGGTGTAGCCGGCCCGCTCGACCCGGTGCACCGCCTGCCGGACCGGGCGCATGTCCCGGCCGTCCAGGTCGAACTCCCGGGTGTGCAGGATGGCCTCGTCGCCGAGCTGGAGCACCTTCAGCCCGTGCCGGCGGTACGCCCGCGCGCCGGCCTCGCTCGCGCCGAGCACCGCCGGCGTCCAGGCGTACGCCCGGGAGTGCTCCAGCCACGCCTCGATGGCCGGCCCCCACGCCTCCGGGTCGCCGACCGGGTCGCCGCTGGCCAGGCTGACGCCGTTGACCACCCGGTAGGTGAGCGCGGCCTTGCCGCTGGCCGAGAAGACGGCCGCCTTGTCGCGCCGGGTGGCGAAGTAGCCGAGCGAGTCCCGTTCGCCGTGCCGGGCGAGCAGCTCCCGGATCCGCTCCTCCTCGCCGGCGTGCAGCACCGCGTTGGCCCGCTGCGAACGGACCAGGGTGAACAGCGCGGCCAGGAACGCCGTCGCGCCGAACGCGCCGAGCAGCAGGTTGACCCAACCGGGCGCCTGGCCCCGGCGGGTCAGGTCCAGCGTGATCGCCCCACCGAAGACCTTCTCCACCGCGTAGCCGAGCCGGTCGGACCAGGTGTGCAGGCTGCCCGGCTCGACCAGGAGCAGCAGGTAGCCGAGGCCGACGAAGGCGGCGGCCAGGCCGGCGAGGACGCCCAGCGCGCGCCAGGTGCTGCCGGGGCGGACCCGGGCGTAGAACTCCCGCCGGGCGGCCATCAGCAGCGCCACCGCGGCGGCGGCGAACGCGATGCCGACCCAGACGCCGATCGTCTCCAACGTGCCGAAGAGCCGCTGGCCGGCGGCGTGGTTCAGCTCGTTGGCGCCCACCATCAGCAGCAGCCCGCCGGCGGTCAGGCCGACCACCAGCGTGAGACTGAAGTAGACCAGCAGCACCCACCAGGCCAGCCGCTTGCGCCGTCGGGCCGCGGCGGCCAGCACGCCGAGGAAGACCGCGTACGCGAGGTTCGCCGGCGCGGGCACCAGCAGCGCGTCGATCGCGTTGCGGACCGGTTGGACGTCGGCGGCCACCGCGCTGCTCAGCGCCGCGAGCGCGCACACCGCGGCGATCACCGCGAGCAGGATCGCGAAGGCGCGCGGGACCTGGGCGCGTACGCCGGTCACCGTCCGCGACGTGCCGTTCGGAGTCACCATGACCTCCTCCGGCCCGGCGACCGCCCGCCGGGCCGGCTCATCGTAGTCCCGCGTTCCGTCGCCCGGCGGCCCTCCGCGGCGTCGTGGCGCGCGACCGGGCGGACGAATCGGGCCGACACGCCGTCCGGTGCGTTTCCGGGCCCGGACACGGTGGGTAACAGGGCGTCGACCACGCGGCACGGTGCCGCGACCGGTCCGGAGGAGACGGTGGTGACCATGAGCGGCTCAGTGGCGGAGCGGGAACGGAACGCCGCCGCGGGCGGGACGGACCTGCTGACGGTCGGCGTGGAGGAGGAGTTCCTGCTCGCCGATCCGCACACCGGGACCGCCGTGCCCGCCGTCGACCTGGTGATGGAACAGGTGCCGGCCGAGCTGCGGGGCCAGGTGGAACGCGAGTTCCAGACCAGCCAGATCGAGATCGGCAGCCCGCCGGGGCTGGAGCTGTCCTCGATCCGGCACTCGCTGGGGATGCTCCGCGCCGAGCTGGCCGACGCGGCCGAGCGGGCCGGCGTACGCCTGCTGGCGATCGGCACCGGCCCGGTCGACGGACCGGTCCCGGCGGTGGTGGACAAGCCCCGCTTCGACCGGATGATCGAGCGGTTCCGGCTGCTGGTGCCCGGCCCCGGCAACAACGGCATGCACGTGCACGTCGGCATCCCGGACCCGGACACCGGCGTGCACGTGCTCAACCACGTCCGGCCCTGGCTACCGATCCTCCAGGCGGTCACCACCAACTCCCCGTTCGCGCGGGGCGCGGACACCGGCTACGCGAGCTGGCGTTCGGTCGAGTGGGAACGCTGGCCGTCGGTGGCGCCCACGCCCTACCTGGAGTCGCACGAGCACTACCAGCGGCTGATCCGGCAGCTCATCGCCAGCGGCGTGATGCTGGACGAGGGGATGCTCTACTGGTACGCCCGGCTCTCCGCCAAGTACCCGACCGTGGAGATCAGGATCGGCGACGTCTGCCCGTCCGTGGACGACGCGGTGCTGGTGGCCGCGCTGGTCCGGGGCCTGGTCGCGACCGCGCTGACCGACATCGCCGCCGGCCGGCCGGCCATCAACACCGATCACCACCTGCTGGTCGCCGCGCACTGGCGGGCCGCCCACGACGGGCTGGAGGGCCAGGGCGTCGACCTGACCGACGGCGAGCTGCGCCCGGCGTGGGAGCTGCTGGACCGGCTGGTCGACCGGCTCCGCCCGGAGCTGGACCGGCACGGCGACCTCGACCGGGTGACCGAGCTGCTGGACGGGCTGCGCCGGCACGGCACCGGCGCGGCGCGGCAGCGGGCGGTGTTCGCGCAGACCGGCAAGCTGGTCGACGTGGTCGCCGACGTGGCCCGGCAGACCCGTGGTTGAGCTGCCCCGCGGCCCGGTCACGGCGTGACAGGATGAGCGGCGTGGCGGAGCGGATGATCGTCGTCGGCGGGGACGCCGCCGGCATGTCGGCGGCCTCCCAGGCGCGGCGCCGCCGCGACCGGGCGGACCTGGAGATCGTCGCGTTCGAGCGGGGGCACTTCACGTCCTACTCGGCCTGCGGCATCCCCTACTGGATCAGCGGTCTGGTGCCGGAACGCGACCAGCTCGTCGCCCGCACCCCGGCCGCGTTCCGCGACGAGTTCGACATCGACGTCCGGACCCGGCACGAGGTCACCGCGATCGACCTGGGCACCCGCGAGGTGGTCGCCCGGGACCTCGACGGCGGCGGCGAGGTCCGCGCCGGCTTCGACACCCTGGTGTACGCCACCGGCGCCACCCCGGTGCAGCCGGAGTGGGCCCGCGACGAGGTGGCCGGCGTGTTCGGCGTGCAGACGCTCGACGACGGCGCCGCGGTGCTCGACTGGCTCGAACGCGAGCCCCGGCCGCGGCACGCGGTGGTGGTCGGCGGCGGCTACGTCGGCGTGGAGATGGCCGAGGCGCTGGTGCACCGCGGGCTCTCGGTCCAGCTGGTCGAGCAGTCCGCGCAGCCGATGGCCACCGTGGACCCGGACATGGGCGAGCTGGTCGGCGAGGCGATGCGCAAGGTCGGCATCGGCATCCGCACCGGGCTGACCGTCACCGGTCTCCAGGAGCGGGACGGCCGGATCGCCGCAGTGGTCACCGACGAGGGGCCGATCCCGGCCGACGTCGTGGTGCTGGGCCTCGGCGTACGCCCCAACACCGCGCTCGCCGAGGCCGCCGGCCTGCCGCTCGGGCCGTCCGGCGGGATCCGGGTGGACCGGCGGATGCGGGTGCCCGGCGTGCCCGGCGTGTGGGCGGCCGGCGACTGCGTGGAGAGCCTGCACCGGGTCAGCGGCATGCCGGTGCACATCCCGCTCGGCACCCACGCCAACAAGCAGGGCCGGGTCGCCGGGATCAACATCGGCGGCGGGTACGCCACGTTCCCCGGCGTGATCGGCACCGCCGTCACCAAGGTCTGCGAGCTGGAGGTCGGGCGCACCGGGCTGCGCGAGCGGGACGCCGCCGAGGCCGGGTTCGAGTTCGTCACGGTGACGGCCGAGTCGACGAACCGGGCCGGCTACTACCCGGGCGCGCAGAAGATGACCGTGAAGCTGATCGCCGAGCGGCCCAGCGGGCGGCTGCTCGGGGCGCAGATCGTCGGCTGGTCCGAGGCGGCCAAGCGGATCGACGCGTTGGCCGTGGCGCTGTGGAACGGCATGACGGTGGACGAGATGACCGCGCTCGACCTGGGCTACGCGCCGCCGTACGCCCCGGTGTGGGATCCGATGCTGATCGCCGCCCGGAAGGCCGTCGACGCCCTCGCCCAGAGGTAAGGCGGGGCCCCCTCTTAACGCCTTCTGCATAGGAGGGTGCCCCGCTTAACATCCGGCTCCCTGTCAGGGGGTGGGGTTATCTTGTGCGCGTTGCTGGTTCGGCGCTTTCCTTGGAGGTCCCCTTGTCGGCGGAGACGACTTACCTCGAACTGTCCGAAGTGGATGGTGCGGCCCACAAGTTCTACGAGGTGGTGGTCGACGACACAGCGATGACCGTCCGCTTCGGACGGATCGGTGACCACGGCCAGGTGAAGACCAGCGCCTACCCGGACAACGCCCGCGCCCGGGCCGCCGCGGCGAAGAAGATCGGCGAGAAGGTCCGCAAGGGCTACGCTCCGGCAGTGCCCGGCGTGCGCCGGAAGCGGCCGGTCTCCCGCCGGGAGATCGTGAGCACCCGCTCCACCGCCCGCACCGCCCCGGTCCTCTGGCGGTACGCCTCGGGCGCGCCCGCCTTCGGCATCTTCGTGGACGGGCGGCACTGCATGGTCGGCAACGAGCACGGCGTGATCACCACGCTGGACCACGACGCCCGGATGGTGAACCAGGTCCGGCTCCCCGACGGCGTGAAGTGCATCGTCGCCGACGACGCCTGGGTCTACGCCGGCTGCGACGACGGCAATGTCTACGACCTCTCCGGCAAGGTGCCCCGGGCGGCGTACGCGATCGCACCGGAGATCGACATCTACTGGCTGGACATCCACGACGGTGTCCTCGGCGTCTCCGACCGCGAGGGCGGCGTCGCCGCGTTCGACCACGAGGACGAGTTCCTCTGGCGCCGGGCCGGGCGTGGCCGGTCCGCCTGGATGGTGCGCTGCGACGCCGACGCGCTCTACCACGGCCACTCGCAGGGGGTCACCGGCTACGACTGGCGCACCGGGCGGGAGCTGTGGCACACCGGCACCGGCGCGGTGCTCTTCGGTTGGCAGGAGCGCGACACGGTGTTCGCCGGCACCGGCACCCGGGAGGTGGTGCGACTGCGCAAGGACGGCCGCGCCGAGCAGACGTACCGCTGTGACGCCGCGGTCTTCTCCTGCGCCACCGCCGAGGACGGCCGGTACGTCTTCGCCGGGGACAGCGCCTCCTCGATCTACTGCTTCGACGAGGCCGGCAACCGGCTGTGGAAGCTCGGCACCGGCTGCGGCTCGGCGTACTCCATGCAGTATCACGACCAGCGGCTCTACGTGGTGACCACCAGCGGCCACCTGGCCTGCATCGACGCCGACGAGGCGGCGATCCGGGCGGCCGAGGCCGGCGACGTGCCCGAGGTGGTGGACGTCAAGGCGCCGGCCCGGCTGCCCGAGCCGGCCGCCTGGGCCACGGTCGAGGTCACCACCGACGCCCGGGACGGCGTGGTGGTGCAGTGCGTCGAGCACGGCGGCCGGCTGCGGGTCCACGTCCTCTCCGACGGCTACCAGCGGGACTGGTCGGTCCAGTTCCCCAAGGGCATCCGGGAGCCCGGCGCCCGCTACCTGGTCAGCGAGGTCCGCGAGTCCGGCCGGGGTGGCTTCTACCGGGCGTACGGCGACATCCGGCGGCTGCGGTGACCGCGGCCGCGGCCCGACCCGCCGGGGTCGGGGCGGCGCCGATCGCCGCGCTCGGCCAGGATGGCCGGATGCGGTGGGAGATCCCGGACGGGTTGCGGTGGACCGAGCGGACGCCGCTCGGGCGGGCGTGGCTGGCGGAGCTGCCGGACCGGTTGGCGGAGTGCGAGGCGCGGTGGGAGCTGACGGCCGTCGGGCCGCCGTTCGCCTACGCGTTCGCGTCGCTGGCCGTGCCGGCCGAGCTGCCGGACGGCACGCGGGCGGTGCTGAAACTGCAGTACCCGGACGACGACAGCGTCCACGAGGCCACCGCGCTGGCGCACTGGGCGGGCCGGGGCGCGATCCGGCTGCTCGCCCACGACGCCGACCGTCGCGCGCTGCTGGTCGAGCGCTGCGACCCGGGCGTACCGCTGCACACGCTGGCGGCCGACGCCGCGCTCGACGCCGCGGTCGACCTGCTGCCCCGGCTCGCGGTGCCGGCCGGCCCGCCGTTCACGCCGCTCGCCGAGGAGGCGGCCGGCTGGGCCGAGCGGATGCCGGCCAACTGGCGGCGGACCAACCGGCCGTACGAGCGGCGGCTGCTCGACGCCGCGCTCGGGCTGCTCGCCGAGCTGGCACCGGACCAGGGCGAGCAGGTGCTGGTCAACCAGGATCTGCACGCCGGCAACGTGCTGGCGGCCGGCCGCGAGCCGTGGCTGGTCATCGACCCGAAGCCGCTGGTCGGCGAGCGGGAGTTCGCGGTGGTGCCCCTGGTCCGGGGCGCCGAGCTGGGTCACTCCCCGGCGGCGGTGCGGCACCGGCTCGACCGGCTCAGCACCGAGCTGGGCCTGGACCGGGCCCGGGTCCGCGGCTGGGCGATCGGGCAGACGCTGGCCTGGAGCATCGGCGGTGACCAGGTCTTCACCGGCAACGTCGAGACGGCCCGCTGGCTGCTCGACGAGTGCTGACTCAGCCGGCCTGGCAGGTGGGGCACCAGTAGAGGTTGCGGCCGGCGAGCGTGCCCCGGCTCACCGCGGTGCCGCAGACGTGGCAGGGCGCGCCCGGGCGGCGGTAGACGTACACCTCGCCGCCGTGCCGGTCGACGCGCGGGGCCCGGCCGGTGGCCTCCGGCAGGTGCACGTCGCGCACGGTGTCGATCCGGCCGCGCCCGACCGCGCGGGTCATCAGCGCCACCAGGTCCGCCCAGAGTTCCGCCCAGCCGGCCGGCGTCAGCTCCCGCCCGGGCAGCAGCGGCGGCAGCCCGGCGCGCAACAGCGCCTCGGTCACGAAGATCAGCCCGGTGCCGGCCACCACGGACTGGTCCAGCAGCAGCGCGGCGAGCGGGGTGGGGCTGCGACGGATCTGCGCGTACGCCCGGTCCGGGTCGGCGTCGGCGCGCAGCGGGTCCGGGCCGAGCCGGCCGCGCAGCGCCGCCACCTCGGGCGGGGTGAGCAGTTCGCACGCGGTGGGCCCGCGCAGCTCCAACCAGTTGCGGTCGCTGTGCAGGCGCAACCGGACCTGGCCGACCGGCGCCGGCGGCTCCCCCGGCCCGTCGGCGAACTTGCCGTACAGCCCGAGGTGCACGTGCAGCGTCAACTCGCCGGCGTAGTGGTGCAGCAGGTGCTTGCCGTACGCCTCGGTGCCGTCCAGGACGGTGCCGGTGAGCCGCGCCGCGCCCTCGGCGAAGCGCCCCTGCGGGCTGTCGGCGTGCACCTTGTCGCCGGCGAACAGCTCGGCGTGGCGCGCGGCGAGTCGGTGGATGGAGTGTCCCTCTGGCACGGGTGCCAAGCGTAGTCAGCGGTTCTCACCCCTGCCGGGGCTGACCGCCGTCAGGTCGAGCAGGTGGGCCAGGCGGTATCGCAGCACCCGCGCCTGCCCGATCGACAACACCACCGCGGACGCCGCGCCGCTCAGGTTCACCATCGTCTCGGCGGCGGGATGCAGCGCCCGCACCAGCCCCACCTCGACGACGGACGCCTCCGAGCGGTCGGTGTCCACCCGGCGGGCACGGGACCGGTGTCGGCCGCGGAGCCGGCACCGGTCCCGGTCGCACCACCGCGGGTGGGCCAGGTCGTCGGGGGCGGCGAGCGCGCCGGTCGGATAGACGAACACGTGCCCGCAGGGCCGCGACACCCCGGGCCCCAAACCGGTCGGGTACGCGTCCAGCCCGGCTCCGCCGATCGCGGCGGTGGCCTGCGCGGTGTGCGCCGCGCAGGTGTACGCGCAGGCGTCCAGCGAATCCGTCGTGTACACCTCGATCCGCACGGTCGCCGGTGCTCCGCAGTCGGGCAGGGTGGGTAGCGTCCTCACGGGTCGCCTCCTCGGGGCGGTCTGACATCATGCCAAGTCATCGGCGTTTATTTGGCCTCCTGAAGCTAACTTACTGGTGCATGTTTGGCCAAACAAGAATCGCGGAAGTCACGCACCACTTGGCCGATGAGATCATCTACGGCATGGCCAACCGACTAGCGGATGCGGTGCGCGCGTTTCACATGGCGCAGGCGACCGCCGCCGCCTCCGCCCAGCGCGCGGCCGAGGATCGGGAGAAGGTCACCGAGGCACGCGATCAACTCGCCACCGCCATCGCTGAGGCGTCCCGGGCCGGCATGCGACAGGTCGACATCGTGCGGGTCACCGGTTACACGCGTGAGCGCGTACGCCAGATTCTCCGCTCCCACGGCATCGCGCCCGACTAGGTGGCCAGCCCACTCAGCAACGTGCCGCTCTACCGGCAGTTGGCGGACCTGCTTGCCAAGCAGATCGAAGAGGGCACGTTGCGTCCGGGGCAGCCGCTGCCGAGTGAACTCCACTTGCAGCAGACCTACGGCGTAGCCCGGGGAACCGTGCGGATGGCGATGCGTGAGCTGCGGGATCGCGGTCTCGTCATCACCGTGCACGCACGGGGAACCTTCGTCGCTGAGCAGCGGTAGCGGCCGCAGCGCGGGACGTCATTGAATCGACGTCTGTCGAATGCCAGACTGGCTGGAGTTCGCGCTCGGGAGCCGGTGCGAGCCGCTCGACCCAGCAGGAGAGTGACGCGCGGGGTGGTGTGTCACCCGGCGCCGGGCAGTCCTCTCCGGCAGTCCGCCGTGCCGCCGATCGCGCCACGGGGCCCGCAGCTCAGCTCAGGAGCGCAGATGATTCGTACCCTCGGCGCGGCCCTGGCCGCCGCCCTCACGCTGACCGGCCTGGCCGCCTCGACCGGCGCCGCCCGGTCGCCCGCCACCCCCATGATGACGCCCGCGCCCACCCCGACGCTGGCGTGCCCGCCGGCGCTGCCGGTCGGCGGCCAGGTGACCGGCGCCACCACCACCAGCCTCACCATCAGCTACTCGATGCTGCTCAGCCCGCCCTGCGGTTACGACCCGCCGCTGGTCGTCAGCCTCTTCACCAGCCGCGAGGACGCCACCGGGTGGCGTAATCCGGTGGCCGAGGCCGTTACCGGGCCGGAGCGGTCCGGGACGGTGACCGTCGGCGGGCTGACCCCGGACACCGACTACTGGTTCCGGTTCAGCGACACGCACGGCACGCGCGACCCGTACTTCATCGGTGGACCGGCGCGGACGCTGCCGACGTCGACATGCACCGCGACGGTCACCATCGACAGTCGGTGGTACGGCGGCTTCGTCGCCACGGTCACCGTGCGCAACACCGGGACCGACCCCACCGCCGGCTGGGCCGTCTCGTGGCGGTGGACCGGTGACGAGCGCATCGAGTCGATCTGGGGCGGGGCGGCGGTGCGTACCGGCGAGAACGTCGTGGTTCGCAACGCCTCCTGGAACGGGACGCTGGCGCCGGGCGGCTCGACCACGTTCGGCGTGCTGGTGGCCGCCAGCAGCGCGTCCGCCGGCATCTCGCCGGTCTGCGGTCGGTGACCGGCATGCGGTCGACGGATCGGGCGGTCCCCCACGGCGGGAACGACCGGATGAGCCGGGGCGGACGACTCGGGGCGGCCCTGGCGGCGCTCACCGTGGCCGTCGCGACGGTGCTGGTCGGGCCGGCCACGGGCGCGCTGGCGGCGCCGGTGACCGTCACCAACGGCACCCAGTTCACCGACACGAGCGGCGCGGTGGTGCACGCCCACGGCGGCGGCGTCCTCAAGGTCGACAACTACTACTACTGGTTCGGCGAGAACCGTAACCCGGACAACACGTTCCGGGCGGTCTCCGTCTACCGCTCCACGGACCTGCGCACCTGGGAGTTCCGCAACAACGTGCTCACCCCGTCGTCGGCCACCGAGCTGCGGGGCGCCAACATCGAGCGGCCGAAGGTCATCTACAACGCCGGCACCGGCCGGTTCGTGATGTGGATGCACAAGGAGAACGGGTCCGACTACAACGAGGCGCGGGCCGCCGTCGCGTCGTCGGCCACCGTGGACGGCAACTACACCTACCACGGCAGTTTCCGGCCGCTCGGGCAGCACATGTCGCGGGACATCACGCTCTACAACGACAACGGCACCGCGTACATGATCTCGGCGGCCGACGACAACTACGACCTGAACATCTACCGGCTCACGTCGGACTACCTCAACGTCGCCGGCCTGGTGGGCAACTTCTGGGACGGCGCGCACCGCGAGGCGCCCGCGATGTTCAAGCGGGGCAGCACGTACTTCCTGCTGACCTCGGGCGCGACGGGCTGGAGCCCGAACCAGGCCCGGTACGCGACCGCGCCGAGCATCTCGGGACCGTGGAGCGGCTGGACCGACGTGGGCAACGGCACCACGTTCAGCTCCCAGCCCGCCTTCGTGCTGCCGATCCAGGGCACCGCCACCACCAGCTACCTCTACCTGGGTGACCGGTGGGCGGGGGCCTGGGGCGGGCCGGTCAACGACTCGCAGTACGTGTGGCTGCCGATCTCGTTCCCGACCAGCACCAGCATGAGCCTGACCTGGTACCCGTCCGTCACCATCGACACGGCCACCGGGACGGTCACCGGCGACGCGCCCGTCTCCTACCGGGTCACCGCCCGGCACAGCGGCCGGGTGCTGGACGTGATCGGCAGCTCCACGGCGAACAATGCCGAGGTCAAGCAGTGGGCGTGGAACGGTGGCGGCAACCAGCGGTGGGAGTTCCAGGACGCCGGCGGCGGCTGGTTCCGGCTGGTCAACGCCAACAGCGGCAAGTGTCTCGACGTCGCCGACGCGTCCACCGCCGACGGCGCCAACGTCATCCAGTACACCTGCGGCGGGGGCGCCAACCAGCAGTGGCAGTGGGCCGCGACCGGCAGCTGGTTCCAGCTCCGGGCCCGGCACAGCGGCAAGTGCCTGGACGTGGTCAACGCCGGCACCGGCGACGGCGCGGACGTCCAGCAGTACACCTGCGGCAGTGGGACCAACCAGCAGTGGTCACGTACCCAGTCCTGACGACGACGCCCGCGTGACGTGACCGGGCCCGCCCTCGGCCGGCACGACGCCGGCCGGGTGGCGCCCGGTTCCGTCGCCGGGTGTCGACTTCCGCATGCCTGGGTACCTCCTCACTGTCATGCGCGGCCTCCGCGCCTGCATCAGGAGGTGCCAAGGTGAACATCTTGTCCCGCCGGAACTCTCCGGCGCGCAGTACCGATGTGAACGGCGACGGTGTCGTGGACGCCCGCGACGAGAACCCGGTCGCGGACGGAACGGCCGGCCAACCGGTGGTGACCGACCGCGACGCGGCGCGGACCACGTACCGCAGCGGCGCGACCGCCACCGACGCGGAGCGTGCCGCCGACGCCGGGCCGGTCGGCGACGCGAGGCCGGTCGCCGACGCGAGGCCGGTCGGCGAGACCAGGCCGGTCGCCGACGCCGGACCGGTCGGCGACGGGCGCGTCGAGACCGTGCCGCGCACCGGCGAGGCGGAGCGGCGGGCGGCCGCCCGGGCCGCCTCGGCCCGGGCGGTGACCAGCCGGCCGTTGGGCCGGAACACCCGGACCGTCGACCCGGAACCCACCCGGGAGCAGACCGTCGACCTGAACGGGGACGGCCGCGCCGTCGACCCGGACCGGGACGGTCGCCCGGATCGCGCCGTCGACCTGGACCGGGACGGCCACGCGGACCGTCCCGTCGACCTGGACGGCGACGGTCGCCCCGACCGGGAAATCGACCCGGAGCTGACGAAGAAGCCGCGCGCCAGCCTGCTCGCCACGCTCGGTCTGATCGTGTCCGTGGTCGGCGCGCTCTTCGTGCTCTCCGGCACGCTGGCCGGCTACGGCATCGGGCTCGGCGCGGTCGGCGCGGTGCTCGCGGTGCTGGGTCTGATCGCCACCCGACGCCGGCACGTGGCCGGGAAGACCGACGCGCTGATCGGCATCATGGTCGGCCTGGCCGCCGTGGTGCTCGGCGTCGTGGCGATGACCGGCCAGTTCGACTGGCCGACCACGGACGGCGAGTGGGTGGGCCGGTTCCGTGAGTGGCTTGATTCACAGTTTATCGATCGATTCTGAGGGCACATTTTCGATCGCCGGCAGCGACCGGCAGCCCGATAAGAGCTCCGGTGGTTCACCGGGCAGCTCCGGTGGTTCACCGGCAGGGCAACACCCTTTCGGGGGGCGGCGATTCGCCGCCCCCCGAAGTGTTTTTTCCCGCCCCGCCCGACGCGCCCCGCGATCGCACCCGCTGCCGTCGGACGCCACCGGCCGAGCGGCACCTGCTCCCGAGCGGCCCGAGATCTTGGTACGAAATGGCCCCCAGAGGGGCCGAACCGTACCAAGATCTCCGGGTATCTCAAGGGGTGGAACGTTCGTCTCTGATGGCGGGAGTGGGCGGGATGCCGGGGCGCACGGCAGAGTCGAGAGGCGCGTCGAAGCGACGCCGGGTCGCCGTGGTGGCGGTGGGGCGGGAGCCGAACGGACACGGAGCGCGTAGACGCAACGATCGGCCGGACCGGAGCCGGTAGACGCAACGATTCGCTGCTCAACGCAAGTTCCCACGGTGGAAGTCGACGCCCCGGGCCGCATACGGTTGAACCACGGCGCCAGCCCGTGGGCCGACCGTGGCCGGGCGCGCCCGACCCTGGGAGCACCACATGACGATGGACGCCACCCGCCAGCGCTTCCTGATGTGCCGGCCGACGTACTTCGCCGTCGACTATGCGATCAACCCGTGGATGGACCCCACCGCCCCGGTCGACGCCGACCTGGCGATCCGGCAGTGGGAGCAGCTCCACCAGACGTACCTCGACCTGGGCCACGACGTCGAGCTGATCGACCCGGTCGCCGGCCTGCCGGACATGGTGTTCGCGGCCAACGGCGGCACGGTGATCGACGACAAGGCCATGGCGGTGCAGTTCCGTGACCCGCAGCGCGCCGACGAGGCGCCGGCCTACCGGGCCTGGTTCGAGGCCGCCGGCTTCGAGATGCACGACCCGAAGCACGTGAACGAGGGCGAGGGCGACGTCCTGCTGGTCGGCGACCACCTGCTCGCCGGCACCGGGTTCCGCACCGCGCACGCCTCGCACGCGCAGCTCCAGGAGGTCTTCGGCTACCCGGTGGTCACCATGCAGCTCGTGGACCCCCGCTTCTACCACCTGGACACCGCGCTGACCGTGCTCGACGAGCGGACCGTGGCGTACCTGCCGGAGGCGTTCTCGGCGGGCAGCCGGGCGGTGCTGCGCCGGCTCTTCCCGGACGCGATCCACGCCACCATGGCCGACGCCGAGGTGCTGGGCCTGAACGCGGTGAGCGACGGCCGGCACGTGGTGCTGCCGGCGCAGGCCACCGACCTGGCCGCGAAGCTGCGCGACCGGGGTTACGAGACCATCGGGATCGACCTGTCCGAGCTGCGTAAGGCCGGCGGCGGACCGAAGTGCTGCACGTTGCGACTCCGTCAGGGAAAGGCAATCAAGTGATCATCGACGACATGCTGCGGACGCCCTCCGCGGTCCGGGACGCGGAGCGCCACACGGCGCACAACTACCACCCGCTGCCCGTGGTGATCTCCTCGGCGGAGGGCGCCTGGCTGACCGACGTGGACGGCCGCCGCTACCTGGACTGCCTGGCCGGCTACTCGGCGCTGAACTTCGGCCACCGGCACCCGAAGCTGATCGAGGCCGCGCACGCCCAGCTCGACCGGCTCACGCTGACCAGCCGCGCGTTCATCCACGACCAGTTCGCCGACTTCTGCCGGGAGCTGGCCGCGCTCTGCGGCAAGGAGCTGGTGCTGCCGATGAACACCGGCGCCGAGGCGGTGGAGACCGGCATCAAGGTCGCCCGCAAGTGGGGCTACCAGGTCAAGGGCGTCACCCCGGGCCAGGCCAACATCGTGGTGGCGGAGGGGAACTTCCACGGCCGCACCACCACCATCGTCAGCTTCTCCACCGACGAGGACGCGCGGGCCGACTTCGGGCCGTACACTCCGGGCTTCACCGTGGTCCCCTACGGCGACCTGGCCGCGCTGACCGAGGCGATCGACGAGAACACGGTGGCCGTGCTGCTGGAGCCGATCCAGGGCGAGCAGGGCGTCGTGGTGCCGCCGGAGGGCTACCTGCCCGGGGTCCGCGAGCTGTGCACCGAGCGCAACGTGCTCTTCGTCGCCGACGAGATCCAGTCCGGGCTGGGCCGCACCGGCGCGACGTTCGCCTGCGACCTGGAGGGCGTCGTCCCGGACATGTACCTGCTCGGCAAGGCGCTCGGCGGCGGCATCGTGCCGGTCTCCGCGGTCGCCGCGAACGCCGACGTGCTCGGCGTGCTCCAGCCCGGCCAGCACGGCTCGACGTTCGGCGGCAACCCGCTGGCCTGCGCGGTCGCCACCGAGGTGGTCCGGCTGCTCGCCACCGGTGAGTTCCAGCGGCGCTCCGCCGAGCTGGGCGAGCGGCTGAAGACCGGCCTGGAGGCGCTGCTCGGCAAGGGTCTCGTCGCGGTCCGGGTGCGCGGCCTCTGGGCCGGCGTCGACATCGACCCGGGGCTGATGAGCGGCCGGCAGGCGTGCGAGCGGCTGATGGAGCGTGGGGTGCTGGCCAAGGACACCCACGGTTCGACCATCCGGCTCGCCCCGCCGCTGGTGATCACCGCCGACGAGATCGACCACGCGGTGGCGCAGCTCGCCGCCGTGCTGGCCGGCTGACGCCGTACGCGAAGAAGGGCGCCGGGACCACGACGGTCCCGGCGCCCTTTCGCGCACGTGGGCTCAGGGGCGCGGCAGCCGCATCGCCATGGTCGGGGCCTCGGCCATCACCGAGTTCGGGGTGTAGGTGGCGTCGCTGGCCGTCTCGGCGGCCCGCCCGATCTGCACGCCCGGGTAGAGCTCGATCAGGTCGCCCTCGCCCAGCGCGCGGGACTGCTGCGGCGGCAGCGGGATCCGCTCCGTCTCGACCATCGACCCGCCCGGCCGGATGCCGGAGCCGTTGGTGCTGGTGTCGGTGACCACCACCTCACCGCCGCGCCCCAGGTCGAACCGGACGTGGCTGCGGCTGATCCAGCGGCGGGCCTCGTCGTTGAGCCACTGGCCGAGCGTCACGCCGCCGGGGCCGTCCGGGGCCCGCCCGACCGCCACCGGCTCGGTCTCGGTGAGCACGAACCGCTTCCGCACCAGCCCGCCGATCCGCACCGCCAGCACCTCGGCGCGCGGGCGCTGCCCGGCGTCCGAGAGGCGCGCGCCGTGCCGGGGGCAGGTGGGCGCGCCGGTGCGCAGCGTGGGCGGCGGCTGCTCGGACGGGGCCCGGTCGATCCCGGCCAGGTCGGCGAACGCGCCGCCACCGCCACCGCCGCCGAACAACGCGCAGCCCGGCTCAGGGCAGCGCCACTGCCGGGAGAGCAGCTTGACGCCGGCCGGTGAGCGGCTGCCGGTGACCGGGTCCTGGCCGCCGCCGACGTGCGCGATGAAGACCGGGCCGCCGGCGCCGGGCACCGGCGCGAGCACCCGGCCGGCCTGGCCGAGCCACGGATAGCGGCCGACGAGCCCGTCCAGCCGGGCCCGGGTGAGCACCGGCAGGCCGAGCAGGTCGGCCACCTCCAGCAGCCGGTCACCGGGCTGGTCGAGCACCTCCACCAGGCCGTCGTCGGCCCAGCGGCGGACCACCATCCGCTCGTTGGAGGTCAGGTCGGCGTCGGACAGCAGCGCCCGGTGCACGATCGCGTAGACCTGGACGCTGTCCTCGCCGATCTGCCGGGACAACGCGTCGATCACCATCCCGAGCCGCAGCAGGCTGGCCGGCCGGCCGCCGTCCAGGTTCTGCCAGCGGATCACCTCGGCCAGGTCGACCACGGCCCGCGCCAGCGACGGGTCGGTGCAGACCCGCCCCTCGATGGCGTCCAGCACCTTGCTGATCTCGAATCTCATGCCGCGCTCCGCACGATGTCGTCGCTTGACCCGGTCGGGGCCTTCTCGCCCGCCGCGCCGCGCGTCACCGGGGTGACGCGCCCGTCCCACCACTGCGACGACCCTACCGGCCGCGTCCGACGGCGGCGTTCCGACGCACGCCGGAAGCGGCGTACGCCACCGGCCGGCCCGGGTGGGGACACCCCTCGACACCCCCGCCCGGCCCGCCCGGCTCAGCCCGCGCGCAGCGGTCGCCCCACCTCGTGCAGGTGCGCCAACCCCTGGCGGTACGACTCGATCAGCCCGGTCTCCGCGTACGGGATGCCCTGCTCGGCGCAGTAGGCCCGGACCAGCGGGCGGGCCCGGCGCAGGTTGGCGCGCGGCAGGTTCGGGAACAGGTGGTGCTCGATCTGGTAGTTGAGGCCGCCCAGCGCCACGTCGACGAACCGGCCGCCGCGCACGTTGCGGGCGGTGAGCACCTGCTTGCGCAGGTAGTCGAGCCCGTCGTCGGCGGTGGGCATCGGCATGCCCTTGTGGTTCGGGGCGAACGCGCACCCCATGTAGAGGCCCCAGAGCCCCTGGTGCACGGCGGCGAAGAGCAGCGCCTTGCCCGGTGACATCACCACGAGCAGCAGGCCGACGTAGCCGGCGGTGTGCGCCGCGAGCAGCGTCGCCTCCACCGCCCGGTGCCGCACCGGGACCCGCCACCGGCCGTCCGGCTGCCGGTCGGCCAACGCCCGGATGCTCGCCACGTGCAGCGCCAGCCCCTCCAGCAGCAGCAGCGGGAAGAACAGCCACGCCTGGTGGCGGGCCATCCACCGGCCCACGCCCCGGGTCGCCAGCGCCTGCTCGTACGTCCAGACCAACGCGCCCGCGCCGACGTCCGGGTCCTCGTCGGCGTGGTTCGGGTTGGCGTGGTGCCGGTTGTGCTTGTCCACCCACCAGCCGTAGCTGAGCCCGACCGCGAGGTTCCCGGCGACCAGGCCGGCCACCTCGCTCGGCCCGCGCCGGCGGAACATCTGCCGGTGCCCGGCGTCGTGCCCGAGGAACGCCACCTGGGTGGTCGCCACCGCCATCCCGACCGCCAGCGGCAGTTGCCACCAGGAATCGCCGACGGCCACCACCAGCACCCAGCCGGCCAGGAAGGCGCCCAGGGTGAGCGCGATGCGGACCGCGTACCGCCCCGGTCGCCGGTCGAACAGCCCGGCCTCGGCGACCCGGCGGGACAGGCGTGCGTAGTCGCTGCCCCGCCGGCCCTGCGGTGCCGCCACCGTCGAAGAACTCATTCGCCATCGCTCCTCGGTTGCCGGTAGTCACGCCGACCGTGACCCTCGGTGACCATCCTGCCGAAATCCGTGGCCCTCGGTAATCCCGTCATCCCCCGAACCCTCGGTGGGGTTGACCCCACCCCGGCGGGGTGCGGTCAGGTCAGCCGGGTGACGGCGGCGCGGAGCCGGGCCAGGTCGCGTCGGCGCCGCTCGTACGTGGCGGCCAGGCCGATCAGCGCCAGACCGCCCAGCGCGAGGAAGATCCAGCGGGGCAGCAGGTCCCAGCTCCGGGCCAGCTCGTGCAGCGCCAGCGGCACCAGCGTGGCCGCGCCCAGCACCACCGGCGCCTGCCAACGGCGGGCCGCGCCGCCCAGCACGGCGCCGAGCGCCACCAGGCCGAGCGCCAGCCGGCGCAGCGGCTGCGGGTCCGGTGCGGCCAGCACCGAGACCAGGCTGGGCAGCAGCGCCGCGCCGAGCCCCGGGCCGAGCGCCAGCCAGCTCGTCAGCCCGGGTCGACGCCGCAGCGCCAGCAGGCCCGCGCCGAGGGCGAGCACCGCCGCCGGCACCGTGTACGCCTCCAGCACCGCCACCCCGCCGGCCGCCAGCAGCAGCCAACCGCCGAGCAGCTCACTGCCGCCCGCGACCGCCGCGAGGCCGGTGCGCCGGGCCGGCGTCTCACCACGGCGCAGCACCCGGACCGCCACGACCGCGCCCCACAGCACGCAGATCGCCGCCGCGTAGCGCAACGCACCGCCGGTGAGCAGCAGCGCGAGCAGCGCCACCGCCTGCGCCGCCCCCTCCAGCGCCGCCCCCGCCGACGCCGACGCCCACCGCGTCGATCTTGGAGTTGTGGCGCCCATGATGTCGGGATCGCGCCTTTTGCGAACGACCACAAGTCCAAGATCGACGAACCGGGGGGTGGACCGCAGGGCCGGCGCCGCGTGCAGGGTCACCGCCGCGACGGCCAGCACCGCGAAACCGGCGGTACGCAGCGGCAGATCACCGGCCAGCGGCGCGGTGACCGCGAAGCCGGTGGCCGCGGCCACCGCGCCCAGCCAGCCGGCGAGCCGGACCGCGCCCGACCGCCCCGCCACGCCCGCCACCGCACCGGCCACCACCAGCGCCCCCAGCCCGGCCAGCGTCCCCGCCCGGGTGGCGACCAGGCCGCCGAACCCGAACCCGCCGAGCACCGCCCCCGACAGCACCAGCACCGGCAACCACCAACCCGGGGCCGACGCCGCCCGCGCACCCGCCGGGCCCACCGTCGACACCGGACGCGCCCCCGCCGTGGCGGCGGTCAGCAGCGCGGCGAGACCGGTGCCGAACGCCACCGCCGGCACCACCGGCCAGGGCGTGCCGGCCGCCGCCAGCAGCACCGGCACGGCCACCGCGCCGAACGGCAACGCCACCAGCACCGGCCGGCGCCGGCCGGCCGGCGTCACGATCCGGGCGTACGCCGCCGCGGCGGCGCCCAGGAGCAGCAGCGCCAGCCCGGCCCGGGCCGCCTCCGCCGGGGCCGCCGTGCCGGCGGGCACCCCCGACCAGGGCCGCACCGGCAGGCCCCCCAGCACCGCCAGCGCGCCCGGAGCGGCGGCCAGCAGGGCCAGCCCGGCCAGCGCCACGCCCACCGCCCGCGGGGCGTACGCCGGCCGGGTCCCGCCGCCGGCGGCCAGCGCCAGCAGCACTCCCGCCACCGCGTAGAGCGCCACCGGTTCCTGGCCCGGCCCGACCAGCGGCACGAGGCCGACCGCGGCGAGCGCCACCGCGAGCCCCGTCGAGGCGTACCCGGTCAGGTCGGGCCACCGGCGACGGACCGCGAGCACGGCGACCACCGGCACCACGACGGCGGCCGTCGCGCCCCGCATCTGCCACCAGGGCGGCGCGCCCAGGCCGAGCAGCGCGACGGCCACCGCCGCCGGTACGGCGAGCAGCGCCACGGCCAGCGCCACCCCGGCGACGACCGGCTGCGCCCCCGACCCCCGCCGGCCGAGCGCGGCCACCGGCACGCCGAGTACGGCCGTCACCGCGAGCACCGCGACCACGCCGGCCGGCTCGGCACAGCCGACCAGCAGCGCGTGCCCGGCCAGGAGCGCGCCGGTCGACGCGGCGACCGGCACGGTGACCCGGCCACCGCGCGGCCGGGCCACGGCGCCCAGCAGCAGCGCGGCGGCCACCGCGAGGTCGGCGACCAGCACCACCGGCCACGGCGTGCCCCCCACGGCCGGCGCGGCGAGGACGGTCAGCCCGGCGGCGACCGTCCCGACCAGCGGCCGGCCGGCCCGGGGCGTCAGCAGCGCCACCGCGCCGGCCACCAGCAGCAGCGCGGGCGGTAGCTGCCAGCCCCACGACGGGACGGACCCGCCCGGACCGGCCCGGAACGCGGCGACCGCGGTCGCCGCGGCCACCACCCCGGTCAGCACGACGGCGACCTGTCCCAGCCCGGCGGCCACCACGAGCGCGCCCACCCGGGGCCCGGTGCGCAGCCGCGCCGGCAACGCCCGGACCGCACCGGCCAGCACCGCCACCACGAGCCCGGCCGCGAGCAGCAGCAGGCCGGGGCGCGCGGCGGCGACCGGGCGCACCAGCGCGACGGCGAGCACCGGCACCAGCAGCCCGGCCGTCACCGCGCGCCACACCCGGCCGCCGGCCGCGAGCGCGCCCACGACCAGGGCGAGCGCCACCACCAGCAGCGGACCGCCGGCCAGCAGCGGGGTACCGGCCGCGCGGCCGACCGCCAGCGGCACCAGCGCGAAGCCGGCGGCCAGGGCCAGCGCCGCGCCGTGCCCGAGCCAGCCCAGCACCTGCCCGGCCCAGAGCGTCCCGCCGGCCGGGCCCGTGCCGGCGCCGCCCCCCAGACGCGCGCCGCCGGCACGGGCGGTCCGGCGGCGCAGGGCGACCACCACCGCCAGGTCACCGAGCGCCAGCACGGTCAGCACCAGCGCCCACCCGGCCGCCGCCGGCCGGGCCGCCGCCACCGCCAGCGGCAGCACCGGTTGGGCGGCCAGCCACGCCGCGAACCACGGCGCGGTCAGGCGGCTGAGTCGCCCGTACCCGGCCGCCACTGCGGTGCTGACGGCCGCGACCAGCGCGGCGTACCGGCTGCCCGGCCAGCCGGCCACCCCGAACAGGTCCACCGACCAGGCGGCGTACCCGTCGAGGAGCACCAGCAGCAGCCCCACCGCGGCGATCGTCTCGGCGGTGCCGCGCAGCCCGCGCGCCCGGGCCAGCAGCGGCGCGGCGAGCGCCAGCACGGTGACGGCGAGCAGGATCAGCGCCCGGCCGGCCACCCCGAACGCGGCCCAGGCGACCGCGGTGAAGACGATCGCGGCGGTGCCGAGCAGCAGTCCACCGAGGACGAAGAGCAGGCCCTGCACGGCCCGGGTGGACGTCTCCGCGCCGCCGGCACGGGCCGGCACGCCAACCGGCGGCGCCGGTCGCACCGGCTGCGGCGGCACCGCCGCGGCGACCGGGCGCGGCGCGGGGATCTCCAGGCGGATCCGGGCCGCCAGCGCCGCCCGCCGCTGCCGGGCCGTGGACAGCCGGCCGGCCAGTTCCTGGTACGCGAGCCGGGCCGCGTCCACCCGCGGGGTCAGCGCGGCGATCTCCCGGTCCAGCCGGACCACCTCGGCGGCGGGCGGGTAGGGCGGGCGGCCGCAGCCGCGGCAGCCGGCGACGAGGTCGGCCGGGGCGCCGCAACCGGGGCAGGGGTAGCCGGTGTTCTCCACCTGGCCAGCCTCGCCGGTGGCCGGGCGGGCCGACAGAGTAGGCGTACCTAGGGACGGGTGTGTTCGCGGACCCAGGCGGTGTAGTCGGGGTTGCCGCTGTCCTCCCGGGCGACCAGGATCTCCGGCACCTCGTACGGGTGGCTGGCCCGGAGCTGGTCGACCAGCGCGTCCACCCGGTCCGGCGTGGTCTTGAAGCGCACCGACCACTCGGCGGTGGTCTGGATCGCCGCCTGCCACCAGTAGGTGCTGTCCACCGGGCCAGTGACCTGGGCACACGCCGCCAGGCGGCCGGCGACGGCCGCGGCCGCCAACACGTCCGCCACCCGACGGGCGTCCACCACCGTCGTCACCACGCAGATCTGATCCACCAGCGCACCCTACGCGGCGTCCGGGCCGCGCCGCCGCAACCGGGCGCGAAAGCCGCTCAGGCGTCGGCAGTGCCGTCCCGGTTGGCGGCGATCCACCTGTCGATCCGGGCCCACCAGTCGAACAGCCAGTCGATGCGCTCCTGCTCGCCGGCGGGCACCTCCTCCGGCGGCACGGACCAGAACCGCATCACGATCCGCTTGTCCATCGGCAGCTCACGCCACACGTCCGCGACCGTGAGCATCTGGTCCAGGCCGGTGTGCGCCACGAAGATCACCCCGGCGTCCGGAGCGGCGTCCAGCGCGGCCAGCAGCCCACCGGGCTGCGGGGCGAGCACGTGCTGCATCCGCTCGGCCCGCAGCGCCATCCGCTCCAGCCCGAGCGACCGCAGCCGGGCGATCGCCCGCAACCGACGCGACGGGGTGAAGTTGCCGCCCTCGGGGAAGATCACGAAGGCGTCGTCGTCGTCGAGGCCGGTCGCCAGGTGGCTGATCTGCCGGACCGCCGAGTCCCGGCCGTCCGCGCCGGGCGCGATGAACCGGTTGGGCAGCCGGTTGAGCAGCACGTCGATCGCCGGGTCCCACTGGAGGCTCTCCTTGAGCACGATCCGGGGCTCCCGGTGGAACCAGTTCACCAGCGCGTGGATCAGGATGAACGAGTCACCCGGCCCGGCGTGCCGGCAGAGCACCAGCTCGGGGCGGCCGGGCAGCGCGGTGTCCGGGTCGGTGCCGACCACGTCGATGCTCAACCGCAGCGTCCACCGGGCCTGCCAGAACAGCACCCGCAGGAAGCGGCCGGCGACCACGTAGTGGGCCCGCTGGAACGCCGGCGAGCGCTTGAACCGGCCGAACCCGGAAGCCAGCCAGAGCACGAAGAGCGTGAGCAGCGCGGCGGCGTCCCAGACCAGGTAGACGGCGCCGATCCAGAGCAGCCGCAGCGGGCGCAGCCGCCCCGGCACCAGCGGCGACGCGGCCAGCGCCAGCAGCGCCCAGCCCGGCAGCGTGGTGACCACGGCGACGGCGAGCAGCACGACGCCGGGCGCGAGCAGCAGCCGGCGTACCCAGCGGGGTGGCAGCGGCATCAACGCTCCAGCGCGGTGTCCAGGTAGCGGCGGGAGGCGGTGTACGCCCGGCTGATCCGCCGTCCCACGGCCGCCATGTCCCGGTACGCCCACGGGCTGTCGTCGCGCGGCTCCAGCCCGCCGGTCGGCAGCACGTGCACCTCGACGCCGTCGGGCAGCGCCGCCATCTCCCGGGCGAACCGGTGCCGGCGGGCGATCTCGAACGCGACCTGGGCGACCTCCCAGGGCCGGCGCGGCGGGCTCAGCTCGCGTTCGATCCGGCCCACCTGGAGGACGAAGATCTGCGTCGCGCCGGCCGCCACCGCCTCACCGACCGGGATCGAGTTGACCACCCCGCCGTCGACGTAGTGCTGGCCGGCGATCTGGGCGGGCGGCAGCAGCCCCGGCACCGACGCGGACGCGAGCACCGCCGGCACCACCGGCCCGTCGGTGAACCAGTGTTCGGCGGCGCGCTCGATGTTCGCCGCGCAGCAGCGGAACGGCACGGCCAGGTCGGCGAACGTGGTCGTCTCGCCCAGTTCGCTCTCCAGCAGGCGGCGCAGCGGGCGGGGCGAGTGCAGGTGGGTCCGCGCGGCGAAGCGTCGCAACTGCCGGGCGACCGAGTCGCCGTACACCTCGCTCGCCTCCGGGGAGGCCCAGAGCCGGACCAGCCGGTCGGTGACCGCCTCGGTCGGGTCGGCGGCGACCAGGGCGCCGTTGACCGCGCCGATCGAGGTGCCGAGCACCAGGTCGGGCCGGATCCGGGCGCGGAACAGGGCGCGCAGCATGCCCACCTCGACCGCCCCCAGCACTCCCCCGCCGCCGAGCACGAACGCCACCGGACCGCCTGCCATGCCGTTCATCCTGGCACGGGGCGCGCGGTCCGGCCCGCCGTGCCCGGCTGGGCACGGTGCGCCACGGCCGGCGCGCGGAGCGCGACGGGGGTCCGGACACCCGTTGACAGGCCGGACACATTCCCGCAACCTGGTAGCGCTCCCGAGCCCAGGCAGGTGCGAGGTGAAGGCGACACTCCAAGCCGGCCGTCTGCTGGCCCGGCGGTACCGGCTCATCGACCGGATCGGTGCCGGCGGCATGTCGGTGATCTGGCGGGCCCGCGACGAGGTGCTCGACCGGGTGGTGGCGGTGAAGGTGCTCGCCCCCTCGCTCGCCGCCGACGCCCGGTTCCGCGACATGGTGCGCGAGGAGGCCCGCTCGGCCGCCCAGCTCGACCATCCGCACGTCACCGCCGTGCACGACTACGGCGAGACGGTCGCGCCGGACGGCTCGATCACCTCGTTCGTGGTGATGGAACTGCTCAGCGGCGAGGAGTTGGAGCACCGGCTGACCGAGGGGCCGCTGCCCTGGCCAGCGGCGGTGGAGACCGGCGCGCAGGTGGCCGAGGCGCTGGCCGCGGCGCACCGGCTCGGCATCGTGCACCGGGACGTCACCCCGGCCAACGTGATGATGACCGGCATCGGGGCGAAGGTGCTCGACTTCGGCATCGCCACCCGGGTCGGCGCACCGGACGAGGACGAGGACGGCGGCACGTTCGGCACCCCGGCGTACGTGGCGCCGGAGCGGCTGGACGGGGCACCGGCGCAGCCGGCCACCGACGTCTACTCGCTGGGCGTGCTGCTCTTCGAGACGCTGACCGGCCAGCCGCCGTACCCGGCGGACACCTGGGAGCAGCTCAGCACCGCGCTGGCCGAGCACGCGCCGCCCACGCTCGACGGCGTACCCGGGCTGCCCCGGCCGGTCGCGGAGATCTGCCTGCGCTGCCTGGCCCGTGACCCGCGGGACCGACCCACCGCGCACCGGGTGGCGGCCGTGCTGCGCGACCAGTTGCTGCCCGCCGACCCGCAGGCCGCCACCATGCTGGCGCCGACCATGACGCTGCCCGCGCTGACCCGGGCGGCAGCCCCGCCGACCCAGCCGGTCCCGGCCCCGCCGACCCAGCCGGTCCCGGCCCCGGCGGCCGAATCCGGTCCGGCGGCCGGTGGGCCGGGCCGGCGCCGGGTCCTCGTGCTGGCGGGCGCCGGGGTGGTGCTGGTCGCCGCCGCCGCGTTGCTGGTGCCGGCGCTGACGCCGGACCGGCCGGTCGCGCCGCGGGTGCTGCCGACCGCCGGGCCGGTGGAGACGCCGATCAGCGCGTCGCCCGATGAGGGGAACCCGACCACCACGCCGCCACCCGAGCCGAGCCGCAGGCCGGCCACCACCGTCCCGGCCGCGCCGACCGACGACCCGGCCGACCCGGCCGAGCGGGTGGACGGGCTGATCGAGGCCGGGCTGACCGACGGTCAGATCCGCAGCGACGTCGGGGTGGACCTGCGCAACCTGCTGCGCAACGCGGTGGCCGCGAGCGGTGCGGACGAGGTGACCGCCGCGGTGGAACGGCTCCGCGGCAAGATCGCCGAACGCCGACGCGAGGGCAGCATCAGCCCCGGGTACGCGCGGCTACTCGACGCCGCGGCGGCGGCGCTGGTGGTCGGCCGCACCTGACCGGTCAACCGGGGACGAGCCGCGCGACCGCCCGGGGGCCGTCCGCCGTCGCCCGCCCGGCCAGGAAGCCCCGGTACACCGCCTCGTAGCCGGCGGCCATCCGCTCCACCGAGAAGCTCTCGGCGACGTGCGCGACACAGTCGGCCGGGTCCAGGTCGGCCGCCGCGCGCAGCGCCGCCGGCAACTCCTCGGCGCGGTCGCAGACCAACCCGGTGATGCCGGGACGCACCAGCTCCGGCACCGCGCCCCGGCGCAGCGCCACCACCGGCGTACCGGTCGCCATGGCCTCCACCATCACCATGCCGAACGGCTCCGCCCACTGGATCGGCATGATCAGGCAGCGGGCGTCGAGCAGCAGCCGCAGCACGGCGTCGCGGTCCGCGTTCACCACCAGCGTGACGTCCTCGCCCAGCAACGGCTCCACCGCCTGTTCCAGGTAGCGGCGCTCGGTCGGCTCGTTGCACTTGCCCGCCAGGGTGAGCGGCAGCCCGGCCGCCCGGCAGGCCCGGATCGCCACGTCGGGGCCCTTGTCCGGGCTGAACCGGGCGAGCCAGAGCACCGGCCCCGCCCCCGGCGCGTGCTTGTGCGGGAAGTCCCGCAGCGGCATCGCGTTGTGCACCGTGCCGACCCACGGCAGGCCCGGGTTCGCCCGGCGCTGGGCGTGCGAGATCGCGATCAGGCCGACCCCCCGGTCGGTGTTGCTGAGCACGGTGCCGTACTCGCCGACCGGGTTGCCGTGCACGGTCGCCACCGTCGGGACCCGGCGGCGGCCGGCCACCATCGGGCCGATGGTGCTGTGGTCGTGCACCAGGTCGAAGTCGGCCGGGTCGACGAGGTGGTCGACGTGCGCCAGGTGGGCCAGCTCGGGCAGCGACTCGCCCAGCCGGTCGTACTGCAACTCGGCACACGTGGAGACGAAGTCGGCGGCGGTGCCGTGCTCGGTGCCGGCGCCGAACAGCGTCACCGCGTGCCCGCGGTCGATCAGGGCGTCGACCAGGCCGGCCACCAGCGTCTCCAACCCGCCGTAGCCGGGTGGCGGCACCGACAGCCACGGCGGGACCACCATCGCGATCCGGAGCGGCCCGCCCCGCACCCGGTCCGACAGCGGCTGGTTGACGGCCACGAAGTCCCTCCCCGCTGGTCCCCGGCGTACCCGATCGGCGGCGGGTTCCCGACGCGGCACGCGGTAAACGGCGTCCGCGTCGGCCTCACCCGGACCGGATGAGGAGCGACGAAGGGGCGGTGGGCGACGAAGCCAACCCCCTTGGCTCCGTCGCCCACCGCCCCGGGAGGGAGGTAGGTCTGTGGACTATGACGTCTCGGCGAGCGTCACGGTTGCCGTCTCGTCGGATCCATTTCGCTTGTACTGGAGTTCGACCCGGTCGCCGACCTTGCCGGCCTGCACGGCGCCGACCAGGTCGTTGGAATCGTTGATCACCGTGTCGCCGAACTTGGTGATCACGTCACCCCGCTGGATGCCGGCCTTCTCGGCGGCGCTGCCCGGGGTGACCGCGGCGACCATCGCGCCGCCGTCCTCCGCGGCGTTCACGCTGACCCCGAGCGACGGGTGGCTGATCTTCTCGCCGCGCTGGAGCTTCTCGGCCACGTCCTTGGCCTTGTTGCTCGGGATGGCGAAGCCGACGCCGATGTTGCCGTTGCTGCCCTGCCCGGCGGTGGCGATCGCGGTGTTGATGCCGATCACCTCGCCGCGCGTGTTGACCAGCGCGCCGCCGGAGTTGCCCGGGTTGATCGGGGCGTCGGTCTGCAACAGGCCGGAGATCGAGCTGGCGCCCTGCTGCGGGGTCTGCTGCTGCTGGCCGCCCTCGCCGGCGGAGATGGTGCGGTCGCGGGCGCTGAGGATGCCGGCGGTCACCGAGCCCTGGAGCCCGAGCGGGCTGCCCAGCGCGAGCACCTGGTCGCCGACCTGCATGCCGTCGCTGTCGCCGAACTTCGCCGCCTTCAGGTCGCGCACGCCGCTGGCCTGGACCACCGCGAGGTCGGTCTTCGGGTCCGTCCCGACGATCTTCGCCGAGGCGGTCTTGCCGTCCGCGAAGACCACCTTCACCGTGTCGCCGCTGGCGGAGGCGACCACGTGGTTGTTGGTCAGCACGAACCCGTCGGCGCTGAGGATCACCCCGGAGCCCTCACCGCTGTCCGTCATGATCGTGACGATGCTGTCCTGCACGGCAGCCGCGATCTTGGGCAGGTCGGCGCTGTTGATCACCGGAGCGGCGGAGTAGGTGCGGGTGACGCCGCCGCCGTCGTCGAACGCGAGGGCCAGCGCGCCGCCCGCCACGCCCGAGCCGAGCATCAGCGCCAGCGCCAACGCGCCCGCGCCGATGAACTTGCCGGCCCGACTCGGCCGCGCCGGCTGCTGCGGGCCCCACGGCGGGAGCGGCTGCCCGGCCTGGTGCGGCTGGTGCTGCGGGTACGGCTGGTGGCCCGGCTGCGCCTGGTACGTCGGCACCGGCCCGCCGGCCTGCGGCGACGACGGATAGCCGGTGCCGCCCTGCTGGGCCCAGCCGCCGTGCTGCTGCTGTCCCCCGTACCAGTTCTGCGGCTGCCCGGAGGCCGGGTACGGCGGCGCGGACGGCTGGGCGTACGGGCTGCCGGACGGCTGGGCGTAAGCGCCACCCGACTGGCCCGGCGCGTACGGATTGGCCGGCGCGTCGGACGACGGCGCGTACGGATTGGCCGGCGCGTCGGACGACGGCGCGTACGGATTGGCCGGGACGTCGGCGTGGGCGGTGGTTCCGGCGGCCGGGGAGTCGGCCGGAACCGACGCGGCGGCCGGGGTGGAGTCCGATGTCCCGCTCTCGACGCGGGGCAGCTCGGCGGTGTGGTGCGACGGCTCGGCGTCGGCAGGTGCCGGCGACCGCTGCGGCTCGGTCTCGTGGTCGGTCATGGCTACAGCTTTCCCTGTGGCACTGTCACCAGCCTGGAATCCGCCTGAATGTTTTCTGTAAGTCACTCGCCCGGCTCCGGCGTCTCGGGCAGCAGCGGCAGTTTCACCCGGAACGTGGCCCCGCCTCCCGGCGTCGCGACCGCCTCGACCGTGCCGTGGTGCGCCGCCACCAGCGCGGCGACGATGGCCAGGCCGAGGCCGGTGCTGGTCGGTCCGGCGGCCCGCCGGGTCCGGGCGGCGTCCACCCGGTAGAACCGTTCGAAGACCCGCTCGGCCTGCTCCGGGGTCAGGCCGGGGCCGGTGTCCGCCACCTCCACCACCGCGACGTTCCCCGCCTCGGCGCGCAGCCGCAGCGTCACCGCGGCGTCCGACGGGGTGTGGGTGAGCGCGTTGGTCATCAGGTTGCCGATCACCTGCCGCAGCCGGGCGTCGTCACCGAGCACCACCAGCGGGCCCGAGCCCGGTTCCAGCTCCAGCTCGATCCGCCGCTGCGGGTCGACCACCCGGGCCGCCTCCACCGCGTCCGAGGCCAGCACCGGCAGCTCCACCGGGGCCAGCGCGATCGGCCGTTCCCGGTCCATCCGCGCCAGCAGCAGCAGGTCCTCGACCAGCAGGCCCATCCGGGACGCCTCGTCCTCGATGCGGCGCAGCAGGTCGGCGGTCTGCTCCGGGGCCCGCGCCGCGCCCTGCCGGTAGAGCTCGGCGAAGCCCCGGATGGTGGTCAGCGGTGTCCGCAGCTCGTGCGACGCGTCCGCGATGAACTGCCGCATCCGTTCCTCGGACCGGCGGGCGCGCGCCTCGGACGCCTGCGCCAGGGCGGCGGCGTCCCGGGCGCCCATCTCGGCGCTGCGCGCCGCCGCCTCGGAGGCGGCCCGCGCGGTGAACGCGGCCTCGATCTGCGCCAGCATCGTGTTCAACGCCCGGGAGAGCCGGCCCAGCTCGGAGGTGGGGCAGGGTCGCCCCTCCTCGGGGTCGGGCACCCGTCGGGTCAGGTCGCCGCCAGCGATGGCCGCCGCGGTCCGCTCGATCTCCACCAGTGGCTTGAGACTGGTACGCACGATCCCCGCGCCGACCGACGCCAGGATGATCAGCACCGCGCCGCCCACCAGCAGGTCTATCCAGATGAGCTGCCGGACGGCCTGGTCGACGTCGGTCAGGTGTTCACCGATCAGCGCCATCTGCCCGTTCGGGAGCTGGGTGTAGAGCACCCGCCACCGCACCGAGCTGCCCCGCGCCCGTTCGGTGGTCAGCTCGCCGACCCGCTCCCGGAAGCCGGCCTCGTTCGCCGGCCACGGGGGCAGGTCCCGCTCCTGGAAGCGGGGGTTGTCGTAGACCGGTCGCAAGATCGCGCCGGTGTCCGGCTCGGTCAGCACCACGAGGTAGTCGCTCGGCAGCGTGATGGTGCCGGTGCCACTCGGCGGGATCGACTGGAACCGGTTCGCCGAGTTCCGCAACTCGGCGTCGATCTGTCCGACCAGGTAGCTGTGCAGGAAGTAGGCGGTGGAGACGCTGATCACCAGCAGCGCCGCCGCGACCAGCGCCAGAACGGAGGTGACCAGCTTGAGCCGGAGCGGGATCCCGCGCAGCCAGCCCTTCGCGTCGTGGACGGCGTTCACGCCGCCGGCTTGCGCAGCACGTACCCCACCCCGCGCAGCGTGTGGATCAGCCGGGGCTGGGTGTTGTCGACCTTGCGGCGGAGGTAGGAGATGTAGGACTCCACGATGTTGTCGTCGCCGCGGAAGTCGTAGTTCCACACGTGGTCGAGGATCTGCGCCTTGCTGAGCACCCGGTTGGCGTTGAGCATCAGGTAGCGCAGCAGCTTGAACTCGGTCGGCGAGAGCTGCACCCGCTGGCCGGCCCGGTGCACCTCGTGGGTCTCCTCGTCCAGCTCCAGGTCGGCGAACGTGAGCCGGGACGGCGCCTGCTCGCCGGTCGCGGTGCGGCGCAGCACGGCCCGGATCCGGGCGGTCAACTCCTCCAGGCTGAACGGCTTCGTGACGTAGTCGTCGCCGCCCAGCGTCAGCCCGCGGATCTTGTCGTCCGTCGCGTCCCGCGCGGTCAGGAACACCACCGGGGTACGCGTACCGCCCTCGCGGAGCATCCGGATGACCTCGAAACCGTCGAGGTCGGGCAGCATCACGTCGAGCACTACCAGATCGGGCCGGTGGTCCTTGGCGGCGTGCAGCGCCGCGCTGCCGCTGGTCGCGGTCGCCACGTCGAAGCCCGCGAAGCGCAGGCTCGCGGAGAGCAGTTCGAGGATGTTGGGATCGTCCTCGACGACGAGCAGTCGAGCCTCGGTCTGGGTAGCCGCCATGGCCCCATCATCCGTGCTCCGGCTGCGGTCGCGCTGGGTGGTGGCTGGAAACAACCTGTGAGCTCAGCGGAGCAGCCGGCGTAGCCCGTCGAGCGCGCCGTCGAGCAGCCGGATCGCGGTCCGGAGCTGGTTGTCGCTGAGCCGCCCGGCCCGGACCAGCGCGCCGACCTCGACGGTGAACGCGGCCAGCCGCTGGTCGAACTCGGCGAGCAGCGGCGCTTCCGCCGGTCGGGCCGCACCTCCGTTGCCGCCGGCCCGGGTGGCCGGCGGGGGCGTCCAGCGGCCCTGCCGGGTCTGCCGGGTCACCTCGCGCAGCTCCCGCTTCAGGTCGCGCACCGAGCCGCGTACCTCGGTGCGGATCTCACCGGCCAGCGCGGAGAGGTCCTCCACGGAGGCGCTGATGTCGGTTTCCAGGGTGGCCAGCTCGTCGGCGCGCTGCCGCAGCTCGGCGCGGCCCGCCTCGGTGATCTCGTAGACCTTGCGACCGCCCACCGCGGTGTGCCTGACCAGCCCCTCCACCTCCAGCCGTTGCAGGCGGGGATAGATGGTGCCGGCGCTGGGCGCGTACAGGCCGAGGAAGCGCTCCTCCAGCAGGCGGATCAGCTCGTAGCCGTGCTTCGGACCGTCGTCGAGGAGCTTGAGCAGATAGAGCCGGAGCCGCCCGTGGCTGAACACGGCGGTCACGGCAGGTCCTCCACGTCGTCGGCGTCCGCGACCGGGCGGGCCAGCAGCGCGATGCTGCCGGACGTCGCGGACGCCCAGAGCTTACCCGCGCCCCCGCCGAGCACCCCGTGGCTGTCCTTGACCGCGCCGAAGCCGTGCTGGCCGCCGCAGATCTGCGGGAAGCCGCTGGTGATCCGGCCGGAGGTGGTGTGCAGGTGCACGCTGAGGTCGCTGTCCTCGCGGACCCGGACGGTGATGCTGCCGGAGATGGCGCTGAGCCGGATCTCGCTGCCGCGCGGGTTGTCCAGGTCGCAGGTGATCGAGCCGGAGACCGCGTGGGCCCGCACCCGCTCGGGCGCGCTGTCGGCCAGGATCAGCTCCCCGGAGACCGTCTCGAGGTCGAGGTCGCCGCCGATGCCGAGCGCCTCCACCGGGCCCGAGACGACCTTGGCGGTGGTGCGACCACGCAGCCCCATCAGGGTGACCTGGCCGGAGGTGACGTCGACCCGGGTGTCGCGGCGCAGCCCGGAGGCGACCAGCGCGCCGTCGACCAGGTGCAGGTCGGCCAGCGCCTGGGCCGGCACGGCGACCGACACCTCGGCGCGGAACCGGCGGCGGAGCTGCCCGAGCCACCAGAGCACGCCGGGCCAGCGGGGGGTCCGCTCGTGCCGGACGGTCAGTCGGCCGTCGTGCAGCTCGACGATGATCGGCCGGCGGCTGATCCGGGTGACGTCGACCCGGGCCGGGCCGTCGGTGCCGACCACGTTGAGCCGGCCGCTGACCAGTCGGACGTCGAGCCGGGTGACCGGCTCGTCGAGCGTGATCCGGTGTGGGCTGTCGACCGTCCAACTCGCCATCGTGCCCTCCCCTGTACGACGTGCCGCACGGCACGTCCGGTGACCGGGGGAAGCATAACGCGATACATCGCGACTGAACAAGACTGTTACGCGTCCCCGCCGCACCGCACCGCACCGCACCGCACCGCACCGCAGTGAGAGATCTTGGAAGGAAATGGCCCTCATCGGGGCCGTTTTCTTCCAAGATTCACTACCGTCCCAGCAGACGGAAGATCATTCTCTGCTGGTGGGAGCGCTCGGGGATGGGGGCGAGTCTCGACGAAAGGCGAGCTGGCTCAGGCCACCAGATCGACAGCCGGCTCGCCAGGCACCGGCGCGGACGCCGCCACCGCCGGTCGCGGAGGCGGGACGACACCCGGTAGCTGGACGGCGCCCGGGAGCGGGAGCGATCCCCGGGTGGGGCGGGCGGCCGCCGTCCGGGCGGGGCGGACCGGGTGGATCGCGGCCTCGGCGGCGCGGGCGAGCAGCCGCCGGTCCGCCCCGTCGGCGGGGTGCAGCGCGGCGGCCACGGTCACCGTCACGGTCAGGTCGCGGGCCGCCAGCACCCGGCGCAGCGACGCCCAGAGCGTCTCCGCACCGACGAAGGCGGGCAGCGTGCTCGGCTCGCCGGCGTACCGGTAGGCGAGGCCGAGCGGCACCACTGGCGCGCCGGCCGCCACCGCGGCCTCGAACATGGCCGGGCGGAAGCCGCGCGTGGGGCGGCAGCCGGACGGCGCGCCGCACCACGTCGTGCCCTCCGGGAACACCGCCACCGGGTGCCCGGCGCGCAGCGTCTCGGCCACCCGGTTGACCGTGGCCGGCAACGCGCGCGGCCGGGACCGGTCCACGAAGACGGTGCCGGCCGCCGCGGCGAGCACGCCCACCACCGGCCAGCCGCGGACCTCCCGCTTGGCCAGCATCCGGGCCGGCGACACCGCGAGCACCGCGAGGATGTCCAGCCAGGAGACGTGGTTGGCGACCAGCAGCGCGCGGCGGCGCGGCGGCCGGCCCCGGACCACCAGGCGTACCCCGAGCGCACGCAGCGTCGCGCGGGCCCAGCCGCGCAGCGCGGCCCGCCGGTCGGCCGCCGGCAGCAGCGGCAGCGACGCGGCGAGGACGGCCCCGGCCAGCAGCATGCCGAGTACGCCGAGCAGCCGGCCGACCCGGCGAGTCGCGGAGACGTCCGCGGCGGCCGGGGACGGCAGGCAGGCCGGCCCGCAGCCGGAGGCCGGCCGCCACAGGTCGGCGCCGTCCCGGTGACCGGCGAGGGGCGTCACGATCCCACCTCGCCGAGGAAGTGCCGCAGGTGACGCGGGTTCATCCGGTCCAGCGAGAACAGCACGTAGAAGTCGGCGCAGCCGAAGTCCGGGTCGTACGCCGGCTCGCCGCCGACCCAGGCGCCGAGCCGCAGGTAGCCGCGGAGCAGCGGCGGGACGAGCGCTCGGCGTTCGGCCGGCGTGAGTGACGCCGGCGCGGGCCGGGCCGGCGCCTCGGCGAACCAGGGCCGGCGCGGGGTCACCCGCAGCGGCGGCGGGGCGAGGTGTCGGTCGGCGGCCTGGGCCCACACCTCGGCGGCTGCGGTCCCGCCGTCGGCGAGCGGCACCGAGGCGCAGCCGCCGAGCCAGCGCGAGCCACGCAGGTGCAGGTAGCGGCAGATGCCGGCCCACATCAGGTTGATCACGGCGCCGGTGCGGTGGTCGGGGTGCACGCAGGAGCGGCCCGCCTCGACCAGGTCGTCGCGCAGCGGGGCCAGCGGGGTCAGGTCGAACTCGCCGTCGGCGTACCGGAGGTCGGTGCGACCGGGCGGGAGCAGGCGGTAGGTGCCGACCACCTCGCCGGTGTCCTCGCGCAGGACCACCAGGTGGTCGCAGTGGGCGTCGAACTCGTCGGTGTCGAGCCCGGCCGCGCCCGGTGGCAGGGTGGCGCCGAGTTCGCCGGCGAACACCTCGTGGCGCAGGCGTTGCGCGGCCGCGACCACTGTCGGGTCGTCGGCGATCAGCAGGGTGTAACCGCTGGTCGTGATGGGTGCGCCAGCGGCGTGCAGAACGGCCATGGGTCCTGTGTAAGGGGCGCGGGTTGCCGGGCCCGGGGGGAGGGATGTCGATCCGGTGAACGCCGGTCGGCGGCGGCGTGCGGACCCGTACCGGTGGGTGTGCGAGGCTGCCGGGCGACCACCGGCGACGGCGCCGGCGGACCATCATCCGGAGGTGCACGTGCTGGTCGAGGCCCGTTTCCACGGACCGGACGGTTCCGGCAACGGCGGCTGGAGCGCCGGGATCTTCGCCGCGCTGATCGACGACCGGGGGCCGGTGGAGGTCACGTTGCGCCGGCCGCCGCCGCTGGACACGCCGCTGACCGCCGCCGACGGGGAGATCCGCGACCCGGCGGGCCGGCTGGTCGCCGAGGTACGCCGGGTCGGGCCGGTGGACGCGGTGGTGCCGCCGGTGGACCGGGCGACGGCCGAGCGGGCCGCGGCGGCGTACCCCGGTCTGGTGGACCACCCGTTCCCCGGCTGTTTCGTCTGTGGCCCGGACCACCCGGACGGCCTGCGGATCTTTCCCGGCCGGCTGCCGGACGGGCGGACCGCGGCGCCGTTCCGCGCGCCGGCCGACGTGGTGCCCGCTACGGTCTGGGCCGCGCTGGACTGCCCGGGCGGCTGGGCGGTGCTCTCCGCCGGCCGCCCGTACGTGCTGGGCCGGATCGCCGCGCAGGTCACGGCGCTGCCCCGGCCGGGCGACGAGTGCGTGGTGACCGGGCTCGCGGTCGGCGGCGAGGGGCGGAAGGCCGAGGTGCACACCAGCCTGTACGGTCCGGACGGCGCGCTGCTCGGTCGAGCGCGTGCCACCTGGGTGGCGCTGCCGAGCGGTTGATCTCCTCCCTGAGGAGGACGGCGCGTACGCATCCCGCCTGATTGACCCGCTTGCGCCGGGTTGTCAGGCTGTGCGGGGCGCCCCCGCAACGGCGTCCCACCGGCGTGCGTCCAGCGCGCCGGGGAGGAGAGGAGAATGATGTCCGACGGGCAGCCACGCCCCAGTGCCGGGACCGGCCAGATCATCGTGTCCGGCTTGACCAAGCAATACAAGAACGTCCGCGCGGTCGACAACCTGTCGTTCACGGTCGAGCCGGGCCGGGTCACCGGCTTCCTCGGCCCGAACGGCGCCGGTAAGACGACCACGCTGCGCATGCTGCTCAACCTGGTCACGCCGACCGCCGGCACGGCCACCATCGGCGGCCACCGGTACGCCGACCTGACCGACCCGCTGCGGACGGTGGGCGCGGTGCTGGAGGCGTCCAGCGCGCACAAGGGCCGTACCGGAATCAACCACCTGCGGGTGATCTGCGCGGCGGCCGGGCTGCCGAAGGAGCGTGCGGACGAGGCGTTGGCCCTGGTCGGGCTCTCCCCGGCGGCGAAGCGCAAGTTCAAGGGCTACTCGCTGGGCATGAAGCAGCGGCTCGGCATCGCCGCGGCGATGCTCGGCAACCCGCAGGTGCTGATCCTGGACGAGCCGGCCAACGGCCTGGACCCGGAGGGCATCCGCTGGATGCGCGGTTTCCTCAAGGGCCTGGCCGCCGAGGGCCGGACGGTGCTGGTCTCCAGCCACCTGCTCTCCGAGATGCAGCTGCTCGCCGACGACGTGGTGATCATCGCGGCCGGCAAGCTGGTCCGGCAGGGGCCGGTCGAGCAGGTGATGGGCTCGATGACGCACGGCGCCCGGGTGCGGGTGCGCACCCCGCAGGCGGACGAGCTGGCCGTGGCGCTGCGCGAGCAGTCCGCCACTGTCGACGCCGAGCCGCACGGCGCGCTGCTGGTCGGCGGCGTGGACGCGCCGACCGTGGGTCGGATCGCGCTGGCCGCGAAGGTGGAGCTGCACGAGCTGACCACCGAACGTCCGGACCTCGAAGGGGTCTTCCTGGAGCTGACGGCCGGAAAGGCGGAGATCCGATGACGCTGGTCCGATCCGAGTTGCTCAAGATCCGCACCACCAGCACCTGGTGGATCTTCGGGCTGATCACGCTCCCGCTGTGGGGGCTCGCGCTCTTCTTCAACTACCTGCAGACCGATGCCCTGGCCAGCGGAAACGTGGGCGAGGCCGCCGGCGAGCAGGCCGACCAGCTCCAAGCCGCCGCGGCGGCCGACAACCTGGCCGCCAACCTCTACACCAACGGCCAGTTCTTCGGCCTGCTCATCGTGATGTTGCTCGGCATCGTGGTGGTGACCAGCGAGTTCTTCCACCAGACGGTGACCACCACGTTCCTCACCGCGCCGCACCGCACCGCGGTGATGCTGGCCAAGCTGGCCGCGGCCGGCGTGCTGGCGCTGCTGTTCTGGGTCGTCACCACGGTGCTCAACCTGATCGTCGCGCCGCTGATCCTGAACGCGGTGGACGTCGACTCGCAACTCGGCAGCGGGGTGGTCTGGCGCGCGATCGCGCTCAACGGGCTGGCCTACCTGCTGTGGTCCGTGCTCGGCGTCGGGCTCGGCGTGCTGATCCGCAGCCAGATCGGCGCGACAGTGACCGGCATCCTGCTCTACCTCGGCGGCACCATCGGCGCGGCCATCGCGATCGGCCTGCTGGCGGCACGGTACGGCGAGTGGATCAGCAAGCTCCAGCTCCTGGTGCCGTCGCTGGCCTCCAGCCTGATGGTGGGCGGCGACACGGACATCCCGGGCAACCCGCCGCAGTGGGCCGGGGCGGCGGTGCTGATCGGGTATGCGGTGGTGACCGGCGTGATCGGCGTGCTGACCATCCGGCGGCGCGACATCTCCTGACCCGCCGTTCGATTCGGCCCCGGCCGGTGACCGCGTGTCACCGGCCGGGGCCGTCGCCGTTCCGGTCGCCGTCTAGCAGGAGTCGGGCGGACACGCAGCGTTTGCCGAAGTTCTGGCATCTTCTGTGAAACGGGCCACCAGCCGGAGGCGAGAATGCCGGTGGCAATCGCACGGCGTAGCCTGGGATCCGTCCCCTGTGCGTCGGCGTACCGGGCACGGGGCCCCACCGCGTGACATTCACAACCGCGTGAAAGAGGCGATTAGCGGCCGTGTCGACCCAGCAGACATCGCAGGAGAACCCACTGGCGGGTTTCGGCCCGAACGAGTGGATCGTCGAGGAGATGTACCAGCGCTACCTCGCCGACCCGTCGAGCGTCGACTCGGCCTGGCACGACTTCTTCGCCGACTACCGGCCGGCGCCGGGCGCCGCGACACCACGCCCGGACGGCCAGGCCAAGCCCGCCGCCAAGCCGGCGGCCAAGCCGGAGCCCGCCGAGCAGCAGGAGGCCGTCGCCACGGTCACCGAGCAGCCGGCCCCCGCCAAGGCCCCGCCGGCCAAGCCGGCCGAGAAGCCCGCCGCCAAGCCGGCGGCGAAGACGCCCGAGCCGGCCCCGGCGAAGAAGGCCGCCCCGGCCAAGCCGGCCGCCGCCAAGGCGCCGGCCGCGAGCAACGCCGGCACCACCCCGCTGCGCGGCGTCGCCGCCAAGATCGTCCAGAACATGGACGCGTCGCTCGCCGTCCCGACCGCCACCAGCGTGCGCGCGGTCCCGGCGAAGCTGCTGGTCGACAACCGCATCGTGATCAACAACCACCTGGCCCGCGGCCGCGGTGGCAAGGTCAGCTTCACCCACCTCATCGGGTACGCGATGGTCCGGGCGCTGATCGAGCACCCGGAGATGAACAACTCCTTCGTCGAGGTCGACGGCAAGCCGGCGATGCTCCGGCCGGAGCACGTCAACCTGGGCATCGCCATCGACCTGGCCAAGCCGGACGGCTCCCGCAACCTGGTGGTGCCGTCCATCAAGGGCTGCGAGCAGATGGACTTCCGGCAGTTCTGGCAGGCGTACGAGGACGTGGTCCGGCGTGCCCGCCGCAACGAGCTGACCATGGAGGACTACTCCGGCACCACCATCTCGCTGACCAACCCGGGCGGCATCGGCACGGTGCACTCGATCCCGCGCCTGATGCAGGGGCAGAGCGCCATCATCGGCGTCGGCGCGATGGAATACCCGGCGCCCTACCAGGGCATGAGCGAGGCCACCCTGGCCGAGAACGCGGTCAGCAAGGTCATCACGCTGACCAGCACGTACGACCACCGGATCATCCAGGGCGCGCAGTCCGGCGAGTTCCTGAAGGTGATGCACGAGCTGCTGCTCGGCGAGCACGCCTTCTACGACGAGATCTTCACCTCGCTGCGCATCCCGTACGAGCCGGTGCGCTGGATGCGCGACGTGGCCGTCGACAGCGAAGGCCAGATCAACAAGACCGCGCGGGTGCACGAGCTGATCCACGCCTACCGGGTGCGCGGGCACCTGATGGCCGACACCGACCCGCTCGAGTTCGAGATCCGCAAGCACCCCGACCTGGACGTGCTCCAGCACGGCCTCACCCTGTGGGACCTGGACCGCGTCTTCCCGGTCAACGGCTTCGCCGGCAAGCAGCGGATGAAGCTGCGCTCGATCCTCGGCGTGCTGCGCGACTCCTACTGCCGCCGGGTCGGCATCGAGTACATGCACATCCAGGACCCGGAGGAGCGGCGCTGGATCCAGGAGCGGGTCGAGCGCAAGTACGAGAAGCCCAGCTCCGACGAGCAGAAGCACGTGCTCAACCGGCTCAACGCGGCCGAGGCGTTCGAGACGTTCCTCCAGACGAAGTACGTGGGCCAGAAGCGCTTCTCGCTGGAGGGCGGCGAGTCGCTGATCCCACTGCTGGGCGAGGTGCTGGAGTCCTCCGCCGAGGCGGGGCTGGACGAGGTCGTCATCGGCATGGCGCACCGCGGCCGGCTCAACGTGCTGGCCAACATCGTCGGCAAGCCGTACGAGAAGATCTTCTCCGAGTTCGAGGGGCATCTCGACCCGCGGTCCACGCAGGGCTCCGGCGACGTGAAGTACCACCTCGGCCAGAACGGCAAGTTCACCACCCCGGACGGCGACCACGCGGTCAAGGTGTCGGTGGTGGCGAACCCGTCGCACCTGGAGGCCGTCGACCCGGTGCTGGAGGGCATCGTCCGGGCCAAGCAGGACCGCATCGACCTCAAGCTCGAGGGCTACACCGTGCTGCCGCTGGCGGTGCACGGTGACGCCGCCTTCGCCGGCCAGGGCGTGGTCGCCGAGACGCTCAACCTGTCCCAGTTGCGCGGCTACCGCACCGGCGGCACCGTGCACGTGGTGGTCAACAACCAGGTCGGCTTCACCACCGCCCCGGAGTACAGCCGGTCCAGCCTCTACAGCACCGACGTGGCCCGGATGATCCAGGCGCCGATCTTCCACGTCAACGGCGACGACCCCGAGGCCGTGGTCCGGGTCGCCCGGCTGGCGTTCGAATACCGGCAGGCGTTCAACAAGGACGTCGTGATCGACCTGGTCTGCTACCGGCGGCGCGGGCACAACGAGGGCGACGACCCGTCGATGTCCAACCCGCAGATGTACAAGATCATTGACTCGAAGCGGTCGGTCCGGAAGCTCTACACCGAGGAGCTGATCGGGCGCGGTGACATCACCGTGGAGGACGCCGAGGAGCTGCTGCGGGACTACCAGGCGCAGCTCGAACGCGTCTTCAAGGCCACCCGGGACGCGGCCACCACGCCGCGCCAGCTCGGCCGCCCGAAGCGGGAGGAGGAGCCGGAGCCGCAGGTCGACACCGCTACCGACGCCTCCGTGGTCAAGGCGATCGGCGAGGCGCACGTCAACCTGCCGGAGGGCTTCACCCCGCACAAGCGGATCCAGCAGCTTCTGGAGCGGCGCCGGAAGATGTCCGTCGAGGGCAACATCGACTGGGGCTTCGGCGAGATCATCGCGTTCGGCGCGCTGCTGCACGACGGCGTCACCGTCCGGCTCGCCGGGCAGGACTCGCGCCGCGGCACGTTCGTCCAGCGGCACGCCTCGGTGGTCGACGCCCGCACCGGCGACGACTACCTGCCGCTGAAGACGTTCACCGCCGACGGCGAGCGGTCCCGCTTCTTCGTGCACGACTCGCTGCTCTCGGAATACGCAGCCATGGGCTTCGAGTACGGCTACTCGGTGGAGAACGTCAACGCGCTGGTGGCCTGGGAGGCCCAGTTCGGTGACTTCGTCAACGGCGCCCAGTCGGTGATCGACGAGTTCATCTCCTCCGGCGAGGTGAAGTGGGGCCAGCGTTCCGCGGTCACGCTGCTGCTGCCGCACGGCCACGAGGGCCAGGGGCCGGACCACACCTCCGGCCGCCCGGAGCGCTTCCTCCAGCTCTGCGCCGAGGACAACATGCGGGTGGCCATCCCGACCACCCCGGCGAACTACTTCCACCTGCTGCGTCGCCAGGCGCTGTCGCCCAAGCGCAAGCCGCTCGTGGTGTTCACGCCGAAGTCGCTGCTGCGGCACAAGCTGTGCGTGTCGCCGGTGGAGGACTTCACCACCGGCACTTTCTCCCCGGTGCTGGCCGACACCGCCGCCCCGGCGCCGGAGCAGGTCAAGCGCGTGCTGCTCTGCTCGGGCAAGGTCTACTACGACCTGTTCCAGGCCCGCCAGGAGCGCGGCGTCACCGACACCGTGATCCTCCGGATGGAGCAGCTCTACCCGCTGCCGGTCGACGAGGTCCGGGCCGCGCTGGCGCAGTACCCGAACGCCGAGGACTTCGCCTGGGTCCAGGAGGAGCCGGCCAACCAGGGCGCCTGGTCGTTCGTGGCGCTCAACCTGCTGGAGCACCTGCCCGAGGTCCGGCTGCGCCGCATCTCCCGCCCGTCGGCCGCCGCCCCGGCGGTCGGCTCGGCGAAGATGCACGAGGTCGAGCAGAACGCGCTGATCGAGGCGGCCCTGCCCCGCCCGTGACACCCCACCGCAGCGGCCCGTCCCTCCACCGGGACGGGCCGCTGCCGTACGACGAGAGGACGACCGTGTACTTCACCGACCGTGGCATCGAGGAGCTGGTCGAGCGCCGGGGCGACGAGCAGGTCAGCCTGGAGTGGCTGGGCGAGCGCCTGCGTGACTTCGTCGACCTGAACCCGGAGTTCGAGACGCCTGTCGAGCGGTTCGCCACCTGGCTGGCCCGCCTGGACGACGAGGACGACGAATGACAGTTCGCGTTTGACTAGTTGCGCTGTGTGACGTCCACTGTTGAGGTATGGAACCCGGGACCCGAAAGCCACCGCAGGACGCGGTGACCGTACGCCACCTGCGCCTCGGCATCGGATCGGTGGGCCTCGCGCTGCCGGTCGTGCTGGTGGTCGGCCACGTCGCCGCCACCCGACGTCTCACCCTGCTCGACTCGCTCAGCGGCTACTACCACTCCGAGATGCGGGACGTCTTCGTCGGCGCGTTGTGCGCCGTCGGCGTCTTCCTGATCAGCTACCGCTACCGCCGGCCGGAGGACGTGCTGGGCACGTGCGCCGGCGTGCTGGCGGTCGTGGTGGCGCTGTTCCCCACCACCACGGGCGTGCCGGCCGCCACTGTCGACGGCGTCGACCGGACGGCCGGTGTGGTGCACCAGGTGGCGGCCGCCGGGCTCTTCGCCGGGCTCGCGATCTTCTGCCTGGTGCTCTTCGTGCGCCCGGACCGGGCCGGGGTGCCGCCCCGCCGTTCGGCGCAGGTCTTCTACCGGGCCTGCGGCGGGCTCATCCTGCTCGCCGTCGCGCTCGCGCTGGCCAGCACACAGCTCCCGGCCGACGTCCGGCACACGCTCAAGCCGGTGCTGTGGTGCGAGACGCTCGCCGTGTTCGCCTTCGGCGCGGCCTGGGTGGTGAAGAGCGACGCGCTCCTGCGCGCCGCCGAGCCGGCCGGCGGGCCCGACGTGACCGAGCCCGAGCCCCGGACGACCGCGCCGGCGTGACCGGCGGTCAGGCGGCGGCGCGGCGCACGGTCGCGTCGAGATTTCCGGTACGCCGCAGCTTCTGCCAGCCCAGCCGGCCACCGGTCAACGCGGTGACCAGCGACTGGATCAGCACCAGGTACATCAACTGCCGGTAGACGAACTGCTGCAACGGCAGCACCCACAGCACGCCGAGCTTCTCCCGGTCCAGCCGGAACGCCACCACCGCGGTCACGAACTGCACCGCGAGCATCGCCAGCCAGGCCACCACGGTCTCGGTCCGGTCCAGGAAGACCAACCCGTACAGCGCGAGCAGGTCGATGACCGGGGCGGCCAGCGGCAGCAGCACGCCGAACAGGGTCAGGAACGAGAGGCAGCGTCGGGTGAACCGGCCCGACGGGCCGCGGTCGAGGACCGCACGCCGGTGCTTCCACATCGCCTGCATGGTGCCGTAGCTCCACCGGTACCGCTGCTTCCACAACTGGCCGAGCGTGGCGGGCGCCTCGGTCCAGGCGCGGGCGCTCTCCTCGTACACGATGTGCCAGCCGGCGCGACCCAGCGCCATGGTGATGTCGGTGTCCTCGGCCAGCGTCTCGTCGGTCATGCCGCCGACCTGCTCCAGTGCCGTCCGCCGGAACGCGCCGATCGCGCCGGGCACGGTCGGCATGCAGTGCAGCGTCTCGTAGAGGCGGCGGTCCAGGTTGAAGCCGATGACGTACTCGACGTGCTGCCACTTGGCGATCAGGCTCCGCCGGTTGCCGACCTTGACGTTGCCGGCCACCACGCCGACCCGGGGGTCCGCGAACGGCTGGACCAGCCGACGGACCGCGTCCGGCTCGAAGACGGTGTCGCCGTCCACCATGACGATCAGCTCGTGGCGGGCCAGCGCGACGCCGGTGTTCAACGCGCTCGGCTTGCCGCCGTTGGGCTTGCGCACCACCCGGACGTTCGGCAGGCGCAGCGCCGCCACGATGTCGGCGGTGCCGTCGGTCGACCCGTCGTCGACCACCACGACCTCGATGCCGCCGGGGTGGTCGCCGCCCGCGAGGGAGCGGACCGCCGCCGCGATGCCCTCCTTCTCGTTGTACGCGGGCACGATCACCGACACGGGGTCGGTGACCGGCGGGCCCCACGACCAGTCGTGCCGACGGCGGCGGGCCGCGTGCCGCAGGGCCAGCACGAAGAGCAGCAGGGCCCGGCCGACGGTGAGCACGCCGACGACCACGAAGAAGACGCCGAACAACCCGAACATGCCGTCGGCCCCGCGTACCGCGCCGACCAGCACGTCGCCGCGCCAGCGGTCGGCGCGCGGGGCGGCGACCTGTCCGCCCACCTGGTCGGTGACGCCGGCCTCGGCGAGCGTCCGGCGGAGACCGTCGCTGACCGTGGTGAACGTGTAGCCGCGCTGCTGCATCATCGGGATGTACCGGTCCAGCGCGGCCACCGTGCCGGACCGGTCCCCGCCGGCGTCGTGCCACAGCGCGATGGTGCCGGCCGCCCCCGCCGGGGTGGCGTTGGCGAGCATCGCGTCGACGGAGGGCTTCTCCCAGTCCCGGCTGTCGACGTCGTTCACCACCGTCAGGTAGCCCAGCTCGCCGGCCTGCCGCAGCATCGGCCAGTCGCGGTCGGTGTAGGCGTCCGCGCTGGACGAGTACGGGAAACGCAGCAGCGAGGTCCGGACGCCAGTGGTGCTGGCGATGGCGAGCTGGGTCTGCGCGTACTCCAGCTCGCGTCGCCAGCCGGGCAGGACGGCCAGGTCGGGATGGGTGAACGTGTGCACGCCCAGCTCGTGGCCCTCGGCCGCCATGCGGCGGGCCAGCGCGGGGTTCCGGACGACCTGCGTGCCGATGACGAGGAAGGTCGCCTTCACCTGGTACTTGTCCAGGACGCGCAGCACCTCCGGCGTCCACCGCGCGTCCGGGCCGTCGTCGAAGGTGAGCGCCAGGGTCCGTGGCGGCAGCCGGTGCGACTGGGTCCGGCCCTCCGCGCCGACGTTGACGATCGGGCCGCCCTCGACCACGGAGGTGGGCACCTCCCGCTGGCTGCCCGGCCCGGTCCGTTCGCCGGGCACGAACGCGGCGTTGGCGTACGCCTCGACGAAGAGCAGGCCGCCCAGGATGACCAGGACCATGGTGAGGATGGCCCAGCTCGGCCGCGGCACGATGCGTCGGCTGCGGGACCGCCGAGCGGCGGCCACCTGCCGGGCGTCCAGCGCGACGGTGGGTACGTCGGCAGGCCGTCGCCCGGCGCGCTGCCGGCGGGCGGCGGCCACCCGCCTCGGGTCGAGCCGGGTGGTGGGCTCGTCACTCACCCGTGGTTCCGTCCGGCTCGGCCGGCTCGGCCGGTGGGTCGACCACTGGCGGCGGCGGGCTGGTGGTGGCCGGCGCGGTGGTGGCCGGCGGCGTCGTGGTGGCCGGCGCGGTGGTCGTCGGCGGCCTCGTGGCCCGGGGCGTGGTCGTCGGGCTCCCGCTCGGCGACGGCGAGGCGGTGGGGGTCCGGCCGGCGCTGCCACCCGGCGTGGCGGTGAGGGCCGGGGGCCGTGCCGGGGCGGTGCGGGCGGGCGGGGGCACGGCCGTCGCGGACGGCGTGACAGTGGTGGTCGGGGACGCCGGTGGGGTCGAAGGCGGCGGCTTCTCCTCGGCGGTCGCCTCGACGAACGGGATGACCGTGTCCGGGGTGATCGGCCCGCCGGCGAAGCTGATCCCGACCAGCACCGTGTAGACCACGCCGGCCGCGCCCGCGCAGTAGGCGACGCGGCGCAGGACCCGACGCCGCCGCCCGGTCGAGTCGACGAAGACGGGGGGCGGTTCGGGGGCGACGGGGATCAGGTCGGTCGGGCCTTCCACCCGAATAACTATAGATACGAAAAAACCCCACCTTCTCCCCCACCCCCCGCCCTGACCAGCCACAACAGACCCCCAGCCCCACGCGATCCTGCAGTTGCCGCCCCGGCGAAGGCCGCTTTCCGGTCACCCGAGGGGCCGTAACCGCACGATCGGCGGGAGAAGGAGGCGGGGACAAGGACCCGGGCGGGGGGACGGGCGATCTTGTAGCGTGAGGGCGTGGCGCGCAGCGTGTACCTGACCGGCGTGGGATCGGGCGGGGGGAAGTCGACAGTGGCGCTCGGCCTGGCCGAGCTGCTGTCCCGGCAGGTCGAGCGGATCGGCGCGTTCCGGCCGCTGGTCGCCGGCGGCGACACCCCGGACCCGATCCTGGCCCTGCTCACCGAGCGCTACCGGGTGGAACTGCCGGTCGACGAACTGCACGGCGCGACGTACGCCGAAGCCACCGCGCTGGTCACGAACGGTCGGCGGGAGGAGCTGATCTCGGCGATCGTGACCCGCTACCGGGAGGTGGAACGGCGCTGCCCCGCCGTCGTGGTGGTGGGCAGCGACTTCGCCGACGGGGACGGCGCCGGCCCCCGCGAGCTGGCCTTCAACGCCCGCCTGGCGGTCGAGTTCGGCAGCGTCGTGGTGCCCGTGGTGGACGGGTTCGGCCAGCCGCCCGAGGCCATCGCGGCGGCGATGCGCGGCGCGTACCACGATCTGGCCGACCTCGGCGCGACAGTGGTGGCGGTGGTCGCCAACCGGGTGCCCGGCCCGATGACGCTGCCCGAGCTGCCGGTCCCCGCGTACGCGATCCCCGAGGTGCCGACCGTGTCGGCGCCGACGGTGGCCGAGGTGGCGATCGCGCTCGGCGCCACCCGGCTCGCCGGCGACCGGGCCGCGCTGGACCGCGACGTGCTCGACTACGTGGTCGGCGCGGCGCACGTGCCGACGCTGCTGGACCACCTCACCGACGGCGCGCTGGTGATCACCCCCGGCGACCGGGCCGACCTGCTGGTCGCCGCCGGCGCCGCGCACGTGGCCGGGCAGGTGTCGCTGGCCGGGCTGGTGCTCACGCTCGGCGAACAGCCCGACCCGCGGGCCATGCGGCTGGTCGAGCGGATGAACACCGGGCTGGCGGTGCTGTCGGTGACCAGCGACAGCTACGACACGGTCGAGGCGTCCAGCCGGATCGAGGGCCGCCCCAGCACCGCCAACCCGCGCAAGGTCGAGGCGGCCCTGGGCGCGTTCGAGCGCTGCGTGGACACCGACGACCTGGCCGCCCGGCTCCGGGTCACCCGCTCCGCGCGGGTCACCCCGCTGATGTTCGAGAACGACCTGATCGACCGGGCGCGGGCCCGACGCCGCCGGCTGGTGCTGCCCGAGGGCGCCGAGGAGCGCATCCTGCGCGCGGCGGAGGTGCTGCTGCGCCGCGGCGTCGCCGAGCTGACGCTGCTCGGCCGGCCGGACGAGATCGCCCGGCGGACCCGCGAGCTGGGCGTCGACGTCGGCGACGCGCAGCTCGTCGACCCGGCGACCAGCGAGTGGCGGGACGAGTTCGCCGCCGCGTACGCGAAGCTGCGCGCCCACCGGGGCATGACGCCGGAGCTGGCGCACGACGTCGTGGCGCAGCCCAACTACTTCGGCACCATGATGGTGCAGGCCGGCCGCGCCGACGGGATGGTCTCCGGCGCCACCCACACCACGGCCGCCACCATCCGGCCGGCCTTCGAGATCATCCGGACCGTGCCCGGCGTCTCGGTCGCGTCAAGCGTCTTCTTCATGCTGCTCGCCGACCGGGTGCTGGTCTACGGCGACTGCGCGGTCAACCCCGACCCGGACGCCGCCCAGCTCGCCGACATCGCCATCTCCTCGGCCGACACCGCGGCCCGGTTCGGCATCGAACCGCGGGTGGCGATGCTGTCGTACTCGACCGGCAGCTCCGGCGCCGGCGCCGACGTGGAGAAGGTCGCGGCGGCCACCGAGCTGGTCCGGCAACGCCGGCCCGAGCTGCTGGTCGAGGGGCCGATCCAGTACGACGCGGCGATCGACCCGCAGGTCGCCGCCACCAAGCTGCCGGACAGCGCGGTGGCGGGGCGGGCCACCGTGTTCATCTTCCCGGACCTGAACACCGGCAACAACACGTACAAGGCGGTGCAGCGGTCGGCCGGCGCGGTGGCGGTCGGCCCGGTCATGCAGGGCCTGCGCCGGCCGGTCAACGACCTGTCCCGGGGGGCGACCGTGCCGGACATCGTCAACACGGTGGCGATCACCGCCATCCAGGCCGCCACGGAGGCGTCGGCATGAGCCGCATCCTGGTCCTCAACAGCGGGTCCTCGTCGGTCAAGTACCGGCTGTACGACGGCGACGAGGTGCTCGACAGGGGCACCGTGGAGCGGGTCGGCGAGCCGGGCGGCGGGCCGGCCGACCACGAGAGCGCGGTCCGGGAGATCATCGAACGGCTCGACCTCGACGGGCTGGCCGGTGTGGGGCACCGGGTGGTGCACGGCGGACGGCGGTTCAGCGCCCCGGTGCTGATCGACGACGCGGTGGTCACCGCGATCGAGGAACTCGTCCCGCTCGCGCCGCTGCACAACCCGGCGAACCTGGCCGGCATCCGGGTGGCCCGGGAGGCGCTCCCGGACACCCCCCAGGTGGCGGTCTTCGACACCGCGTTCCACCACACGCTGCCCGAGTCCGCCGCCACGTACGCGATCGACCGGGCCACCGCCGAACGCTACGACGTGCGGCGGTACGGCTTCCACGGCACCTCCCACGCGTACGTGTCACGGCGGACCGCCGAACTGCTCGACCGGCCGTACGCCGAGCTGAACACCATCACGCTGCACCTGGGCAACGGGGCGAGCGCGTGCGCGGTGGCCGGCGGCCGGAGCGTGGCCACCTCGATGGGCATGTCCCCGCTGGAAGGCCTGGTGATGGGCACCCGCAGCGGTGACCTCGACCCGACGATCATCTTCCACCTGCGCCGCGAGGCGGGGATGGGCGTGGACCAGATCGACGACCTGCTCAACCACCGCAGCGGCCTGCTGGGGCTGACCGGCGACAACGACATGCGGGAGGTGCTGGCCCGCCGGGACGCCGGCGACCCGGCCGCGGCGCTGGCGTTCGACGTCTACTGCCGCCGGATCACCGGGTACGTGGGCGCGTACTACGCGCTGCTCGGGCGCGTCGACGCGGTCTCCTTCACCGCCGGGGTCGGCGAGCACGCCGCTCCGGTCCGGGCCGCGTCGCTGGCCGGCCTGGACCGGCTCGGCATCGCCGTCGACCCGGGCCGCAACGACGGCACCGGTGACCGGCTGATCTCGCCGGCCGGTGCCGAGGTGGCGGTGCTCGTGGTCGGCACCGACGAGGAGCGGGAGATCGCCCGCGAGACCCGCGACGTGCTCGCCGCCTGATCGCGATCGACGCCACCTCGGGAGGTGGCGTCGATCCGGCGCGTCCGATGCCGCGACGGCGACCGACGTGGGCCAGTGCCACGACTACCTGGTCTCCCGGGCCGCGGCCCGGATCCGGTCGCCGGCTGGACCGGGTCAGCCCAGGGCGACCCAGGCGACCAGGGCGACGACCACCACGGCGGCGACGGCGAGGCCGGCGATCAACGGCAACCGGGACGGCGCGGGCGCCGCCGCGGCCGGCTCGGGCGTGTCCACGAAGGCGCGGAACTGCGCGGTGTTGCCGCTGGGGTCGGTGTAGTTCTCAGCCATGCGGGTGACCCTAGCGAAGCCCACCGCCCACGAGTGTCCCGCCGGGCCGGAGTCGGCGTGCCCGGGCGGCCGGGGCGGGCAGACCCCGGCCGGGTGGTGGAGGCGTGGCCCGGCCGGGTGGCGGGGGCAGCCGCCCGGACGGCGGGCGCGGGCGGGCCGCTCGGCTGCCTACCGTGCAGGCATGACGGGGCGGCGGCTGGTGGCCGTGTTGACGACGGCGCTGCTGGCCGGCTGCGGGTCGGCCGTCGCCACCACCGGCCCGGTCCCGGCCGGCGTACGGACCGCGCCGGAGCGCCCGTACGCGGTGGGGGTGCGGCAGTTCACCGTCGACCCGGACGGCCCCCGCCCCCTGCCGGTCACCGTCTGGTACCCGGTGGACCCGTCCACCTTCCCCGGCCCGGTCACCGCCCTCTCCTGGCCACCGCGCCCCGTCGGCACCCCGGGAGCGCGCTCCTCCGGACCGGATCGGCCGGCCGGCCCACCGAGCCCTGGCGCGGAGGCGGGGCCGAGCGTCCGGGCGCGGGCGGCGGTGGCCGCCGGACGGTTCCCGGTGGTGGTCTTCAGCCACGGACTGCGCAGCCTGCCCGCGCTGCACGCGCAGCTGACCACCCGCTGGGCCGCCGCCGGTTTCGTGGTGGCGGCCCCCACCTACCCCCGCACCAACCTGCGCGCCCGCGCCTTCACCCGCGACGACGTCCGCAACCAGCCGGCCGACGCCCGGCGCCTGATCCGTCACCTGGTCCGCCTGGGTGCCCGTCCCGGTGACCCGCTCGGCGCGCACCTGGCCGTGGACCGGTTCGCCGCCGTCGGGCACTCCGCCGGTGGCCACACCACGCTCGGCATGTTCGTCTCCGGGCGACCGTCCCCGCTGCGGGCCGGGATCGTGATCGCCGGTGGCCGGCCGGTCGCCGGCCCGGCCCGACCGTGGGCGCCGATGCTGTTCGTGCACGGCGCGGCCGACCGGATCGTGCCGGAGTCGATCGGCCGGGCCGCGTACGCCCGCTGTCTCGGGCCGGCCGCCTTCCTCAGCCTGCCCGGTCAGGGCCACGGCGAGTACCTGAACCCGGGCCGCCCCGGCTTCACCGAGGTGCTCGCGACCACCACGGACTTCCTCCGCTGGACGCTCTACGCCGACCGGACCGCGCTGCGCCGCCTCCCCACCGACGCCACCGCCCCCGGCGTCACCACCTTCACCTCCCGCGCCCTCCCCACCTGACCCCCCGGCCCCGCCCCGCCCCATCCCACCCCGTCGATCATGAGGTTGACAGTGCTCATTGTCCCGATTTGTCACCGCCAACTTCATGATCACCTCGTGGGGCGGTGGGGCGGCGGGGGCGCGGGGTAGGTTCGGGCGGTGGAGGGGTTGGTGGAGCGGCAACTGGGCGCGATCCGTGAGGTGGTCGAGACGGCGGGCGCGGCCGGGATCGAGGTGTGGCTGCGCGGCGGCTGGGCGATGGACTTCCACCTCGGCGCGGTGACCCGACCGCACGTCGACGTCGACTGGTACTGCTGGCGGCGCGACGCCGACCGGTTGGCGGCCCGGCTCGGCGGGCAGGGCTGGCGACCCGACCCGCGGATGCCGGCCGCGCAGCAGCTCGACCTGATCCGGGGCGACGTCGAGCTGAGCTTCGCCTACCTGGAACGCGACGCGGCGGGCCGGGTGGTGGTGGGCGCGGGCCCGTGGGCGGGCACGCCCCTGCCGGCGGGGATGCTCGACACGCCGGCCGGCCGGCTCGGGTCGCTCACCGCACCGGCGATCAGTGTCACCGCGCAGATCGAGTTCAAGGAGATGTTCCCGGTCTGGATGCCGGAGCGGCCCCGCCGCGCGAAGGACGCCGCCGACCTGGCCCGCCTCCGCGCCTCGGTCGGCGACCGTCCGGCGGGCTAACCCGGCCACCGCTCGCCGCCCGCCCAAGGTGTTAAGCGGGGGCCCCGCCTCTACCGCAGGCGTTAACAGGGGGCCCCTCCTTACCCGCCCGGTCGCCCGCCGACGCGAGGCACAATCGAGGTCATGCGCTGTCGTCCCGTCGTTCTGGCCACCGCTGTTGCCCTGCTCGGCGCCGGTCTGGCCGGGTGCTCGGAGCCGACCGTCCCGACCGGGCGGCCCGCCCCCGACACCTCCCCGAAGAGCGCCACCCCGACCCCCCGGGTACCCGCCGGCAAGGCGCCCGCGAAGAGCTTCGCGGTCGGCGTACGCCAGCTGAAGCTGAACCGCGACGGCGACCGGCCGCTGCCGGTGTCGCTCTGGTATCCGGCGGCCGGCCCGGCCGGTGGCGCGGCGGAGCGTTCCGTCCCGGCGGCGGCCGGCCGGTTCCCGGTGGTGCTGTTCAGCCACGGGCTGAGCGCCCGGCCGGAGGACTACCGGGTGTTGCTGACCCGCTGGGCGGCGGCCGGGTTCGTGGTGGCCGCGCCGCGCTTCCCGCACACCTCCTCCGGTGGCGACGGCAACCCGCTCGACGTGCTCAACCAGCCGGCCGACGTGTCGTACGTGCTGAGCCGGGTGCTCGCGCTCGACGGGACGGCGGACGATCCGCTGCGAGGCCGGCTGGACCCGACGCGGGTGGCCGCGACCGGGCACAGCGCCGGCGGGGTGACCACCATCGGGCTGTTCACCACCGGCCGGGACGAGCGGCTGGACGCGGGCATCGTCTTCGCCGGCACGTCGCTCGGCGTGGGCACCGCGTTCGCGGGCGCCGCCGCCCCGCAGTTGTTCGTGCACGGCGAGGCGGACGAGGTGGTGTCGTACGCGGCGGGCAAGGCCGTCTTCGACGCGGTGCCGTGGCCGAAGGCGATGCTCAGCCTGCCGAAGGGTGACCACGGCCGGGCGCTGCTCGGCGACGGGAAGGCGCTGCGGGTGGTCGCCGACACCACCGTCGAGTTCCTGCGCTGGACGCTCTACGGCGACCCGGCCGCGAAGAAGCGACTCCCCACCGACGCGGCTCGCGGCGGCCTGGCCACCCTCGACGACCGGCTGTAAGGCGGGGCCCCTTCTTAACGCCTTCGGTAGAGGAGGGGGCCCCGCTTAACACGTTGGCTCACGCCGTGTGGTCGACGACCACCTTGCCGAAGACCTCGCCGGAGTGCAGCCGGGCGAACGCCTCGCCGATCCGGCTGAACGGCACCACCCGGTCCACCACCGGCCGGACGCCGTGCTCGGCGCAGAACGCGAGCAGCTCGGCCAGCTCGCCCGGGGTGCCCATGGACGTGCCGAGGATCTCCAGCTGCATGGCGAAGACGCGACGCAGGTTGACAGTCGGCTCGTGCCCGGCGGTCGCGCCGGAGACCACGATCCGGGCCATCGGCGCGGCCGACTTCAGCGAGTGGTCGAACGTGGCCGCCCCGACGGTCTCGACCACCACGTCGACCCGCTCCGGCAGGCGCGCGCCGGGTTCCAGCGCGGTGGCGCCCAGCTCGGTGATCCGCTCCCGCTTGGCGGCGTCGCGGCTGGTCGCGTACACCCGCTTGCCGAGCGCGACGCCGAGCGCGACCGCCGCGGTGGCCACGCCGCCGCCGGCGCCCTGGACCAGCACCGACTCGCCGTCGGCGACCCGGCCCTTGGTGGTGAGCATCCGCCACGCGGTGAGCCAGGCCGTGGGCAGGCACGCCGCGTCGGTAGCCGACAGGCCGTCGGGCAGCGGCAGCAGGTTCATCCGGGGTACGGCGACCAGCTCGGCGAACGTGCCCTGGTAGTGCTCGGAGAGGATGGAGACGCCGCGCGGGTCGCCCGGGGTGGGCACCACCGGGTAGATGACCACCTCGTTGCCGTCCGGGTCGGTGCCGACGGCGTCGCAGCCGAGGATCATCGGGAGCTGGCCGGCGGTCAGGCCCACGCCACGCAGCGACCAGAGGTCGTGGTGGTTGAGCGAGCTGGCCCGCACCCGCACGGTGACCCAGTCGTCCTGCGGGTGGACCGGCTCGGGACGGTCGCCGACGGCGAGCGCGGCGAGCGGGTTGTCGGCGTCGAAGGCCGAGGCATAGGCAGCACGCATGATCGGCACGGTAACAAGCTGAGCGGGCGTTAAGAAGGGGCCCCGCCTCTACCGGAGGCGTTGAGAAGGGGCCCCTCCTTACCCCTCAGCGGCGGGCGACCCCGTCGCGGCGCGCGGCGTCGGCCACCGCCGAGGCCACCGCGGGGGCGACGCGCGGGTCCAGCGGGGACGGCACGATCGCGTCCGCGGTCAGCGACTCGGCCACCACGCCCGCGATGGCGTCGGCGGCGGCCACCTTCATCGAGTCGGTGATGCGGGTGGCCCCGGCGTCCAGCGCGCCCCGGAACACGCCCGGGAAGGCGAGCACGTTGTTGATCTGGTTGGGGTAGTCGCTGCGACCGGTGGCGACCACCGCGACGTGCCGGGCGGCCACCTCGGGGTGCACCTCCGGGGTGGGGTTGGCCAGCGCGAAGACGATGCCGCCGGGGGCCATGCCGGCCACCGCCGCCTCGGGGATCTGGCCGCCGGAGACGCCGATCAGCACGTCCGCGTCGCGCAGTGCCTCGGTGACGTCGCCGTGGCGGCCCTCGGCGTTGGTGAGTTCGGCGAGTTCGGCCTTGGTGCCGGTCAGCTCGCGGTGCCGGCCGATGATGCCGCGCGAGTCGCAGACCACCACCCGAGCCGGGTCGACGCCGCCGGCGATCAGCATCTTCGTCACCGCCACGCCGGCCGCGCCGGCGCCGCTGACCGCGACCCGCAGGTCGCCGAGCTTGCGGTTGAGCAGCGTCGCCGCGTTGCGCAGCGCGGCCAGCACCACGATCGCGGTGCCGTGCTGGTCGTCGTGGAAGACCGGGATGTCCAGCGCCTCGTCCAGCCGGCGCTCCACCTCGAAGCAGCGCGGCGCGCTGATGTCCTCCAGGTTGATGCCGCCGAACGACGGCGCGATCGCCTTGACTGTCGCGACAATCTCGTCGACGTCCTGGGTTTCCAGGCAGACCGGCACCGCGTCCACGCCCGCGAACTGCTTGAACAGCACCGCCTTGCCCTCCATCACGGGCAACGCGGCGCGCGGGCCGATGTTGCCCAGACCGAGCACGGCGGAGCCGTCGGTGACCACGGCGACGGTGTGCGACACCCAGGTGTAGGTGTCGGCGAGATCGGGATCGGCGGCGATGGCCTCACAGACCCGGGCAACCCCCGGGGTGTACGCCAGGGAGAGGTCTTCCCGGCTGGTCAGCGGCACGGTGGAGACGACGGCCATCTTGCCGCCGAGGTGAAGTCGGAAGACGGGATCAGCGGGGTCCGGGGTGGACGCAGACATGGTGACTCCAGGATCTGTCGAGCAGACGGACCGGCGGGCGAGGTCAGCGGTGGTCAGCGACCGGCGGGGCGGCGGTGCGGGGGGTCACCCGGGCACTTTTCGAGCATAGTCACGCCCCGGCTCCCAGGATGTGAGCGGGGTCATATTCATCGGCTACCCCCACCGGCCCCTGATCCGTCCCGGACGCGGCCACCAGCGGGCCACCACCCGGCCTCGAACGTCGGCCACCCCGTAGGCCCGGGAGTCGTCGGTGACCAGGTCGTTGTCGCCGCGTAGCCACCAGCCGCCGTCGCGCGGCTCGACCGCGCGCTTCACCACGAGCAGGTCCGGGCGGCTGCGGAAGACGGCGACCACCACGTCGCCGGGGCGGACCGGCCGTCCACCGGTGCGGACCAGCACCGCGTCGCCGTGGCGCAGCGTGGGCGACATGGACGGGCCGGTGATCAGCACGGGCATCACGGGGTTTCACCTCCCGCCCGCTGGAAAGCATCTCCAGGAGTAATGTCGTCTTGGATCATCGCAAACATCCCATGGAGGACCCTGATGCGCCTTCCTCGCATCCTCACGCCCCGGGTGACCGCCAGTGCCCACTGTGACCTGCCCTGCGGCGTCTACGACCCGGCCCAGGCCCGGATCGAGGCCGAATCGGTCAAAATGATCTGCGAGAAGTACCAGGCGAACACCGACCCGGAGTTCCGCACCCGCGCCATCCTGATCAAGGAGCAGCGGGCCGACCTGGTCAAGCACCACCTGTGGGTGCTCTGGACCGACTACTTCAAGCCGGCGCACTTCGAGAAGTACCCGCACCTGCACCAGCTCTTCAACGAGGCCACCAAGCTGGCCGGTGCGGCCGGCGCCAAGGGCGGCACCGACCCGGCCAAGGCCGACGAGCTGCTCTCGAAGATCGACGAGATCTCCAAGATCTTCTGGGAGACCAAGCAGGCGTGACCTCGCCCGTCACGGCACCGACGATCCGGCCGGTACGTCCCGAGGACGTACCGGCCGTCGTCGCCATGGTGCACGAACTCGCCGCGTACGAACGCGCCCCGGAGCAGTGCCACCTCACCGTCGAGCAGCTCCACGCGGCGCTCTTCCCGAGTGCTCCGGCGCTGTACGGGCACGTCGCGGTGGACGCGGCGGGCCAACCGGTGGGCTTCGCGCTCTGGTTCCTCAACTTCTCCACCTGGGCCGGCGTGCACGGCATCTATCTGGAGGACCTCTACGTCCGCCCGGACGCCCGGGGCACCGGCGCCGGCCGGCAACTGCTGGCCACGCTGGCCGCGATCTGTGTGGAGCGCGGCTACCAGCGGCTCGACTGGTGGATGATCAACTGGAACCCGGCGGCCCGTTTCTACGCCGCGATCGGGGCCACCCCGATGGACGAGTGGACGCCGTACCGGCTGGCCGGGGCGCCGTTGCGCGATCTCGCCGCGCGGGCGACGCCCGCGCCCACGCGCCCGGCCGCCTGACCGGGTAGAGTCCCGCACCGGGGGGATGAGGCGTGACTCAACTGACCGGGCAGCCGACGACGGATGACGACGTCGTGCACCTCACCGTGCCCGCCGACGGTGGTTACCTCGGCGTGCTCCGCACCGCCACGGCCGGGCTCGCGGCCCGGCTCCAGTTCGCCCTCGACGAGATCGAGGATCTGCGCATCGCGGTGGACGAGGCGTGCGCCATGCTGCTCGCCATCGCCACCCGCGATGCCGAGCTGGAGTGCCGCTTCGCGGTCACCGAGGACGCGCTCACCGTCGAGGTGACAGTGCCGACCGTGCGGGGCGCCACGCTGCCGTCCGAGTCGTCCTTCGCGTGGAAGGTGCTCACGGCGCTGACCACCGGGGCCGGCGCCCGGGCGGCCGACGGCCGCGCCACCATCTCGCTGCTGACCCGCCGCGCCGGCGGCTACTGAGCACCCGGCCGCGGGCCGAAGCCGAGCGCCCGGTTGGTGGGACCGCTCACCAGCAGCGCGACGACGCCGATCCCGAGCGCCATCAGCGGCAGCCCGAGCCAGCCCAGCCCACCGGAGATCATGTACCACCCGATCGGCAGCAGCATGAGCTGGAGCACGATGGCCGGCGCGCGAGCGCCGGACCGCCGCCGGGCCAGCGCGCCGCCGAGCGCCCAGAGCGCGACCGCCCCGGCGACCGCGAACGCGGTCACCAGCAGCGCGGAGGTCAGGTCGGTGGTGCGGGCGGTGAGGTCGGACCAGATCAGCCACGCCGCGACCAGCCCGAGCGCCACCGCCTCGGCGCGCAGCAGGAGCACCGCCGCGCGGAGCGGGCCGGGGACCGGGTCCGAGTCGATCGTCACGGCCGCCACGATACCGGTGGGTAGGCGCGGTAAGGTGCCGCCCATGCGGGCCGTCCTGGTGGTCAATCCGAAGGCCACCACCACGAGTGAGCGCAGCCGGGACGTGCTGGTCCGGGCGTTGCGCAGTGAAGTCGACCTGTCGGTGCGCTACACCCGCCGACGGGGCCACGCCATGGACCTGGCCCGGGAGGCCGCCCAGGAGGGCGTCGACCTGGTGGTCACGCTCGGCGGCGACGGCACCGTCAACGAGGTGGTCAACGGGTTGATGGTGGCGGAGCCGCCGACGTTCCGCACCGGGCCGACCTCGGCCGAGCGGCTGCCGGCGCTGGCCACCGTGCCGGGCGGCTCGACGAACGTCTTCGCCCGCGCGCTCGGGCTGCCGCGGGAGTGGCCGGACGGCACCAGCATGATCCTGGAAGGGCTGCGCCTGGGCCGGTCCCGCACGATCGGGCTGGGTCGGGCCGACGACCGGTACTTCACGTTCTGCGCCGGCTTCGGGCTCGACGCGGCCGTCATCCGCCGGGTGGAGCAGGCCCGCAAGCGGGGCCGGGTGTCCACCCCGGCGCTCTACTTCCGGTCCACGGCGAGCCAGTACTTCGTCGGCTCGGACCGTCGCCACCCGGCGATCACGTTGGAGCGCCCTGGCGAGACGCCGGTGACGGAGCTGTCCACCGCCATCATCCAGAACACCGCGCCGTGGACCTACCTCGGCGACCGGGAGATCAACCCCAACCCGGAGGCGTCGTTCGACCTCGGGCTGGACGTGCTCGCGCTCCGGCAGCTCAAGGTGGCCAGTACAGCACGGACAGTGACGCAGTTCTTCTCCCGGCAACCCGATCCGCACGGCAAGCAGGTGCTCCGGCTGCACGACTTGTCGGAGTTCACCCTGCTCACGGCACGTCCGTTGCCGTTCCAGCTGGACGGGGACTACCTCGGCGAGCGGGAAAAAGTCAGATTCACCTCCGTACCCGCCGCACTGAGAGTAATCTGCTAGGTCTCGGGTATCCCCGTCGGTTGACGCGGACCCCCACCGCGCCGGGTGAGGGCCGCCACGCCGAGGAAGGGTGCCGGAAATGTCAGCAACGTCACGCAGACCGTACTATATTGATCCTCGACTGTGGCACGCCGGGTAACGAGAGCCCTCGCAAACCGGGACAAACGGGTGGTGAGGCCGCTCACTGTTCGGAGTTTTTCCGAGCGTCACCCTTGACATCGCTGTAGTTCGTGAAAGTATTCACAAGCGAACTCGTGTTACCGGGACATTGCCTGGATATGCTCGTCAGGTTGAGCTGTTCCAGCAGGTCCAGGGGCCCGCAGCCTGCTCACGCAGCGCCGAATTGACGGATGCTGACCGTCACCTATCGGCAATGCGGATGCATATAGGAATAGCAACGAAGCGTTATCTGGCCATCCACTAAGAATGAGGAGTGTTGCCGCCATGGACTGGCGCCACGATTCGGTCTGCCGCGACGAGGACCCGGAGCTGTTCTTCCCGATCGGGACGTCCGGTCCGGCTCTCCTGCAGGTGGAGCAGGCGAAGGCCGTCTGCCGGCGCTGCCCCGTGACCGACCAGTGCCTGCAGTGGGCGCTGGAGTCCGGTCAGGACGCCGGTGTCTGGGGCGGGATGAGCGAGGAGGAGCGCCGCGCGGTCAAGCGCCGCGGCGGTCTCCGGGTGCTGCGCGCTCACTCCGCCTGACCCCCACACACACGCCGCACGCCCCGGCCGGGATTCCGGCCGGGGCGTGCTGCTGTCCGGGGCCGGTCAGCCCGCCGCCGCCGCCACGCGCCGCCACACCAGGTCCGCGAGCTCCGGCAGGTCGGTGAGCGGGTCGGCGACCGCCACCGCGCCGGCCGAGCGGGCCGCCGCGCGTACCCCGTCGTGGAACCGGCCCGGCGCCAGGAAGTAGGCGGCCACCGCGACCCGGCGGGCACCCGCCGCGCGCAACCGCCGCACCGCGCCCCCCACCTCCGGAGGCGCCGCCGAGGCGTACGAGACCCGGCAGGGCACGCCCAGCCCGGTGCCGAGCGCCGCGGCGACCCGGCCCACCGAGGCCCGCGCGGCGGGATCGCGGGTGCCGGCCGCGGCCAGCACCACCGCGTCCGCGTCCGCCCCGGCGGCCTCGGCCAGTCGGCGCCGCAGGCCGGCCAGCAGCCGGCCGTCGACCACGCCGCCGGTCGGCCCCAGCACCTCGGTCACCCGCACGTCGAGGCCGGCGCCGGCCGCCGCGACCGCCGCCGGGATGTCCACCTTCCGGTGGTACGCGGCGGTCAGCAGCAACGGCACCAGCACCACCCGGGAGTGCCCGGCGGCGGCCAGGTGCCGCAGCACGTCGGCCGGCCCGGGATCGGTGTGGTCGAGCCAGCTCGGCAGCACCGGCCGGCCGGGACAGCCGGCCCCGACCGCCCGGGCCAGCGCCCGGGTCGCCTCAGCCGCGCGCGGGTCCCGGCTGCCGTGCGCCACCAGCACCACCGGCGACGCGTCGGTCAGGTGTGCAGGCCGCACTCGGTCTTCTCGAACATCGCCCAGCGCCCGGCCCGCGGGTCCTCCCCCGCCTTCGTCCGGCGGGTGCACGGCCAGCAGCCGATCGAGCCGTAGCCCCGGGCGAACAGCTCGTTGACCGGGATGTCGTGGCGGGCCACGTACGCGTCCACCTCGCGCTGCGTCCAGGCGGCGATCGGGTTCACCTTCACCTTGCCGCGACGCGGGTCGAAGCCCACCACCGGCGTGTTGGCCCGGGTCGGCGACTCGTCCCGGCGCAGCCCGGCGGCCCACGCGTCGTAGCCGGCCAGCGCCCGCTCCAACGGCTCCACCTTGCGCAACTGGCAGCAGTCGTCCGGGGACCTGTTGAACAGGCGGGGCCCGTACTGGCCGTCCTGCTGGCCGACGGTCATCCGGGGCCGGATCGAGCGGACCCGCACCGGCATCCGCCGGGCCACCTCGTCGCGCACCCGGAGCGTCTCCGGGAAGTGCAGCCCGGTGTCCAGGAACACCACGTCGACCCCGGGCGCGACCCGGGAGACCAGGTGCGCCACCACGCCGTCGGCCATCGAGCTGGTCACGCAGAACCGCTCACCGAACGTCTCCGCCGCCCAGCGGGCGATCTCCAGCGCGGGCGCGTCCGCCAGCTCCCGGCCGGCCTCCTCGGCCAACGCGCGCAACTCCTCCGGGTCCCGCCGGGTCGGCTCCGGCGGTGCGCCCGCACCGACCAGACCGAGACCGGCGGCGGAGACCAGGCCGGTCACCGGGCCACCGCCCGGCCCAGCAGTCCGGTGAACTTCACCGAGAAGACCCGCGCGCAGGCGTGGCACTCCCAGGCGCCATGGCCGGCCTCGTGCGGTCGCAGGTCCTCCTCCCCGCAGTACGGGCAGTAGAGAGGCGCAGATCGAGCATCACTCACCGAAGCTCCTCCTCGTCGACTCTGATGACCCAGGTGGCGAAGCTCTCGCCCTCGGTCCGGCCGGCCAGGTAGCGGCGGGCCAGCCGTTCCACGTACTCCGGAAGCTCGTCGGCGGTCGTCTTCAGGCCGCGCAGCTTGCGGCCGAAGCCGGCGGTCTGCCCGGCGGCCATGCCGAGGCCGCCACCGAGGTGCACCTGGAACCCCTCGACCTGCCGGCCGTCCGGCCCGACCACGAGCTGGCCCTTGAGCCCGATGTCCGCGACCTGGGTCCGGGCGCAGGCGTTCGGGCAGCCGTTCAGGTGGATGGAGATGTCCGCGTCGAAGTCGCGCAGCCGCTCCTCCAGCCGGGCCACCAGCTCCTCACCGCGCCGCTTGGTCTCCACGATGGCCAACTTGCAGAACTCGATGCCGGTGCAGGCCATGGTGCCGCGCCGCCAAGCCGACGGCCGGGCCTCCAGACCGATCCCGCGCAGCGCCGTCACCAGCTCCTCGGTCCGCTCCGGCGCGACGTCCAGCACCAGCAGCTTCTGGTACGGCGTGAGCCGCACCCGGTCGCTGCCGTGCGCCTCGACCACGTCGGCCAGTTCGGCGAGCTGGGTGCCGGAGACCCGACCCACCACCGGGGCCGCGCCGACGTAGTTGGCGCCGTCCCGCTGCGGGTGCACGCCGATGTGGTCGACCGGCTTCGCCGGCAGCTCCGCGGCCGGCCCGTCGAGCAGCGCCCGGCCCAGGTACTCCTTCTCCAGCACCTCGCGGAAGTGCTCCACGCCCCAGTCCGCGACCAGGAACTTCAACCGGGCGCGGTTGCGCAGCCGGCGGTAGCCGTAGTCGCGGAAGATGCCGACCACGCCCGCCCACACGTCCGGCACCTCGTGCAGCGGCACCCAGACCCCGAGCCGCTTGGCCAGCATCGGGTTGGTGGAGAGCCCACCGCCCACCCAGACGTCGAAGCCGGGGCCGTGCTCCGGGTGCTCGACGCCGAGCAACGCGATGTCGTTCGCCTCGTACGGCGTGTCGACCAGCCAGGAGATCGACGTCTTGAACTTGCGGGGCAGGTTGGAGAACTGCTTGTCGCCGACGTACCGGCGGACGATCTCGTCGATGGCCGGGGTCGGGTCGAGCACCTCGTCCCGGGCCACGCCGGCGACCGGGCTGCCGAGCACGATCCGGGGGCAGTCGCCGCACGCCTCGGTGGTCTGCAGGCCCACCGACTCCAGCCGGCGCCAGATCTCCGGCATGTCCTCGACCCGGATCCAGTGGTACTGGATGTTCTGCCGGTCGGTGATGTCGGCGGTGTCCCGGGCGAACTCGCGGGAGATCTCCGCGACCACCCGGAGCTGGGCCAGGCTGAGCTGGCCACCGTCCACCCGGACCCGGAGCATGAAGAACTCGTCCTCCAGCTCGTGCGGCTCCAGCACCGCGGTGCGCCCGCCGTCGATGCCGGCCTTGCGCTGCGTGTAGAGCCCCCACCAGCGGAACCGGCCCCGCAGGTCCTGCGGGTCGATCGAGGCGAAGCCCCGGTGGGCGTAGATGTTCTCGATCCGGTCCCGCACGTTGAGCGGGTCGTCGTCCTTCTTGATCCGCTCGTTGGGGTTGAGCGGCTCACGGTGCCCGAGCGCCCACTGGCCCTCGCCACGCGGCCGGCGGGGCGCCCGGGTGACGGGAGCCGAAACGTCCGAGCGGGTGGGGGTGCTGCTGACCGCCATCGCGGCGTCCTCCGTTGTCTGCTGCGGTGCCTGGGAGCGCGGGCGCGGCGGCCGGCCCTGAGGAGGGCCGTGGACGGCGGTGTCGCTGACGGCCGGCGCGGAGCGCCCGAGACGGATGGGTCGGGCGTCGTCAGTGGGCCGGACAGATCGCGCTGCGCACGCGGCCGTAGTCGACGTGGCGACGGGCCACGAAGCGGCGGACGACAGCGGCGGTCATGTGGCTCATGCTGCCACATCGCCGGACCACCGACCACCGCCCGACCCCGTGATCCCACATCACGGGCCGTCCCGCCCAGATCGACACCCGTCCACCCCCCACCTCCCGTGACCAGCGTCACTCCCCTCACCCCCGCCTTCGCGACGGTGATCAAGGAGTTCGCGTCATGGAGACCCCCGGTCACCTCCACCCGGACCGCCTCTGGACCGTCGATCATGAAGTTGGCGGGCAAAAAAGGGCCGGCAGACGCCGTCAACTTCATGATCGACCGCTGGACGCCGCCGGTGGGTGGACCGACAAGGGTGGAATCGGTGGAGCCGGCCGGCGGGGACGGGCGGGCGTGTGACGCTGCGGAGTGTGGACGGACCCGTTGAGCCTGCGGCGTCCCGCACCCGTCGGGGTTGGCCGGTGTGGGCGGTCCCCGGGCTGCTCACGCTGGCGATCACGCTGGTCGGGCTCGGGCACGCGCAACTCTGGCGGGACGAGCTGGCCACCTGGAGCGCGGCCACCCGACCGGTGCCGGACCTGGTCCGGCTGACCCGCACCATCGACGCCGCCACCGGGCCGTACTACCTGCTCATGCACGGGTGGACCGCGCTGGCCGGCACCTCGCCCAGCGTGCTGCGGCTGCCCTCCGCGCTCGCCATGGCGGCCGCCGCCGCGCTGACCGCCCGGCTCGGCGCGCGCCTGGTGGGCGATCGCGCCGGGTTCTTGGCCGGGCTGCTGTTCGCCGTGCTGCCCGCCACCTCGCGGTACGGCCAGGAGGCCCGCCCGTACGCGCTCGCGACGCTGCTCGCCGTGCTCGCCACGCTGCTGCTGGTCGACGCGTCGTGCCGGCCGTCGTGGCGGCGCTGGGCCGGGTATGCGGTCGCGGTCGCCGCACTCGGCCTGCTCCACCTGATCGCGCTCACCCTGCTCGCCGCGCACGCCGTGGTGGTGCTGCTGACCGCCGTACGCGGCCCGACCGCCGCCGGCCTCGACCCGACCCCGCCCAGCCGCAGACACCCACAGCGTTCCACCCACGCCCGACCTCGACCGCGAGTGGCACGCCATGGGTGTCACAGCGCCCCGCAGACACCCACAGCGTTCCACCCACCGGCGACCTCGACCTCGGGTGGAGCGGCCCCCGCGAGCGGCGAGCAGGACGCGAACCCGCCCGGCCGGCTTCTCGCGTGGTGGCTGCTGGCGCTGGTGCCGGCCGTCGTCCTCGTCACCCCGCCGGCGCTGGTCGCCCGGGGCCAGCGCGGCCGGCAGCTCGACTGGGTGGACCCGGCCCGCCTGCCGGACCTGGCGTCGCTGCCCGGCGGGCTGGCCCAGAGCGCGGTGGTGGGTGGGTTCCTGCTGGGGCTCGCCGCGCTCGGCGTGATCGGGCTCGGCCGGCGGGCGCTGCTGCCGGTGGCCGCGGTGCTGCTGCCGGTGCTGCTGCTCTTCGCCGCCGGCACTGTGGTGCCGCTCTGGGTGACCCGATACCTGATCTTCACGCTGCCGTTCGGCTGTCTGCCGGCCGGCGCGGCCCTGGCCCGGGTACGGCTCGGGCCGGCACTGGCCGTGGTGGCCCTGGTGGGGCTGCTCGGGCTGCCCGACCAGGTGGCGTTGCGCCGGACCCACGAGTGGCCCCGCAGCGCCCCGGTCGACTACGCGGGCGCGGCCGGGATCGTCGCCGCCGGTGAGCGGCCGGGCGACGCGATCGTCTACGCCCCCCGGGACGGCTGGCTCTTCCCAGATCTGGGCCTGGCGTACCACCTGGGGCCGCGGCTGCCGCGCGACGTGCTGGCGGTCCGCGACCAGCGGGCGGACGCGAGCCTCTGGGCCACCGAGTGCGGCGACCCGGCGCGGTGCCTGGCCGGCGTGGACCGGGTCTGGCTGGTGGTCACCGGCCGCCGGGCGGACCCGCTGGCGGCGGTGCCCGGCGCGAAGGGCGAGGCGCTGCGGGACGGCTTCACGGTCCGTCAGGTCTGGCCCCGCCCGGGGCTCACGGTGGCGCTGCTCGCCCGGTGAGGCGGTCGCGCGGGCGTCAGGGCGGCCCCGCCCGACCGGTGAGGCGGTCGGTGGTGCCGCGGGCCAGCGGGACGACGAGCACCGCCTCGGTGCCTTCGGCGGCGCCGTTGCGGAGCTCGATGGTGCCGCGCAGCTCCCCGGTGACCAGCGCGCGGACGATCTGGAGCCCCAGGTTGCCGCCGCGCTCGGCGTCGAACTGGGCGGGCAGGCCGCGGCCGTTGTCGGTGACCGAGACGTGCAACTGCTTGCGGTGCCGGTGCACCGAGACCACCACCTCGGGCCGGGGTGCGTCGGCCGGGGCGGGGGCGGCCTCCTCGTCGGCCGGCGGGAAGCCGTGTTCCACGGCGTTGAGCAGCAGTTCGTTGAGCACCATGACCAGCGAGGTGGCGATCTCGGCGGGTAGCACGCCGAAGGTGCCCCGGCGCCGCATGCCGACGGTCACCTCGGTGGCGGCCACCTCGGTCGCGGCGCTGGCCACCCGGTCCACGATGCCGTCGAACTCCACCGCCTCGTCGCTGGACATGGAGAGCGTCTCGTGCACCAGGGCGATCGAGGCGACCCGGCGTACCGACTCCTCCAGCGCGACGCGGGCCTCCGGCATGGACACCCGGCGGGCCTGGAGGCGCAGCAGCGCGGCGACCGTCTGGAGGTTGTTCTTCACCCGGTGGTGGATCTCCCGGATGGTGGCGTCCTTGGTGATCAGGGCGCGGTCGCGGCGGCGTACCTCGGTGATGTCGCGGACCAGCACCAGCGCGCCGATCGGCACGCCCGCGGGCATCAGCGGCAGCGCCCGGGTGAGCATGGTGGCGCCCCGGGCGTCGATCTCGCGGCGGGGCGGGGCCTCGCCGCGCAGGGCGGCGAGCACCGCGTTGCCGGCGTCGGTGCCTTCGAGGGGGTCGCCGGCGAGCCGCCGGTGCAGCTTGGCCAGGTCCTCCCCGACCAGGTGGGACGCGAAGCCGAGCCGGCGGTACGCGGACTGGGCGTTCGGGCTGGCGTAGGTGACCTTGCCGTTGGCGTCGAGCCGCACCAGACCGTCGCCGACCCGGGGCGCCGAGGTGGTCTCGCCCGGATGCCGGGGCGGCGGGAACGTGCCGTCGGCGATCATCTGGGCCAGGTCGTCGGCGGTGGTCAGGTAGTTGAGTTCGAGCTGGCTCGGGGTACGCGCGGTGGAGAGGTTGGTGTCCCGCCCGACCACGGCGATCACCTCGCCGCCCTCCCCGTCGCCGGTGCGCAGCCGCACCGGGATGGCCTCGTGCCGGGCCGGCACGTCGCCGTACCAGACCGGGTCGCCCTCCCGCCAGATCCGGCCCTGCCGGTGGGCCACCTCCAGGTGCGCCACCTCGGGCCCGCCGACGATGCGGCCGACCTGGTCGTCGAGGTAGGCGGTCGGGGCGGTGGTCGGGCGGACCTGGGCCACGCAGAGGAAGGTGCCGTCGCCGTCCACCGGCACCCAGAGCAGCAGGTCGGCGAAGGAGAGGTCGGACAGGAGCTGCCAGTCGCCGGCGATCCGGTGGAGGTGGTCGATGTCGGCCGGCCGGAGCGTGGTGTGCTCCTCGGCGAGGTCACGGAGGGTGGACACGCCCCACAGCGTGCCACGCCCGGCTCACATCGTGGTCGTGACCTTCTTCAACCCGCGCGGCGCGTCCGGGTCCTCGCCGCGGGTCAGCGCCAGCGCCAGCGCCAGCCGTTGCAGCGGCAGGATGTCGAGCAGCGGCGCGTACCGCTCGTCGACCTCCGGGACCGCCATCCGGGTCTCCCCGACGTCGGCGGAGCCGACCACCACCACGTCGGCCCGGCGTTCGCCGAGCCGGGGCAGCACCTCGCGCATCGACGTGCCGCCGGGGCCGGAGCCGACCACGGCGAGCACCGGCACGTCCGGGTCGGTCATGGCGAGCGGGCCGTGCAGCAGGTCGGCGCCGGAGAAGGCGAGCGCCGGCAGGTACGACGTCTCCATCAGCTTGAGCGCCGCCTCCCGGGCGGTCGGGTACGCGTAGCCCCGGCCGGTGGTGACGAGCTGGGCGGCGAAGCGGTAGCGCGGGGCGAGCCGGGCCGGGGTGTCGTCGGCGAGCGTCCGGGCGGCCAGCTCGGGCAGGCGGGCCAGCGCGGCCCGCTCGTCGGCGGGCAGCACGCCGTCGCCGGCGCGTACCCCCTCGATGAGCATGAGCAGCGCGAGCAGCTCGGCGGTGTAGGTCTTGGTGGCGGCGACCGCCCGCTCGTGGCCGGCGGCCACGTCCACGCTCAGCTCGGCGGTCTCCACCAGCGGCGAGTCGGGGTTGTTGGTGACCGCCAGGGTGAGCGCGCCGGAGGCCCGGGCCACCCGGAGCACCTCGGCGAGGTCGGGCGAGCCACCGCTCTGGCTGACGCCGACGACCAGCGCGTCGGAGAGGTCGGGGCGGGCGCCGAAGACGGTGATCGCGCTGGGCGAGGCGAGCCCGGCGGGCAGCCCGAGACGGATCTCGGTGAGGTACGCCGCGTAGAGCGCCGCGTGGTCGGAGGTGCCCCGGGCGGTGAAGACCACGTGCCGGGGCCGCCGCTGCGCGACGGTCGCCGCGACCCGGGCGATGGCGTCCGCGTGCTCGGCGGTGAGCAGACGCTCGTAGCCGGCCGGCTGCTCGTCGATGTCGGCGGCCATGCCGGCCCCTGGACGTGTCACCCAGCACCCCCTTCTGCGCGATTGCCGCGCGTTAGATGCTCAGTCTTGCACGTTTACGCCGCAACCAGCAACGCAACGAGCAGGAGTGCGCAGTGGATCACCACTCGTCGGCAAGATCCCCTAGGCTTGCCCGGCTGACCGACCGACCCCGCCGGCGAGAGGACGACGTGCCCGAGGACGACGCCGCGCTCTCCGCGGAGGAGGAACTCGCGCTGGCCCGGCTGGCGCTGGGCGAGGGCGACCTCCGGCACGCCGCCGACCACGTGGCCGCCGCGCTGGTGCGCTCCCCCACGCTGCCCGAGGCGCACGAGACGCTCGCCCGGCTCGCCGCCGCCAGCGGCGGTGACCTGGATCTCTTCCCGCTCGGCCAGCACGCCTTCGTCGGCGCCGTGGTGGCCCGGGCGCACCTGCTCGCCGCCGCCGGCCGCCCCGCCGAAGGGCTCGACCTGCTGGCCGCCGCCACCGGCTACGCCCCCGGCGCACCGTGGGCGGCCGTGCCCTGGGTGACCGCCACCGACCTGCCGGAACGGCTCGACCCCGAGCGCACCGCCCGCATCCTCATGCAGGTCTGCGCCGCCGCGCCCGACCCGGTCCCGCGCCGGCTGCGCGAGCCGCTCCAGCCGTACCTCACGCTGGCCCGCAACGCGATCACCGTGCATCCCGACCACCCGCTGCTGCTGGGCGCGGCGTCCGCGCTGGCCCGGCGGCTCGGCGAGGTCGCCCTCGCGGTCACCTGGGCCACCCGGGGGGTATGCACGGAGCCCACCAAGCTCGGCGAGGTGTGGCTCGGGTACGCGTACCGCAGCGCCGGCCGGACCGCCGACGCGCTGGCCGCCCTCGAACGTGCGGTCGAGCTCGACCCGGACGACCTGGCGGTCTACGCCGACATCGCCGGCACGCTGGCCGACCACGGCCGGCTCGACGCGGCGCTGGGCTGGGTCGACCGGGCGCTGGCCAAGGACCCGACGTTCGACTGCGCGGTGCACACCGCGCAGCGGCTGCGTTTCCTGCGCGACGGGAACGTGGACCACCTGGTGGCGCTCGCCGACTTCGTCCGCGACCACCCGGACGACTCGCACGAGCACGGCGACCTCGCCGAGTGCTGCCGCGGGCGGCCCTGGCTCGGCCAGGTGACCCCGGCCGCCGCCGACCACCGTCCCGCGCCGGACGACGACGCCACCCGCCCGTCGACCGACGCGGTGCAGCGGCTCCAGCACCTGGCGCACCCGGCGTGGCCCCATCCCCCGGCCGCGTACGACGCCGCCGTCGGGCTGGCCACGCTGGACCTGGCCGACCTGCGCGGCCTGCTGGCGTACCCGCCGGACGCGCCGCCGACCGCGCTGGGCCGGGTGCTCGGCGGCCAGGACCCGGCGCTCTGGGCGCGGTGCGCACAGGTCTGGGCCTGCCTCGGCCTGCTGCACCACCGCACCGACGAGCCGTGGGCGGAGTCGACCCGCCGCCGGGTGCTGCGGGAACTGGTCGCGGGCGAGCCCGGCCCGGTCGCCGAGGCGGCGCTGTTCGCCCTGATCACCGCCGCCTGGGTGGATCCCGCGGTACGCGCCGACGTGGCCGCGCTGGTGACCGGTCGGCTCGCCGAGGTGGCGGCCGGTCGGGGCCGCCGTACCCCGGTGGCGGTGTCGCTGGCCCACCTGGCGCGGGTCACCCCGGCCCTCGACGCGCCGACCCGCGCGACCGCCGACGCGTTGATCGGCACCGTGGGTGGTGGCCCGCTGCGCCGCTGGTGGCGGCGCCTCACCGGCCTGTTCCGCCGCGCCTGAGCCCGCGCGGCGGCGGTGCCCGGCGCGGCGGCGGTGCCCGGCGCGGCGGCGGTGTTAAGAAGGGGCCCCGGCACATCGCCAGGCGTTAAGCGGGGCCCCTTCCTTACCTCAGACGGGGGCCTTGCCGAGCGCGACCTCGACCTCGTCCTCGGGCGTGGCGCCGGCCGGCGGGGCGTCGTTCGTCGCGCGCAGCGGCACCTCCTTGATGAACCAGGCGAGCACCGGGACCGCCACGGTGATGAAGACGGCCCAGAGGAACACGTGCGAGATGGCGTCGGAGAGCGCGCCGAGCACCAGCTCCCGGGCCGGGCCGGTGAGCTTCCTGAGCGCCTCCAGGTCCATCGCGCCGCCCTCACCACCGCCCTTGCCGGCGAACGCGGGACCGGCGGCCGAGTCGGCCAGCCGGTTGGCGAAGATGGCGCCGAAGAGCGAGACGCCGAACGAGCCGCCGATGGACCGGAAGAAGGTGGCCGCGCCGCTCGCCGCGCCCAGGTCCTTCTGCTCGACGCTGTTCTGCGCGATCAGCATCGACGTCTGCATCAGGAAGCCCATGCCGACGCCGAGCACGACCATGTAGAGCGAGGACTGCGCCTTGCTGGTGTCGAGGTCGAGCAGGCTGAGCAGGCCCATGCCGAGGGCCATCACCACGCCGCCGACGATCGGGAAGGCGCGGTAGCGGCCGGTCTTCGTGATCGTGCGGCCGACCACCAGCGAGACCACCAGCATGCCGAACATCAGCGGGAGCAGCAGCAGGCCGCTGTTGGTGGCCGAGGCGCCCTGCACGGTCTGCTGGTAGAGCGGCAGGAAGTTCATCGCGCCGAACATGGCGAAGCCGAGCAGGAAGCCGATCACCGAGATGAGCGCGAAGTTGCGGTTGGCGAACAGGTTGAGCGGCAGGATCGGCTCGGGTACGCGCCGTTCCACGACCGCGAACACGCCCAGCGCGACCGCCGCCAGGACGGCCAGGCCGAGGATCTGCGGCGAGGCCCAGGGGTACTCGTTGCCGCCCCAGGTGGTGACCAGCACGATCGCGGTGATGCCGACGGAGAGCAGTGCCGCGCCCAGCCAGTCGATCTTGTGCTCGGTACGGTACTTCGGCAGGTGCATGGTGGTGGCGAGCAGCAGCAGCGCCACGCCGCCGAGCGGCAGGTTGACGTAGAACGCCCAGCGCCAGGAGAGGTGGTCGGTGATGAAGCCGCCGACCAGCGGGCCGGCCACCATGGCGATGGCCATGATGCCGGCGATCATGCCCTGGTAACGGCCCCGCTCGCGCGGCGGGACCAGGTCGCCGATGATCGCCATCACGCCGACCATCAGGCCGCCGGCGCCGAGGCCCTGGACCGCCCGGAACGCGATCAGCTCGATCATGCCCTGGTCGGTGCCGCCGAAGACGCCGGAGCCGGACATGCCGCAGAGCGCGGAGCCGACCAGGAAGACGACCACCGCGGTGAGGAAGACCGCCTTGCGGCCGTAGAGGTCACCGAGCTTGCCCCAGATCGGGGTGGAGACCGTGGTGCCCAGCACGTAGGCGGTGACCACCCAGGTGAAGTGGTCGGCGCCGCCGAACTCGAAGACGATGCGCGGCAGCGCGGTGCTGACGATCATGTTGTCGAGCATCGCGAGCATCATCGCGATCATCAGACCGAACAGGACGACACGGACGTTGGGTCTCGTGGTGACCGGGGCTGGTTGACTCATGGGTAGGCTCCCCCGCAGATCGGTGATCGACTTACTTGCCGCCCGGCTAGTGAACTTACTAGCCGGACGGTAAGCTGACGACGGACGAACGTCAAGCGGATAGGAAGGTGTCGGTCGGGTGAGCGAGAGCACAGGCGGCACACGGCAGCGCATCCAGGCCGTCGCGCTGGAGCTCTTCACCGAGCAGGGCTACGAGAAGACGTCGCTGCGGGAGATCGCCGAGCGACTCCACGTGACCAAGGCGGCGCTCTACTACCACTTCAAGAGCAAGGACGAGATCGTCAACAGCTTCGTCGACGACCGGCTGCGCCGGATGGACGAGCTGATCGCCTGGGCCGCCGAACAACCCGCCACGCTGGCCACCCGACGCGCGCTGATCGCCCGCTACGCGGACGCCATGTTCGCCGGCGAACTGCCCAAGGTGATGCGGTTCTTCGAACAGAACCAGACCGTGCTCAAGAGCCTCTCCGCCGGCCAGCAGATGCGCGACCGGATGATGCGGCTGGCCGGCGAGCTGTGCCGTGGCGACGCCTCACCGGCCGCCCAGCTCCGCGCCGCGCTCACCCTGTTCGCGGTGCACAGCAGCTGGTTCGCGGTGCGCACCCCGGGCGTCACCGACGAGGAGCGCAAGAAGATCGCGCTCGAGGTGGCCGACGAACTGCTCGCGAAGATCGGCGACGAGGGCTGACGCGCAGCCCGCGACGGTCGGGGCGCGCGCGTCGGTCAGCGTGTGCCGATCAGCGTGCGGCGCAGGCCGAGCAGCTCGACCCCGGGCAGCGGGGTCCAGTCCTTCTCCGGCGCCCGGACGAACCCGAGCCGGTCGTAGAGGCGTCGCGCGCTGCCCGCGAAGCCGGCGCGGACGCAGATCACCACCGCCGTGCAGCCCAGCTCGGCGGCGCGCGCCACGCACGCCTCGACCAACGCCACGCCGGCGCCCCGGCCCTGCGCCGCCGGATCCACCGCGAGCATCCGGAACTCCGCCTCGCCCGGCCCGGCGAGTTCGGCGTACGGGGTGCCCGGCAGCACGAACGTCACCGCGCCGGTGACCCCGTCCACGGCCACCAGCACCTCGCCGGTCTCCGCCCGGCCGGCCACGTCGGCGAGCACCGGCGCGTACCCGGTCTCGCCCTTGAGCTGGCCGTCCGCCTCGTACGCGGCCACCGTCAGGCGGGCCACCGCCGGGAAGTCCGCCGGCTCGGCGGGGCGGACGAGCGGGCCGGTCAACCGATCACCGCGATCAGGTCACCGTCCTGCACCACGTCGCCCTCGTTGACCGCGAGCTGCTGCACCACGCCGTCGGACTCCGCGACCACCGGGATCTCCATCTTCATCGACTCCAGGATCACCAGCGTGTCGCCCTCGGACACGGTGTCGCCGGCCGCCGCGACGACCTTCCAGACGTTCGCCACCATCTCGGCGCGGATCTCCTCGGCCATCTCCCGGCCCTCCCTCTCCCGACAGTCCTGCGGACGGTCATCCAATCATGACGCCGGTCACGTCGAATCTCTGACCACCGCGCCCCACCGCGTCCCCGGCGCGGTCGGCGGCACTAGCATCGTCCGGGTCGGCACCCGGGCGACCCGGGGACCGTACGCGACCTCCGCCGCGCTCGCCGCGGCCGGACCGTGACCAGCACTAGGAGGCAGAGCATGGCGAAGAAGGCCCGGAAGAAGAAGGCCCGGAAGAAGAGCGGCGCCAACCACGGCAAGCGCCCCAACTCCTGATCATCGATCAGCGTGTGGCCGGCCCGTGGGCCGGACGCACCGGTGGCCCGGGTCCGTGCGGACCCGGGCCACCGGTCTGTGGTCGATCGTGCTCGTCAGTCGGCCAGCTCGCGGGACTCGGCGGTCTCGAAGACCACCAGCTCGGTCAGCCGCAGCCGCAGCCGCTCACGCAGCTTCTCCGGCGCGGCCTCGTTGCCGCAGCAGCGAGCCACCAGCGCCTTGACCTCCTGCTCGATGCCGTACTCGCGCAGGCACGGCCCGCACTCCTCGAGGTGGTGCCGGATCAGCGTCCGGCGCTCCTCGGCACACTCCAGGTCGAGGTAGAGGTAGACCTCGGCGAGCACCTCGTGGCAGTCCGTCTCGTGCGGTCGTCCACAGCTCACGGTCACACCTCCCGGCCGGCGGCGGCGGTCGAACCCTTCGACGGCGCGGCGCTGAATCCGCGCTCCGCCGCGTATCGCTCGAGCAGCTTCCGCAGGTTGCGTCGGCCACGGTGCAGGCGGGACATCACGGTGCCGATCGGCGTGCCCATGATGTCGGCGACCTCCTTGTAGGAGAAGCCCTCGACGTCGGTCAGGTAGACCGCCAGGCGGAACTCCTCCGGCAACTGCTGGAGAGCCTCCTTGACGTCGCTGTCCGGCAGCCGGTCGAGCGCCTCGGTCTCGGCCGAGCGCAGACCACTGGACGTGTGCGACTCCGCCTCGGCGAGCTGCCAGTCGGTGATCTCGTCGGTCGGCGCCTGCACCGGCTGGCGTTGCCGCTTCCGGTAGGAGTTGATGTAGGTGTTGGTCAGGATCCGGTACAACCAGGCCTTCAGGTTGGTGCCCTGCTCGAACTGGTGGAAGGCGGCGTACGCCTTCAGGTACGTCTCCTGGACCAGATCCTCGGCATCCGCCGGGTTGCGGGTCATCCGCAGCCCGGCAGCGTAGAGCTGATCGACGAAGGGCATCGCGTCCCGCTCGAAGCGGGCCCTGCGCTCGTCCGTCTTCTCGGTGGTCAACCGCACATCCCCTCGCGTCGGATGCTTTCCCGCCGAGGATACGCGTACCCGCCTGCCGGCAGATTCACTTCCCGGTTGTGTGCCGGTGCTCACGGCCGACACCGACGCGGGCCACTCCGGCGCGTCGAGCAGCCGCCTGAGCTGCCGTTCGTCCCGTTCGTCCCGCTCCCGGCTCCGTGTCTGGATCGGCACCGGTCACCCCCCTCACGCTGGCCATGTCGTCCAAGGGGCTCAACGCGATCCCCGGCCCTCGGCATTCCGCTCCGCCGGGACCGCACCACGACGGCGGATCTTGGCGGGCAGGAGATCTTGGAAGGAAAGTGCCCCCATAGGGGCCGTTTCGTACCAAGATCTCGCGGGGCGTCGTGGGCCGACTGGGCCCATCCCGATCCCGGCCCCAGCCTCGGCCGCGACCGACGCTGGGACCAGGAAGGGCCTGGGAGGTGACTCCGACCACCCGCGTGCGGGCCGCCGGTGCCAACCGGTGCAACGACCGCCCACCGGGGACGGTCACGCGGGCACGTCGTCCACCGAGTCGCCGGCACGAACAGCGCCGCCACGGCCGCCGCCGCCCGCGCAACCGGGGGCAGGGCCGCCGAACTCCGGCAGGCTGAGCGCGAAGCAGGCTGGGGTCACGACAACCAACCCCGGGCGGCGAGCCAGTCGCGCACCACCACGGCGGTGCCGGCCGGATCCTTGCGCAGGTCGTGCCGCTCCCCCGGCCGGACGACCACGTCGACCCCCGGCCCGGGACCGGGCACGCCGAACGGATCCCGGTCGCCGTTGACCACCAGCGTCGGCAGGCCGGTGCCCAGCTCGCCTGCCCGCGAGCGGTCCGGCCGGCCGGGCGGGTGCAACGGGAACGCCAACGCCACCACACCCGCCGCCCCGACGGCGTGGGCGGTCCGGCAGGCCACCCGGGCGCCACTGGAGCGACCGCCCACCGCCCAGCGGCCGGCCTGCGGCAGTCGCCGGCGCAGTTCGGCCAGCACTGCCGTCCAGGCCTCGTCGAGGTGCCCGGCCGGGGCCGGCGCGCGCCGGCCGGCGACGCGGTAGGGCTGGGTGACCAGGACCACACCCGCACCGGCGGCACGGACCGCGTCGCGGACCGCCACGAGGTCGGGCGCGTCGACGTCGCCGCCCGCGCCGTGACCCAGCACCAGCACGGTGCCGCCGGCCGTCACCGGCGGGTCGAGCCGGATCCGGGCCGGCCCCCGGGGTGTGTCGATCTCGTCGTCGTGCCGCACCGGCCCATTCTGCGCACGCCGGGCCGCCCGGCGGGGGCGGGGCGCGCGGACGCCACCGGCTGCCGCCGGCCGCCGGCACGGTCCCGCCCACCACTGCGGTGACCAGCCCCGGCCACGCCAGCAGCAACGCGCCGGCCACCCGGTGGACCGCGTCGTCGGCCCAGTCGGCGGGCGTGACCAGCGTCAGCATCGCCCCGTCCGCCACCGTCACCTCGACGTTGTCGGCGAGCGCCCGCGGTCCGGTCGGTCGCCGCCATCACCTCCGGCAGCTTCGTGGCCGGCGGCGGGCCGCCGCCGGCGTCGCCCGCGGCCCGGCGCACCGGACCGCGGGCGGCGGTCGTGATCAGCTCAACGGCACCAGCGTGAGCAGGCGGTCGCGCACCGGCGGGCCGGGTTCGTCGGCCGCGTCCGGATCCGGCTGCACCTCGCTGCGCCAGGCGACCAGCATGGCCCGCCGTTCCCGCGGCGTGGTGCCGCCCCAAACGCCGTGGCAGTCGCCCACCTCCAGCGCCCAGGCCAGACAGGAGCCCTGGACGTCGCAGGTGCGGCAGAGCGCCACCGCCGCATCGGCCGGCTCGTTGGGCGCCGGAAAGAACGTCTCCGGATCGACGCTCTGACAGGTGCCCCTGGTGCGCCACGCCTCGTCCTGTCGCCGTTCGCGCAGGGCCCGCAGCAGTCGCGGATCACGCCGCGCGGCGGCCACCTCGTGCGGGCGGGGCATGCGTGCCCGTGTCAATACACCCACCTCCCCCGTGGGACCGGCGAAGATCTTCCAGAAGATCGATGAGTGTCATCCGCCCCGTGCGAACAGACCCCATCACCGGCGCTGTGTTCTATCGCATTCGCGCACGCGGGGACAAGGGTCTTCGGTAAACATGACTAAACGGCCGGGCGACGTTTCAGGCGCAACCCCGGCAAATCAGCACTCGACAATGTGCTGAGCGTGATCAGAACAGCGTCGCTTCGGCGCCCGCCTCCGCACCCTCCGGCACGACCCGGGCGATCAGCTCAGGACCGTCGTTGCGGACGTCGCCGACCGCCGGGGAGACCGGCCGGATCTCCAGCCCGGCGAGGTGCCCGGCGTCGGGCGGGACGAGCAACGCGGCGGGCTCGTCCGTCGGGTCGAGCCAGGACGCCCACCGCTCCCGGGGCAGCAGCAGCGGCATCCGGTCGTGCACCTCGGCCAGCTCGCCGAGCGCCGCGGTGGTCAGCACGCTGAACGTGAGCCGGGCCGACCCGGCCGACTCCCAGACCGACCAGATGCCCGCGAAGGCCAGCACCGAGCCGTCCCGCGGGGTCATGAAGTAGGGCTGCCGCCCGCCGTCGGGACGACGGACCCACTCGTACCACCCGTCGGCCGGCACCAGGCAGCGGCGGCGGGCGAAGGACGGAGCGTACGCCCGGCTGGTGGCGACCGTCTCGGCCCGCGCGTTGATCATGCGGGCGGCGCCCGACGCGCTGCGGGACCAGGGCGGGAGCAGCCCCCAGCGGCCGAGCGAGAGCAGCCGGTGCCCCTCCGGGGCGAGCCGGACCATCGGCGCGGGATCGGTCGGGGCGACGTTGAAGTCGGGCCCGACCTCGCCGGTCGAGTCGACGGACTCGAACAGCGCGCTCAGGTCGCCCGCGCTCCGGGTCGTCGCGTACCTCCCGCACATGGCGCCCACGCTAGCCGCACCGGGCCGTTCCGGCTGTCCCGCCCAACGGGAGCAGGCCCGCGGACCGGTCCCACCGGGCCGTCGGCTTGGCAGAATGTGGGCGTGGGGAATCTGACCGCTACCCGTCCGCCGCAGCCGTGGACCGCGCCGACCGCGAGCGACCCGGTCGCCGCGACGCTGCGCCTGCCCGGCTCCAAGTCGATGACCGCCCGGGCCCTGGTGCTCGCCGCGCTGGCCAGCGGGCCGTCGACGCTCGACCGGCCGCTGCGCGCCCGGGACACCGAACTGATGGCCGGCGGCCTGCGCGAGCTGGGGGCCCACATGTCGGTCTCCGACGACGACCGCTGGCTGGTCCGGCCGCACCCACCGGCCGGTCCGGCGCACGTCGACGTCGGTCTGGCCGGCACCGTGATGCGCTTCCTGCCCCCGGTGGCCGGGCTGGCCACCGGGCGGGTCACGTTCGACGGCGACCCGCACGCCCGCACCCGCCCGCTCGGGCCGCTGATCGGCGCGCTGCGCGCGCTCGGCGTCCGCGTCGACACCCCACCCACCGGCAGCCTGCCGCTTGTCGTCCTGGGCACCGGCCGGGTGACCGGTGGCGAGGTGGTCATCGACGCCTCCGCGTCCAGCCAACTGGTCTCCGGGCTGCTGCTGGCCGCGCCCCGCTTCGACCGGGGCGTGGTGCTCCGGCACGAGGGCCCGCCGGTGCCGTCCGCGCCGCACGTGCGGATGACCGTGCAGATGCTGCGCGCCGCCGGGGCGGCCGTCGACGACACCACGCCCGACGTCTGGGTGGTCGAGCCCGGCCCGCTCACCGGGCGCGGCTGGGAGATCGAACCGGACCTCTCCGGCGCCGCGCCGTTCTTCGCCGCCGCGCTGGTCACCGGCGGTCAGGTCACGCTCCAGGGCTGGCCGCGCAGCAGCCTCCAGCCGGTCGAGCAGCTGCGCGCGCTGCTGCACCGGATGGGCGCCGAGGTGACGCTGGGCACCGACGGGCTGACCGTGCGGGGCACCGGCACGGTGCGCGGGCTGGACGCCGACCTCTCCGAGGTCGGCGAGCTGACCCCGGTGCTGACCGCGCTCACCCTGCTCGCCGACGGCCCGTCCCGGCTGACCGGGGTCAGCCACATCCGGGGCCACGAGACCGACCGGGTCAGCGCGCTGGCGACGGAGTTCGCCGCGCTCGGCGCCGACATCACCGAGACCCACGACGGCCTGGAGATCCGGCCCCGCCCGCTGCGCGGCGGGACCTTCCGGACGTACGCCGACCACCGGATGGCGCACGCCGCGGCGGTGGCCGGGCTGGCCGTCCCCGGCATCGAGGTCGACGACGTGACGTGCACCTCGAAGACCATGCCGGAGTTCCCGGCACTATGGTCGGGGATGGTGACCGGCAAGAACTGACAACCGGGGGGACGTCCTGGCGACCAGGCGGCGGGAGTACGACGAGGACGACGTCCGGGTGCGCCCCGGCAAGTCGTCGCGGCCCCGCACCCGCACCCGCCCCCGGCACGCCGACGCGGTCGAGGGTTTCGTGATCGCGGTCGACCGGGGGCGCTACACCTGCGTCCGGCCGGACGCCGGCCCGGACGACCCGGTCGTCACCGCCATGCGCGCCCGCGAGCTGGGCCGCAAGTCGGTGGTGGTGGGCGACCGGGTGTGGCTGGTCGGTGACGTCTCCGGCGCGTCCGGCGCGCTGGCCCGCATCGTGCGCATCGCCGAGCGCACCTCCGTGCTGCGGCGCACCGCCGACGACGACGAGACCACCGCCGAGGGGCGGCTGGAGCGGGTGGTGGTGGCGAACGCCGACCAGCTCGTGATCGTCAGCGCGCTGGCCGACCCGCCGCCGCGCACCGGGTTCATCGACCGCTGCCTGGTGGCGGCGTACGACGCCGGCATCGAGCCGCTGCTCTGCCTCACCAAGGCCGACCTGGCCGGCCCGGAGGCGGTGCTCGGCTACTACACCGAGCTGGAGCTGCCGTACGTGCTGATCCGCCCCGGCTCCGACCTGGCCGACCTGCGCACGCTGCTCACCGGCCGCGTCTCGGTCATGGTGGGTCACTCCGGCGTGGGCAAGTCGACGCTGGTCAACCGCCTGGTCCCGGCGGCGGAGCGGGCGGTCGGCACGGTCAGCGCGATCGGCCGGGGCCGGCACACCTCGACCAGCGCGGTGGCGCTGCGCCTGCCCCCACCGCCCGACCCGGGCGCCGGCGCCGACCCGGGCTGGATCGTCGACACCCCCGGCGTCCGCAGCTTCGGGCTGGCGCACGTCTCCGCGGAGAGCCTGCTGCACGGCTTCCCCGACCTGGTCGAGGCCACCGTGGACTGCCCGGCCAACTGCCCGCACGGCACCGACGAGGCGGACTGCGCCCTGGACGCCTGGGTGGCCGCCGGCAAGGCGGACCCGCGCCGGCTCGCCTCGTACCGGCGGCTGCTGGCCTCCCGCAGCGGCGAGGGCGACGCGCGCGAGCCCGAACGCAACCCGGGCGATCCGCTCGCCGGGTCCTGACCGGCGGGCCGGCGGCCACCCGCCGGCATCGGCCGGGCGGGCCGCACTACCGTGTCGACCATGACCGGGTACGCCGACGACCTCGCCCTCGCCCACCTGCTCGCGGACGCCGCGGACGCCGTCTCCTCGGCCCGGTTCCGCGCGCTCGACCTGCGGGTCGAGTCGAAGCCGGACCTGACCCCGGTCTCCGACGCGGACACCGCCGTGGAGCGGGAGATCCGGGCGCTGCTGGCCGCCCACCGGCCCGCCGACGGCCTGCTCGGCGAGGAGTACGGCGAGCAGCCCGCCGCCGGCCCGGACGGGCGCCGCTGGGTGGTCGACCCGATCGACGGGACGAAGAACTTCGTCCGGGGCGTACCGATCTGGGCCACGCTGATCGCGCTGCTGGAGCACGACCGGCCGGTGCTCGGTCTGGTCTCCGCGCCGGCGCTGGGCCGGCGCTGGTGGGGCGCGCTCGGCGCCGGCGCGTTCGCCGGTCCCGGCCCGGCGGAGGCCACCCCGATCCGGGTCTCCGGTGTCACGGCGCTGGCCGACGCCAGCATCTGCTACTCCTCGCTGACCGGTTGGGAACAGGCCGGCCGGCTGGACGCGGTGTTGCAACTCATGCGGGACACCTGGCGCAGCCGGGCGTACGGCGACTTCTACGGCTACATGCTGTTGGCCGAGGGGGCACTGGACGTGATGGTGGAGCCGGAGCTGTCGCTGTGGGACGTCGCCGCGCTGGTGCCGATCGTCACCGAGGCCGGCGGCCGGTTCACCGACCTGGCCGGGCGCCCCGCGCCGGGCGGCTCCGGCTCCGCCGACATCAGCGCGGTGGCCAGCAACGGCCCGCTGCACGACGACATCCTGGGTCGGCTCGGCCGGCCGGCCGAGCGCTGAGGGGGCCCGAGCCTCTATCCTCGCCAGGTGGTCTCCTCCGGTTGGTGCTTCCTGGCGGCGATGATCGTCGCGTACGGCTTCGCCAACCTGCTCCAGTCGGTGGCCGCCGCGCGGACCACCGTGCACCACACCTTCGACCCGGGGCTGTTGCTGCGGCTGGCCGGCCACCGGACGTACCTGATCGGGTTGGCCTGCCAGATCATCGGTTTCGTGCTGGCCTTCCTGGCCCGCCGGGACCTGCCGCTGTTCCTGGTCCAGGCCAGTGTGGCGGCCGGGCTGGGGGTGACCGCCGTGCTCGGCGTGGTGGTGCTCAAGTGGCGCCTGCCGGCCGCCGAGGTGTGGCTGCTGGTGTTGCTGTTCGGCGGGATCACCGCGCTGGTGCTGTCGGCCGAGCCGGCGCCGTCCCGGCAGCTCGGCACCGCCGGGCTGGTCGGCCTGGTGGCGGCGCTCGGCGCGATCGCCGCGTCCGGTTTCTTCGCGGCCCGGCTGCACGGCGCGCCCGGGTCGGTGGTGCTCGGCTCACTGGCCGGGATGGCGTTCTCCGCCGCCGCGGTGGCGGCCCGGCCGCTGGCCTCCGCCGAGTCGACCGAGGCGTTCGTCCGTGACCCGCTGCTCTACCTGCTGATCGCGCATTCGCTGGTCGGCCAGCTCCTGCTCGGCCTGGCCATGCAGCGCGGGTCGACCACGGCGGCGGTGGCCGCGATGGACGCGGCCGGCGCGGTGCCCGCGGCGATCATCGGGGTGCTGCTGCTCGGCGACAAGATCTGGCCCGGCCGGGAGTGGCTGGCCGGGTTGGGCTTTCTGGTCACGCTGGCCGCCGTGGTCGGCCTGACCCGGTACGCCCAACCGCAGCACCACCACCCGGCCGTCCGGGACCGCGGGCCGGCGATGATCGGCGTCGGGGTGGTGCCGGCTCAGGCCGCCTCGACCGGCCCGCGTTCGGCGACCACCTCGACCGGCGGCGTCGGCTCCACCGGGGTGGCCGGTCGGCGTCGACCGATCACCCGCTCGTAGAGCCGCTCCAGCGCCGCCGCCGTCCGCTCCCAGGTGTAGCTGCACCGCACCCGGTCCACGGCGGCGTGCCCGTACGCGAACCGCCCGGCGTTGTCGGTGAGCACCCGGCGCAGCGTGACCCCGAGCGTGCGGACGTCGCCCGGTGGCACCAGCTTGCCGGTCACCTCGTCGACCACCGCGTCGGCGATGCCGCCCATGGCGTAGCCGACCACCGGCACGCCGCAGGCCATCGCCTCCAGCGACACCCGTCCGGCGGACGAGTAGTGCGGCGTGCAGGCCACCACGTCCGCGGAGCGGTACCAGGTGGCCATCTGGTCGTGCGGGACGGCGCCGACCAGGTGGATCCGCTCCGCCACCCCGGCCCGTTGGGCCAGCTCGCGCAGCCGACGCGCCTCCGCGTGCCCGGCCAGCCGGTCGGCCGGCGGCCCGCCGGCGATCACCAGCTCCGCGTCGCCGACCAGGCGCATCGCCCGGATCAGGTCGTCCTGGCCGTGGCCGGGGGTGAGCCCGCCGACGGAGAGGATGCGCGGCCGCTGGTCCCGGGGCGCGGCCTCGCCGTCCGGGTGGAACTGTCCGGTGTCCACCCCGGTGGGCACCATCGCCACCGAGGTGCGTTGCAGGCCCATCCGGGTCAGCTCGTCGACCTCGTCGTTGCACTGGGCGACCGCCACGTCGACGGCCCGGGTCAGCGCCCGTTCCAGCGGGATGCGCTGGCCCGGCCCGGCGTAGCCCCGGCCGAGGTGGCGGAGCTGCTCGACGCCGAGCGAGTGGAAGGTCTGCACGACCGGGATGTCGGTCGCGCGAACCGCGTGGGCGGCGGCCAGGCCACCCACCCAGTAGTGTCCATGCACCACCTCGGGCGTCCAGTCGCCGGCCCACTCGTCGGCCAGCCAGCGGCCGAACTCGGCCACGTACGGCACCAGTTCGGCGGTGGGCAGCGGATCGGGCGGGCCGACCGGGACGCGTTCCAGACGGTAGCCGTCCAGTTCGGCCAGGGCCGGTTGGGCGGCGGCGTCGCGGCGTTCGTACACGCGGACCTCGTGGCCTCGGACGGCGAGCTCAGCCGCCACGCGCGCAATGTGCTCCTGAGTCCCGACGGTGGGACCGTCGGTGGACGAGCCGGCGTGCGCACAGACAAGGCCGACGCGCATGGTGCACCTCCATGCGTTCTAGCTGGCGGGTTCTCCCGATCAGAGCGTCCCATTAACCCGGGGTCGGTGCGCGCAAACCTGGCAGATCGGCCCGGCGGCCTGGCGTCGCGTGGACGGGACAGCAGTTCCGACCGAACCCGATCAGCGCGGTCTCATCGGCATGACCGGCCGGTCCGGGGGTACCGCTCGGGAATGCCCCTCACCCGCAGTCTCGCCGACGCCACCGTCGTCATCACCGGCGCCTCCAGCGGGATCGGCGCGGCGACCGCCTACGCGTTGGCCGGGCGGGGCGCCGCCGTGGTGCTGGCCGCCCGCTCCGAGGACGCGCTGCGGCGCGTCGCCGAGCACTGCCGGGAACTGGGCGGGCAGGCGCTCGCGGTGCCCACCGACGTGACCGACGCGGACGCGGTGGAACGGCTGGCCGCGCGCGCGGTGGCCGAGTTCGGCCGGATCGACGCCTGGATCAACAACGCGGCCGTCGGCACGGTGGGGCTGTTCGACGAGATCCCGGTGGCCGAGTTCCGCCGGGTGGTCGACGTGAACCTGCTCGGCACCGTGCACGGGACACGCGCCGCGCTGCCCCGCCTCGCCGCGTCCGGCGGCGGCGTGCTGGTCAACAACGCGTCCGTGCTGGCCGAGGTGGCCATGCCCTACCAGTCCGCGTACAACGCCACCAAGCACGCGATCCGGGGGCTGACCGACACGGTGCGACAGGAGCTGCGGGTGACCGGGCGCGGGCAGATCTCGCTCTGCACGGTGCTGCCGGCCACCGTCGACACGCCGTTCTTCCGGCACGCGGCCAACCACACCGGGCGGGAGCTGACCCCGCCACCCCCGGTCTACCCGCCGGAGCTGGTGGCCGAGACCGTGGTCCGGCTGCTGCGCCGGCCACGACGCGAGGCGTACGCGGGCGGCGCGGCCCGGTTGATGGGGCTCCAGTGGCGACTCGCCCCGGCGTTGGCCGAGCGGGCGCTCGGCTGGTACACCGCGCGCACCCAGTTCGGCCCCGGCGTACGCCGGGACGCCGCCGGCACCGTCTTCACGCCCGACGCGACGGGCGCGCGGACCGACGGCTGGTCCGGCCGGCACGGCCAGTTGCTGCGGCTGACGGCCGCCTTCGGGCTGGCCGCCGCCGGCACCGCGGTCGGCACCGTCGCGGCGATCAGCCGACGGTCCCGGGCGGAACGATCATGAGTCCCGTCGACCGGACCGATGCGCGCGGGGCGACCGGAGTGCACAATGGGACGATCATGCCGACGGACGCGCGTTGCCTGGTGGAGCCCGACGAGTCCTCCGCGACGGTCAGGCTGACCGGTGTGCTCGACCGGGCCGGGGCCGAGACCGTACGCGGCGCGCTGCTCGCCCGGTGCTGGCAGCGGCCGGGCCCGATGCGGGTCGACCTGTCCGGGGTGCGCATGCCCGACCCGGGGGTCCGCGGCGTGCTCGACGCGGTCCGCGTCGAGGTCGCCGACTGGCCCGCCGCCGAGCTGCTGCTCGATCCGGCCGGGCCGCCGAGCCCCGAGCCGCCCGAGCTGCTCGACGCCGAGCTGCCCCCGGTGGCGGAGTCCGCCCGCCGGGCCCGGGTGCTGGTCACCGACGGGTGTGTCAGGTGGGGCCTGCCGGAGCTGGCGGAGCCGGCCTGCATCGCGGTCACCGAGATGGTCAACAACGTGGTGGCGCACGCCGCGACGCCGATGACGCTCCGACTGGCGCCGCGCGGCAGCGCGCTGCACGTGGCCGTCCGCGACCATTCCGCCGGGCGCCCCGCGTTCGCCGGGCCGGCGGCGGTCGACTCCGTCGGCGGCCGGGGGCTGCTGCTGATCGACACGGTGGCCCGCCGCTGGGGCAGCTCGGCACTGCCCGACGGCAAGGTGGTGTGGTGCGTGCTGTACGCCGAGGACGAGGCCGCCTTCCGCAACTGAGACGGGATTTCGCCGCTTTCCTCCCGATCCACCCTGCCGCTCACGGTTAATGCGGCAGGGGCAGTGGGTAGTTCACCGGTATGCGCGACGACGAGTACCCCACCCCCGTTTCCGACCCCGAGGCGGAGGGCCTGCCCGACACCGCCGACGACGACTCGACCGCCAACGACGACGTGCTCACCGGGCGCGAGGCGGACGGTCCGGAGCCGGCCCAGATCCCCGGCGACCGCACGCCGGTCGCCGTGGACCGGTTCGGCACCACGGCCGAGGAGCAGCTCGACGGCGAGTCGCTGGACTACAAGCTCGACCGCGAGCAGTACGAGCGTCCCGCCGACGACCCGCTGGCCGGCCCGGTCGACCCGGCCATCGCGGCCGAGGCGGACAGCGAGGAGGCCGCCGCGCAGGCCCAGCTCGACGCGGACGTGATCGATCCGGGCCCGGTCTCCGACCCGCACTCCCCGGTCTCGGTCTACGACCACGGCCAGCTCGGCACCGTCGCCGACCACGAGGTGGGCCGGCTGGTCGAGCCGGACGAGGGCGCGCACACCGACCAGGAGACCGACAACGTGGCCTACGACGCCGGCGCGGCCGGTGGCGGGGCGACCGCGGAGGAGCTGGCGGTGCACGAGACGCAGCCGCCGCCGGCGCACTGAGTCACTCGTCCAGGCCCCGCTCGATGGCGTACCGGGTCAGCTCGACCCGGTTGTGCAGCTGGAGCTTGCCAAGGGTGTTCTGCACGTGGTTCTGCACGGTCCGGTGGGACAGCCGGAGCCGCTCGGCGATCTGCTTGTAGGACAACCCCTTGGCCACCAGTCGCAGCACCTCGGTCTCCCGATCGGTGAGCCGGGGTGCGTCGTCGTGCGGGGCCGGCGGCGCGGCGGCCAGTCGGCGATATTCGCCCAGCACCAGCCCGGCCAGGCCCGGCGTGAACACCGGCTCGCCGGCCGCGGTGCGGCGCACCGCGTCGAGGAACTCGGCCGGCGCGGCGGACTTGACCAGGTAGCCGGTCGCGCCGGCCTTGACCGCGTCCAGCACGCTCTGCGGCTCGCCGCTGGCCGAGAGCATGAGCACCCGCACCTCGGGCAGCGCGGCGCGCAGCCCGCGGACCACCTCCACGCCGGAGACGTCCGGCAGTTGCAGGTCGAGCACGACCAGGTCGGGACGGGCCGCCGCGGCCACCCGGACCGCCTGCCGCCCCTCGCCGCTGGTCGCCACCACGTCCAGGCCGGCCTCGCTGAGGTCGCGGGCCACCCCTTCCCGCCACATCGGATGGTCGTCCACCACCATCACCCGGATGCTCATCGACGGCTCCTCGGCACGGTCAGCTCGATCTCGGTGCCGGCGCCCGGGGCGGAGACGATCCGCACCTCGCCGCCCAGGTCCGTCACCCGGCCCCGGATGGACTGGGCCACCCCGAGCCGGCCCTGCGCGGCGGCCTCCGCCAGCCGCCCGTCCGGGATTCCCGGCCCCTCGTCGCGTACCGAGACGGTCACCGTCTCCTCCTCGTCCTCGATCAGCACCCAGGCCCGCCCGCCGGCGTGCCGCGTCACGTTGTCCAGCGCCGCGCCGACGGCCGCGGCCAACTCCCCGGCGGCCTGGGCCGGCAGCGGCACCGGCGTGGCCGGCGCGGCCACCTGGACCTCGGTCGAGGCGTACCGGTCGAGCAGGTCACGCAGGTCGCGGTCGTCGCCGGCCTGCTCCGGCACGACGCCCGCCCGGCCGATCAGCGCCCGCAGCGCCGCCTCCTGCTCGCCGGCCAGCCGGGCCAGCTCGGCCGCCTCGCCGTCCAGGTCGGCGCCGCGCCGCCGCACCAGCGCCAGCACCTGGAGCACCGAGTCGTGGATGTCGCGGGCCAGCCGTTCCCGCTCGCGGGTGGCCGCCTCCAGCTCCACCGCCCGCTGCAACCGGGCCTCCGCCTGGACCGCCAGCCGGGCCACGTGCCCGACCACCACGCCGGCCAGCAGCAGGAGGATCGCCCCGGTGAACGCGGACGGGTTGACCGGATCCCGGGTGGCCAGGTCGGCGCCGCCGAGCACCAGCGCGGCCACCGTGCCCCGCCGCCGCCCGCCGGAGACCGCCCAGGCCAGCACCGGCCCGGCCAGCCAGGCGGAGGTCAGGACCGGCACACCGGCGGCGAGCGCCGGCCGGCCGACCACCCACGGCGTGGCCAGGATGATCCCCAGCACCACGCCGAGGTCGGCCAGGAGCAGCGGCCAGCGCCGCCCGGCCGGACGCCGGTAGCCGGCCGCGGTCACGCCGCTCCAGGCCAGCATGCCCAGCAGGACGCCGCCGGCGGCCACCGGGTGCGCGTACTGGCTGCCGTCGCGCAGCACCAGCACCCCGACGTAGGCCAGCGAGGCGAACCGGAACACCGCGATGGACCGCCAGAACGGGCCGACCAGGCCGGGGGACGACGGCATGGGCGTCACCCTGCCACAGTCGGTCTCGCGCGGGCCGGCGGGTGCGGGTCGAGAAACCCTGACGTACGGTGGAAAAGCCGCGAAAGTCGTCGAGGAGCACCGCCGGGACAGGGTCATGACAAACGCAGAACTCCCCGCACCGCGTACGGTTATGCCCATCGAACCTTCCCTTCTGATCGCCGAGGCCTTCGACCAGGCTCAGGTGACCGAGCTGCGGCACGCGGTCACCTCCTGCGCGCACGCCGCCGGGCTCGCCGGCCAGCGGCTGGACGACTTCGTGCTGGCGGTCAACGAGCTGATCACCAATGCGGTCCGGCACGGCGGCGGGCGGGGCCGGCTGCGGCTGTGGCGTCGCGACGGCGAGCTGATCTGCGAGGTCGCCGACCACGGGCACGGGATCAGCGAACGGCGGCTGCACGACCGCGACCGGCCGGCCCCGGAGACCGCCGGCGGCTGGGGCCTCTGGCTGGCCCGGGAGCTGAGCGACACGATGGAGGTCGAGACCGGCGACGCCGGCACGGTCGTCCGGATCACCGCCGCGCTGACCACCCCGCAACCCGCCACCCGCCCGCTGGACGGCTGACCGGCCACCGGGCCGCCCCGGCGTTTCAGCCGAAGAGCGCGCTCACCGACTCGCCGTTGTGGATCCGCCGCATCGCCTCGGCCAGCGCCGGCGCCACCGAGAGCACCTCCAGCTTCGGCACCCGCTTCTCGGCCGGGATCGGCACCGTGTTGGTGCAGACGATCTCCAGCACGCCGTCCTGCGCGCTCAGCCGCTCCAACGCGCCGCTGGAGAAGAGACCGTGCGTACAGGCCAGGCGGATCGAGCGCACCTGCCGCTGGCGCAGGTGCGAGATCAGCTCGACCACCGTGCTGCCCTTGGCGATCTCGTCGTCCAGCACGATCACGTCCCGGTCCGCCACGTCCCCGATGATGGTGCTGATCTGCACCCGGTCGTCGCTGAACCGCTGCTTCGCGCCCGCCGCCACCGGGGTGCCGAGCATCCGGGCGAACGCCGCCGCCTCCTTGGCGTTGCCCAGGTCCGGCGAGACCACCACCGTGTTGCTCAGGTCGTACCCGCGGAAGTGGGCGGCCAGCTCGCGCAGCGCGTGCAGGTGGTCCACCGGCACGCTGAAGAAGCCGTGCACCTGCGGCGAGTGCAGCGTCAGGGCCAGCACCCGATGCGCACCGGCCGAGGTGAGCAGGTCGGCGACGAGCCGCCCGCCGATGGAGATGCGCGGCGCGTCCTTCTTGTCCGACCGGGCGTACGCGTAGTGCGGGAGCACCACGGTGATCCGGCCGGCCGACGCGCCCCGGGCCGCGTCGATCATGAGCAGCAGCTCGACCAGGTGCTCCTGCACCGGCGGCACCAGCGGCTGGATGAGGAAGACGTCCCGCTCCCGGCAGTTCGCCTGCAACTGCACCTCGAGGCAGTCGTTGGCGAACCGGGACACCCGCACCGGGTGCAGCGGAACGGCGAGGTGGGCGCAGATCTCGGCGGCGAGGTCCGGGTGGGCGGTCCCGCTGAACACGGCAATGTCACGCACGTCTGCTGATCGTACGGGTCGATCGGAGGCAGACGGTGGACGCTCCCGGCGGGTACGGTGCCTGCGTGACCGGAGAGTTCGTCGCCGCCATCGACCAGGGCACCACCTCCTCGCGGTGCATAGTCTTCGACGCCGCCGGCGAGATCGTCGCCGTGGCCCAGCGCGAACACCGGCAGATCTTCCCGCGACCGGGCTGGGTCGAGCACGACGCGGAGGAGATCTGGACGAACGTGGAGCACGTGGTCCGGGAGGCGCTGGCGAGCGCCGACCTCGGCCCGGAGCAGCTGGCCGCGGTGGGCATCACCAACCAGCGGGAGACCACAGTCGTCTGGGACCGGGCCACCGGCCGGCCGGTCGCCAACGCCATCGTCTGGCAGGACACCCGCACCGGCCCGCTGCTGCGCGAGCTGGCCGAGGCGTACGACGAGGAGCGACTGCGCGCCCGCACCGGTCTGACGCTCGCCACCTACTTCGCCGGCCCGAAGCTGCGGTGGCTGCTCGACCACGTCGACGGGCTGCGCGAGCGCGCCGAGCGCGGCGAGGTGCTGTTCGGCACCATGGACAGTTGGCTCATCTGGAAGCTGACCGGGCGGCACGTCACCGACGTGACAAACGCCAGCCGCACCCTGCTGATGGACCTGGAAACGCTCGACTGGGCCCCGGAGCTGCTCGACGCGCTCCGCATCCCGGCCGCGATGCTGCCCGAGATCCGCTGCTCGGCCGAGGTCTACGGCACCGCCGAGGGCGTGCTGGCCGGGGTGCCGGTGGCCAGCGCGCTCGGCGACCAGCAGGCCGCGCTGTTCGGGCAGACCTGCTTCCGGCCCGGCGAGGCCAAGTGCACCTACGGCACCGGCAGCTTCCTGCTGCTCAACACCGGCGCCAGCCCGGTGCCGTCGCGGCACGGCCTGCTCACCACCGTGGCCTACCGGATCGAGGGCCAGCCGGCCGCGTACGCGCTGGAGGGTGCCATCGCGGTCACCGGCTCACTGGTGCAGTGGCTGCGCGACAACCTCGGCCTGATCTCCACCGCCCCCCAGGTCGAGGAGCTGGCCCGCACCGTCGACGACAACGGCGGCTGCTACGTGGTGCCGGCCTTCTCCGGCCTGTTCGCGCCGCACTGGCGCAGCGACGCCCGGGGCGTGATCGCCGGCCTGACCGGCTACATCACCAGGGGCCACCTGGCCCGGGCGGTGCTGGAGGCGTCCGCCTTCCAGACCCGCGAGGTGGTCGACGCGATGAACGCCGACTCCGACGTGGCGCTGCGCCGGCTGCGGGTGGACGGCGGGATGACCGGCAACACGCTGCTGATGCAGTTCCTCGCCGACGTGCTCGACGTGCCGGTGGTGCGGTCCCGGATCACGGAGACCACCTGCCTCGGCGCCGCGTACGCGGCCGGCCTGGCGGTCGGCTTCTGGCCCGACCTGGACACGCTGCGGGACAAGTGGCGCTCCGACGCCCAGTGGGAACCGGCGATGGACCCGGCCCACCGCGACCACGAGCTGCACCAGTGGCACAAGGCCGTGCGGCGCACCCTGGACTGGGTGGACTAGGTGTCCGGCCCGGAGAGGTTGGGGACCCGGCTGACGGTTCGGCCAGCGAGCGTGGCGGATGTCGCCTCACTGGTGGAGTTACGCCTGGCCAATGCTCGGACGCATCGTGCTCTCGACGCCGGCACCTACCGCGTTCCGCAGCGTGACGCCGTGGTGCGCCACTTCACGGCCGTGCTGGCCGACGAGGCCGGGCGGGACGCCGTCCTCGTCGCCGAGACCCACGACCGCCGGGTGGTCGGGATGGTCGAGGTGCTGCGGTGCGCCGATCCGCCGGAGCACCAGATCCTGCGGCCGGAACCGTCGGCGCAGGTCCACACCGTTGTGCTGCCCGACGCCAGAGGGCTCGGGGTGGGCTCGGCGTTGGTGGCGGCTGCCGCACGGTGGGCACGCAGCCGCGGGATCACGTACCTGTCGGCCGGCATCCACCACCGCAACGCCGATGCGGTGCGCTTCTACCGCCAACACGGCTACACCGACGCCGGCCTCTCCCTCGGCAAGACCGTGCCCTAGCCCCTCTCCCCCGCGATCTTGCACTTGCTGCCCCGACTTTTCGCACCATTCTGGACGGATCGCAGGCCGAAAGTGCAAGATCGCGGGCGCTGGCGGCGTCAGGCCGGGGCGAGGAGGCAGAACTCGTTGGCCTCGGGGTCGGTCAGGACCGTCCATGGGATGTCGGCGCGGCCGAGGTCGACGCGGGTCGCGCCGAGCGTCTCCAGGCGGGCCGCCTCGGCCGCCAGGTCGGCGCCCGGGTAGGGGCGGACGTCGAGGTGCACCCGGTTCCACCCGGTCTTCGGGTCGGGGTTGCGGACGAACTCCAGGTACGGGCCGACGCCTGCGGCCGAACGCAGTGAGGCGTGCTGGTCGGTCACCTCGTGCACGGTCCAGTCCGTCGCCTCGCCCCAGAAGCGGGCCATCTCCCGCGGATCCGCGCAGTCGACCACCATCGCCGCGATCGGCCCGGTGTCCCGGTAGATCGGGCGCGGCTCCAGCACGCAGAACTCGTTGCCCTCCGGGTCGGCCAGCACCGTCCACGGGACGTCACCCTGGCCGATGTCGACGGGCGTCGCGCCCAGCTCCGTCAGGCGCGCGACCAGTTCCGCCTGGTGGGCCGCCGACGTGGTGGCCAGGTCGACGTGCACCCGGTTCTTTCCGACCTTGGGTTCCGCGGAACGGACGAGGTCGACGCAGACGGCGACCGGGTCGGGATAGCCGAAACCCTCGGGTTCGAGGTTGGTCACGCCCGGCCCTTCGCTGGAGATCCCCCAGCCGAGCGCCGTGGCCCAGAACGCACCCAGCGCGGCGTCGTCCCGGGCCTTCATGGTGATCTGCACGAGCCTCGTCGACATGCGGACGAGACTAGACGACCATCCGGTGCGGTCCGCGCGCCGTCGCGGTCAGCTCCAGCGGTTGCCGGTGAGCTTCTCGTAGACCTCGACGTAACGGGCCCGGGTCGCCTCGACCACGTCGGCGGGCACCTCCGGCGCCGGCGGGCGCTTGTCCCAGCCGCTCTCCACGGCCCAGTCCCGCACGTACTGCTTGTCGAAGGAGAACTGGGCCCGACCCGGCTGGTAGGACTCGGCCGGCCAGAACCGGGACGAGTCGGAGGTCAGCAGCTCGTCGCCGAGCATCAACGTGCCGTCCGGCGTCCAGCCCAGCTCCAGCTTGGTGTCGGCGATCAGGATGCCCCGGTCGGCGGCGATCTCCGCGCCACGCCGGTAGACGTCGATGGTGATCGCCCGCAGCCGCTCCGCGGTCTCCGGCCCGACCTTGTCGACCACCTGGTCGTAGGTGATCGGCTCGTCGTGCTCCCCCTTGGGCGCCTTGGTCGACGGGGTGAAGATCGGCTCGGGCAGGATCGACGCCTCCACCAGCCCCCGCGGCAGCGACACGCCGGAGACCGCGCCGGTGCGCTCGTACTCGGCGAGGCCGCCGCCGGTCAGGTAGCCCCGGGCCACGCACTCGACCGGCACCATCTCCAGCCGCCGGCACCGGATCGCCCGGCCGGCGAACTCCGCCGGCACGTCGGTGGCGGAGAGGACATGGTTCGGCACCAGGTCCGACAACTGCTCGAACCACCACAGCGACAGCGCGGTGAGCAGGCGGCCCTTGTCCGGAATCGGGGTCGGCAGCACCACGTCGTAGATGGAGACGCGGTCGGAGGCGACCAGGATCAGGTCCGCGCCGTCGGCGTAGACGTCCCGGACCTTGCCCGAGTGCAGAAGTTCCACGGCGCTAAGTACACCATGGGCGTGGCGCGTCGACCGGCGCGCCCACCGGCCGTCCCGCCCGGCGTTGACACCCCCGGCCGGGGCCGATGGAATGATCCGTCCACCCACCTTCGGAGAGACCGTGCGCGCTCAGTGGTCCGTACCCCGTCCCGGCCTCGACCGGCGGCGGTTCCTCGGCGCGCTCACCGGCCTGCCGCTGCTCGCCGGCGGGCTGAGCGGCGGGCTGGCCGGCTGCAGCCCGGGGGACGACGAGGCCGCGGCCGACGACGGCCCGATCGAGCTGTCGGTGTTCTGGTGGGGCGGCAACCGTCGGGCCCAGGCCACCGAGCAGGCGTTGCGCCTCTACACCCAGCAGCACCCCCGGGTCAGCTTCCGGATCACCTGGCAGGGGCTGAACGGCTACTACGACCGGCTCGCCACGCAGGCCACCGGCGGCAACGTGCCGGACCTGTTCCAGATCGACGACACGCTGCTCACCGAGTACGACCGCCGGGACATCCTGCTCGACCTCACCCGCTACGCCACCGACGAGCGGCTCGACCTGCGCGGCCTGCCGGAGCAGTTGGCCCGCTACGGCCGGGTCGACGAGCGCACCGTGGCGGTGCCCGCCGCGCAGACCAACGCGGCGCTGGTCTTCAACCGGGACCTGCTGCGCCGGCTGGACGAGCCCGAGCCGCGCACCGGCATGTCCTGGAAGGAGTACGCCCGCTGGGCCGCCCGTGTCACCCGGGCCTCCGGCAACCGGGTGGCCGGCACCATGGATCCCTCCGGCGACTACCGGGCGCTCTGGCTCTGGCTGCGCGGCCAGGGCAGCGAGCTGTACCAGGGTCGGCAGCTCGGCTTCAGCTCGGCCGAACTGCTCGACTGGTTCGAGTTCTGGGAGGTCGCCCGCTTCGACCGGGCCACCCCGAGCGCCGCCCTGGTGGAGCAGGCGGACAGCGGCGAGCTGGCCCGTCAGCTCGTGGTCACCGGGCACGCCGCGGCGTCCTTCGCCTGGTCGCACCAGTTGCCGGAGCTGCAACGCCTCACCGAGGACGAACTAAGCGCGGTCGCCTTCCCCGGCGCGCCGGCCGCGCAGTGGCCCCGCGCGTCGATGTACTGGGCCGGCTTCCGCGGGACCCGCCACCCGGGTGTGGTGGTGGACGTGCTCGACTTCCTGACCACGAACGTGGCGGCCGGCCGGATCCTCGGCTTGGAACGGGGTCTGAACCCCAGCACGCAGGTCCGCACGTACGTCGCCGCCGACGTGACCGACCGGGCCGAGAAGCGGGTGGCGGCCCTCGGCGTGGAGCTGGACGAGCTGGCCGGCCCGGCGCCCGCGCCGCCGCCGAAGGGGCACGCCGCGGTGCGGACCCTGCTGATCGACGCCGCGGAGAGCATCCGGGGCAAGCGGGCCGGGGCCCGCAGCGCGACGTCGCGGTTCATGGCCCGCGCGAACGCCGCCCTCGCCGGCTGACGGGTAAGGCGGGGCCCCCGCTTAACGCATTCGGTAGAGGCGGGGGCCCGGCTTAACACCGGCGCGGCGACACCGGCGCGGCGCGTCAGCGTGGCGGGCGGTTCCGCCGGTTCCTCATCAACATCAGCACCAGCAGCACGATCCCACCGACCACCACCAGGCAGCAGAGCAGGCCGAGGACCCCGAAGCCGCCACCCCGGGAACGCCGTCGTGCGGCCTCCACCACGACCTCACCGGTCCCGGTCGACGCCCAGGCCGCAACCGGTACGAAGACCGAGAGCACGACCGTACCGATGACCGCGCTCAGGCGGCCCCACCATCTGTTCCATCCAGCCATGCCCCCATCCTCGCCGAGGCGCGCAACCGGGGCACGCCGGACGGGACGGAAAGATCCGGATACGGCGAAGGCCCCGGAGCGAACTCCGGGGCCTTCACGATCACGTAGCGGGGACAGGATTTGAACCTGCGACCTCTGGGTTATGAGCCCAGCGAGCTACCGAGCTGCTCCACCCCGCGTCGGTATGTGTACAGCCTATCGCATCCAGATCGTGGAGATCAGCCGGGTCCCCGATCCCGCCGGCGCACCCCCGTCACCTCGCCGAACCGGCGAGATGACCACCACCGGGCAGCCGGGCCGGAGCCGGGAACGGCGAAGGCCCCGGAGCGAACTCCGGGGCCTTCACGATCTCGTAGCGGGGACAGGATTTGAACCTGCGACCTCTGGGTTATGAGCCCAGCGAGCTACCGAGCTGCTCCACCCCGCGTCGGCTCGTTAACCCTAGCGCACCGGCCCGACGAGGCGCAAAACGGGTGCCCGACACGACCCGAGCCCGTGGCCGGTGACCGCTGGGGCCACCGAGCACGGGCTCGGAGTGTCGTCGCTCGACGTCAGTTGCTCGGTGACGGCGAGGCCGAGGCCGGCGCCGACGGCGAGGCGCTGCCCGAGGGCGCCGGGTTGCCGGACCCGTTCGCCGCCGCCTGAGCCTGCTGGAACGCGGTCATCGCCTCGTCCAGCGCCTTCAGCGCCCGCCCGTACCGCTCGAAGTCACCGGACGTCTGTGCGGCCTTGACCTCGGCGATGGCGGTCTGCACCTTGCCGGCCGCGTCGGCCAGCTCGCCGGTGAGCGGCGGCGGCGTGTTGTTGCCGCCGGTCGGCGGTGGGGTGTTGCCGTCGTCGCTCGGCGGCGGGGTGCCGGACCCCGCCCGCTTGCCCTGCTCGACCAACTGTTTGATGCCGTCGCTCAGGTTGTTGGCGAGCACCACGTACGAGCCGCCGTCACCGTACGAGAGCAGCACCTTCTGCAACAGCGGGTACGCGTCCTGGCTGCTGCTCTTCACGTAGACCGGCTCGACGTACAGCATCCCGTCGGCGAACGGCAACGACAGCAGGTTGCCGTACTGCACCTGGGCCTGGTTGGAGGAGAGCAGGTTGAGCTGCTGCCGGATGTCGCCGTTGTTGGTCATCTGTTGATGGACCTGGGTCGGACCGGAGATCCGGGTCTGATCCGGCAGCTCCAGCACCTCCAGTCGCGGCTTCCCGTCCACGTACGAGCCGGAGACCAGCGCGGCGAGGTTCTGCCGCCCGTTCGGGGTGACCGCGGAGGTGAGCTGGAAGCGTGGCCCGTCCTGCCCCGGGAACTGGGTGAACAGGTAGTAGGGCGGCTGCTTCTGCCCGCTGTCCGGCGCGTCCGGCACGTTCGGCACCTGCCAGAAGTCCTGGCCGGAGTAGAAGTCGCCCGGGTCGGTGACGTGGAACTTGGTGAGCAGGTTGCGCTGCACCTTGAACAGGTCGGCCGGGTAGCGGAAGTGCTCGGCCAGCTCCGCCGGGATGTCGCCCTTGGGCAGCACGACGTCGCCGCCGAACGCCTTGTTCCACGCCTTCAGCACCGGGTCGGTGTCGTCGTACGAGTAGAGCTTGACCGTGCCGTCGTACGCGTCGACAGTCGCCTTCACCGAGTTGCGGATGTAGTTGACGTTCTCCCGGGCGAGCTGGAACGTGCCCCGGCCGGTCAGCTCGTCGGCGGTCTCCGCCTGGAGGTTGACCCGCTCGGCGTACGGGTAGGTCGCCGCCGTGGTGTAGCCGTCGATGATCCACAGCACGCGGCCGTTCACCACGGCCGGGTACGGGTCGCCGTCGAGGGTGAGGAACGGGGCGACCTTCTCCACCCGGTCGCGCGGGTTACGCACGTAGAGCAGCTTCGAGTTCTCGTTGACCGCCTCGGAGAGCAGGAAGTTGGACTCCTGCTCCTTGATCGCGTAGAGCAGCCGCCGGGGGAACGAGCCGATCTTGACGCCGCCCTCGCCGCTGTAGGTGTAGTACTGCTCGCCGCCGGTCTGGGTGGGCCGGTCGAACTCGACGTTGCGGTCGCCGTTCTGCCCGACGATCGCGTAGTCGTCGGGCTCCATCCGCTCGCCGTAGTAGATCCGCGGCTGCTGGGCCGGGATCTCCTCGGTCGGCGAGGAGCACGCCTCCTGCGCCTTCTCGCCGAGGAAGCCGGAGACGAAGTACGGCTGCCCGCCGCAGACCACCTGGTTCGCCGGCGCGGCCACCAGGCCGTACCCGTGGGTGTAGACGGTGTGCCGGTTGATCCAGTTGCTCTGCTGGTCGGTCAGCTCGCCGTAGTTGATCTCCCGGACGCCGACCACGTAGTCGGAGGTCTTGTCCTTGACCGCGTACCTGTCGATGTCCAGCTTCGAGCCGAAGTCGTAGAAGCCACGCACCTGCTGGAGCTGCGTGTAGGTCTCGGAGACGAGCTGCGGGTCGAGCAACCGGATGTTCGACACCACCGAGGTGTCGGTGGACAGGTTGGCGGGTGGCACCAGGTTGCTGGCCGCGTACGGTGTGGTCTTCGTGCCGTCGAGGCTGAACGCGGACCGGGTCGCCTTGATGCTGCGTTCGATGTACGGCGCCTCCTTGTCCCGGGCGCTCGGCTTCACCTCGAACGTCTGCACCGCCCACGGGTAGATGCCGCCGATCGCCACCGCGGAGACGCCGAGCAGGGCCAGCGAGATGCCGGGCCAGACCAGGTTCCGCATCACCGCGTTGGAGAACACGATGATCGCGACGGCCACCAGGACGGAGATCCAGGCGAGGATCTCCTTCGCCGGGAGCAGCGCGTTCACGTCGGCGTAGCCGGCGCCGTAGAGCTTCGCGCCCTCGTTGTACTCCAGCAGCATCGCGCGCCGGTCCAGCACGTACGCGACGGCCTTGAGCAGGACGAAGACGGCGACCAGCGTGCTCAGGTGGGCGCGGGCGGCATTGGTCATCCGGTCCCCGACGCCCTGGAGGCGCACCCCGCCGAAGATGTAGTGCACGGCCAGCGCGCCGAGCAGGGCGAGCACCACAGCGGTGAAGCCGACGCCGAGCACGTAGCGCCAGAACGGGAGCTGGAAGACGTAGAAGCCGACGTCGACGCCGAACTCCGGGTCCTTGACGCCGAAGTCGCCGCCGTTGCGGAACAGCAGCCACTGGGCCCACCGGGTCTGCGCGGAGAGCCCGGCGAAGAGCCCGACGACTGCGGACACCAGCGCGATCCAGGTGCCGAGCCGGGGGCTCAGCAGCATCCGGTAGCGCTCCAGCGTGGCCTGCTCGGCCGAGTGCGGACGCATCCGGGGCCGCAGCCGGTACGCCAGCCAGAGGTTGCCGGCGATGATCACCGCCATCCCCACGCCGACCACCAGGAACAGCAGCAGCCGGGTGGCGAGCACGCCGGTGAAGACCTGGGTGTACCGGACCTCGTCGAACCAGAGCCAGTCGGTCCACGCGTTGACCCCCCACCCGAGCAGGGTGAACAACACGAACACCCCGACCAGGACCCCGATGGTGACGCGTCCGCGTCGGCTCATCCTCGGCAGGGGACTGCTACGCATGACCACTATTGGCTCCGCACGTTTGATGTGATCGGCTCCGACCAGGCACCCAAGAGTACGGGGTGTTCCTGAACACGTCGGGTCAAGGTCACGTCACGATCGCCCCGGGGCCGGTGACCGGTCCTGCTCAGCAGCGGGTCGGCTGTCCCCCGGCACGCAGCGTCTCCAGCGCCTTGAGCGCGTCGTCGAGCGTCGCCACCCTGAGCAACGGCAGATCCGGTTGCGGGTTACGGACCGCCTCGGCGCAGTTGTCCGCCGGGACCAGGAAGACCTTCGCGCCGGCGTCCTTGGCGCCGACCAGCTTCTGCGCGATGCCACCGATCGGGCCGACCCGCCCCTCGTCGTCGATGGTCCCGGTGCCGGCGACGACCTTCCCGCCGGTCAGGTCGGCCGGCTCCAGCTTGTCGATGATGCCCAGCGTGAACATCAGGCCGGCGCTCGGCCCGCCGATGTCCCCGAGGTCGATCTTCAGGGTGAACGGGTGCGGCTGCTGCTGGTCGATCTCGACCCCGATGCGCGGCCGGCCGTCCTGCTCCCGGCTGGTCACCGTGGCGGTGCCCGGGGTGCCGCCCCGGGTGTAGCCGATCGTCAGCGCGGTGCCGGCCGGCTTGGCGCGGATCAGCTCGGTGAGCTTGGCCGCGCTGGTCACCGGCGCCCCGTCGACCGAGGTGAGCACGTCGTCCGCGCGGAGCGCGTCCGCCGACGGCCCGCCCGGCGTGACGGTCTTGACCAGCACCTTGATCGGGTAGCCCAGTTCACGCAGGGCCGCCGTCTCGGCGCTGGTCTGCGAGTTCTGGAAGTCCTCCGCGTTGCGCTTCTCGACCTCTTCCTGCGACTCCCCCGGCGGGTAGACCAACTCCCGGGGCACCACCGCCTCGTCCGAGGAGAACCAGCCGGCCAGCGCCGACCGCAGCCGGACCGTGGGCTGCACACCGACAGTGGTGAGCCGGAGCTGCCCGGCGGAGGTGGACGTCGCGCGGCCGGAGACCTGGATGATCTCCTTGCCGTTCTCACTGCCGAGCGTGTTGACGGTCGGGCCGGGGCCGAGCACCACGTACGGCAGCGGCACGCTCAACACGCCGACGCTGAGCAGGGCGGTGAGCAGGGCACCGAGCAGGACGGTCACGCCACGACGTCTCATGCGCCAGAGCGTACCGATCCGTCCCCCGCCGTCCGGCGCGGTGACCGCAGGACTTCGCCCTCAGCGCAACGCCGACGAGCCCGACCTGCGGCGGGGCCCGCGTACCGTAGACGTCGTGCCTGATATTCCGTTCGGCTTCGCGCTCCCGGGTGGGCAACCACCAGACCCCAACGATCCCGCGCAGATGCAGCAGTTCATGTCGCAGTTGCAGCACCTGCTGTCCGCGCCGGGCAGCGGGCCGGTCAACTGGGACCTCGCCCGGCAGGTGGCCGCGAGTCAGCTCGCCGCCGCCGGCGACCCGGCGGTCTCGCCGTTCGAACGCAACGCGGTGGAGGACGCGCTCCGGATCGCCGACCTCTGGCTGGAGCCGGCGACCTCGTGGCCCTCCGGCATCCGTTCGTCGGTCGCCTGGAACCGCAACGAGTGGATCTTCAAGACGCTCGACGTGTGGCGCAAGCTCTGCGACCCGGTGGCCAGCCGGATGGTCGGCGCGATGGGCGACCTGGTGCCGCCGGAGGCCCGCGCCCAGCTCGGTCCGATGCAGTCGATGGTCGCCACGCTGGGCGGCGCGCTCTTCGGCGGCCAGCTCGGCCAGGCCCTCGGCTCGCTCGCCGCCGAGGTGCTCTCCGCCGGCGACATCGGCCTGCCGCTGGGCCCCGCCGGCACCGCCGCGCTCATCCCCGCCAACATCAAGGCGTACGGCGAGGGCCTGGAGCTGCCGGAGGACGAGGTACGCCTCTACGTGGCCCTGCGCGAGGCCGCCCACCAGCGCCTCTTCCAGCACGTGCCGTGGCTGCGCGGGCACGTGCTGACGGCGGTGGAGAACTACGCCGCCGGCATCCGGGTCAACCGGGAGGCGATCGAGGAGGCGATGGGCCGGGTCGACCCGACCGACCCGGAGTCGATGCAGGCGATCGCCCTGGAGGGCATCTTCACGCCCGAGGACACCCCGGCGCAGAAGGTCTCCCTGGCCCGACTGGAGACCGTCCTCGCCCTGGTCGAGGGCTGGGTGTGCCACGTGGTGGACAGCGCGGCCGGTGACCGCCTGCCCAACGTCGTACGCCTCGGCGAGGCGTTCCGCCGCCGCCGGGCCGCCGGTGGTCCGGCCGAGCAGACGTTCGCCGCCCTGGTCGGCCTCGAACTGCGGCCGCGTCGGCTGCGCGAGGCGACAGTGCTCTGGGCGGCGCTGACCGAGCAGCGCGGCATCGCCGGCCGGGACGCGATCTGGGGCCACCCGGACCTGCTGCCCTCGGAGGACGACTTCGCCGCCCCGGAGACGTTCGCGGCGACCGGCAGCGACCTCGACGAGGAGCTGGCCACCTTCGATTTCTCCGCGCCGGGCGCGCCGGAGGAGCCGACCCCGGGCGAGGACGACAGCAAGTCCTGACGCCGCACGTCGGTCGGGGCCCGCACGGATGTTCGTGCGGGCCCCGCCGCGTCCCGCGGGCTCGTCCCGGCCCGCCGCAGCCTGCGGCCCCGCCGTTGCCCTGTCCGCAGTGTGCCGTGCGACCAGCCGGGGATGAGACCCCTCAGCGCCTACAAACCTGATGGCGTCGATGACTCACCGCCCGCAGCCTCGCGGGGACCGTGGCGATCCCAGGACCGGCAGTCGCGATCCATCCTCGTCATCAAGTTTGTAGGCAGTACGAGCCCTTCTCCCGCCGCGCGGTCGGGGCGAACGATCCTCAAGACCGGGATGAACGCGCAAGCGCGGCAGCCCCGTGTGACAGGGCCGGCAACATGGCTGAGGCCGGCCCGGAAGCCGAAGCGCGTGGTGGGCGTGGCGGGCGCACGTAGGCGGACATGAAGGCCGGAGCGGACGGACCGCCCGGTGTGCGCGGACCGTCCGCGCCGGCGAGGGCCAGCGGTCAGCCCGGGTGGCCGGAGAGCAGCGCCCGGGTCGCGTCCCAGCCCTCGAACGCCGGGTCGAGGGCGCCGAGGTCGGCCGGGCCGCGCAGGCGACGCCACCCGGCGGTCACCGCCACGTCGCCGGGCCGGGGCGCCGCGGCCCGCACCTCGCCCGGCACGGCCGTGTCGAGATCCAGCGCCGGCAACCACTCCGGTACGGGCAGGCGCGCGGCCACCCCGAGCAGGCCCGGCCCGTTCCCCTCCGCCGGGGCGACTGCCACCGGCCGGCTGGACAGCGGCCGGAGCAGCTTGCCGAGGGTGAGTCCGGGCACGTCTGGCGCGTCGGCGGCGACCACCGCCGCCTGGTCGTAGCCGGTGAGCGTCGCGAAGACGGCGTTCGGGGTGGGCTCGGGCACCTCGTGCACGGCGGTGCCGGGCCAGACCACCGCGTCGGCGAGCCAGCGGTCCGTCGGGGTGACCGCCACCGCGGTCTCCACCTCGTTCAGCGTGGCCAGCAGGTCCACCACGTCCTCGGCGAGGGCGGTCCGCCACCGCGCCGGCTCGACCCCCGGCGGCGACCAGGTCACCGGGCCGAGCAACGCCACCACCACACGTCGCACCATCCGCCGACCCTAACCCCGCCCGGCCCTCACCCCACCCCACCCCGCCCCCGCTGCGCGCACATTCCCGGAAACAGGCGCGAACCGTGGGGGTGGGGTGAGGTGGGGCGGGGTCAGGGGATGCCGGCGGTGGCGGCGACGCCCTCCAGGTAGCCGCGGGCCCGCTCCGACCTCGGGTAGCGGGCGACCAGGGACCAGAACTGGGCGTTGTGGCTGGGAACGATCAGGTGCGTCAGCTCGTGGAGCAGGACGTAGTCGATCACCCAGTCGGGCATGTCCTGGATCCGGTGGGAGATCCGGATGGTGCGGTCGGCCGGGGTGCAGGAGCCCCAGCGGCCGTTCTGGTTGGTCACCCAACGGACGCTCGCCGGCTCGGCGGTCGCCCCGTGTTCCGGCAGGTAGAGGCCGATCAGGCGGGTGGCCCGGGCGAGCAGTTCGGCATCCGAGCGGGCGAACCGGCCCTCGCGGGCGGCCAGGCGGGCCAGCATCCGGTCGACCCACTCGCTCTCCTCGGCCCGGGAGAACTGGTCGGGGATGAGCACGACGACGCGCTCCCCGTCCCGGTACGCGGACACCGTGCGTCGCCGGCGCTGGCTGCGCCGCACCTCGACGACGGGCTTCCGCGTCCCGGCCATTACCGGGCCGCGCAGCCTCGGTTGACTGTCACGAGGGAAAGGTAATGCGTACTGACCAGGGCTCCGCAAGTGTCAACACCACGACACGCGCCCGGAAAGTGACGGTTGGTGGTCAGGAGTCCTGAAAAAATTCTTTGCGGCGGTAGGTGACCATCACCTGCCGGCTGCCCGTCACGTTAGGTGATCTACGCCGAGCCGCCGACGGCGGGGGCCCGTGAAGGGGATCTGAGCGCATTTACCCGGCGTGTCCCTGCGAAACTCACTTATCCGACGTTACCCGGCGTGCACACTCTCGTCGTCGACTTGCTCACAGAGTCGGCGTACAGCTGACATGGAACCGCCCAGACCTGGGTAGGGTCCGCCAACCAGTGGTCAGGAGACTGATCGCGGAGAACCCCCGGCGCCGGTGCCACGCGTGGCCCGTCGCCGGGATAACCCGCCGGGACACCTCCGGCGGACGAGACGAGGAGGCTACCGTGGCCGAGCAGGCCCAGACCTACAACGGTTACTGCGTCAAGTGCAAGGAGAAGCGGGACTTCGAGGGGCACGTGGAGGTCTCGAAGACCGGCATGAACATGGCCAAGGGCAAGTGCCCGGTGTGCGGCACAACAGTGAACCGCATCCTGGGCAAGGCCAAGGTCTGACCCGACCGGGTCGTACGGGGGAGGGGCGGCTGCGACCGCCCCTCCCCCGTCGCGCATCCGACAGGGTTACCGGCCGGTTGTGGAAAACCGGCGAATTCCTGTGGACAACGCTGGCCACGGCGCACCGCGCCTGTGGACAACGAGCCACCGAGCGCACGGACACGGTCACCATCGGTGGCGTGACGCATCCAACTCCACTCCCCCGTCCCACGCTGCTGCCCGGCCTGACCAGGCTGTGGCGCGACCGGCGCACGCTCCAGCTCGGCGTGGAGCCCGGCCCGGCGGTGCTGGTCGAGGTGACCACCCCGGGCACCACCCTGCTGCTCGACCTGCTCGACGGCACCCGCAGCGAACGCGCCGTGCTGGCCGCGGCCACCGCCGCCCGGGTGCCACCGGGCGAGGCGCGCGCCCTGCTCGACGCGCTCCGGGCCGCCGGTCTGGTCGTACCCGCGCAGACCCTGCTCCCCCGCGACCTCACCGGGCCGGTCCGGGCCCGGTTGACCGCGGAGGCGGACGCCCTGGCCCTGGCCGCGTCCGACCTGCCCGGCACGCCGGCCCGGCTGCTGCGCCGCCGCCGGGCCGCCCGGGTGCTGGTCACCGGCGCAGGTCGGCTCGGCGCCGCGGTCGCCGTCGCGCTGGCCCAGGCCGGGGTGGGGCATGTCATACCCGACCTGTCCGGCCCGGTCCACGCCGGCGACCTGGTCGGGACCGGCCTGCCCGGCACCGAGCTGGGTCGGCCGCTGGCCCCGGCGGTGTGCGCGGCGCTGGGCCGCTGCGCCCCGGGCACGGCCACCGCGCCGCTGCGGTCGGGCCGACCCGACCTGGTGGTGCAGCTCGGCGTGGGTCGGCCGGCCGAGGCGCTCGCCACCGGGTACGCCCGCCGCCGGCAGCCCCACCTCCTGCTCGACCTGCGCGGCGGCGTACCCGTGGTCGGGCCGCTGGTCCGCCCGCCCGCCGGCCCCTGCCTGCGCTGTCTCGACCTGCACCGCGGCGACCGCGACCCGGACTGGCCGGCGCTCGCCGCCCAGCTCGCGACCGATCGCGGCGAGCCGGCCTGCGCGGCCACCACCCGGCTCGCCGCGGCGGCGTTCGCGGCGGCCGAGGCGCTGGCCCAGCTCGACGGCGGCACACCGGAGACGCTCGGCGCGGCGGTGGAGGTGCGGGGCACCGGGCGTCTCCGGCACCGCAGGTGGTCCCCGCACCCCTCCTGCGGCTGCTGCGGGCGTCGCCCGATCCGGTCGGCCCCACCCGCTCCGGGCCGCACGGCAGCCGCGAGCCCCTCGCGTCGGTAACAATGGCCGAGTGACCGACATCCCGCGCCGCGCCGTGTCCCGCACCGCCAAACTCGCCGCCCTGCCGCTCGGATTCGCCGGTCGAACCGTCCTGGGGATGGGCAAGCGGGTGACCGGCCTCGCGTCCGACGTCATCTCCGCCGAGATCCAGCAGCGCACCGCCGAGCAGCTGTTCAGCGTCCTCGGGCAGCTCAAGGGCGGTGCGATGAAGTTCGGCCAGGCCCTGTCGGTCTTCGAGGCGGCGCTGCCCGAGGAGGTCGCCGCGCCCTACCGGCAGGCGCTCACCAAGCTCCAGGAGGCCGCCCCGCCGCTGCCCGCGGCGACCGTGCACAAGGTGCTGGCCGAGCAGCTCGGGCCGGACTGGCGGGACCGGTTCGTCTCCTTCGACGACACCCCGGCCGCCGCGGCGAGCATCGGCCAGGTGCACCGGGCGGTCTGGCGCGACCCGGGGTACGGGCCGAACGGCGGCCCCTGCCACCGGGACGTGGCCGTGAAGATCCAGTACCCGGGCGCCGGTGACGCCCTGCTCGCCGACCTCAAGCAGCTCTCCCGACTGGGCGGCATGTTCCGGGCCATTCAGCCAGGCCTGGACGTCAAGCCGCTCCTGGCCGAGCTGCGCGAGCGGATCACCGAGGAGCTGGACTACGAGCTGGAGGCCGAGTCGCAGCGGGCGTTCGCCGCCGCCTACGCGGACGATCCGGACATCTTCATCCCGGAGGTGCTCGACGCCGCGCCCCGGGTGCTGATCACCGAGTGGGTCGAGGGCATCCCGCTGTCCACGATCATCCGGGAGGGCACCGAGGAACAGCGCAACGAGGCCGGACGGCTGATGGCCGAGCTGCACCTCTCCGCGCCGGAGCGGGCCGGGCTGCTGCACGCCGACCCGCACCCGGGCAACTTCCGGCTGCTGCCGGACGGTCGGCTCGGCGTGATCGACTTCGGCGCGGTGGCCCGGATGCCGGAGGGCACGCCCGAGCCGATCGGCCGGATCGCCGCGCTGGCGCTGCGCGGGGACGCCGACGGGGTGGTGGCGGGGCTGCGCGACGAGGGTTTCGTGAGCCCGAACGAGCCGATCGACGCCCAGGGGGTGCTCGACTTCCTCCGCCCGATGCTGGAGCCGATCGCGGTCGACGAGTTCCAGTTCACCCGGGCCTGGCTGCGGGCCGAGGCGGGCCGGCTGGCCAGCCCCCGCTCCCCCGCGTACCAGCTCAGCCGGCAGCTCAACCTGCCGCCGTCCTACCTGATGATCCACCGGGTGACGTTGGGTTCGATCGGGGTGCTCTGCCAGTTGGAGGCGAAGGCGCCCTACCGGGCCATCCTGGAACGCTGGCTGCCCGGCTTCGCGCCGGTGGCCTGACCACGCGCGTACGCCGAAGGGGCGGTGACCATCGGAGTCACCGCCCCTTCCTCAGTGTGTCGATCTAGAGAACGCCCAGGTCGCGTGCCGACTGGCTACGACTCCGCATGGCGACGGTACGGGCGGAACGGGTTGCCTCAGTGCTCGTGGTGGTGCGACCGGCCTGAGGCCGACGCATTCGAGCCCTCGACAACGCTTCGTGGAGTAGTTGCATCTCGGTTCCGTTCGGCAGGTGCAGCATGGGTTTTCTCTTTCCAGTCAGCCGGTGGAGGGACACCGGCGTCGGTCGGCTTCGGAACGTCGGTGTGTCAGGCTGCCAGCCGGACGGCGCTACGCGACTCGGACAGCCCGCTGGCCGCCAGTCGCGCCTCCGCCTCGACCCGGAGCTGGGCGTCGCGGGCGAGGTCCTCCTTACGCGGACGGCCACGGGGCCGCTTGCGCGGGACGACCGCGCCACGCTCGAAGATCTCGCCGCCCCAGACGCCCCAGGGCTCGGCCCGCTCCACCGCCCCGGCCAGGCACTCGACGCGCAGCGGGCAGTCCCCGCAGAGCGACTTGGCCAGCTCGAGCTCGGCGGGCGAGTCGGAGAACCACAGGTCGGGGTCGAACTTCCGGCAGGGCAGGTTCGCCTCCATCTCGACGCTCACGTCGAGTGGGGCCAACGCCAGACTCATCCTCCGGTCACCTCTCTCTCACTTCGATCTCGTGGATCGCATTCGGTACTTCGGCGGGGCAAAAAAACTGAGGCCGCGGATCCCGGTAGCGGGTTCCGCGGCCTCGAGGTGAGCCGGTGGTCTGATGGATCAGACCGGTCTACCTCGAGGTGGAACGCCGCGGACATCGGTGCGCTTCTTGCCATCGATGCCCATGCCCGTGAAGCCACTGGTCCCCTCGACTCCGCGCAGCGGTGCAACGGTCAGGTTCAGCTCGGCCTGAACCTGGGCCTGGTGCACCTGCGGAGCCGACGGTCGAGCGGCAAGGGCCACCCGGACGGCCGACAGCGGAACGCCGGCAGCTGGCATCGCCGCCGGACGCTCGTAGGTGTAGATCTCCATTGGTGCCACCTCCCTGACTTTCCTCGTGCCGACCATGGACTCATCCCCCGTGAGCAGCCAGAACGGCGCCGCTCGCGTGGTGTGTCCTGAGGCTATTCCTCGCCCTCGGGCGAGGGCAAACGATTTACGGACTGATTTCCAAAGTTTTCTGCGGGCAGAACGTCGTCCACCCCGGCGCCGGCCACGAGGGCGAGCACCGGGTCGCCGTAGAGCCCCACCTTCCGGGGCCCGATGCCGGCGATCGCTACCAACTGCTCGATGCGGCCCGGCTTCCGCTCCGCCAGCGCGGTGAGCGTGGCGTCCGTGAACACCACGTAGGCCGGCACCCGCTGCGCGCCGGCCACCCGCTGCCGCCAGTCGCGCAGCCGCTCGTAGAGCTCCTCGTCCAGATCGGAAGGGCAGGTCGGGCAGCGGCCCAGCTTCCGGTCCGCGCCGGCGAGCAGCGTGGCGCCGCAGATCCGGCAGGAGACCACCTGCGGTCGACGCCGCTCGGCCCGCCGGGCCGGGCTGCCACCGCCGGCCCGCTCACCGCCGCCCGAGCGGTCGAGCTGCGGCAGGAAGCGGGACGGCCGCCGGGCCCGACCACCTGGTGAACGCGCCGTCGCGTACGACAGCCAGAGCCACTCCCGGGCCCGGGTGATGCCGACGTAGAGCAGCCGCCGCTCCTCCTCGACCTGCTCGGGAGTCTTCGCGTACGTGGTGGGCAGCGTGCCCTCGGCCAGCCCGACCAGGAACACCGCGTCCCACTCCAGGCCCTTCGCGGAGTGCAGCGAGGCCAGCGTGACGCCGTCCACGGTGGGCACGTGCTGCTGGGCGGCCCGCCGGGCCAGCTCCTCGGTGAAGCCGGTCAGCGTCACCTGCCGCTCGACCGCCGCGGCCTCCCCGATCGGCTCGATGTCGGGGGTGGCCGCGTACTCCTCGGCGAGCTGCACCAGCGCGGCGAGTGCCTCCCAGCGCTCGCGCGCGGCGCCGCCGGCCGGAGGCGCGTCGGGTGCCCAGCCGACCGCGGCGAGCCCCTCCACCACGGCGGCCGGCAGCGGCGTCTCGCCGGGCACCGAGCGGGTGGCGGCGCGCAACGCGACCATCGCCTGGCGCACCTCGGGCCGCTCGAAGAACCGCTCCGCGCCCTGGAGCACGTACGGCACCTCGGCCTCGGAGAGCGCCTTCTCGTACGCCTCGGACTGCGCGTTGGTGCGGAACAGCACCGCGATCTCCCGCGCCGGGGTGCCGCCGGCGACGAGCGCCCGGCAGCGGGCCGCGACGGCGGTGGCCTCGGCCGGCTCGTCGGTGAAGATCCGCAGCTCCGGCTCGGGGCCGGGCCGGCGCTGGCCGTGCAGCTCCAGCCGCAGCCGCGCCTCGGCGCCCCGGGCCGCCGAGATCACCGCGTTGGCCAGGCCGACCACCTGCGGGGTGGAGCGGTAGTCGCGGACCAGCCGCACCACCGTCGCGCCGCGGTGGTGACGCGGGAAGTCGACCAGGTACGACGAGGTCGCGCCCGTGAACGAGTAGATCGTCTGGCTGGCGTCGCCGACCACGGTGAGGTCGTCGCGCCCGCCGAGCCAGACGTCCAGCAGCCGCTGCTGGAGCGGGTTGACGTCCTGGTACTCGTCGACCACGAAGTGCCGGTACTGGCTGCGCACCTGCTCGGCCACGTCCGGGTGCTCCTCGATCCCCCAGACGGCGGCGCGCAGCATGTCCTCGAAGTCGATCACCCCGTTGCCGCGCTTGAGCCGCTCGTACGCGACGAACACCTCGGCCACCCGCGCCGGCTCGTACGGCGTCTCGCGCCGCGCCTTGGCCGCGGCGACCACGTATTCGTCCGGCTCGACCAGGGAGGACTTGGCCCACTCGATCTCGGCAGCGAGGTCCCGCGCGGCGGCCCGGTCGGTGCGCAGGCCCACCTTGGCGGCGGCCAGCGTGACCACCCGCACCTTGCTGTCCAGCAGCTCCGGCATGGCCCGCCCGGCCAGCAGCCGGGGGGCGAAGTAGCGGACCTGGCGCAGCGCCGCCGCGTGGAACGTCCGCGCCTGCACCCCGCCCACCCCGATCACGGTGAGCCGGCTGCGCATCTCGGCCGCGGCGCGGGCGGTGAACGTGACCGCCAGCACGTGCCGGGCGGAGATGTCGCCGCTCAGCGCCCGGTAGGCGATCCGCGAGGTCACCGCCCGGGTCTTGCCGGTGCCGGCGCCGGCCAGGATGCAGACCGGGCCGGCCGGGGCGGTCACCGCCGACCGCTGCTCCGGATCCAGCCCGGCCAGCACCCGTTCCGCCGCTGAGTGAACCCCCACGACAGGGAATCATCCCAGCCCCGTCCGACGTTGCAGCGGTTAGCCTGGCCTGATCGGACCGGGCGCGAGCCACAGTTGGAGGACCAGACCATGTTGACGATGTATTCCACCCCGTGGTGCGGCTACTGCCACCGGCTGAAGTCGCAGCTCGACCGGGAGGGCATCGCGTACGAGGTGGTCGACATCGAGCAGGACACCGCGGCGGCGGAGTTCGTGATGGGCGTCAACGGCGGCAACCAGACCGTGCCGACGCTGCGCTTCGCCGACGGCAGCGCCCTGACCAACCCCTCGATCAACCAGGTCAAGCAGCACCTCGCCGCCCTGCCCGGCTGACCTGCCCGCGCACGCTCCCGAGCGGCCGTACCCGGAACCCGGGTGCGGCCGCTCGTCGCCGTTCAGGGCGCCCGGCGCCGGCGGCTGGCGGCGAGCAGCTCGTCGTCGAGCGGCCGCCGGGGCACCGGGACGCGGGCCGGGCCGGCCGTCCCCGGCGGGGTGAGTCGACGTCCCCGCCAGAGGTAGAGGCCGCCGCCCGTGGTGACGGTCCCGACCAGCACGAACAGCAGCCGGTAGTCGAGGACGCCGACGAGTAGCGCGCCGGTGCCGATGGACACCGCCTGCGGTCCGCTGACCAGCGCCCTGGACGCGGCGGTGACCCGGCCCAGCAGCTCCGGCGGCGTCCGTCGCTGGACCAGCGTGTGCAGCCCCACCATGGTCAGCGGCAGCGAGACGCCGGCCAGCAGCAGCGCCACCACCCCGAGCCAGAGCCGGGGGTACGCCAGCGCCAGCGCGGCCGGGCCGAAGAACGTCACGCCGGCGGCCAGGGCACCCAGCTCACCGAGCCGGCGGACCACGGCGGCGGAGAGCAGCCCGCCGATCAGACCGCCGATCCCCTGCACCATGACCAGCACGCCGACGAACGCGGCGTCGCGGCGCAGGCCCAGATCGACGTACGCGAAGATCAGCGACTCGGTGAAGCCCATCACCAGCGAGGCGGCGCCGTAGCCGACCAGTGCCCGGCGCAGCGCCGCCTCGCGGGCCAGGTGGCGCAGCCCGGCGCCCAGCCCGGCCGGCCAGCGGTGCCCGGACCGGGTGGGTGTGCTCTCGTCCGCCCGGAGCAGCCCGACCACTGCGGCGGCGACCAGGAAGCCGGCCATGGCCAGGAGCACCAGCAGCCAGCCACCGACGGCGGCGTAGATGCCGGCCCCGGCGAGCGGCCCGACCAGCCGCAGCCCCTGGCGAACGGTCTGCAGCGCCCCGTTCGCGTCGGCCAGCAGCTCGGCCGGCACCAGGTGCCGGATCAGCCCGTTGAGCACGGCGGTCAGCGTGATCGAGGAGAGGCCGTAGAGCGCCGCGACCAGGTAGATCACCCACACGTCCCCCCGGTCCCGCACGGTGAGCAGCGGGCCGAGGAGCACGGCGGCGAGCAGGTTCGCGGCGATGAAGAAGGGCCGGCGGCGGTAGCTGTCGACCACCCAGCCCAGCAGCGGGGCGAGCGCCATCGGCGCGATCACGGCGAAGATGGTGGCCCCGGCCATGCTGTCCGAGCCGGTCAGGTCCTTCACCCAGACGGCGAGTGCGAGCAGCAGGATCGACTCGGCCGCCATGCCGGCCACCATCGCGGCGAAGAGCAGGCGGAAGTCGGGGCGGCGCAGGACGGTGCGCATCGGTTTCCCTCCGGCAGGATGCGCCCGTGGGCGCGTCGGGGGCGGGCGCCCGCGAAGGCGCTCTCCACAGTCCTCTTTTTGTCTCGTGACACGCCCTCGCCGGACCCGCCGACACCGGTCGCGCCGTCCATACTGACCGTGGGGGGCGAATTCCATACAGTTACCGTCGCGTCTCGCGACGGTCGACGGGAAAGAGGACGCCGTGCCTCCTGCCGCACCAGGCCCGTTTCTGCGCCGTCGCCGCCTCGGCATCGAGCTGCGACGGCTTCGCGAACAGGCCGGCCTCACCGGTGACCAGGTCATCGAGGGGGTCGGCTGGGCCTCCGCATCCAAGCTCTCCCGGCTGGAGAACGGCCGCAGCCGGCCCGACCCGGACGACGTCGACCTCCTGCTGACGCTCTACGGCGTCACCGACGAGCTGCGCGCGGAGCTGACCGGGATCGCCCACGAGGCCGGCGACATGCGCGGCTGGCTGCGCAACTTCCCGGTGATGACCCAGCAGCAGCGCGCCTTCGCCGAGCTGGAGGCGGGCTGCGCGGAGATCTCCGAGTACAACCCGGTGCTGGTGCCGGGGCTGCTGCAGACGCCCGGGTACGCCCGGCACCGGATCCTGTCCGCGACCCGGGTCGCCGAGGAGGCCGGCGACCCGGAGTCGGAGGACCCGGAGACCGAGGTGGGCGCCCGGCAGGCCCGCCAGTCGCTGCTGGCCCACGTGCCCCGCTACACCGCCGTCCTGGAGGAGGCCGCGCTGGACCGGCGTGCCGGCCCGCCGGACGTGCTGCGGGACCAGCTCCTCCACCTGTGTGAGCTGGCCGACCTGCGGAACGTGGAGCTGCGCCTGCTGCTCCGGGACACCCGGGTCGGCGACTGGTACGTCCCACCGACCGCGTTCTCGCTCTACCGGTTCGCCGACCCGCTCGATCCGGAGACGTTGGCCATCGAAAGTGGGTTCACCGACGTCATGTCGACCGAGGTGAACACCCTAAATCGCTATAAAGTGGTGTTCAAGTGGCTATGCAAGTCGGCACTCTCCGCATCGGACACCCTCTCCTGGCTGACCGAGGCGACCGGACGGCCGACCGGCACGGCAGTCGAGTCCACCGTGGCGCACGGGCCGGCAACGGCGCCGGCCCAGCGCCGCCGCGACTCGGGGCGCCTCACGTCGGAACGGTGATCCCCGCTCCGGCGCCGGCGTCACTCGTCCCCATCGGAGCACCTCACCAGGAGCAGGACACCATGAACGAGATCCGCACCAGCACGACCTCCCTCGCCGGCGCCGCCTGGCGCAAGAGCACCCGTAGTCAGACCTCGAACTGCGTGGAGGTCGCGCCGCTCGGCACCGGGCCGGCGACCATGGCGTTGCGGGACAGCAAGGACCCGAGCGGGCCGGTGCTGCTGTTCAACCGGGCCGGCTGGCTCGGCTTCATCGCCGGCGCGAAGAACGGCCAGTTCGATCTGAACTGATCCGGCGCGTGCCCGGGGGCCGTCGGCGTCACGCCGGCGGCCCCTCTCGTGTCCACCCCGGACAACCGTCCTGACCTGGCATCATCCGAACGGTCGAGCCGGCCCGTTTCACTTGCTGGGACGCGCTGCGGGCGTACGATGGCGCTGGAGTGACGTGGAAGTTCCACCGCGTATCCGTCCACTTCCGGGGGACACCATGCGGTTCCTGATCGTCCGCACCGAGATCCGCAGCGCCGCCGACGCCGACATCGCCGCCGCCTGGGCCGGTGGGGTCCACCTACGGGACGAGACCAGCGCGCCGGAACCACGTCGTCAGGTCGTGCACGCCGAGAACCGGGACGCCGCACTCCTGCTCGCCCGGGCCCTCTCCGCCGTCGGGGCGGTCCGCGCCGGCCGGCACCGGGTCAAGGTGCTGCCCATCGCGGAGTCCACCCCCGGTCGCCCGCCCCGGTGGGACGGCGGATGACCGACCGCTGACGTCCGTCGTGGCCGGACCGGCTCCCCCGCCGTGCTCCACGCCTCACCCGGCCACGACGGCCCGTGTTCCCGGCCCGGGACCGCCGCGGCAACGACGGTCCGGGCCGGGACCGCGTAAGGAGGGGCCCCCGCTTAACGCCTACGGCATAGGCGGGGCCCCCGCTTAACGCTTCGGCCCGGGCCGGCGCCGGTCAGCAGTGGCCGTCGAGCCAGCGGTGCACCAGGAACAACGCGATCGACGACGGCGGCGGCAGGAGCAGGTGGTCGCCGCCGTCCACCCGGACCGGCTCGCCGGCCAGCGCGGCGCCGATCTCCCGGCGGCTGAACCAGCGCGCATGCGCGATCTCGGTCGGGTCGACCCGGATCGGCTCGTCGACGTCGGCCCGGGCCAGGAAGCCGAGCATCAGCGAGCCGGGGAACGGCCAGGCCTGACTCGAGACGTACGCGATCTCCTCGACCGCGACGCCGACCTCCTCGCGGACCTCGCGCAGCACGGCGGCCTCGGCCGACTCGCCGGGCTCGACGTACCCGGCCAGGCAGGAGTAGCGACGTCGGCCCGGGGTGCTCGGCCAGGCGGCGTTGTTGCCCAGCAGGCAGCGGCCCTCCGGGCCGTCCACCCCGTCGTGCACCAGCACGATCATGGCCGGATCGGTGCGCGGCCACGTCCGGTGGCCACCCGGGTCGATCCGGGACCAGCCGGCCTCGTCGACCTGCGTCGGCTGCCCGGTGGACGCCGAGTAGCCGTGCCGGAGATGCCAGTTGAGCAGCGCCAACGCGGTGGTGAACAGGCCCGCGTCCCGGTCGGTCATCAGGTGGCCGACCTCACGCAGGTGCGCCCGACGGGTGCCGGGCAGCGCCGGCAGCGGGCTGTCCACCGCGAAGACCGGCACGCCGTCCGGCTCGACGCCGAGGAACATCGGCACCGAGCGGGGCACCTCGGGCAGCTCGCCGGCACCGACCAGGACCAGCTCCGGCGGGGCCGCCTCGCCCCGGACCAGGGCCCGACCCTCGTCGGCCGCGTCCAGCACCAGCACCCGGGCCTGCTCCCACGCCTCGGCCAGCCAGGCCGGGTCGGTACGCCGGTGCGCGGCCCGGTCCACCGTGGACCGGGCCAGCGGCGGCGCCGGCTCGCCGGTCACGTGGATTCACCCTCCGTGCGCACGGGGACGAGCGCGGCGAGCGAGTCGGCCACCCGGGCCGCGTCGCCGAGCACCACGGTGACCGCCTTCGCCGGGGCGAGGTACCGGGCCGCCACCTCGGCGACGTCGTCCACGGTCGCGGCGGCCAGCCGGGCGGCGTGCTCGGCGAGGAAGTCCAGCCGCAGCCCGTTGCCGGCGTACGCGCTGGTCAGCGACGCGAGACCGGCCTGGGTGGACATGCCGAGCTGGAGCGTGCCGAGCGCGTACTGGCGGGCCTGCTCCAGTTCCTCCGGCTTCGGCGGCACGGTGGCCAGCCGGCCCAGCTCGTAGCTGGTCTCCAGCAACGCGGGCGCGGTCACCTCGGTGGCCACCTCGGCGCCGGCCACCAGCACCGAACCGGCCACCGAGTGCTCGACCAGCGAGTGCGGCCCGTACGTGTAGCCCTTGTCCTCCCGGATGTTCTCCACCCAACGGGACGAGAAGTAGCCGCCGAAGAGCAGGTTGGCCAGTTGCAACGCGGCATGGTCCGGGTGGGTGCGGGGCACCGCCGGCAGCGCGAGGCGCAACGAGGACTGCACCGAGCCGGGCCGGTCGACGAGCAGCAGCGGGCCGGGCTCCAGCGGCGGCGCGGGCGGCAGCTCGGCGACGTGACCGTCGCCCCGCCAGCTGGCGAGCGCCGCCTCGGCCGCGTCCAGCGCGCGCGCCGGCTGCACGTCGCCGACCAGCACCAGCACCGCCCCGGCCGGGTGCACCCGCTCGGCGTGCAGCCGGCGCAGCGCGGCCGGGCGGACCGCCCGCACCTGGTCGGGCTCGGGGGTCTGCGTCGCGTACGGGTGACGGCCGTAGACGCGCTTGAGCAGCGCGGTCCGGGCCAGGTGGGACGGCTGGCTCTGGGCGACCTGGATCCGGTCGACGAGGCGGTCCCGCTCGGTGGCCACCCAGTCACCCGGGTAGCTCGCGCCGGTGAGCACCTCGGCGAGCAGCTCCAGCATCCGGTCCAGCCCGGTCACCAGGCCGGCGCCGGAGAGCATCAGCCGGTCCGGGTCGACGCCGGCGGAGAGCCCGCCGCCGACCTTCTGCAGCTCGGCGGCGATCTCGGTGGCGCTGTGCGCCTCGGTGCCGGCCAGCATGGTCTGCGCCAGCATCGCGCCGCGGGCCAGGTGGGCCCGCCCGAACGGCATCCAGAGCCGCAGCTCGACCAGGGGTACGGCGGGACGGCGTACCGCGATCACGGTGAGGCCGTTGCCGAGCGTGCGCTCCGCCTGCTTCGGGACGGTGAGTCGCCGGTTCGGGCCGAGCGCCGGCAGCGGACGGACGGTGGTGGCAGTAGCGCTCATCGGGCACCTCCGGCCACGACCTCGACGGATGCGCGACGCTCGGGCCGCAGCGTGGCGGCGGCGGCGCGGACCTGCTCCTCGGTCACCGCACCGACCAGCCGGGGCAGCTCGTTGAGCAGCCCCGGTTCGCCGCGTTGCTGCTCCAGCACGGCCATCCCCAGCGCGCGGCCGAGCACCGCGTCGGTGTCCCGCAGCAGGTGGGTGGCCATCCGGGCCTGGGTACGCGCCAGCTCGCCGTCGGTCAGCCCGTCGGCGGCCAGCCGGTCCAGCTCCTCGTCGATGGTGCGCAGCACCTTGTCCACGTCGCCGCCGGGCGGCAGGTGGGCCTGGAGCAGCAGCGCGGTGGGGTCGCGTACGTCGAACGGGTCACCCATGAAGCCGACGTAGCCGCCGAGGCCGGTGACCGTGCGGTCGCGCTGCACCAGCCGCTCGACCAGCCGGGACGCGTCGCCGTCGGTGAGCACCTCGGCGAGCACCACGTAGGGCAGGTAGCCGGCGAAGTCGGTGATCGGGTCGGGCACCCGCCAGGCGCCTGCCACGGCCGGGAGCGGGGCCAGCGCGTCGGTGTAGGTGCTGCGCCGCTCGGTGGTCAGGTCGGGCTCGGCGAAGTCGGGCCGCTCCGGCGCGGGGCGGGCCGGCACGTCGCCGAAGTGCCGTTCGATCAGCGCGGTCGCCTCGGCCACGTCGATGTCGCCGCTGACCGCCAGCACCGCGTTGCCGCTGGCGTAGTAGTGCCGGAAGAAGTCGGCGGCGTCGGCCACCGTCGCCGACTCCAGGTCGTCGAAGGACCCGTAGCCGTCGTGCGCGTTGGGGAAGGTGTCGAACATCACCGGCGGCAGCGTCAGCCAGGGGAACCCGCCGTACGGCCGGTTGAGCACGTTGACCCGGATCTCCTCCTTGACCACGTCGACCTGGTTACGCAGGTTCTCCTCGGTCAGCCGGGGGCCGCGCATCCGGTCCGCCTCGAGGAAGAGCGCCCGTTCCAGCGCGTTGCTCGGCAGCGTCTCGAAGTAGTCGGTGTAGTCGAAGTGGGTGGAGCCGTTGAAGGTGCCGCCGGCGCCCTGCACGTGCCGGAAGTGGGCGAGCTTCTCCAGGTTCTCCGAGCCCTGGAACATCAGGTGCTCGAAGAGGTGGGCGAAGCCGGTGCGCCCCTCCGGCTCGGAGCGGATGCCGACGTCGTAGACCACTGCCACCCCGATCACCGGGGCGCTGCGGTCCGGGGTGAGCACCACCCGTAGGCCGTTGTCGAGGGCGAACCGCTCGACCGGGTACTTCGTGGCTGGGATCTTCACTCTCCTGGTCGGCACGCGATCGACACTAGCGCCTCCGTACCGGCCACACCGGCGGTGTGCCGTGGCCGAACGGTGGACAGATGCGGGACGGGTCTTGACGCCGCGCGGCTCCCTGCCCCACTCTTCCTACCAACTAAATAGGAATACTGCGGATTGGACATTCGATGAGACGGCTCCCCCTGCGCCGCCTGGTCACGCTGGCCACCCTGGCCGTGGTCGGCGCGGCCACGCTCGGCACCACGGCCGCCTGCGGCGGCGACGACAGCGACGCCGCCGGTGACTCCGGCCCGGTGACGCTGCGCCTGGGCTACTTCCCCAACCTCACCCATGCGCCGGCGGTGGTCGGCGTGGAGAAGGGGATCTTCAAGGAGAAGCTCGGCGACAGCGCCAAGCTGGAGACGAAGACGTTCAACGCCGGCCCGGCGGCCATCGAGGCGGTCTTCTCCGGCGCGCTGGACGCCACGTACATCGGTCCGAACCCGACCGTGAACGCCTTCTCGAAGTCGAAGGGCGAGGCGGTCCGGGTGGTCTCCGGCGCCGCGTCCGGCGGCGTCGCGCTGGTGGTCAAGCCCGGCATCACCTCGGTGGAGCAGCTGCGCGGCAAGAAGATCGCCACCCCGCAGCTCGGCAACACCCAGGACGTCGCGCTGCGCTACTGGCTCAAGGAGAAGGGCCTGGCGACCACCAAGGAGGGCGGCGGCGACGTCAAGGTCGTCCCGCAGGAGAACGCGCAGACCGTCGAGACCTTCGGCAGCGGCGCCATCGACGGCGCCTGGGTGCCGGAGCCGTTCGTCTCCCGGCTGGTCAACGCCGGCGGCAAGGTGCTGGTCGACGAGCGCGACCTCTGGCCGGACAAGAAGTTCGTCATCACCAACCTGCTGGTCAGCACCAAGTTCCTCAAGGCGCACCCGGACGTGGTGAAGAAGCTGGTCGAGGGCCAGGTCGCGGCGAACGAGTTCGTCAACACCAAGCCGGACGAGGCGCAGCAGGCCATCTCCGAGCACATCGGCAAGATCACCGGCAAGCCGCTGGACGTCAAGCTGATCAAGCAGGCCTGGACCACGCTGGAGTTCACCAACGACCCGATCGCGTCCTCGCTGAAGGCCGGCCTGGACCACGCCGTCGCGGTCGGGCTGACCCAGCCGGTCGACCTGAACGGCCTCTACGACCTGAAGTACCTCAACGAGGTGCTGAAGGCGCAGGGCAAGCCCGAGGTCACCCAGCCGTGACGTCGACCACGACGACCCCGCGCAGCGCGACCGGCTCGGTCGCGCTGCGCGGCGTGACCAAGGTGTACGGCCAGGGCGAGCAGGCCGTCCTGGCGTTGGACGGGGTGTCGCTGGACGTCGCGCCCGGCGAGTTCGTCTGCATGGTCGGCGCGTCCGGCTGCGGCAAGAGCACGCTGCTGAACCTGGTGGCCGGCCTGGACCGGGTCAGCGGCGGCGCGATCGAGCTGGGCGAGGGCGTCAACCCGGGCCTGATGTTCCAGGAGCCGGCGCTCTTCCCGTGGTCGACCGTCGAGGGCAACGTCGAGGTGCCGCTGAAGCTGCGCGGGCTCCCCCGCGACCAGCGCCGGGAGCGGGTCGCCGAGCTGCTGCGCACGGTCCACCTGTCCGACTTCGGCCGCAAGCGCCCGCACCAGCTCTCCGGCGGCATGCGGCAGCGGGTCGCGCTGGCCCGCACGCTCGCGCTGGACACCCCGGTGCTGCTGATGGACGAGCCGTTCGGCGCGCTCGACGCGATGACGCGGGACATCCTGCACGACGAGCTGGAGCGGATCTGGGGCGAGCGCAAGCTCACCGTCCTGTTCGTGACGCACAACGTGCGCGAGGCGGCCCGGCTCGCCGACCGGATCGTGCTGCTCTCCAGCCGGCCCGGCCGAATCATCTACTCCACCCGGGTCGACGTGCCTCGACCCCGGCGGATCGACTCGCCGGAGGTCTCGGCCATCGCCGCCGAGGTCACCGACCGGCTGCGCAAGGAGGTGGGCCGACATGGCCAGTGACACCCTCGCCGGTTCGACCCGCACCGACGCGGAGATCTCCGGCCTCGACGCGTTGGAGATCGCCGGCCGGGAGAAGGGCCCGTCCCGGTTGCGCCGGCTCTGGTCCGCCACCTGGCCCAAGTTCGCCGCGCTGGCGCTGGCGATCGCCCTCTGGCAGGCCGTGGTCTGGAGCGGCTGGAAGGAGCCCTGGGCGCTGCCCGGCCCGGCGGTGGTCTTCGGTGACCTCGGCCACTACCTGGTCAGCTCCGCGCTCTGGGAGGGGCTGGCCACCACCGCCCGTCGTGCCGCCGTCGGGTTCGCCGCCGCGGTCGCGGTCGGCCTGCTGCTCGGCCTCGGCGTGGCCCGGGTCAAGGTGCTCCGCGCCGCGCTCGGCTCGATGATCACCGCGTTGCAGACCATGCCGTCGATCGCCTGGTTCCCGCTGGCCATCCTGCTGTTCCAGCTCAGCGAGCAGGCCATCTTCTTCGTGGTGGTGCTCGGCGCCGCGCCGTCGGTCGCCAACGGCGTCATCCACGGCGTGGACTACGTGCCGCCGCTGCTGGTCCGCGCCGGCCGCAACCTCGGCGCCCGCGGGCTCAACCTCTACCGGTACGTGATCGCGCCGGCCGCGCTGCCCGCCATCGTGGCCGGGCTCAAGCAGGGCTGGGCGTTCGCCTGGCGCAGTCTGATGGCCGGCGAGCTGCTGGTGGTCATCGCCACCCGCACCTCGATCGGCGCGCAGCTCACCTACGCCCGCGAGCTGAGCGAGGCGCCCCGGCTGATGGCCATCATGATCGTGATCCTGGTGGTCGGTCTGCTGGTGGACACCGCGTTCGGCGCGGCCGACAAGGCGATCCGCCGCCGCTGGGGCGTGCTGGACCAGGCCGGCAACTGACACCGTGTACATCTCCGCGCGCGCCGACTACGCGCTCCGGGCCATGCTCGCCGTCGCCGACGCCGGATCCACCGGCGACGGGGATCCCGGCGGCGAGCTGGTCAAGGCGGCGAGCCTGGCCGAGCGCCAGGACATCCCGCTCAGCTTCCTCCAGGGGATCCTGCTCGACCTGCGGCGGGCCGGGCTGCTGCACAGCCACCGCGGCACCGAGGGCGGGTACGCGCTGAGCCGGCCCCCGGCCGAGATCAGCGTCGGTGACGTGCTGCGCGCAGTCGGCGGCGCGCTCACCAGCGTCCGGGGCATGCCCGCGGACCGGGCCGGCTATCACGGGGTGGCGACCGGGCTGCGGGACGTCTGGCTGGCGGTGGACGGCGCGATCGCGCTGGTGGTGGACCGCACCACGCTGGCGGACCTGCTGGCGGACCGCGCCCCGGCGCCCTGAGTCCGCCGGTGCCCGGAGGCCGGGCGGGGCCCGGTGCCGGGGCCCCGCCCGGCTGCTCGCGCCCCGGGCGGTGACGGCGCTTGTCGCTGAGGGCGATGGGTGGCCCGCTGCCGACAGAACGGATCGGTGGGGGCCTGGCCGAGAAGGCATCCCCCTGGAGCAATATGACCGAGCGGCATATTTATACCGCTGAGGTATATCCGTCTTCGCCGCACATCCGCCAGCGGACGTCACCCTGCGTGACCCCCGTCAGGCCCGACTGACCGTACGGATCAGCCGGGGTTGAAGGTGCGGGCCGCGCCACGGTCCGGCGGACCGCCCGTGGCCGGATGCCAGGGGCCGAACGCGGCCACCACGGCGAGCGCCAGGCCGGCGCCCGCCACCGCGAGCACCAGCAGCACCTCCCGGGCCCCGCCACCCGAGCCGGCGTCCCCCGCCATGGTCGCCCCTCCCGCATCCGGCCGGTCCCCCCGACCGGCCCACGGGACCCAGCATCGTCGCCGCGACGGCGCCGGACAGTCGGCCACCCGACTGAACATTCGCTGATCCCCGACTCAGCGAGGCACCGCATGACGGCCGGTCAGCGGCACCGCACGGAACGTCCGGTCAGCGTCGGCGCGGGCGACGGCGGGGCCGCGTCCCCGGGGCGGGGTGCGCGGCGACCGGCGGCGGAACGGCGATGGTCACCGGAGTGCCGGAGGGCTCGCGCGCCCCGGTCAGCCGGCCCAGCTCCGCGTCGCCGGCGCGTACCCGGGTGGTCTGCGGGTTGATCCCCGCCGTGCTCATCAGCCGGGCCACGTCCCGGCGCTGCTCCGGCAGGACCAGCGTGACCACGGTGCCCGACTCCCCGGCCCGGGCGGTCCGGCCACCCCGGTGCAGGTAGTCCTTCGCCTCCGTGGGCGGGTCGGCGTTGACCACCAGGTCCAGCCCGTCGACGTGGATGCCGCGGGCCGCCACGTCGGTGGCCACCAGCGCGGTGACCTGACCGGTGCGGAACTGCTCCAGGATCCGGGTGCGCTGCGGCTGCGACTTGCCGCCGTGCAGCGCCGCGGCGCGCACGCCCTTGGCGAGCAGTTGACGGGCCACCCGGTCGGCGCGGTGCTTGGTGGCGATGAAGACGATGGTCCGACCCTCCCGCGCGGCGATGTGGGCCAGCGCGGCCGGCTTGTCCTCCGGCTCCAGGTGCAGCACGTGGTGCGTCATCGCGGTGACCGTGGCGGTGCCCGGGTCCACGGAGTGCGTGACCGGGTTCGCGAGGAAGCGGCGGACCAGCCGGTCCACGCCGCGGTCCAGGGTGGCCGAGAAGAGCATCCGCTGACCGCCCGGGGCGACCTGCTCCAGCAGCTTCGTCACCTGCGGCAGGAAGCCCATGTCGGCCATCTGGTCCGCCTCGTCCAGCACGGTGATCTCGACCTGGTCCAGTCGGGCGGACCCCCTGTCGATCAGGTCGTGCAGCCGGCCCGGCGTGGCCACCAGCACCTCGGCCCCGGCCCGCAGCGCGTCCGCCTGGCGGGTCAGCGAGAGCCCGCCGACCACTGTGGCGCAGCGCAGCCCGAGCGCGCCGGCGTACGGGGTGAGCGCGGCGGTCACCTGCGCGGCCAGTTCCCGGGTGGGCACCAGCACCAGCGCGAGCGGACGGCCGGGACGCGCCCGGCGGCCGGCCGTACGGTGCAGCAGCGGCAACCCGAACGCGAGCGTCTTGCCGGAGCCGGTCCGGCCGCGGCCGAGCACGTCCCGGCCGGCCAGCGAGTCGGGCAGGGTCGCCGACTGGATCGGGAACGGCGCGGTGATGCCCTGCGCGGTCAGCTCGGCGACGAGCGCCGGCGCCAGGCCGGTGGCGGCGAAAGTGGGCATGGTCGTGGTCATGCGGAAAGCCTTCCTCGAGGCGGCACGTGTCGAGGAAGGGCGCCGGGCGACGGCGCGTCACCGGCGTGGCCGGTGATCACAAGCACGAACCGAAAGGGACGGGCCGGCCCGCCTCGGCGCGCCAGCTCCCGCGTACGGGAGGGCGGCGCGGCGGGCCGGCCCGTGCACCACGCCCGGCGGGGCGCGGTGGTGGTGCCGGTTGATCCGAAGATCAGAGCGGGCGGATGTTCTCCGCCTGCGGGCCCTTCTGGCCCTGGGTCACCTCGAACTCGACCCGCTGGTTCTCGTCCAGGCTCCGGTAGCCGGAGGTCTGGATCGCCGAGAAGTGGGCGAAGACGTCGGCGCCGCCGTCGTCCGGGGTGATGAAGCCGAAGCCCTTGTCAGCGTTGAACCACTTGACGGTGCCAATTGCCATGTGTTTCGTCTCCTTGACGGAACGGTCGGCCCGCACGTGTTGCGGGCCGGAGAGGAGCCCACCACGCATGGGCTGCGTGGCGTGCCTGTCGCTGCTGGTCGCCCCGCCCGGAGAACTCCGGACACAACAAAGAGCGCCTGGGGCCACAATCCGCCAGGCGCACACAGAGTCTCTGGAAACCAAAACTGCAACGAGACCAACGTACCACGGATCTCGCCCGGCGGGGAGATCACGTCGGAATTTCCGGCACGGCGGCCACCAACGCGGTCAACCCCTCGACGTCGAGCAGGTCGGTCGGGCGGACGGTCACCGCGTCCCGGACGTAGTGGAACGCCGCGCCGACCCGCTCCACCGGCACGCCGGCCAGCTCCGCCCAGGCCAGCCGGTAGACCGCCAGCTGCACCGCCGCCGCCTCGGCCTCCCGGCCGGCGGGCTGGCGGCCGGTCTTCCAGTCGACCACGTCGTAGCGCCCGCCGGGGCGGGCGAAGACGGCGTCCATCCGGCCCCGGACCACCACGCCGGCGACCACTGTGGCGAACGGCACCTCCACCTCCACCGGCACCCGGTCGGCCCACTCGCTGGTCAGGAAACGCTCCTGCAACTCGGCCAGCGCCTCGTCCGGGGCGGCGCCGTCGTCGGCCGCCCCGGGCAGCTCGTCGACGTCCAGCAGCCGGTCGGCGCCGAAGCGCTGCTCCAGCCAGGCGTGGAAGGCGGTGCCCCGCCGCGCGTACGGGCTGGGCGCGCTCGGCATCGGTCGACGCAGCGTCCAGGCCAGCGCCTCGGGGTCGCGGCGCAACGCCACGAGCTGGGTCACCGAGAGCTGGCCGGGCAGCTCGACCTCGACCGCCTCGGCCCGGCGGGCCAGCTCCGCCCGCTCGGCGAGGAGCAGATCGGCCTCCCGCCGCCAGCGGTCCACCTCCGGATCGTCGACCGGCGTGTCGGCCGTCACCCCCGGATCCGCCGCCTCGACCCCGGCCACCGGCACCGGCGACCCGGCGACGGTGGCCAGCAGGGCCGCCTCGCGGCGGGCCGCGTCCGGGTCGGCGAGGTGCCGGCGGACCAACGCCGCCGCCTCGGTCAACGCCGGCCGGCGCCCGCCCAGCGGGTCGGCCGGCCACTCGGCCCGCAGCACCGTCTCGGTGGTCGGGTTCACCGCGTCCCCGGCCGGCTCCGGCGTCCAGGCGTCGACCACGTGGCCGTCCGTCCCGGCCAGGCCGACGTCGTGCACCTCCCGCAGGAACACCGACGGGCCGCGGAACCGCTTCGTCCCCTCGCCCCACCAGTAGCCGGAGCAGAGCAGCAGGCGGCGGGGCCGGGTCACCGCCACGTACGCCAGCCGGCGCTCCTCCCGCTCGTCGTGCGCCCGCCAGGCGTCGGTGAACTCGGCCAGCGCACGGGCCACGCCACGCTGGTCCGCCGCCTCCGGCAGGGCCAGCTCGGGCAGCCCGTCCGCGTCGCCGCGCAGCGGGAACGGCAGCACCCCGAGCCCGCCCAGCCAGTGGTCCGAGTTGCGGACCGGCCCCGGCCAGACGCCCCGGGTCAGCCCGGCCACCGCCACCACGTCCCACTCCAGGCCCTTAGCCGCGTGCGCGGTGAGCACCTGCACCGCGCCGGCCACCACCTCGACCTCGCCCGGCGCCAGCCCGCGCTCCTCGTCCTCGGCGGCGGCCAGGTAGGCGAGGAAGCCGGCCAGCGTGGCGCCGGGCGTCTCGCCGCTGAACCGCGCCGCCACGTCGCCGAGCGCGTCCAGGTGGGCGCGGGCCAGCCCGGCGTCGCCGGCGCCGTCCCGACCGGCCCGGACCGCCACCTCGACGTCCAGCCCGATGCTCCGCTCGATGTCCGCGATCAGCTCCGGCAGGGACTGGTCCAGCCGGTAGCGCAGCAGCGCCAGCTCCATCCCGTACGACCGCAGCCGCGCGAACCCCTCCGCCGAGTACGCCTGCGCCGGCCCGAGGTCGGCCAGCGCCTCGACCAGCGTCGCCTCGTCCAGCACGTCCACGGTGATCTCCGGCCCGTCGTCGCCGGTCAGCTCGCGGCGACTGCGGGCGATGGCCCGGGCGCGTCGGTGCAGGGCGACCAGGTCACGCGGGCCGATCCGCCAACGCGCGCCGGTGAGCAGCCGCAGCAGCGCCGCCCCGTCGGTCGGGTCGGCCAGCACCCGCAGCGTGCAGACCACGTCCCGTACCTCCGGGGTGTCCAGCAGCCCGCCGAGCCCGACCACGTCGACCGGCAGCCCCCGGGCCCGCAGCGCCGCCTCGATCGCCGGGATCTGGCTGCGCAGCCGCACCAGCACCGCAGTGGTCGGGCGACGGTCGGCCGGAATGTGCTCGGGCAGCGCGTCCGGCGTCCCGGCCGCGCCCCGCCAGGCCGCCAGCACGCTGTCCGCGATCCAGTCGGCCTCGTCGGCGTACGTCGGAAGGAGCGCGCAGTGCACCGTGCCGGCGGCCCGACCGCCCGGCGTACGGTGCGGGATCGGGTCGCGGACGCTGAGCGCGGCGTGCAGCTCGGGCACCCGGGCGCCGGCCGCCCGCAGCGGCACCGAGAGCGCGTTCGCGACGCCGAGGATCTCCGGCCGGTTGCGCCAGCTCGTGGTGAGGCCGAGCACCTCGGCGGGGGTGCCGTCGGCACGGGCGAACTCGCCGGGGAACCGGTCCAGCGTGCCGGCGCTGGCCCCGCGCCAGCCGTAGATCGACTGGCAGGGGTCGCCGACCGCGGTGACCGGGTGGCCGCCGCCGAACAGCGCGTTGAGCAGCACCACCTGGGCGTGGCTGGTGTCCTGGTACTCGTCGAGCAGCACCACCCGGAACCGGTCCCGCTCGATCACGCCGACGCCCGGATGGTCGCGGGCCACCCGGGCCGCGCGGGCGAGCTGGTCGGCGAAGTCCATCGCCTCGAAGTCGTCCTTGCGCCGCGCGTACGCCCGGACCAGCGGCAGCAGTTTCAGCCGGGTCCGCTGGAGCTGGAGCGCCTTGCGCACGTCGGCGTAGACCCGGCCGGGGCGGGACTGCACCTCGGCGAAGAAGCGACCGGTCCAGCCGGCCAGCTCGTCCGGGTCGACCAGGTGCTCGTCCAGCTCACCGGCGAGCGCGAGCACCGCGTCGGTGATGGTGGACGGCATCCGGTCCACCTCGGACATGTCGCCGTCGTAGTTGCGCACCAGCAGGTCGACGAGCTGCCAGCGGGACGCCTCGGTGAGCAGCCGGGTGGTCGGCTCGTACCCGGCCCGCAGCCCGTGCTCGGTGACGATCCGCCCGGCGTACGAGTGGTAGGTGGAGACGGTCGGCTCACCCGCCAACGGGTCCTCGCGGGGGTCCCGCCGGGGCCGGCCCAGCCGACGGACGAGCTGGTCGAGGCGGGTCCGCACCCGGTGGGCCAGCTCGCCGGCCGCCTTGCGGGTGAAGGTCAGCCCGAGGATGTGCTCGGGACGCACGTACGCGTTGGCGACCAGCCAGACCACCCGCGCGGCCATCGTCTCGGTCTTGCCCGAGCCGGCGCCGGCGACCACCAGCAGCGGCTCCACCGGCGCCGCGATGATCGCGGCCTGCTCGCGGGTGGGGGCCGGCAGCCGGAGCAGCCGGGCCAGCTCGACGGGCGTGTAGCGGGGACCCGCGTCGGCGGCCCGGGGCGTGGGCGGCGGCGCGCCGGTGGCGCCGAACAGCGCCGGCTGGATCGTCATGTCTGCTCCGGGGGTGGCTCGACCACCTGGCGGCCCTGGCCGGAGACCGGGCAGCTGGTGCGTACCGGGCAGACCCGGCACTTCGAGTTGGCCACGGCGGCGAACGTGGCGGCGGCCATCGTGTCGGCGGTGCGGCGGACCAGCGCGGTGGCCCAGCCGGCCTCCGGGCCCTCCCCGGCCGCGGCCTGGGCCTGCTCCTTGGCGTCCCGGGCGCCGGTGCCGAGCTGCACCAGCGCGGCGCCGCCGGACTCCGCGCCGAACTCCGCGAACCCGCCCGCCTCCACGGCCGCCTGGTATGCCCCGAGCTGCGGATGTTCGGCGACCTCCCGCTCGGTGACGGCGGTGGACTTGCCGGTCTTCAGGTCGATCACCACGAGCCGGCCCTCGGCGTCGACCTCCAACCGGTCGACGCGGCCGGTCAGCTCGACCGGCCGGGCCGGGTCGTCGAGGCGGACCGCGAACTCGTGCTCGATGGCGAGCAGCCGGCGCGGGTTGCCGGCCAGCCAGCGCAGCAGCTTGTCGACCATCGCCTCGGCGCGCTGCCGCTCCGGGCCGACCATCCAGCGGGCGGCCAGCTCGATCGCGTCGAACCGGGCGGCCACGTACTCCAGCAGCGCCTCCCGGTCGACGCTGGCGTCCTCGGCCAGCATCGCGGCGGCGTGCACCAGGTTGCCGACGCCCTGCGCGGCGCTGGCCGGCCCGCTGCCGCCGTGCCGTTCCAGCAGCCAGCGCAGGCTGCACCGCAGCGCGCTCTCCATCGCCGAGGGCGTGACCCGCACCGGCTCGCCGTCGTCGACCAGCGGCCGGTCGTCGGAGAGGCCGCGCAGGCCCCACCAGTCGTCCGGGTGCGCGCCGGGCACCCCGGCGGCGGCCAGCCGGGCCAGCTCGCCCGCCGCCGCGTGCCGCCGGCTCACCGGGGCCGCCGGGTCGGTGATCGCGGTACGCAGCTCCGCCACCAACGCGGACAGCGTGAGCCCGCGCGGCGGCAGGGTCACCGGGAGCGCGCCGGGCGACCAGTCCTGCGGGTGCTCGTCGCCGTGCGGCACCGGCCCGTCCCCCGCCGGTCCCCCGCCGGCCGGGCCGTCACCGCGCGGGCCCCCGCCGGCCGGGCCGTCACCGCGCGGGCCGTCACCGGGCGGGGTGGGCGCGGTGGCGCCGCTCCCGCCGGTGGCGGGCGGATCGCTGGCGGCCAGCTCGTGCAGGAAGCGGCTGGGCTGCTCCTCGTGGTCGTCGCCGCCGACCGCCGCGGAGGCGACCGCGGTGACCAGCAGCCGGCGCCGGGCCCGGCTGACCGCGACGTGGAACAGCCGCCGCTCCTCGTCCAGCAACGCCGACGTCTGCCCGACCAGGCTGGCCCGCAGCCCGGCCCCGTCGGCCCGGCCGGCGAGCACGTCGACCAACCGCTCGGAGCCGAGCAGGCTGCCGCGCAGCCGCAGGTCGGGCCAGACGCCCTCCTGGACGCCGGCGACGGCGACGAGATCCCACTCCAGGCCCTTGGCGGCGTGCGCGGTGAGCAGGCGGACCGCCTCGCCCTGGTCGGCGGCGGCGGCGAGCGTGTCCGCCGGCAGCTCCTGCCCGAGCACGTGGTCGAGGAAGACCTCGGTGCGGGCCCCCGGCAGCCGGTCGGTGAACCGGGCCGCGGCGTCGAAGAGCACCAGCACCGCGTCCAGGTCGCGGTCGGCGGCCTCGGCGCGCCAGCGCTGGGCGGTCTCGTGCTCGCCGGTGGCCTCCCGCCCCCGGGTGACCGCCCCGGCCCAGCGCTCGGCCAGCCCGCTTTCCCGCCACACCGCCCAGAGCACGTCCTCGGCGGTGGCGCCGGGCGTGGCGGCGGCCTCCCGCGCGGTCGCCAGCACGTGCGCCACCGCCTGCGCGGGCGCCGCCCACCGCCGCTCGATGGTGGCCAGTTCGGCCGGGTCGCGCAGCGCCTCCACCAGCAGCTCACCGGAGGGGCGGCGGTCGCCGCCGGCCAGCGCGAGCGCCCGTAGCCCCTGGCGCAGCCGCCGCTCGGCCAGCGGGTCGGCGCCGCCCAGCGGCGAGTGCAGCAGCGCGACCGCCGCCTCCTCGTCCAGCCGGTCGGGTTCGAGCGCGCAGCGCAGCAGGAGCAGCAGCGGCGCCACCGCCGGCTGGAGGTGCAGCGGCAGGTCCTCGCCGTGCACGACGGTAGGCACACCGGCGGTGTGCAGGGCGCGCCGCAGCGACGGGAGCTGCCGCCCGGTGGACCGGACCAGCACCGCCATCCGCGACCAGGGCACGCCGTCGAGCAGGTGCGCCTCGCGCAGCGCGTGGGCCAGCCAGGCGGACTCACTGGTCGCCGAGCGGAACGTGCGCACCTCCACCGCGCCGGCCGGCGCGTCCGGGAGCGCTCGCAGCCGCCGGTGCGCCGCCGGGCCGCGCAGCCGACGGGCCAGCCGGGCGGTCGCCGCCAGCAGCTCCGGCCCGGCCCGGTAGGAGGTGGTCAGCGTGACCTGGGCGGCCGGCGCGCCGGACGCGGTCCGGAACCGGTGCCCGAACGTGATGACGGCGGCCGGATCGGCGCCGCGGAACGCGTACGTGGAGGAGTCCGGGTCGGCGAAGGCGACCAGGGACCGGCCGCCACCGGCCACCGCGGCGAGCAGGTCCACCTGGGCCGGATCCGTGTCGGCCAGCTCGTCGACGTAGACGTGGGTCAGGCGGCGGCGTTCGGCGGCGAGCAGCTCCGGGTCGTCGAGCAGCATGCCGGTGGCCGCCCGCACCAGCTCCGCCGGGTCGTACGCGACCGAGCCCCGGTTGCTCACGTCGCGCAGCGCGAGGACGGCGACGTACTCCCGGAGGAAGCGCGCGGCGGCCGGCCAGTCGGCGCGGCCCAGCTTCTCACCCAGCCGGGCCAGCTCGACCGGGCCGACGCCCCGCTCGGCGGCCCGCATCAGCAGGTCGCGGAGCTGCTGGGCGAACGCCCGGGTGCGCAACGCGGGAAGCAGGTCCGCCGGCCAGCCGACCGGATCGTCCTCCGGTTCCTCGCCCACCACGTCGAGCAGCTCCCGGATGATCAGATCCTGCTCCGGGCCGGTGAGCAGCCGGGGCGACGGCTCACCACGTTCGGCGGCGGCGCGACGGAGCAGCCCGAAGGCGTACGCCGGGAACGTGCGGACCAGCGGCTCGCGCACCACCCGGCGGCCGTCCCCGGCGATCCGCGCCTCGATGCGCCGCCGCAGCTCGGTGGCGCCGCGCCGGCCGAACGTGAGCACCAGCACGCGCTCCGGGTCGACGCCCTCGGCCACCCGGGCGGCGACCGCCTCGACCAGGGTGGCGGTCTTCCCGGTGCCGGGACCGCCGACGACCAGCATCGGCCCGTCGGTGTGTGCGATCACCTCGGCCTGCACCGGGTCGGGATGCCGGCCTGTCGCCTGGCCCGGGTGCGCGGCATCGACCGCCGACCCCCCGGATCGCGGCTCCGACACGGCCGGCCCGTCGGACCGGCCCACCCCCTGCCCCGCCCCGGCGTCGTGGGTGACCCCCGCCCCCGCGCCGCCGGGCCGGCGCACCAACCGGTACGCCTGCATCACCGACATCCCACCACGCCGGTACGACACCCGGAAACCGACGCCGCCGGGCACGCCGCAGCTCACCGGCGACGGCCGCCCCGACGTCCGTCCCACAGGCAACGCGGAGACACCCATGACGTTCCACCCGCCCGGCCCGTGCGCGGTGAGTGGAACGCCATGGGTGTGAAACGGGGCCGGAGACACCCATGACGTTCCACCCGTCCGGTGCGCGGGCGGCGAGTGGAACGCTATGGGTGTCGGACGCGGGGGCAGCCGCGGAGCGGCAGCGCGGACGGTCAGGCGAGGCGGGCGTCGATGAGGTCGAGGGCGGCGGGCACGCTGTCGGCGACCATCAGCAGGTCGAGACCGGCCGGCTTGAGGAAGTTGCGCTCGGCCAGCGTGCCGAGCCAGTCGAGCAGCGGCCGGTAGAACCCGTCCGCGTCGACCAGCACCATCGGCTTGGCGTGCAGGGCGAGCGTGGCGGTGGTCCAGACCTCGAACAGCTCGTCGAGCGTGCCCAGCCCGCCGGGCAGCGTGACGAACGCGTCCGACCGGTCGATCATCAGCGTCTTGCGGCTGGCCATCCCGTCGGTGACCAGCAGCTCGTCGGCGGCCAGGTCGGCGACCTCCAGGTCGACCAGCGGCTGCGGGATGACGCCGAGCGTGCGCCCGCCGGCGGCCCGCGCGCCGTCCGCCACCGCACCCATCATCCCGACGCAACCGCCGCCGCTGACCAGCGTGTGCCCGCGCCGGGCCAGCTCCGTGCCGGTCTCGGTGGCCAGCGCCAGCCAGCGGTCGTCGAGGGTACGGGAGGACGCGCAGAACACGCAGACGTCGGCCATGTCAGCGCGACCCGGCCGGGCCCTCGGGGGCGGCCTCGGCGGCGGCCTGCTGGTCGGCGGCCACCCGGGCGACCGCCTCCTCGCGTACCGCCTCCTGCTCGGCGGAGAGCACCGCCTCGGCCTCCACGATGTGCCGGACCGCCTCGTTGACGTCGTCGGTGACCCGGATCAGGTCGAGGTCGCTCGGCCCGATCTTGCCGTCGGCGGCCATGGTGGCGCGCAGCCAGTCGAGCAGGCCGCCCCAGTAGTCGGCGCCCATCAGCACCACCGGGAACCGGGTCACCTTGCCGGTCTGCACCAGGGTGAGCGCCTCGAACAGCTCGTCCATGGTGCCGAAGCCGCCGGGCAGCACCACGAACGCCTGGGCGTACTTGACGAACATGGTCTTGCGGGCGAAGAAGTAGCGGAAGTCGATGGCCAGGTCGACCCAGTCGTTGAGGCCCTGCTCGAACGGCAGCTCGATGCCGAGCCCGACGGAGAGCCCGCCCGCCTCGCCGGCGCCCCGGTTGGCGGCCTCCATGACGCCTGGCCCACCGCCGGTGATCACCGCGTAGCCGGCTCGGGCCAGGGCGCCGCCCAGCTCCTCGGCCAGCCGGCACTCCGGGCTGTCGGGCTTGCTGCGGGCCGATCCGAAGACGCTGACCGCTGGCGGCAGGTCGGCGAGCGTGTCGAACCCCTCGACGAACTCGGACAGGATCCGCAGCGCCCGCCAGGCGTCCTTGGTCTTCCAGTCGCCGCGCCCGCGGGAGTCGAGCAGCCGCTGGTCCGCGGTGCTGTTCGGGATCGCCCGGTTGCGCAGCGTGACCGCTCCGCGGTGCCGCTCGGCCCGCGGCCCCTGCTCAGCCGGCCTCCCGGTGCTCTCGCTCATGGGGCCACCGTAGTGGAGCGACGGCGGCGCGGCGCGGAGGCCGGCGAGCCGGAGAAAATCTTTGCGATCAAGGCAACTAATTCGCTCGCTCGTACGTCTTACTATTCACATACCCGGTATGCCCGGGGGACGCGCCTTCGGGGGAGGAGCCAGCGTTTGATCAGCAACAGCGAGATGATCCGGATCCGCCGGCAGATGCAGCGGCGGATCCACGACGTGGTGGCCGAACGCCGCCGTGCCCGGATGATGGAGGCCCACCGCGCCGAGCCGGCCGGCGACACCGACGAGGCGGACGCGCCGCTGACCACACACGTCTGACCATCCGCAGGCCCGCGACGCCGGGCGCGGGCCTGCGGATCCTTCGGTACGTCAGGCCGGGGCGAGCCAGCGGTGCAGGGTGGCCGCGCCGTCCCGGATCTTGGTCAGCTCGACGTGCTCGTCCTTGTGGTGCGCCAGGTTGGGGTCGCCGGGCCCGAAGTTGAGCGCCGGGATGCCCATGGCCGCGAACCGGGCCACGTCCGTCCAGCCCAGCTTGCCGATCGGCGCGGCACCCACCGCGGCCAGGAACTCCTGCGCGGCCGGGTTGTCCAGCCCCGGGGCCGCGCCGGCCGCCGCGTCGGTGACCGTGAGCTCGAAGCCGGCGAACACCTCGCGCAGGTGGGCCTCGGCCGCCGCCGGGTCGCGGTCCGGGGCGTACCGGTAGTTGATCTCGATGTCACAGCGGTCCGGGATGACGTTGCCGGCCACCCCGCCGTGGATCCCGGTGGCGTTGAGCCCCTCGCGGTAGTCGCAGCCCTCGATGGTCACCCGACGCGCCTCGTACGCGCCCAGCCGGCGCAGCACCTCCCCGGCGCCGTGGATGGCGTTCACCCCGTGCCAGGACCGGGCCGCGTGGGCCCGCTCGCCGTGCGTGGTGACGATGGCCCGCATCGTGCCCTGGCAGCCCGCCTCGACGATGCCGTACGTCGGCTCCAACAGCACCGCGAAGTCGGCCGTCAACCACTCGGGGTGGCTCTGCGCCACCAGCGTGAGACCGTTGTAGCGGGACTCGATCTCCTCGGCCTCGTAGAAGAAGTAGGTGACGTCGTAGCGCGGGTCGGGCAGCGTCACGGCCAGGTGCAGCGCGAACGCCACCCCGGACTTCATGTCGGAGGTGCCGCAGCCGTACATCAGGTCGCCGCGCATGGACGACGGGAAGTTGCCGTTGAGCGGCACGGTGTCCAGGTGGCCGGCGAGCACCACCCGCTGCGCGCGGCCCAGGTCGGTGCGGGCCATCAGCGTGTTCGAGTGCCGGTAGGTGGTCAGGTGGGGTACGCCACGCAGCACCTCCTCGACGCAGTCGGTGATCGCCTTCTCGTTGAGGGAGACCGACTCGATGTCGACCAGGGCGCGGGTCAGCGCCACCGGATCGGCCAGGACCTCGGGGGTCAACGGGTTCTGCATGTCTCGCACGGTACCGTCATCTCCGGTGGGTGCGAGGAACACGTTCCGCGCCCGCGGCCGCGGGCAGCGGCGGACGCCGCCGCCGGGAACGAGAGGTGACACCGTGACGTCCGCACCATCCGCCTGGGGCATCGGCCTGGCCACCGTCACCGCCGACGACCAGGTGCTCGACACCTGGTACCCGACCGGCAAGCTGGGCCTCGGCGAGCTGCCCCTGGTGCCCGGGGAGGACCAGGCCGACGTGCTCGACCTGCCGCCGGGCGCGATCGGCGAGCGGGCGCTGCCCGGCCTGCGTACGGTCGAGGTGACCACCGTGATCGGTGCGCTCGACGACCCGATCAAGGACGCGGCCGACGCGTACCTTCGCCTGCACCTGCTCTCCCACCGCCTGGTGCGACCCAACGAGCTGAACCTCGACGGCATCTTCGGCAAGCTGGCCAACGTGGCCTGGACCTCGGCCGGGCCGTGCCCGCCGGAGCGGGTCGACGAGCTGCGCGTGATCGAGCGGGCCGCCGGCCGCCACCTGGCGGTCTACGGCGTCGACAAGTTCCCCCGGATGACCGACTACGTGGTGCCCGGCGGGGTGCGGATCGCCGACGCGGACCGGGTCCGGCTCGGCGCGCACCTGGCCGCCGGCACCACTGTCATGCACGAGGGCTTCGTCAACTTCAACGCCGGCACGCTCGGCACCTCGATGGTCGAGGGGCGGATCGTGCAGGGCGTGGTGGTCGGTGACGGTTCCGACATCGGCGGCGGCGCCTCGATCATGGGCACGCTGTCCGGCGGCGGCACCGACCGGGTCCGGATCGGCGAGCGCAGTCTGGTCGGCGCGAACGCGGGCGTCGGGATCTCGCTCGGCGACGACTGCGTGGTGGAGGCCGGCTGCTATCTCACCGCGGCCTCGAAGATCACGCTGCCGGACGGCCGGGTGGTCAAGGCCCGCGAGCTGTCCGGCGTGGACGGGCTGCTGTTCTGGCGCAACTCGGTGACCGGCGCGCTGGAGGCGCGGCCGCGTACCGGCCGGGGCATCGAGCTGAACGCCGCCCTGCACGCCAACGACTAGCCCGCCGTCCGGGTCCGTGGCGCGACCGCCACGGACCCGGACGGCCGGGTTCACCGCAGGCGGTACGCCTGGATGATCCGCTGGGTGACCGTGTTGCCGGCGTCGTCGCGGGCCGAGGCCCGCAGCGACACGTAGCCGGGGCCGGCCGGGTGCACGACGGTGGCCGTCCAGCCGGCGCCCTGCTTCTTCAGCGGCGCCTTGCGCCACGTCTTCCCACCGTCGTACGACACGTCGACGGTGAGCGCCGCGACCGTGCCGGCCGGCGCGCCGGGCTGACGCTGCACCGCCACCGGAACCGCGAACGTGCGGCCGGCCGGCGCGGTGCCGTCCACCGTGAGCGGCGGGGTGAACCGGACCGCCATCGCCGGCAGCCGCGCCGGCGTCTCGCCCGGCACCCGCTTCGAGCGGAACGTCCAGCTCGCCGAGACCTCCGTGCTGAGGTCCGTGAAGGAGCGCTTCGCGACGGTGTCCACCCGGTAGTTCGCGAGCCCCGGGGGCAGCTCCTCGAACACGCCGTAGCCGGGTGCGGCGACCTCGCCGACCAACTTGCCGTTGCGGTAGAGCGCGGTGCGCTCGGTGTCGTTGAGCGAACCGCCCGGGTGCCCGGCCGCGTCGCTGTGCATCGGCAGCGAGACGACCACTGTGTCACCCGTGCGGGTGATGCCCTGCTCCGGCCAGCGCGGCTGCGGGAAGGACGGCCCGTACGGCGCGGCGTTCCAGTTCTCGGTGTAGCTGTGGCCGGCCCGGTAGCGGGTCGGTCCGGACTCCAGCACCGCCTGCGTGTTGAGCCAGCCCTCCTCGTCCCGCTTGCCGAGGTCCAGCTCGAAGTTCCAGCGGGTGCGGCTGGTGCTGAGGTGCTCGATCCGCTTGCCGGGCACCTGGACCGGCACGACGATCGCCGAGCCGCCCATGTTGTAGTCGGGCTCCGGGTAGACGATCCGCTCGTTCTCCAGCCCCGGGTAGCCGTTCGCGAACCGGCTGGTGACATGCGCCAGGTCGGCCGGCTGGTAGTGGCGGACGAACCCGGTCGGGAAGCGGCCGGGGAACACGTCGCTCAGCCCGTAGAAGTAGGGGCTGCGCTCCGGCGCGGTCGGTTCGGTCCACTGGCTGGCCAGTGAGCCGACGAAGACCTGGTCCGAGACCGTACGGCCGAGCTGGGCCGAGTAGAGGCCCTCGAAGCGGTCGGTCCAGAGCCCGAAGCTGGCGTAGTAGTCGCCGAAGTTCCAGGCGGCGGTGAAGTCGATCAGCAGCGGGGCCGCGCCGCGTTGGGGCACGGTGGTGCGGACCGGCTTCGCCCGCCGGGCGTCCAGGGTGAGCCGCTGGTTCCCGGTCACCACCAGTTCCGGCTGGGCCAGCATGGAGATCTCCGACCAGCCCTGGTCGCCGTCCACGAAGAGCAGGCTCTGCACGCCGTACCGGCCCTTGGGCACCCGGATCGTGGCCTCGCCGTCGGCGTCGAAGACGTCCCGGGTCGCGCCGTCGTCGAGCCCGATCAGCGTGGTGTAGAAGTCACCGGTGAGCGCGCCGGCCCGGTTCCGGTGGGTGAGGGCCAGGTCGTAGCTCTCCACCTCGCGGTTGACCGCCAGCGGGGTGACCGCGACGGCGTCGCCGGACCGGGCGGTCAGCCGGCCGGTCCAGTATCCGTCGGCGCCGCCGAGCCGGGTGTCCACCACGACGGTGACCTGGCCGGTGCCGCCGGCCGGGACGGTGAGCCGGGAGGTGCTGAGGGTGAGCATGCCGGCCGGCGCGGTCCGCCCGCCCGGGCCGGTGAACTCGGTGCCCAGCTCCAGCGTGATCGGGGCCGAGCCGTCGTTGCGGTAGGTGACGGTCCGGCTGATCGGCTTGTCGTCGGCGTGCGGCCAGACCGCCAGGCCGAACGAGACCGAGGACGGTTCGCTGGTGACCTGCTCGGTGATCGCGTGGGCCACGTCGACCCGGCCGGCGCCCTGCTGGAACGCGGTCTGGTCGGGGTGCGGCCGGGCCGAGGCCATCAGCGTGGCCTTGTAGCGGCCGGCGTTCCAGCCCGGGTGCTGCTGGGCGATCAGCGCCACCGCGCCGACCACGTGCGGGGTCGCCATCGAGGTGCCGGAGAGGGAGACGTACTTGTCCCCCACCGGGTCGCCGATCTGGCCGTGGGCGGCGCGGGCGGCCACGATCTCCACGCCCGGCGCGGTGATGTCCGGCTTGATCGCCCCGTCGCCGACCCGTGGGCCACGGCTGGAGAAGTCGGCCAGGTCGTCGTTCCGGTCGACGGCGCCGACCGCCAGCGCGGCGTCGGCGCTGGCCGGCGAGCCGACCGAGCCGTCGGCCCCGTCGTTGCCGGCGGCGGTCACGAAGAGCGTGCCGGTCTGCGCGGTGAGCGACTCGACCGCCTGCTCCAGCGGGTCGACCTCCGGGGTGTCGAAGCCGCTCAGGCTCATGTTGACCACCGTGGCGTGCTGCTCGGCCGCGGCCCACTGCATGCCGGCGAGGATCGCCGACTCGGTGCAGCCGAACGTCTCGCAGACCTTTCCGGACAGCAGCGTGGCGTCCGGAGCGACGCCCCGGTACTTCCCGCCGGAGGCGGCGCCGCTGCCGGCGATGATCGAGGCGACGTGGGTGCCGTGCCCGACGATGTCGTCCGGGTCGGCCTCCTCGCTGAAGTTGCGCGACTCGGCGACCTTGCCGGCCAGGTCCGGGTGGGTGAGGTCGACGCCGGTGTCGAGCACCGCGACCTTCACGCCCTTGCCGGTCCATCCGGCGGACCAGGCGGCCGGCGCGCCGATCTGCGGCACGCTGTGGTCCAGCGTCAGCCGCCGCCGCCCGTCCAGCCAGATCCGGTCGACACCCCCCGCCGCGTCGAGCCGGGCACCGGACCGGTCCGCGGCGACCGCCCGCCAGAGCGTGCCGGCGTCGGCCTTGGTCGCGGCGAGTGCCGCGCCGCCGATCGCCGGCAGGTCGCGGATCACCCGGGTGCCGGCGAGCGGGGCCGCCGTCCGCCGGGCCGCCCCCGGTCGGTACGACACCAGCAGCGGCACGGTGTCGCGGTGCGCGTCGTCGTAGCCGGCCGCGATCAGGCCGGTGACGTCGAACAGGCGTGGGTCGAGCCGGCCGGAACGGACCAGTGCCAGCGCGTCCTGGGGGACCACGCGGAGGCTGTCCCGTTCCCGGCTGACCAGGAACTGGAGTCCGGCGCGACCGGCGCCGGGGCGGACCGCGGCACGGCCGCCGGAGGCGACGGTGACCTGGTCACCGGTGATCAGGGTGACGGTGGCGGGCCGGGCCGACGACCCGGTCGGGGCGGGCGTGCCGGTCGGGGCCGCCGTTGCGGCGGCGTGCGCCGGCACGGGCAGGCCGAGTGCGAGGCCCAGGGTGAGGCCGAGCGCGGCCAGTTTTCTGCGGTTCCGGGGCAACCTTTTCTCCTCGCTGAGGCGTTTCATCGACGGAAGGCACATCGATGCGAAGCATCAGAATTACATACCGGGTATGCAATCGGAAGTCGCCTATCCGACCGAACAGGTTTCCTCCGCCCGGCCGCACCGGGGATGATCCACCGATGAGTGCCATGAAGGACCGGATGCTGGCCGGCGAGCCGTACCTCGCCGACGACCCCGCGATCGTCGCCGACCTGGAGCGCGCCGCCCGACTGACCGAACGCTTCAACCGCAGCGCGGCCGACGACCCGCAGGGCCGCCTCGCCGCCCTGCGCGAGCTGCTCGGCACGCTCGGCGAGGGCGCCTGGGTCCGGCCGCCGTTCCACTGCGACTACGGCTTCCAGACCCACCTCGGGCCGCGCAGCTTCGTCAACTTCAACGCCGTCTTCCTCGACGTCGCCCGGATCACCATCGGCGCGGACGTTCAGATCGGACCGAACGTCCAGCTCCTCACCGCCACCCACCCGGTGGAGCCGGAGGCCCGTCGGGCCAAGTGGGAGGCCGCCGAGCCGATCACCATCGGCGACAACGTCTGGCTCGGCGGCGGCGCGATCGTGCTCGCCGGCGTGACCATCGGCGACGACACGGTGGTCGGCGCCGGCGCGGTGGTGACCCGCGACCTGCCGGCGAACGTGGTGGCGGTGGGTAACCCGGCGCGGCCGATCAGAACCCTTACCTGACGCCTGAGCTGCCGAAACAACCCTCCGGGGGGATGCGGAATCCGGAATTCGCGCGCACTCTGGGTAGTGAGATGCTCACTCTGGGGAGGCCCCCATGGAGCGCGTGCTGGAACTACGGGTGCACGGCGTGTCGAACACCCCGCCGGATCAGCTGCTGGGCCTCGACCCCGGACCGGGCGGTGACGGTCCCCAACCGGAGCTGGTCGCCGGCGGACAGGTGACCGGTTTCTACCGTTCCACCCGGGCCGCGGGGGACGACCCGATCAGCGTCGAGGCGTACAGCTGGGGGAAGTTGACCTCCGGCGCGCGGACCCGGCGGGACATCGAACGCGCGCTCTGGACGCTGCTGCTGCCCTTCGCGCTGGCGAACGTCGCGCTGCACGCCCGCACCGGCATCCCGGCGGACCCGGACCGGGAACGCTGGGCCAGCCGATCCGGCATCACCGCCTGGCTCATCCGACTGTTCTGCCTCAGCCTGACCTGCACGCTGGTGATCGCCGTGACCGGCATCGGCGTCGACCTCGTCGGCTGGCAGTGCGTGGGCCGGGAATGCCTGGGCCAGCTCCCCGGCCCGTGGGAGTTCCTCGGCAACGCCTGGTGGCGCCGCGACACCCGGGCCCTGGCCATCGGGCTGCTGCTGCCGCTGCTCGTGCTGGGCACGATCGGGCTGGTCGCCTGGCGCACCTACCAGTACGAGGCGGAGATGCCGGCCGAGCCGCGCCCCGCCCCGGCCGGAGGTGGGGCACCCGAGCCGCCGGAACCGCTGGAGAACCCGTTGCAGGACCCGACGTTCTGGAACGGCGAGGGGCAGCTACGCCGCGCCGCGGTGCTGCACCTGTGCGCCGGGGCGGTGACCGCCGCCGCCGTGCCGGTCACCGCGGTGCTGCTGATGGACCCGCCGCGCGGCCTGCGCGCCGCGGTCGCCTGGCCGACCGTGGCGCTGTTCGCCGCAGTGGTGACGATCGCCGTGGTCGCGGTGGGCCGCCCCTGGCTGACCCGCCGCCAGGGTGCGACCCCCCTGGGCCGGTGGAGCATCGCGGTGGCGGTGCTCACCGCGCTCGCACTGGTCGGCACGTTCGTCCTCCTGCTGCTCCCGGACGGTCCGGCCGGCCGGCCGCTGTCGACGTACCGGCCACCGGTCGGGTGCCCGGCGGTCCCGGACCTCGCCGGCTGCCGCGCCGCGCGTCCGCTGCCCGGCTACGAGACCGCGCTCGCCTGGCTCGTCACCTACCAGGTGCTGCTGTTGGTGGCCATCGGCGCGGCGAACCGCTCCGGCCGGCGGGCACTGGCCGGGCCGGCCGCCGCCGCCGTGCTGCTGCCGCTCGGGGTGGCCTGGATAGAACGCGGTCTGCCCGGCCTGCCCGCCGCGCCGGCCGGGCTGCACACCTGGATGCTCGTCGGCCCGGCCATCGCGCTGGCCGTCGCCGGGCTGCTGATGCCGCGCCTCCGGCCCGCCGTGCCGACCCAGCCGCTCGGCGCGTACACCGGCCTCGCCTGGCACGGCTGCGCGCCTGCGGTCATCGCGGGCTTCGGCTGGATGATGGCCGTCGCGTACGGCGCCGGGTTGCTCTACTGGGTCAGTGAGCGGCTCGACGGGCCGGTCGACCCCGCCGGCCCCGGACGCGTGGTGCCGCCGCTCGCCGTCTTCTGGGCCGGACTGGCCTGCGTGATCGGGTTGCTCATCCTGCTCGGGCTGCTGGTCCGCGCCGCATACCTGCTGCACCGGCTGCGCCGCGCGGAGTACGCCCGGCTGACCTCGGTCGACGGCCTCTCCCCGCACGACAGGCGCCGCTGCCGCGACGTCAGCACCTACCGGGCGCTGCACCGCCTGGTGGGCGAGCACGCGGTCCGGCTGATCGGCTGGTTCGCGGCCGGGGCCGCGCTCCTGATCATCATGTGCTGCACCGCGGCGCTCTCCGGCCACCGGCCCAGCCCGCTCTCCCCGGCCGGCTGGCAGATCGTGATCCACTGGACCGCCGAACTCGGCGACGCCGTGCTCGGCTGGCTGCCGGTGGTGACGAGCGCACTCGGGCTGATGGTCTACCGCACCGACTCGGTCCGCCGCTCGGTCGGCGTGGTCTGGGACGTGTGCACGTTCTGGCCGCGGGCCGCGCACCCGCTCGCCCCGCCCAGCTACGCCGAACGGGCCGTGCCGGAACTCCAGACCCGGGTCGCCGGGCTGCTGGCGCTGCCGCCCCACCACCCGGACCGGATGGACGGCGTGATCCTCTCCGGGCACAGTCAGGGCACCGTCATCTGTGCCGCGATGCTGCTGCACCTGCCCCGCCGGTGGCGGCGGCGGACCTGGTTCTTCTCGTACGGCTGCCAGCTCACCCGGCTCTACGGCCGGATCTTCCCGTCCTACTTCGGGCCGGAGCGGCTGCGGACGCTGGCCCGGGCTGTCACCTGGCCCGGCGGCCACGTCGCCTGGACGAACTTCTGGCGGGACACCGACCCGCTCGGCTGGCAGGTCAGCGCCGGGCAGCGGGACGTGGCGGTGACCGACCCGGAGGCGCTGCACCCGACCGGCGGCGAGGTGGCCGACCCGCCGATCCGCAGCCACAGCGGCTACCCGGAGGCGGTCGAGTTCGCCCGCGAACGGGCCGTGGTGGCCCGCCTGCTGCGCCGGAGCGTGCCGTCACCGCGCCCGGGGGTCGGCTGACCGCCGCCCGGCCCGTGGCGCGTCACGCCGGCGGCGGCTCGGCCAGCCGGACCACCAGGTCGGCGTGCCCGGCCGTGCCGGCGACCAGCCGGGCGTTCTCCTCGTCGCTGCCGAGCGCCCAGGCGCGGGCCTGCTCCGGCGACTTCCCGTACGCCTCGTGCCGGGCGGTGAGGCGGCGCAGCCGCAGCTCGGCGTCCAGGTCGAGGAACCAGGCCTGGTGCAGCAGCGAACGCACCTCCTCCCACGGGTCGTCCCGCAGCAGCAGGTAGTTGCCCTCGGTGACCACCAGCCGCACCTCGGGCGGCACCTCGATCGCCCCGGCGACCGGCTCCTCCAGGTCGCGGCGGAACTCCGGCGCCCACACCGAGGTCGGCTCCAGCCGCCGCAACCGACGCAGCGTGGCGACGAAACCGTTGACGTCGAACGTGTCCGGAGCGCCCTTGCGCCCCACCCGGCCCAACCGGGTCAACGCCGGACCGGCCAGGTGGAAGCCGTCCATCGGCACCAGCCGGGCGGTCGGACCCACCTCGGCGACGATCCGCTCCGCCAGCGTCGACTTGCCGACGCCGGGCGCGCCGGCGATGCCGAGCAGCTGTCGCGGGCCGTCCGCGGCGAGCGCCCGCGCCCGGGCGACCAGCTCGGCCAGCGGGAGCACCTGTGCCGGCGGCATCAGGCGAGCACCGGCTCGCTGATGGTGAACCGCGCCTCGACCGCCGCGTGCACCGGCTGCGGCGCCGGGTCCAGCTCCAGCTCCGGCACGGCCTCGCCGGAGCGGGCGTACGCCGCCTTGGCCAGCATCGGCGGAGCCGCGGTCAGGCCGGTGTCGGCCAGCTCCCGCAGCGCGGTGACCCGCGCGCCGAGCGCCTCCGCGTACTCCCGCGCCCGGGCCAGCGCGTCCGCGATCGCGGCGTGCCGCACCTCCCGGTACGCCGGGCTGTCCGGCCGCAGCGACCACACCGGGCCGGCCACCTCGACCTGCTCGTGGTCGGCCAGGCGGAGCATCAGCTCGCCGAGCGCGCTGAAGTCGGTGACGGTGACCGTGGTGCTCACGCTGCCCTGGTAGGCCACCACCCGGTCGCCCGAGCGCTTCGTCACCGGCCACACGTTGACCTGGCCGGTCTCCCGCCGCGCCACGGTCGGCTCGGCGGCGTCGAGCAGCGCCCGCACCGCGGCGGCCCGTTCGGCCAGCCGGGTCAGCGTGGTCTCGCGGTCGCGGTCCCGCACCGACACCGTCACCGTGAACCGGGCCAGCTCGGGCGCGACCTCCCGGTACGCCTCGCCGCGTACCGCCACGACCGGTGCGTCCGCCATGCCGCTCAGCCTAACGGCGGGGTGGCCGGCAGGTGCGCGGTGTACCCGACCGCGCCGGCCGTCACCCGGCACCCGGTCAGGTGGCCCCCCGCCGCGCCCAGCTCCCGCAGGTAGGCCAACTCGCCGGCGTGGTCCGCGTCGGCCGGGAACTCCCGACGCTGCGGGGCGAACTCCCGGCCGCGCAGCGCGGCGCGCGCCGCCCGGCCCTCGGCCAGCCGGCCGGCCAGGGCCTCGGCGTCCCCGGCCCGCAGCGCGGCGGTCAGCTCGGTGAGGAGGTCACCGACCCCGGCCAGCTCGGCGAGCACCCGGTCCCGGTTGCCGAGCAGCATGTTCGCGGTCCGTTCGGGCGGCCCCCCGGCCACCCGGGTGCCGTCGGAGAAACTGCCGGCGGCCAACGCCAGCACCGCGTCCCGCAACGGCGAGCGTTGCACCGTGCCGGCCAGCGCGCCGGCGAGCACGTGCGGCACGTGCGACGCGAGCGCGGCGGCGGCGTCGTGTTCCGAGGCCGACATCGGCACCACCCGGGCGTGGAAGACGTCCACCAGCAACGCGGCCAGCCGCCGGAACGCGGCCAGCCCGGTGGGCCCCGGGCAGAGCACCCAGGCCGCGCCGTCCAGCAGCTCCGGGCCGGCCGCGCCGAGCCCGGCCCGGTCCGCGCCGGCCATCGGGTGGCCCGGTACGAACCGGTGCCCGAGCCCCTGCGCGCTCGCGGCGGTGGCCACCTCCGCCTTGACGCTGCCCACGTCCGTGAGCACGCACCGGTCGTCGGTGGCGGCGGCCACCCGGGCCAGCGTGGTGGGCAGCGTGGGCAGGGGGCCGCAGGCGAACACCACGTCCCGGCCGGCGACCGCGTCCTCGACGGTCTCGGCGACCGGGACGCCCCGCTCGCGCAGGTGCCCCCGGACGGCCGGGTCCGGGTCCCAGCCGGCGACGTCGAGCCCGGCGTCGCGGAGCCGGAGCAGCACCGAGCCGCCGATCAGCCCGGTGCCGACCACCGCCGCGTGTGCCAGCCCGCCGGCCTCGCCCACCATCGGTCCACCTCGGGTCCGCGTCGTCGGCGGAGCCCGGGCGGCCCCGCGGAAGTCCCGCCGAGGATATCGCCCGGCCCGCCGCCGGGGCGCAGGGCGTTAAGCGGGGGCCCCGCCTCTGCCGGAAGCGTTAAGCGGGGGCCCCGCCTTGCAAGCGGCCGGCCACGGCGTCGACGTGCGCGTCGGACTCGGTGAGGGCCACCCGGACGTGTTGGGCGCCGGCCGGGCCGTAGAAGACGCCGGCGGCGACCAGGATGCCGCGCCGGGCCAGCCAGTCGACCGTGTCCCAGCAGTCCTCGCCGCGGGTCAGCCAGAGATAGAGCCCGGCCTCGGAGTGCTCGACCGTGAAGCCGGCGCCGGTGAACGCGGCCCGCAGCTTCTCCCGCCGCGCCCGGTACCGCTCCCGCTGGGCGTCGGCGTGCGCCTGGTCGCCGAGCGCGGCCACCATGGCGGCCTGCACCGGCGCCGGCACGATCATGCCGGCGTGCTTGCGGATCTTGAGCAGCTCGGCCACCAGCGCCGGGTCACCGGCCACGAAGCCGGCCCGGTAGCCGGCCAGGTTGGAGCGCTTGGAGAGCGAGTGCACCGCCAGCACGCCCGCGTACTCCCCGCCGCACACCTGCGGGGAGAGCACCGAGACGGGCTCGGCGTCCCAGCCCAGCGGCAGGTAGCACTCGTCGCTGGCGACCACCGCGCCGCGCTCCCGGGCCCACTCGACCACCTTGCGCAGGTGGGCGGCGGGCAGCACCCGCCCGGTCGGGTTGCCCGGCGAGTTGACCCAGACCAGGCGGACCCGGGGGTCCGGGCCGAGCGCGGTCAGCGAGTCGCTGCGCACCGTCGTGGCACCGGCCAGTCGCGCGCCGTCCTCGTACGTCGGGTACGCGATGGACGGCACCACGACCACGTCACCGGGGCCGAGCCCGAGCAGCGTGGGCAGCCAGGCCACCAGTTCCTTGGAGCCGATGGTGGGCAGCACGCCCAGCCCGTCGACGCCCGCGCCGCAGGCCCGGGCCACCCAGGCCGTGATCGCGGCCCGCAGGGCGGGCGTGCCCGCGGTCAGCGGGTAGCCCGGCGCGTCCGACGCGTCGGCCAGCGCCTGCCGGATCAGCGGCGGCACCGGGTCGACCGGCGTACCCATGGAGAGGTTGATGAGACCGTCCGGGTGCGCCGCGGCCGTGGCGGCCGCGGCGTCCAGCGTGTCCCAGGTGAACTCGGGCAGCCGGGCCGAAACCGGCGCGGGCCGGCTCAGTTGTCCTCGCTGCGCGGCGGCTGCGCGGCGACGAAGGTGGCGTCCTTCTCCACCTTGCCGATCTTGGAGGCGCCCCCGGGCGAGCCCAGGTCCTCGAAGAACTCGTAGTTCGCGCCGGTGTAGTCCTTCCACTGCTCCGGCACGTCGTCCTCGTAGAAGATCGCTTCGACCGGGCAGACCGGCTCGCAGGCCCCACAGTCGACGCACTCGTCGGGGTGGATGTAGAGCATCCGGTTGCCCTCGTAGATGCAGTCGACCGGGCACTCCTCGATGCATGCCTTGTCGAGCACATCCACGCACGGCTCGGCGATGATGTAGGTCACCGGTCTTCTCCTCCGCAAGACTCGTCGCGATCATCCGCAACGGTAAGAGCCTAGTATCTCGCCGGGGAGGGGGTCGATCGTGCTCCGACAGCAGGACGTGGGACACCGGATCGTGGTCCGCCGGATTGTGGGGATTCGTGCGGGCCGGCCGCTGTTCTCCGACGCGCTCGGCGAGTTGGTCGAGCTGAGCGAGACCCACATCACGCTGGCCACCGACGGCGGCCCGCTGCGCGTCCCGGTCGGCGAGGTGCATCGGGCCAAGCGGGTGCCACCGGCCCGACGGCCGACCGCCGCCGCCGTGGTCGACCTGGAGACCGCCGCGGACGAGGCGTGGCCCGCTCCGGTACGCGCACGGCTCGGCGACTGGCGGCTGCGGTCCGCCGCCGGCTGGACCGGCCGGGCGAACAGCGCGCTGCCGATCGGCGACCCGGACCGGCCGCTGCCGGCGGCGCTGGACGCGGTGCAGCGCTGGTACGCCGACCTCGGCCAGCCGGCGCTGGTGAACACGCCGCTGCCGCTGGCCGCCCCGGTCGGCGCGGAACTCGACGCGCGCGGCTGGACGTCCCGCCCGCCGACCCTGGTCCAGACCGTCCCACTGGTCGCCCTGACCGCCCCCGCGCCGGAGGCGGGCGCCGCCGACCCGCCGCCGGTGGCGCTGGCCGCCGCACCCGCCGACGACTGGCTGGCGATCGCCGCCGACCGCAAGGGCGGGCTCCCGGACGCCGCGCGACACGTGCTCACCGCCGTGGACCGGATCCGCTTCGCCGAGCTACGGGTCGACGGCCGGCTGTTCGCCGTGGGCCGGGGCACCGTCACCGGCGGGGGCCGGTGGCTCGGCGTGAGCCTGCTCGAGGTGCTGCCGGAGGCCCGCCGGCGCGGGTACGCCGTCGCGGTCGTCCGCGCGCTGGCCGGCTGGGCCGCGGCCGAGGGCGCCACCCGCGCGTTCCTCCAGGTCGAGCAGCACAACACCGGCGCGGTGGCGCTCTACCGCCGGCTCGGCTTCACCACCCACCACACCTACCTGACCCGGGTGGCGCCCTGACGTCAGCGGCGGACGATCTTCCGCGGCCGGGACGCCTTCAGCTCGGCGTACCGCTTGAGCTGGCGGGAGCGGAAGTCGCGGCCCAGCGCGGTGAGGGTCAGGTAGCCGACCAGCACACCGGCCGCGGTGGCCGCGAGATAGAGCCAGATCTGGGCGAAGAACAGGCCGGCGCCGCCACCGAACGGGTTCTCGCCGACCAGCAGCGGGCCGACGAAGACGGTCAGCGCCAGCGCCGCGACCACCGCGACGGCCAGGTCACCGGCCCAGTGCCCGACCGGCCGGTCGGCGCCCCAGCGGAACGCCGCGCCGGCCAGGATCAGGCCGATCGCCAGGAACATCACCAGTGAGACCCGGCCGGCGGCGGTGTCGTCGTCCGGGAAGGCGAACTTGATGACCAGCCGGGCCACCACGTTGACCGCGAACAACGCGGCCGCCAGCACCCCGACCGCACGCCACCGCTGACCCATCGCACGCCTCCCGCACGTACCGCCCGCCCCGGCGGCGAGCCTCTGGCAGGAATGTCTACCACCGTCGCCGGTGCGGCGTCAGCACCTCACCGGTGAGCCGGCGGCGGTGTCACCACGTGCCGGAAGCCGAGCACCGCGAAGGTGACCGCGCCGGCGACGATCAACGCCAGGCCGAGCACGTTGTCACCGGCGAGCGCCAGGTCGCCCTCGGTGGTCCGGAACCCGCCCACGACGATCACCAGGAACCACGGCAGCGCGGCCAGCGCCACCGCCCACCGGCTGCCCGTCGAGGAGTGCGCGAACCAGCCCAGCAGCACCGTCGACGCCGCCACGGCGGCGATCCCGGCGACCGCCAGCCCGATGCCGACCAGCGCCTGGGCGCCACCGGAACGGCCCTGCACCGTCTCCCAGGCCCAGGTGGCGAAGATCAGGTCGAGCAGCGCGAACAACGCGCCGGCCCAGACCGACACCACGCCACCGGCCACCCGCAGCACACGGTCCAACGCCCGCTCCGCGCCGCTGGGCGGCGCGGGCGACGGCTGCTCCGGAAGGACCGACACGGGTACGGCCGACGACGTCACCGGAGACCGGCCGCGACCGGGGAACGATCCGGCCCGTCCACTGCCAGCCCGGCGAAGAGGTCGTCCTCCCAGCCGTACGGGCCGACGCCCGGCCCCCTCTCGCCGACCGCGAGCGTGAAGTATTCCACTCCCATGAACTCGGCGCCGAAGTTGCCGGCGATCGCGTAGAGCCAGGAGTCGGCCGGGATCTGCGTGGCGTGGGCGCGCATCGCCGCCTCCTTGGCGGCGTGCTGCTCGGTGGCGTCGACCCGCGCCGCGATCCGCGCGTCCGGCGTGCCGAACGGCAGCTCGTCGGCGTCGGAGATGCCGGCGAAGGGATTGTCCGACGACTCGGTGAACGCCTCCAGGCCGGCGTCCAGCACGCTGCGCGGCATGGCCGTCCAGTAGACCTTCGCCGGGGCGATCCCCTCGGCCGCGGCCAGCTCCACCGCCCGCATCGTCACCCGGTGCGCCTGGATGTGGTCGGGATGGCCGTAGAAGCCGTTCGGGTCGTAGGTGACCACCACCTGGGGGCGGACCTCGCGGACGATCTCCAGCAGGTGCCCGGCGGCCACGTCCAGGTCGGCCCGCCAGAACGCCCGCGGGTGCTCGTTGGTGGCCATCCCCATCATCCCGGAGTCGCGGTAGCGGCCCGCGCCGCCGAGGAACCGGTGGTCGGTGACGCCGAGCGCGGCGCAGGCCGCGGCCAGCTCGCCGATCCGGTAGCCGCCGAGCTGGTCGGCCTCCGCCGCGGCGAGCCCGGCCAGCGCCGGCACGTGGATCTCGCCCTCCTCACCCAGCGTGCAGGTCACCAGCGTGACGTGGGCGCCGGCGGCGGCGTAGTGCGCCATCGTCGCGCCGGTGCCGATCGACTCGTCGTCGGGGTGCGCGTGGACCAGCAGCAGGCGTCGGTCGGGCAGCGTCGTCACGCCCGTCACTCTAACCGGCGGTCCTGCCCGTCCGGCGGTCATGCGTCCGTCCAGGTCGGCCACATCACGCCCGGTGCCCGCCTACGATCTGCAGGCGTGGACTTTCCCGAGCTGGCCGCCCGTACCCGTCGGTTCAGCCTGGGGGCGCCGCGCGCCGTGACCGTCGCCGGTGACGGCTCCCGGGTGATCTTCCTGCGTTCCGCAGGTCCGGAGGACCCGGCCGACGCGCTCTGGCTGCTCGACGTCGACACCGGCGAGGAGCGCCTGGTCGCCGACCCGGCGGTGCTGCTGGGCACGGACGCCGAGCCGGTCCGCCTGGCGCCCGGCGAGCGGGCGCGGCGCGAGCGGCTGCGGCTCAGCTCCGGCGGCATCGGCTCCTACGCGCTGGACGCGGCCGGCCGGGTGGCCACGTTCGCGCTGGCCGGGCGGCTGTTCCGGGCCGACCTCAGGCACGGCGACGTGGTCGAGGTGGCCACCGTGGGGCCGGTCATCGACCCGCGTCCGGACCCGACCGGCGAGCGGCTGGCCTACGTCACCGACGCCGCCGAGGGCGTCCGCCGGGGCCAGCTCCGGGTGGTCGAGCCGGACGGTACGGACAACCTGCTCGCCGGCGAGGACAGCGGCGTGACCTGGGGGCTGGCCGAGCACATCGCGGCCGAGGAGTTCCACCGTCACCGGGGCTACTGGTGGGCCCCGGACGGGCGTGCGGTGCTGGCCGCCCGGGTCGACGAGTCCCGCCTGCCACGCTGGTACCTGCACGACCCGGCCGACCCGGCGAGCCCGCCGACGTCGCTGGCGTACCCGGTGGCGGGTGGCCCGAACGCGGAGGTCAGCCTGCACCTGCTCGACCTCGACGGCGGCTGGGTCGACGTGCACTGGGACCGGGAGACCTATCCCTACCTCAGCTCGGTGGAATGGGCTGACGGTGGGCCGCTGATCACGGTGCTGCGCCGTTCCCAGCAGCACGGCCTGGTGCTCGCGGTGGACCCGCGCACCGGGGAGACGCAGGTGCACGCCGAACTGGCCGACCCGCGCTGGGTGGAACCGATCCCGGGCACCCCGGCGCACCTGCCCGACGGGCGCGTGCTGGTCGGCGGCGAACTGGCCCACGACGGGTACGACGCCCGCTGCCTGTTCGCCGACGGCACGCTACTCACCCCGCCCTCGCTGTACGTGCGGCGGGTGGTCGGGCGGCTGCCGGCCGGCCCCGACACGGCCGCCGACCTGCTGGTCGAGGCGAGCGAGGGCGAACCCAGCCAGCGCCACCTCTTCCGGGTGCGGACCACCATCGGCGGTGGGATGGACGCCCGCCGGATGGGCAGCGACCCGGGCTGGCACACCGCCGCCATCGGCGGGTCCACACTGGCGGTGGGCGTCGCCTCGCTGGAGTACGCGGGGGTCCGCTGGCGGGTGTGGCACGGCGACCGTGAGGTGGGCGAGCTGCGCTCGCTGGCCGCCACCTGCTCGTACGCGCCGCGCCCGACGCTGGTGCGGGTGACCGACCGGCGGCTGCCCAGCGCGGTGCTCTACCCGGCCGAGCACGTCAAGGGCACCCGGCTGCCGGTGCTGGTGGACGTCTACGGCGGCCCGGGCCACCAGGAGGTGATCGCGGCCCGCAGCGCCTGGCTGGAGCGGCAGTGGTGGGCCGAGCAGGGCTTCGCAGTGGTGACCGTGGACAACCGGGGCACGCCCGGCATCGCGCCCTCGTTCGAGAAGGCGATCCACCGCCGCGTCGCGGACGTGATCCTGACCGACCAGGTGGACGCGCTGACCGCGCTCGCCGGCAAGCACCCCGACCTGGACCTGGACCGGGTGGCGGTGCGCGGCTGGTCGTTCGGCGGCTGGCTCGCCGGCCTGGCGGTGCTGCGCCACCCGGAGCTGTTCCGGTGCGCGATCGTGGGCGCGCCGGTCACCGACTGGGCGCTGTACGACACCGCCTACAGCGAGCGCTACCTGGGGATGCCGGAGGACGGCATGGACGTCTACGCCCACCACTCGCTGGTGGAGCTGGCCGCCGAACCGCTCGGCGACCCGGCCGACGCCCGGCCCATGCTGCTGGTGCACGGCCTGCTCGACGACAACGTGCTGGCCGCGCACACGCTGCGGCTCTCCGCCGCGCTGCTGGCCACCGGCCGCCCCCACGCGGTGTTGCCGCTGACCGGCGCGAGTCACCTGGCGGCGGGCGGCGTCTCCGAGCGCCTGCTCCGCCTGGAGCTGGACTTCCTCCGCCGCTACTTGTAAGGCGGGGGCCCCGCTTAACGCATTCGGTATAGGCGGGGGCCCCGCTTAACACTCGAAGTGGCCGCGGCTGCGGCTGTGGGTGACCGTCAGGTGCCGCATCCAGCCGAGGAATCGACCGTGGAGCGCCCCCGGGTCGGGTGGGGCCGGGTTCAGCCGAGTCAGATCCTCGGCCGCCCCGTTCAGCAGCCCGCCATGTCCAACGCCAGGTAGTGCGGTTCGCTGGCGTACTGGGCGGCCAGCTCCAAGCGGGCAGGCCCGCAGGGCCAGGGGTGGGCGCAAGCGGTGCAGATCCAGATCGGCTTGAGCGGGGCGTGTCGCCACACGTCGACCTCCTGGGATAGGGCCTCGCCCCATCACGCCCTAGCGCACATTGCCCCGTCAACCTTGACGGGTCTACATGGGTGGGGTTATTTAATCGCGTAGACAATGTCGGGCCAGCTCGCTCCTACCGTCGAAGGCGTGACCAAGGAGACGGGACCGGGCGAACTCGTCGCAGCCGGCGAGATCTTGAAGATGCTCGGGGTGGGCAGGTCGAGGTTTCGGGAGATCCGGCGGCACCCCGCTTTCCCTACGCCGTACCAGGAACTGTCCGTCGGCGCGGTCTGGCTCAAGCGGGACGTCGAGCGCTACATCCGGGACCACCGCCCACCCCGGCCGGCGGACGACGAGGAATAGGCGCAGCGCCAGGACGCTGTTCGGCCGTCCTCAAACGAGTGAGCCCCGGCCGGCACTTGGCACCGGTCCGGGGCTCAGCCAGACGAGATCTTGGTACGAAACGGCCCCATACCAAGATCTCCGGCGCTACTGCTTTACGTACGCGTTGACGAAGTTCGGGTAGCCGAAGACTGAGGAGATGAAGACGCCGCCGGCCTTCGAGCCGTGCACGTTGTACGCCACGTCGACGTAGAGCGGCACCACCGGCGCGAACTCCTTCATGATCCGCTCGTCGAGCTTGCCCCACTCCGGGCCCTGGTCGGCCGGGGGCATGGCCAGGATCCGGTCCATCTCGGCGTTGATCGCGTCGTCGTTGAAGTACGACGAGTTGCTGTTGCCCTCGGCCTTGATGGTGCGGCCGTCGTAGAGCACCGGCAGGATCGACGCGCCGCTGGGCCAGTCCGCGGCCCAGTTGCCGATGTAGAGGTCCCACGGGTTGTTCTTCTTCTTGACCTCGTCCAGCTTCGAGTCGTCCGGGATGTTCCGCACGGTGATCTTGAAGCCGGCGCGCTCCAGGTTGCCCTTGAGCTGGACCGCCTGCTGCTGCTCGTTGGTGTTGTCCGCGACGCCGAGGACCAGCTCCGGCGTCTGGCCGCCCAGAAGCTCCTTCGCCTTCTCCGTGTTGCCGTTGGCGCCGGCCGGGTAGGCGTCGTACGCCTTGTAGCCGATGGTGGACGGCGGCATCAGGGTGGTGATCGGCTGGGCGACGGTCTGGCCGCCGAGCGCCTTGACCAGGCCCTCCCGGTCGATCGCGTAGTTGAGCGCCTGGCGGATCTTGAGGTCCTTGACCCGCTGGGTGTTGATCACGAGCTGGTTGGCGCTCGGGGTCGGGGAGAGCAGCGTCCGGGACTTCAGCGCCGGGTCACCGGCCACCTTGGCGACCAGCGAGGGAGGCACCGAGTTGAAGGCCAGCGCGCTCTGGTCGGCGCCGTTGTCGGCGATCACCCGGTTGTTGGCGGCGTCCTGGGTCGGGCCGAAGGTCCACACGAACTGGTCCGGGTACTGGTGCCGCACCGGGTCGGTCTTCGCGTCCCAGTTCGGGTTGCGGTCCAGCGTGAGCTGGACACCCACCTGGTTGGCGGCGACCTTGTAGGGGCCGGACGAGAACGGCTTCTGGTCCAGGTTGACGCCGGTGTCCTTCTCCGGCTTGAGCGGCGCGGTGGTGGGCAGCGAGACCGCGAACGGCAGGTCGCAGCGGGGCTTGGCGAACTCGAAGCGCAGCGTCTTGTCGTCCGGCGTGGTCAGGCCCGGCGGCAGCGACGTCTTGTTCTTCTTGAAGTCCCACTTGGTGTCGAACTGCGGGGTGTCGGCCAGCCACTCCTGGAGGTAGGTCGGGCCGCCGGTGAGGTCCGGGTCGAAGGACCGGGCGATGCCGTACGCGATCTCCTTGGCGGTGATCGGGCTGCCGTCCTCGAACTTCACCCCGTCCTTGATGGTGAATTCCCAGACCTTGCAGTCGTTGTTGACGTTCTTGCCCGGGGTCTCGGCCAGGTCGCCGACCAGCACCAGGCCGCCCTTGCCGTCGTCCTTCCAGGTGGTCAGGTAGCGCGCGAAGAGCGGGTTGGCCATCAGGCCGGCGAACGAGTACGTCCGCTGCGGGTCCAGGTGGGAGATGGGGGTCTCCCGGATGATGGTGAACGTGCCGCCCTTGGCCGCGCCGTCCACCTCCGCGGCAGGCCCCTGGGAGTCCTTGGGGTCGGTCGCGATGACGCCGGTCTGCTGCCGGTTGCCGTCCACGGTGGTGCCCTCGCCCGTGTTCTCCGAGCAGGCGCCCAGCCCCACCACGAGTGCGATGGCGCCGCCGACGGCGACCGCTGCGCGTGGTCGTCGCATCTTCTACCTCCAGGTAATAGTTTCGATGGGTCTCGTCGGGCCGGGCGTTCAGCCCAGTCGCACCCGGGGATCGATCACCGCGTAGAGCAGGTCCACCACCACGTTGGCCAGCACCACGAAGACCGCCGCGATCAGCACGGTCGCCATGATGGTCGGCAGGTCACCGGCGCGGACCGCGTCCACCGCGGTCCGGCCCATCCCGTTGAGCCCGAACGTCGTCTCGGTGATCACCGTGCCGCCGAGCGCGCCGCCGACGTCCAGGCCGGCGATGGTCACCACCGGCGTGATCGCCGCCCGCAGCGCATGCCGCCCGTAGACCGTCCGTTTGGCCAGGCCCTTGGCCCGGGCGGTGCGGACGAAGTCCTCCGACAGCGTCTCCAGCATCTGCGCCCGGGACAGCCGGGCGTAGATGGCGGAGAAGAGGAAGGCCAGCGCCACCCAGGCCAGGACCAGCCCACTGCTCCACTTGAGCGGATCGTCGAACAACGAGGTGTAGCTCGGCACCGGCAGCAGTCGCAGGTTGTAGACGAACACGATGAGCAGCACCGCGCCGACGAAGTAGAGCTGCAACGAGGCGCCGGTCAACGAGAAGCCGATCGCCGCCCGGTCCAGCCAGCTGCCCCGGCGCAGCGCCGAGACCATGCCCAGGCCGACGCCGAGCAGCAGCCACAGGATCGCCGCCGGGATGACGATGCTCAGCGTCACCGGCAGCACCCGGGCGATGGTGTCGGAGACCGCCTCGTTGGAGACGTACGACCAGCCGAGGCAGGGCGCGTCGCACCGGCCGCCCTGGGCGCTGCCCAGGTCCCGTCCGGTGACGATGCCCTTCATGTAGCCGGCGTACTGGCTGATCAGCGGGTCGCGCAGGCCCAACTCCTGGCGGACCCGCTCCAGCCGCTCCGGGTTGCAGTTCTTCGGGCACATGCCGGTGACCGGGTCACGCGGCAGGGCGAAGAACATCAGGAAGCTGAGCACGCTGACCGCGAAGAGGGTGAGCGCGGCCGAGAGCAGCCGGCGGATGAGGAAACGCGTCACGGACCGGCCTCCTACCGGGACGACTTCGGGTCGAGCGCGTCGCGCAGCGCGTCCCCGAAGAGGTTGAAGGCGAACACGAGCGCGAAGATCGTGATGCCGGGGAAGAAGACGTACGCCGGGTCGGTCTGGAGGTAGTCGAGGCTGCGGTAGATCATCCGCCCGAAGCTCGGCGTCTCGTCGGTCAGCCCGACGCCGATGAACGACAGCGCCGCCTCGCTGGTGATGTACTGCGGGACCGCCAGCGAGAACGCGACCAGGATCGGCGCCCAGACGTTCGGCAGCAACTGACGGAACAGCATGTGCCCCAGCCCGGCGCCGCTGGCGCGCGCCGCCTCCACGAACTCGCGCTCGCGCAGCGCGATGATCTGGCCCCGGACCAGCCGGGCCGTGCTGGTCCAGCCGAACAGCGCGAAGATCGCGATGAGCACCCCGATCTGGAAGTACGCCGGGACGGCCTCCCGCTGGCCGTAGAAGCGCAACGCCACGGTCGGCATCAGCGCCAGCGCGATGATCAGGAACGGCATGGCCAGCGTCAGGTCGGTGATCCAGTTGATCACGGTGTCCAGCCAGCCACCGAGGTAGCCGGCGAGCGTGCCCAGCGTGACGCCGATGGCGGCGGTCAGCACCGCCGCGGCGAACGCGATGAACAGCGACGTCCGCAGCCCGTGCACCATCCGGATGAAGATGTCCCGGCCCAGCCCGGGCTCCAGCCCGAACCAGTGCTCGCCGGTGACGCCGCCGGCGTAACCCAGCGGCATGCCGTAGCCGTCGAGCCGGCCCTGGAACTGTTCCTTCGGCCCCACCCCGTACAGCGCCTCGATCAGCGGCACGGCCAGCGCAACCAGCACGAAGAAGACGAGGAGCGCGCCACTGACCAGGGCCGTGCGGTCCCGCCGGAGTCGGGCCAGGGCGAGTTGACCGGGTGACCGGCCGACGAACTCCTTGTCCCGGCGCTCGTCGCCGTCACCTGGCGACTCGATCTCGGCCAGCGCAACCCCCTCGACCGGGGACAGGCTCATTTCGACACCTCCACGGATTCGCTGGTCGAGACCGCGATCGGGCCGTTCTCCGGGTAGTGGCAGGCGGTGTGTTGGCTGCCGCCGTCGCGGGTGGTCAGTGCGGGTGTGTCGGTGGCGCAGTGGTCGGTGGCTTTCCAGCAGCGGGTCCGGAAGCGGCAGCCCGAGGGCGGGTCGAGGGGGGTGGGGACGTCGCCGGTGAGGCGGATGCGGCCGGCGGGGCCGAGGGTGGTGACGTCCGGGATGGCCGACAGCAGCGCCCGGGTGTAGGGGTGCTGCGGGCGGGTGTAGATGGCGTCCCGGTCACCGATCTCGACGATCTTGCCGAGGTACATGACGGCGACGCGGTGGGAGAAGTGGCGGATCACCGCGAGGTCGTGGGCGATGAACACGAACGCCAGGCCCAGATCGCGTTGCAGCCCTCGCAGCAGGTTGATGACCTGCGCCTGAATCGACACGTCCAACGCGGAGACGGGCTCGTCGGCCACGATCAGCTTCGGTTTGAGCGCGAGGGCGCGGGCGATACCGACGCGTTGGCGTTGCCCGCCGGAGAACTCGTGCGGATACCTGTTGTAGTGCTCCGGGTTCAACCCGACCAGTTCCAGCAACTCCTGCACCCGGCGTTTGACCCCTCCGGGCGGGGCGATGTTGTTGACCTGCAACGGCATCGCCACGATCCGACCGACGGTGTGTCGGGGGTTCAACGACGCGTACGGGTCCTGGAAGATGATCTGCAAATCCTGGCGCAGGCCGCGCAGGTCACGACGGCCGGCGTGGGTGATGTCCCGACCGGCGAACCGGATCGAACCGCTGGTGGGTTCCAGCAGCCGCACCAGCATCCGCCCGGTCGTCGTCTTCCCACACCCGGACTCCCCCACCAGCCCGAGGGTCTCCCCCGGGCGCACGTCGAAGTCCAGGCCGTCGACCGCCCGCACCGCACCCCTGCCGCGCAGCCCGTTGCGCACCGGGAAATGCTTGCTCAACCCGCGCACCGACAACAGCGGCTCGGTCTCGACGCTCATCGGGCCACTCCCACCTGGGCGATGTCCTGCTGGTAGAGCCGGGTGCGCTCCTCGGCCGGCAGGTGGCAGGCCACCAGATGCCCCGCCTCCCCGGCCGCCCGGAGCGCGGGCACCTCCGTGCGAGAGCGGTCGCCGTTGACGTCGGCGTAGCGACAGCGGGGATGGAACGCACACCCCGACGGCAGATGGATCAACGACGGCGGGTTGCCCGGGATCGGCACCAGGTCCGCGTCGGCGTCGCCGTGCAGCGACGGCACGCTCGACAACAACCCCCAGGTGTACGGATGCTGCGGCGTCCGCAACACCTGCGCCACGCTGCCGTGCTCCACGGCCCGGCCGCCGTACATGACGAGGACGTCGTCCGCCACCTGGCTGACCACCCCCAGATCATGCGTGATCAGGATGATGGCCGACCGGAACTCCGCCTGCAGATCAGCCAGCAGGTCCAGGATCTGCGCCTGCACGGTCACGTCCAACGCCGTGGTCGGCTCGTCGGCGATCAGCAGGTCGGGGTCGTTGACCAGCGCCATCGCGATCATCGCGCGCTGCCGCATCCCACCGGAGAACTCGTGCGGGTACTGCTCGAACCGCTTTGCCGGCTGCGGAATGCCGACCCGGTCCAGCATGTCCACCGCCCGGGTGCGGGCCTCCCGCTTCCCCGCCCTCGGGTGGTGCACCCGGTACGCCTCCGCGATCTGCTTGCCCACCGAGTAGTACGGGTGCAACGCCGACAGCGGATCCTGGAAGATCATCGCCATGTCCCGGCCACGCAGCCGCCGTACCTCCTCATCGGGCAGGCCGACGAGCTGACGCCCGCCGACGGAGATCTCCCCGGTGACGGTCGCCCGCCTGGACGTGCTGTGCAGGCCCAGGATCGCCAACGACGTGACGCTCTTGCCGGAACCGGACTCGCCCACGATGCCGAGCGTGCGACCCCGCTCGACCGCGAACGACACCCCGTCCACGGCCCGCACCACACCGTCCTCGGTGTCGAAACGCACCCGCAGGTCCGTGACCTGGAGATAGGGCGCTTCGGCGGAGCGCTGCTCCGGCACTTCGGGGCGGCCCGGCTCCCCGGACGGCACCGACTCCGACCTGCCCATGACGCCTCCTCCTCGGTGACGAAGAGAACCTACAGCAAATCTCTGGAGGCGAAAATAAGCTACAAAGTGCAGGCTGTCAGCGGTCGCAGCGTAACGACCTGGTCTCCGCTCTGTCGATCTTGCCGGTGGATCCCGGTGGGCGGGCCGAGGGCCCGCCCACCGGGAGACGTCAGCCCGCGGAGACGTCCTCGGTGACGGTGAGGACCACCGGGCCGCCCGGCAGCGTCCGGCTGTCCGCGCGATCCGGCATGTCGTACGCGGTGCTGGCCCGGGCGGCGTCGCTGAGCACGAAGCCCACCGTGTACTCACCCGGGGCGAGACCCTGCCACGGCAGGTAGAGCCAACTGGTCACCGTCCCGTCGGGCGCCTGGCTGCTGCCGCCGAAGGACTGCGACACCACGTCGCCGTCGGCGTCGTACAGGTAGACCCCCAAACCGTTGATCGGCGCGACCTGCACCTCGGCGTCGATGGTGAGCTTGACCGAGGTCTGTGCCACCTCACTCGCCGGCACCGACGACGGATCGAGGCGGGCGCTCCGCGCGATCGGCGGGTTGGTGCTCGGCACCCGCCGGATCGTCAGCCCGGGGTCGGGTGCGCCGTACGTGCTGCCGTAGAGCGCCACGTTTCCGGCGCCGTCGACCACCGCCAGGCCCTCGACCACGCACTTCTCGGTCTGCTGATACACCCTGACCTGCACCGCGACGCGGCCGTCCGCCCTGGTGGTCGGGAGCCCCCACTGCTGGCAGCCGCCGGTGAGGTCCAGCTCGACGGTCGAGAGCCCCTTCCGCGTGTCGGTCACGACCATGCTGAGCTCGGTCATCACCGAATCGCGCCAGTTGTCCACCGGGTTCGGATCGACCGCGAAGGCGCTCGCGCGTACCGTCGAGTTGGTAGTGGTGGTGATGGACGGCGCGGTCGGATTCTTGTAGGTGGTCGTCCCCCCGGCGTTGTTCCGGAGCACCAACGCGGCCACCCGCCAGTTGCCGGCCGCCGCGTCGGCGGGCACGACCACGTCGATCGAGCACGCCATGTAGACGCCGTCCTGCTGGCCACTGCTCACCCGGCCGCACCGCAGGCCGGTGCTGTATTCCTCACGCTCCCAGGTGAAGCCGGTGCTGACGGTCGTCCCGCCCGGACCAGCCAACCGGATCGTGCCCTTCCAGAAGCCGGACTGCCAGTCCTGCACGGTGAAGTCGTACGTCACCGTGGCCGGACCGCTCCCCACGTAGAAGTAGGGGCGGCGCACCGGGGAGTTGAGCGAGATCGAGTCGGCGCTCGGCCCGGACGAGTCGATGAGCGTCCGAGCCGTGAACCGGTAGCCGAACGACTGGAGGCGGGTGCCCGAGAAGGTGGCCGTGGCATCCCGGGAACTGACGGAGACCTTGGTGACCTCCCAGACCGCGGTGTCCGCGTCGGAGTAGCGCCGGACCGGAAGGGCGAACGAGTAGGTGGATTCCTGCGGGGTCCCCGACTCGTACACACCGTCGCCGCAGCAGGTTTCCTGATAGGCGTAACGCGCGACCCAGTCGTGGCCGACCAGTTCCCCGGTGACCGTGCTGCGCATGCGCATCGTGACGGTGCCGAAGACGTAGTCGGCGTCCGGGTCGGTGTTGGTGACCGTCCAGGTGAGCGTGTTGGCGGCGTAGCTCCCGGTCGCGTCCACGGTGGTGTCGGCGAAGGCGAGAGCGGTGAGCCCGAGTCGCGGGGCCGCGGCGTGTGCGGCGGAGGCGCCGACCATGGTCGTGGCGACCATGACGACGAGCGTCAACGCGCCGTGGAGCAGCCGGCGCGCGGAATTGGCAGACATGAGCACTTCTTATCAGCGCCCGACGATTCCGGTTGCCCCGTCCGCGCCCCGGTCGGCATCGGTTTCGCGACAGCCCGTCCGGGCTCGCGCGACTCGGCGTCCTCGCTCCGGAGTCGGACGTGAGGTGCGACCATGGTCGTGGCGACCACGGGACGATTCCCGCCGGCACGAGGTGGAGGTGACCATGACCGCGGCGGTGTTCGGCCACGACGGCCCATGGACCGAAGAGGAGTACCTCGCCCTCGGCGAGACGCAGCAACGCGTCGAACTCTTCGACGGGAGCCTCCACGTGACGCCAGCACCCACTCCGCGCCATCAGAACATCTCTGGCGAGCTGCGCGCCCTGCTCCGCACGCCGGTGCGCCAGGCCGGCCTTCGCGTGCTGGAGGCCGTGAACGTGCGGCTCAGGTTCGGCCGGATCCTGATTCCCGATCTCGCCGTCACCGATGACGTCGATCTCCGAGTTCCGGTGATCGAGGCGAGCAGTGTCCGACTCGTCTGCGAGATCATCTCGCCGAGCAACGCCGCCACCGACAAGGTGCTCAAGATGCACTACTACGCCGCGGCCGGCATCGAGTCGTACCTCCTCGTCGATCAGGAGTCCCTGACGACGCGGTTGTACCAGCGGCGTGGCTCGCACTATGTCGAGCGGTCCACCGCCAAGGCCGGCGACGTGCTGGAACTGACCGACCCCGTCCGGGTCGCAGTCCGCCCGGAGGAACTGCTCGACTGACGGATGTCGGTGTGCTCGCCTAGGGTCGGACGTATGGGATTCGATGCGGCGACCGCCGCCGTGCAGGCCGCCCTCGACGCCGGGGCCCGCTACGCGGACGCCCGCGTCATGCACCGCCGCTACGAGTCGATGTCGGCGCGCAACGGCGACATCGAGGAGCTGGCCCAGCACGAGAGCATCGGCCTGGGCGTGCGCGCGCTGGTCGGCTCCGGCTGGGGCTTCCACGCCGTACCCGAGCTGTCCGACGCTGCGGCCCGCGACGCCGGCCGGCGCGCCGCGGCGATCGCCACCGCGAGCGCGCGGGTTCCCGGTCCGCCGATCGACCTGGTGCCGGTGGAGGCGGCGGTGGCGAGCTGGGCCTCGGAGTGCGCGGTCGACCCGCTCGGGGTGCCGCTGTCCGACAAGGGCGACCTGCTGGTCGGCGCCACCGCCACGATGCGGGAGCACGGCGCCGACCTGGCCGAGGGGCTCTACCAGATCTGGGACACCACGAAGTGGTTCGTCTCCAGCGAGGGCCACCGGATCGACCAGCACATCCGCGAGTGCGGCGGCGGCATCTCGGCCACCTCGATCGGCGACGGCGAGACGCAGCGCCGGTCCTACCCGAGCTACCGCGGGCAGTACGGCACCACCGGCTGGGAGCTGGTCACCTCGCTCGACCTGGCCGCGCACGCCGCCCGGATCGCCGAGGAGTCCCGCGAGCTGCTCACCGCGCCGGAGTGCCCGGCCGGCGAGACCGACCTGATCCTCGGCGGCGAGCAGCTCGCGTTGCAGATCCACGAGTCGGTCGGGCACGCCATCGAGTTGGACCGCATCCTCGGCTGGGAGGCGGCGTTCGCCGGCACGTCCTGGCTCGACCTGACCCGGCTCGGCTCGCTGCGCTACGGCTCCGAGCTGATGAACGTGACGATCGACCCGACCATCCCGGGCGCGCTCGGCAGCTTCGGCTTCGACGACGAGGGCTCACCGGCGGTGCGGCGGGACGCGGTCCGCGAGGGGCGGTGGGTCGGGGTGCTCGCCGGCCGGGACTCGGCCGCCGTCGCCGGCCTCGATCACGGCGGCAGCGTACGCGCCGACGGCTGGGCCCGGCTGCCGATGGTGCGGATGACGAACGTGGGCCTGGAACCGGGCCCGCACACGCTCGACGAGATCATCGCGGCCACCGACGACGGCGTGCTGATGGACGTCAACCGGTCCTGGTCGATCGACGACAAGCGGCTCAACTTCCAGTTCGGCTGCGAGGTCGGCTGGGAGGTGCGCAACGGCCGACGGGGGCGGATGCTGCGCAACCCCACCTACACCGGCATCGGGCCGGTCTTCTGGCGCTCGATGGACATGCTCTCCGCCGAGACGGTCGCGTGGGGCACGCCCAACTGCGGCAAGGGGCAGCCCGGCCAGGTCGGGCACACCGGCCACCCGGCCGCGCCGGCCCGGTTCCGCGGCGTCCGGGTGGGGGTGCGCGCATGAGCGAGCGGAGCGAAGGAATCGAGCGGGATCTCGCGGGTCGGGTGGTGGAGCTGGTCCGGCGGGTGGCCGGGCCGGGCGCCGAGGCCGAGGTGCTGGTGACCCGGTCCGATCTGGCGCTGACCCGGTTCGCCAACTCGTTCATCCACCAGAACGTGGCCGAGACCGGCACCGCCGTGCGGCTGCGGCTGCACGTCGACGGCCGGACCGCCGCCGGCGGCGGCAACCGGGTGGACGCCGACGGGCTGGCCGCGCTGGTCGAGCGCACCCGGGCGGCGGCCCGGCTCGCCCCGCCCGACCCGGCCTGGCCGGGGCTCACCGCGTCGGCGCCGACGCCGACCGGCCCGGCCGTCGACGAGGCCACCGCGTTCGCGTCGCCCGACGAGCGGGCCGCCCGGGTCCGCGCGTTCGTGGACGCGGTCGAGGGGTTGGAGGCGGCCGGCTACTGCCGCACCGCGTACCGGTCGGGCGCGTTCGCCAACTCGGCCGGGCACTCGGCGGTGGGCCGGGCCGCCGAGGCGGCGATGGACGGCATCGCCCGCACCGGCGGCGCGGACGGGGTGGCGCGGCTCTGCGCCGACCGCCTGGCCGACCTGGACGGCGCCGCGCTCGGCGCCCGCGCGGCGGCCAAGGCGCGGGCCGCGACGGACCCGGTCGAGCTGCCGCCGGGGCACTACGAGGTGGTGCTCGAACCGGCCGCCGTGGCCGACCTGCTCCAGAACCTCGCCTGGTACGGCTTCAACGGCAAGCGGCACGCCGAACGTCAGTCCTTCGCCGAGCCGGGCACGGCCCAGTTCGACCCGGTGGTCACGCTGGTGGACGATCCGCTGCACGCCTCGACGCTGCCGTTCGACCTGGAGGGCACCGCCCGGCGGGCGCTCACCCTGGTGCGGGCCGGCACCACCACCGCGGTGGCGCACGACCGACGCAGCGGCGCCGGGGCGGGCACCGGGTCCACCGGGCACGGCATGGCCGGCGGGTCGACGTTCGGCCCGATCCCCAGCAACGTCCGCCTGCTACCGGCGGACGCCGCCCCGGGCGCGACCGTCGACGGTCCGGCCACGACGGTGGGCGCGGGGGTGACCGGGGCGGTAGGCGACCCGGACACGGCGGCCCTGGTGGCCGGCGTGCGACGCGGGCTGCTGGTCAGCGACTTCTGGTACACGCGGGTGCTGGACCCGAAGCAACTGGTGGTCACCGGCCTGACCCGCAACGGCGTCTGGCTGGTCGAGGACGGTGTGCCGGTGCGGGCGGTGCGTGACTTCCGGTTCACCGAGTCCTACCCGCGCGCGTTGGGGCCGGGCCGGGTGCTGGGCCTGGGCCGGCGGCCGGTCCGGCAGCCGGACCGGTTCGACGGGTCGTGGTGGGAGGGCCCGCCCCTGCGGCTGTCCTCGTGGAACTTCACCGGCGGCGCGTCCGGCTGACCGGTCGGCCCGCGCCGGCGACCGGTGGGCGCGCCGCTCGCCACCCCACGCATATTGATCATGATCCGGGTCTTTCCAACCAGCGGGACACACGGGACACTGCGTTGCGCGGCCGGGCCGTGAAGATCGGCGTAACGTGTGTCACTTAGCCGCGCCGGTTCACCGGCGTGGTCCCACGCGTGCGCAGGACGTGACAGTGACGTCAGGGAGATGACTCGAATGACATCAACGGCGACGAGGCCGCGGGGAGCGCGGGCACGAGCCGCCATCGCGGCGAAGACGTTGCGGACCGACCGCTGGTGGCTCGCACCACTGATCACCGTGGTCGGGCTCAGTGCCTGGGTCATCTACGCGACCGTCCGGGTCTTCATGCACAAGTGGTACTGGGTGGATCAATACCACTACCTGACGCCGTTCTACTCCCCCTGCGTGACCGAGCGGTGCGTCGAGGGCTCCTCGCACTTCGGCAGCTTCCTGCCCGGCTGGTGGATCATCCCGGACGCGGCGTTGACCCTGCCGTTCCTGCTGCTGTTCCGGCTGACCTGCTACTACTACCGCAAGGCCTACTACCGGTCGTTCTGGCTGTCGCCGCCGGCCTGCGCCGTGCCGGACGGGCACCAGACGTACAGCGGGGAGACGCGGTTCCCGCTGCTGGGGCAGAACCTGCACCGCTACTTCTTCTACGCCGCCGCGATCATCTCGCTGATCAACACCTGGGACGCGATCTACGCCTTCCACTCTCCCGAGGGCTTCGGCTTCGGCCTGGGCAACGTCATCCTGCTGATCAACGTGGTGATGCTCTGGGCGTACACGATCTCGTGCCACTCCTGCCGGCACATCATCGGCGGCCGGCTCAAGCACTTCTCCAAGCACCCGGTGCGATACAAGGCGTGGACCGGGGTGTCCTGGCTGAACGTCCGGCACATGCAGCTCGCCTGGATCACGCTCGGCACCCTGGCGTTCACCGACTTCTACGTGATGGCGATCGCCGCCGGCTGGTTCAACGACCTGCGGTTCATCAACTGAGGGCCCCTGACATGACTGAGACGCGAATCGAACGACACCACTACGACGTCGTCGTGATCGGGGCCGGCGGCGCCGGCCTGCGCGCGGCGATCGAGGCCCGGCTGGCCGGCAAGAAGACCGCGATCATCTCGAAGTCGCTGTTCGGCAAGGCGCACACGGTGATGGCCGAGGGCGGCGCCGCGGCGGCCATGGGCAACGTGAACTCGCGGGACAACTGGCAGGTGCACTTCCGGGACACCATGCGCGGCGGCAAGTTCCTCAACAACTTCCGGATGGCCGAGCTGCACGCCAAGGAGTCACCGCAGCGGATCTGGGAGCTGGAGACGTACGGTGCGCTCTTCGACCGCACCAAGGACGGCAAGATCTCGCAGCGCAACTTCGGCGGCCACGAGTACCCGCGCCTGGCGCACGTCGGCGACCGGACCGGCCTGGAGCTGATCCGCACCCTCCAGCAGAAGATCGTCTCCCTCCAGCAGGAGGACAAGCGCGAGTTCGGCAGCTACGACGCGCGGATCCGGGTCTTCTCCGAGACCACGATCACCGAGCTGCTGCTCGACGGCGACCGGGTGGCCGGCGCGTTCGGCTACTACCGGGAGTCCGGCGAGTTCATCCTCTTCGAGGCGCCGGCCGTGGTGCTGGCCACCGGTGGTGTCGGCCGGTCCTACAAGGTCACCTCGAACTCGTGGGAGTACACCGGCGACGGCCACGCGCTGGCGCTGCGCGCCGGGGCCACGCTGATCAACATGGAGTTCCTCCAGTTCCACCCGACCGGCATGGTCTGGCCGCCCTCGGTGAAGGGCATCCTGGTCACCGAGTCGGTGCGCGGCGACGGCGGCGTGCTGAAGAACTCCGAGGGCAAGCGGTTCATGTTCGACTACGTCCCGGACGTCTTCCGCAAGCAGTACGCGGAGACGGAGGACGAGGCGGACCGCTGGTACACCGACCCGGACAACAACCGGCGTCCGCCGGAGCTGCTGCCCCGCGACGAGGTCGCCCGCGCGATCAACAGCGAGGTCAAGGCCGGTCGGGGTACGCCGGCCGGCGGCGTCTACCTGGACATCGCCTCCCGCAAGTCGGCGGAGGAGATCCAGCGCCGGCTGCCGTCGATGTACCACCAGTTCAAGGAGCTGGCCGACGTCGACATCACGAAGGAGCCGATGGAGGTCGGCCCGACCTGCCACTACGTGATGGGCGGCGTGGAGGTGGACCCGGATTCCGGCGCGGCGGCCGGCACGGTGCGCGGGCTCTTCGCCGCCGGTGAGGTCTCCGGCGGCATGCACGGCTCCAACCGGCTCGGCGGCAACTCCCTGTCCGACCTGCTGGTCTTCGGCAAGCGGGCGGGCGGGCACGCCGCGACGTACGCCGACCAGCTCACCGCCCGCCCGGCGGTGTCGGTGGCGGCGGTGGAGGCCGCGGTGGAGACGGCGCTGGCGCCGTTGCAGCGCGACACCGGGGAGAGCCCCTACCAGCTCCAGCAGGACCTCCAGGTGGTGATGGGGGATCTGGTCGGCATCATCCGGCGGGAGGGTGAGCTGGCCGACGCGCTCGGTCGGCTGGCCGAGCTGCGGGAGCGGGTGGCGAAGGTGAGCGCGGTCGGCGGCCGGCGCTACAACCCGGGCTGGCACCTGGCGCTCGACCTGCGCAACATGCTGGTGGTCTCGGAGTGCACCGCGAAGGCGGCGCTGGAGCGGCAGGAGTCGCGCGGCGGGCACACCCGGGAGGACTACCCGGCGATGGACCCGAGGTGGCGGCAGGTCAACCTGGTCTGCTCGCTGGACGGCGACGCGGTCCGGCTGACCCACAAGCCGCTGCCGAGGATGCGGCCGGAGCTGATCGGGCTGTTCGACCGGGCCGAGCTGTCGAAATACCTGACCGACGAGGAGCTCGCCGAGTTCGACGCCCACACCGAAGAGGAGCGCTGAGGTATGGGAACCAAGCGACAGTTCCGCATCTGGCGGGGTGACGAGACCGGCGGCGACCTGCAGGACTACACGGTCGAGGTGAACGAGGGCGAGGTCGTCCTCGACGTCATCCACCGGCTCCAGGCCACCGAGGCGCCGGACCTGGCCTGCCGGTGGAACTGCAAGGCCGGCAAGTGCGGCTCCTGCTCGATGGAGATCAACGGCAAGCCGCGGCTGGGCTGCATGACGCGGATGTCGACGTTCGAGGAGGCGGAGACCGTCACGGTCACGCCGCTGCGGACCTTCCCGGTGATCCGGGACCTGGTCACCGACGTCTCCTTCAACTACGAGAAGGCCCGGGAGACCCCGGCGTTCGCGCCGCCGGCCGACGTGGCGCCCGGTGACTACCGGATGCAACAGGTCGACGTGGAGCGCTCGCAGGAGTTCCGCAAGTGCATCGAGTGCTTCCTGTGCCAGAACGTCTGCCACGTGATCCGCGACCACGACGAGAACAAGCCGGCGTTCTCCGGTCCCCGGTTCTTCATCCGGGCCGCCGAGCTGGACATGCACCCGCTCGACGCGCGCACCGACCGCAAGGAGTACGCGCAGTCGGAGATGGGGCTCGGCTTCTGCAACATCACCAAGTGCTGCACCGAGGTCTGCCCCGAGCACATCAAGATCACCGACAACGGGATCATCCCCATGAAGGAACGGGTCGTGGACCGCAGGTACGATCCCCTTGTGTGGCTCGGTAACAAGATCTTCCGGAGGGGTCAGGTGCCTCAGACCAGCGCGACCAGCGGGCATGCCAGCGGTGCGGTGACCACCGGCGCGGCTCACCGCGGGGTGCACTCGCACGCCGGCGGCTCGCACGACAGCGGCGCCGAGCGCCAGGTCCAGCAGGGCGTCAACTGGCAGCGCGAGGTGCCGCACCCGACGGCCCCGGCGGTCGACTCCAGCGGCCGGCTGCCGCTGACCGAGCTGACCTTCGACCGGGCCGCCGCGCCGTCGCCGTTCGGCGACGACGTGGAGTTCCCGCTGCCGGCGGAGCACCTCAACTTCGCCCACCCGCAGCAGGACGAGCCGAAGCACTGACCAGCGGCGCGACGATGACGGGGGCCAGCGGCACACGCCGCCGGCCCCCGTCCCGTTTCCGACCGGCTGTCCGGTTCGGCGAGCCCATCGGGCCCGGCACGGCAGGCGGTGGGACCGCGCGGCGTGGTGCGGAGGGCGGCGAGCCCGCGTGGCCTGGTGCGGCAGGCGGTGGGACCGCGTGGCGTGGTGCGGCGGGCGTCGGGCGCGGCTCAGGAGTCGGCGAGCAGCGGGCGCAGCGCGGGCACGATCGGCACGTCGGCAGGCAGCCAGTCGACGGTGTCCAGCTCGGTCGCGGAGAGCCAGCGCAGCTCGGCGTGCTCCAGCGCGGTCGGCTGGTCGCCGTGGAGCAGGCGGGCCGCGTAGACCCGCAGGACGGACCGGCCGTGGGCCATCCGGACGTCCCGCCCGACCCGGGCGCCGACCGCGACCCGGACGCCCAGCTCCTCGGCGCACTCCCGGGCCAGCGCTTCGGTCTCGGTCTCGCCGGGCTCGACCTTGCCGCCGGGGAACTCCCACCGCCCCGCCACCTCGGGCGGCGCGGCGCGCTCGCAGGCGAGGACCCGGCCGGCCACGATGATCGCCGCTCCGACGACCACCCTCGGCTCCCGCCGGTCGGCCTGCCCATTTCCGCTAACCCGTTCGGTCCGCACGGGCCACCAGCGTGCCAGATCAATCGGCGGTTTGGGTAGCTGAGTCGGCCATCAGGCCAGCAGAAGACGGAAGTGTGGGCGTGGACACACCATCTGTGCGACGACAGACTAGAGGGCGTCGACTGGGACACGGGATGGCGACGATTTGGCCACAAGCCGGCAACGACGCCTGGGAGGTGCGGTGATGCGCGTGCTGTTCAGCAGCCGGGCGAAGCACGACTACCTCAGCGACGCGCTCGCCCTGCTGTCCGGGTGGACGCGGGAGGGCGAGCAGCTCAGCCGCACGCTCACCCTCGACGACACCCAGCACGCCGCGCTCACCGAGCGGGTGGCGGTGGTCGCCGACGCGCTGCGGCTGCGCCCCGAGATCAGCCGCCAGGCCGGGCGGACCCGGATCCGGTTGGGCCACGACGACGGCGATCCGCTCACCGAAGGTGAGGTGCTGCTCGCGGCCCGCATCGAGGACGCGGTCCGGGCGGTCACCGCGCCCTGAGCACTGGCACGCCTGCCCTACCGTCGGAGTCATGTCTGGCGCTACGTACGACCGCAAGGAACAGTTCCAGCAGATCCAGAGCGGGCTGCTGCCCGGGGAGCAGATCATCGCCGTCTACGACGCGATCGGCACCGGCACCGGCTTCATCGGCCTGACCGACCGGCGGGTGATCGTGCAGGACCGCTCCTTCGTCGGCAAGCGGTACGCCATCACGAGCATCCCGTACTCGAAGATCACCAGCGTGAGCGTGGTGAGCAACAAGTCCTGGGGCGGCTCGTTCTTCTCCACCGGGGCGATCGCCGTGCACGTCGGCACGCACACCTACGAGGTGGAGTTCCGGGGCGCGGAGAAGAGCCACCACGTGCACAACGTCATCCTGCACCACATCTCCTGACCGGCCTGGCACAATCGCCGCCATGCGGGGGCTGACGGCGCGGTGGCGCACCTGGCGCGACGAGCACCGGTGGGCCGTACGCCTGATCCGTCGGCTGCTGCTGGTCGGCGCCGCCGGCGCGGTGCTGCTGGCGGTGGCGACGGCGGCCAGCGTGGCCTGGGTCCGCGACGACGCCGAGGGGCACATGTTCGCCGCCGCCGACGTGCCGGCCGCGCCGGTGGCGCTGGTGCTCGGCGCCCAGGTGGAGGCCGACGGCACGCCGTCGCCGTTCCTGGCCGCCCGGCTGGAGATCGCCCGGCAGTTGTTCGACGCCGGCAAGGTCAAGGTGGTGCTGGTCTCCGGCGACCACATGGACTGGGATTACGACGAGCCGGACGCGATGCGCCGCTGGCTTGTCGACCGGGGCGTGCCGGCGGAGAAGGTCGTGCTCGACCACGCCGGCTTCGACACCTACGACTCGTGCGCCCGCGCCCGGCGCGTCTTCGGCGTGCGGCAGGCCACAGTGGTCACCCAGTCGTTCCACCTGCCCCGCGCGGTGGCGCTCTGCCGGCAGGCCGGCATCGAGACCAACGGCGTCGGCGACGACACCGTCCGCCGGTTCGCCGAACAGTGGCGGGTCAGCGCCACCCGGGAGTACGGCGCCTGCGTGAAGGCCGCGGTGGACGTGCTCTCCGGCCGCGACCCGGTGCACCTGGGCCGCCGGGAGACCGGAGTGGACGACGCGCTCCGGGCCGGCTGACGGCGGTAATCCGGTTGTCGGGCGCGGCAGCGGCTGGTCTGCTGGTTCCGGAGCAGCCCACGGAAGGAGCACCGCCATGCCGGAAGCGGCGAAGTCCCGCCACCCTGTCGTCAACCTCCTCGAGAAGAGACTTCGTGTTTTCGTACCCCATTCCGGCGGGGGTCGCTGACCACCCGCCGCGTCCCGTCCGGCCCGGTCGACGGGAGGCCGTGTGATGTCCGTCTTCGACGATCCCGGCCACTTCGGACGGCTCTGGGCCGCCACCTACGACGGCCCCGGCAACCCGGATCCCACCCCAGCCGTCGACTTCCTCGCCCCGCTCGCCGAGGGCGGCCCGGTGCTCGAACTGGCCGTCGGCACCGGCCGGGTGGCCCTGCCGCTGGCCGCGCGCGGCCTCACCGTGGAGGGCGTCGAGGCGTCCCCGGAGATGGTCGCGCTCCTGCGCGCCAAGCCCGGCGGCGAGCAGCTGCCGGTCACCATCGGTGACATGGCGGACGTCCCGGTGTCCGGGCCGTACCGTCTGGTCTTCCTGGTGTTCAACACGCTGTTCAACCTGGTCGACGCGGAGCGTCAGGCGGAGTGCTTCCGCAACACCGCCCGGGTGCTGGCGCCCGGCGGGGCGTTCGTCATCGAGACGTTCGTGCCCGACCCGGCCGACGTCGGCCGGGACCAGCAGGTCCAGGTCCGGGCGGTGACCGAGGGCTCGGCCACCATCCGGATGCACCGGTACGACCCGGCCACGCAAACGGTCCTGCGGCAGACCGTCACGTTCGACGCCGACGGCGTGCGCCTCGAACCGTTCGCGATGCGCTACGCCTGGCCGGAGCAGATCGACGAGATGGCGCAGCGGGCCGGGCTCCACCTCGCCGAGCGGTACGCCGACTGGGATCGGACGCCGTTCGACGCGGACAGCCGCACGCACGTCTCCGTCTACCGACTCGGATAGGGGTCGCGCCGAGGGCCGGGACGCTGGTCCCCGCCCTCGGCCGTCCCGGTTACGCTGACCGGCCGGGAGGGCCGATGACCGTCACCGTCGCCGCGATGGACGACACGCACGCCGACGCCGTGCTGGAGATCTATCGCCTCGGCATCGCCGAGGGCAATGCCACGTTCGAGACCGGGCCGCCCGACTGGCCCGGGTTCACCGCCGGGCGGTCGCCCGACCACCGCTGGGTGGCGCTCGACCCGACCGGGCGGGTGCTCGGCTGGGTGGCCTGCTCCCCGGTCTCCGACCGCTGCGTCTACGCCGGGGTGGTCGAGCACTCCGTCTACGTGCACCCCGAGGCGCGGGGCCGTGGCATCGGCCGGCTGCTGCTGGACGCGCTGATCGACTCCACCGAGGCGGCCGGCGTCTGGACCATCCAGTCCGGCGTGTTCCCGGAGAACACCGCCAGCCTGGCGCTGCACGCGACCCGCGGGTTCCGGGTCGTCGGCACCCGGGAGCGGATCGGCCGGCACCACGGCGTCTGGCGGGACGTCACGCTCATCGAACGGCGCAGCCCCCGGATCCGCTGACCGCGGACCGGGGGCCGAGCGCCGGGGGCCTAGCGGGACTCGCGGTTGAACAGCCGCCGGGACCAGAGGTAACCGCCCAGCGCGATGGCGGCGCACCAGCCGAGCGCGCTCCAGCAGTCGTTGCCGATCGGCTCGGCCATCAGCAGCCCGCGCAGGCTCTCGATGATCGGGGTGAACGGCTGGTACTCGGCGAACCAGCGCAGGCCGGCGGGCATCGAGTCGGTGGGCACGAACCCGCTGCCGAGGAACGGCAGCAGGATCAGCGGCATCGGCAGGTTGCTGGCGGTCTCCACGCTCTCGCTGACCTGGCCGAGCGCGACGGCCAACCAGACCAGCGCGAACGTCACCGCCGCGAGGAGGCCGACCGCGCCCAGCCAGCCGGCCGGCCCGGCGGTGGGACGGAAGCCGACCAGCAGCGCCACGCCGATCACCACGGCCAGGCTGATCGCCGTCTGGATCATGCTGCCGAGGACGTGTCCGGTCAGCACCGAGACGCGGGCGATGTGCATGGTGCGGAACCGGGCGATGATGCCCTCGGTCATGTCCATGGCGATCGAGATCGCGGTCCCCTGGACCGTGGCCGCCACCGTCATCAGGATGATCGCCGGCGCCACGTAGTTGGCGTACGCGGCGCGGGATCCCGCACCGGCCGCGCCGCCGCCCCCGAGCCCGGCGCCCAGGGTGCCGCCGAGCACGTAGACGAAGAGCAGCAGGAACACCACGGGCATCCCGACCAGCATCACGGTCATCGACGGGTAGCGCAGCATGCGCTTCAGGTTGCGGCGCAGCATGGTCACCGAGTCACGCAGCGGGTGGAAGCGCATGTCGGCGTGGGCGGAGATGCTCATGACGTGGTCACCTTCCGGTCGGTGAGGGCGAGGAAGACGTCGTCGAGGTCGGGGGTGTGCACGGACAGTTCGTCGACCTCGACGCCCCGGTCGTCGAGCCGGCCGATCAGCGCCTTCAGCGAGCGCAGGCTGCCGTCACCGGGCACCCGCAGGGCGAGCGCGTCGCCGTCGCGGGTGGCCTGGTCGAGCACCCGTACCGCCACGTCGAGGCGCGCCGGGTCGGCGAACCGCAGCCGGACGTGCCCGCCGGGGATGCGACGCTTCAACTCCTCGGGCGTGCCCTCGGCGACCACCCGGCCGTGGTCGAGCACCGCGATCCGGTCGGCCAGCTCGTCCGCCTCGGCCAGGTACTGCGTGGTCAGGAAGATGGTCACACCGCCGGCCACCAGGTCGCGGACGATCTGCCACATGTCCCGGCGGCTGCGCGGGTCGAGCCCGGTGGTCGGCTCGTCCAGGAAGATCACGCGCGGGCTGCCGACCAGCGTCATCGCCAGGTCGAGCCGGCGCAGCATGCCCCCGGAGTAGGTGGACGCCGGCTTGCCGGCCGCCTCGGTCAGGCCGAACCGTTCGAGCAGCCCGGCGGCGCGCCGCCGGCCCTCCTCCCGGGGCAGGTGGTGCAGGTCCGCCATCAGCCGCAGGTTCTCCGCGCCGGTGAGCAGCTTGTCCACCGCGGAGAACTGGCCGGTGACGCCGATCGCGGCGCGTACCGCGTCCGGCTCGCGGGCGAGGTCGTGCCCGGCGACCCGGACCTCGCCGCCGTCGGCGGCGAGCAGCGTGGACAGGATCCGCACCGTCGTGGTCTTCCCGGCACCGTTCGCGCCGAGCAGCGAGAAGACCGTTCCTTCGGGTACGCGCAGGTCGATGCCGTCGAGCACGACGTGGTCGCCGAACGACTTCCGGAGCCCGGTGACGGCGATCTGATTCGTGGTCATGGTCGCTCTCCTTCAGGACCGGTGGACGGTGATGTCGCCGTAGGAGGTGCGGCCGCGTACCTCGACGGTCTGCTCGGCGCCGCCGGGCCGGGCGGTGCTCTCCAGCCGGTTGTGCACCTGACCGAAGCCGGTGTTGACCTCCAGCCAGGCGGCGGTGCCCGGCGCGACGCCGATGTCCAGGTCACCCATGGCCGTGCCGAGCACGACCGAGCCGCGCACCACCTCGGCGACGCGGATGCCGCCGTTGGAGGTCTTCGCGTCGACGCCGGCGCCGGCGCGAGTCACCTCGATGGCGCCGTTGGCGTTGCGCACCCGGACGTCTCCGGTGGCCGCGTCGATCGTGGTGTCGCCGTTGGAGTTCTTGACCGCCACCGCGCCCTCGACCCGGCCGACCTGGACGGTGCCGGAGCCGGTGGAGATCTCCGCGTCGCCGGTGACGCCGTCGACGCTGACCCGGCCGACGCCGGTGTGCAGGCGCAGCGGCCCGGTCTGCTCCAGGCGCACGTGGCCGGTGGTCTTGACCCGGGTCTCGCCGAGCCGGCCGACGGCGACGACGTCGCCCATCAGCAGGTGCGCGGAGAGCCGGGAGTCGCTCGGCAGTTCGATGGAGACGTCCACCGACCTGCTCTTCTTCGAGAAGTCGAAGGAGCGCCGCGGGCCGGTGACCTGGAGCGTGCCGTTGGTGTGGTCGACGCGCACCTGCGCGGCGGCCTGCACGTCGGACTCGTCGTCGGCGTTGCTCGGGCGGACCTCGACCACGGTGTCGGCGCGGTCGCTCGCGGCGATCCGCACAGAGGCGACGCCGAGATCCATCGTGACGGTGATCGATTCGGGCGTGTCGAAAACAGGCATGGTTGTCCCCGCATCCTGGGTGGGTGGGTCGTCCCCGCAGGTCAGGGGGACGGGAGAGAAGAAGTGGTGCGGCGCGGTGCGGTCAGTGCACCCAGCCGGTGAACCGCTGCTGGGACCGCTTCCCGACGTGCGGCGGCTCGGGACGAGGCTCCCGGTCGCCGCCGCGCAGGCCGGCGGCGGCGGCCCGGACCAGCCAGGCGTTGACCGAACGCCCCTCGGCGGCGGCGGCCTCCTCGACCGCGGCCTTGAGCTGCTCGGGCATCCGTACGTTGATCCGGGCGACCGGGCCGTCCTCGGTGATCGGCAGGTCGATGTCGGGTGCCGTGCCCGCCTCGGGTGCGGCGGGCGGCGGCTCGGTGGGCGGCACCGTCACCACGAAGTCCGGGTCGCGACCGCGCAGGCGCAGCTCCACCGAACCCGGGGCCAACTCCCGGGTGATCTCGTCGGCGGCGGCCGACAGCGCGTCCAGCAGCGTCATCCGGATCGCCGACTCCAGCGGCCCGGTCAGGCGCTCGACCAGCGCACGCGATTCTTCGCCGCCGGCTTCGGCGAGGGCGGCGAACTCCCGCCCGAGGTTGCTCACATACGAGGTCAAGTCCATGGCACTACTGTGGCACACATCGTGGCATCACTGCAAGCCTTCATGGCATCATACTGCTGCCATGAAGTGCCGATGAAACTATTTCACGAGCTCAGAGGCGGTGCCACGATGACACCGGTGGCACGGGCGGCACACTCCGGACGGCCACCGCCTAGCCCTACGGTGAAGGCCATGACTGCGATTCCCGACCGGATGCGGCCACCTCGCCCTGAGGGCCGGCACGCCGAGGACCTGGACAAGCTCGCCGAAGCTCCGCGGCACAGCTCGGAAGCCGCACGCCCGGCCGTGGACATGCTCCTGGCCGCGTGGAGCGCCGCGACGGGACGACCGGCGTACGTCACCTCCACGGTGTCCGACCTGCTCGGAAGGCCCGCGCGGACGTTCCGTCAGTGGGCCACCGACCACGCCACGTCGGTTCACCGAGGTCCCTCGTGAACTCACCTCACCGCGCGGGTAGCGATGGCCTGGGGCGGTGGCAGGGCTCGGACGGGCTCGCCGATGGAGTAGACCTCCAGGCACGACAGGCGGGCCAGCTCACCTACAGCCCGATGGCCCGAACCCGCTGCCCGCACAGCTTGATGATGTCGTCGACATCAGATGTCAGGACCGCCACCGGCGCGGGTAGTCGCAGCGCCACCTCGGCGACCATGGCATCGATGGCGTACTTGTGCCCATGAAGCCCCGCCGCTTTCAACAGCCCCGCACTGCGGCGGGCGCTTTCCACCGTCACCGCCTCCACCCGGATCCGGGACAGCAGCCAGGTCAGCCGCGCGACGTCCACGCCGGAGTGGGAAACCTCGATGATCGTGGCGGCCGACATGGCAAGATCGACCCCATCACGCTCCGCCTGCTCCAGCAGTCGCATCACGTTGCGGTCCCGTTCGATCCACCTTGCGAAGCCTTGCGAGTCGAGCACCAGCGACTCAAGGCTCACGCCGCACGTCCGATCTCCTCGGTCCCGTGCAGGAGTGCCCGAGCCTCGGCCATCTCCTCGTCAGTGAACGCCCCAAATTCGCCCTGGTAGCGATCCAACTCCTCGCGGAGAAGTCTGCGCCGCTCGGCCCGCTCGGCCAGCTCGGTGAGGTAGCCGGAGACGTTGTCGGTGTGTGTCTTCATGCTCTCCAGCAACTCTGCCGGCAGCGTGATCGTGACCTTCTTCGTCCTCGCCATCCTGCGACCATACCACGGTGTTACCGCCACGAACCGTTGGGCACCGGCCATCTGACCTACCAGTACACGCCGGGCTCAGACGTTGAGTACTTTGCGCTCGTACGGAGCACCCGTCCCGTTCCGCCATGCTTCATCGACCCGGGCCAAGCTCGTACGTCGGGCGTCCCCATCCATCGGCTCGTCGTCCAGCCACCGACGGGTTTCGGGGTCATGACTGGCTGCGGCAATCGCGTCGAGGTCAGAGCCCCGCCGATGCCGCAAGGCGACAGTGCCGTCTGTAAGCCGGCGAGCCGGGGGTTCTATCGGCGTGGAACGGACCATGGGAGCTCACGTTACGGCTCGTCCCCCGTTTGCGCTGGTCCTGTCAACCTACGGTCACCTGATGCCGGACTCGGAGGAACGCACCCGCCGGGCGGTCGATGAGGCGTGGGGCTGTGCCTCAGGTGTGCCCCAGGGCGAGGCGTCAGCCTCCTGAACTGCGGAAACAGGCCGGAGTCAGACGTTGAAGCGGAACTCCACCACGTCGCCGTCCTGCATCACGTACTCCTTGCCCTCGATCCGGACCTTGCCGGCGGCCTTCGCCGCCGCCATCGATCCGGCCGCGACCAGGTCGGCGTAGGAGACCACCTCGGCCTTGATGAAGCCGCGCTGGAAGTCGCTGTGGATCACCCCGGCGGCCTCCGGCGCGGTCGCCCCGATCGGGACGGTCCAGGCGCGCGCCTCCTTGGGGCCGGCCGTGAGGTACGTCTGGAGCCCCAGCGTCCGGAAGCCCACCCGGACCAACTGGTCCAGGCCCGGCTCGGACTGCCCGATCGACTCCAGCAGCTCGCGGGCCTCGTCCTCGGGCAGGTCCACCAGCTCGGACTCGATCTTGGCGTCCATGAAGACCGCCTCGGCGGGCGCGACCAGGCCGCGCAGCTCGTCGAGGAACGCGGCGTTGCCCAGCTCGGCCTCGTCGACGTTGAAGACGTAGATGAACGGCTTGGTGGTGAGCAGGTGCAGCTCGCGCAGGTGCTCCAGCTCGACCTTCGCGGCCGCGGCGCCCGCGTACAGCGTGGTGCCGTTGTCGAGGACCTCGACGGCCTTCTTGGCGGCCTCGACGGCGGCGGCCCGGTCCTTGCGGAGCTTGGCCTCCTTCTCCAGCCGGGGCAGCGCCTTCTCCAGCGTCTGGATGTCGGCCAGGATCAGCTCGGTGTTGATCGTCTCGATGTCGTCGGCGGGCGAGACCTTGCCGTCGACGTGCACCACGTTCGGGTCGGAGAAGGCGCGCACCACCTGGCAGATCGCCGAGGCGTCGCGGATGTTGGCCAGGAACGCGTTGCCCCGGCCCTGTCCCTTCGACGCGCCCCGGACCAGGCCGGCGATGTCGACGAACGAGACCGGCGCGGGCAGCACCTTCTGCGAGGAGAAGATCTCGGCCAGCTTGCCCAGGCGCTCGTCGGGCAGCCCGACCACGCCGACGTTCGGCTCGATGGTGGCGAACGGGTAGTTCGCGGCGAGCACGTCGTTCTTGGTCAGCGCGTTGAACAGGGTGCTCTTGCCCACGTTGGGCAGGCCGACGATGCCGATGGTGAGACTCACGACGAGCCAGCTTACGCGGTCTACCGGCCGTCCGGCCCGGCGGGCAGCAGCCGGGGCTCGATCCGGGTCTCCCGCACCGTCCCGTCCTCGGCGCGCACCAGCTCGTACGCGGCCACGTCGGGCCGGTCCGCCACCGCCTCGACCAGCCGGGTCCCCCGGTAGATCAGCCCGACGCCGTCGTCGGTGCAGTGGCTGGTCGGCAGCGTGCCGTCGGCGACCAGCCGGTGCATCAGCGGCCGGCGCTGCTCCTCGCTGTCGTAGTGCACGCCGTTGCCGTACGGGAGCCAGCCCAGCCCGTCGGTGAAGGGGCGCAGCTCCGGGCCGTAGCTGTCGGTGGCGCCACCGGTGTGCCAGCAGATCGAGCCGGCGGAGACGCCGCCGAGCACCACCCCGGCCTGCCAGCACTCGTGCAGGATCTCCGGCAGGCCGTGCACCCGCCACACCGCGCACAGGTTGGCCACGCTGCCGCCGCCGACCCAGATCACGTCCTGGGCGAGCAGGTGGGCGCGGATGTCGTCGACGTTGGGCATCGGGTAGAGCGCCAGGTGGGACGCGCGGAACCGGGTGTTCGCGAACGCGCCGTAGAACACGGTGAGGCCGGTCGGCTGGTCGCCGACGGCCTGGCCGAGATAGCAGACCCGGGGCGCGTCACCGGCGCCCGCCAGCTCGGCCATGAGGTCGAAGAGCTGGCTGGGCCGCGCGTCCCAGGGGCCGCGCCGCCGGCTGAAGTAGCCCATGCTGGTGGCGACGATGGTCGGTTCGGTGGCGGGCATGGGTGTCCTTCCGGCCGGCGACGGTGGAGATCATTGTGCCCCGTTCGGGGCCGCCTGCGCCGTCTCGGCGGCGGCGAGCAGGGCGCGCAGCAGGTCGGCCAGCCGGTCCCGGTCGGCGGGTGGCAGCGCGTCGAGGATCCGTCGCTGCACCTCCAGCCCGGCCTCCGCCGACTCCTCGACCACCTGCCGGCCGGCGTCGGTGAGGCTGACCCGCAGCGCCCGCCGGTCGAGCGGGTCCGGCGCGCGGCGTACCAGCCCGGCGCGTTCCAGCCGGTCGAGCCGGCCGGTCATCCCGCCGGAGGTGAGCATCAACGTGGCGGTGAGCGCCTTCGGCGCCAGCGTGTACGGCGGGCCGGACCGGCGCAGCGCGGCGAGCACGTCGAACTCGCCGCGACCGATGCCCCAGCGGGCGTACACCTGTTCCTGACGGTCGCCGACCAGCCGGGACAGCCGGTAGATGCGGCCGAAGACGGCCATCGGCTCGGGCCGCATGCCGGGCCGTTCCCGACGCCACTGCTCGACGATCAGGTCAACCTCGTCCGCTGCCACGGCTGTCGATTGTGCCGCACGTCGCCCTTCCGCTTTCACTCGACACGAAGTAGCTTAGCCCTAAGATACTTACCGTCGTGAGAAGAGGCAGGCATGACCCGCCGAACCGATGTCGCGCTCACCGCGATCGCACCGCTCGCCTGGGGCACCACCTACCTGGTGACCGCCGAGCTGCTGCCCGCCGACCGGCCGCTCTGGGCCGGGGCGATCCGCGCCCTCCCGGCCGGCCTGCTGCTGCTCGCCCTGACCCGCCGCCGACCGCACGGCATCTGGTGGGGCCGGGCCGCCCTGCTCGGCACGCTCAACATCGGGGCGTTCTTCCCGCTGCTCTTCGTCGCCGCCTACCGGTTGCCCGGCGGCACCGCGGCCGTGCTCGGCGCCGCCCAGCCCCTGCTGGTCGCGGTGCTCACGGTCGCCCTGCTGCGGGACCGGCCCGGCCGGACGACGCTGCTCGCCGCCGTCGCCGCACCGACCGGCGTCGCCCTGGTCGTGCTGCGGCCGGGCGCCGGCCTCGACCCGCTCGGCGTCGCCGCCGGCCTGGCCGGCACCGCCGCGATGGCCGCCGGCCTGGTGCTCACCCGCCGCTGGGGGCGCCCGGCCGGGGTCGGCACGCTCGCGGCCACGAGCTGGCAGCTCGTCGCCGGCGGCCTGCTGATCACACCGGTCGCCGCCGCCGTCGAGGGAGCGCCGCCCGCGCCGGACGGGCCGGCCCTGCTCGGGTACGCGTGGCTCGGGCTGGTCGGCACCGCGCTGGCGTACGTGCTCTGGTTCCGGGGCGCGGCCCGGCTGCCGGTGGCCCGGGTGTCGATGCTCGGCGCGCTCAGCCCGCTGACCGCGGCGGCGCTCGGCTGGCTGGTGCTCGGCCAGGCGCTCGGCCCGATCCAGCTCGCCGGCTTCGCGGTGGCGGTCGCCGCCATGGTGCTCGGGCAGCTCCCGGACCGGAACGCCCGGGGCGCGACCGCCCCACGGCCCGCTCAGCCGGCCGGGGGCGCCGCCAGCGCACAGCCGGGCCGGGGCACCGCCAGCGCAGAGCCGGCCCGGACCACCGCCGGCGCGCAGCCGGGCCAGGTCGCCCGGGCCGTCGCCGGCACGGACGGGCGGGTCGCGCGCGCCGCTCAGCCGGCTCGCAGCCGGCGCCAGTCGGCCGGCGGCGTGCCGACGACCGGAACGTCCTCGGGCAGCGCGCCGGACGGCAGCTCCGCCGCGGCGGCGAGCGGCAGGGTGAACCGGTGGCCGGCGGCGGGCCCGGCCTCGTGTGACCGGTCGAGCAGCCAGCGCACCTCGTCGGCGGTCCAGCCGAGGCCGGGCCGGGCGGCGATCTCCCCGACCAGCCGCACGCCGACCCGGGTGTCGTCGTCGTAGAAGCGCATGCACCAGTGGTGCGCCCACATGCCGAGCGCGCGCAGGCCGGCCGCATCGAGCGAGCCGACCAGCCGGCCGCAGGCGGTGGCGGCGAAGGGCCGCTCCGAGTCGTCGGCGCGGTCCCGCTCGATCGCGCCGTAGGCGGCCGACGCCACCGCCCGCATCCGGTCGTAGAAGCCCTGCACCACCGCGGTGTCGAGTGGTGCTCGCCCCCGCCCGGCCACGCTCGCCATGCCCCGCACCTTTTCTTGAGTTGGTGGCGGGACGGTACCGACCACTTACGACACTTTCCCCGCCTCCCAGGAAAGATCCACGCCACCTCGGCGAGGTGGCGGTATCCGAGGGGCGGGGACACCGCCATCTCGCCGAGCTGGCGCGACTGCCGCACGTCAGGTCCGAAACCCGCCAGCCGAGCGTCCGACCTGCGAGGCAGGATCGGGGCATGGAGCTGGACTTCGAGCGGTGCTACCGGGCCGTCGACAGCCGCGACCCGCGGTTCGACGGCTGGTTCTACACCGGCGTCACCTCGACCGGGATCTACTGCCGGCCGTCCTGCCCGGCGATGACCCCGAAGCGACAGAATGTCCGGTTCTTTCCGTCGGCCGCCGCCGCGCAGGGCGCCGGGCTGCGGGCCTGCCGCCGGTGCCGGCCCGACGCCGCGCCGGGCTCCCCCCAGTGGGACGTCCGGGCCGACCTGGTCGGCCGGGCGATGCGGCTGATCGCCGACGGCGTGGTAGACCGGGACGGCGTGCCCGGGCTCGCCACTCGGCTGGGCTACACCGAGCGGCACCTGCACCGCATGCTCCAGGCCGAGCTGGGCGCCGGTCCACTGGCGCTGGCCCGGGCGCAGCGTGCGCAGACCGCCCGGATCCTGGTCGAGACCACCGGGCTCGGTCTGGCCGAGGTGGCCTTCGCCGCCGGGTTCGGCAGCGTGCGGCAGTTCAACGACACGGTCCGCGAGGTGTTCGGCGTCACGCCGTCCGAGCTGCGCGGCCGGAGCAGCGGGGCGACCGCCGGTGGGGCGGGCACCATCACGCTACGGCTGGCCCACCGGCCGCCCCTGCACGCCGGCGCGCTGCTGGATTTCCTGGCGTTGCGCGCGCTGCCCGGCATCGAGGAGGTCCGCGACGGGACGTACCACCGCGGGCTGCGCCTGCCGCACGGACCCGCCTGGGCGGCGCTGACCCCGGCCGACGGGCACGTGGCCGCCACGTTGCGGCTGGCCGACATGCGCGACGTGGCACCCGCGGTGGCCCGCTGCCGCCGCCTGTTCGACCTGGACGCGGACCCGGTCGCGGTGGACGCCGTCCTCGCCGACGACCCGGCGCTGGCCCCGACGGTCGCCGCGGAGCCCGGTGTCCGGCTCCCGCACGCGGTGGACGGCTTCGAGACGGCGGTCCGCGCCGTCACCGCCCAGCAGGTCTCGCTCCGCTCGGCCCGGACCACGCTCACCCGTCTGATCTCCGCCGCCCGGTCCGGCGACGACGGGGCCGCCGACCGGCCACCGGGTGGCCTGCGGGCGTTCCCGAGCGCGGCAGAGGTGCTCGCCGCGCCGGACCCGGCGTTCCGGATGCCGGCGGCCCGGCGGGAGACGATCCGGGCGTTGGCCCGGGCCGTCACCGACGGGGCACTGGACCTGGAAGCGGGCGGCGACCGGGAGGAGGCCGCCCGGCAGTTGGTCGCGCTGCCCGGCGTCGGGCCGTGGACCGCCGGTTACCTGGCCATGCGCGCGCTCGGTGACCCCGACGTCATCCTCGCCACCGACCTGGGCGTCCGCCGCGGCGCAGCCGCGCTCGGCCTGCCCGACGACCCGAAGACCCTGTCCGCGTACGCGGACCGCTGGCGCCCCTGGCGGTCGTACGCGACGATCCGACTCTGGAGAGCAGCATGAGCACTGTGGACAGCACCGTCATCGACACCCCCGCCGGGCCGCTGAGCGTGCTCGCCGGGCCCGGCGGCGCGGTGCGCGCGGCGGGCTTCACCGCCGACCCGGCGGCCCTGGTCCCGTTGACGCATCCGAGCCTCCGTGGCGACCTGCGGGGCCGGACCGACCTCGGGCCGGTGACCGCCGCCGTCCGGGCCTACCTCGACGGCGACCTGGCCGCGATCGACACGGTCGAGGTGGAACAGCACACCGACGGCCTCTTCCTGGCGCACGCCTGGCGGGTGCTGCGCGACGTGAAGCCGGGCGATCCGGTGACCTACACCAGGTTCGCCGCGCTGGCCGGCCGGCCAGCCGCGGTCCGCGCCGCCGCGGCGGCCTGTGCCCGCAACGCCGCCGCGCTCTTCGTGCCCTGCCACCGGGTGTTGCGCACCGACGGCGCGCTCGGTGGCTACCGCTGGGGGCTGGACGTGAAGAAGTGGCTTCTCGGGCATGAGGGACGGGTGACGGCTAGCTGACCCCCCACCGTCCCACCCGGCCGCTACCGTCGGTTGGTGCCCGCGCCCAGCGACGGCAATCCCGCGGCGCATCCGGTCGCCCGGTCCCAGCCGCTGCGCAACCTCTGGCGGCTGCGGCCCTACCTGCGCCCGTACGCGACGGAGTTCGCCTGGCTGCTGGTCGCGGCGCTGGCCGCGACCGCGGCGAGCCTGGCCGTCCCGCTCGTGGTGCAGCGGGTGGTGGACGGGCCGGTGGCCCGGCACGACGGGGTCGGGCTGCTCCGGCTCGGCGCGCTCGCGCTGCTGCTCGGGCTCGCCGAGGCGGTGCTGATCTTCATCCGGCGGTGGACGCAGTCGTCCTCCTCGGTGGGCATGGAGGCGGCCATCCGGGCCGACATCTACGCGCATCTGCAACGGCTTCCGGCCGGCTTCCACGACCGCTGGCAGTCCGGCCAACTGCTCTCCCGGATCACCAGCGACCTCTCGGTGATCCGCCGGTTCCTCTCCTTCGGCCTGCTCTTCCTGGTGCTCAACCTGATCACCTACGCGGCTGTGGTGGTGCTGCTGATCCGGCTGCACCCCTGGCTGGGCCTGCTGGTCGCGGCCAGCGCCGTCCCGCTGTTCCTGATCAGCCGCCGGTTCGCCCGGCACTACCACGCGGCGTCCCGCCGCATGCAGGACCAGCAGGGCGACGTGGCCACGTTGGTGGAGGAGACCGCGCAGGGGCTGCGCACGATGCGGGCGTACGGGCGCGGCCCGGAGCTGGCCGCCCGGTTCGCCGCCGGCACCCGCCGGCTGCACGACACCGGCATCGGCAAGGCCCGCCTGCTGGCCCGCACCTCCGCGCTGTTCGACCTGGTGCCCAACCTGACCCTCGGCGCGGTCCTGGTGGCCGGCGCCGCCGCCGTGGCCGGGGGCGCGCTCACCATCGGGCAACTGGTCGCCTTCGTCAGCCTCCAGCTCATGCTGATCTGGCCGGTGCAGTCGCTCGGCTGGATCATCGCGAACGGGCAGGAGGCCGCCACCGCCGCCGACCGGATCCAGGAGGTGCTCGACACGCCGCCGACCATCGTGGACGCCCCGCACGCCCGGTCGCTGGGCCGGGCCGACGTGCGCGGCCGGCTCCGCTTCGAGCGGGTGAGCTTCCGCTATCCCGGCGCGCCCGCCCCGGTGCTGCACGGGCTGGACCTGACCGTCGAGCCCGGCGAGACGCTCGCCCTGGTCGGTGCCACCGGGTGCGGCAAGAGCACGTTGCTCTCGCTGGTCCCCCGGCTGCACGAGGTGACCGGCGGCCGGATCACGCTCGACGGGCACGACCTGCGCGACCTGCGACTCGGCTCGCTGCGCCGGCTGGTCGGGGTGGCCTTCGAGGAGCCGACGCTGTTCTCCATGTCGGTCCGGGAGAACCTCACCCTGGGCCGACCCGAGGCCGGCGAGGAGGAGGTACGGGCCGCGCTGGCGCTGGCGCAGGCGGAGTTCGCGTACGACCTGCCGTGGGGGTTGGCCACCCGGATCGGTGAGCAGGGGCTGTCGCTCTCCGGCGGGCAGCGGCAGCGGCTGGCGCTGGCCCGGGCGGTGCTCGGCCGGCCTGCCCTGCTGGTCCTCGACGATCCGCTCTCCGCGCTGGACGTGCACACCGAGGCGCTGGTCGAGGCCGCGCTGCGCCGCGTGTTGCGGAACACCACGGCGCTGCTGGTGGTGCACCGGCCGTCGACCGTGGCGCTGGCCGACCGGGTGGCGCTGCTGGAGGCCGGCCGGGTGGTGGCCGTCGGCACCCACTCCGAGATGCTGGCCGGGGTGCCGGCGTACCGGGCGGTGCTCTCCGCCGAGCCGGAGGGCCGGCCGGGCGGCGTCGGCCTGGTGCGGTCGTGACCGAGCCGGACGCCGACCTGTCCCGGTGGCGGGGCCGGGCCACCGACCCGGACGCCGACCGCAGCCGCGCCGAGGGCTCCTCACCGGCGGCGGTGACCCGGCTCCGCGCCCGCAGCCGGGTCCTGCTGCGCCAACTGCTCCGCCCCCACCGGGCACCGCTCGGGCTGGCCGTGTCGCTGCTGCTGGCCCAGAACGTGGCCGCGATGACCGGCCCGTACCTGGTCATGCTCGGCATCGACCGGGGCATCGGGCCGCTGCGGGCCGGGGACGCCGGCCCGCTGGTCGCGGTCGCCGCCGCGTTCGTCGTGGCCACCGCCGTCGAGTACGCGGCCCGGCGCGCGTTCCTCGCCCTCGCCGCCCGGATCGGCCAGGCCGTCCTGCTCGACCTCCGCCACCGGGTGTACGCGCACTTCCTCCGCCTCGACGTCGGCTTCCACGAGCGCTACACGTCCGGCCGGATGGTGTCCCGGCTGACCAGCGACCTGGAATCGATCGGCGAGCTGGTCGACGGCGGGATCGACCGGCTGGTCATGGCCGTGCTGTCGGTGCTGTCGGTGGCGGGCATCCTGCTCTGGCTGGACCTGCCGCTGGCCGCGGTCACGCTGTTCTCATTCCCGTTCCTGTTCGGGCTGTCCCGCTGGTTCGCCCGCGCCTCCGCCGGGGCCTACCGGCGCACCCGGGAGGCGGTGGCGCTGGTCATCGTGCACTTCGTCGAGTCGCTGCGCGGGATCCGGGCCGTGCAGGCGTTCCGCCGCGAACCCCGCAACCAGCACATCTTCGCCGCCGTCAACGACGACTACCGGCGGGCCAGCCTGCGCGCGTTCCGGCTGATCGCGATCTACTCGCCGGGCATCCGGCTGATCGGCAACCTCACCACCGCCACGGTGCTCGTGTACGGCGGGTGGCGGGTGCTCGGCGGCCACACCGAGGTCGGTGTGCTCGCCGCGTTCCTGCTCTACCTGCGGCGGTTCTTCGAGCCGATGGAGGAGCTGAGCCAGTTCTACAACTCGTTGCAGTCGGCGACCGCGGCGTTGGAGAAGCTGGCCGGTGTGCTGGACGAGCGCCCGGCGGTGGCCGAGCCGGCGCGGCCGGTGCCGTTGCCCGCCGGTCCGCCGCGCGGCGCCGTGGTCTTCCGCTCGGTCTCCTTCGGCTACCGGCCGGAGACGCCGATCCTGTCCGGCCTGGAGCTGACCGTGCCGGCCGGGCAGACCGTGGCGCTGATCGGGCCGACCGGTGCCGGGAAGTCCACGGTGGCCAAGCTGCTGGCCCGCTTCCACGACCCGGACGCCGGTTCGGTCCGCCTGGACGGGGTGGACCTGCGGGACCTGGCCGACGCCGAGCTGCGCCGGGCGGTGGTGCTGGTCACCCAGGAGACCCACCTGTTCAGCGGTTCCGTCGCGGAGAACATCAGGTTCGGCCGCCCGGACGCCGACGACGCCGCCGTGGTGGCCGCCGCCCGGGCCATCGGCGCGCACGGGTTCATCGCCGCGCTGCCCGACGGGTACGCCACCGACGTGCACCGGCGCGGCGGCCGGCTCTCGGCGGGGCAGCGGCAACTGGTCGCGTTCGCCCGGGCGTTCCTGGCCGACCCCCGGGTGCTGATCCTCGACGAGGCCACCTCGTCGCTGGACGTGCCGACCGAGCGGCTGGTTCAGCGCGCGTTGCGGAGCGTGCTGTGCGACCGCACCGCGCTGGTGATCGCGCACCGGCTCTCCACCGTGGAGATCGCCGACCGCGTCCTGGTGCTCGACGCCGGCGGCATCGTCGAGGACGGCCCGCCGGCCGAGCTGGCCACCGCCGGTGGCCGCTACGCCGCCCTGCACCGCCAGTGGCGCGACTCGCTGCTCTAGCGTCCGGGTTGTTCCGCCCCGGCCTCGGTGCGCAGGTCGCGTCGGATCCGGTCGACCGCCCGGCCGAAGCCGAAGAGCACCACGAGGACCAGCGCGGACACCCCGACGAGCACGGGTACGGTCAGCGCCACCTCCTCGGTGCGGCCGATGCTCATGCTCCGCAGCAGGACCGGGGCCAGCGCGAGGGCGGAGAGCAGCGCCGCAGCCACCCCGAGCGCCAGGATCCCGGCCGTACGCGCCGGCTCCGGATCCCCGACGTCCCGCGAGCCGACGGCGCCGTCCCCCGGATCGCTGGCGACAGCTCCCGGGCCGGTGGCGGCGAGCACCAGGCCGAAGCCGAGGGAGAGGCCGAGCCCGACGGCCATGGGCAGCGGCACGACGAGGTTGGCGGTGCCCGGCAACTCGGCCTGGATCGCCGGGTCGGCGAGCGGCACCGCCAGCGCTGCCGGGAGGAGGCCGACCGCGTCCCAGGGCAACAGGCCCGGCCGCAGCCGGGCCATCGTCGCGCCGGCCACGACCGCCAGCACACCGGCCAGCACGACCAGGTATGCCTGGGACCGTTGACCGGTGAAGACGAGCCGCAGCCCGAGGAAGAGCAGCGGCCCGGCGGCAAAGCCGAGCACCACCCAGCGCGCGGCCCTCGCCCGACCGACGCGGTACGCGTGACCGAGCAGGACCAGACCGGCCACCACGGCGACGGCGACCGGGGAGAAGTAGGCGACCGACTCGACGAACTGCGCCCGCCGTGGCCCCACCAGGCCGTCCGGGCTGAGCCGGAACGCGTCGACCACCCACCAGCGCACCACCAGCCCGGCCAGCGTCAGCACGGCCGCGACGGCGGTGGCCACCGCCGGGCCGACCCGGGGACGCCCGACCGGGCCACCGCCGACGGGCCGCTCCCGGTGGGCCAGCACCGCGGCGACCGTGACCACCAGCACGCTGACCCCGACCTGGGCCGGCCAGGCGCGGCCGCCGACGTCGTAGGGACCCCCCGACGCCAGGCGGAACAGGTCCTCGACGCCCGGATACCCGACCAGGCCGGCGGCGAGCGCGGCGGCCACCACCCAGCGGTGTGCCGGCCCGAGTCGGGCCAGCGCCAGCAGCGCCCCGCCCAGCGCCAGCCCGGCACCGAGCGCGGCGGCGAGCACGGCGGCCGTCTGGCCGGCGGTGGGTGGCTGCCGGGGCACGATGCCGACGCCCCCGACGGCCAGCTCACCGGCCAGATAGTGGAGGGCCAGGCCGACCAGCGCGACCGGCCAGCCGGGCAGCCGGTCGGCCGCGGCGGCGACGACGGCCGGCACCACGGCGACCAGCGCGCCCCCGACCAGCGCGAGCAGGGTGATGCTGAGCTGCATCGACCCGGTCGGGAAGCCCTGGACGAGATCGGCGAAGCCGGCCTGGCGGGCCGGCGCCAGACCACCGGCCGAGAAGAACGCCCCGACCGCGAAGGCCGCCGTCGCCCCGGCCACGGTGGCGCCGACAGTCGGTGTGCGCACGCTCGCGTCCATCGTGGTGCCTCCCCCGCATCCGTGGACGGGCCGATGCTGTCACAACCCGAGGACGACCGCTGTCCCCGACCACGCGGACGACCACAATCCCGCGAACGCCCGGCCACGCGGACGACACCAACCCGCGAACGCCCGGCCACGCCGGCACCCGGCCAACTGAAAGGCGTGGAGCGGCCCGACGCGCCCGCCTACCATCGGCGGATGACCGACACGACGAGGCCAGCTCGCAGCGGCGTGCCCGAGCGTCCGAGCCTGGACGGCCTCGAGGAGACCTGGGCCCACCGCTGGCAGTCCGACGGCACGTACGCGTTCGACCGCACGAAGGAACGCGCGGACGTGTACTCCATCGACACCCCGCCGCCGACCGTGTCGGGCGAGCTGCACATGGGGCACGTCTTCTCGTACACGCACACCGACGTCGTGGCCCGGTTCCAGCGGATGCGCGGGCGGACGGTCTTCTACCCGATGGGCTGGGACGACAACGGGCTGCCCACCGAGCGCCGGGTGCAGAACGTCTACGGTGTGCGCCCCGACCCGGCGCTGCCGTACGACAGGGCCTGGCGACCGCCGGCCACGCCGGTGGGCGCCGACGCCCGGAAGAATCCGACGGCGATCTCCCGACGCAACTTCATCGAGCTGTGCGAGACGCTGACCGTGGCGGACGAGCAGGTGTTCGAGGCGCTGTGGCGGCGGCTCGGCCTGTCCGTGGACTGGTCGTTGACGTACACCACGATCGGGCCGGCGGCGCGTGCGGCCAGCCAGCGCGCGTTCCTGCGCAACCTGGCCCGGGGCGAGGCGTACCAGGCGGAGGCGCCGACGCTCTGGGACGTCGGGTACGGCACCGCGGTGGCCCAGGCGGAGCTGGAGGACCGGGCCCGGCCCGGCGCGTACCACCGGCTGCGGTTCGCCGGGCCGGACGGGCGCGAGGTGCTGATCGACACCACCCGGCCGGAGCTGCTGCCGGCCTGCGTGGCGCTGGTCTGCCACCCCGACGACGAGCGGTACGCCGACCTGGTCGACACCGCTGTGCGTACCCCGGTCTTCGGGGTGGAGGTGCCGGTGCGCGCGCACGCGCTGGCGGACCCGGCCAAGGGCACGGGCATCGCGATGGTCTGCACGTTCGGCGACCTGACGGACGTGACCTGGTGGCGGGACCTGCGGCTGGACACCCGGGTGGTGATCGGCCGGGACGGCCGGCTGCTGCCGGAACCGCCGGCGGACGTGCCGGCGGGGCCCTACGCGGCGCTCGCCGGGCAGAGTGTCAACGGTGCCCGGCGCGCGGTGGTGGAGCTGCTGGGCGACGCCGGCGACCTGGTCGGCGAGCCGCGCCCGATCACCCACCCGGTGAAGTTCTACGAGCGCGGCGACCGGCCGCTGGAGATCGTCTCGACCCGGCAGTGGTATCTGCGCAACGGCGGCCGGGACACCGGCCTGCGCGACGAGCTGCTGGCCCGCGGGCGCGAGCTGCGCTGGGTGCCGGAGCACATGCGGCACCGCTACGAGCACTGGGTGGGTGGCCTCACCGGCGACTGGCTGGTCAGCCGGCAGCGGTTCTTCGGCGTGCCGGTGCCGGTGTGGTACCGGCTCGACGACGCTGGCGAACCGGACTGGACCCACCCTCTCACACCGGACGAGGCGGCGTTGCCGATCGATCCGACCAGCGAGCCGCCGCCCGGTTTCGCCGAGTCGCAGCGCGGCCGACCCGGTGGCTTCACCGGTGATCCGGACGTGCTGGACACCTGGGCGACCTCGTCGCTGACGCCGCAGCTCGTCGGCGGGTGGGAGACCGACCCGGACTTGTTCGCCCGGGTCTTCCCGATGGACCTGCGCCCGCAGGGACACGACATCATCCGCACCTGGCTGTTCGCCACCGTGGCCCGCGCCCACCTGGAGCATGGCGTGCTGCCCTGGCGGACGGCGGTGCTCTCCGGCTGGATCCTCGACCCGGACCGGAAGAAGATGTCGAAGTCCAAGGGGAACGTGGTCACGCCGATGGGGTTGCTGACCGAGCACGGCTCCGACGCGGTCCGCTACTGGGCCGCCAGCGGCAAGCCGGGCATGGACCTGGCGTTCGACCCGGCCCAGGTCAAGGTGGGCCGCCGGCTGGCCACCAAGCTGCTCAACGCGTCCCGGTTCGCGCTCGGGCTGGGCGCCGCCGACGCGCTGCGGGCCCCGGTCACGGCACCGCTCGACACCGCGATGCTCGCCGAGCTGTCCGGCGTGGTCGGGGTGGCGACGTCGGCCCTCGACGGGTACGACCACACCGCCGCCCTGATGGCCACCGAGGCGTTCTTCTGGCGGTTCTGCGACGACTACATCGAACTGGTGAAGGAACGCGCCTACGGCGACGGGCCGGCGGCCGACTCGGCCCGCGCGGCGCTCGCCACCGCGCTGTCGGTGCAGTTGCGGCTCTTCGCGCCGGTGCTGCCGTTCGTCACCGAGGAGGTCTGGTCCTGGTGGCGGTACGGGTCGGTGCACCGCGCGACGTGGCCGACCACGTACGAGGTGGACCGCGCGCTGGCCGCGCCGGGAAATCCGGAGCTGCTGCGGCTGGCCTCGGACGCGCTGGGGCAGGTCCGGCGCGCCAAGTCGGAGCGGAAACTGTCGATGAAGGCGGACGTGCCGCTGGCCGAGGCGCTCGGGCCGGCGGCCCTGCTCGACCAGCTCACCACCGTCGCCGACGACGTGCGCGCGGCGGGGCGGATCGCCAAGCTCGACCTGCTGCCCGACCGCACCCCCGAGCTGGTCATCGCCTGCGCGTTCTGACGCCCGCCCGCCCCGCTTGTTAGGCGGGGGCCCCGCTTAACAGGTAGGTGTTAAGCGGGGCCCCCGCCTCTACCGAATGCGTTAAGCGGGGCCCCCGCCTTTCAGCTCGTCTCGCCGGCGACGCTGAACGAGCGGAGGCGGTCGACGGCCAACACGGTGAAGCCGACCGTCACCAGGGCGGTCAGCACGACCGCCACCGGCACCGAGACGGTGGTGCCGAGCAGCGCGGTCGGCGCGATCCGGTCGGCCAGCGCGATCACCCACTGCTGGATCGAGAGCACCTTGGTGCCGTCGACGAACCGGCCGAGCAGCCCCTCCCAGATCAGCACGTAGACCAGGCCGAGCAGCACCGGTCGCCGGCTCACCAGGCTGAGCGCCAGGAACAGCGCCGAGTAGGCCAGCGCACCCGCCACCGACGCGACGACAAGGGCCAGGCCGAGGCGTACCGAGTCGGCCAGCACGCCCGCGACGTAGAGCGGGACGGCGACGGTGACCGCGCTGACGCCGGCCGCCACCGCGAGCTTCGGCAGCACGATCTGCCAGCGGGGCAGCGGCTTGGTGAGGATGTGCACCACCGTGCCGTCGTCGATCTCGGCGCCGAGCACGCCGGTGCCGACGATCAGCGCGACCACCGGCAGCACCACGGCCAGGCCGAGGCCGACCAGCACCGGCGGCCCCCACTGGCCGGGGTCCACGCCGAGCGCCCGGCAGAGCACCGCCAGGCCGATCAGGACCAGCGGCAACGGCAACAGCATGAGGAACCGGCTCCGGCCGAACAGGCCGCGGGCGGTGATCCAGGTAACTGTCGACATCAGGCCTCCACCAGATACGAGAAGACGCTCTCCAGCGACTCGTCCTCCGGCAGGAGCTGCCGGACCCGGATGCCGTGGCGGAGGGCGATCCGGGGCAGGGCCCGGGTGAACGCGCCGTAGTCGCCGGCCTTGACGGTGAGGCCGGTGCGGCCCAGCTCGATGCCGGTGACCGAGGACTCGGCCATCAGCGCCACCGCCAGCGCCCGGTCGTCGGTGGAACGCACCGCGAAGACGTGCGGCCGGTTGGTCATCAACCGGCGGATGGTGCGGTAGTCGCCGGAGGCGGCCAGCCGGCCGGCCACCATCACCTGGACCGTGCCGGAGACCTGCTCGACCTCCTCCAGGATGTGCGAGCTGAACAGGATGGTCCGGCCGGCGTCGCCGAGGGAGTGCAGCAACGCCATCATGTGCAGCCGCTGGCGCGGGTCCATCCCGTTGAACGGCTCGTCGAGCAGCAGCACCTGCGGGTCGTGCACCAGCGCGGCGGCCACCCGGGTGCGCTGCCGCATGCCCTTGGAGTAGGTGCCGATCTTGCGGCCCTGCGCACTCTCCAGCTCGACCAGCTCGATCGCCCGCCGGGCCGCCGCCTCCGGGTCGGGCAGCCGGTGCAGCTTGGCGCTGGCCAGCACGAACTCGTACGCGCTGAGGAACGTGTGCACCGCCTCGCGCTCGCTGACCAGGCCGAGCCGCCGGTAGACGGAAGGGTTGCGCCAGGTCGGCTCCCCGTCCAGCGTCACCGCGCCGCGGGACGGGGCGAGGAAGCCGGCCATCATGTGCAGCAGCGTGGTCTTCCCGGCGCCGTTCGGGCCGAGCAGGCCGGTCACCCCGGGACCGAGCCGCATGGTGACGTCGTTGACCGCCACCACGTTGCCGTACCAGCGGGAGACACCGGCCAGGTCGAGGGTGCTGGTCGTGGCGGCGGGCACGTCGGCCGCCGGGTGCGTGTGCAGCGCCGTCATCGGGCGGCCACCTTCCGGTATCGCAGGAGCAGCAGGCTGACGCAGGCGGCGACCAGCAGCACCGCGACGACCGCGTAGACCGGCCCGAAGTCGCCGATCGGCATGCCGCCGCGCCCCTGGGTCAGCCGGTCGCCGAGCGCCCAGTTGCCCACGCCGCCGACCAGCGTCGACGGGGAGGCGAGGAAGGCCAGCTCGTTGACCGTCGGGGAGGGCATGATGGACAGCACGCCGACCACCGGCGCGGTCATCAGGAAGACCGCCACGATGCCACCGGCGGCGAACGCGCGCTTGCCGGTCAGCGAGGCGACCAGCAGGCCGATGGAGGCGAAGACCACCGCCCACAGCCCGGCGTAGAGCAGGCCGGGCAGCAGGTCGAGCAGCTCGTCCCACACCCCGCGCATGCCCCGGTCGGTGGTGAACGCGGCGCCGAGGAACATCACCAGCTGCGGGCCGCCGAGCAGCAGCCAGAGCGCGGTGCCCAGGGCCGCCAGCTTGGCCAGCGCGTAGTCGCCGCGCGGCAGCGGCCGGGAGAAGTAGAGCGGCAGCACGCCGCTGCGCAGGTCGCGGGAGACCAGCTCGGGCGCGGCCACCGCGACGAAGAAGATGACCAGCCAGCTCATCGCGTCGGCGAACTGGGCGTACGTCATCACCACCTCGCCGATCTGGCTGCGTACCGCGGTCAGCCCGGCGGCGACCACGGTGACCACGGCGACCACCAGCCACGGGAAGATCTTCGCCTTGGCGCTGCGGCCCAACCCGAAGACGGTACGCAGACCGTGCCCGTAGAGCGCGCCGAAGACGTGCCGGCGGCCCAGCCGTGGGCCGGTGTAGCGCTGGTATCCGATGTCGTGGATGACGCCTGTCGCGTCAGACATGGCTGGGCTCCCTCGGGGCGAAGAGCTCGGCCACCCGGTGCCGCCGCTGGTCCAGCCGGTGCAGCGGCAGGTCCAGCTCGGCGACCGCGCCGAGGATCAGGTCGTAGGTGTGGTCGTCGGCGAGCGGAACGAGCAGCAGCCGCCCGTCCCGGGTCACCGGCAGGTCGAGCGCGGCGAGCCGGGCGGCCAGTTCCTCCGTGCCCTCGCTCACCTCGACGGCGAGCACGTCGGTGGCGGTGGTCATGGCGGCGACCCGGTCGGCGCGCAGCAGCCGGCCGCCGTCGATGGCGACAAGCGTGTCGCAGATCCGCTCCACCTCGCCGAGCAGGTGCGAGCAGACCACCACCGAGATGCCGAACTCGGTGCCGATCCGGTGGATGAGGGCGAGCATGGCGTCCCGGCCGGCCGGGTCGAGGCCGTTGGTGGGCTCGTCGAGCAGCAGCAGGTCGGGGTCGTGCACCAGGGCCTGGGCGAGCTTGACCCGCTGCTTCATGCCGGTGGAGTAGCCACCGACGGCCCGGTGCCGTTCCTCGTGCAGGCCGACGTGGCGCAGCGCCTCGGAGGCGCGTTCCCGGGCGACCGTGCGTGGCAGCCCGCTCATCCGGCCCAGGTGGGTGACCAGCTCGGCGGCGGAGAGGTCCGGCGGGAGGGCGTCGTGCTCGGGCATGTAGCCGACCCGGGCGCGGACCTCGGCCGGATCGGTGGTGGGGTCGAGGCCGAGCACCTGCACCCGGCCGCTGGTCGGCGGGAGCAGACCCAGCAGGATCTTGATCAGGGTGGACTTGCCGGCGCCGTTGGCGCCGACCAGCCCGATGATCCCCGGCTCGACCGACACGGTGAGGTCGGCCAACGCGGTGACCCGGCCTCCGTACGTCTTGGTCAGCGACTCGGTCGCGAGCAGTGTCACGCTGCCAGCCTAGGAAGCGCGGGCCCGTCGGTGCACCGGGAAACGCTCGGGGTTGTCCCTGATTCGGCCCGGACACCGCCGGTAAGGCTTCCGTAAGCGGCCGGACCGGTGACCGCCGCGCCCGGCCCCGGGAGACTCGACGCATGCCGATGCGCCTGCTGCGTGCCCCGTCGACCTGGGTCGTCGTCACCGTCCTCGTGGTCGGGGCGGCGACCGCGCTGTACTGGTTCCAGCCCTGGAAGCTGGTCACCGACACCGAGGTGCACGAGGAACTGGTGGCGGTGCCGTCCACGGCGTCGGTCGCGCCGTCGGGCCCGGCCACGCCCGCGCCGACGCCCGCCGGCCCGGTGCTGCTCGGCAGCGGCGAGTTCGTCAGCCACGAGCACGACACCCGGGGCGCCGCCCGGATCGTCCGCACCGCCGACGGGCGGCACCGGCTGGAGCTGGTCGGGCTGGACACCTCCAACGGTCCGGATCTTCAGGTCTGGCTGACCGACCAGCCGGTTCGGACCGGGCCGTCCGGGTGGCGCGTCTTCGACGACGGGCGGCACGTGGCGCTCGGCCCGCTCAAGGGAAACCGGGGCGATCAGGCGTACGCGATCCCCGCCGGAACCGATCTCGCCGGGCTGACCAGCGTCTCCATCTGGTGCGAGCGGTTCGCCGTCTCGTTCGGCGCGGCGGCGCTGACGGCCGCCGGCTGAACCCGCCCGGCGACCCCCGGCCGACCCGTGGGTGGCCGGGAGGTGGAGTGGCGCTCTCGACCGATCGCCGGTGGGCTGCGAAACTGTGTGCCGGCCGGCGAGTTGGGGGTTCGATGAGCAACGGGTGGATCCTGCCCGAGGATGTGCTGCGGGATGCGCCGTCGTACGCGCCAAGACCCGCTGAGCTGGCCGATCTCGAGTTGTTGCTGACCGGGGCGTACGCGCCGTTGAGCGGTTTCATGACCCGGGCGGACCTGGCCTCGCTGGGCCGGCGTGGCCGGCTCGCCGACGGCACGTCGTGGCCGGTGCCGGTGACGCTCCAGGTGCCGGCGACGCTCGCCGACGGGCTGGAGCTGGCCGACCCGGCGCGCCGGGCGCTGGTGCTCACCGACGGCGAGGGCGCGCCGGTCGCGGCCATGGACGTGGTCGACGTCTGGCCGGCCCGCGAGGGCACGGTCGGGGTGGGCGGCGCGGTACGCCGGCTCGGCGACGGCGGTCACGGGCCGTTCCAGCGGTTGCGGCGCAGCCCGGACGAGGTACGCGGGCTGCTGCCGCCGGGCCGGGTGCTCGGCGTGTTCGCCGACCGGGCGCTGCACCGCCCGCAGCTGGCCCAGATCGCGCACGCGGCCCGGACGCTCGGCGCGCACCTGCTGGTGCTGATCCCGGTGGGCGAGGAGTCGAGCGGTGAGCTGCCCGCCGAGGCGCTGGTGCGCAGCGTGTTCGCGGCCCGCGACCGGATGCCGCCGGCGACGCTGGTGGCGGTGCCGCTGGCGCGGCGCAGCGACGAGATCAGTGACGCGTTGCTGCGGGCGCGGGTCGCCGCCGCGTACGGCGTGACCCATCTGCTCTCCACCGAGGGCATGCTCTCCGGCGCCGGCCTGCGGGTGCTGGTGCCGCGCGAGCTGGCGTACGACAACCGGGACGGGCAGTGGCGCTGGCGGGAGGACATCCCGCCGCGCAACCGCCGGCTGGCGCTCAGCCAGGACGAGATCGACGACCTGCTCGACCGGGGTTTCCCGCTGCCCGAGTGGCACACCCCGCCCGCGGTGGCGCGGGAGCTGGCCCGGGCCCGGCCGCCCCGGCGGCACCGCGGTCTGGTGATCTTCCTGACCGGTCTCTCCGGCTCGGGCAAGTCGACCATCGCCCGGAGTCTCGCCGACGTGCTCCGGGAGCAGGGCGACCGGACCATCACGCTGCTCGACGGCGACGTGGTGCGGCGGGAGCTCTCGGCCGGGCTGGGCTTCAGCAAGGCCGACCGCGACCTGAACGTACGCCGGATCGGCTGGGTGGCCGCCGAGATCGCCCGGCACCGGGGGGTCGGCATCTGCTGCCCGATCGCGCCGTACGCGGCGGCCCGCGCGACCGCCCGGGAGATGGCGCAGGCGGCCGGCGCGGGCTTCCTGCTGGTGCACGTGGCGACGCCGCTGGCGGTCTGTGAGCAGCGCGACCGCAAGGGCCTCTACGCCCGCGCCCGGGCCGGCCTGCTCACCGGCATGACCGGCATCGACGACCCGTACGAGGAGCCCACCGACGCCGACCTGGTGGTGGACACCTCGGACCTGACCGTCGAGGAGGCGGTTCAGCGGGTGCTGGAGCACCTCATCGAGACCGGCTGGGTGGAGCCGCGCCTGCCACCGGCCTGACCGGCGGGGATACCTCGACCGCCGCCGTCCCGCCCCGGGACGGCGGCGGTGTCGCGTCCGCCCAGGCCGACCGGTAGTGTTCGTCTTTGTTGGAACACGTTCGACCGCGTTCGCGGTGCAAGACGGCTCGGGAGGTGACCGGGAATGCTGGCGCGACAGCGGCAGACCGTCATCCTGGAGCGGGTCCGTGCCGCCGGCGGGGTCCGGGTCACCGAACTGGCCGCCGAGTTCGGCGTGTCGGACATGACCATCCGACGGGACCTGGAAACGCTGCACGACCAGGGTCTGCTCGCCAAGGTCCACGGCGGGGCGACGCTGGCCGGGCCCGGCTCGACCGACGAGCCCGGCTTCCGGGCCAAGTCGGTCCGCCAGTCCGCCGAGAAGGCCGCCATCGCCGACCACGCCGCCCGGCTGGTCCGCCCCGGCGCCGCGATCGCGCTCTCCGCCGGCACCACCACCGCCGCGCTGGCCCGCCGGCTGGTGGACGTGCCCGGCCTGACGGTGGTCACCAACTCGCTGCCGGTGGCCGAGATCCTGCACGTCGGCGGCCGGCCGGACCAGACCGTGGTGCTCACCGGCGGGGTCCGCACCCCGTCGGACGCGCTGGTCGGCCCGCTGGCCGTGGCCGCGATCGCCGCGCTCCACCTGGACCTGCTCTTCCTCGGCGTGCACGGGATCAGCGAGCGGGCCGGGTTCACCACGCCCAACCTGATGGAGGCCGACACGAACCGCGCGCTGGTGGCGGCCGCCGACGGGCTGGTGGTGCTCGCCGACCACACCAAGTGGGGCACTGTCGGCATCTCGTCGATCGTCGCCCTGGACGCGGCGGACGTGCTGGTCACCGACGACCGGTTGACACCCGACGCACGACGGGTACTCGAGGACAGGGTGGGTGAGCTGGTGACGGTGCCGGCGACGGAGGGGGCGGAGTGAAGCGTACGCAGATCGAGCTGGCCGACGGCCGTGAGCTGATCTACTTCGACGAGCGGGACGACGCGGTGCGCGACCAGCCGGACCGGCGGGACCTGCCCCCGCCGCCGCCCGCCTCGCAACTGCGGCACGACCCGCTGACCGACGAGTGGGTGGCGGTGGCGGTGCACCGGCAGACCCGCACGTTCCTGCCCCCGGCCGACCAGTGCCCGCTCTGCCCGTCCCGCGGCGACCGGCACAGCGAGATCCCGGCGCCGGACTACGACGTGGTCGTCTTCGAGAACCGGTTCCCGTCGCTGAGCCAGCGGGTCGCCGAGGAGCCGGCCGAGATCACGCCGTTCACCCCGGTCCGCCCGGGGCTCGGCCGGTGCGAGGTGGTCTGCTTCACCGACGACCACAACGCGTCGTTCGCCCGCCTCTCCCCCGGCCGGGTGCGGACCGTGCTGGACGCGCTGGCCGACCGCACCACCGCGCTGAGCGCGCTGCCCGGCGTGGAGCAGGTGTTCCCGTTCGAGAACCGGGGCGTGGAGATCGGGGTGACGCTGCACCACCCGCACGGCCAGATCTACGCGTACCCGTTCGTCACGCCACGGACCCGGAGCCTGCTGGCCGCCGCCCGGCGGCACGCCGAGCGCACCGGCGGCAACCTCTACGCCGACGTGCTGGCCGCCGAACGGGCCGCCGGCGACCGGGTGGTGACGAGCAACGAGCACTGGACCGCGTACGTGCCGGCGGCGGCTCGTTGGCCGTTCGAGGTGCACGTGGCCCCGCACCGGCCGGTGCCGGACATCCCGGCGCTGGACGACGCCGAGCGGGACGCCTTCGGCCCGCTCTACCTGGACCTGCTGCGCCGCTTCGACGGGCTGTTCGACCTGCCCATGCCCTACATCGCGGCGTGGCACCAGGCGCCGGTGCACGTCGACCGGGAGCTGGGCCACCTGCACCTGCAGCTGTTCACCATCCGGCGGGCGAAGGACAAGCTGAAGTATCTCGCCGGTTCGGAGTCCGGCATGGGCGTGTTCATCAACGACATCGCCCCCGAGCGGGCCGCCGAACTCCTGCGCGCCGCGTGAAAGGCGGGGCCCCTTCTTAACGCCTTCGGTAGAGGCGGGGCCCCTTGTTAACACCTCTGGTCACCCGCGCCCGGAAACAGGGCGCGGGGGGCCCGGAGAATCGGGCCCCCCGCAGGGAAGGGACGGGTGGACGGGACTGGCATCGCGTCCACCCGGTACAACGAGCCCGGCCGGGCACCGGTGACGCTCGTCCCGGACACGACGGAGCCCGCCGGCGCGTACCGGCGGGCTCCGTCGTGATCGGGGCGGGTGCTCAGGCCGCGAGCTTGCGGGCCAGGTTCTCGTCGAGCGCGTTCATGAACTCGTCGGTGGTCAGCCACGGGGCGTCCCGCGAGATGAGCAGCGCGAGGTCCTTGGTCATCTGGCCGCCCTCGACGGTCTCCACGATGACCTGCTCCAGCGTGTTGGCGAACTCGGTGACCGCCGGGGTGCCGTCCAGCTTGCCCCGGTGGGCCAGGCCCCGGGTCCAGGCGTAGATCGAGGCGATCGGGTTGGTCGAGGTCTTCTCGCCCTTCTGGTACTGCCGGTAGTGCCGGGTGACCGTGCCGTGGGCGGCCTCGGCCTCGACGGTGCGGCCGTCCGGGGAGAGCAGCACCGAGGTCATCAGGCCGAGCGAGCCGAAGCCCTGCGCCACGGTGTCGGACTGCACGTCACCGTCGTAGTTCTTGCAGGCCCAGACGTAGCCGCCCTCCCACTTGAGCGCGGCGGCGACCATGTCGTCGATCAGCCGGTGCTCGTAGGTGAGGCCGGCGGCGTCGAACTCGGCCTTGAACTCGGCCTCGAACACCTCGGCGAAGATGTCCTTGAACCGGCCGTCGTACGCCTTGAGGATGGTGTTCTTGGTCGACATGTAGACCGGGTAGTTGCGGTCCAGGCCGTACCGGAACGAGGCGCGGGCGAAGTCCCGGATCGACTCGTCGAAGTTGTACATGCCCATGGCGATGCCGCCGCCGGGGAAGTTGGCGACCTCCATCTCCATCGGCGCGGAGCCGTCGGCCGGGGCGTACGTGATGGTGACCTTGCCCGGGCCGGGGACGACGAAGTCGGTGGCCTTGTACTGGTCGCCGTGCGCGTGCCGGCCGATGATGATCGGCTTGGTCCAGCCCGGGACGAGCCGCGGCACGTTCGACATGATGATCGGCTCGCGGAAGACCACGCCGCCGAGGATGTTGCGGATGGTGCCGTTCGGCGACCGCCACATCTTCTTCAGGCCGAACTCCTCCACCCGGGCCTCGTCGGGGGTGATGGTGGCGCACTTGACGCCGACGCCGTGCTCCTTGATGGCGTTGGCGGCGTCGACGGTGACCTGGTCGTCGGTCTCGTCGCGGTACTGGATCGACAGGTCGTAGTAGTGCAGGTCGACGTCGAGGTACGGCAGGATCAGCTGCTCCCGGATCTGCTTCCAGATGATCCGGGTCATCTCGTCGCCGTCGATCTCCACGACCGGGTTGTTTACCTTGATCTTCGCCATCGGCCGGCGCTCCTCTCGGGGGACACGTGCTCAAGCAGTACGAGCGTACTGGAAACCGCCCGGGGCGCCCCAGCCGGCCTCGCGGTGACATCCTTCCCGGATGCCGCTGACGCACACGCTCGGGTCTATCACGGTCACCTCGTTGCTCGACGGAGCGGGCTCCTTCTTCCGGCCGCGCGAGGAGGCGTTCCCCGGCGCCGGCGGAGCCCGGTGGCGCGAGGCGGACCGACGGGACCCGGACGCGGTCGGGCCGGACGGCGGCTGGTGGCTGCCGTTCCGCGCGTTCGCGCTGCGTACCGGTGACGGGCCGGTCACCCTGGTCGACGCCGGCATCGGCCCGGCGGACGCGCCGGCCGCGAGCTGGGCGCCGGTGCCCGGCCGGCTACCGGCCGAGCTGGCCGCCGCCGGCATCGACCCGGCGGACGTCCGCACGGTGGTGCTCACCCACCTGCACAGCGACCACGTCGGCTGGGCGGGGCCGCTCTTCGGCGAACGCGGACCACCTGGTGCAGCGCGCCGAGCTGACCGCGCTGGAGCTGTTCCACCCGCAACTGCCGGCCCGGCTGCTCGGGCCGTTGCGCGCCGACGGCCGGCTGCGGGTGGCCGACGGCGACACGAACCTCACCCCCGGGGTACGCGTGCTGAGCACGCCCGGCCACACCCCCGGTCACCAGTCCGTGCTGGTCGAGGCCGGCGACGACCGCCTCCTGGTCACCGGCGACGTCCTGGTGCACACGATCCAGTTGCTCGACCCGGCGCTCCCCTACGCCCACGACGAGGACCCGGCCGAAGCCCGGCGAACCCGCGAGCGCGTCCTGTCGACCCTCTCCCCCCTCCTCCTGGCCACCCCCCACCTGGGCACCCCCTTCACCCCCCACCCCTGACAACCCCCACCGCCCGCAGATTCACGGAAAGAGTGGCTCTCCCGGGGAGAATGGCCACTCTTTCCGTGAATCTGCGCGCGTGGGGTGGGGGTTGGGTAGGTGGGACGCCGCGAGGGGCGGCCGGCGGAACGCCGGCCGCCCCTCGGCGGGTGGTGCTCAGGTCACAGCGACGCGATGTCGCCCTGCTTGGCGCGGACGGCCTCGGCGGCCTCCTTCAGGGCGGCCAGCTCGTCGGCGTCCAACTCGGTCTCGACGACCCGCTTCACGCCCTGCGCGCCGATCTCGGCCTCGACGCCCAGGTAGACGCCGGAGATGCCGTACTCGCCGTCGACCCAGGCGCAGACCGGCATGACGTCGCCGGAGTCCTCGGCCACGGCCTTCGCCATCCGGGCCGCGGCGGCGGACGGGGCGTAGTAGGCGGAACCGGTCTTGAGCAGCGCGACCACCTCGGCGCCACCGTTGCGGGTCTTGACGACCAGCTCCTCGATCTGCTCGGCCGGCATGACGTCGCGCAGCGGCTTGCCGTTCACGGTGCTCTTGGACGGCACCGGGACCATGGTGTCGCCGTGCGAGCCGAGCGTCAGGGTCCGGACCGACTTCACCGGTACGCTCAGCGCCTCGGCGACGAAGTTGGTGAACCGGGCGGTGTCGAGCATGCCGGCCTGGCCGAGCACCCGGTTCTTCGGGAACTGCGTGGCGATCTGGGCCAGCGCGGTCATCTCGTCGAGCGGGTTCGACACCACGATGACGACGGCGTTCGGGGCGTACTTGGCGACGTTCTCGGAGACCTGGCGAACGATCTTGGCGTTGGTCTCCAGCAGGTCCATCCGGCTCATGCCCGGCTTGCGGGGCAGGCCGGCGGTGATGACGACCACGTCCGAGCCCTCGATGGCCTCGTAGCCCTCGCCGTTCGGGCCGGTGGTGACGCCGACGATCGTGGTCTCGAAGCCCTCGACCGGCCGCGACTGGTTGAGGTCCAGCGCGAGACCCGCCGGCTTGCCCTCCACGATGTCGGTGATGACGACGGTGTCGAAGACGTCGTACTCGGCCAGGCGCTGTGCGGTGGTGGAGCCGTAGAAGCCGGCCCCGACGACAGTGACCTTCTTACCCATGGTCGTCCCACTCCCTGATACCAGTCGGTTTCCCGGACCGTATCAGCCATCCTGGCACTGATCCGGTCAGGGGCGGACGGTTATGACCTGTCTGGGTGGTCAGCCGTCCCGCTCGGCGCGCTCGACCACGTTGGTGAGCAGCATGGCGCGGGTCATCGGGCCGACGCCGCCGGGCATCGGCACGACCTTGCCGGCCACCTCGGCCACCTCCGGGTCGACGTCACCGGTGTAGCGCCCCTTGCCGTCGTCGCCGATCACCCGGGTGATGCCGACGTCCACCACTGTCGCGCCGGGGGTGATCATGTCGGCGGTGAGCAGCCCGGGCACGCCGGCGGCGACGATGACGACGTCGGCGGCGCGGGTGTGCGCGGCGAGGTCGAGCGTGCCGGTGTGGCAGAGCGTCACGGTGGCGTTCTCGCTGCGCCGGGTGAGCAGCAGGCCGAGCGGGCGACCGACCGTGTTGCCGCGACCGACCACGGCGACGTTCGCGCCGCGCAGCGGCACGTCGTGCCGGCGCAGCAGCTCGACGATGCCGCGCGGGGTGCAGGGCAGCGGGGCGTCGTAGCCGAGCACGAGCCGGCCCAGGTTGACCGGGTGCAGGCCGTCGGCGTCCTTGTCCGGGTCGATCGACTCCAGCGCCCGCTGGGTGTCCAGGTGGGCCGGGAGCGGGAGCTGGACGATGTAGCCGTGGCAGGCCGGGTCCGCGTTCAGCTCGGCGAGCGCCGCGTCGAGCTGCTCCTGGGTGGCGTCGGCCGGCAGCGTGACCCGCAGCGAGGCGATGCCGACCTCGGCGCAGTCGCGGTGCTTGCCGTTGACGTACGCCTGGGAGCCGGGGTCCTCCCCGACCAGGACCGTGCCGAGCCCGGGGGTGATGCCGCGCTCCGCGAGCGCCTTCACCCGCGCTCGCAGCTCGTCCTTGATCTCTGCCGCGGTGGCCTTGCCGTCCAGGATCGTCGCCGTCACGCCGTGATCGTCTCACGTTCCCCGCCGAGCCGGACGGCGACGGCCGCCGATCACGCTCCGCGACGTGCTTTCCATCACTGAGAGTGATTGGTCGTGGGCCGAAACGGGACTCGACGGCACGTTCCGTTACCTGCTCGCTACGTATTCGTTGTCGATCCGCCGCAGCACGACCTACCGTTACGGCTCGTTGCGCAGCGTCACCCAGCGTCGGGCCGACCGCGCAGCGTGAGGAGATGAGGAGAGTCCATGCGTGTTCGTAGGCTCGCGGCCTGGACCGCGCTCCCGCTCGCGGTGACCCTGGGTCTGACGGCCTGCGGCTCCGGCGGCGGCAGCGGCGGCGCAAGCGACCCCGACGCGGCCGTGCGGATCGAGATCGCCGAGCCGCAGCACCTGGTGCCGACCAACACCAACGAGACAAGTGGCTCGCAGGTGTTGTCCGCCCTGTTCAGTCCGCTGGTCGACTACGACGAGGCGAACAAGCCGCACGAGGTGGCGGCCGAGTCGGTGACGTCGTCGGACAACAAGGTCTGGACGATCAAGCTGAAGCCCGGCTACACGTTCCACAACGGCGAGAAGGTCACCGCCGACAACTACCTGGACGCCTGGAACTACGGCGCGTACGCACCGAACGGCCAGAACTCCAGCTACTTCTTCGAGAAGATCGCCGGCTACCAGGACCTCCAGGGCGAGAAGCCGAAGGCGGAGACGCTGAGCGGCCTGAAGAAGGTCGACGACCTGACGTTCACCGTGACGCTCACCGAGCCGTACGTGGACTTCCGGACCATGCTCGGCTACACCGCGTTCTACCCGCTGCCGAAGGCGGCCTTCTCCGCGCCGGGCGTGCTGGCCGAAGGGTTCGAGCAGGCGCCGATCGGCCAGGGCCCGTTCAAGATGAAGGGCAACTGGCAGCACGACGCCAAGGTCGAGGTGCAGAAGTACGACGCGTTCCCGGGCCAGCAGCCCAAGGTCGGCGGCGTCGAGTTCCGGATCTACCAGCAGCCGACCGCCGCGTACGCGGACGTGCTGTCGGACAACCTCGACGTGATCAAGACGATTCCGACCGAGAACCTGTCGACCGCCGCCACCGACCTCGGCGACCGGTTCCAGCAGAGCCCGGCGTCGTCGCTCCAGGTGCTGGCGTTCCCGACGTTCCAGAAGGAGTTCGCCAAGCCCGAGGTGCGCAAGGCCATCTCGATGGCGATCGACCGGGACGAGATCACCAAGTCGATCTTCAAGGACTCGCAGCAGCCGGCCCGCTCGTTCGTCTCGCCGGTGGTCGCGGGCTACCGGGAGAACACCATCGGCACCGCCGGGGCGTTCGACCCGGCCAAGGCCAAGGCGATGTACGAGGCCGCGGGCGGCCCGAAGAAGATCGAGCTGTCCTACAACGGCGACGGCGGCCACAAGGACTGGATCGACGCCACCTGCAACCAGCTCAAGGCCAACCTGGGCGTGGAGTGCGTGGGCACCGCCGAGCCGAAGTTCGCCGACCTGCTGACCAAGCTGAAGCAGAAGCAGCCGGTCGGCCTGTTCCGGATGGGCTGGGTGATGGACTACCCGTCCATGGAGAACTACCTGGGCCCGCTGTACAGCACCAACGGCTCGTCGAACTACTACGGCTACTCCAACCCGGAGTTCGACAAGCTGCTCGCCGAGGGCGCCCGCGCGGCGACCCAGGACGAGGCGGTCAAGAAGTACCAGGCGGCGGAGGACCTGCTCGCGCAGGACCTGCCGGTGATCCCGCTGCGGTACGGGCAGAACAACTTCGGCCACTCGACCAAGGTCAAGAACGTCCACGTGGACCTCTTCGACCGGGTGGACCTGCTGAAGATCGAACGCGCCTGACCCACCCCCGACAGGGCCGGGCCACCCCCACCGGGTGGCCCGGCCCTGGCATTGGCCCGCATTTGCCCCATCTTCGGCAGACTCGCAGGCATGTTCCGGTTCATCCTGCGGCGACTGCTCCAGATGGTCCTCGCCTTCTTCGGGACCACGCTGATCGTCTACGCGTTGATGTTCGCCGGGCAGGGCGACCCGATCCAGGCGCTCGCCGGGGAACGACCGGTCACCGCCGCCCAGCGCGCCTACCTGACCGAGAAGTACCACCTGGACGCGACCGGGATCGGCGGCTTCTTCTACCGCTACCTCAACTACCTGGGCGGCCTGCTCCGCGGTGACCTCGGCCAGTCGCTCACCGGCCGGCAGATCGGCGACATCCTCGCCGCCGCCTGGCCGGTCACCGTGAAACTGGCGGTGATCGCGATGGCCGTGACCATCGGAGTCGGCGTCACCGCCGGGGTGATCGCCGGAATCCGGCGGGCCGGCGTCTTCGACCACGCGACGCTCGTGCTCACGCTGCTGGTCCTCGGTATCCCCACCATCGTGCTGGCCCCGCTGGCGCAGTACTTCCTCGGCGTACGCTGGCCGATCTTCCCGCCCACCGCCGGCGCCCAGCCGTCGCTGTGGGCGCTGCTGCTGCCCGGCATCGTGCTCGGCTCGCTGTCGCTGGCCACCGCACTGCGGCTGACCCGCACGTCGGTGTCGGAGAACCTGCGCGCCGACTACGTGCGCACCGCCCGGTCGAAGGGCCTGGTACGCCGCCGGATCGTCGGCGTGCACGTGCTGCGCAACTCGCTCATCCCGGTGGTCACGTTCCTCGGCGTCGAACTGGGCAACCTGATGAGCGGCGCGATCATCACCGAGGGCGTGTTCAACATCCCCGGCGTCGGCTTCAACCTGTTCCGCGGCATCCGCACCGAGGACGGCCCGCTGGTGGTGGGCATCGTCAGCGTGCTGGTCGTGGTCTACCTGCTGTCCAACCTGGTGGTGGACGTGCTCTACGCCGTACTCGACCCGAGGATCAGATATGAGTGACTTCGAGACGGTGGCGGCGACGGAGGACCAGTCGGCGCGGCGCGGCGTCTCCGGCGAGCCCGGCACCCCGGACCGGGCCGGCCGGCCGGGCAGATCCCGCAGCCTGGCCGGCGACGCCTGGCGGGACCTGCGCCGAAACCCGGTCTTCTGGCTCAGCCTGCTGCTGGTCGTGCTGGTCGCCGCGATGGCGGTCGCCCCCGGGCTGTTCACCGCCAACGACCCGCGCGACTGCGTGCTCTCCCGGCAGCACGCCGGGCCGTCCGGCGGGGCCATCTTCGGGTACGACTTCCAGGGCTGCGACACGTTCGCCCGGGCGGTCTACGGGGCCCGCGCGTCACTGCTGGTCGGCGCGTTCTCGGCGCTGATCACCGGCGTGATCGCGCTGGTCGTCGGCATGCTCGCCGGCTTCTTCGGCGGCTGGGTCGACGCGGTGCTCTCCCGGGTGATCGACATCGTGCTCGGCATCCCGCTGCTGCTGGCCGCGATCGTGCTGCTCAAGCGCGTCAGCACCAGCGGTGAGACGGTACGCCTGTTCGCGGTCATCCTGGTGCTGGCGCTGCTCGGCTGGACCACCGCGGCCCGCGTGGTGCGCTCCTCGGTGATCACCGCCCGCGAACAGGACTACGTGGCGGCGGCCCGGATGCTGGGCGCCGGCGACGGCCGGATCATGTGGCGGCACATCCTGCCGAACGCGCTCGCGCCGGCCATCGTGGTGCTCACCATCGCGCTCGGGTCGTTCATCGCGGCCGAGGCGACGCTGAGCTTCCTCGGCATCGGGCTGAAGGCGCCGACCATCTCCTGGGGCATCGACATCGACGCCGGCCGGGTGCACATGCGCGAGTCGGCCACGCCGCTGATCGTGCCGTCGGTCTTCCTGGCGCTGACCGTGCTCGCCTTCATCATGCTCGGCGACGCGGTCCGCGACGCCTTCGACCCGAAGCTGCGGTGAGACCCATGCCGACGCCTGCCTCCCCCACCCCGCCCGACGGGCACCTGTTGGAGGTGCGGGACCTGCACGTGGAGTTCCGTACCCGGGAGGGCGTGGCCCGGGTGATCAACGGGGTGACGTACCACCTGGACGCCGGCGAGACGCTGGCCGTACTCGGCGAGTCGGGCTCCGGCAAGTCGGTCACCGCCCAGGCGATCATGGGCATCCTGGACACCCCGCCCGCGTACGTGCGCGGCGGTGAGATCCGCTACCGGGGGCGGGACCTGCTCACCCGGTCGGAGGAGGAGCGCCGGCAGATCCGGGGCACGGAGATCGCGATGATCTTCCAGGACGCGCTCTCCGCGTTGAACCCGGTCTTCCCGGTGGGCTGGCAGATCGGCGAGTCGCTGCGGCAGCGGGCCGGGCTGTCCCGCGCCGACGCGCGCCGGCGCACGGTCGAGCTGATGGACCTGGTCCGGATCCCGGCCGCGGCGAAGCGCCTCGGCGACTACCCGCACCAGTTCTCCGGCGGGATGCGGCAACGCGTCATGATCGCCATGGCGCTGGCGCTGGACCCGAAGGTGCTGATCGCCGACGAGCCCACCACCGCGCTCGACGTCACCGTGCAGGCCCAGATCATGGACCTCCTGGCCGACCTGCGCCGGGACCTCGGCATGGCACTCATCCTGATCACCCACGACCTCGGCGTGGTCGCCGGCGTGGCGGACCGGATCGCTGTCATGTACGCCGGCCGCATCGTCGAGCACGCCGACGTGCGCGCGCTGTACCGGGCGCCGGCCCACCCGTACACCAAGGGGTTGCTGGAGTCGATTCCCCGGCTCGACCTGCGCGGCCAGGCGCTGGCGACGATCCGGGGCCTGCCGCCGAACCTGATGCGCATCCCGTCCGGCTGCCCGTTCCACCCCCGCTGCCCGTACGCGCGACAGGTCTGCGCGGACGAGGTGCCGCACGACCTGGTCCTCGGCGACGGCCGGACCAGCGCGTGCCACTTCGCGCAGGAGGTGCACGATGACCGCGCCCGCTAGCCCGGCCAAGGTCCGCGGCGAGACCATCCTCGCGGTCGACGAGCTGGTCAAGCACTTCCCGATCACCCAGGGGGTGCTGTTCAAGCGGCAGATCGGCGCGGTGCGGGCGGTCGACGGGGTGAGCTTCGAGTTGCGTCGCGGCGAGACGCTCGGCGTGGTCGGCGAGTCCGGCTGCGGCAAGTCCACGCTGGCCCGGCTGCTCATGCGGCTGGAGACGCCGACCGCCGGCCGGGCCACGCTGGAGGGGCGGGACCTGTTCCAGGCGTCCGGCGGGGAGCTGCGCCGGCTGCGGCGGAACATGCAGATGGTGATGCAGGACCCGTACACCTCGCTCAACCCGCGGATGACGGTCGGCGACATCATCGGCGAGCCGTTCGCCATCCACCCGGACGCCGCCCCGAGGGGCAGTCGGCGGCAGCGGGTGCAGGAGCTGCTGGACGTGGTCGGGCTCAACCCGGAGCACATCAACCGCTACCCGCACCAGTTCTCCGGCGGCCAGCGGCAGCGCATCGGCATCGCCCGCGCGCTCGCGCTGCGCCCGGAGATCATCGTCTGCGACGAGCCGGTGTCCGCGCTCGACGTCTCCATCCAGGCCCAGGTGATCAACCTGTTGGCGCAGCTCCAGGACGAGTTCGGGCTGTCGTACATCTTCATCGCGCACGACCTGTCGGTGGTCCGGCACATCTGCGACCGGGTGGCGGTGATGTACCTGGGCCGGATCGTGGAGATCGGCACCGAGGAGCAGATCTACCAGCGCGCCACCCACCCGTACACCCAGGCGTTGCTCTCGGCGGTGCCGGTGCCCGACCCGGAGGCCCGCGACCGGCGGACCATCATCCGGCTCAGCGGCGACGTGCCCAGCCCGGCCGACCCGCCGTCGGGCTGCCGGTTCCGCACCCGGTGCTGGAAGGCCGAGGAGGTCTGCGCCGTCCAGGACCCGCAGACCGTGCCCCGCGCCGCCGACCCGCATCCGTCGGCCTGCCACTTCGCCGAGGTACGCCCGGACGTCTGAGCCCCGCCCCCCGGAGGAAGTGGGGGCGGGGCTCAGCCGAGATCATCGGGCGGCGTGAGGCGCACGGCCCGTGGGTGATGAGGCTCGCGGTGGGACCGCCGAGTCGACGCGGCGGTTCCGGTGCGGTCAGGCGACGGGCGGGGCCCGCGCGGCGCGCATGCCACGCGGCGGCGGACCGGCCGGGCGCTCGTGGCCGGGCACGCCCCGCGCCGCCACGACCGGGGCGCCCACCCCTGGCAGCGCGACCGGGACCGGGTCGTCCGGTCCGTCGCCGTAGGCGACGCCGCCGGGGTCGGGCCCCCGGGACCCGCTGGCGACCTGGGCCCACAACCGTTGCGGGTACGCGGGGCGCCGCGCGTCGGCCCGCGTGCTGGTACGGCAGGCGGGTCCGGCCGCGGAAGGAGCGACCTCGGCGACCGGCGCGGCGGTGACGGTGGCCGGCCCGGCGGTGACCGGTGCGGCGGTGACCGGCGCGGCGGTGACCGGCGCGGCGGTGACCGGCGCGGCGGTGACGGTGGCCGGCCCGACGGCGACCGGCGCGGCGGTGACGGTGGCCGGCCCGACGGCGACCGGCGCGGCGGTGACGGTGGCCGGCCCGACGGCGACCGGCGCGGCGGTGACGGTGAGGGGCGGGCCGAAGGCGGTCAGGGCGAACGCCAGCGTGACGACGACGGCGGTCAACCGGTCGCGCACGCGCATGGCACACCTGCCGGGGCTCCGGAACAGCGGAGACGGTCGATCGATCGTCGCCGGGCACACGCTAGCAACCGCCCACGGCGGCCGGCAACGGAACACGGCCGGACGTGCGGACGGCGGGCCGCCCGGGTCCGGTGCGTTCCGCCACCGGCTTTCCGGCGTGTCGGGGCCAGCGGCATTGAGGTGCGTGAAGCGGTATACCTCAGAGGCATATTTATGACTCTGAGGTATACCGCTCTGATTCGATTACTTCTTCGCCGGGGTCACGCACGGTAGCCGGCCGGCGAGGTGCAGACCTAGTGGAAGAAGTGCCGGGTACCGGTGAGGTACAGGGTCACCCCGGCCGTCTTGCAGGCCGCGATGGTCTCCTCGTCGCGGATCGAGCCACCGGGCTGCACGATCGCCCGGATGCCGGCGTCGATGAGGATCTGCGGGCCGTCGGCGAAGGGGAAGAACGCGTCCGAGGCGCAGACCGAGCCACGGGCCCGCTCGTCGCCGGCCCGGCTGACCGCCAGCCGCGCCGAGTCGACGCGGTTGACCTGCCCCATCCCGACACCGACGGTGGCGCCGTCGCGGGCCAGCAGGATCGCGTTGCTCTTCACCGCGCGGACCGCCCGCCAGGCGAACGCGAGGTCGCGCAGCGTCTCGGCGTCGGCCGGATCGCCGGTGGCCAGCGTCCAGCCGGACGGGTCGTCGCCGGGCGCGTCGACCGCGTCCCGGGCCTGCACCAGCACGCCGCCGCTGACCTGCCGCCACTCCGTCGGCTGCGGGACGAACGCGGGCGCCCGCAGCAGGCGGATGTTCTTCTTGGCCCGCAGCAGCTCCAACGCGCCCTCGTCGAAGTCGGGCGCCACCAGCACCTCGGTGAAGATCTCCGCGACCTGACCGGCCAGCTCCGCGCTCACCGGCCGGTTGACCGCGATCACGCCGCCGAACGCGGAGACCGGGTCGCAGGCGTGCGCCTTGCGGTGCGCCTCGGCCACGTCCGCGCCGATCGCGATGCCGCACGGGTTGGCGTGCTTGATGATCGCCACCGCCGGCTGGTCCGCGAAGTCGTGCGCGGCCCGCCAGGCGGCGTCCGCGTCGACGTAGTTGTTGTAGGACATCTCCTTGCCGTGCAGCTGCTCGGCCTGGGCCAGGCCGGCCGGCGCGCCCGGGTCGACGTAGAGCGCCGCCGCCTGGTGCGGGTTCTCGCCGTAACGCAGCACGGCCTGGCGGCGCAGCGCCAGCCCGGCGAACTCCGGCCCACCGTCCTCGGCCGGCGCCACCGTGCTCGCGAACCAGTCGGCCACCGCCACGTCGTAGTCGGCGATGTCGGCGAACGCCCGGGCCGCCAGCGCGCGACGCCGGGTCAGCGTGAAACCGCCGTCGGCGAGCGCGGCCGCCACCGCCGGGTACGCGGACGGGTCCGTCACCACCGCCACCGAGGCGTGGTTCTTCGCGGCCGCCCGCACCATCGCCGGACCGCCGATGTCGATCTGCTCGACGCACTCGTCGGCGTCGGCGCCGGAGGCGACAGTGGCCTGGAACGGGTAGAGGTTGGAGACCAGCAGGTCGATGCCGGTGATGCCGTGCTCGTCGAGCTGAGTGGCGTGCGCGTCCTTGCGCAGGTCGGCGAGGAGACCGCCGTGGATCTTCGGGTGCAGCGTCTTCACCCGGCCGTCGAGGATCTCCGGGGAGCCGGTGACCTGCTCGACCGGGGTGACCGGGACGCCGGCGTCGGCGATCGTCGACGCGGTGCTGCCGGTCGAGACGATCTCCACGCCGGCCTCGTGCAGGGCCCGGGCCAGCTCGACCAGGCCGGTCTTGTCGTACACGCTGACCAACGCGCGCCGGATCGGGCGGCGGCCTTCCTCGATGGTGCTCACGGAACAGTGACCTTTCTGCCGGTGATCGTCCAACCCTCACGAACCAGGCGGCCGACCTGCTCGACGAGCTGGCGCCGCTCGGCGGACTTGATGCGCTCGGTGAGCGTCTCCTCGTCGTCGTCGTCGAGCACCGGTACGGCGACCTGGGCGACGATCGGGCCGGTGTCCATCCCGGCGTCGACGAAGAACAGCGTGGCCCCGGTGACCTTCACGCCATACGCCAGCGCGTCCCGGGGGCCGTGGATGCCGGGGAACGCCGGCAGCAGCGTGTTGTGCGTGTTCAGGTAGCGGTCACCGAACGCGGCCAGGAACTCCGGCCCGACCAGCTTCAGGAACCCCGCGCTGATCACCAGGTCGGGCCGGTGCTCGGCGACCCGGGCCGTGAGCGCCTTGTCCCAGTCGGCCCGGGTGGGGTGGTCCTTGACCCGCTCGACGAAGGACGGCACGCCGGCCGCGGCGGCCCGGTCCAGGCCGGCGATCCCGTCCCGGTCGGCGCCCACGGCCACCACCCGGGCCCCGTAGCCGGGGTCGGTGGCGGCGTCCAGCAGCGCTTGGAGGTTGCTGCCGGAGCCGGAGACGAGGACGACGAGGCGGGCGACGGACGCGGGCTCGGTCACGCCGGCAACCCTATCGGGCAGGCCGGGCGGTCCGGCTGTCGGGCGGCGGCTTGTCGGATGATCTCCCCGGTCGCAGGGTCGCGGTACGCTGCCGGTCGCCCGGTGTCCGGCGTACGCCCGACCCGCACCAGAAGAGAATCGGCACGCCGCCGTGCCGCCGGCCTTAGGAGTCACCCCGTGCAGCCCGGATACCCCCAGCAGCAGCCGCCGCAGCAGATCGACAACAACATGACGATGTCCATCGTCGCGATCTTCCTGTGCTGGCCGCTCGCGATCCCGGCGATCATCAACGCGTCCAAGGTCAACCCCCTGATCCAGCAGGGTGACTACGCCGGCGCGCAGGCCGCCGCCGCCGAGTCCAGGAAGTGGTCCAAGTGGGCCCTGATCGTGGGCCTGGTCCTGATCGGCATCATTGTGGTGTGTTGCCTGTTCGGTGGCCTGGCGACTCTCGTCGGCGGCAGCACCGGCACGAACTGACCGACAGCCGACCCCAACCTGAGGAGCTTCCCGACATGCAGCCCGGATACCCCGGACAGGACCCGTACGGCCACCAGCCGAACCAGGACCCGACCGCCCAGCCGCACGACCCGTACGCCCCGCCGCCGCAGGCCCCGCAGTACGGCCAGCAGCCGCAGTACGGGCAGCAGCCGGACTACGGGCAGCCGACCTCGGGCCAGCCCTACGGCCAGCCCACCTCCGGTCAGCCCTACGGCCAGGACCCGTACGCGCAGCAGCCGTACGGCGCCGCGCCGCAGTACCCGGCCGCCGGCTACCCGGCCGGCCCCGGCCAGGGCCAGGGCCAGAACAACACCATGGGCCTGATCGGCATGATCGTCGGCATCGCCTCGATCGTGCTCGGCCTCTGCTGCCCGCTGCTGGGCGTCCCGGCCGGCATCGCCGGTGTGGTGCTCGGCGTGCTGGGCCAGAAGAAGGTCCAGGCGGGCGAGGCCAGCAACCCGGGCCAGGCCAAGGCCGCCCTGATCTGCGGTGGCGTCGGTGTGGTCGTCGGCATCATCAGCGCCATCGCCGGCGCCGCGATCAACATGGGCAACTTCGGTTCCTGACCGGCTCCGACGAGGGGCGTCCGGCGGTTGCCGGGCGCCCCTCGCGCGTCCGCCGGCACGCCTCACGAGATCTTGGTAGGAAACGGCCCCCAGCGGAACATCAGCGCGGCAGCACGGTGCGGCGGCTCAGCGCGGGGTGGTGGTGGCTCGGGGAGAGGGCGGCGGGGCGGGTCGGGGCGCGAGCGTGCGGGTGGCGGCGGCGCCGAGCGCCGTGCCCACGGCGACCACCAGCGTGGCCACGGCGGCCACCGGCCAGGGCGCCGGACCGATCTCGGCCAGCCGACCACCGCCGAGCGGCCCGCCCGAGGCCGCCGCGACCAGGCCCAGCAACACCCCGGCGACCGGCCCGGCGAGCACGGCCGGGACCAGCAGCGCCGACCACCCGACCTCGGCACGGTCCTCGGCCGCCGCCCGCAACAGTCGCCGCGCCAACAGCCAGCCGGCCGCCATCGCCACCAGCACCGGCACCGCGAGCAGCCCGGCCCCCAGCCCGTCCACCGGGCCGCGCGGCAGGCCGGCGAGCAACGGCACGGCCGGCAACGCGCCGACCGACACCTCGCTGGTGCGGACCGCGGTGTCCGTGCCGACCGCGAACCCGGGACCGAGCAGGTAGCTGGCCGACCAGGCGGCGGCGTTCGGCGCGTACGCGAGACTGACCAGCGTGATGCCCGCCTGACCGGCCACCCCGGTCCGGTACGCCCCGATCATGTCGGCCGCGTCGCCACCGCCGGTGGCCACCGCCAGCCCGGCCGCGCCGGCACTCGCGCCGAACAGCAGCAGCGCCGCGACCAGGCCGGCGCGCAACCCGTCGCGAACCGCGGGCGGGCACCGCCGGGCCAGCAGTGCCCAGACGCCGGTGGTGCGCAGCGCGCCGACGAGTGCCGCCGGGGCGGCGAACGCGGCGAACGTCGCGGCGGCGGTGACCGGGGAGACGCGGACCCCGCCCGTGCCGACCGCCACCGCGGCGAGCGCGCCGACCAGCGCGTACCCGATGGCGACCGCGACCGCGACGGCGAGCGCCTGCCGGGGCGAGCCGGCGCCGCGGGCACCCACGGCCCGGCTGACGTGCACCCCGGCGCGGGTGAGCCGCCAGACGACGAGCACGCTCAGCGCGAGCGGCGCCAGGCCGAGCGGCCCGGCGGCGGTCTGCAACGGCACCCCGTGCCCGAGCAGCCAGCCGGCCAGGCCGGCGCGCAGCGCGCCGCCGAGCGAGCCGGCGTCCTCGGTGAGCTGGGCGAGGCCGAGCACCACGACGACCGGCAGCAGGGAGGTCAGTGCGGCCCAGAGCGCGGCCACCCCGGCGGCCACGGGCAGCGGGGCCCGGCTGCGCGACGGCTCACCCGGCCGGGGCGCGGGCACGCGCGCGGCGGGGCGGGCCCGGCCGCGCGGCCGGGCGCCGGTGGTGGGGCCAGCGGCCGGGCGCGGCTGGTCAGGGGTGACACGTGACATCGCGTCTACTCTGGCACGCCACGCCGAGGACGGCAGTCCGATACCGGCCCGGGACCGCGGCGAGTTCGCCGAACCCGCGGATCAGCGGCGGTGATCCGGTCTAGCCTCGGCTTGAGACGCGACCGTTCCCGTCGCGGCACCGACCGCTCGGAGGAAGCCGTGAACGCTCCGTATCCGCCGCCCCCGCCGCCACCGGCCGCCGGTCGGGACCGGAGCACGCTCTGGGGCGTCCTCGGCATCGTGTTCGGCCTGTTCTGCTGCGGCATCCTGGGCATCGTCTTCGGCTGGTTGTCGATCCGGGACGCCCGACGCAACGGCAGGTCGCAACTGCTCGGCTGGCTGGCCATCGCGTTCGGTGTGGTCAACATCGTCGCCAGCGCCATCGTGCGGGCCCGGGGCAGCTACTACTACCCGTACTGGTACCGCTGAGCGTGAGGGGGCCGACCGGAACCGGTCGACCCCCTCGGCACGTCGCGCGGCCGCTCAGCGGCCGGACATGAGCTTCCGCATCAGCTCGGCGGTCTCGGTCGGGGTCTTGCCGACCTTGACGCCGACCGCCTCCAGCGCCGCCTTCTTGGCGTCGGCGGTGCCAGCCGAGCCGGAGATGATCGCGCCGGCGTGACCCATGGTCTTGCCGGGCGGGGCGGTGAAGCCGGCGATGTAGCCGACCACCGGCTTGGTGACGTTGGCCTTGATGAACTCGGCCGCCCGTTCCTCGGCGTCGCCGCCGATCTCACCGATCATGACGATCGCGTCGGTCTCCGGGTCCGCCTCGAAGGCGGCCAGCGCGTCGATGTGGGTGGTGCCGATGATCGGGTCACCGCCGATGCCGACGCAGGTGGAGAAACCGATGTCGCGCAGCTCGTACATCATCTGGTAGGTCAGCGTGCCGCTCTTGCTGACCAGGCCGATCCGGCCGGCGCCGGTGATGTCGGCCGGGATGATGCCGGCGTTGGAGGCGCCCGGCGAGGCGATACCGGGGCAGTTCGGGCCGATGATGCGGGTCCGCTCACCCTTGGCGACGTTGTACGCCCAGAACGCGGCGGTGTCGTGCACCGGCACGCCCTCGGTGATCACCACGGCCAGGTCGATGCCGGCGTCGATCGCCTCGACCACGGCGGCCTTGGTGAACTGCGGCGGCACGAAGATGACAGTGACGTCGGCCCCGGTCTCCTTCATCGCGTCCGCGACGGAGGCGAAGACCGGCAGCTCGGTGCCGTCGAAGTCGACGGTGGTGCCGGCCTTGCGCGGGTTCACGCCGCCGACCACCGTGGTGCCGGCGGCGAGCATCCGCCGGGTGTGCTTGGAACCCTCGGAACCGGTCATGCCCTGCACGATGACCTTGGAGTCCTTGGTCAGCCAGATAGCCATTGTCTACACCCCCGCAGCTGCCAGCTCGGCGGCCCGCTCGGCCGCGCCGTCCATGGTGTCGACCCGCTGGATGAGCGGGTTCGCCGCGCCGTCGAGGATGGCCCGACCGGCCTCGGCGTTGTTGCCGTCGAGGCGGACCACGAGCGGCTTGGTGGCCTTCTCGCCACGCTGCTCCAGCAGCGCCAGCGCCTGCACGATGCCGTTGGCGACCGCGTCGCAGGAGGTGATGCCGCCGAACACGTTGACGAAGACGCTCTTCACCGACGGGTCGGAGAGGACGATCTCCAGGCCGTTCGCCATCACCTCGGCGCTCGCGCCGCCGCCGATGTCGAGGAAGTTGGCCGGCTTGACGCCGCCGTGCCGCTCACCGGCGTACGCGACCACGTCGAGCGTGGACATGACCAGGCCCGCGCCGTTGCCGATGATGCCGACCTCGCCGTCGAGCTTGACGTAGTTGAGGTCCTTGGACTTGGCGGCCTGCTCCAGCGGGTCCACCGACGCCTGGTCGACCAGGGCCTCGTGGTCCGGGTGCCGGAACCCGGCGTTCTCGTCCAGCGTCACCTTGGCGTCCAGGAGCAGCAGCTTGCCGTCCTTCGTGGTGGCCAGCGGGTTCACCTCGACCAGGGTGGCGTCCTCGGCGACGAACGCCTGCCACAGCCCGACCGCGACGTCGACGATCTGGTCGGCGACCTCGGCCGGGAAGCCGGCGGCGGTGACGATCTCGCGCGCCTTGGCCTCGTCCACGCCGGTGTTCGCGTCGATCGGCGCCTTGACGACCTTCTCGGGGGTCTCGGCGGCGACCGCCTCGATGTCCATGCCGCCGGCGACGCTGGCGATGCAGAGGAAGGTGCGGTTCGCCCGGTCGAGCAGGTACGAGAAGTAGTACTCCTCGGCCACGTCCGCGGTCACCGTGATCATGACCTTGTGGACCGTGTGACCCTTGATGTCCATGCCGAGGATGTCGGTGGCACGGGCCACCGTCTCCTCCGCGCCCTCGGCCAGCTTCACGCCGCCGGCCTTGCCGCGGCCACCGACCTTCACCTGCGCCTTGACGACCACCCGGCCGCCGAGGCGTTCGGCGATCGCGCGGGCCTCCTCCGGGGTAGTGGCGACGCCGCCGGCGAGCACTGGCAAACCGTGCCGCTCGAACAGGTCCCGCCCCTGGTACTCGTACAGGTCCACGATTGCGCGTCCCGTCCCGTCTCCGCGGCGCGCCGTCGCGCCGCCACCAGCGTTGGAAAATCAGTTTGACGCCTGTCATCAGAACAGACAGGCCATTTGCCGCAGCCTAACGAGATGGGAACCGGCGGCAACCGAGCGGGTGCGGGGTGTGCGGTAATGCACAACCGTCGTCGCCGGGACGCGGGACGCGGGGCGCGGCGTCAGCCGTCCGGGGGATGTCCGGATCGGGGCGTAACCCCCGGTCAGGGGCGTCGTTGAGTCTGATGTCGGAGCGCTGGTCAAGCGCGATGACGGGAGCGGCCGATGCCCTGTCGGTCGAGGGGTGGCGGCGGGGCATCGTGCATAGAGGGGCCGGGCGTGTGAGGGGTGCGTCCGGCCCCTCCCCCTGCCCGGAATCAGCCGACCGGCTGGGCCACGTTCTCCCGCACCCAGTCGACGATCGACCCGGTGGTGGCGCCCGGGGTGAAGATCTTCGCGACCCCGAGCCGCGCCAGCTCCGGGATGTCGGCCTCCGGGATGATGCCGCCGCCGAAGACCACGATGTCGGCCGCCTCGCGTTCGGTGAGCAGCTCGAGGACCCGCTTGAACAGCGTCATGTGCGCGCCGGAGAGCACCGACAGGCCGACCGCGTCCGCGTCCTCCTGGATCGCCGTCTCGACGATCTGCTCGGGGGTCTGGTGCAGGCCGGTGTAGATGACCTCCATGCCCGCGTCACGCAGCGCGCGGGCGACCACCTTGGCGCCGCGGTCGTGGCCGTCCAGGCCGGGCTTCGCGACGACGACCCGAATCCGAGAGCTCATCTGCGTACACCTTTCACCGGCACCGGCACTGCTGACCTGAACGAACGGTAACGCGATCGGACCGGGGCCGGGAACCCGGGCTGCGCCATACCGCCCGGCCGGGCGCACCGGAAGCCGGACACCTCCGCCGAATGGTCACGGTCCGCGACGAAAGGCCAGTCGACGGGCCATCCGACCGGCGGCACGAGCTATCACAAGCTAGGACGGAAACGGACATAAAGAAACGCCGGTTCGGCGCTTCGGCTTGTGACAGGAGTGGCGGTTGGCTAACGTGTCCACGGTTGTCATCAAGTCCACGGACGGGTGACGACGCGGCACCGGAGGTTCGGCCCAGCTTCACCGAACGGTCCGAGGTCGCATCGGATCCCCGACAACGGAGGGTGTGCGTGCGCCAGCGCCTGTCGTCTGAGCCCGATCGATATCGCGGTCGTCGCCGCGTACCCACCCCCCCGCGGAGCCGCTACGCGGCGGTCGTCACGACCGCCTTCGTCGGCGCCGGCATCGTCGCCCTCGGCGCGAACGCCCTCCCCGACGCCAAGAGCGTCAGCCCGTCCGTCCTCGACGAGCTCCGGCAGGCCTCGGTCGCCAGCCAGGACGCCGCGGCCCGGGCCGACAGCGCCGACCGCGCCACCCGCGACGACCGGTCGGGGGGCGACGCCGCCGCCACCGAGCAGGACCCCTGGCTCCTGCCCCTGCACGGCTACGACTTCAAGTCGCCCTACGGCATGCGCTGGGGCAAGCTGCACACCGGCATCGACCTGGTCGCGCCGGAGGGCACGCCCTACAAGGCGGTCCACGCCGGCACCGTCACCAAGGCCGGCTGGTTCGGCGGCTACGGCTACGCCGTGATCGTCCGGCACGCCGACGGCAGCGAGGCCATCTACGGCCACTCCTCCGCGGTGACCGTCAAGGAGGGCCAGGAGGTCAAGGCCGGCGACCAGCTCGGCCTGGTCGGCAACACCGGCCACTCCTACGGCTCGCACCTGCACCTCGAGGTCCATGTCAACGGCGAGCCGCGCGACCCGGTGACGTTCCTCCAGGAGCGCGGAGTGGACATCAAGCTCGAAACCGAGGCACTCTACGGCGACGTAGCCGCCTCCTGACGCTTCGTACCGCCCGACAACCGCCCGGATCCCGCGATCCGGGCGGTTTCGCGTTCCGGCAAGTCTGCCCCGTCACACCGCAGGATGTGAGCGGGCCCACAGCGCCCGATGATCGACGCTTGCGGGGAACCGCCCAGTCGGCACGATCGGGGACACGATCCGACGACGCCTCCGGCGGGACCACGAGGCCGCCACCCGCGCAGTTCCGAACCGACACCAGTATTTCCAGGTCCACGTGCCCCTCAACTGGTGAAGGTTCCCGTGCAGCACAGCAGTCCCACTTCGAACGGCACCACCGGCGACCACGCCCCCGCCCGGCACCGGCGCACCGGCCGGCGGACCGCGTACCTGGTCACCGGCGCGGTGGCCCTGCTCGGTCTCGGCCTCGGCGGCGTCGTGGTCGCCACCGACGACCGTCCCGCCCCGGCGCCGGCCGCTGTCGACTTCGACGCCCGGGCCCGCGCCGAGGCCGCCGCCCGCGCCGACCGGTCGGCCCGCGAGTCGGCCCGCCCGGTCACCCCGTCCGCGACTCCGGCCAGCCCGTCCCCCAGCCCCAGCGCGACCAGCCCGAAGCCGAAGAAGACCGCGAAGCCGAAGCCGACGAAGAAGCCGACGAAGAAGAAGGCCGCGCCGAAGCCGAGCTGGGTCATCCCGATGAAGGGGGCCGACATCACCTCCTGCTTCGGGCAGCGGTGGGGCACGCTGCACGCCGGCATCGACTTCGCCATGCCCGCCGGCACCCCGATCCGCGCCGCCGCGTCCGGCACGGTGGTCAAGGCCGGCGACGTCGGCGACGGCTACGGCACCTCCGTCTTCGTCGACCACCACAACGGCTACCTGACCCACTACGCCCACCAGAGCCGGCTGCTCGTCGACGTCGGCGACAAGGTCGAGGCCGGTCAGGTCATCGGCTACGAGGGCGCCACCGGTGACGCCACCGGCCCGCACCTGCACTTCGAGGTGCACAAGGGCGCCATGTGGAACCAGATCGACCCGGCGCCGTTCCTGCGCGCCCGGGGCATCGACGTGGCCTGCTGACACCCACGACACGGAAAGGGGCCCGGCCCGGCGTGACGCCGGACCGGGCCCCCGACCCGATGCTCAGAGCTTGTCGATCGGCGCGTGCCGCAGCACCAGCCACATGGTCTGGTCACCGAAGTCGATCTGCACCCGGGCCCCCGGCCCGGCGCCCTCGACCGCCAGCACCCGGCCCAGGCCGTAGCGCTGGTGGTTGACCCGGTCGCCCACCGAGACCTTGGGCGCCTGCTTCAGCTCGCTCGCGGTGGCCAGCCGGCTGGCGTCCACGCCGAGACGCTTGGCGAGCTGGGTCGCCCGGGGCGTGCCGCCGGTGAAGCCGCCGCCGCCCGGCAACCGGTCCGCCCGGCCGCCGACGCCACCGCCCCACGACGTGTACGCCCCCTCGGTGCGCTCCCACCGCACCAGCTCCGGCGGCAACTCCTCCAGGAACCGGGACGGCGGGTTGTAGGCCGGCGCGCCCCAGGCCGACCGGGTGACCGCCCGGGACAGGTAGAGGCGCTGCCGGGCCCGGGTGATGCCCACGTACGCCAGTCGGCGCTCCTCCTCCAGCTCGCGGGTGTCGCCGAGCGAGCGCAGGTGCGGGAAGACGCCGTCCTCCAGACCGCTCAGGAAGACCACCGGGAACTCCAGCCCCTTGGCGGTGTGCAGCGTCATGAGCGTGACCACGCCCTGATGGTCCGGGTCGTCGGAGGGAATCGCGTCGGCGTCGGCCACCAGCGCCACCTGCTCCAGGAAGCCGGCCAGCGTGGCCCGCTCGTCGTCGGCGCCCAGCGACTCGATCCGCTCGGTGTACTCCCGGGCGACGCTCACCAGTTCCTGGAGGTTGTCCACCCGACCGGCGTCCTGCGGGTCGAGGCTCTCCTCCAGCTCGGCCAGATAGCCCGAGCGGGTCAGCAGCGCCTCCAGCACCTCCTCCGGGGTGCCGGTGGCGGCCAGCTCACGGGCCGAGTCGAGCAGCGCGACGAACTCGGCGATGCCGTTGGCCGCCCGGGTGGAGATGCCCGGCGCATCCTTCGCCCGGCGCAGCGCGGCGCCGAAGGAGATGCGGTCGCGTGCGGACAGCGCCTCGACGCAGGCCTCGGCCCGTTCGCCGATGCCCCGCCGGGGGGTGTTGAGGACCCGGCGCAGGCTGACCGTGTCGTCGTCGTTCACCACGGCGCGCAGGTAGGCGAGCGCGTCGCGGACCTCCTTGCGCTCGTAGAAGCGCACCCCGCCGACCACCTTGTAGGGCAGGCCGACCCGGATGAACACCTCCTCGAACACCCGGGACATGGCGTTGGTGCGGTAGAAGACGGCCACGTCGCCCGGCCGGGTGTCGCCGGCGTCGACCAGCCGGTCGATCTCCCGGGCCACCCAGTCCGCCTCGGCGTGCTCGGTGTCGGCCACGTAGCCGACGATCTGCTCGCCCGCGCCCGCGTCGCTCCACAGCCGCTTGGGCTTGCGCGAGGTGTTCCGGTCGATGACCGCGTTGGCGGCGTTGAGGATGGTCTGGGTCGAGCGGTAGTTCTGCTCCAGCAGGATGGTGCGGGCGTCGGTGAAGTCCCGCTCGAACTCCAGGATGTTGCGGATGGTCGCGCCGCGGAACGCGTAGATGGACTGGTCGGCGTCACCGACCACGCACAGCTCGGCCGGCGGGATGCCCTCGGTGCCGGAGACCAGCTCCTTGATCAGCACGTACTGGGCGTGGTTGGTGTCCTGGTATTCGTCGACGAGCACGTGCCGGAACCGGCGCCGGTAGCTCTCCGCCACGTGCGGGTGCGACTGGAGCAGGTGCACGGTCGTCATGATCAGGTCGTCGAAGTCCAGCGCGTGGGCCTCGCGCAGCCGCCGCTGGTAGAGCGCGTACGCCTCGGCCAGCGCCCGCTCGTTGGGCCCCTTGGCCCGGCCGGCGAACTCCTCCGGGTCGACCAGCTCGTTCTTCAGGTTGGACACCTGGGCCGCCAGGCCGCGCGCCGGGTAGCGCTTCGGGTCCAGGTCCAGCTCGCGGGCCACCAGTTGCATCAGCCGCCGGGAGTCGTCGGCGTCGTAGATCGAGAACGTCGACTTGAGGCCGGCGTGCTCGTGCTCGGCCCGCAGGATGCGGACGCAGGCCGAGTGGAACGTCGACACCCACATCATCCGGGCGCGCGGGCCGACCAGCGCGGCCACCCGTTCCTTCATCTCGCCGGCGGCCTTGTTGGTGAACGTGATCGCGATGATCTCGCCGGGGTGCACGTCCCGGGCGGCGAGCAGGTAGGCGATCCGGTTGGTCAGCACGCGCGTCTTGCCCGAGCCGGCACCGGCAACGATCAGCAGCGGGGAGCCGGCGTGGGTCACCGCGTCCCGCTGGGGGCCGTTCAGGCCGTCGAGAAGGGCCTGTGGATCCGACCGCGCGCCCCCGGAGCGGCGCGGCGGGGTCGGCCGGGACTCCGGCGCGGGCGGGGACGCGGGAATGTCGAAGAGAGGATGCATCGCAGCCTGAGTCTATGCCGCCGGCCGGACACTTCCCCGCCCGCGCCGCCGGTCCCGCGCCCGGCGTCACGTCTCACCTGTTGGCCGGTTTCCTTGCGCGTCCGCCCCGGGGGTCGGCATACTCGACGACGTGTTCGATCAGCGCTGTTCCTTTTACTACGGCACCGGGAGTCCGGCAGCCGTGGGTCGCGCCTGATCGCCAGACCGACGAGAAAGCCCCGGGCTCCCCGAGCCCGGGGCTTTTCCGTCCCGGGATCCGGGTACCGGGCCCGAGCCCCGAGAGGGACGACGATGATGACTGACGTGGTGGAGTCCAGCGGCAGCCTGGCGCGGCACGACCGGCCGGCCGGCGGCGACCCGACCGGCGCGGCGGCGGCGCGGACCGGCACCGACGACTCGGCGGCGGCCGAGCGCATCGGTGAGATCCGGCAGCGGATCGACGAGATCGACCGCACGCTCATCGCGCTCTGGCAGGAACGGGCCGCGCTCTCCCGAGAGGTCGGGGCGACCCGGATGGCCTCCGGCGGGACCCGGCTGGTGCTCTCCCGCGAGCGGGAGATCCTGGAGCGGTTCCGGGCGGAACTCGGCGCCGACGGCACGCAGCTCGCGCTGCTGCTGCTGCGCGCCGGCCGCGGCCCGCTGTGACGCGGTCCGCCCGGCAGACGACGAACCGCCTGCCGGAAACACCAGACCGCCTGCCGGCGTCGAGCTGACGGCGGCAGGCGGTCCGGTCTGGTTCAGGCCACCTCGTGGGTGACGACGATCTCCCGCTTCTCGGCGAAGTGGCAGGCGCTCGGGTGGTCCGAGCCCGGCCGGATCTCCAGCAGCGGCACCTCCTGGGCGCAGACGTCCTGCGCCTTCCAGCACCGGGTGCGGAACCGGCAGCCCGAGGGCGGGCTGACCGGCGAGGGGACGTCACCCTGGAGCCGGATGATCGCCTTGCTCTCCCGCACGGTCGGGTCCGGCACCGGCACCGCCGACAGCAGCGCCTGGGTGTACGGGTGGGTCGGCCGCTCGTAGATCTCGTCCTCGGTGCCGATCTCCACCATCTTGCCGAGGTACATGACGGCGACCCGGTCCGACAGGTGGCGCACGACCGACAGGTCGTGGGCGATGAAGACGTACGACAGGCCGAACTCGGCCTGGAGCTTCTCCAGCAGGTTCATCACCTGGGCCTGGATGGACACGTCCAGGGCCGACACCGGCTCGTCGCAGACGATCACCTCGGGCCGCAGCGCCAGCGCCCGGGCGATGCCGATGCGCTGCCGCTGACCGCCGGAGAACTGGTGCGGATAGCGGTTGATGTGCTCCGGGTTGAGGCCGACCAGGTCGAGCAGTTCCTTGACCTTGCCGCGCCGGCTGCCGCGCGGAGCCACCTCGGAGTGGATCTCGAACGGCTCCCCGATCAGGTCACCCACCGTCATCCGGGGGTTCAGCGAGGTGTACGGGTCCTGCATCACCAGCTGGATCTGCCGGCGCAGCCGCCGCAGCGCGCCACCGGAGAGCTTGGAGATGTCCTGGCCCTTGTAGAGCACCTGGCCGGCGGTCGGCTTCTCCAGGTTCATCAGCACCCGGGCGAGCGTCGACTTGCCGCAGCCGGACTCGCCGACCACGCCGAGCGTCTCGCCGGCCTTGAGTTCGAAGGAGACGCCGTCGACCGCCTTGACGTGACCGATGGTCTTCTTGAACACCACACCCCGGGTCACGGGGTAGTGCTTGACCAGGTCACGAACCTCGATGATGTTCTCAGTCACGGTTCACGAGCTCCTCGGCGAAGTGGCAGGCGCTGGCCCGGCCGTGGCCCAGTTGCAGCAGCGGCGGGACCTTCTCCCGGCACACCGGCTGCGCCATCGGGCAGCGCGGGTTGAAGGCGCAGCCCGGCGGGATGTTCATCAGGTTCGGCGGGAGCCCCTTGATGGTGCGGAGCTCCTGCCCCTTCTCGTCCATCCGCGGGATCGAGTTGAGCAGGCCGAGCGTGTAGGGGTGGCCCGGCTTGCGGTACAGGTCGTAGACGTCGGCTTCCTCGACGATCCGGCCGGCGTACATGACCGCGATCCGGTCCGCGACGTCGGCGACGACGCCGAGGTCGTGGGTGATCAGGATCATGCCCATCTGCCGTTCCCGCTGGAGTTCGCCGAGCAGGTCCATGATCTGGGCCTGCACGGTCACGTCCAGCGCGGTGGTCGGCTCGTCGGCGATCAGCACCTCCGGGTCCAGCGCCAGCGACATCGCGATCATGGCGCGCTGCCGCATGCCGCCGGAGAACTGGTGCGGGTAGTTGCTGAACCGACCCTTGGCGTTGGGGATCTTCACCTGGTCGAGCATCTCGATCGCGCGCTTCTTGGCCTCCGCGCGACCGAGGCCGCGCCGGATGCGGAACTGCTCGGCGATCTGGAAGCCGACGGTGAAAACCGGGTTGAGGGCCGAGAGCGAGTCCTGGAAGATCATGGCGATGCCCTCGCCACGGATCCGCCGCCGCTGCTCAGCGGACATCGTGAGCATGTCCTTGCCGTGGAAGCGCACCTGGCCGCCGGTGACGAACCCGGGCGGGGTGTCCAGGATGCCCATCACGGTCTGCGCGGTGACGCTCTTGCCGGAGCCGGACTCGCCGAGCACGGCGAGGGTCTCCCCCGCGTCGACGTGGTACGTCACGCCATTGATGACCTTGGCGACGCCGTCCCGGGTGCGGAACTCGACCCGCAGGTCGTCGACCTCGAGCAGGCGGCCCGAGGGGCGGCCGGATCCGTCGGCGCCGGCCGCGGACTGCTCGGACACGAGAATGTCGGACAACTCAGTTCCCCTATCGGAGCTTCGGGTCGAGGGCCTCGCGGACCGCCTCGCCGAGCATCACGAAGCTCAGCACGGCGGTGACGAGGAACGCGGAGGGGAAGAACAGCAGGTACGGCGAGACCCGGATGTAGTTCTGCGCCTCGCTGATCATGATGCCCCAGGAGACCACCGGGCTCTTCAGGCCGATGCCCAGGAAGGAGAGCGTCGCCTCCGCGCCGATGAACGAGCCCACCATGATCGTGCCGTAGACCAGCAGCGGCGCCAGGCAGTTGGGCAGCAGGTGCTTGAGGATGATCCGGCCGGTGCCGGCGCCCAGCGCGCGGGCCGCGACGATGTAGTCGGCCTCCTTGGTGGCCAGCACCGAGGAGCGCATCAGCCGCATCACCACCGGCCAGCTCAGCACGCTCAGGGACAGGATGACCAGCCCCATGATCGTCCACTCGCCGTTGTCGGTGCCGGACCCGTTGAACGTGGTCAGGATGACGATCGCGCCGAGCACGAACGGCAGGCCGAAGAAGATGTCCGCGATCCGGGACAGCACCGCGTCGACCCAGCCGCCGCGGTAGCCGGCGATGATGCCCATCGCGCCACCGAACAGCAGCGTGAGGATGGTGGAGACCAGGGCCACCACGATCGACGCGCGGGCGCCGTAGATGACCCGGGAGTAGACGTCGCGGCCCTGCACGTCGTAGCCGAACCAGGCGGAGGACGACGGCTCGACCCGGCTGCGCTCCAGCGCGCCGTTGACCGCGTCGCCGGAGGTGAACAGCGACGGGAACGCGGCCATCACGATGAAGAACAGGATGAACGCGGCGGAGATCCAGAACAGCGGCTTGCGGCGCAGGTCGAGCCAGGCGTCGCCGAGCAGGCCACGCGGCTTCTGCTGCTTGGCGCTCTCCGGCAGGCCGGCGTTGGTGGGCGCACCGGACCCGGCCTCGGTGGGCATGGTCGCGGGCGGCGTCGACACGATCGACGCGGTATTCGGGTCACTCATGCCCGCACCTCGCTGCGCTCGGCGCGGGCCTGGTTGCCCGCGCAGACTGCTGGGACGATTCGTTCGCTGCGGCGGTCACTCATAGCGGATCCTCGGGTCGAGGGCGGCGTAGAGCAGGTCCACCAGCAGGTTCATCACGAGGTAGACGACCACCAGCACCACCACGATGCCGACAACGGTAGCGCTTTCCTTCGTCACGATGGAGCGCAGCACCTGCCGGCCGATGCCGTTGATGCCGAAGATGCCCTCGGTCACGATCGCGCCACCCATCAGCGCGCCGAGGTCGGTGCCGAGCAGCGTGACCACCGGGATGAGCGAGTTGCGGAGCAGGTGCACGCCGACCACCCGGCGCATCGGGAGGCCCTTGGCGATCGCGGTGCGGACGTAGTCGGCCCGCCGGTTCTCGGCGATGCTCGTGCGCGCCACCCGGGCGATGTACGCCATCGAGGCGCTGCCGAGCACGAAACCGGGCACGATCAACTCGCTGAACCGCATCTCGTTGGAGACGGTCGGGTTGATGATGCCCCACTTGACGCCGAGCACCCACTGGAGCACGAAGCCGACGACGAAGACCGGCAGGGCGATCAGGAACAGGGTGGAGACCAGGACCAGGTTGTCCAGGAAACCGTTGCGTCGCAGACCGGTCAGGATGCCCGCGCCGAGACCGATCACGGCCTCGATGGCGAGGGCGACCACCGCCAGCTTCAGGGTGTTCGGGTACGACGTGGCGATGATGTCGCTGATCTCGCGACCGCCGAACGTGATACCGAAGTCACCCTGGAACAGGTTCTTCATGTAGCTGGCGTACTGCACCCAGATCGAGTCGTCGAGATGATACTTCTCGGTCATCATGGCCCGGTAGTTCGGCGGGCAACCGCGGTCGCCGCACTTGCCGGCGAAGGGGTCACCGGGCACCGACCAGACGAGCCAATAGATCAGGAACGTCGTACCGATGAACACCGGCACGAGTTGCAGCAGCCGTCTCAAGAGATAACGGCCCATGGGGTGGTCCTCCAGACAGGGAGCGCCGGGCGCCCGACGCGGTGACGACAACGTGCGAGGGGTTTGTTGTACACCCCCTCGCGGAACGGCCCCGGGCCGGGCTCACCGGTAGGCGAGCCCGACCCGGGGTCAGACCGTTCGGATCAGAGTTCGACCGAGGTGATGTCGAGCTCGCCGACGTTGGTCAGCTCCAGCTTCTTGATCTTCTCCGAGTGGCCGGACTGCTCGCCGCTGAAGTAGATCGGGATCGTCGGGACGTCCTGGTCGATCAGCTTGACGGCCTCGGCGAACTTCTTGTGGGCCTCCTCGATGCTGGGGGCCGCGGAGGCCTCCTTGGCGAGGGCGTCCACCTGCGGGTTGCTGTACTTGCCGTCGTTCGAGGAACCGCCGGTCACGTAGAGCGGGTTGATCCAGTTCTCGACGTCCGGGTAGTCCTGCTGCCAGCCGGCGCGGTACATGCCGGTCATCTTGTAGTTGTTGATGTTGGCACGGAAGACCGCGAAGGTCGGCACGCCGACGGCGACCGCGTCGATGCCCAGGTTGGTCTTGATCTGCTGGGCGACGGCCTCCATCCACTCCTTGTGGCTGGCGTCCGCGTTGTACGACAGGGTCAGCTTGCCCTGGAAGCCACCGGCCTCGGTGAGGAGCTGCTTGGCCTGCGCCACGTCGAACTTGCAGGCGGTGCAGTTGCCCGGCGCGGCGCCCGGGGTCAGCGGGTTGGCCCAGCTGTCGGCCGGCTTGCGGTTACCGAAGAAGATCTTGTCGGTGATGGCCTGCCGGTCGATGGACAGCGAGATCGCGCGACGCAGCTTCGGGTTGGTGAAGCGCTTGTCGTAGATCGGGAAGGCGATGATGCCGGTCGACGGGACCGTCGTGGAGATCGCCCGGTCGCCCAGGTCGGTCTTCCACTTGTCGCCGGCCAGCGACGAGACCGGGACCTGCTGCTGGAAGTCCAGGTTGTTGGCGAGCAGGTCGTTGTAGGCCGCCGTGTCGTCCTGGTAGATCTTGACGGTGACGTCCTTGATCTTCATCTTGTCGCGCAGGCTGTAGTCGTCGAAGCGGGTGAGCTTGATCTCGACGTCGTCCTGCCAGGAGACGAGCTTGACCGGGCCGTTACCGATCGGCTTCTTGCCGAACTCCGCCGGGGTGGTGGCGAAGAACGCGTCCGGCAGCGGCATGAAGGCGCTGTAGCCGAGCTTGGTCGGGAACACGGCGGTCGGCGCGGAGAGCGTGACCTCGAAGTTCCAGTCGTCGACGACCTTGAGGCCGGACATCTCCTTGGCCTTCGGCTCCGGGGCCTTCTTCGGGCCGTCCGCGCCGTCCGGGTCCTCGGTGAAGACGTCGCCGAAGCCCTGGATGTCGGAGAAGAACGAGGCGTTCTGCGCGCCGTTCGGGCCGTACGCCGCCCAGTTCCAGGCCTTGACGAAGCTCTCGGCCTTGACGGTGGTGCCGTCGTGGAACTTGGTGTTCTGCTTGATCTTGATCTTGAAGACCTTGGAGTCGCTCGTGTCGATCGACTCGGCGAGCAGGTTCTGCGGCGCCCCACCGTTGTTGGGGTACTCGACCAGACCGCTCCAGACCCAGTCGATGATCTTGCCGCCACCGGTCTCGGTGGTGTTCGACGGAACCAGCGGGTTCTCCGGCTGAGTGCCGTCGATGACGATGGCGCCGTCCTTGCTCGCGCCGGGGTCGCCACCGTCGTTGTTCCCGCTGGAGCAGCCGGACGCGACGAGCGCGAATGCCGCGCCCACCGCGAGCGCGCCGCTCGCCCGCTTCGAGACTCTCATTGCGAGGGGCCTCCTCTTTCTAACCTGGTTCCGTCGTGGGTTTCACGCACGTGTGGGGGGTGACACCACCGGCGACCCGAACCACAGGCCGCCGGTTTACCGCAGAGGAAATCGGGACACCCCTGGGGTACCGATCCGCCGGGCGCCACACCCTTCGACGAGGACATCGCGCAGGATCGACAACCACGGGGCGGCGCGGTAGCGGCGTTCCGTGGTCGGCGGGCCCGACGAGATGCCTCACACCGGGGGGTGAGGTGCTGCCACTGTGACACCAACCGGCCCTTTCCGTGAAGGTGCCGTTATCAAGCCGTTAGTTGCTTGCCACGTTGCCGATACTTGAGAAAAGATCACAAACGGCGCGGATCACACGGCCCTGAACAGGCAAGACGTGCACACACCGATCGAGACCACCCGGCGCTTCCGGCGCGGCGGACGAACCCCGACCCTCGGCGGAGCCCTCGAACGGGTGCCGGGTACGCGCAGTTTTTACCCGTACGGCTGAGGTGGCCGTCGACTGTGCGGGTGTCGTCGCCGACCGGGTGGACGAGGGGGACGCCGTCAGACCAGCCGGCGGTCGGCGGCCCAGCGGGACAGCTCGTACCGGTTCGACATCTGGAGCTTGCGCAACACGTTGGAGACGTGCGTCTCCACCGTCTTGATCGAGATGAACAGCTCCTTGGCGATCTCCTTGTACGCGTACCCCCGGGCGAGCAGCCGCAGCACCTCGCGCTCCCGGTTGGTGAGCTGGTCCAGCTCGGGGTCGGCGACCGGGGCGTCCGGCCGGGACGCGAACGCGTCCAGCACGAACCCGGCCAGCCGTGGGCTGAACACCGCGTCCCCGTCGGCCACCCGGCGGATCGCGTCGGTCAGCTCGTCCGGCGAGATGGTCTTCGTCACGTACCCCCGGGCGCCTGCCCGGATCAACCCGATCACGTCCTCGGCCGCGTCGGACACGCTCAACGCCAGGAACCTCACCTGCGGATGGGTACGCCGCATCGCCTCCAGCACGGCCCGGCCACCCCCGTCCGGCATGTGCACGTCCAGCAGCACCACGTCCGGCTCGACGGCCGCGATCCGGGCCACCGCCTCCGCCACCGAACTGGCCTCGCCCACGACCTCGACCCGGGTCCCCAGCTCGGCGCGGACGCCGGCCCGGAACATGGCGTGGTCGTCGACGAGGAACACCCGCAGCGGCCCTCGCGGCGCCGCGCCCTCGACCGGTTCCTGCTCGGACATGGTCACCTGTCCCTTTCCGCCGTGGAACCGGAACCGGAGCCGGAGCCGCTGATCGGCAGGATCAGCCGGACCTCCGTCCCCTCTCCCGGCTCGGACCGGATCTCCGCCCGGCCACCGTGCCGCTGCATCCGCCCGATGATCGAGCCCCGGACGCCGTGCCGGTGATTCTCCACCGTATCCGGGTCGAAGCCCTTGCCCCGGTCCCGCACGAACGCGCTGACCTGCTCCGGCTCCACCTCGGCATAGAGCGAGACGGTCTGCACCCCGGCGTGGCGGGCCGCGTTGACCAGCGCCTCCCGGGTGGCCGCGACCAGCGCCCCGACCCGCTCGTCGGTCTCCCGGTCACCGACCACCACCGCTTCGACGGTGATGGCGAACGTGTCCTCCACCTCGGCGGCGGCCTGCTCCAGCGCGGCCGCGAAACGCTCGGTCGGCGAGGCGGCCGGCTTGTAGAGCCAGTTGCGCAACGAGCGCTCCTGCCCCCGGGCCAGCCGCTGCACGGTCTTGACGTCGGTGGCGTTGCGCTGGATCAGGGCGAGCGTGTGCAGCACCTGGTCGTGCACCATGGCGGCCAGTTCGGCCCGCTCCTGCTCGCGGATCCGCCCCTCCCGCTCCGAGCGGAGCTGGTTCCAGGTGCGCCACAGCACCGGACCGGTGACCACGCCCACGCCGGCCAGCCCGACCAGCGCGAAGATGACGCCGTTGAGCACCGCGTCGAAGTTCTGCGCCGGCGAGTAGACAGCGGCCACGCCGATGATGCCGACCGCGACGAGCACGCCGCCGCCGATGAAACGGAGCACGAACGCCCGCCGGTCGCTCTCCTCCACCACCGCGCCCAGCCAGGGCACCGCCGAGTCGCCCCACTGCCGGCGGCGCTCCGGGCCGGACTGGTGCCAGATGACACCGGCGCCGACCGCGATGATCGCCACCAGCCAGCCGGCGGTGCCGGCCGCCCCGACCGAGTCGAACGCGACCACCTGGAGCAGCAGCACGCCCAGCCCGATCACCACGAACGGCAGCAGCTGGGCGAGGTCGCGGCGGGGCGGCGCGGCGGTGTCGCCGGGCCGGGGCGGGACCACCGCCCAGAAGGCGGCGTAGAGCAGCAGCCCGAGCCCGCTCAGCCCGAGCAGCACCATGAACGCCACGCGTACCCGGAGCACCGGGATGCCCAGGTGCTCGGCGATGCCGGCGGCCACCCCGGCGGCCAACCGGTGCTCGGTGGCCCGGTAGAGGCGCGGGGGATGCGGCGTGACGGTGCTGCTGATCTTCAGGCTCCTTCAGTCGGTGCGGAGGTGCCGGTGGTGACCGACGCCCCGATCGTCACACGGCGGGAACGCCCCGGACCACGGGGACGCCCCGGACATTCACCGCCGGGGGATCTCAGGGTGGGGTCAGGGTCACCTCCGGAGGTCGGCCGGGCGGCCGGGGCCGCAGTATCGGAGGCATGACCGAGGACGCTGCCCGTCCGCCCCGCCCCTGGGCGGCAGCACAGGACGATCCACCGCCGCCCCCGCCGGGGCCGGCACCCGCCGCCGACGACACGACCCCGCCGCCCGGCGGCGGCGCGCCGTTCGCCGATCCACCCCCCGGTGGGTACGCCCCACCGCCCGGCGCCGCCGGCTTCACCACCCGGTACGGGCTGGTCCGCCCCCGGGAGGGCCGCTACCTGGCCGGGGTGTGCGCCGCCATCGGCCGGGCCACCAACACCGACCCGGTGCTGTGGCGCGTCCTGCTGGCCGTGCTCGGCTTCTTCGGCGGCATCGGCATCCTGGTCTACGTCGCCGCGTGGCTGATCATCCCCGGCGAGGGCGACACCGCCTCACCGGTGGAGTCGATGCTCGGCCGGGGCCGCTCCAGCATGTCCCCGGTCACCGTCATCGTGCTCGGCATCGTGGTCGCGGTCGGCTTCGCGTACGTCGTCACCGACGGTTTCCGGGCCATCCTGCTCGGCGCGGTGATCCTGGTCGGTGGCGCGTTGCTGCTCAACCGCGACCAGCGCGGGCCCGCGTCCGGAGCCGGCGCGTACCCCGGTCCGGTGCCGCCGGCCGCCGGGCCGTTCCCCGCGCCACCGACCGCGGCCTGGGCCGGCCCGTCCGCCGGTTCCGGACCGGCATGGCCCACGCCGCCGTGGCCCGGCGGACCCGCCGGGTACGCGCCGCCGACCGGGACCGGCACCGCGTCCCCCACCGGCGGACCGGGCGGCGTCCGGTCGCCGGGGTGGCCCGCCGGCTCCCCGCCGGCCGCCCCTCCCGGACCGGACCACCCGGCCACCCCGCACGCCTGGGCCGAGCCGGGGCACCCCGCCACGCCGCACCCGCACGCCGAACCCGGCTACCCGCCCGCGCCGGCCATCGGCGCCGGGACCGGCTACCCGGCCGCGCCGGTGTCCGGCCCGGGGTGGCCCGCCGCGGCCGGCACCCGCCCGGGTCGACCCGAGCCGGTGACCGCCGCGCTCCCCGCGGTGACCTCGCCGGGCGGTGACACCGCCGCCCGGCCGACCTCCGGCGCGGCCCCGGCCTGGCCCGCCGCGCCGACCACCGGCGCTCCACTCGGCGAACCGACCGCCGTGCCCCCGCCCGCCCCGGTGGGCGCGCCGCTGCCGCCGGGCGGCTACCGCCCACCGTTCGCCCCGCACGGCCCGTACGCCGGGTCGCCCGCCGCCCCGGTGCCGGTCCCGCCGCCCCGGCCACCGAAGCGGCCGAAGGAACGCTCCCCGCTCGGCGCGATCACGTTCTCGCTGATCTTCCTGGCGCTGGGCCTGGTGGCCATGCTCGACCTGCTCGACGTGTTCCCGGTCGGCGCGGCCGGCTACTTCGCCGCCGCGCTGGCCACCATCGGCCTCGGACTGCTCGTCGGCACCTGGTTCGGCCGGGCCCGCTGGCTGATCGCTCTCGGTCTGGTGACCGCGGCGGCGCTCGGCGTCGCCACCGTCGCCGAGTCCTACGACCGGGTGCGCGGCATCGACGGCAACGTCACCTGGGCGCCGCCCGACCGCCGCGACCTGGCCGACCGGTACGAGAACAACCTCGGTGACGCGGTGCTCGACCTGCGGGCGATCGACTTCGACAAGCAGGACATCCAGGTGACCGTCGACGTGAACCTCGGCAACGCGACGGTGGTCGTACCGCCGAACGTCGACGTGACCACGGTGGCCGACGTGAACGCCGGTGACGCCTCCGTCTTCGGCCGGCACACCGGAGGGCTCAGCGGTCGCCGCTGGGAGAGCACCGACGCCGGCGCGGACGGCCCCGGCGGGGGCAAGCTGCGCCTCTATGTCCACGTGAACGCCGGCAATCTGGAGGTGACCCGGTGAAGGCCCACCGTACGGACATCGTGTCGTTCGCCTTCGGACTCGTCTTCCTCGGGCTCGCCCTCTGGTGGCTGCTGGCCCGGATCCTCGGGCTGGACGTGCCACCGGTGGGCTGGTTCCTGGCCGGTGGGCTGGTCGTGATCGGGTTGCTCGGCCTGGTGGGCGCGCTGCGCTCGGTCCGCGGCCCGGACCGGCCGGCGTCACCGGACCAGCCTGGCGAGCCGGACCGGTGGGCGGCCGAGCCGGCGACCGGGGAACCGGCCGCCGTCGAGCCGGCGGACCGGTCCGAGCCGACCACCCGCGAGCTGCCCCCGGTCGACCCCGGGACGGTCGCACCACCGGCCGGCCGGTGTACCCCCGGGGAGCCACCGGCCTGACCGCGCCGGTGCGGCGGCCCGTCGGCGCGGCCTATGCTGGGTCGAGGGAGATCTCGCCCCCGCCGTCCGGTCCGGGCCGCCCCGACCACGCCCGGCGCTCCCCGTTCCGCCCGGCCGACCGGTCGCGTCGCCGCAGCGGTCCCTGTCCGTCCCTACCGCGTCAGGAGCTCGTCCGCCATGACCCAGTCCCCCGCCGCGCGCGTCACCGGTCCGTCCGGTGCGATCCGCATCGGCGAGCGCGCCGCCCGTACGCTCGTCAGCGAGTTCGCCCGGCGTAACGACCCGAAGACCGGCCTGCTGGTCGGCGCGACCCCGGAGTCCGCGGTGCTGGCCGCGGCGATCGAGGCGCTGCTCCCGGGTGACCGGCTGGTCGTGGCGCCGGCGGAGGGCGCCTCGGCGGCGGCGCTGCGCGAGCACGTGACGGCCCAGGGCCGCTGGGTCGCCGAGCGGGTACGCGTGGTCGACACGCTCGCCGAGGCGGACGCCGCCGCGGCGGTGATCGTCGCCGAGCCGTTCACCGGCACCGCCGAGGACGCCCGTGCCGCGGTGGACGGCCTGTCCAAGTACGCGGCCGACGGCGCGGTGCTCAGCGTCGCCGCGCCGCTGTTCCGCACCGAGGGCGCCGGCCCGGAGCTGGACCGGCAGGGCGTGCTGCACGGCGTCCGCACCGACGTGGTGCTGCGCAACTCCCCGCCGGTCCGGGTGCACCACCTGCGCTTCACCCCGGCGCCGGCCGCGCTGGCGGCCTCGCTGGCGCCGGCGTACCGGCCGTCGAGCGTGCCGGTGACCCGGCAGATGCACATCGACTCCAACGGGGTGGCCGCCGCCGGCATCACGCTCGGCCTGGCCGCCCTGGCCCGGGCCGCCCGGCCGAAGTCCAAGCTCTGGCTGGTGCCGGCGTTGGCCGCGGCCCCGGTGGCCGCGTTCTTCCGGGACCCGCAGCGGGACGTCCCGGAGGACCCGTCGGCCGTGGTCGCCTCGGCGGACGGCCAGGTCCTGTCCGTGCAGCGGCTCGCGGACGAGCGTTTCGGCGACGGCGAGTGGCTGCGGGTCGCGGTCTTCCTGTCGGTGCTGGACGTGCACGTCAACCGCGCTCCGGTGGCCGGCAAGGTGGTCGACTACTTCGTCGCCGACGGCGGGTTCGTCAACGCCATGAAGCCGGACGCCGAGCACAACGTGGCGGCGTACACGGTGCTGGACACCGACCGCGGCACGGTGGTGGTGGCCCAGCGCACCGGCCTGATCGCGCGCCGCATCGTGCAGCGGGCGCCGGTCGGCTCGCTGCTGGCCAAGGGCGAGCGCTTCGGCCTGATCCGGTTCGGCTCGCGTACCGACGTCTACCTGCCGGTCGACGCCGCGGACCCGCTGGTCGGCCCCGGTGACAAGGTGGTCGGCGGTTCGACGGTCATCGCCCGCTGGCGCTGACCCGCCCGGGAACTACGGAGAAGGGGCGCCGCTCGCGAGAGCGGCGCCCCTTCTCGGCGTTACGTGACGCGTGTCAGGCGGCGCGGCGCTGGTGCAGCCAGAGCAGCGGGCCGCTGACCAGGTAGCCCACCACCACGAGGGCGAAGGTGAGCCGGATGTCGACGAGGGCGCCGACCACCGGGGCCACCCAGAGCCACGGCGGCAACTTCACCAGCCGGGCGAGCTTGGCGTAGGGGAAGCTGGACACCATGGCGAAGGCGAGCAGCGCCACGCCGGCGACCATGACCAGGCCGGGGACCGGCACCCCGATCGCCACCGTCAGGGCGAGCACCATCGCCGCCATGGTGGTCGGCACGCCGCAGAAGAACCGGCCGTCCTTCGGCGAGACGTTGAACCGGGCGAGCCGGATGGCCGCGCACGCCGCGACCAGGGCGCAGGCGACCGCGGCGGCTGCCGGCGGGACCGAGCCGGCCAGCGAGGCGTAGACCACCACCGGCGCGGCGAGGCCGAACGAGCACATGTCGGCCAGCGAGTCCATCTGCGCGCCGAACGGGCTGGCCACGCCGAGCTTGCGGGCCAGGGCGCCGTCGAGGCCGTCGAACGCGACGCACGCGATCAGGCAGACCGCGGCGAGCCGCACCTCGCCCTGCATGGCCAGGAAGATGGCCAGCATGCCGAGCATGAGGCTGCTCAGGGTGCACGCGTTGACCAGCGCGAACTTGGCGCGCCGGGCGGCGGTGCGCTCTCCCGGCAGCAGCGGGATCGACATCGCGGGGGACTCGTCGACCGGCGCGGTCATCGGGAGCGCCGGGCTGATCGGGCGTACCGCTTCGACGTCGGCGTCGAACCGGCCGTAGCGGAGGCGCTGGCGGTCGGCGTAGCGGCGGTCGGGGGTGACCAGGTCGGTTCCGGGGCCGGTCAGGCCGTCCCGGCGACCCACCCGGACCAGCAGCACCTGGCGGGCGAACGTGCTGCTGCGGCGCAACCGGCCCGCCCAGCGACGCCCTGCGGGGCGCGGACTGTCAGTCGTACGACGCCGGCGCCATGGGGCTCTCGGCACGTTTCCTCCATCACCGGATCGGCTGGCCGCCCACATCGGGGCGGGTGTCCGGCTGTCTCGTGCCGGACCTTTCGGGCCCGGCAGCCCATTTGCGGAGTACACCATTGCACAGGGGACGGGGGCTTGGCGATAGCTGCCGGCGGTACTTATATCTGCCTCAACCGCACGAACCGCTCAGTTATTCCCATCTCGGGCCGCAACGCCCTTTTCTCTCCGCCGTCCCACCTCCTGACTGTACCGGAGGTGGCCCAGGGCGGCTCGGTGAGCGGTTCAGCTCACTCGCCGCCGGGTGGCCCGGACCGCCACCTCGGTCATCGACAGACCGGCCACCTGCGCCCGGGTGAACCAGGCGGCCCGGGCGGTGGATCCGCCGGCCAGCTCGGTCACCACCGCCTCGGTCGGCGCGTCCACCCGGACCCGGTAGATCACCCGGATGCCGTGCCAGTCCAGCGGACGGCCCTCCGGACCGAGTGCGGCCGGCGTGTGCAGGTTGTCCAGCGCCAGCAGCTCGACCACCCGACCCAACTGCCCGGCCTCCTCGACCAGCTCGCGGAGCAGCCCGGCGGCCGGCTGCTCGCCGTGGTCGGTGCCGCCGCCCGGCAGGTGCCACTTGCCCGCGCCCGGATAGCCGGGGGCGATCATGGTGAGCAGCACCCGGTCGTCCGGGTCGGTGACCAGCCCGTACGCGGCGAAACGCTGCCGGCGGTCGGTGGCCGGCCGGGCGGGCAGGGCCCGGGGCAGGTCGGCCGGCAGCGGTGACACGGGCAGGCCGAGCAGTTCGGCGGTGAACGGCATCAGTGGCCGGCCGGTGGCCTCGTCGGGGGTGAACCAGCCCAGCTCGTCACTGCCGCCGGCCGGCTCGGGCCGCAGCCGTCCGCCCCGGGCCTCGACCTCGAAGATCAGCCGATCGGTGTGCACCGCCACCCCGTCGGCGCGGGAGACGGCCACGTCCGCGATCGCGTCGGCGATCCGGCCGGCCGCCACCGTCAGCCCGGTCTCCTCGGCGAACTCGCGCACCACGGCGTCGGCCGGGTGCTCGGCGTGCTCGACGCCGCCGCCCGGCAACTGCCACACCCCCGGGTACGGGCACCGGACCGACCCCCGGGCGAGGAGCACCCGCCCCGCCCCGTCCCGAAGGACCCCGTAGGCCCCGACCCGCCGCCACCGTTCCACCCCGCGCCCTCCCACCCACTCCCCGCGCCCACTCGCCGCGTCGATCATGAGGTTAGCGGCACCGGGACGGACATTTCGTCCCGCCAACCTCATGATCACCGACGCGGGGGGTGAGGGCGGGTGGGGGGCGGGTGAGGGTCAGAGGAGGTGGGCGGCGTGGACGGCTTCGGCCGTCACCTCGGTGAGGCGGTCGGTGGGGAGGGCGCCCAGCTCCTCGCGACGGAACCAGCGGGCCTCGCAGGTGGAGCCGCCCACGTCCGCCACGGTGGGCGGGGCGGGCTGGTCGACGACCACGCGATAGAAGGCGCGGACGCCGTGCCAGTCGATCGGGTAGCCCTCCGGGCCGAGCGAGGCGGCGTCGCGGTGGCTGGCCACCCCGAGCAGCTCGACCAGGCGGCCGGTCTGCCCGGTCTCCTCGACCAGCTCCCGGATCAGCGCCGCGGCCGGCTGCTCGCCGTAGTCGGTGCCACCGCCGGGCAGGTGCCAGCAGCCGGCGCCCGGGTAGCCGTCGGAGACGCGGGTCAGCAGCACCCGTTCCTCCGGGTCGGTCACCACCGCGTACGCGGCGAAGCGCTGCGCGCGGTGCAGCCCGTCCGGGCCGGGGACGGCGTAGAACGAGGGGAACTCGGGGACCTCCTCCGGCACCACGTCGTGGGAGGAGGTGGGCAGACCCAGGGCACGCGCGGTGAACGACCGCAGCGGGAGCTCGCGGGCCTCGTCGAGGGTGAACCAGCGGGCCAGGTCGGTGGGGCGGTCGACCCGTTCGGTGAGCGTCCCGCCCCGCACCGACACGGTGTAGAGCAGGCGGTCGGTGTGGATCGTGATGTGCCGCTCGGGCAGCGCCCGCATGTCGGCGAGCACGTCCTGCAGGCCGGCGACGGCGACGGAGAGCCCGGTCTCGGCCGCGGTCTCCCGGACGACTGTGTGCTTGGGGTCCTCACCGTGGTCGACCGCCCCTCCAGGGAGGGACCAGGTGCCGGGGGTGCCGGAGCGCTCCGATGCGCGGACCAGCAACACTCGGCCGTTCGAATCAGCACAAACTGCGTATGCCGCGATCCTGCGCAGCGGCTCCAGCGAGGTGGTCACGGGAGCAAATTCTCCCCGGCTGCGGTTACCTCCATCGAAAAGAGTCAGATTCCTGACTCTTCGCTGGCGTCTCAGGGATGGGTCAGGGTAAGTGTCCGGGCGGTCACCGAGGTCGACCGCCGGCCGTCGCGGGACCGTTGACACATGACCTCCACGAACCCCTCCCAGGCCCCGTACAAGCAGCTTCGCCGGCCGGTCAGCGACCGCATGATCGCCGGCGTGGCCAGCGGCCTCGGTCGCTACTTCGCCGTCGATCCCACCCTGGTCCGGGTGGCCTTCGCGGTCACCACCGTGCTCACCGGCGGGCTGGCCGCGCTCGCGTACCCGATCATGTGGTTCCTGATGCCCGAGGAGCCGGCCGGCGCGCCCGCCTGGCCGCACCCGCCGGGCACCGCGCCCGGCTGGCCGCCGGTCCCGCCGGCCGCGCCGGGGAGCGCGCGACCGGAGGCCGGGCCGCCGCCGGCGGCGTGAGCCGGCGTCACTCCCACTCGATGGTGCCCGGCGGCTTGCTGGTCACGTCCAGCACCACGCGGTTGACCTCGGCGACCTCGTTGGTGATCCGGGTGGAGATCCGGGCCACCACCTCGTAGGGCAGCCGGGACCAGTCGGCGGTCATGGCGTCCTCGCTGGAGACCGGGCGCAGCACCACCGGGTGCCCGTAGGTGCGCCCGTCGCCCTGCACGCCGACGCTGCGGACGTCGGCCAGCAGCACCACCGGGAACTGCCAGACGCCCCGGTCCAGACCGGCCGCGGTGAGCTCCTGCCGGGCGATCAGGTCGGCCCGGCGGAGCACGGCGAGACGCTCCTCGTCGACCGCGCCGATGATCCGGATGGCCAGGCCCGGGCCCGGGAACGGGTGCCGCCAGACCATCGCCTCGGGCAGCCCCAGCTCCAGGCCGATCGTGCGGACCTCGTCCTTGAACAGCGTGCGCAGCGGCTCGACCAGCGAGAACTTCAGGTCCTCGGGCAGGCCGCCGACGTTGTGGTGACTCTTGATGTTGGCGGTGCCGGTGCCGCCGCCCGACTCCACCACGTCCGGGTAGAGCGTGCCCTGGACCAGGTATTCCACGTCGCCGTGCGCGGCGATCTCCCGGGCGGCGGCCTCGAAGACCCGGATGAACTCCCGACCGATGATCTTGCGCTTCTGTTCCGGATCGGTCACCCCGGCGAGCGCGCCGAGGAACCGCTCCCGGGCGTCGACCACCTTGAGCCTGATGCCGGTCGCCGCCACGTAGTCCTTCTCCACCTGCTCGGCCTCGCCGGCGCGCAGCAGCCCGTGGTCGACGAAGACGCAGGTGAGCTGGTCGCCCACGGCCCGGTGCACCAGCGCCGCCGCGACCGCCGAGTCGACGCCGCCGGACAGGCCGCAGATGACCTCCTTGTCGCCCACCTGCTCGCGGATCCGGGCGACCTGGTCGTCGATGATGTTCTCCGGCGTCCAGGTCGGGGCCACGCCGGCGATGTCGTACAGGAAGCGGGTCAGCATCTCCTGCCCGTGCGCGGTATGCCCCACCTCGGGGTGGAACTGCACGCCCGCCCGGCGGCCGGCCAGGTCCTCGAACGCGGCGACCGGCGCGCCCGCCGACTCGGCGGTGACCGTGAAGCCGGCCGGCGCCTCGGTCACGCAGTCGCCGTGGCTCATCCAGACCGGCAGGTCGGCCGGCAGGTCACGCAGCAGCACGCCGGGCTCGGTCAGACGCGGGCGCAGCGGGGTGCCGCCGTACTCGCGGTTGCCGGTGCGCGACACCGTGCCGCCGAGCGCCTGGGCCATGGCCTGGAAGCCGTAGCAGATGCCGAGGACCGGCACGTCGGAGTCGAACATGCCGGCGTCGATCTGCGGGGCGCCCGGGGCGTAGACGCTGGACGGACCGCCCGACAGGATGATCGCGGCCGGGTTCTTCGCCAGCATCTCGGACACCGGCATGGAATGCGGGACGATCTCCGAGTAGACCCTCGCCTCCCGGACACGGCGCGCGATGAGCTGGGCGTACTGGGCTCCGAAGTCCACCACGAGGACGGGGCGAGGCGTGCTCATGCGCACAAAGCCTACCGACAGTCACCGGCGCGGCGGACGCGCCCCGGCGGCACGTCGCTCGCCGGGTGTTAAGAAGGGGCCCCGCCTCTACCGGAGGCGTTAACAGGGGCCCCCTCCTTTCACCGCAACGCGGCGGGGGCGTGCGGGGGGACGGCGGGGGTGCGCGGGGGGACGGGCGGCACGCGGGTGTACGGGGAGCCGGGCGCGGGGCGTGGGTCCGGGTCGCCCTTGTTGGGCCAGAACGACATGGCCCGCTCCGCCTGCGCGGTGATCGTCAGCGACGGGTTGACGCCCAGGTTCGCCGAGACCGCCGCGCCGTCCACCACGTGCAGCCCCGGATGCCCGTAGACCCGGTGCCAGGGGTCGACGACGCCGTCGGCCGGGGTGGCGCCGATCACCGCGCCGCCGAGGATGTGCGCGGTCATCGGGATGTTGAACGGCTCCGTCACCGCGCCGCCCGGCGTGCCGTCGATCTCCTCGGCGAGCAGCCGGACCGCCTCGTTGCCGGCCGGGATCCAGGTCGGGTTGGCCGCGCCGTGGCCGGGGCCGGAGACCAGCCGGCGACCGCGCCAGCGGGTGGTCAGCGAGTTGTCGACCGACTGCATGACCAGCGCGATCACGGTGCGCTCGGACCAGCCCCGGACGGACAGCATCCGGGCGGCCAGCCCCGGCTGCCGGACGATGCTGCCCAGCCAGCGCCGGACCCGGTGCGGCCCGCCGTCGACCAGCAACGACTGGAGCAGGCCCATCGCGTTGGAGCCCTTGCCGTAGCGGACCGGCTCGATGTGCGTCTGCGGGTCCGGGTGGAACGAGCTGGTGATCGCCACGCCCTCGGAGAAGTCCAGGCCACGCCGCCGGGCCGCACCCGACGCCACCGAGGCGCCGAGGATGGCCTCCGAGTTGGTCCGGGTCAGCTCGCCCAGCCGGGGCGAGAGCGCCGGCAGCGCGCCGGTCGCCTTCATCTCGTGCAGCAGCCGCTGGGTGCCGAGCGCGCCGGCCGCGAAGACCACCTGGTCGGCGTGGATCACCGCGCGGCGCTTGCGCAGCCAGGCCCCGGTGCGCGCGGTGTGCACCGCGTAGCCGCCCGCCGGGTCGGGGCGTACCGCGGTCACCGTGGTCAGCGGGTGCACCTGCGCGCCGAGCCGCTCGGCCAGCCACAGGTAGTTCTTGACCAGCGTGTTCTTGGCGCCGTGCCGGCAGCCGGTCATGCACGACCCGCAGTGGCTGCACCCGGTGCGGTCCGGCCCCACCCCGCCGAAGTACGGGTCGGGCACCCGCTGGCCCGGACGGCCGATGTGCACGCCGACCGGGGTCGGGTGGAACGTGTGCGCCACCCCCATCCGCTCGGCCACCGCCCGCATGGCCCGGTCCGCGCCGGTGTCGATCGGGTACGTGGTGACGCCGAGCATCCGCTTCGCCTGGTCGTAGTGGCGGGCCAACTCGTCGCGCCAGTCGGTGATGTCCCGCCACTGCGGGTCGGCGTAGAACGCGTCAAGCGGTTCGTAGAGCGTGTTCGCGTAGACCAGCGACCCGCCGCCCACCCCGGCGCCGGAGAGCACCAGGACGCCGCCACCGGCCTTGCGGTCGGCGGAGCGGAGCAGCGTGATCCGTTGCAGCCCGAAGCAGCCGAGTCTCGGCGCCCACAGGAACCGCCGCGCCTGCCAGGACGTACGCGGGAACTCCTCGTCGGCGAAACGCCGGCCGGCCTCCAGGACACCGACCGAGTAGCCCTTCTCGGCCAGCCGCAGCGCGGTGACGCTGCCGCCGAAGCCGGAACCGATGACGACCACGTCGTAGCGCATGCACGCATCATTACCGACGGGTAGCTATGGCGCCAGCACGCGTTTTTCGCAGATCATGCAGAGCGCTCGACCGCCGGTGCAACCTCTGGTACCCCCGGACGCGTCGAATCCGACGGGGAGAGGAAACAGCCGTGACGAGACGACGCCTGCTGGGTCTGGCCGCCCTGGTGGCGGCACTGCTGATCGCCGGTGGGGCGGTGGTGACCACCCGACTGGTGGGGCACGACGCGCCGACCCGGGCCGCCGCGCCGGCCACCTCGCCACCCGGCTCACCCACGCCGGCGACGACCACCGCCAGCCCCACCCCGCCGCCCGGCGCCGACCTGACCGGCCCGCTCAACCTGATGCTCGTCGGCGTGGACACCCGGGTCAGCATCCCCGGCTGGGAGCCGCACGCCGACGCCGTGCTGGTGCTGCACGTGCCCGCCGGGCTGGGCCGGGCGTACCTGTTCTCGCTCCCCCGCGACCTCGTGGTCGACATTCCCGCCTTCCCGAAGGCCCGCTACCCGGGCGGGAAGACCAAGCTCACCCACGCGATGAGCTACGGCAGCCGCGTCCCCGGCGACAAGGCCCACCCCAGCACCGCCCAGGGGTACGAACTCCTGCGCGCCACGGTCGCCCGCTACACCGGGCTGCGTATCGACGCCGGCGCGGTGGTCACCTTCGGTGGCTTCGACAAGCTGGTGGACACGCTCGGCGGCGTCGACCTCTACGTCGACCAGAAGGTCGCCTCCCGGCACCGCCGCCCGGACGGCACGATGCGGCCGCTGGCCGGCAGCGGGTACACCGGACCGCAGATGGTCTACCAGAAGGGCGACCGGCACCTGACCGGCTGGCAGGCGCTCGACTACGCCCGGCAGCGCTACACCGCCGGCGGCGACTACACCCGGCAGCGGCACCAGCAGCAACTGATCCGCGCGCTCGCCCGCAAGCTCCTCGACCAGGGCACGGCCCGCGATCCGCAGCGGGTCGAGCAGGTGGTCGCCGCGCTGGGCAGGACCCTGGTGTACGTCGGCGGCGGCCGGAAACTGATCGACTTCGCGTACGCCCTGGGCGGGATGCCGGCGGACCGGATCACCCTGGTCGGGCTCCCCGGCACCGGGGTGGGCAGCGGCGGCGCCTACCGGGGCGAACAGCTCCAGCCGCTGGGCCGCGACTTCCTCACCGCGCTGCGCGGCGGCCGGGTCGACGCGTTCCTGTCCGCCCACCCGTCGCTGCGGGTCAAGACCTGAGGTGTTAGGCGGGGGCCCCGCCTATGCAGAATGCGTTAAGCGGGGGCCCCGCCTTACTTGGCCTTCGGCACGGGCGGGCGCTCGGTGCCGAACAGCCACGCGTCGAAGACCTTGTCGAGCTGCTTGCCGGACACCCGCTCCGCCAGCGCCACGAAGTCCGCGGTGGTGGCGTTGCCGTTCTTCCGCTCCGCCGCCCAGGTCCGCAGGATGGTGAAGAACGCGGTGTCGCCCACCGCGATCCGCAGGGCGTGCACTGTCATCCCACCGCGGTCGTAGACGGAGCTGCCGAACAGGTTCTCCACCCCCGGCCGGCCCGGCGGCGTCCGCCACACCACGCCGGAGGCGCCCGCGTACTTCTGCTCGAACGTGCGCTGCACGGTCGAGGACCCGCTGTGCTCGGCCCAGAGCCACTCCGCGTACGTGGCCAGCCCCTCGTTGAGCCAGATGTCCTGCCAGCGCTGGATGGAGACGCTGTCGCCGTACCACTGGTGGGCCAGCTCGTGCGCCACCACGTCGGTGTTGTCGCCCTGCCGGAAGAAACCGGCGGAGTAGACCGGCCGGCTCTGCGTCTCCAGCGCGTACCGGATCCGGGCGTCGGAGACCACCACACCCCCGTACGCGTCGAACGGGTACGGCCCGAACAGGCTCTCCAGGTAGTCGGCGACCTCGACGGTACGGGCGATCGAGCGGTCCGGCGCGCCCTCGGGCAGTTGGGTGGTGACCGCGCTCCACACCGGCCGGCCCTTGTGCTCGCCGGTCGTGACGCGGAACTTCCCGATCGCCACGGTGGTCAGGTAGCTGGCCATCGGCGAGCTCTCCGACCAGCGCCAGGTGGTCCAGTCGCCGGCCGTCGACTTCCCCTTCGGCACGCCGTTGCCGACCGCCGTCAACCCCTTGGGCACGGTGATCTCGACGTCGTAGGTGGCCTTGTCCGACGGGTGGTCGTTGACCGGGAACCAGGTGCTCGCCGACTCCGGCTGGCCGAGCGCGATCGCCCCGTCGGCGGTGTGCAGCCAGCCGCCCTCGCCGAGCGCCTCCGTGCGCAGCGGCGTCGGCTTGCCGTCGTACCGGATCTCGGTGACGAAGCCGTTGCCGGCGGTGAGCCCGGTGGCCGGCGTGACGACCAGCTCGTCGTCGGTGCGGGCGTGCCGGGCGGCGGCGCCGTCCACGGTGACCGACCGGACGGTCAGCCCGGCCAGGTCCAGGTTGAACGCGGACAGGTTGGCGGTGGCGGTGGCCCGCACCGTGGCGGTGCCGGTGAGCTTGTCGGTGTCCGGGTCGTAGCGCACCTTGATCGTGTAGTTCGCGACGTCGTAACCGCCGTTGCCGTAGCTCGGGTAGTAGGGGTCGCCGGCGCCGGACGCGCCGGGCGCGAAGCTGCGGGCGGCCGTGGGAGCGGGCGCGGTCGTCGCGGCGCCCCGGTCCGGTTCGGCCGGCCCGCAGCCGGCCAGCAGCAGCGTGCCGCAGGCCAGCAGCCCGAACCGTCGTCGTCCGCCGTGCCGCGTCATCGTTCCGATCCCTTTCGAATGCCTGCTCAGCGGTCCAGGACCAGACCGACCTTCTGGAACTCCTTGAGGTCGCGGTAGCCGCACTTCGCCATCGCGCGGCGCAGGCCGCCGAAGAGGTTGAGCTGCCCGTCCGGCTCGTCGGCCGGGCCGAACAGCAGCCGCTCCATCGAGCCGATCGGCTCACCGGCCACCTCGAACGCGCCCCGGGGCAGCGACGGGTGGCTGGCCGCCGAGTGCCACCAGGCGCCGCCGGCCGGGGCCTCCTCGCAGAGCGAGAGCGGCTCGCCGAGCATCACGGCGTCCGCGCCGCAGCCGAGCGCCTTGGCGATGTCGCCGGAGGTCTGCATGTCGCCGTCGGCGATCAGGTGCACGTACCGGCCACCGGTCTCGTCGAGGTAGTCCCGGCGGGCCGCGGCCGCGTCGGCGATCGCGGTGGCCATCGGCACCCGGATGCCGAGCACCGACTCGGTGGTCGACCAGTCGTCGCCGCCGATGCCCACGATCACGCCGGCCGCGCCGGTGCGCATCAGGTGCAGCGCGGTCTTGTAGTCGGTGCAGCCACCGACGATGACCGGCAGGTCGAGGTCGGCGATGAACTCCTTGAGGTTCAGCGGCTCGTCGGTGGTGGAGACGTGCTCGGCGGAGACCAGCGTGCCCTGGATGACCAGGATGTCCACGCCGGCGTCCAGGATCACCGGGGCCAGCGCCAGGGTGTGCTGCGGCGAGACCCGGACGGCCACCGTGCCGCCGCCGGCCCGCAGCTCGCGGACCCGCTCGGCGATCAGGTCGGGGCGGATCGGCTCGGCGTAGACCTCCTGGAGCCGCTTGGTGGCCCGGGCGTCCTCGCCGAGGCCGGCCAGCTCCTCCAGGATCTTGGCCGGGTTCTCGTACCGGGTCCAGAGGCCCTCGACGTTGAGCACGCCGAGGCCGCCCAGCTCACCGAGGCGCACCGCGGAGGCGGGGCTCATGGTCGCGTCCGAGGGGTGCGCGACGCAGGGAATGCCGAACGGGTAGGCGTCGAGCTGCCACGCGGTGGAGACGTCGTCGACGTCCCGGGTGCGGCGGCTCGGCACGATGGCGATGTCGTCCAGGTGGTAACCGCGCTGCGCGGTCTTGCCCAGCCCGATCTCGACCACGTCACGCATGGGGACTCCAGGTGTGTTCGGGGGTGGAGGGAGAGGTCAGCGGGAGTGGTAGTTGGGTGCCTCGACGGTCATCTGGATGTCGTGCGGGTGGCTCTCCTTGAGCCCCGCCGCGGTGATCCGGATGAGCTGGCCCCGCCGGTGCAGCTCCGGAATGCTCTCGGCGCCGACGTAGCCCATGGCGGCGCGCAGGCCGCCGATGAGCTGGTGGGCGACCTGGGCGAGCGGCCCGCGGTAGGGCACCTGGCCCTCGACGCCCTCCGGGACCAGCTTGTCCTCGGCCATCACGTCCTGCTGGAAGTAGCGGTCCTTGGAGTACGACTTGCCCTGACCACGCGACTGCATCGCGCCGAGCGAGCCCATCCCCCGGTACGCCTTGTACTGCTTGCCGTTGATGAAGATCAGCTCACCGGGGCTCTCCTCGCAGCCGGCCAGCAGGCTGCCGAGCATCACCGTGTCGGCGCCGGCCACCAGCGCCTTGGCGATGTCGCCTGAGTATTGGATGCCGCCGTCGCCGATCACCGGCACGCCGGCCGGCCCGGCGGCCCGGGCCGCCTCCATGATCGCGGTGACCTGCGGCACGCCCACCCCGGCCACGATCCGGGTGGTGCAGATGGCGCCCGGCCCCACACCCACCTTGACGCCGTCGGCACCGGCGTCGACCAGCGCCTTCGCGCCCGCGTACGTGGCGATGTTGCCGCCCACGATGTCGATGGTCACGTCCCGCTTGAGCCGGGCGACCATCTCCAGCACGGCCCGCTGGTGACCGTGCGCGGTGTCCACGATGACCACGTCGACGCCGGCGTCGACGAGCGCGCGGGCCCGCTTGTAGCCGTCCTCGCCCACGCCGACCGCGGCGGCGACCCGGAGCCGGCCCGCGTCGTCCTTGGTGGCGTTCGGGTACTGCTCGCTCTTGGTGAAGTCCTTCACCGTGATCAGGCCGCGCAGCGCGCCGGACCCGTCCACGATCGGCAGCTTCTCCACCTTGTGACGGCGCAGCAGGTCGAGCGCGTCGTCCTTGCTCACCCCGACCGGCGCGGTGATCAGCGGGGTGCGGGTCATGATGTCGCGGACCGGCGTGGCCGGGTCGGAGACGAAGCGCATGTCGCGGTTGGTGACGATGCCGACCAGTTGGCCCTGCCCGTCGACCACCGGCACGCCGGAGATGCGGTAGCGGCCGCAGAGCGCGTCGACGTCGCGGAGCGTGTCGTCCGGGCTGGCCGTCACCGGGTTGGTGATCATGCCGGACTCGGAGCGCTTGACCAGGTCGACCTGGAGCGCCTGGTCCTCGACGGAGAGGTTGCGGTGCAGCACGCCGATGCCGCCCTGGCGGGCCATGGCGATCGCCATCCGGCCCTCGGTGACGGTGTCCATCGCGCTGGAGAGCAGCGGCACGGTCAGCTCGATGTTGCGGGTGAGCCGGGTGCGGGTGTTGACCCGGCTGGGCACGACGTCCGACTCGCCCGGCTGCAGCAGCACGTCGTCGAAGGTCAGCCCGAGCGGCACCACCCGGGCGGAACCGGCCGGCAACTCGGGCAGATGGCCGCCCAGCTCGCCGCCGTCGGGGCCGGTCGGGTTCTCGGTGCTGGGCGAATTCTCCACGATTGCTCCCCTGAGCTGGTCGAACGGGCTGCAGCGAGGCGGCGCGCGCGGACACCGGCGCGCACCGGTGTGACGGCGCGTCGCCTCATCGTACCCACTGGCCCGGCCCGCCCCGGGCAGTGGCGGGCCCGACGTAGGCCGGGCCACAGCGGGGCCGGGGGCGGGCTTTCCGGCGGCTCGGAGGCTACGGTGAGGGGGTGCACGACGAGCCCATCGACCCGTTCAACGGCGACCCGGCCGATCCGGCTGCCGGCCTGCACGATGCCGGCGAGGAGGACACGCTCGACCCGCTGACCGAGGTCGAGCGTCAGGACGTGCTGGAGGATCTCGCCGATCTGGAGATCTACCAGGCCCTGCTCCAGCCGATCGGGGTGCGCGGCCTGGTGATCGAGTGCGAGGACTGCCGCGAGCCGCACTACTTCGACTGGGACCTGCTCCGGGGCAACCTGCGCCACCTGCTCAACTCGGGGCGTCCGCGCGTGCACGAGCCGGCCTACGATCCCGACCCCGACCACTACGTGAGCTGGGACTACGCCCGGGGCTACGCGGACGGCGTGCACGACACGCTCACCGAGGGCACTGACGACGCCGCGTCGGAGTGAGCCCGGCCGGGCTCAGGCGACCAGGCCGGCCCGGAAACCGGCGGCCACCGCGTGCGCCCGGTCGCGCGCGCCGAGCTTGCGGAACAGCCGTCGGGCGTGCGTCTTGACGGTGTCCTCGGAGACGAACAGCTCCCGCCCGATCTCCGCGTTGCTCTTGCCTTCCGCCATGCCGAGCAGCACCTGAAGCTCACGCTCGGTGAGCCCGATCGCGCTGCGCGGCGTCCGCGCCGGGCGCTGGCCGGGGCCCGGCTGGGGCCCCTCCGCGCCTTCCGCCGCCGGGTCGTTGGCGTCCTCCCCACGCTGCACCGGCACCACCGTGGGCAGGCCCGCGGGATCCGTCGCCGTCGCCGGCCAGCCCGGCCCGCCCGGGGTACGCCCCGGCGTCGCCGCCCGGGTCGGCCCGCCGACCGCCGCCGCGTCCCGGGCGGTGTCGGCGACCCGGTGCCGGTTGGCCCGTCCGGGGGCGGAGAGCAGCAGCAGCGCCTTGGCCACCGCGCTGGTCAGGTCGTGGTCGGCGTTCTGGATCAGGCCCCGGGCGCCGGCGCTGATGGTGGCCGCCGCCGACTCCGACTCCTCGGCACCGAGCAGCAGCACCGCGGCCTGGGGCGCGCGGGCGAGCACCCGCCGCACGAAGCCGGCACTGTCCGGCCGGGTCAGGGCGGTGTCGGCCAACACGACGTCGACCGGACGCTCGGCGAGCCGCAACATCACCTCGGGATCGGAGACGGCCGTCCGGACGGCGCCGGACAGCCCGAGCCGCGCCGCCGCGGAGGTCAGATGCTGGGCTGCCAGTGGGGTCCGAACGCAGATCAGAACGCTACGCACTGTGGTCTCCTCTCCGACTCAGAGCAGACCACGTGCGGGTCGGGTCGGGAGGGGGTTCCGAGCAATCATCCGAACTTTTCCGACAGATGGGGCATATGCCGCCGAGTGTCCGAGCTTTTCGATCACAGATGTGTGAGCCGGGGACGGCTCGGGTACCGAGTGGTCCAACCGGAACCGGCATCCCGCGCGGACCGCCGCCCGGTAGCTGGCCACGAACATTCTCCGCGGTGCCGCGCGGGAGGAGGGGTGCTGATGTCGAACGTACGTAGGCTGCCTGGACCCATCGTCGACCTCTGGGACTGGCAGCGGCTCGGCGCGTGCCGGGGCCGCGACAGCGCCCAGTTCTTCCACCCGGACGGCGAGCGCGGCTCGTCCCGGCTGCGCCGCGAGTCCGGCGCGAAGTCCGTCTGCCGTGCCTGCCCGGTGCGCGCCGAGTGCGCCGCGCACGCCCTCGCCGTCCGCGAGCCCTACGGCGTCTGGGGCGGCTTCAGCGAGTCCGAGCGGCTGCGGCTGCTCGCCCTCGGCTGGGAGGACGCGGCCGACCGCCGGCAGGCCCGGGTCGACGTGGCCCGCCTCGAGGCCCGCCTCGGCCGACCCCACAAGACCGCCGTCCCGGACCAGCGCAAGGTCGCCTGACCTCGCCCGCACTTCCCGCCGCCGCGCCCCGCACCCCGGGGCGCGGCGGCGTTTCCTCGTCCGGGCCGGACCGGATGGAAGCGAGCGGGTGATCAAGGGGTTTGCGTCCACCGCGGAGATCGACTCCGACGCAAACTCCTTGATCACGCCCCAGGAGGGCTCGGTCGGGGGGTGGGCGAGGGGGGGCCTGCGGTCAGGTGACGGTGAGGGTGAGGGTGTGCCAGCCGGTTGCGCCGTCCGGGGCGACCGGGCTGCGCTGCTCGGGCTGCGTCTCGCCGGCCGCGTCGGTGGCGCGCACCTGGAGGCGGTGCTCGCCGGGGGTGGCGTCCCAGCGCCACGACCACTGGACCCAGGTGTCCGACGACACGGCCGGGGCCAGCGTCGCCTCCCGCCAGGGACCGTCGTCGACGCGTACCTCGACGCGGCGGACGCCACGGTGCTGCGCCCACGCCACGCCGGCGACAGTCACCGGGCCGGCGGCCGGGCGGCTGCGGGCGCGGGGCGTGTCGATCCGGGACTGCGTCTTGACCGGGCCCTCGGCCGACCAGCCGCGCGGCACCCAGTACGCGTCGAAGTCGGCGAAGCTGGTCAGCTCCAGCTCGGTGAGCCACTTGCACGCCGAGACGTACCCGTAGAGTCCGGGCACCACCATCCGCACCGGGAAGCCGTGTGCCACCGGCAGCGGCTCGCCGTTCATCCCGACCGCCAGCAGCGCGTCCCGCCCGTCGCGCAGCACGGACGTGGGGGTGCCGCAGGTCCAGCCGTCGACCGCGCGCCCGACCACCTGGTCCGCGCCCTCCTCCGGGTCGGCCTCGTCCAGCAGCTCCTTGAGCGGCACGCCGAGCCAGCGGGCGTTGCCGATCAGGTCGCCGCCCACCTCGTTGGAGACGCAGGCCAGCGTCACGTAGCGCTCGACCATCGGCCGGGCGAGCAGGTCGTCGAAGCTCAGCTCGATCGGGTTGCGCACCCGGCCGTGGATGCGCAGCTTCCAGGTGACCGGATCCACCTGCGGCACCACCAGCGCGGTGTCGATCCGGTAGAACTCCCGGTTCGGCGTGACGTAGGGGGCGAGCCGGGGCAGGGACAGGTCCGCGCCGGCCGGCACCGGCGGGGCGGGCGCCGTCGGGGCGGGCAGCGTGACCGCCTCGCGGGCCGCCGAGACGCCGCGCCGGCCGGCGAGCCAGTGCCCACCGAGCCCGGCCACCGCCGCCGCGCCGGTCAACAGGCCGGCGCCGCGCAGGAACCGGCGCCGCGACTCCTGGTCCCCGCCGTCCAGGGGCTCCCAGTCGCCCGACGCGTTCTCCTCACGCGCGAGCGCGGCGACTGCCGGGGGCGGCGTGGGACCGGGCCGGGACGCCGTCGCGCCGGCGGTGCCGTCCGGAGACGTCGTGGTGGCCGCCGGGTCGCGGTCCGCGCGCAACGGACCGGCCACGAACGCCCAGAGCGTCAGCCCACCGAGACCGGCGCCGACCACTGACGGAAGCGCGTCGAACGCGTCCGCGCCGGCCCGGGTCAGCGCGGCGACGACACCGAGCACGGCGAACGCGGCGATGCCGGCCAGGCCGACCACCAGCCGCCGGGCCGCCGCCAGGCCGAGCAGCGCCGCGAAACCGGCCAGCAGCAGCGCCGTCCCGACCAGCAGGGCGATCTTGTCGTACGTGCCGAAGACGTCGATGGCGAACTGCTTGAGCGGCTCGGGCACCAGGTCGACCACGAGACCGCCGACCGCGATCAGCGGGGCGGACCGGGGACCGGTCAGGACGGCCACCGGCTCGGCGACGCCGAGCGCCACCACGGCGGCGACGACGCCGGACAGTGCCGCGTGGCGGCGGGAGATCGTGCTCACCCGGCCCAGTGTGGTCGACCGGTCGGGCCGGCCGCCAATCTCGTCAGCGTTCCGTAAGCGGATACGCGTCAGGGCACACCGCCGGCTCGGCGGTGTGCCCTGACGTCGGGCCGTACTCCTCGGGTCAGAAGCCCGGGCCGTGCTGGTGGCCGTGGCCGTGCGAGTGACCGTGCCCACCGGCGGCGGCCGGCTCGGGCTCGGCCGGCTTCTCCACGACCAGGCTCTCGGTGGTGAGCAGCAGGCCGGCGATCGAGGCGGCGTTGGTGACCGCGTTACGGGTCACCTTCACCGGGTCGAGGATGCCGGCCTTGGCCAGGTCGACGTACTGGTCGGTGGCGGCGTCGAGGCCGGTGCCCCACTCCTGGTCGACGACCTTCTGCACCACCACGTAGCCGTCGTGGCCGGCGTTCTGGGCGATCCAGCGCAGCGGCTCGACCAGCGCCTTGCGCACGATCGAGACGCCGACCTTCTCGTCACCGGTGAAGCCCAGGTCGTCGTCGAGCACCGGCAGGATCTGGGCCAGGGCGGCGCCGCCACCCGGGACCGTGCCCTCCTCGACCGCGGCCTTGGTCGCGGCGATGGCGTCCTCGATGCGGTGCTTGCGCTCCTTCATCTCGACCTCGGTGGCCGCGCCGACCTTGATCACCGCGATGCCGCCGGAGAGCTTCGCCAACCGCTCGGCCAGCTTCTCCCGGTCCCACTCGGAGTCCGAGGCCTCGATCTCCTTGCGGATCTGGGCGACCCGGTCGGCGACCTCGGCGGACTGGCCGCCGCCGTCGATGACCGTGGTGTTCTCCTTGTCGACCACGACGCGGCGGGCGGTGCCCAGCACCTCCAGGCCGACCTGGTCGAGCTTGTAGCCCAGCTCCGGGGCGACCAGCTCGGCGCCGGTCAGGATCGCCATGTCCTGCAGCATCGCCTTGCGACGGTCGCCGAACCCGGGGGCCTTGACCGCGCAGACCTTGACGGTCTTGCGGATGGCGTTGACCACCAGCGTGGACAGGGCCTGGCCCTCGACGTCCTCGGCGACGATGAGCAGCGGCTTGTTGTTCTGGAGGACCTTCTCCAGCAGCGGCAGCAGCTCCTCGATGGCCGAGATCTTCTGCGTGGTGATCAGGATGTACGGGTCCTCCAGGACCGACTCCTGCCCCTCCGCGTCGGTGACGAAGTTGGGCGAGATGAAGCCCTTGTCGAACTGGAGACCCTCGGTCACCTCCAGCTCGGTGGTGAGCGCGGAGCCCTCCTCGACGGTGATCACACCGTCGCGGCCGACCCGCTCCATCGCCTCGGCGATCAGCTCGCCGATCGTGGCATCCTGCGCGGAGACGGTCGCGACGTGCGCGATCGACTCCTTGCTGGCGACCTCGACGGCCTTGCCGAGCAGCGCCTCGGAGACCTTGGCGGCCGCCGCGTCGATGCCCCGCTTCAGGCCGGTCGGGTTGGTGCCGGCGGCCACGTTGCGCAGGCCCTCGCGGACCATGGCCTGGGCCAGCACGGTCGCGGTGGTGGTCCCGTCGCCGGCGACGTCGTTGGTCTTGGTCGCCACCTCCTTGACCAGCTGCGCGCCGAGGTTCTCGTACGGGTTGGTGAGCTCGATCTCCTTGGCGATGGTCACGCCGTCGTTGGTGATCGTGGGCGCACCGAACTTCTTGTCCAGGACGACGTTGCGCCCGCGGGGGCCGAGGGTGACCTTGACCGCGTCCGCGAGGGCGTTGACACCGTGCTCGAGCAGGTGCCGGGCGTCATCCGAGAAGCTCAGGATCTTTGCCATCAGTATCCCTTCGAAGCGACGTTGCCCCGGCCCGGCGAGCCGGACCGGGGCAACGACACTGATCGGTTGCTTACTTCTCGATGACCGCGAGGACGTCGCGGGCGGAGAGCACCAGGTACTCCTCGCCGGCGTACTTGACCTCGGTGCCGCCGTACTTCGAGTAGAGAACGGTGTCGCCGACCTTCACGTCGACCGGCACGCGGTTGCCCTTGTCGTCGATCCGGCCCGGGCCGACAGCGAGGACGGTGCCCTCCTGCGGCTTCTCCTTGGCGGTGTCGGGGATCACGATGCCCGAGGCGGTGGTGGTCTCGGCCTCGTTCGCCTGCACCACGATGCGGTCCTCGAGCGGCTTGATCGCAACCTTGGTCGCGGTAGTCACGGGCATACCCTCCTGGGGTACTGGGTGTCGTTACCGGTCGGCGCGCCGACCAGCGTCAATCTGCCACATGCCACCGGGCGGGGCCGTCGTCGCGGGTGCCGGTCCGCCTGGCGTTCAACGCTCGGGCACCAGGCCCGGGCGTTGGCACCCTCAGGGTGAGAGTGCTAATCGCAGGTTATTCCTCGGCTAGCACTCCGTCAAGGAGAGTGCCAGCGCGTCGCCCGCCGAGTCGCCCCGGCGGGCGGTCGGGAGAATGGACGGGTGGATCTCGACCAGCTCACCGCGCTGCGTACCCCCGAGGGGTCGGCGGCGCTCGCGGCGGCCGAGCGGGTGGCCGGCGGCGACCCGCTGGCGGCGGCCGCCGCGCTGCGCTCGGCCGGGATCCCGGGCGGGCTCGCGGCGGCGGCGCTGACCCAGGCGGAGCTGCGTCGCCGGGCGGCCGGCAAGTTCGGCCCGGCGGCGGCCGGGATGTTCCTCACCCGGCCCGGGCTGGAGCAGGCCACCCGCCGGGCGGTCGCCGACCGCCGGGCCGCGCGGCTGCGGGCCGCGGGCGTGACCACCCTGGCCGACCTGGGCTGCGGGCTGGGCGCCGACGCGCTCGCCGCGGCCCGCGCCGGCATCCGGGTGTACGCGGTGGAGGCCGACCCGGTCACCGCCGCGATGGCCACCGCGAACGCCGAGGCGGCCGGGTTGGCCGACCTGGTCACCGTGGAGTGTGGCGACGCCACCGCGTTCGACGTGTCAGCGGTCGACGGGGCGTTCTGCGATCCGGCACGCCGGCGGGCCGGCACCGGGCGGCGCATCTTCGACCCGAGCGCCTACTCGCCGCCGTGGGACTTCGTCACCGGGCTGGCCGAGCGGGTGCCGCGCACCGTGGTCAAGGTGGCGCCCGGCCTGGACCACGCGCTGATCCCGGCCGGCGCCGAGGCGGAGTGGGTGAGCGTCGACGGCGACCTGGTGGAGGCCACCCTCTGGTGCGGCCCCCTGGCCGTCGCCCCCCGCCGCGCCACCCTGCTGCGGGAGAAGGAGGGGCCCCCGCTTAACGCCTCCGGTAGAGGCGGGGCCCCTTCTTATCACCTGACCGGCACCGGCGCGGACGAGGCGGAGGTGGGTCCGGTCCGGCGGTTCCTGTACGACCCCGACCCGGCGGTGGTACGCGCGCACCTGGTCGCCGAGATGGCCGCCGACCTGGACGCGACGCTCGCCGACCCGTCGATCGCCTACCTGTACGCGGACGCGGCCCGGCCCACCCCGTTCGCCCGCTGCCTGGAGATCACCGACGTGCTGCCGTTCTCGTTGAAGCGGCTGCGCGCCCTGCTGCGGGAGCGCGGGGTCGGGCGGGTGGAGATCCGCAAGCGCGGCTCGGCGCTGGAGCCGGAGAAGCTGCGCCGCGACCTGCGCCTCTCCGGCGACGCGGCGGCCGGTCTGGTGCTGACCCGGGTGGCCGGCGCGCCCACCGTGCTCGTCTGCCACCCGGTCCCGGCGCCCGCCTGACCCACGTCACCGCCGCCCGACCTGGGCCGCAGCGCAACCGGGCCCGTGGCCGGGACGGACGGGCCGGCTCGGCTCGCCGTGCGGCGGCGGCCGGGTTAGCTTGACCGTCATGGCGGGACAGGGCACTCCGGCGACCGCGTTGCTGACCAGGCGCAAGGTCGCGTACCGCACCCACCCGTACGACGTCTCGCCGGACGCGCCGAACTACGGCGCGCTGGTCGCCGCCGCGCTCGGGGTGCCGCCGGCCCGGGTGTTCAAGTCGCTGGTCACCAACGTCGACGGCGCGCTGACCGTGGCGGTGGTGCCGGTCACCGGTGAGCTGGACCTGAAGGCGCTGGCCGCGGCGGTCGGCGGCAAGCGGGCCGCGCTCGCCGACCGGGCGGTGGCCGAGCGGGCGACCGGCTACGTGCGGGGCGGGATCAGCCCGCTGGGGCAGCGCCGGACGCTGCCGACCGTGGTCGACGTGTCCGCGCTGGCGCATCCCACGGTGTTCGTCTCGGCCGGCCGCCGGGGCCTTCAGGTGGAGCTCGCGCCGACCGACCTGGTGGCGCTGACCGGGGCCGTGACCGCCCCGATCGCGGCCGGCTGAACCGGACGTCTGGGAGCGTTTCCGCAGTCGGTGTCCGCGGGGTGACAACCGCGTTGCTGAATTGTTACCGCCGCCAACAAACTTCTGACCTCGGCACTCTTGCGGAGCGCGGGAACCGCGGAATACGTTGCCGGACACAACAAAACACCGTCAACAACTCCCCCACCCCCCGAAAGGACCCGTGCACATGCGCAAGGGCTTCCTCACCTTCGCGGCCGTCGGTCTCCTCGCGACCGGCAGCATGGCCGCCTGCGGTGACAACGGCGGTTCCGACCAGGCCGGCGGTTCGAACGACAAGAAGCCGAAGATCGGCGTGATCCTTCCGGACAGCAAGTCCTCCGCCCGCTGGGAGGGCGCGGACCGCAAGTACCTGGAGGAGGCCTTCAAGGCCGCCGGTGTCGACTACACCATCCAGAACGCCCAGGGCGACAAGTCCGCCTTCTCGACCATCGCCGACGGCATGCTGACCAGCGGCGTGACCGCTCTCATGATCGTCAACCTGGACTCCGGCACCGGCAAGGCCGTGCTGGAGAAGGCCAAGTCGCAGGGCGTCGCCACCATCGACTACGACCGGCTGACCCTGGGCGGCTCCGCCCAGTACTACGTCAGCTTCGACAACGAGGCGGTCGGCAAGCTCCAGGGCGAGGGCCTGAGCAAGTGCCTGACCGACAAGGGCGCGCAGAAGCCGGTAGTGGCCTACCTGAACGGCTCCGCCACCGACAACAACGCCACCCTGTTCAAGAACGGCTACGACTCGGTCCTCAAGCCGAAGTTCGACTCGGGCGACTACGTCAAGGGCCCGGACCAGGCCGTGCCGGACTGGGACAACGCGCAGGCCGGCGTGATCTTCGAGCAGATGCTCACCCAGCAGAAGGGCAAGATCAACGGCGTCCTGGCCGCCAACGACGGCCTGGGCAACGCCGCCATCTCGGTGCTGAAGAAGAACCAGCTCAACGGCAAGGTGCCGGTGACCGGCCAGGACGCGACGGTCCAGGGCCTGCAGAACATCCTCGCCGGTGACCAGTGCATGACGGTCTACAAGGCGGTCAAGAAGGAGGCGGACGCCGCCGCCGAGCTGGCCATCGCGCTCGCCAAGGGCGAGAAGAAGGACACCGGCCAGACCGTCAAGGACCCGGAGGGCAACCGGGACGTGCCGTCCGTGCTGCTGGAGCCGAAGGCCATCTACAAGGACAGCGTCAAGGACGTCGTGGCCGACGGCTACGTCACCAAGGACGAGCTCTGCGGCGGTGCCTTCGCCAAGCTCTGCGCCGACGCCGGCGTGAGCTGACCCACCCGCATCAGGCGGCGCCGCCCGGCACGGGAACCACTCCCGCGCCGGGCGGCGCCCACGCCGGACGGGATCCGAGACCTCCCTCCGCCCAAAGGAGACCCCCGTGTCCGCAACCCCCCTGCTGGAGCTACGCGGGATCGACAAGAGCTTCGGTCCCGTCCAGGTGCTGCGCGACGTCGCCTTCGCCGCGTATCCCGGCGAGGTGACCGCACTCGTCGGCGACAACGGCGCCGGCAAGTCGACCCTGGTCAAGTGCATCAGCGGCATCTACCCCACCGAGTCCGGCGAGTTCCTCTTCGACGGCCGGCCGGTGAGCATCAACAGCCCCCGGGACGCCTCCTCGCTCGGCATCGAGGTCGTCTACCAGGACCTGGCGCTCTGCGACAACCTCGACATCGTGCAGAACATGTTCCTCGGCCGGGAGAAGCGCAGCGGCATCGTGCTCGACGAGCCGACCATGGAACAGATGGCCGCCGAGACCCTGGCCGGCCTCAGCGTCCGCACCGTCAAGTCGCTGCGCCAGCACGTGGCAAGCCTCTCCGGCGGCCAGCGGCAGACCGTCGCCATCGCCAAGGCCGTGCTCTGGAACAGCCGCCTGGTCATCCTGGACGAGCCGACCGCCGCGCTCGGCGTCGCGCAGACCGCCCAGGTGCTGGAGCTGGTCCGGCGACTGGCCGACAAGGGCCTCGCCGTGGTGCTGATCTCGCACAACATGAACGACGTCTTCGCCGTCTCCGACCGGATCGCCGCGCTCTACCTCGGCCAGATGGTCGCGCAGGTGAAGACCACCGACATCACCCACTCGCAGGTGGTCGAGCTGATCACCGCCGGCCGGTCCGGTGACCTCGGCCTCACCGCCGAGCCGGGCACCGGCACCGCCGACGCAACCTCGGGAGCCCTCCGATGACCGCCACCGCAGTGAAGAAGGAAGGGCCGGCGGCCGTCACGCCGACGCTCACCGTCGGCGACCACGTCCGCAACTACGTCGCCCGGGTACGCGGTGGCGACCTGGGCTCGCTGCCGGCCGTCATCGGCCTGGTCGTGCTCTGCCTGGTCTTCGCCATCGTCCGACCGGTGTTCTTCTCGGCGGCGAACTTCGCCAACCTCTTCACCCAGGGCGCCGCGGTCACCGTGATCGCGATGGGGCTGATCTTCGTCCTCCTGCTCGGCGAGATCGACCTGTCCGCCGGCTTCGCCAGCGGCGTCTGCGCCGCGATCCTGGCCAACGTGGTCAGCGTGCTCGGCTACCCGTGGTACGTCGCGATCCTCGCCGCCCTGGTCACCGGCGTGGTGATCGGCCTGACCCTCGGATTCCTGGTCGCCAAGATCGGCATCCCGTCCTTCGTCGTCACCCTGGCCGGCTTCCTCGCCTTCCAGGGCGTGGTGCTGCTCCTGATGAAGGAGGGCACCAACATCTCGATCGACGACGACGTGATCATCGGCATCGAGAACGGCCGCATCCCGCCGGCCATCGGCTGGCTGCTGGCCGCCGTCGCGATCGCCGGATACGCCGCCGCCCAGTTGCTGCGCCACCGCAACCGCGTCTCCCGCGGTCTGGTCACCGACCCGATCGCCGTGGTGGGCGCCCGGATCGCCGGCATCGCCCTCATGATCGGGTTCGCGGTGTACGTGCTCAACCAGGAGCGCAGCATCAACCCGCTGATCACCTCGAACAAGGGCATGCCGGTGGTCGTACCGGTCATCGCGGTCCTGCTCGTCTTCTGGACCTTCGTGCTCAACCGCACCGGCTACGGACGGCACCTGTACGCCGTCGGCGGCAACTCGGAAGCGGCGCGACGGGCCGGCATCAACGTGGACCGGATCAAGATCTCGGCGTTCGTCATCTGCTCGGGCATGGCGGCGGTCGGCGGCATCATCGCCGCCAGCAAGGACCGCTCGGTCGACCCGAACACCGGCGGCAGCAACGTGCTCCTCTACGCGGTCGGCGCGGCGGTCATCGGCGGCACCAGCCTCTTCGGCGGCAAGGGCCGCATGATCAACGCGGTGCTCGGTGGCGCCGTGGTGGCTGTCATCATCAACGGCATGGGACTGCTCGACCTCAGCTCCGGGCTGAAGTACATCTTCACCGGACTGGTGCTGCTGCTCGCCGCCGGCGTCGACGCACTGTCCCGCCGACGCTCGGCCGCCACCGGCACGCGCTGACCCCCGAGGTACGGACACACACCATGGCAGTGGCAATGCGCGCGGGTCCCAGCCAGGACGAGATCCGACGGCAGAACCTGGGCGCATTGCTCCGCTACGTGCACGTGCACGGGGCCACCACCCGCGCGGAGCTGACCACCGCCCTCGGGCTCAACCGCAGCACCATCGGCGCGCTGACCGCCGACCTGGCCGGCGCCGGTCTGGTCAGCGAGGGGACGCCGAAGGAGACCGGCCGGGCCGGACGACCGTCACTTGTCGTCCGGCCCGAGTCGGGCCGGGTCTACGCGTACGCGTACAGCGTCGAGGTGGACCGGCTGCGCGCCGCGCGGGTCGGACTCGGCGGCAAGGTGCTCGACCGCCGGGAACTGGACCGGCCCCGCAACCTGGTCGCCGGCGAGGCCGCCCCGCTGCTGGCCGGCGCCGTCAAGGAGATGCACCACTCGGTGCCGCCGGACTCGCTGTGCGTGGGCGCCGGGGTGGCCGTGTGCGGCATGGTGCGCCGCGACGACGGGCTGGTACGGCTCAGCCCCACCACCGGCTGGGTGGACGAGCCGATCGGCGCGGCGCTCGCCGCCGAGCTGGGCATCGACGTACCCATCACGGTGGGCAACGTGGCCGACGTGGCGGCGTTCGCCGAGCACGCCCGCGGCGCGGCCACCGGCTGCGACAACGTCATCTACCTGTACGGCGACGTCGGCGTGGGCGCCGGCATCATCGCCGGCGGCCGGCGGTTGACCGGGCACGGCGGCTACGGCGGCGAGGTCGGCCACATGGTGGTGGTCCGCGACGGGGCGCGCTGCGACTGCGGCCGGCACGGCTGCTGGGAGACCGAGATCGGCGAGCACGGGCTGCTGCGGGCCGCCGGGCACGCCGAGGCGCGCGGCCGGGAGGCGCTGCTGAACGTCTTCGACGCCGCCGACCGCGGGGACGCCCGCGCACAGCGGGCGGTACGGCAGGCCGGCGACTGGCTCGGCTTCGGCGTGGCCAACCTGGTCAACATCTTCAACCCGGAGATGGTCATCTTCGGCGGCACCATGCGCGACCTCTACCTGGCCGCCGCCGCCCAGGTACGCAGCCGGCTCAACCGCAACGGGCTGCCCGCCTGCCTGGAGCACGTGCGGCTGCGTACCCCGGAACTCGGCGACGACGCGGCGCTGGTCGGCGCCGCCGAGCTGGCCTTCGAGCGCCTCCTGGCCGACCCGCTGAACTGATCGGCCCGGTGATCCGTACCAACGTGCGGACGGCCGGTCGGCTCGGCCGTCCGCGACCCCGCGTAGCGGTCCGGATCGAGGAGGCAACCCAACCATGGCATCGCTGGAATCCGCACGTCGCCGGCTGGCGCACCGGGTGACCCTGCTGCTCGTCGTGATCGGCGCGGGGATCGGCGTTCTTCCCGGCGCGGCTCTGGCCGCACCCAATCCGGGGGTGCAGATGAACGCCGCGGACATGACGCTGCTCAACGGCGTCCGGCTGGCCGGGCTCTGGGAGATGCCGGCCGGCACGATGGCCGCCGAGAAGGGCCAGTCCCCCCGGGTCCGGGAGGTCGGCGCGGAGATCGCCCGCCAGCACGGCGTGCTGGACCAACTGGTGGTCGAGGCGGCCAACAAGCTGGGCGCGGTGCTGCCGACGGAGCCGACGACCCAGCAGAAGGGGTGGCTGACCGAGATGCAGAACGCCAGCGGCGCCCAGTTCGACCAGATCTTCGTCACCCGGCTCCGGGTCGCCCACGGCAACATCTTCCCGGTGATCGGGGCGGTCCGGGCCAGCACCAAGGACCCGATCGTGCGCAAGCTCGCCGAGGACGCCAACAAGTTCGTCAACGACCACATGACCATGTTGGAGAGCACCGGGCTGGTCCGCTGGCAGCAGCTGCCGCCGCCCGCGATTCCGGCCGCGCAGAGCGACTCGCTGGTCGCCGCCGCCCAGGCCAACGCCGCCGGCGGCGGCGGGCTCCAGGTGGGCACCGGGATCGTGTGGGCGGTCTTCCTGCTCGCGCTGGGCACCGGTGGGTACACGACCTGGCGGTTGATGCGCCGCGCCTGACGGGTGTTAAGCGGGGCCCCTTCCTATACGCCAGGCGTTAAGAAGGGGCCCCTCCTTGCACCTCAGCCGTGCCAGGAGCGCCAGAGGGCCGCATACGAGCCGTCGGCGGCGACCAGCTCGTCGTGCGACCCCAGCTCGGTGATCCGGCCGTCGGACACCACCGCCACCCGGTCCGCGTCGTGCGCGGAGAACAGCCGGTGCGCGATGGCGATCACGGTCCGCCCGTGCAGCACCGCGGCCAGCGACCGCTCCAGCGCCCGGGCGGCGCGCGGGTCGATCAGCGAGGTGGCCTCGTCCAGCACCAGCGTGTGCGGGTCGGCGAGCACCAGCCGGGCCAGCGCGAGCTGCTGCGACTGCGCCGGGGTGAGCGGGTGCCCGCCCGCGCCGACGGTCGTCGCCAGCCCCTCCGGCAGCGCCTCCGCCCAGTCGAGCGCGTCGACCGCGGCCAGCGCGGCGCGCACCGCCGCCGGGTCGGCGGCCGGCCGGACCATCGCCACGTTGTCGGCGAGCGTGCCGATGAACACGTGGTGCTCCTGGCTGACCAGCGCGACGTGGGTGCGCAGCTCGTCCAGGGGCAGCTCGGCGAGGGGTCGACCGTCGACGGTCACCGCACCGGCGGACGGCGTGTGCACGCCGGCCAGCAGCCGACCCAGCGGGGACTTGCCGGCCCCGGACGGGCCCACCATGGCCAGCCGTTCCCCCGGCCGGGGCACCAGCGTCACGCCGTGCAGCACGTCGTGGCCGGCGCGGTACGCGTACCGGACGTCGTGCGCGGCGAGCCGACCCTCGGTGGTCGACCGGCGCGACGCGACGGGTGCCGGGGACCGCTCGTCCGGCTCGACGGCGACGCCGAGCAGCCGGGCCAGCGAGGCGCCACCCACCTGGAACTCGTCCAGCCAGCCGAGCAGCCGTTCGATCGGGTCGGTGAGCTGCTGGGCGTAGAGCGTGGCGGCGGTGACCTGGCCCAGGCTGGCCCAGCCCTTCAGGTGGAACCAGCCGCCGATGAGCAGCGTGGCCACCATCGGCACCAGGTAGCCGAACTCGGCCACCGGCCAGAACACGGTCCGCAGGTACAGCGTGTAGCGCTCGGCCGCGTACGACCGGCTGATGTCGGCGTCGCCGCGGGCCCGGCGGCGGGCCGCCTGGCGTAGCGCCTCGGTGGTCCGCGCCCCCTCGACCGTCTCGCTGATCCCGTCGGTGATGTCCGAGTAGGCGGCGTTCTCCCGCAGGTAGCCCTGCGGCGCACGGCGCAGGTACCACCGGGTGCCGGCCCAGAGCACCGGCACCGCGAGCAGGCTGGGCAGCGCCAGCAGCGGCCCGGTCAGCACCAGCGCGCCGAGGATCAGCAGCACGGTCAGGGCCGCGATCAGCGTCTCCGGCCCGGCGAACCGGACCGTCCGCGACAGCGCGGACACGTCGCGGGAGGTGCGGGTGAGCAGGTCACCGGTGCCGGCGCGCTCCACCGTGGACAGCGGCAGCGCGAGCACCCGGTCGACGAACTCCTCACGCAGCTCGGCGAGGACCCGCTCGCCGAGCCGAGCCGAGGCCAGGTGCGCGAACCGGACCAGCACCGCCTGCACCACCACGAAGGCGGCGATGGCCGCCACCACCCGGTCCACCGTGGTGGCGGCCACGCCCCGGGAGATCCCCTCGACCAGGTCGCCGAGCAGGCGCGGGGTGACCAGCCCGGCCGCCGCGGCGAGCGCGTGCAGGCCGAGCACGGCGGCCAGGCCACGCGGGTGCCGGCGGACCAGCTCCCGCACGTACCGACGGACCCGCGCGGCGTCGGCGACGGGCAGCGCGTTGCTCATCGGTCCTCCTCCCGGCTCACCGTGGCCGCGTACCGGGGCTCGGCGGCGAGCAGCTCCTCGTGCCGGCCCTCGGCGACGACCTTGCCGTCCTCCACGAAGACCACGTGCTCGGCGCGCCCGAGCACCAGCGGGCTGGTGGTGCAGACCAGCGTGGTGCGTCCGCGCCGGGCGGCGGCCAGCCGGTCGGCGATGCGCGCCTCGGTGTGCGCGTCCACCGCGCTGGTGGGCTCGACCAGGATCAGCGTCTCCGGGTCGGCGACCAGCGCGCGGGCCAGCCGCAGGCGCTGCCGCTGCCCGCCGGAGAACTCCCGGCCCCGCTCGGCGACCGGGCCGTCCAGGCCGCCGGGCAACGCCTCCACGATGTCCGTCGCGCTGGCCGCGGCCAGCGCCGCCTCGACCGCGGCGCGGTCCGCCCGGTCGTGCGGGTCCAGCTCCGTGCGGAGCACGCCGCTGAACAGCTGCGCGTCGTTGTCGGCCACCAGGATCCGCTCGCGCACCGTCGCCAGCGCCACGTCCCGCAGCGGTACGCCGTGCAGCGTCACGTCCCCGTCGGCGTACCGGCCGAGCCGGTCGGCGATCTCCACCGCGTCCTGCGGTTCGGTGGCGGCCAGCGCGGTGAGCCGGCCCGGCCGCAGCACCAGCCCGGAGCGCGTGTCCACCAGCTCGCCCGGCCCGGCCGGCACCGGCACCGGGTGGGCCGGGTCGGTGAACTCCGGCGCGAGCCGCAGCAGCCGGACCACCCGGCGGGCCGCGACGTGTCCCCGGGTCAGCTTGTCGGCCGCCTCGGTGAGGTTGCGCAGCGGGCTGACCAGGAACGCGGTGTAGCCGTAGAAGGACACCAGCTCACCGGCGTTGATCTCGCCGCGCAACGCGAACCGGGCGCCGAGCCAGGTCACCAGCACCACGAACACACCGGGCAGCAGGATCTGGGCGGCCTGGAGCAGCGACTCCACCCGGGCCACCCGCAGGCCGTCGGCGCGCAGCGCCTGCGACCGTTCCCGGTAGCGGGCGGCCAGCACCGGCTCCCCACCCACCCCGCGCAGCACCCGCAGGCCGGAGACGATGTCGACGGCCCGGGCGGTGAGCCGGCCGGTCGAGTCCCGGTAGGCCGCCTGCTGCCGGTGCAGCGGCCGGATCAGCAGTGCGACCAGCGCCATCAGCAGCGGCACCCCGAGCACCACCACCAGGCCGAGCGGCAGCGAGGCGTTGAGCAGGATCACCGCCACGGTGACGATGCCGACCACGGCCCCGGTGCCGCGGGCGGTGATGTCGATCGCGCTGCCGATGTGCTCGATGTCGGACGTGCCGATGCTCACCACCTCGCCGGCGGCGACCCGGCGGGGCAGCGCCGCGCCGAGCCGGTTGGTGGCGTCCACGGTGACCTGCACCGTGCGGTACGCGGCGCCGAGCCAGTTGTGCACCGCGCAGCGGTGCCGCAGGATGCCGGCGCCGGCCTGCACCAGGCCCAGCCCGAGCAGGGCGAGGCTCCAGCGCACCAACGCGTCCGGGTCGCGCTGGGCGAGCCCGGCCTCCACGGCCCGGCCGATCGCGGCCGGCACCAGCGCCTGGGCCAGCATCCAGATCACGCCGAGGGTGATGCCGCCGCCGAAGTACACGGGATGTCGCCCGGCCAGCCACACCAGGTAACGGGTGGCGGACCGCGCGTCGGGGGTGCCGGGATCGCCGGTCGGTGAGAAGCGCATGACCCACCGACGCTAGGCGGCGGGACGCGCCGGACGCCAACCAATTCCGGCTGACCCTAGCGGTCGACCTCGGTGAAGTCCCAGCTGTGCGGCGGGCGGGCGACCAGCCGCATCGGCGGCTCGGGCAGCTCCCGGGGGTTGCTCCGCCACTTGGAGATGACCACCAGCCGGTGGTCGGTGGAGGAGAACACCTCGCTGCCCACGTGCATCGGGTCGTGCTCGAACTCCGGCAGCGCGGTCTCGCAGACCCAGGTGATCAGGTCGGCGAAGCCGTACGGTTCGGCCTTCGCCTCCCACATCCGGACGATCATGTCGGTTCCCTCCCCGGTCAGACGCTGACCACGGTCAGCGGCATGGCCGAGTCGGCCGGCAGGTCCAGCCGGCTCGGGGCGACGCCCGCGGCGACCAGGTGCGAACCGAGCGCCGCCACCATCGCGCCGTTGTCCGTGCAGAGCTTCGGCCGGGGCGTACGCACCCGGACGCCGTGCTTCTCGGCCCGCTGCTCGGCCATCGCCCGCAGCCGGGAGTTGGCCGCCACCCCGCCGCCGATCACCAGCGTGTCGATCCCGCTGCTGCGGCAGGCGTCCAGCGCCTTGCCGACCAGCACGTCGCAGACCGCCTCCTGGAAGGACGCCGCCACGTCGGCCACCGGCACCGGCTCGCCGGCCCGCTGCCGCGCCTCCACCCAGCGGGCCACCGCCGTCTTCAGGCCGGAGAAGGAGAAGTCGTACCGGTGTCCGACCAGGTCCTTCGCGGCGGTCAGTCCGCGCGGGAAGGCGATCGACGCCGGGTCGCCGGCCCGTGCCTCCCGGTCGATGTACGGGCCGCCGGGGAACGGCAGCCCGAGCAGCCGGGCCACCTTGTCGAACGCCTCCCCGGCCGCGTCGTCGATGGTCGCGCCGAGCGGCACGACGCCCCGGGCCAGGTCGTCGACGCGCAGCAGCGAGGAGTGCCCGCCGGAGACCAGCAACGCGATCGCCGGCTCGGGCAGCGGGCCGTGCTCCAGCGTGTCCACGGCCACGTGTGCCGCGAGGTGGTTCACCCCGTACACCGGCTTCTCCGCGGCCACCGCGTACCCCTTGGCGGCGGCGACGCCGACGAGCAGCGCGCCGGCCAGGCCCGGCCCGGCGGTCACCGCGATGGCGTCGATGTCGGCGATGGTGACGCCGGCTTCGCGCAGCGCCCGGTCCATGGTGGGCACGATCGCCTCCAGGTGGGCCCGGCTGGCCACCTCGGGCACCACGCCACCGAACCGGGCGTGCTCCTCGACGCTGGAGGCCAGCGCGTCGGCGAGCAGCGTGTGCCCGCGCACGATGCCCACGCCGGTCTCGTCGCAGGACGTCTCGATGCCGAGGATCAGGGGTTCGTCAGCCATGCGCGTCAGTCCTCGGTGCGCTGCATGACCAGCGCGTCGGTGTTGCTCGGTTGGTAGTAGCCGCGCCGGACGCCGATCGGCTCGAAGCCGTACGTCGCGTAGAGGCGCTGGGCCGGGCCGTTGTCGGCGGCGACCTCAAGCAGGGTGCTGCGGACGCCGCGCCGGGCCGCCTCGGCGAGCAGCGCCTCCAGCAGCAGCCGGCCGACGCCCCGGCGCTGGGCGTCCCGGCGGACCGCGATGTTCTGCACCCACGCCTCGTCGGGCGGGGCCACGGCCAACCCGGCGTAGCCGGCCACCGCGCCGTCGTCGTCGGTGGCGACCAGGTAGAAGTGCCCGTTGGCGAGTTCGTTCCAGAACATGCCCGGGGACCACTGCTCGGCGCCGAACAGGTCCGCCTCGATGGGTAGCACCTCGTCGACGTGCCACCAGCGGAACCGGCCCAGCCTCATCGCAGGACCGGCTTGTGGCCGGTGGCCGCCACCGCGTCCGGGCGGCGCAGGTAGAGCGGGGTGAGCGCCTCGCCCGGGGCGTCCGCGCGGATCCGCTCGGCGGCGAGCCGGACCAGCGCCAGCGGGTCCGGGTAGCGCGGCTCGGCCCGCACCGGCAGGCCCAGCACGTCCGCGTACCGGTGCGCGCCGTCGCCGACCGCGACGGTGACCGCCAGGTCGCGCGCCCGCTCGGCGACGACCGCCGGGGCGGCCACGTCGGGGCCGGCGAGGCGCTGCCCGGCGCCGTCGTAGACGGCCCAGTAGACCTCGCGTCGCCGCGCGTCGCTGGCCGCCAGCACCGTCGCGCCGTCACCCGACCGCTGGCCGAGGCCGTCCAGCGAGCAGACGCCGTACGTCGGGACGCCGAGCACCTGGCCCATGGTGGCGGCGGTGACCAGCCCCACCCGCAGCCCGGTGAACGGGCCGGGGCCGAGCCCGGCGACGATCGCGCCCAGGTCGGCCGGACGTGCGCCCACGTCGGCGAGCACGGCGTCGACCTGGGGCGCGAGCAGCTCGCCGTGGGCCCTGGCGTCGACCGTGCACCGGGACGCGCGCAGCACGACGCCGTCCGCCGAGACCTCGGCGAGCGCCGCGGTCACCGCGGGCGTCGAGGAGTCCACCACCAGTACGAGCACGGTGAACCAGCCTAGCCGCCGCCCGTCGCGCCCCTCCCACCCCATGGCATCACGCTGCGTAGCGTCCCGATGGGGACATCGCTTTTACGCGATATACCTGTCGGTCATATTTATGACTCAGAGGTATACCGCGTGAAAGTGGGGTGGCATCCTGCGGGCATGACGGAGAGTCGCCTGGTCCAGCAGATCGCCCACGCCCTACGGCACGAACGCGAACGGGCCGGGCTCACCCAGCAGGCGCTTGCCGCCCGCGCCGGGCTGAGCCAGGCCGCCATCGCGCGGATCGAGCGAGGCGACCGGCTGCCCAGCCTGACCACCGCGGAGCGCCTGCTCACCGCGCTCGACCGCCAGTTGCGGATCGAGGTCGAGCCGCTGGACAGCCACCTGGACGCGACGCTCGACGAGATGTCCGGGGTCGATCTGGTCGAGCGGCTCGAGGATCTCGGGCTGGACCGCCTGGTCGCCGCGCTCGGTGACCTGCCGTACGTGCTGGCCGGCAGCACGGCGGCCCTGTTGCAGGGCGCGCCGATCCCGGTGGACGCGGTCGAGATCGCGGTGCGCTGGCAGGACTCGCCCCGGTTCACCGCGTTCCTGGAGCGGGCCCGGGCCCAGCGGTGGAACGCCCGCTGGGAGCAGTGGGGCGGGGTGCACCCGGAGCCCGAGGAGCCGGGCGAGCACCGCTGGTCGACCCGCCACGGCGAGCTGCGGGCCCGAATGGTCGACGAGCTGCCCGAGCCGATCAGGGTGCGACTCGGCACGCGCACCTACCCGGTCGAGCCGCTGGTCGAGGTGGAGGTGACCGACAGGCGCGCGGCCGAGCTGCTGCGCCGGCACCGGCAACGCCTCGCGGCCGGCACCGGCGACCAGCCCGACGGGTCAGCCGGCTGAGCGCTCCCAGTCGACGGTCGGCAGACCGGCGTCGGCGAGCGCCTTGTTGGCCGCGCTGAACGGACGACTGCCCAGGAAGCCCTTCGGGTTCATCGGGCTCGGGTGCCCGGCCTCCAGCACCACGTGCCGCGGATTCGTGACCAGCGCCGCCTTCTTGCGCGCGTAGCCACCCCAGAGCAGGAAGACCACCCGCTGGTCGAGCGCGTCGAGCGCCCGGATGGTGGCGGCGGTGAACTCCTCCCAACCCCGGTTGGCGTGCGAGCCGGGGGTGGCCTGACGGACCGTGAGCACCGAGTTGAGCAGCAGCACACCCTGGGCGGCCCAGCCGTCGAGGTTGCCGCTGCCCGGCTTCGGCACGCCCAGGTCCTCGCCCAGCTCCTTGAACACGTTGCGCAGCGACGGCGGCACCGCCACGCCCTCGCGCACGCTGAAGCTCAACCCGTGCGCCTGCCCCGCCTTGTGGTAGGGGTCCTGCCCGAGGATGAGCACCCGGGTCTGGGCCGGCCCGCACAGCCGGTAGGCGGAGAACAGGTCCGCCAGCGGCGGGAAGACCGTGGCGGTCGCGTATTCCCCCGCGACGAAGTCGGCCAACGCCGTGGTGCGGGCCGGATCGAGGTGCGGGGTGAGCGCCTCACGCCACGGCTCGGGCAGGAGCGCCAACAGGTCGAGGGCGGGAACGTCGTCGGGCATCGGCAACCTTTCGCAGTCGTCCCCGGGACTCTAGGCAGCGGGTACGACAGCGCTCAGTCGAGGGTCGCCAGCCGGGCCGCCCAGTCGCCGCCCACCGGCTCCAGCGTGACCACCCGGGTGTCGTCGTCGTGCCGGTCGATGCGGACCCGCAGGTGCGCGTCGACCAACTGCTCGACCATCCCCTCGCCCCACTCCACCACGGTCACCGCGTCGTCCACCGAGGCGTCCAGGTCGAGGTCGTCGATCTCGGCACGCGGATCGGCGGACTCCCCCAACCGGTACGCGTCGGCGTGCACCAGCGTCACCCGGCCGCCCCGCGCCGGGTCCGGCCGGTGCACGCGGGCGATGACGAAGGTGGGCGACGTGATGTCGCCGCGCACCCCGAGGCCCGCGCCGACGCCCTGGGTCAGCGCGGTCTTCCCGGCCCCCAACGGACCGCTGAGCAGCAGCAGGTCACCGGCGCGCAGCACGCCGGCCAGCCGCCGGCCGAACTCGTGGGTGTCGTCGACGGTCTTCACCTCCACCACCACCGTCACAGCGACTCCAGGAACCGCTCCAGCGCCGCGTTGACCTCGTCGGCGTGCTCCAGCATCACCACGTGCCCACTGTCGTGGATCTTCACGAACTCGGCCTCCGGCAACCGCCGGACGATCTCCTCCGAGTGCGTCACCGGCGTGATCATGTCCTTGTCCCCCACGATCACCAGCACCGGCGTGCCGGCCAGCGCCGCCAGCGCCGGGAACCGCGAGTGCGTGGCCAGCGTCCGCAGGTAGCGGGTGACCGTGTCGGCCGAGGTGCGAGAGTTCATCGTCTCCACGTACGAGACCAGGGCCGGGCTGGGCCTCGGCGTGCCGAAACCGTACTTGCGGGTGAGCAGCCAGGCCACGTTCGACGTCGACTTGCGAGCCTTGTCGATCACCGTGCCGCCGTACCGGGTGGCGTTGCTCATCATGTAGAGCACCGGCGCGCCGACCCGGCCGAGCAGGGCGGGCGCCACCAGTTTCGTCTCGGCCGCCAGACCGCCGGAGGTGGCCATCAGCACGGTGCCCACCACCCGGTCGCCGAACAGCTCCGGGTAGAGCTCGGCCAGCGCCATGATCGTCATGCCGCCCATCGAGTGCCCGATCAACACCAGCGGCCCCTCCGGGACCACCTCGTCGAGCACCCGGCGCAGCGTGCGACCCAGCGCGGTCAGGTCGTACTCGCCGGTCTCCAGCCGCCCGGACCGGCCGTGCCCGGGCTGGTCGTACGCGACCACCCGGTAGTCGCCCCGCTCGGCGAGCAGCTTGCGCTGGAAGTGGAACGTTCCCATGTCCAGGCAGAAGCCGTGCACCAGCACCACTGTCGGGTGCCCGGCGACCGGCCGGGTCGGCTCGACCACCTCCACGTGGATGTCGGTGCCGTCCGGCATCTCCAACCGGTACGCCTCGTCGTGGCGCTGCCGGCCGAAGACCTCGTGGGCGTACCGGTCGGTGGGGTCGTTCTTGAGCCGACGGACCAGCACCCGCTCGCTGACCACGCCCGCCGCGAGCCCGGCCGCGGCCACCCCGACGGCGGCGCCGACCAGCCCGGCGACCTTGCCCGCGGCGCCGCGCGGACGCGGCACCCGCAGCCGCTGGCTCATGGCTTCTCGCCGTCGTAGACGCGGGGCACCCGGACGCCGCCGAACCGGGTCACGATCTCGTAGTTGATGGTGCCCACCGCCTCGGCCCAGTCGTCGGCGGTGGGCTCGCCGCCCGCGCCGCTGCCGAACAGCGTCACCACGTCGCCGGCGGCCACCTCGTCGTCACCGCAGTCGACCACGAACTGGTCCATGCACACCCGCCCGGAGATGGTCCGCCGCTCGCCGCCGAGCAGCACCGGACCGGTGTTGGAGGCGTGCCGGGGCACCCCGTCGGCGTAGCCGAGCGGCACCACGGCCAGGTTGCTCTCCGCCTCGGTGAGGTAGGTGTGGCCGTAGGAGACGCCGGTGCCGGCCGGCACCCGTTTGGTCAGCATCACCCGGGCCCGGGCGGTCATCGCCGGGCGCAGGCCGAACTGCTCGCCCGCGATCGGCGACAGGCCGTAGACCGCGATGCCGGGCCGGACCAGGTCGAAGTGGGTGTCCGGCCGGGTCAGCGTGGCCGCCGAGTTGGCCAGGTGCCGGTAACGGGGCCGCAGGCCGGCCCGCGTCACCATCTCCAGCCCTTCGTGGAAGACGGCGAGCTGACGGTCCGTGGTGGGGTGGCCGGGCGAGTCCGCGTACACGAAGTGGCTCCACACGCCGACCACCTCGACCAGACCGTCGGCCTGGGCCTTCGCGGCGGCCTCCAGCAGCGTCGGCCAGTCGGCGACGGTGGCCCCGCCCCGGGACAACCCAGTGTCGATCTTGAGGTGCAGCCGGGCCGGCCGGTCCGCCCGGCGGCTCGCCGCGATCATCTCGTCGAGCTGGCTCAGACTGGCGCAGCCCAGGTCGACCCCGACCGTGACCCCGTCGTGCAGCGGCAGACCCGGATCGAGCAGCCAGGCCAGCACCGGCGCGGTGATCCCCTCCTGACGCAGCCGGAGCGCCTCGTCCAGGGTGCAGACGCCGAGCTGGTCCGCGCCGGCGTCGAGCGCCGCGCGGGCCGCCGGCACCATGCCGTGCCCGTACCCGTCGGCCTTGACCACCGCCATCAGCTCGGCGCTGGTGCCGGCCTTGAGCCGGGCCACGTTCTCCCGGATCGCGTCGAGATCGACACGCACCTCCGACTGCCACATGCCCCCAGCCTACTTCCGCCAGTGATCATCGTGGCCGTGAGCCGCCCGCCCGGCGCCCCCGGCCGGCCCCGGATCAGCCCAGCCGGGCCAGCACCGGGCGCAGCGCGGCGGCCACGTCGGGCGCGGTCACCGGACCGCCGCGCGCCGCCTCCCGGCCGGCCAGCCCGTGCAGGTACGCCGCCGCGGCGGCGGCGCGCTCGGGGGCCAACCCGGCGGCGAGCAGCGAGCCGAGCAGCCCGGCCAGCACGTCACCGGTGCCACCGGTGGCCAGCGCCGGGGTGCCGGTCGGGTTGACGTACGCCCGGCCGTCGGGCGTGCCGACGATCGTCCGGTCGCCCTTGAGCAGCACCACCGCGTTCATCCAGGCGGCCAGCCGCAGCGCCGCGGCCACCCGGTCCTCGCCCGGCATCTCACCGCAGAGCCGGGCGTACTCCCGGTCGTGCGGAGTCACCACGATCGGGGCGTCCCGCCCCCGCAGCCGATCGGCGAGCTTGCCGTCGACCAGCAGCGTCAGCGCGTCGGCGTCCAGCACCACCGGCACCGGCGCGGCCAGCACCGCGCGCAGCTCGGCGGCCGACCCGTCACCGGTGCCGAGCCCGGAGCCGCAGACCCAGGCCTGCACCCGGCCGGCGTCGGCGACCCGGTCGGTGGCGATCACGGACGGGTGCTGGTGCACCACCTCGGCCCGGGCCCCGCCGGCGTAGCGGACCAGGCCGGTGGGACCGGCCAGCGCACCACCCACCGACAGCACCGCCGCGCCCGGGTAGGTCGCGGAACCGGTCGCCACCCCGACCACGCCCCGGGAGTATTTCTCCGACGCGGCACCCAGCGCCGGCCACCAGCCGGCCACGTCGGACCACTCGGTCACCCGCAGCGCCGGCGAACCACGCAGCCAGGGGGCGAGCCCGATGTCGACCAGGTCGACCTGACCGGCCAACTCGGCGGCCGGCCCGACCACCAGGGCCGGCTTGAGCGCGCCGAACGCCACGGTCACGTCGGCGTGGACCGCGCGGGGCCGGCCGGCGTCGGTCAGCGGGACGTGGCCGGTGTCCACCGCGACGCCGCTCGGCACGTCCACCGCGACCACTGTGGCCCGCGTGCCGTCCCGGCCCTGGCACCCGGTCAGGCTCGCGGCGAGCTGGTCGGCGGTCTCCCGCAGCCCACCGGTGCCGCCGATGCCCACGATGCCGTCGAGCACCAGGTCGACCTCGGCCGGCGGCCGGTCGACCACCCGCCCGCCGGCGGCGCGCAACGCGGCCAGGCCGTCGGCGTGTGCCCGCTCCGGGGCGAGCAGCAGGGCGGCGACCGCCGCGCCCCGGCCGGCCAGGCGCGCCCCCGCGTAGAGCGCGTCGCCGCCGTTGTCACCGGAGCCGACCAGCAGCAGCACCCGGGCGCCGTAGACCCCGCCCCGATCCGCCAGCAGCAGCACGCACCGGCGGGCCAGCCCGGCCGCGGCCCGTTGCATCAGCGCGCCGGACGGGAGGGTCGCCATCAGCCCCGCCTCCGCCGCGCGAACGTCCGCGACCCGCCACACCGCTCTCATGTCGTCCCGCCCCGTTCGTTCCCGTCGGCCGCGATCACGGACCTCACCCTACCGGCGGTTCGGGGCCCGGGCCGGCCGCCGGGACGGCCCTGTGGACAACCGGGGACGTTGTCCACAGGGCCGGCGCGGGCGGTTCCGGGCCACCTAAAGTCCCCGCTGTCCGGGTCCGGCCGAGGGGGTCGGCGGAGTGGGGAGGTCGTCGTGGTCGAGGAGCCGTTCACCGTCGATCCGGAGCTGCTGCGTGCGGTGGCTCGGGAGCTGACCGACGACGCGTACCGGCTGGCGTGCGGGCCGGGCGGGGCGCCGGCACCGGTGGCGCCGGCACCGGACGGGTGGCAGGTCGACGCGGCGCTGGACGAGCTGGACGCCGCGCTGCGCCGCTGGTCCGGCACGCTCGCGGCCCGGGTGGCCACCACCGCCGAGGCGCTGCGCGGCGGCGCGGACGGCTACGAGGCGGTGGACGACCGGGCCGCCCGCCGCCTCGCGGTCCGCAACGCCGGCGTCCCCGGCCGCCCAGGTCCGGCGGGCACCGCTCCGGTCGGTGCCCGCTGAACGGCGGCGGGGCGCGCGTCCGCCCACGTCCGGCGGGTGCCGCCCCGGGTCCGGTCGGCTACGCGCAGCTCTGGCGCGCCGATCCGGGCGCCTGGCTCGCTGCCGGGGCGGCCTGGCGCGGCCTCACCGACCCGGTGCGTCGCCGGGCCACCGCGCTGACCGCCCGGGCCGGCGCGCTCCGGCCCGGCTGGTCCGGCGCGGCCTCGACCGCCGCGCAACGGCGCATCGGTGAGCTGCGCACCGCGCTGACCGACGTGCTTCCCGCGCTGGTCGAGGTCGACCAGGCGCTCGCCGAGTTCGCCACCCGGGTGGGCACGGCGAAGGCCCGACTCGACGCCGAGGTGGCCCGCGCCGAGACCGGCGGCCTGCGGGTGGACCGCTCCGGCACGGTCCGGCCGGATCCCGCCCGACCCGTCAGCCGCACCGGCCCGGCGGTGGTGCGGGCGCAGGCCGGGATCCGGGGCGCGCTCGCGCTGGCCGGTGCGGCGGACCGGGAGGCGGCCGGCCGGCTGGCGGAGCTCGCCACCGCGGCGGTGACCGGCTGGGTCAGCGTTCCGCCCGTCTGGCGGCCGGGTCCCGGAGCCGGTCCGGCCGAGGTGAGCCGCTGGTGGGCCGGCCTGAGCCCGGCCGAGCGGCGGTGGCTGGTCGGGCGCGAGCCGGGCCGGGTGGGCCGCCTCGACGGCGTGCCGGCGACCGCTCGCGACCAGGCCAACCGGCTGCTGCTCGCCGACCGGCGGGAGGAGTTGCTGGCACGCCGCCTCGCATTGCGGCGACCGCTGCCGGCCGGGCCGCTGGAGGTGGCCCGGCGTGCCCGGCTGGCCGGGGTGGAGGCGGCGCTACACGGCCTGGACGGGCTGGCCGAGCGGCTGGCCTCATCCGGGGCGCCGCGGGCGTACCTGCTGGGGCTCGACCCCGCCGGGGACGGACGGGCGGTGGTGGCGCTCGGCAACCCGGACCGGTCCGGCGCGGTGCTGACCTATGTCCCCGGCATGACCGCCGACCTGGCGGACGCGCCGGCCGAGTTGGGTCGGGCCGCCCGGGTGCTCGAGCGGTGCGCGGCGATCGGGCCGGGCGAGGAGGCGGCGGCGGTGCTCTGGCTGGACTACGACGCGCCGGATTTCCTCCCCGAGGCGTCCGGCGCCCGCCAGGCCGAGGCCGCCGGGCCGGCGCTGCACCGGTTCCAGGAGGGGCTGCGGGCCACCCATGACGGGCCGCCGGCCCGGCAGACCGTGCTCGGGCACAGCTACGGCTCGCTGGTCGTCGGCGCCACCGCCCGGGACCACGGGCTGGGCGCCGACGCGCTGGTCTTCGTCGGCTCACCCGGCGTCGGCGTCGACCACGCCGCCGAGCTGCGGATGCCGGCCGGGCAGGTCTGGGCGTCGACCGCGCCCGACGACGTGATCCGGCTGGCCCACCCGCCGGACGAGCTGGCCCGCCGTGCCGTGCTGGCCGGTACGCCGCTCGGCCCGGTGCTGGCCGCGCACGACCGGCACGCCGACCGGCTCTGGTTCGGCGCCGACCCGAGCGCGCCGGGTTTCGGCGGCCGGCGCTTCCCGAGCGCGCGGCACGGCCACACCGGCTACTGGGACGCCGACAACCCGGCCCTGGACGGGATGGCCCGGATCGTGCTGGGCCGGTGAGCGGGCGGCGTGGCGCGGGCCGGGCGGTCGGGAGACGCCGCGGCCCCTCCGGTGTGGGCGGAGGGGCCGGGCGGAGGTGGGGTCGGCTACTCGACCGTGACCGACTTGGCCAGGTTCCGCGGCTGGTCGACGTCGTGCCCACGGGCGGCGGCGATCTCCGCGGCGAGCACCTGGAGCGGCACGGTGGTCACCAGCGGCGCCAGCAGCGTCGGCGTACGCGGCACGTAGATCAGGTGGTCGGCGTAACGGACCACCGCCTGGTCGCCCTCCTCCGCGATCACGATGGTGCGGGCGCCCCGGGCGCGCACCTCCTGGATGTTGGAGACGACCTTGTCGTGCAGCATGCCCCGGCCGATCGGCGACGGCACGATGCAGATCACCGGCGTCCCCTTGTCGATCAGCGCGATCGGGCCGTGCTTCAGCTCACCGGCGGCGAAGCCCTCGGCGTGCATGTACGCCAGCTCCTTGAGCTTCAGTGCGCCCTCGAGCGCCACCGGGTAACCCACGTGCCGGCCGATGAACAGCACGGTCGGCTCGGACTTCAACTCACGGGCCAGCTCGCGCACCGGCTCGATCCGGTCGAGCAGCTCGCGCAGCTTGCCCGGCATCTCCTGGAGCTGCGCCACCACCGCGCCCACCTCGTCGGCGAACTTGATGCCCCGCACCTGCGCCAGGTGCAGGCCGATCAGATAGCAGGCCACGACCTGGGTGAGGAACGCCTTCGTGGAGGCGACCGCGATCTCCGGGCCGCCGTGCGTGTAGAGCACCGCGTCGGACTCGCGGGGGATGGTCGAGCCGTTGGTGTTGCAGATGGCCAGCACCCGGGCCTTCTGCTCCTTGGCGTGGCGCAGCGCCATCAGCGTGTCCATGGTCTCGCCGGACTGCGAGATCACCACGATCAGCGTGGACCGGTCCAGCACCGGGTCGCGGTAGCGGAACTCGCTGGCCAGCTCCACCTCGCAGGGGATCCGGGTCCAGTGCTCGATGGCGTACTTGGCGACCAGGCCGGCGTGGTACGCGGTGCCGCAGGCGACGATGAAGATCTTGTCGACGTCGCGCAGGTCCTGCTCGCTGAGGCGCACCTCGTCGAGCGCGATCTCGCCGCTCTCGGTGAGCCGGCCGAGCAGCGTGTCGGCGATGGCCTGCGGCTGCTCCTCGATCTCCTTGAGCATGAACCAGTCGTAGCCGCCCTTCTCGGCGGCCGACGAGTCCCAGTCGATGTGGAAGTCCTTGCCGGCCGCGGGCTGGCCGGCGAAGTCGGTGATCTCGATGCTCTCCGGCGTGATCAGCACGATCTGGTCCTGGCCCAGCTCGACCGCGTCCCGGGTGTGCTCGATGAACGCGGCCACGTCGCTGGCCAGGTAGTTCTCGCCGTCACCGCGGCCCACCACCAGCGGCGAGTTGCGCCGTGCGCCGACCACCGCGCCGGGGATGGCGGCGTCCACGGCGAGCAGCGTGAACGCGCCTTCGAGGCGCTCGCAGACCACCCGCATGGCGGAGGCCAGCAACTGCGGGGTGTCGGTCTCACCGGCCGAGCGGAGGTCGGCCAGCGCGCGGGCGATCAGGTGCGCCGCGCACTCGGTGTCGGTGTCGCTGGCGAACTCGACGCCCTCGTCCTCCAGCTCGGCGCGCAGCTTCGCGAAGTTCTCGATGATGCCGTTGTGGATCACCGCGACCCGGCCGTCCGGGGAGACGTGCGGGTGCGCGTTGCGGTCGGTCGGCCCGCCGTGCGTGGCCCACCGGGTGTGGCCGATGCCGGTGGTGCCGTCGCCGATGCCGATCGGGCTGGCGGCGCAGTCCTCGGGGTTGTCGGCGGCCCGCTCGGAGAGCACCTTCTCGAGGTTGGCCAGCTTGCCGGCCTTCTTCTCGGTCAGCAGCTCGTCGTCGCAGACGACGGCGACGCCGGCCGAGTCGTAGCCGCGGTATTCCAGCCGCCGCAGTCCGTCGAGCACGATGCCGAGCGCCGGGCGCGCGCCGGCGTAACCCACGATTCCACACATGGTCCGCAGCCTAGCCGAGTTTCGCTCATCGTGCGTGCGCGGAAGGCGGCTCACCGATCACTGAACTTGAGCGAACCGGTCGGCCGCCTCCACCAATGGGACAAAGCACTCGGCACCGCAGCCCACCCCGGCACCCGGCACCCGGCACGTGATCGACTCCGCTTCGCCGAAGTGGCGGCGCCGCCGACCGCCGGATACCGCCACCTCCCCGAACTTGCGTCACCAGAGGAGATCTTGGAGGATTTACGCCCCTCCAGGGGCCATTTCGTACCAAGATCTGCCTCGGCCGGGGATCGCCGGTCCGCGCGGATGGCTGCCGCGCCCTACATTGAGGGCCCCGGGCGGCAGCCCCGGTCCACCCCCACCGCGGTCGTCCGCGCCGTACCCCTGTGAGCTGAGCCGATGTCCGAGACGACCCCCACCCCCGAGCCGACCTCCGGCCCCAGCGACCCGACCGCGCCGCCGGCTGCCGGGGAGCGCGCCTCGTGGACACCACCGGACCCGCTCGCCGCCCCGCAGCCCTGGACGCCGCCCTCACCGTGGTCGCCGCCGGAGCGGGACCCGAACCCGTGGGCGTCGCCGGAGCGGGACCCGAACCCGTGGGCGTCGCCGGAGCGAGACCCGAATCCGTGGGCGTCGCCCGGCCTGCCGGCCGCACCCGCACCGCTCCGCCCCGGCAGCCCGGACGGGCCACCGCCCGACGGCCCCTTCGCCGCACCACCCAGCGGTCCGAGCGGCTCGAACCACCCGAACCACCCGAGCGGCTCGAACCAACCGAGCAACCCGAACCACCCGAGCGGCTCGAACCAACCGAGCGAACCGAGCCCGGGTTACCCGGGGGCACCCGGCCAGCCGCCGACCGCGTACCCGCCGACCGCGTACCCGCCGGGGCCCTACCCGCCGGCCGCGTACCCGCCCGGGCCCTACCCGCCGCCGTACGCGTATCCCGGTGGGGCACCGCGGCGGTCGAACGCGGGCTGGGCGATCGGGCTGGTGATCGCCCTGGTCGTCGCGCTGGTGCTGGCCGTCTGCGGCTGCGTCGGCCTCGGCGTGCTCGGCGGTCTCACCGACCGGACGAGCAGCTCCGGTGAGCCCTACGAACGGCCGTTCATCGACGGGCCGGCGGAGCCCGGCGGGTTCACCGACGAGCCGACCCCGGTGCCGGACGTCCCGGTCACCACGCCCTCCGGCGGGCCCGGCAAGTTCACCGTCGTCTACGAGGTGACCGGGGCCGACCAGGTGTACGTGCAGTTCTACGACGCGGACGCCAACTTCCTCCAGCTCGACGACGTGGACGCGCCCTGGCGGCTGCGGTTCACCGCGAACGACCGCGAGCGGGTGCAGGTGATCGCGACCCCGGCCGAGTCCGGCGAGGTGACCTGCCGGATCACCATCAACGGCAAGGTCGTCTCGCGGAACTCGGGGGAATACGGCGCGACCTGCTTCGGGTGGTGAGCGTCCGGCGGCGGGCCGTAGGCTGGCCGCCGTGACGACGACCGATCCGCTGGTGGCCCGGATGCGGCCGTTCGGCACCACCATCTTCGCCGAGATGTCGGCGCTGGCCGTGCGCACCGGCGCGGTCAACCTGGGGCAGGGCTTCCCCGACACGGACGGCCCGCCGGAGATGCTCGCCGCCGCCGCGGAGGCGCTGCGCACCGGGCACAACCAGTATCCGCCGGGGCCGGGGATCCCCGCGTTGCGCGCGGCCGTCGCGGCCCACCAGCGCCGGTTCTGGAATCTGGAGTACGACCCGAACGGCGAGATCGTGGTGACGGCCGGCGCGACCGAGGCGGTCGCGGCGAGCATCCTCGCGCTCTGCGAGGCGGGTGACGAGGTGGTCTGCTTCGAGCCGTACTACGACTCGTACGCCGCTTCGATCGCGCTGGCCGGCGCGGTCCGCCGCCCGGTGACGCTGCGTCCCGGCGCGGACGGCCGGTACGCCTTCGACCCGGCCGAGTTGCGCGCCGCGTTCGGGCCACGGACCCGGCTGGTGCTGCTGAACTCGCCGCACAACCCGACCGGGAAGGTCTTCACCGCCGACGAGCTGGCCCTGGTCGCCGAGCTGTGCCAGGAGCACGGCACGTACGCGGTGACCGACGAGGTCTACGAGCACCTGGTGTTCAGCGACGCCGCCGCGCCGCACGTGCCGCTGGCCACGCTGCCGGGCATGCGGGAGCGGACGCTGCGGGTCTCCTCGGCCGGCAAGACGTTCTCCTGCACCGGCTGGAAGGTCGGTTGGGTGAGCGGCCCGGCGTCGCTGGTCGCCGCCGTGCTGCGGGTGAAGCAGTTCCTGACGTTCGTCAACGCGGGTCCGCTGCAACCGGCGGTGGCGGTGGCGCTCGGGCTGCCGGACGGATACTTCACCGGGTTCCGGGACGACCTGCAACGCCGGCGGGACCAGTTGGTCGCCGGGCTGGCCGACGCCGGGTTCGGCGTGCTCGCGCCCGAGGGGACCTACTTCGTGACCGCCGACGTCACAGCGCTCGGCGGGCGGGACGGCGTGGAGTTCTGCCGGTCGCTGCCGGAGCGGTGCGGGGTGGTGGCGGTGCCGACCCAGGTCTTCTACGACGACGTGGCGGCGGGCCGCCGGTTGGTCCGGTTCGCGTTCTGCAAGCGGCCGGAGGTGCTCGCCGAGGCGGTCACCCGGCTGCGCGGGCTCCGGGAGGACGGATGAGCGACGGGTACGCCGAGCGGCTGCGCCGGCTCGCCGCCCAGCGTGGCTGCGACGCGATGCTCTCCGGCGTACGCCCGGACTCGGTGCGGGAGCAGGTGGCCGCGCTCTGCGCGGTGGCCGGCGACGACCTGCCCGACTTCTACGGCGAGGGTGGCCCGGTCGCGGAGCTGGAGGCGCGGGTCGCCGAGCTGCTCGGCGCGGAGGCGGTCGCCTTCTTCCCCACCGGCACGATGGCCCAGCAGGTCGCCATGCGCTACGGCGCGGAGCTGACCGGCCGCGCCGCTGTCGGCCTGCATCCGCTCAGCCATCCGCTGCTGCACGAGCGCGACGCGTACGCGCTGCTCGGCGGCGTGCGGGCGGTACGCACCACGAGCGCGCCGCGCAACCCCACGGCCGACGAGGTGGCCGCGCTCGACGAGCCGATCGGGACGCTCCTGCTGGAGTTGCCGCTGCGCGACGCCGGGTTCGTGCTGCCCACCTGGGACGAGCTGGTCGCGGTCGTGGCGGCGGCCCGGGCGCGCGGCGCGCGGGTGCACGTCGACGGTGCCCGGATCTGGGAGTCGACAGTCCATCTGGGTCGCTCGGCGGCCGAGATCGCGGCGCTGGCCGACAGCACGTACGTCTCGTTCTACAAGTCTCTCGGCGGCCACTCCGGGGCGGCGCTGGCCGGCGACGCCGAGCTGGTCCGGTACGCCCGCGCGTGGCGGCACCGGTACGGCGGCACGCTGTTCCAGCAGTGGCCGGCGGCGCTCGCCGCGCTCGCCGGGCTGGCGCGGGAGCTGCCCCGGCTCGCCGGCTACGTGGGGCACGCGAAGGTGGTGGCGGAGGCGCTGGCCGCGCTCCCGGGCGCCCGGGTGCACCCGGCGCCGCCGCACACCCACCAGTTCCGGTTCTGGCTGCCGTACCCGGCGGAGGTGCTGGACGCGGCCAACCTGGCGCTCGCCGAACAGGAGCGGGCGTGGTTCGTCGGCGGCTGGCGGGACAGCGAGGTGCCGGGCCTGGCGTTGGCCGAGGTGACGGTCGCCGGGCCGGCGCTGGAGCTGGACGCCGACGGCGTACGCGACCTGGCCGCCCGCTTCCTGCGCCGCCTGCCCGGTTCCTGAGCGCGCCGGCGGCGCGCTCAACCGGCGGCGCGCGCCGGCCCGTCGTCCTCGGTGGATCCGGCCTTCGGACGGCCGGCTGACCCGGCAGCAGGGGACCGGCCGGGCGCGGCAGCCGGGGACCGGGCGGCGAGGTCGGCGAGGGTGGCGCCGCCGTCGGCGAGCAGCGCCGCCTCGGCGTCGTCGACGAAGGCCAGGTCGGCCTCGACGTGCCGGCCGGCGGCCGAGAGCAGCAGCCGGACCACCGGGTCGTCGGCCTGCCGGCGCAGTCCGTCGAGGTTGCGCAGCTCCCGCATGAGATGGCCGCGTTGGTTGGCCAGCACGGTACGGACGGTGGTGGCCTGGCCGGACCGGGCGGCGGCGGTCACCTTGAGGAAGAAGTCGTCCCGGAAGCCGCCGCTGCGCGGGCTGGGGGCGGTGAGCCAGCGGTCGAGTTCGGTGCGGCCGTCGGCGGTGATCTCGTAGACCACCCGGTCGGGCTTGACCGGTTGCGGTTGCCGCTCGGCCACCACCAGGCCGTCCCGGGAGAGCCGGTCGAGGATCTGGTAGAGGTGCCCGATGTTGAGCGGGCCCCACTGCGGCCCGACCGCGGCCTCGAACGCGCCCTTCAGCTCGTAGCCGTGGCTGGGGCCGCGGGCGAGCAGGGCCAGGACCGCGTGCTGGATCGCCACCGTCTTCTCCGATCCGGTTCCGGACAGGCGCCCCGGGCGGGGCCTTGCATTGTCACAATGTATCGCGCAGAGTGTGCTCAGCACACGGGGAGGCGCGATGGTCGGGTTCATCTGGGGTCAACTGCGCGGCCGGGCCGGACGGTCGGTGGCGCTGCTGGTCGGCGTGCTGGTGGCCACCACCGGCTTCGTGGTCCTCACCGGCGCCACCACCACCTCCCGCCTCGCGGTGACCGGCACCGTGGAACGGAACACCCGGGCCGCCTACGACATCCTGGTCCGGCCGAAGGGGACGCGCACGTCGCTGGAGGCGGAGCGCGGCCTGGTCCGGCCCAACTACCTCTCCGGCAGCTACGGCGGCATCACCACCGCACAGTACGACCGGGTCCGGGCGGTCGAGGGGGTGGACGTGGCCGCCCCGATCGCCATGCTCGGCTACTCCACCACGTCGATCGAGATGCCGCTCGACGTCACCTCGGCCGTCGACCCCGCGCTGGACCGCCAGCTCATCCGCATCGACCGCGAGTTCCTCGCCGAGCGCGGCCTGAGCCACGCGCCGGCCCAACCCACCTACGTGTACGTCACCACGCACCCGCTGGCCTACCCGATCATCGGCGACGAGTACTACCCGGACGCGGTGCGCTACACCGACGGGCGGACGTACGACACCAACGACTGCGGGCTGCTGCCCCGGGAGGTGCTGCCGGGCGGGCGTACCGCGCCGATCTGCGACCTGCGCGTCGAGCAGTCGAACGGGTTGCAGGACGCCAGTGAGCGGCAACTGTGGAAGGTGGAGACGTTCCGGATGCTGCCCGGTGGGCGCTTCGAGCGCGCGGCGACCGAGGGCGTCACCAACCTCGACGCCCCCGCCGTCGGAGCCCCCCGCGTGACCGTGACGGTGCGCCTGACCGTGCCGTTCCTGCTCGCCGCCGTCGACCCCGGCGCGGAGCAGAAACTGGTCGGCCTCGGCGACGCGGTGGTCGCCGGCCGGCCGCTCGCCGCCACCGACACCACTGTGGTGACCCGGGAGCGCGGCCTGTCCAGCCGGACCCTGCCGGTGCTCACCACCAGCCGCCCGTTCCTCGACGGCGCGATCCGGGCCACCTACACCCGCCTGCCGCTGGACCGCACCATCGCCGGCGTGCCGCCCCGGAAGCTGGCCGAACGGCTGCGCGGCCTGCCGGCCACCCCGGCCGGCGGCACGCAGCGGGACGCGCTGGGCGCGTACCGGGCCCAACTCGCCGCGGGGCTCGGCCCCCGCACGTGCTGCCACGGGCAGTTGCAGGTCGTCGTGCAGCCGGGACAGGCCGGTTACGACCGGCTGCCCGACGGCACCCTGCGGGTCCGTCCGGCGCCCGCCGACCCCGCCGTGTACGGCGACTCGCAGGACCTGGTCACGCTGCCCCGACCGTGGCTCAGCGAGGACACCGGGTACCGGCCGCTGACCCAGCTCCGGTTGGGCCGCGGCGACCGGGATGCCCGGTCGTGGCAGGCCGTCGGGCTCTTCGACCCGGAGAAGCTGACCGGCTTCAGCGACCTGGGCAGGGTGCCGCTGGAGACGTACGAGCCGCCGCGCGCCGACGGGGCCGACGACGCCAGCCGCACGGCGTTGGGCGGGCAGCCGCTGGAACCGAGCGGCAACCCGGCCGGCTACCTGTCCGCGCCACCGCTGCTGCTCACCAGCCTGTCCAGCGTGCCCGGGCTGCTCTCGGCCGGCAGCAGCCCGCAACGCGCCGCGCCGATCAGCGCGATCCGGGTCCGGGTGGCCGACGTGGACGGCTGGAGCGAACGGTCCGCCGAGCGGGTCCGGCTGACCGCCGAACGCATCGCCACCACCACCGGCCTCGACGTGGACATCACGCTCGGCTCGTCCCCCGCCCCGCAGACCGTCGCGCTGCCGGCCGGCGCGTTCGGCCGCCCCGGCCTGCGGCTGACCGAGAACTGGTCGGCCCTCGGTGTCGCCTCGGTCATCACCCGCGCGGTCGACCGGAAGAGCGCCGTGCTGTTCGTGCTGGTGCTGGTGGTCTGCGCGCTCTTCCTCGGCAACGCGGTCACCGCCACGGTCCGGGACCGCCGATCCGAACTCGCCGTCCTGGCCTGCCTCGGCTGGCCGGCCCGCCGCATCGGCGCGCTGGTGCTCGGCGAGGTCGCCACGCTGGGCCTGGTCGCCGGGCTGCTCGCGGTCGGCCTGGCCGTCCCGCTCGGCCGCGCCCTCGACATCGACGTCGACTGGCGGCGGGCGCTGCTCGCCGTACCGGTGGCCCTGCTGCTGGCGCTGGTCGCGGGCCTGGCGCCGGCGCTGCGGGCCGCACGCGCCCACCCGGCCGCCGCGCTGCGCCCGCCGGTGGCCGGCACGTTCCGGGCCCGCCGGTCCCGCACCATCGCCGGGATGGCAGTGGTCAACCTGGCCCGCGTCCCGGGGCGCACGCTGCTCGGCGCCGCCGCGCTCGCCATCGGCGTGGCCGCGCTCACAGTGGTCGGCGCCGTCGGCCACGCGTTCCGCGGCGCGGTTGTCGGCAGCCTGCTCGGCGACACCGTGTCGTTGAGCGTGCGCGGCGCGGACACGCTCGCCGCGGTGGCCACCCTGCTGCTCGGCGCCGCCGCCGTCGCCGACGTGCTCTACCTGGACGTCCGTGACCGGGCCACCGAGTTGGCCACGCTGCGGGCCACCGGCTGGACCGACGGCGCGTTGGCCCGCCTGATCGGCTACCAGGCCCTGTTCCTCGGTGCGCTGGGCGCGCTCACCGGCGCCGGGCTCGGGCTCGGCGGCGCGGCCTGGCTGGTCGGCGACGTGCCGGCCGCCCTGGTGACCGTCGCCGCCCTGGTCGCCCTGGCCGGAGTGCTGCTCACCTGCCTCGCGGCGCTCGTCCCGGCCGGACTGCTGCGCCGCCTGCCCACCGCACGACTACTGGCCGAGGAGTGACAGTGGAACCGACCACCGGAAGCACCGTGCACGTGGCGGGCCTGGCCCGCGCGTTCGGCGCCGGCACCGAGCGGCTCACCGCCGTCGACGACGTCTCCCTGGAGATCGCGGGCGGGTCGGTGGTGGCGCTGACCGGGCCGAGCGGCTCCGGCAAGTCCACCCTGCTGCACCTGATCGGCGCGATCGAGCGGGCCGACCGGGGCCGGCTGACCGTGGACGACGTCGAGGTCACCGCGCTGCGCCGGGCCGCGCTGGCCCGCTACCGGCAGCGGGTCGGCTTCGTCTTCCAGCGCTACCACCTGCTGCCGGCGCTGACCGTGCTGGACAACGTGATCGCCCCGGTGCTGCCGCAGCGGGCCGGTCGCGCCGACCATCCGGCCCGGGCCCGGGAACTGCTGGCGGCCGTCGGGCTGGCCGGCCGGGAGCGGGCGCTGCCGGCCCAGCTCTCCGGCGGTCAGCAGCAGCGGGTCGCCATCGCGCGGGCGCTGATGGGCCGGCCCCGGCTGCTGCTCGCCGACGAGCCCACCGGCAACCTGGACTCCACCACCGGCGCGCAGATCCTCGACCTGCTGCTCGACCTGCGGGACCGCCACGGCATGACGATCCTGCTGGCCACCCACGAACGGGCCATCGCCGCCCGGTGCGACCGGCTGATCCGGCTCGGCGACGGACGGATCGTCGAGGACGTCGACCTCACCGACGGCGAGGACCCGGCCGACACGTTCGACCGGGCCACCCGGCTGCGGCTCTGACCGGTCGCTGGCCCCGTCCGGCGACCGGGCTGCGGCTCCGATCCCGCGGTACGCGAGCCGCCGGCCCGGTCAGGCGACCGGGCTGGCGGTGCGCACCTGCTCGGCGATGCGCTCGGCGACCGCGCGCGCGGTGTCCTCGGTGGCCGCCTCGACCATCACCCGCACCAGCGGCTCGGTGCCGGACGGGCGCAGCAGCACCCGGCCGGTCTCGCCCAGCTCGGCCTCGGCCCGCTCGACCTCGGTGCGGACGGCCGGCGCGGCGGCCCCGACTGTCCGATCGCCGACCGGCACGTTGATCAACACCTGGGGCAGCTTGGTGACCACGGCGGCCAGCTCGGCCAGGGAGGTGCCGGTGGCGGCCATCCGGGCCATCAGGTGCAGGCCGGTGAGCACGCCGTCGCCGGTGGTGGCGAACGCGGGCAGCACGATGTGGCCGCTCTGCTCGCCGCCCAGCGCCAGGCCGGAGGCGCGCAGCTCCTCCAGCACGTACCGGTCGCCGACCTTGGTCTCGACCAGCCGGATGCCGTGCGCGGACATGGCCAGCCGCAGGCCGAGGTTGCTCATCACGGTGGCGACGAGGGTGTCCTGGGTCAGCTCACCGGCGTCCCGCATGGCCAGCGCGAGGATCGCCATGACCTGGTCGCCGTCGACCTCCTCGCCGTCGGCGCTGACCGCGACGCACCGGTCGGCGTCGCCGTCGTGGGCGAGACCGAGGTGCGCGCCGTGCTCGACCACCGCGGCGCGCAGCGCGTCGATGTGGTTGGAGCCGCACCCGTCGTTGATGTTGAGCCCGTCCGGCTCGGCGTGGATGGCGATCACCTCGGCGCCGGCCTCCCGGTAGGCGACCGGGGCCACGTCGGCCGCCGCGCCGTTGGCGCAGTCGACCACCACCTTGATCCCGTCGAGCCGGTGCGGCACGGTGCCGACCAGGTGCTGGACGTAGTGGTCGGCGCCGTCGAGCAGGTCGTTCACCCGGCCGACACCGGCACCGACCGGCCGGTCCCAGGCGGTGGTGGCGTTCGCCTCGACGGCCGCCTCGATCCGCATCTCGATCTCGTCGGGCAGCTTGTGCCCGCCGGCGGCGAAGAGCTTGATGCCGTTGTCCGGCATCGGGTTGTGCGAGGCGGAGAGCATCACACCCAGGTCGGCCTTGATCTCGGCGGTGAGGAACGCCACCGCCGGGGTGGGCAGCACGCCGACCCGCACCACGTTGGCGCCGGCGCTGGTCAGGCCGGCGACCACGGCCGCCTCCAGCATCTCGCCGCTGGCCCGGGTGTCCCGGCCCACCACCGCGAGCGGCGGATGGCTCCGGTCGGTCTCGGCCAGTGTGTGGGCCGCGGCCACCGCGACCGCGAGCGCCAACTCCGGGGTGAGATCCGCGTTCGCCCGCCCGCGTACGCCGTCCGTGCCGAACAACCGGCCCATACCCGCCAACCTCCGTGGAACTGCCGTTGAGGAGAGAAACGCGGAACGGCCGGGCCGCCTCCCGCAGAGGGGAGGCGGACCCGGCCGTCCGTCAGAAGTACAAGACGCTGTTGGTGATCAGCGCTTCGAGTACTGGGGAGCCTTACGGGCCTTCTTGAGGCCGTACTTCTTGCTCTCCTTGACCCGGGCGTCACGGGTCAGGAAGCCGGCCTTCTTCAGGGCCGGGCGGTCGTCGGGCTCGCTGACGATCAGCGCCCGGGCGATGGCGAGCCGCAGCGCGCCGGCCTGGCCGGTGGTGCCGCCGCCCCGCAGGTTGGCGATCACGTCGAACGCCTCGGGCTTCTCGGCGGTGACCAGCGGGTCCTTGATGAGCTGCTGGTGCACCTTGCTCGGGAAGTAGGCCTCGAGGTCACGGCCGTTGCAGGTGATCTTGCCGCTGCCCGGGACGATCCGGACCCGCACGATGGCTTCCTTGCGACGGCCCACGGTCTGGATCGGGCGGTCACCGCGGGGCGCGCGCGCGACGGGCGCCGGCGCCTCGGTGGCCTCGGGGGCGACCTCGGTCTCGGTGATGTCGGTCATGCTGCTTCCTTCGCCCGCGCTCACTGCGCGATCTGCTTGATCTCGAACGGAGCCGGCTGCTGCGCGGCGTGCGGGTGCTCGGCACCGGCGTAGACCTTCAGCTTCTTGAGAATCTGACGGCCCAGCTTGTTGTGCGGGAGCATGCCCTTCACGGCCAGCTCGATGGCCCGCTCGGGGCGCTTGGTGAGCAGCTCGTCGTAGCCGACCCGCTTCAGGCCACCCGGGTAACCGGAGTGGCGGTAAGCGACCTTGGTCTGGCGCTTGTTGCCGGTCAGCGCGACCTTGCCCGCGTTCACGATGACGACGAAGTCGCCCGTGTCGACGTGCGGCGCGAAAGTCGGCTTGTGCTTGCCACGCAGTAGCGTGGCGGCGTGGGTCGCCAGGCGGCCCAGCACGACATCAGAGGCGTCGATGACGTGCCACTGACGCTCGATCTCACCCGGCTTCGGGCTGTACGTACGCACAGGTCTACCTTGTCTCGTCGTCGGTCTGGGGTCGCGCGCCGAGGTAACCGGGGCTTCCCAGTCGAACCAGCGCGCACGAACGACCAAGCGTACCTGATGCGGCACGCCTAAGAATGTCGTACAACAGCAGGCAACGATACCCGGCCGCCCGGCGGCAGGTCAAAACGGGGTCGCGCCGTGCGTGACCTGCGCGTTTTCCATGGCGCCCGTCACACGCCGGCCAGCGTACGCGGTCCCGGCCGCGGTGGTGGCGGTGAGGTCGTCACAGCTCCTGGAGGATCCGCAGCGCCCGGCCGACCCGCTGCATGGTCTCGGTGTCCGCCACGTCCACGCACTCGGTGAACCACTTCTTCATCGGCGCGGAGAGCCGGTCGGGCATCACCACGAAGCCGCCCATCCGCACCGCGAGCGGCGAGTCGCGCAGCAGCGACTCCTCGACCACCTCGGCCACGATCACGATCGGCACCTCGGTGGCGTTGTAGACGTCGGAGCTGATGACCAGGCCGTACCGTTCCCGGGCGCCGGAGATGCGCCAGACCTCGCCCCTACGCAGCACGCGGACGCCCGCCGCCGAACAGGGCGTCGTCGACCATCGCGGCCTCCTCGGCGTCGGCCAGGGCGGCGGATTCCAGGTCCAGCCCGGCCCGCGCGACGGCGGCGGCGTGCGCGGTGAAGACCTCGCGCAGCGCCTTCTCCCGGGCGGCCTGGTCCATCCAGGCGGAGAGGGAGAGCCCTTCCCGCTTGGCGTACCGGCGCGCCTCCTCGATCGTCTCGTCGGAGAACGACAGTGTCACCTTGGCGGTCATGCCGAGGAGACTACCCATCGGTATGACCATCAGTCATCCCCGCTCGCGCGGATCAGAAATTTCGACACGTCGGTGCGTGACGGCTCCCGGATGATGTGCACTTCTCCGCGATATACCTCAGGGTCATAAATATGACTCTGAGGTATATCGCTCTCGGGGCTCCTTCTTCTCTTGCGCGACACGCCCGCCGAAGACGGCGAAGCGCCACTCCTTGAAGAAGCAGTCCACGTCCGCCAGACCGGCCTCGCCGAGCCAGCGGCACTGGTCGGCCACCGTGGCCGGCCGGTCGTACCGCATCCGTTCCCGGGAGGCGGCGATCTCCTCGGCGTCCGAGCCCAGCTCGGTGATCCGCGCCGTCCACACCTCGTCGTAGCGCCGGTCGAGCGCCGGGGTGGGGCCGGCCACCTGCTCGGCGTTGACGAACACGCCGCCGGGCGCGAGCGCGTCCGCCGCCCGGCGGTAGAGCGCCCGCTTGCCGTCGTCGTCGAGGTGGTGGATGGCCAGCGCGGAGACCACCGCGTCGTAGCGGCCGGCGGGCAGCGGGTCGGCCAGGTCGGCGTGGACCGTGCGGTGCGGCACCCCGCGGGCGGCCAGGTGGTCGGTGGCGACCGCGAGCATGCCGGGTGCGCCGTCCACAAGCGTCAGCCGGACGCCGGGGACCGCCGCGGACAGCAGCAGGGAGAGCAGGCCGGTGCCCGCGCCCAGGTCCAGCACCTCGGGGGTACGCCCGGCGGCCAGCGCGGCCCGCAGCGGCGGCGCGGCCACCTCGATCGCCGCGCCGTAGAACGCGTCGAAGCAGGGCACCAGCCGGCGTCGAGCCTGGTCGTAGTGGCCGGCCACGGCGTCGAACGCCTCCGTCACGCTCACCTTTGCCTCCCGTAGTTTGGGACAAGTTTCTCACATTCTAGACCGAACGATCCGTTCCGTCAGCCCCGTGCGGTGTGAGGCGCTCTTGACAGGACCGAAACAGAAGGGACCCGGGCCGGAAACCGCCCGGCGGCACGCTTTTCCGACATGACAGACGGTGCACGCGTGGCGACACGATCGGGGGAGCACCCCCGGGAGACGGCGTGCGGCGCGTACGTGATGTCGCGGGGCCTGGTGGGCAGCCGGGGCGGCCTGTTCGGGGTGCGGCTGCGGCAGGAGGAGTGAATGCGTGACGAACTGGCGGGCTTCACCATCGGGGTCACCGCGGACCGGCGGCGCGACGAACTGGCCGCCCTGTTCCAGCGGCGCGGCGCCCGGGTGGTGCTCGCCCCGGCGCTGCGGATCGTGCCGCTGGCCGACGACAGCGACCTGCGCGAGGCGACCCGGGCCTGCCTGGCGCACCCGCCGGACGTGCTGATGGCCAACACCGGCATCGGGATGCGGGGCTGGCTGGAGGCGGCCGAGGGCTGGGGGCTGGCCGAACCGCTGCGGGACACGCTCACCCGCGCGTACGTGGTGTCGCGCGGGCCGAAGGCGACCGCGGCGATCCGCGCGGCCGGGCTGCGCGAGCACTGGTCCCCGGCCTCGGAGAGCTGCGACGAGGTGGTCGAGCACCTGGTCCGGCGCGGCGTGGCCGGCCAGGTGGTGGCGCTGCAACTGCACGGCGACCGGCAGCCGGAGTGCACCGAGGCGCTGGTCGCGGCCGGGGCCACGGTGATCGAGGTGCCGGTCTACCGGTGGGCGCCGCCGGCCGACCCGGCGCCGCTGCACCGGCTCATCGACCTGGTCGCCGGCCGGCTGGTGGACGCGGTCACGTTCACCTCCGCCCCGGCGGCCGAGGCGCTGCTGCGGGCCGCCGGGGACCGGACCGAGACGGTGCTGGCGGCGTTGCGCGGCGACGTGCTGGCCGGGTGCGTGGGCACGGTCACCGCCGAACCGCTGGTGCGGCGCGGGGTGCCGGTGAGCGCGCCGAGCCGGGCCCGGCTCGGCGCGCTGGTCCGGACGATCGTCGAGGAGCTGCCCCGCCGCACGGTCTCGGTGAAGGCAGCCGGGCACGTGCTCACGTTGCGCGGTCACGCCGCGGTGGTGGACGGGGAGCTGCGCCAGTTGGCGCCGGCCCCGATGGCCGTGCTGCGGGCGCTGGCGGCGTCGCCCGGGAAGGTGTTCTCCCGCACCGCGCTGCTGCGGACGCTGCCGCGCGGTGCGGACGAGCACGCGGTCGAGATGGCGGTGGCCCGGCTGCGGGTGGGGCTGCGGACGCCCCGCGTGGTGCAGACCGTGGTGAAGCGCGGTTACCGCCTCCGGGTGGACTGAGCCGGCTCAGCTCCGGCGGGCGTCGCGTTCCCCGCCCGAGCCGCCGAGTTCCAGGTCGACCAGGGCGAGCAGGAACGCCGACGCGTGCCCGGCCTCGTCGTGGGCGATCTCGGCGAACAGGTCGGCCGCCCCGTCCTCACCGACCGAGGCCGCCTGCCGGGAGAAGGACGGGTACATGGTGGTCGCCTCGTAGATCTCGCCGTCGATCGACTTGCGGAGGTTCTCCGCGTCGCTGCGGACCAGCCCGGCGAGCGTGGCCGCCTCGCTGAAGTGCTCGCCGAGTTCCTGACCGGCGGTGTTCTCCCAGAGCTGGGCCAGGCGCAGCCGGCCACCGTCGCGGGCGTGCCGGGCGTAGAGCGTGTACGACGCGTACGCGAACGCCTCGCCGTGGATCGTCGCCTCCAGGTTGGCCTGCGTCTCGCCCGAGCAGACCGGCTCGCCGGCGGTGATCGGCACCGGCGGGACGACCTCGCCGACCGGGACCCGCGCCCCGGAGCCCGGATGGGTGATCGCGAACAGGGCGAGGCGGAACTGCGAGGCGTGCCGCGCCTCGTCGGCCGCCAGCTCGTCGAAGAGCCGGGCGGCCCGAGGGCAGCGGTCGCGGCGGGCCTGCCGCGCGTACCCCGGGTAGACGACGGTGGCCTCGTGCCACTCGCCGGCGATCGACGTGCGCAGGTTGGCCGCGTTGGAGCCGACGAAGCCGATCAGCGCCGCCTCCTCGGTGAAGTGCTCGTTCAGCTCGGTGGCGGCGGTGTCGGTGAACAGCTCGGCGATGTCGCCGTGGCCGTTGCGGGCCGCCTCCGCCCCGTACGCCCGGTAGCTGGCGTACGCGAACGCCTCTCCCCGCATCGCCGTCAGCGTGTTGGCGCGGGTCGTGTCGTTCGTCACCGCCGCCTGGGCGGGCGTTGCCACCAGGCCGACGCCGAGCACGGCGCCGGCGGCCAACGCGGTGATGCCTCTGACTGTGCGCATCCGGATCCCCTCTCGTCTGCACACACTGTGAAAGATTCTTCACACTGCGTGAGAATGCTTGAGAGGATCCTAAGTTTTCCCAGCTCAGCGGCGCAGTAGCCGAGGGTCGACGCGCCGGGTCAGCCCACCGAGGCCGGATAGCCGTGCTCGGCCTGGAGCCGGAGCATGGCGTGCTCGACCACGGTCACCAGCACCTGCTTGACCGAGTCCCGCCGCCGCGCGTCGCACATCACCAGCGGCACGTCCGGCGAGATGGCCAGCGCCTCCCGGATCTCCTCCAGTTCGTAGTGCGGCGCGTCGTCGAACCGGTTCAGCGCCACCACGTACGGCAGCTTGCGGTTCTCGAAGTAGTCCAGCGGCGCGAACGCGTCGGTGATGCGGCGCGTGTCCACCAGCACCGCCGCGCCCACCGCGCCCCGGATGATCTCGTCCCACATGAACCAGAAGCGGGTCTGGCCCGGCGTCCCGAAGAGGTAGAGGATCAGGTCCTCGGCCATGGTGATCCGGCCGAAGTCCATGGCGACCGTGGTGGTCTCCTTGCCCGGCACCTTCGACGGGTCGTCGATGCCCACGCCGGCCGCGGTCATCAACGCCTCGGTGGTCAGCGGCTGGATCTCGGAGATCGCCCCGACCAGGGTGGTCTTGCCCACCCCGAAGCCACCCGCGATCACGATCTTCGCGGAGATGATCTCCCGGCCGCGGCTCGCCCCGTCGGGGTCATAGTTCGCGAAGTCCACTTAGCACCCTTCCAAGCAGGTTCATCCGCGCCGCGAACCCCGTCGCGGGAGCGGCACTGTGTAGCGTCAGCAGGCCCTCGGCCACCATGTCGGCGACCAGCACCCGGGTGACGCCCAGCGGCATCCGGGTGTAAGCGGCGATTTCCGCCAGCGACTGTGCCCGGCCTTCACAGACCGAGGAGATGCGGTACTTGTCGTGCCCGGCGAACCGCGCCTCGGCGGACTGGGTGGCCGTGCTCGACAGGACCGCCTCGAGCGCGATGTTCTGCAACGGCTCGGTGCGGCCGCGGGTGACCGCGTACGGTCGCACCAACGCGCCACGCGGATCACGTCGCGGTTCCATCTCGCGATCACCTCCCCTCGTACGGAGCCGGACCGGCTCTCAGTTCACCAGGTCACCACCGCCGGTCAGGACCGCACGGCATCCCTCGGCAGCGGCACCAGCGCCTGGCCGACGCGCTCCACCAGCAACGCCATCTCGTAGCCGACCTGACCGACGTCGCAGCTACGCGCCGCGAGCACGGCCATCGACGAGCCGTCGCTGATGGACATCAGGAAGAGGTAGCCGCTGTCCATCTCGATCACGGTCTGCAACACCCCGCCGGCGCTGAACATCCGCGCCGCGCCCTCGGTGAGGCTGACCACGCCGGAGGTGATCGCGGCGAGCTGATCGGCCCGGTCCTGGGGCAGGTCCCGGGAGGAGGCGAGCAGCAACCCGTCCGCGGACACCGCCACCACGTGGGCGATACCCGCCACGCTGTCGGCGAAGTTGGTGAGCAACCAACCCATGTCCTGCATGGCCGCCGGCCTGTTCATCGGTTCGTCTCCTTGGTCGAGGTGCTGTTCAGGTCGGTGCCGGCCGTGCGGCCCCGCTGGACGCCACGGTGGTACGCGGAGAGCAGACCCCGTACCTCGTCCGGCGTGCGCCGGCTGCGGTCCCGGCCGCTCTTCGGTTCGATCCCGCCCGGCACGAGCTGCGCCTGCGGCACCCGCTTGGGCAGGCCGGAGCGGGTCGTGCCGCCGGTGGTGGGCTCCGCGGCCTGGCTGGCCCGGGACCACCCGTCGTCGGCCGCCGTACGCCAGGCCTCCGGGTCGATCGCCGGGGTCGGCGTCGGCTCCGGCGCGGGCGGATCCACCACGGGCGGCGGCGCCGCCTCGGCGGGCGGTGTGGACGGGGCGGGCGGTGTCGGCGGGCTGTACGCGGGCGGCGTGCTCAGCCCCGACGCCTGGGCGCCCGGGGTACGGGTCGGCAGCGGCGGCCGCGTGGCCGCGGCGGGTTGCGCCGGGGCGGCTGGCGGCTCGTCGAACCGGGGTCGGGTGAAGATGGTGGTCTCGTCCTCTCCGTGCGAGCGGAACCAGACCGCCTCCATCTCCCGGAATATCGGCGCCTCGGCCGGCCGGTCCGGTCGGGCCACCACCGGCGCGGCCGGGGTGGTCTCCACCGACGGCGCGGCGGCGAGCGGCTGGTAGGCCGGCGGCGCAGGGGTGGTCGTCGTCGCCGTCTCACCGCCCGGCGTCCGCTTGGGCAGCGGGTCGAGCGCCGGGTACGCGACCGTCGGGCCCCCCGCCGACCAGCCCGTCTCCGGGGCCGGCGCGGCGGCGACCGGGGCGGCGGCGACCGGAGCGGCGGGCACCGGGGGCAGCGCGCCGGGCATCCCGCCGAACTGCACCGCCGGGGCGGTGTCCCGCGCCTCGGCGGGCGCCTGCCACCGCGCGGGCGGCGGGGTGACCGTGCTGCGCCACTGGTCGGCCAGGGTGGCGGTGCCGCCCCGGCCGGCGCCGGCGAACGCGTCGGCGGCACCGACCTGGCTGAGCGGCGACTGCTCGACGGCCAGCGGCTGGCGCGGCCGGGTCAGCGGGGCCTGGCCCCGGTTGGCCGGCAGCACCACCGTCGAGTTCGGCAGCGTGACCTGGGCGACCGTGCCGCCCTCGACGTTGCGGCGCAGCTCGACCCGGATCCCGTGGCGGGAGGCGAGCCGGCTGACCACGGCCAGACCCATCAGCCGGAACGCGGCCACGTCGACCGTCGGCGGCGCGGCCAGCCGCCGGTTGAGCGAGTCGAGCTGGTCGTCGGTGAGACCGAGACCCCGGTCCTCCACCTGGATCAGCACGTAGTCACGGATCCGCCGGCCGTCGGCCACCACCACCGTGTTCGGCGGCGAGAACCGGGTGGCGTTGTCGAGCAGCTCCGCGACCAGGCGGACGACGTCGTTGACGGCGTGCGCGGCCACCGAGATGTCGATGTCGACGGTGCCGAACTCGATCCGGTTGTAGAGCTCCACCTCGGACTGGGCGGCGCGCAGCACGTCGACCAGGAGCGCGTCGTCGCGACGCGGCACGGCCGAGTCGGCACCGGCCAGCACCAGCAGGTTCTCGTCGTTGCGGCGCATCCGGGTGGCCAGGTGGTCCAGCTCGAAGAGCTGGGCGAGCCGCTTCGGGTCCTCCTCGCCGCGCTCGATCGCGTCCAGCTCACCGATCATCCGGTCGACCAGGCTCTGCGACCGGCGGGCCAGGTTGAGGAACATCGCCGAGACGCTGGTCCGCAGTGCGGCCTGCTCGGCCGCCACCCGGACCGCCTCCCGGTGGACCACGTTGAAGGCCACCGCCACCTGGCCGACCTCGTCGCGGTTGGTCAGCTTGATCGGGTCCCGCACCTGCTGGACGATCTCGTCCACGCCGCCGTCACCGATGGCGTTGACGTTCTGCAGCCGGCTCACCGCGTCCGGCAGGTCGTGGTTGGCCACCGAGAGCGCGCCCTCACGCAGCCGGCGCAGCGAGTCGTTGAGCGAGCGGGCCAGCACCACGGCGAGCGTCACGGCGACGGCCAGCGTCAGCAGCACGAGCAGGCTCTCCACGAACGCCTGCCGGATCACGTCGGTGCGGACCGCGTCGGCGTCGGCGAGCAGGTCGTCGAGGAGCTGGATCTCGGCCCACCGCATCAGGTCGTCGACCGCGCCGATGGCGGCGGACGCCTCGTCGCGGGTGACCAGCGCGCGCTTGCCGACGGACCGGGAGAGGTCGGCGGCGACCCGGTCGGCGAGCTGGACGGCGTCGCCGGAGACGGTGCGGTCCACCAGGCCGCGCTGTGCCGGGGCGGCGGCCCGGGAGAACGAGAGCAGCGCCTCCTGCTGGCCGGTCAGCGTGGCCACGAACGAGGAGAACTGCTCCTCGTCGATCCGGTCGCCGACCGCGAGCGCGGTGAACGCGACCGCCTGCTCCTCCGCCACCTCGGCCTTGGCGTGGGCGAACGCGGCCACCGCGCGGCGGGCGTCGGCGAGGCTCTCCGCGCCGGGCTGCTGGGCCAGCGTGTCGCCGTACGCGACCAGGTCGTCGAGGACGATGCCGTAGCGCAGGCTCGCCTCGGCCACCGGCATCTGGAGGCGGTCGAGCACCTCCTGGCGGGTGCCGTTCAGCGTCTCCAGGTGGTCGTCGATCACCTTCAGCTGGTCCCGGACCGCGGCGGGCACGTCACCGAGCGTGCCGCGCTCCTCCCGGTACGCCGCGATGCGCTCGTCGGTGCGGCGGACCCGCAGGTTGTAGTCGTCCGGCTTCTGGTTCGTGTCGGCCAGGAAGGCCGCCGCCGCCATCCGTTCCTTGTGCAGGTCCTGGGTGAGCGCCGAGACGTCGACCGAGACCGCGGTCAGCGCACGGACCTGGTCCGCGTCGTACGCGCCCTGGCCCACCGAAATGAGTCGGATAGTTGCCAGTGCGATGACAGCCGCCACCGGGACGACCAGGATGAGGGCGAGTTTGGAGCGGATCCGCGCGTCACGCAGCCGAGGCAGGCGCCGTCGCCGATTCCGCTGTTCGGCGCTGGGGCTCCCGGGCAGGGTCGTAGGTCCGGTGCTCACGACATCGCCTCCGTCGTTTCTTCCACGCGTGACCCGCTGACCCGTGCCTGGTGCAGCGGCCAGCGCCACGCGCGGCACGGCCGAGATTTCATCAGACGAGATCCTTTTTGGGAAGCCGCGGTGAGGCAGGAAACGGTCGGTGTCGACTCAACCCGTGATCCGGTCACCTAATACCTTCTTTTCTCCAACCCCCTGAACAGGGGATGTCACTCCAGAGTGGCCAAGCGCATCTGCGCAGTTATTGTCAGTTAACGTTTCGTGTCCCCAGCATGTGGGATGACCGTCCCGAAACGGCATCCGGCATCCCCGCTTGACCACAGGGCCCGGCATTGGCATGGTTTTGCAAGCTTCGGCACACCGTACGGCACACCAATCCCGTTCCTCCACTGAGGACGGACAAGCGGCGGTGATCGGGCGCCGGCCCGCGCCGCACCCTGGAGGACTGAGTTGAGCCCCATCCGCTCCGCGAGCATCGCGGTGCTCGCATCGGCCGTGCTGGCCACCACGCTCACCGGCTGCGGGATCGGCGGGGAACCGCAGGACACCAGCCCCATCGTCATCGCCGCCGACCTCGAACTCTCCGGCGCTTCCGCGCCGATCGGCAAGGTGTACCAACGGGCGCTGGAACTGAAGCGGGACCAGCTGAACGCCTCCGGCGCGCTGGGCGGCCGGAAGATCGAGTTGAGGTTCAAGGACAACCGGTCCGACGCGGCCGAATCCTTGCGGAACATCAATGATTTCAGCGGCGACGCACAGGTGAGCGCCGTCATCATGGGCGGCTGCAACGAATGCGCGGTCGGCGCGGCGCGCACGATCAGCGACAAGCGCATTCCGACCATCGCGCTCGCTTCCGCCGGCGCGGTCACCGAGCCGGTGGACCAGCGCCGGTACGTCTTCAAGCTCGCCCCGAATGCGGTCGACAGCGCGGCGGCGCTCACCACCGAGCTGACCCGCCGCCAGATCCGCAAGGTCGCGGTGCTGCACAGCGCCGACGGGTACGGCCAGGAAGGGCTCGCCGCGCTGCGCCGCGAGTTCGGCAAGACCTCGGTGAAGCTGGTCGCCGCCGAGGCCGTGCGGATCACCGACACCGAGGTGAGCACCCAGATCGACGACCTGGTCGAGAAGAAGCCGCAGGCCCTGATCCTCTGGACGCCCCCGGAGCAGGCGTCGCTGGCCGCCACCACCGCCAGGCAGCGCAACTACCGCGGGTCGTTCTTCTTCGACGCCTCGGCCGCCGGCGAGCTGTTCCTCGGCCCGTCGGCCCGCTCCACCGAGCTGGCCACGCTCATCTTCACCCAGACCATGGTGATCGACGACGTCATCGCCACCACCCCGGCCAAGGCCGCCCGGCGGCAGTGGTTCCAGGACTACACCGCCCGGTTCGGCGGCTACAACGGCTTCTCCTCGTTCGCCGCCGACGCGGTCCAGCTCATCGCCGACGCCGAGCAGCGCGCCGGCGGCGAGCGCGGCGAGGTGGACCGGGACGCGCTGCGCGACGTGCTGGAGACCTCGCAGCTCGACGGCCTGTCCGGCCCGATCCGGATGACGCCCGACAACCACTCCGGGCTGATGCCGCAGGCGTTGACGACGTTGGTCGCGCGTGGGGGTCGGTGGCGGCTCGCGGGATAGTCACCGTGGGGTGTGGGCCCCGGCACAACCGGCTCCGGGCGGTCAGGCTTGATCCCTGCGCCGGTTGCGCCGGGGCCCACACCTGTCGTGGTCGGCCGCCGACCGTGGGTTGAGCATGCGTGTCCTCGGTCGAGGGTGGGTTCTCGGTCGACCTGTCAGCGGGCGGAGGTGGTGGCCCGCACCCACGGGAGGGCGAACCGCTCGATCGCGCTCAGGGCCGCGTAGAGCACGATGCTCATCAGCGCCACCAGCATGATGGCCGCCCACGCGGTCGCCGTGTCGCCCACGCCGTTGTACTGGAGGATCTGGTAGCCGAGACCGGGCCGGTCCGAGTAGAACTCCCCGATCACGGCGCCGATCGCGGCCAGCGGCATGGCCACCTTGAGGCCGACGAAGATCTGCGGCAGCGCAGCCGGCAGGCGCACCTTGCGGAACGACTGCCACCAGGAGGCGTTGAGCGACCGGCCCAGCTCCGCCAGGTCGGCCGGGGTGGTGGTCAACCCGGTGGCGGTGGAGAGCACGATCGGGAAGAAGCAGAGCAGGAACACCATGGTCAGGATGGGCTTCTGACCGAAGCCCACGGCCACCACGAGCAGCGGACCGAAGGCGATCTTCGGGACCGCGTTCACGGCCACCAGCAGCGGCGCGAACATCCGCTCCACCCGGCGGGACGCGGCCAACGCCATCCCGATCAGCACGCCGACGACCGACGAGAGCAGGAAGCCCGAGAGCGTCATCCAGGTGGTGATCCCCAGCGCGGGCAGCAGCACGTCCGTGGTCGTGGCGAGCGAGCGGGCCACCGCCTGCGGCGGCGGCAGCGCGACCGGGTGCACCAGGTGCAGCACCGACGTGACCAGCCACCAGGCGGCCACCGCGATGACCAGCCCGAGCACCGGCAGGCCGACCGCCGCCGGGGGTACGCCCCGACCGCGGCGGGCACGCGCCGCCGGGGCCGGCTCCCCCGACGCTCCCGGCCGGGCCTCGGTCAACTGCGTCAACGTGTCCTCCTTCTCCGGCCGGTCGGCTGGACCGGCACGCGAAGGGGGTGCGCCCACCGGGTGTCCCGGCGGGTCGCACCCCCGTGGCCCGAGCCGACCGGTCAGGCCTTCGGCGCGAGGTTGAAGTCGATGATCTGGTCGGGCGTGAGGTTCTGCTTGAGCGCGCCCGCGCCCTGCAGCAGCGCGATGCTCTTGGCCACCCGGCCGCTGTCCAGCGTGCCGATCGCGGTGCCGGAGTTGCTCGACCGGACGTACGCGGCCATCAGCTGAAGCTCGGCGGCGGACGCGGCCGGGTTGGCGGCCGGCACGTTCTTCTTCAGGATCTCGCCCGCCTCGTCCGGGTGCTCCAGCGAGTACTCCAGACCCTTGAGCAGCGCGGCGGTGAACTTCTTCACCATCTCCGGCTTCTCCTTGGCGATCTTGGTGGAGGTGATCAACGCGTTGCCGTAGAGGTCCTGCATCACGTTGCTGTAGGGCAGCACGACCGGCTTCTTCTTGGTCACCACCTCGACGGTGGGCTGGCCGACGACGAACTGGCCGATGCCGTCCACCGAGCCGGAGCCGAGCATGCCGATCAGGCCCTGGGCCTCACCGTTGACCCAGGTCACCTTGCTGTTGTCGATGCCGGCCAGCCGGGCGTACGTGGGGAAGAGGTTGCGCACGACGGAGGTCGGGGTGTCGGCGAGCTTCTTGCCCTCCAGGTCCTTCGGCGTGGCGATGTTCTTGCCCTCGACAGTGACGATGGCGGCCATGGTGCGCTGCTGGATCGCGGCCACCGCGACGAAGTCCTTGGCCTGCCCGTTGCCGAGCTGCAGGATGCCACCGGTCAGGTCGATCGGGCCGAAGTCGGCCTGACCGCCGGTGATTGTCTGGATGACGGAACCGGTGCCCTGACCGGGCTTGATGTCGACGTCGAAGCCGGCCTCCTTGAAGAAGCCCTTGTCCTTCGCCACCCAGGCGTAGGAGTCACGGCCGAAGTTGCCGAACGAGGTGAGGTAGGTCACCTTCTCCAGCGCCCCACCGTTGCCGCCGCTGCCGGCCTCGGACTTGTCCGAGTCGCTGCTGCAGCCGCCCACGAGGGCGAGGGCGGTCGCCAGCGCCGCTGCGGCGACCGTACGGGTCAACCTTCTCATCAGTACACCATGTCCTTTCCGACCAGGACATCTTCGCCGGTCGGGTCGTGGGTCCGACGGGGTCGGCAGGAGGGTCGGCCGACTGGACCGTCGCGAGGGGACTCTTCGCGCGCAACAGCGTACGAGAAGGCTGATGACGCGCCGCAACCGTCCGGGTTGCGGAAAGGAAACGAACTGGGGTGACGGAAAGCGGACTGACGTCCACCCCGGACGGTGCTATAAGCACGAGCCCGTTACGCTAGCCCGGCTCGCGTTCGCGACGATGTGGGAAGGGAGCCGGCAGGAGATGATCCGACTGTCCGGGGTGTCCCGCACCTTCGACGGCCGCTCGGGGCGGGTGGAGGCGCTGCGCGGCATCGACCTCGACGTCGCCGAGGGTGAGTTCGTCGCCGTCCTCGGCCGCTCCGGCTGCGGGAAGTCCACGCTGCTGCGCATGATCGCCGGCCTGCTGCCGGCCACCGCCGGTGAGATCACCGTGGCGGGCACGCCGATCACGAAGCCGCGCCAGGACGTCGCCATGCTGTTCCAGCGGCCGGCGCTGCTGCCCTGGCGCACGGTGCTCGACAACGTGCTGCTGCCGGTGGAGATCTTCGGCTGGAGCCGGGCGAAGCACCGCGACCGCGCCCGTGAGCTGCTGGAGATGGCCGGGCTGGCCGGCTTCGAGAAGCGCCTCCCGCACGAGCTGTCCGGCGGCATGCAGCAGCGCGTCTCGCTCTGCCGGTCGCTGATCGGCTCGCCCCGGGTGATGCTGATGGACGAGCCGTTCTCCGCGCTCGACGCGCTCACCCGGGAGGAACTCTCCGGGGAGCTGCAACGGGTGCACATGGACACGAGGGCGACCATCGTCTTCGTCACCCACTCGATCGACGAGGCGGTGCTGCTGGCCGACCGGGTGGTCGTGCTCAGCCCGCGTCCCGGCCGCATCCGCGAGGTGGTCGAGGTGGCCGTGCCCCGGCCCCGCACCCTGGGCCGGCACGCGCACCTGGCCGACGTCGCACGGATCAGCGCCGAGCTGCACGAACTACTGATGGAGCGGGACGCCCCCGGGGTGCCCGCGACGGGAGGACGGTGAGCATGCGGGTCTCGGTCTTCACCGAACCCCACCGCGGCGCGGACTACGAGGACCAACTCCGGTTCGCCCGGCTGGTCGAGGAGACCGGCTTCGAGGGCTTCTTCCGCGCCGACCACTACCGGTCGATGGGCGACGAACCGGCGCTGCCCGGCCCCACCGACGCCTGGCTGACGCTCGCCGCGCTGGCCCGCGAGACGTCCCGCATCCGGCTCGGCACGCTCGTCACCTCCGCCACCTTCCGGCTCCCCGGCCCGCTGGCCGTGATGGTCGCCCAGGTCGACCGGATGAGTGGCGGCCGGGTCGAGCTGGGCATCGGCGCCGGCTGGTTCGCGCGCGAACACACCGCGTACGGCATCCCGTTCCCGCCGGTCAGCGAGCGGTTCGACCGGCTGGCCGAGCAGTTGGAGATCGTCACCGGGCTGTGGCGCACCCCGGACGGGGAGACCTACAGCTACACCGGTGAGCACTACCGGCTGGTCGACGCGCCCGCGCTGCCCAAGCCGGTGCAGCAGCCCGGCCCGCCGGTGATCGTCGGCGGCAAGGGCCCCAAGCGCACCCCCGAGCTGGCCGCCCGGTACGCCGACGAGTTCAACATGCCGTTCAAGAACGTGGCCGAGACGGCCGCCGCCTACGAGCGGGTCCGCGAGGCGTGCGACCGCACCGGGCGCGAGGCGTCCGGGCGCGCGCCGCTGACACTCTCCGCCGGGATCGTGGTGGCGATCGGGCGGACCGACGCCGAGGCGCAGCGACGGGCCGCGCCGCTGCACGTCACCAGCGCACTCCCGCCGGAGGACCCGGTGGTCGGCTCGCCGGCACAGCTGGTCGACCGGCTCGGCGAGTTCGCCGCGGTCGGGACCACCCGGGTGCACCTGCGGCTGATCGACTTCGACGACCTCGACCACGTGGAGCTGATCGCCGCCGAGGTGCTCCCCCAACTGGACGGACCGCGATGACCGACCCGCACGCCCACCTCGAACTCGGCCCGGTGGGCCAGGAGATCGTCTACGAGAACGACCGGGTCCGGGTCTGGCACATCCGGCTGGAGCCGGGCGAGCGTCAACCGCTGCACCGCCACGACCACCCGTACCTGGTGGTGGCGATCCAGGGTGCGAAGAACGTGGTGCAGACGATCGACGGCGTCACGATCGACGCCGACGAGCCGACCGGCGGGGTGGTCTACCGCGACCCCGGGGCGGTGCACATGCTGACCAACGTCGGCGACACCACCTATCTCGCCCGGCTGGTCGAGCTGATGTAGCCACGCCGGCGCGGTTCGCCGCGCCGCGCGCGGGCAAGGTGGCGAACCACCCCACCGGGCCGTAACGTGCCCGACATGGCCTTTCGGACGTGGGGCAGGCTGCTGCTCACGGCGCTCGGGGTGAGTGTGCTGGCCGCTGCCGGCCAACTCGGCGTCGCGTACGGCTTCGGAGTCGTCCGCCTCGACGGCGCGTTCGTCGACGCCTCGGTCAACCGGTGGCCCGCCCAGCTCGCCTGGGTCGCCTGGTTCGCCGCGGTCGCCACCGTCGCCGGGGCCGTCCTCACCGAGCGTCTCGCCCGCTGGGACGACCTTCCCGGTGGCACCACCGAGCTGCTCTCGATCGCCGGCGTCAGCGCGCTCGGCGCGATCGTGGTCGCCCCGCTCTGCATGCAACCGGCCCGCGCCGCCGAGCTGGGCGGCTCCCTCGACCCGGTCTGGGCAGCCGGCATCTGTGCCGTCCTCGGCGCGGTGGTGGGCGCGGGCGCGGCGATCGCCGTGCTGCTCAAGCCGCCGTTCGGCTGGGGCGTCGCGCTCACCGCAGGAACGGTCTGGCTGCTGGCCCTGCTCTCCGTCGCACCCACGGTCGTCGGCAACCGGTCGCTGGCCACCGTACGCCTCGGTGTCCTCGAACCGTCCTGGCTGGGCGCCCCGACGGCGCAACGCCTGGCCATGCTGCTGCTGCCCACGCTGGCCCTGCTCGCGGGCGGCGCGATCGGCGTGCTGGCCCGCCGGGCCGGGCATCCGCCACTGGTCGGTGGCGCGGCCGGCGCGGCCGGGCCGGCGCTGGTGGCGTTCGCCTACCTGACCGCCGGTCCGGGCACGGCGACCGACCGCTACCAGCTCGCGCCCTACTACGGCGCGCTGGTCGCGGTCGCGGCCGGGGCGCTCGGCGCGACCGCAACCTCGATGCTGCCCCGGCCGGGCACCGGCGACGCCGTCGAGCCCACCGACATCCTCGCGCCGCTGCCGGCCGGGGCAAGCACCACCGCGGCCACCCCGGCCACCTCCGCCGTCACCGTGCCGACCCCGACCTCGGCCGGTGCGCCGGCCCCCGCGCACTGGGACTGGCCGGAGGCCGACGGGCCGAACGCGCCCCGGCAGGTCAGCCCCGCATCGCCGCTCGCCACCGAGCAGCCCGACCGGCCGACGCCCGACGCCCGGCCCGACCGACCGGCGCCGCCGACCGTCGGGCCGGACGACGAGGTCCCGATCCGTGATCTGCCGATGCCCGGTCTGTTGCCACCGGGCCGGCGGACCTCGGCCATCGACGTCCTGGCCGCCGGCCGCACCGGTCCGCAGCCGCCGCCTGATCCGACCCGATCGGATCCGACCGGCACCGACGCCCCGGCGACGGCGGGCCGCCCGGCCGGCGTCGAGTCACCGGCGACTGTCGAACCGGCCCGGCCCGGACCGGAGTTCCGGCCGGCGACGACCGACGCCGAGCCGGCCGCCGCCTCACCCGTCGACGTGTCGGCGCCGGCCGCCGCGCCGCGAGCCACCCGGCCGCGCCGGAGCCGCACCGTCGCCCGGTCCACGCCGCCGACGGACGAATCGACGCCGACGGAGCGTCCCGCGCAGCCGACGGTGGCGGAGACCACGCCGGCCGGCGGCCCTGCCCCGGCGCCGACCGGTAACGACGCCGCTCCGGCCGTCGCCCGGCGGCCCGCCGCCCGCCGCCCCGCCGGCCCGCCGGCCGCCACCCCGCAGCCCGTGACCCCGCCGCCCGCCGCCCCGCCACCATTGACCCCGCCACCGGCCGCCCCACAGCCCGTGGTTCCATCGGCCGCCGCCCGGCCGCCCGTGGTTCCACCGGCCGCCACCCGGCCGCCAGCCACCCGGCCGCCCGTCGGGACCGCCGCGGCCGGGGCGTCCGCCCCGCCGCCGGACGACGTCGCCGCGCCGGCCGAGCCGCCGGCCACGGAGCCGAAGCCGGCCCGTCGCCCGCGCAGTTTCTTCTTCGCGCCCGAGCCGGACAGCCCCGCCCCGCCCAGGTCGCCCCGGCCGCGGTTCCCCATCTTCGACGACGTGACCGAACGACCGGGCGACGTGCGGCCGGCGTGGCCGATCCCCCCGGCGGCGAGCCGCCCCACCCACCCGGCCGACGCCGAGGCGCCGGGCGAGCCGGCGGCCACATCGGGTAGGCCGGGCGGGCCGGCCATCGCAGCGGGTGAGTCGGCCATCGCACCGGGCCGGAAAGCCACCGGTCAAGACGGCGACGACGCGACGGGCCGAGCCGAGCCGACCCCCCGCCGCCGACGCCAGAGCCTGCCCGAGCCGGGCCGGAGCACGGGATGGGACGCCTTCGCCACCAGTGCCCGTCCCACCGATCCGACCACCCCCGGGACGAGCGTGCCGGCTCAGGGCGTCGCCGTGGCCGGCGACGCGGGGACGGACACGACCGCACCGGCCGGGTCCGGCACGGAGAAGGCCGCGGGCCGCCACGCCGGGACGGACGACGCCGAGGCCGCCGGCGGGAAGTCGAAGATCCGGCGCGGCCTGTTCCGGCGCAACCGGGACCGGAGCGGGTCGGACCCGGCCGACGACGCGACCGAACCGAACGCCACCCCGGACGAGGAGTACGTCGACTGGGTCGCCGGTCTCGCATCCGACGACAACGCCGACGACGCCCGCTCCCTGCGTACCGGCCGGCACCACCGCGACTGAGTCTCCGGGCCGGGCCGGGCCGACGCGCGCGGCCCGGCCCGGAGACTTCGCGGCTCGTCGCCCCGCCGCCGAGAAGGTGATCCGGAACGGCTCCCGGCAAGGCCGTTGCGCACAGGTCTACGGCCGTCGAAGGGACGAGCCCGGGTGCTCAGGCCAGCGGGAGGTAGACCCGCGAGCCGGCGGCGACGAACTCCTCGGACTTGCCGCGCATGCCCCGCGCCGCGTAGTCCGTCAACTCCTGAGTGATCTTCATGGAGCAGAACTTCGGACCGCACATGGAGCAGAAGTGCGCGGTCTTGGCCGGCTCGGCGGGGAGCGTCGCGTCGTGGTACGCCCGCGCGGTCTCCGGGTCGAGCGCCAGGTTGAACTGGTCCTCCCAGCGGAACTCGAACCGGGCCTTGGAGAGCGCGTCGTCCCACGCCTGCGCGCCGGGATGCCCCTTGGCCAGGTCGGCCGCGTGCGCCGCGATCTTGTACGCGATCACGCCCGCCTTCACGTCGTCCCGGTCCGGCAGCCCGAGGTGCTCCTTCGGCGTGACGTAGCAGAGCATCGCGGTGCCGAACATGCCGATCATGGCGGCGCCGATCGCGGACGTGATGTGGTCGTACGCGGGCGCGATGTCGGTGGTCAGCGGGCCGAGCGTGTAGAACGGCGCCTCGTGGCACCACTCCTGCTGGAGGTCCACGTTCTCCTTGATCTTGTGCATCGGCACGTGCCCGGGGCCTTCGATCATCACCTGCACGTCGTACTCCCAGGCGATCCTCGTCAGCTCGCCGAGCGTGCGCAGCTCGGCGAACTGCGCCTCGTCGTTGGCGTCCGCGATGGACCCGGGGCGCAGCCCGTCGCCGAGCGAGAACGTCACGTCGTACTTCGCGAGCAGCGAGCACAGCTCGCGGAAGTTGGTGTAGAGGAAGTTCTCCTCGTGGTGCGCCAGGCACCAGGCCGCCATGATCGAGCCGCCCCGGGACACGATGCCGGTCACCCGGTCCACGGCCAACGGCACGTACGGCAGCAGCACGCCGGCGTGCACCGTCATGTAGTCGACGCCCTGCTCGGCCTGCTCGATGACGGTCTCGGCGAACACCTCCCAGCTCAGCTTCACCGGGTCACCGCCGACCTTCTCCAGCGCCTGGTAGATCGGCACCGTGCCGATCGGCACCGGCGCGTTGCGCACGATCGCCTCGCGGGTCTCGTGGATCCGCTTGCCGGTGGACAGGTCCATCACGGTGTCCGCGCCCCACCGGGTGGCCCAGGTCAGCTTCTCCACCTCCTCGGCCACCGAGGACGTCACCGCCGAGGTGCCGATGTTGGCGTTCACCTTCACCAGGAACGCCTTGCCGATGATCGCCGGCTCGCACTCCGGGTGGTTGACGTTGAGCGGCAGCACGGCCCGGCCGGCCGCGATCTCGTCCCGGACGAACTCCGGCGCCACGCCCTCCCGGATCGCCACGAACTCCATCTCCGGCGTGACGGTCCCGGCCCGCGCGTACGCGAGCTGGGTCGGCCGGGTCCCGGCCAACGGCGTGCCGGCGCCCCGGACCGGCGCCACGTCGCCCCGCTCCGCGATCCACGGCCCACGCAGCGCGGGCAGCCCCACCTCCGGGTCCGAGCCCGGCCCCGAGGTGTCGTAGAGCCGCACCGGCGGGTTGTCCCCGGCCAGTGTCACCTCGGCGAACGGCACCCGGACGTCCGGCCGCGACCCTTCCACGTACACCTTGCGACGTGCCTGCATGACAGCCTCCCTGTCGCTCAAGCGGACCAGCCGAAGTGGTCCAGCGGGCCACGTCCCGCGCCCAGCTCCCAGTCCCGCGCACCGGTCAGCGCGCGGCTCACGTACTCCTTGGCGGCGGCCACCGCGACCGGCACCGCGTCGCCGGCCGCCAGCCGGACCGCGACGGCGGCCGCGAACGAACAGCCGGTGCCGTGGTTGTGCCGGGTCGCCACCCGGGGCGCACGCAGCAGCCGGGTCGTGCCGCCGCCGGCCAGCACGTCCACCGACTCGCCGGCCGCGTCGACGTCGCCGCCGGTCACCACCACGAACGCCGGGCCGCCGGCCGCCAGCGCCTCCGCCGCGGCGACCATCTCCTCGACCGTGCCCACCCGGCCTCCGGTGAGGGCCGCGGCCTCCGCGCAGTTCGGCGTCGCCACCTCGGCGTACGGGAGCAGCCGCTCGACCGCCTCCACCACGCCGAGCCGGTGCCCGCTGGTGGCGACCAGCACCGGGTCGACGACGAGCCGGGGCAGCCGGCCGTCCCGGGCCGCCTCGGCCACCACCTCGGCGACCGCCGGCGTGCCGAGCATGCCGGTCTTCACCGCCCGGACGTCGAAGTCGCCGAGCACGCTGTCGAGCTGGTCGCGCACGGTCTGCGGGGGCAGCGGCAGGACCGCGTCCACGCCCCGGGTGTTCTGCGCGGTGACCGCCGTGAGCACGCTCGTGCCGTACGCGCCGAGCGCGGCGAACGTCTTGAGGTCGGCCTGGACGCCGGCGCCGCCGCCGGAGTCGGAACCGGCGATGGTGAGGACTGTCCTCGGCGTCACTGTCTTTCCTCTGTGGTTGCGGTGGGGGGCTGCGGCCGACCGTGCCCACTCCGGGCGGTCAGGCTTGATCCCTGCGTGGGCACGGTCGGCCGCAGCCCTCTCGTGGGGATCTCCGCCGTCGGGTGGGGGGTGCGCGACATCGGGGTGGCCGCCTCCTCGAAGGCGCTGCCCAGCGTGGTGGCGGTCGCTGCTGGGTCGGGGGCGCGCATGATCGCACCGAGTACGGCGACCCCGGTGGCGCCCGCGTCGACGCAGGCTCGCACCTGGTCGGGGGTCTCGATGCCGCCGAGGGCGAGCACCGGCACCGGGCTGGCCGTGATCAGCTCGCGCAGTCCTTCCGGGCCCAGCGCGGGGCCGTAGCCGGGCTTCGTGCGGGTGGGAAAGGTCGGGGACAGCGTCGCGTAGTCCTCGGTGGTCAGTCGCGCCAGCTCGGCGGCGTCGTGGCAGGAGCGGCCGACCAGCCCGAGGCGCGGCGGCGGGTACGGGCCGGCGGCGGGCAGGTGCACGGCGTCCCCGTCGAGCGGGTCCGGTCCGGCCACGATCAGGGTGCCGCCGACGTCGGCGAGCACCGCGCGCAACTCGACCGCGAGGGCGAGTCGCTCGGCGCGCGGCAGGTCCTTCTCCCGCAGCACCACCCACCGCACTCCCCCGTCGACGGCTGCCGCCACGACCTCGACAAGCGGCCCCCGCGCGGCACGTCGATCGGTCAGCAGCACGACGCCCGCCGGGCAGCGTCCGATCCTGGTGCGGACCCGCCCCGGGAAGGGCGCGCGCGTACCACGATCGCCGGCAGCGGGACCGGCGATCACAGGTCGGGCCGGCCGTCGTCGGGGGTGGACGGGAGGGCGTGGGAGCGACGCGGGATGCGGCCCGCGCCGTACGCCAGGTGGCCGGCCGTCACCGCGTGGCGCATGGCGGTGGCCATCGCCACCGGGTCGGCGGCGCGGGTGACGGCGCTGGCCAGCAGCACCGCGTCGCAGCCCAGCTCCATGGCGAGTGCGGCGTCCGAGGCGGTGCCGATGCCGGCGTCCAGGATCACCGGCACGTCCACGGCCTGCCGGATCAGCCGGATGTGGTGCGGGTTGCCGATGCCCAGGCCGGAGCCGATCGGCGAGCCGGCCGGCATCACCGCCGCGCAGCCCACGTCGGCGAGCCGCCGGGCCAGCACCGGATCGTCCGACGTGTACGGCAGCACGGTGAACCCGTCGGCGACCAGCTCCTCGGCGGCGCGCAGCAGCTCCACCCCGTCGGGCAGCAGCGTGCGCTCGTCGCCGATCACCTCCAGCTTCACCCAGTCGGTGTCGAACGCCTCCCGGGCCAGGTGCGCCGTCTTCACCGCCTCCACCGAGGTCCGGCAGCCGGCCGTGTTCGGCAGCAGCCGTACGCCGCACCGCTCCAGCAGGTCGAGCAGCCCGCCCGTACCGCCCGGGGTGGTGTCCACCCGGCGCAGCGCCACCGTCACCAGCTCGGTGCCGGAGGCGTGGATGGCCGCCTCCAGCACGTCCAGGTTGGCCGCGCCGCCGGTGCCGAGCACCAGCCGGGAACCGAACGTCACACCGCCGATCTCCACTGACATCCCGGTCACCCGCCCTGCGCGGCGCTGAGCACCTCGACGCGGTCGCCGTCGCGCAGCACGCTCGCCGGCCAACCGCCGCGCGGCACCACCTCGCCGTTGACCGCGACCGCGAGGCCGCGCTGCTGCCCGGTGACCGCGCGGACCACCTCGGCCAGCGTGACGCCGTCGGGCAGCGTCCGTCCCGTGCCGTTGACGATCAGTTCCACCGGTGCTCCTTCGGAAACCGTGCCGGGGTGAAGGGGGCGAGCGCCGGATCCGGCTCGCCGGTGACGATCAGCTCGGTGACCAGGTCGGCGGTGACCGGGGTGAGCACGATGCCGTGCCGGTGGTGCCCGGTGGCGGCGAGCACGCCGGGCCGGCCGGGCAGCGCCCCGATCACCGGCGCGTTGTCGGGGGTGCCCGGGCGCAGCCCGGCGACGGCCTCCACCAGCGCGTACTCGGTCAGCTCGGGGACCAGCTCGACGGCGGCGCGGAGCAGCCTCAGCACACCGCCGGCGGTCACCTCGACGTCCGCGCGTTCCTCCACTGTCGCGCCGACGACCACCTCGCCGCCGGCCCGGGGCACCAGGTAGACCGGCTCGCCGTCGGCGTACCCCCGGATCACGTGCCGGAAGCCCGGCGGCCCGCCGGCGGGCGCGCGGAGCCGGAGCACCTGGCCCTTCACCGGCCGGACCGGCAACCCGGTCAGCGCCGCCGCGCCGCAGCCGGCCGCGACCACGGTGACCCGCGCGTCCACCTCGGACAACGCGCCGACCCGCGCCGGCCGGAACGCCACGCCGGCCCGCTCCGCCGCCGTGCGCAGCGCGGCGACGAGCGGGCGCGGGTCGACCTGGTGGTCGCCGGGCGCGACCGCGCCGCCGCGCACCCGGGTGGCCAACGCCGGCTCGCGGTCGCGCAGCGCCGACGGGCGCAGCGGCGTGATCGGCAACCCCAACCCCTGCTGGTACGACCACAGCCGCCCCGCCTCGGCCAGGTCGTCGGCGGTGAGCCCGACCACCAGCGTGCCCTCGGTGCGGTGGCCCAGGTCGACGCCGCTCGCCTCGGCCAGCTCGGCGGCGAAGCCGGGCCACCGGGCCGCGGACTCGACCAGCAGGCCGGTCAGCTCCCGCTCACCGAAGTACGCCTCGGCGACCGGGGAGAGCATGCCGGCGGCCACCCGCGACGCGCCCGACCCGGGCCGGTCGTCGTACACACTCACCCGCAGCCCGCGCTGCGCGCACCGCCACGCGATCGCCAGCCCCACCGGCCCGCCCCCCACCACCCCCACATCGGTAAGGCCGGGCCCCCGGTTAACGCTTTCGGTAGAGGAGGGGCCCCCGCTTAACACGTCAGCGCCCCGAGCAGCTCGGCGGTGGCGCGCGCCGGGTCGGCCGCCTCGGACAGCGCCCCGACCACCGCCACCCCGTACGCCCCGGCAGCCCGCAGCGCCGGCACCGACGCGGCGGTCACCCCACCGATGGCGATCACCGGAACCGTCACCGCGCCGGCGACCGCGCGTACCCCGTCCGGGCCGATCGGCGCGGGCAGGCCCGGCTTGGTGGTGGTGGCGTGGCAGGGGCCCACGCCCAGGTAGCTCGCTCCGGCGGCGACCGCCGCCCGCGCCGTCACCGGCTCCCGGGCGGTCGCGCCGAGCACGGCGTCGGCGCCGAGCACGCGGCGGGCAGCGTCCACCGGCAGGTCGTCCGCGCCGACGTGGCCACCGGCCGCGCCCACCGCGAGCGCCACGTGCAACCGGTCGTTGACCAGGCAGCACGCCCCGTACGGGCGGCACGCCTCGACCACTTGGCGAGCCAGCTCGTACGCCTCGCGGTCGGTGGCGTCGTCCTCCACCCGGACCTGGACGACGAGGTCGGCGCGAGCCACCGGCAGGGCGGCACGCAGCACGCCGAGCGGATCCCGCCCCGGTCGGGTGTCGGTGATGAGATGCAGTCGTCCCAGGGACGGCACGGCAACGCTCCTCCCTGCGCCGGCATTACCCGGATCAGGTTCGACGGTCGGGGGCTGTCAGCCCCCCTCTCAGCCCGGTCCGCACCGGGCTCCCGTGGGTCACTTGCGGCCTACCGTACGACGCCTCCCCGGCCGGACGGAAGACCGGCTGGTGTTTTTCCCAGAACCGCACCACTCGACGGACCGGGACGGCGAGTGACCGCCGGGTCACGACACGCTGTCCCGATGGTCGTATCCGCGCGTGTCCCGCCCTGCCTGTCGTCCCTGCCGTTCCGGGGCAGCCGGGCGGTCACCGACGGGCACCTGACCTGGACGATGCTGCGCGGCCCGACGTGGGTCCGCCTGCTGCCGGACGTGTACGTGCACCGCGACGCCCACCGTGTCGACGACCACCGGATGTGGTGCGAGGCGGTGGCGTTGCGCCTGCCGCCGGGTGCCGTGCTGGCGGGACGGAGCGCCGCCTGGTTGTTCGGCGCGTACGTGCTCACCCGCGACACGCCGGTGACCGTGCTGCTGCCGAGCCCGGCCCGGGTGCGTCCCCACCCACGGCTGCTGGTGACCCGGTCGCCGCTGCCCGGGCCGGACCGCACCCGGTTCGCCGGGCTGCCCGTCACCACCCCGCTGCGTACCGCGTTCGACCTGGGCCGCCACGGTCCCCGCGTCGAGGCGCTGGTCGCCGTCGACGCATTGCTGCGCCGCCGGATGGTGCGGCTGCCCGCCCTGCGCGACTACGCCGCGGAGCGCTTGGGCTGGCCGGGCGCTCCGCTGCTGCGCGAGGTGCTGGCGCTGGCTGAGCCGTTGAGCGAGTCCCCGATGGAGACGCGCCTGCGGCTGCTCCTCCTCGACGCCGGCCTCGGCCCGCTGACCGCCCAGCACGAGGTACGCGCCGGTGGGCGCTTCGTGGCCCGGGTGGACCTGGCCTGGCCGGCGCTGCGCATCGCGGTCGAGTACGACGGCGACCACCACCGCGAGCGGGCTCAGTTCCGGCGGGACGTGGCACGTCTCAACGCGCTCCGCGCGGCCGGCTGGGTCGTGCTCCGGTTCACCGCCGACGACGTGCTGCGCCGCCCCGAGGCCACCGTCGCCCTGGTCCGCCAGGCCCTCGCGGAACGCCGCCCCACCGCCACACCCCACTGACCCGTGCCCTCGGCACCGCACCGCACCGCACCGCACCGCACCGCACCGCACCGCGCCGCACCGGCCAGCCCACCACGAGCGGCGAACCTGCCCGCAGACACCCATGGCGTTCCACTCACGGTCAGGGTCGGCCGCGAGTGGAACGCCATGGGTGTCAGAGAGACGCTGAGGCACCCATGGCGTTCCACTCGTCGTGAGCACCGACTATGGGTGGAACACCATGGGTGCCTTGCGGTGGACGGCCATACCCGGGGCAGCCCCACCGGAGGGCGGTCACACCGGAGGGCGGTCACACCCACGCGGACAGCCGCACCCGCGGGCAAGCCAGCACCAGCGCGCGGAGCCAGCACCCGCGGGCAAGCCAGCAGCAGCGCGCGCAGCCAGCACCCGCGCGCAAGCCAGCACCAGCGCGGACAGCCAGCACCCGCGCGCAAGCCAGCACTAGCGTGCGCAGCCAGCACCCGCGGACAGCCACGTCAGCGCGCGGCCACACGGAAAGCGGCCAGGCCGGCTGGGCGGGCCGTCAGAGGAGGGCGTCGAGGGCGTCCAGGTCGTCGTCGGTGGGCTGCCAGGTGCCGGCGTCGGCGTTGGCGCGTACCTGCTCGGGACTGGTCGCGCCGGCGATCACCGAGGTCACCGCCGGCCGGGCGGCCAGCCCGCCGATGGCCACCTGGAGCATGCTGATCCCACGCTCGGCCGCGTACGCCTCGATCGCCTCGATGGTGTCCCAGCGCGCCGCGGCCAGCCGCTCGGCGTACCGGCCGCCGCCGGCCAGCCGGCTGCCCGCCGGGGGCGTCTCGCCGCGCTTGTACTTGCCGGTGAGCAGCCCGTTGGCGAGCGGGAAGAACGGCAGCATGCCGAGGCCGAACCGCTCGCAGGCCGGGATCACCTCGTCCTCCACGCCCCGTTCCAGCAGCGAGTAGTGGTTCTGCGCGGAGATGAACCGGGTGCGGCCCGCCGACGACGCGGTCCAGTCGGCGTCGGCGATCTGCCAGCCGGCGAAGTTGGAGTTGCCGAGGTAGCGCACCTTGCCGGCGGTCACCAGGTCGTCCAGCGCGGCGAGCGTCTCGTCGATCGGCGTGCCCGGGTCGGGCTCGTGCATCTGGTAGAGGTCGATGTGGTCGGTGCCGAGCCGACGCAGCGACGCCTCGACCGCCCGGGCGATGTAGCGGCGGCCACCCCGGGCGCCGTGGTCCGGCCCGTTCGCGCCGTGCATGTCCATGCCGAACTTGGTGGCGACCACCACGTCGTCCCGGCGCCCCTTGAGCGCCTGGCCGAGCAGCTCCTCGGAGCCGCCCTGCGGTTCGCCGTAGATGTCGGCGGTGTCGAAGAAGGTGATCCCGGCGTCGAGCGCGGCGTCGACCACCGCCCGGGTGCCGTCGCTGTCGAGTTTGCGGCCGAAGTTGTTGCAGCCGATGCCGACCACGGACACCACGAGCCCGGAGTCGCCCAGCCGGCGGTAGGTCATCTCACTCACGAGATCCACCCTATGCCCACCGGACGCGGGCGACGCCTCAGCCGAGCACGTCGGCGGCCAGCGACCGGGCGGCATCGACCGTCGCCACCAGCTCCCCCGGGGTACGCCCCACCGCGCCGAGCAGCCCGTGCGCGCGCTCGGCGAACTCCGGCGGCGTGCCCGGCAGCCGCCCGGCCGAGGCGAGCATGCCCTTCTCGTTGACCAGCCATCGCCCGGCCCGGCCGTGCAGTGCCTGCGCGAGCACGCCGACCACCCGGAACAGGCACCCGGCCACGTACCCGGCGTCGCCGCCGGCCGCGCCCTTGGCCGCGCCGTCGAGCAGCAGGCCGGTCTCCCAGCCGCCGGCCACCAGTGCCGCGCCGAGCGCGGGCGGGTAGTGGGCGGTCTCGGCCCGCAGCGCGGTCAGCTCGCCGGTCGGGTCGCCGAGCACCCGGCCCAGCGCCACCTCCCCGGCGTACGCGTGCGAGTAGAACCCGAGCGGGTGCCCGGCCTGCGTCGCGACCGTGTAGCGACCGGCGCGGCAGTCCGCCCACACCCGGTGCACCCGGTCCAGGTCCCGGTAGATCCAGTCCACCGCGACCCCGCCGACGCGCAGCCAGCCGCCGCCGTCGACCCAGGGGCCCCAGCCACCCGGCGCGGTGAGGTCCACCGGGCCGTCGGCGACCGAGGCGGCGACCGCGCGCAGCCCGGCCACGTCCGGCGTACCCCGGTAGTAGAGGCCGACGTCCCAGTCGGAGTCGGGCCGGTGCTCGCCGCGGGCCCGGCTGCCGCCGAGCGCCACCGCGACCACGCCGTCGACCGCGCAGAGCCGGTCGACGAGCTCCGGGTCGATCATCCGACGTCCCAGACCGGCTCCGGCGTCTCCACCACGTCCCCGTCGCCGCGGAACAGCACGAAGCGGTCGAAGGTGCGGGTGAACCACCTGTCGTGCGTCACCGCGATGACCGTGCCGTCGAACGCGGTCAGACCGGCCTCCAGTGCCTCGGCGGAGGCCAGGTCGAGGTTGTCGGTCGGCTCGTCGAGCAGCAGCAGGGTGGCCCCGGACAGTTCCAGCAGCAGCACCAGGAAGCGGGCCTGCTGGCCGCCGCTGAGCGTGCCGAAGCGCTGGTCGCCCTGGCCGGCCAGCTCGTAGCGGGACAGCGCCGCCATGGCCGCGTGCCGGTCCATGCCGGCCCGGTGCTCGTCGCCCCGCCACAGCACCTCGACCAGCGTCCTGGCCATCAGCTCCGGCCGGTCGTGGGTCTGCGAGAAGTGCCCCGGCCGGACCCGCGCGCCGAGCCGCACCATGCCGCCGTGCGCGACCGGTGCGAGCGCCTCGGCGCCGTCGACCGGGGTGTTGCCCGGTTCCGGGTCGGTGCCGCCGCGGGCCAGCAGGCGCAGGAAGTGCGACTTGCCGGTGCCGTTCGCGCCGAGCACCGCGACCCGGTCGCCGTACCAGAGTTCCAGGTCGAACGGGTAGGTCAGGCCGTCCAGCTCCAACTGCTCGGCGATCACCGCGCGCTTGCCGGTCCGCCCGCCCGTCAGCCGCATCCGGATGTCCTGGTCCTTCGGGGGTACGGGCGGCGGCCCGGCCTCCTCGAACCGGCGCAACCGGGTCTGCGCCGACTGGTAGCGCGACGCCATGTCGGAGTTGTACGCGGCCTTCTGCTTGTACATCAGCATCAGCTCACGCAGCTTCTGGTGTTCCTCGTCCCACCGCTTGCGCAACTCGTCGAGGCGGGCGTGCCGGGCCACCCGTGCCTCGTGCCAGCTCGCGAAGCCGCCCGGGTGCACCCAGGCGCTGCCGCCCTCCACGGCCACCACCCGGTCGGCGGTCTGCGCCAGCAGCTCCCGGTCGTGCGAGACGTAGAGCACCGACTTGGCGGACTCCCGCATTCGCGCCTCCAGCCACCGCTTGCCGGGCACGTCGAGGAAGTTGTCCGGCTCGTCGAGCAGCAGCACCTCGTCCGGGCCGCGCAGCAGCAGCTCCAGGGCGAAGCGCTTCTGCTGGCCGCCGGAGAGCGTCCGCACCGGCCGGTCCCGGGCGGCGTCCCACGGCAGGTCCAGCACGATGGTGGTGACGGTGTCGAAGAGCACCTCGGCGTCGTACCCGCCGGCTTCGCCCCAGGCGGCCAGCGCGTCGGCGTACGCGAGCTGGGCCTTGCCGGCGGCGGAGCTGAACCTGCCGCGGACCTCGGCCGTCCGCATGGCCGCCTCGGTCTCGACCAGCCGGCGCCCGGCGTCGCGCAGCACCGGTGGGGCGAGGGACAGGGCCAGGTCGGCGAGCGTCGACTCGTCACCGATCATGCCGATGAACTGCCGCATCACGCCCAGCCCGCCGGAGCGGGCGATCACGCCGGTGGGCACCGGCAGGTCGCCGGCGACCATCCGGAGCAGCGTCGTCTTGCCGGCGCCGTTGGGCCCGACGAGCGCCACCTTGGCACCCTCACCGACCCGGAACGACACCTCGCGGAACAGCTCCCGCCCGTCCGGGAGGATGTGCCCCACCCCTGCCACGTCCACGTATCCCACCCGGGCATCCTGCCCGAGCCGGCGGTGCGGACGACACCGGATTACCGGGTGACGCGGAGCACCCGGTACCCCTTCTGGCTGGCGTGCCGCTGCACCTGCCAGCCCTGCTCGACCAGCCACCGGTGCAGCGAGTCGCCGCCGAGGTGGCGGGCGACGACCAGCCAGGCCGTGCCGTCCGGGGTGAGCCGGGGCAGCCAGCGCAGCAGCAGGTCGTGCAGGTCCGCCTTGCCGATGTGGATCGGCGGGTTCGACCAGATCTGCGCGAACGAGACGTCGGGCGGAAGCTCGTCGGGGGCGACGGCGTGGATCCGGTCGGCCGCGCCGATGCGGGCGGCGTTGGCGGTGGTGAGCGCGCGGGCCCGTTCGTTGACGTCCACCGCCCAGACGGTCGCGGCCGGCGCGACAGTGGCCAGGACGCAGGTGATCGGTCCGAACCCGCAGCCGATGTCGAGCATCGGGCCGGCGGCGTCGGCGGCCGGCAGGTCGGCCTTGCGCAGCAGTACCGCGGTGCCGGGGTCGAGCCGGTCGGCGGAGAAGACCCCGCCGGCCGAGGTGAGCGTGAAGTCGCGCCCGGCGACGGAGAACTCGACCTCCCGCGGGCGGGCCGGGGTGGTGGGCTCAGCGGTGAAGTAGTGGTCGCCGGTCACGCGGGCATTCTCGCACCGGCCGGCGGAGCGCCTTGCGACGGTAGGGCACGCAGGGCGGGACGCCACCCTGCCGTAATTTCCCAATATTCCCCCTGAAAGGGATAATCGGCCCTACTCTATCCCACATGGTGTACCGGTACGAGTCCGATGAGGACGCCTTCCTCGAGTATCCGGAGCCCGGGCCGGCCCCGGTCGGGCCCGTGTCCGCGACGCCGCCACCGGCGGGTCCGTCGCCTTCCCGCTTTCCCACGCCGTCGCTGCCGCCGGCCCGGGCCACCCGACCGGCCCCCGACGACGCCCGGGCGCCCGCCCCCGCGCCGCCCGTCCCGGCGCCCATGCCGCCCCGGGAGCCCGCCCCGGTGCCCCAGCCCGCACCACCGGTGCCGCAGCCGGTGCCGGCCGCGACGGCACGCCCGACCGTGCCGATCCCGGCCAGCCCGACGTTCCGCACCACTGACGGCCCCGACCAGTCGCGGAACCGGCGGGCCGGCCGCCGCGGTGGCGGCCGGGTCTGGCAGGCGCTGATCGGCGGGGCCGCCGTGCTGCTCCTGCTCTCCCTCACCGGCCTGGCCGTCGCGGCGCTGCTCGACGAACGGGCCGACACGCCCCCGACGAGTGAGCAGACCCCACTGCCGGCGGCGCCGGAGCCGACCGCACCCGGCCGGTCCGACCTGGACTCCCGGGACACCGACCAGGCGACGCTCACCGCGAAGGAGCTGTTCCCGGGCAAGCAACTGGTGGTCACCGACGGCAAACCGGCCTACCGGGTGCTCAAGACCCAGGCCAGTGCCGACTGCGCGGTCTCGGCCACCGGCGAGATCGCCGACCTGCTGGTCCGGCTCGGGTGCAACCAGGTCGTCCGGGGCACGCTCCGCTCCCCCGACGGCGACCACCTGCTCACCGCCGGCCTGTTCAACCTCACCGACCTGGCCAGCGCCCAGCGGGTACGGGACCGGATCCGGCCGCTGCTGGACGACCGCCAGGGACGGTTCCGGGGCCTGCCGGCGGGTAAGGGCACCGAGGCGGTGGAGAAGGCCGCCGCCCGGGTCGGCTGGCAGGTACGCGGCCACTACCTGGCCTTCTGCCTGGTCACCCGCGCGGACGGGGAACGCATCCCGACCGACGACGCAGTCGCCCGCGAGATCATGTACGACCTGATCGAGCTGCACCTGAACCGGAACGTGCTGGACCACCGTGCTGCCGGCGGAACGGCCGGCCAGCCCACCGGCGGCGCGACCGAGGACAGCGCCGGCCAGCGCGGCACGGACGACTGAACCGGCGCTCCCCGGCCCGCCATCCACCTCCGGTGGCGGGCCGGTCGCCGTCTCCCGGCCGCTTCCGCGCGCCGGCACCGCCTTCGCGACCCGGGCGGGCTCAGCCCTCGGCGACCGGGACCCGCAGCCGGCGGGTGAGGTCGGCGCGGCGGGCGTACTCCGCCGGGTCGGCCGGGTAGCCGACCTCGACCAGGGCGAGGCCGTGCGCGGGCGCCACGGTGACCTCGCTGGACCGTTCCCGGCGGACCAGCAGGCCGGCCGGCCACTCCACCGGCCGTCGGCCGTCGCCGGCGACCAGCATGGCGCCGACCAGGCTGCGCACCATGTTCTGGCAGAACGCGTCGGCCCGCACGGTGGCGACCAGGATCCCGTCCGGGTCACGCCGCCAGTCCAGCCGGGTCACCTCACGCAACGTGGTGGCGTTCTCCTTGCGCCGGCAGTACGCGGCGAAGTCGTGCTCGCCCACCAGGCCGGCCGCGGCGGCGTTCAGCGCCGCCAGGTCGAGCGGCTTCGGCCAGGCCAGCGTGTCCCGCCGGCGCAACGGCTCGGCACCCCAGGCGGCGTCGGTGACCCGGTACTCGTAGCGCCGGAAGGTGGCCGAGAACCGGGCGTCGAAGTCGGCCGGCACCTCGGCCATCGCGCGGACCCGGGCGTCCGGCGGGAGGAGTCGGGCCAGCCGGCGCAGCAACCGCCCCTCGTGCGCACGCCACACCTCGGTCGGCAGGTCCAGGTGGCAGACCTGCCCGGTGGCGTGCACCCCGGCGTCGGTCCGGCCGGCCACTGTCAGGCCGGTGACCGTGCCCGCGCCGAGCACCAGGTCCAGCGTCTGCATGAGCACGCCGGCGACCGTGCGCCGGGTGGGCTGGGGGGCCCATCCGGAGAAGTCGGTGCCGTCGTACGAGACGTCCAGCCGCAGCCGGGTCCGCTCGTCCACCTCGTACCTCCGTTGACGGCGACGGGCCCGGCACCCCCGTGGGGATGCCGGGCCCGTCGATGCTGCCGGCGATCAGGCCTTGTCGTTCTCGGTGGCCTCGTCGCTGTCCTCGCGGGCGGCGGCGGTGTCCCCGGTGGCGGAGACCGGAGCCTCGGCGTCCTGGTCACCGGCGCTGGCCTTGGGGGCCTCCTCGGCCGGGGCCAGGGCCTCGACCTTGTCCTGCTGGGCGGCCTTGCGGGCGGCGGTCTTCCGGTTCGCCTTCGGCTCGGCGACCTGAAGCTCCTCGACCAGCTCGATGATCGCCATCGGAGCGGCGTCACCCTTGCGCGGACCGGTCTTCACGATCCGGGTGTAGCCACCGTTGCGGTTGGCGTACCGGGGCGCGATCTGGTCGAACAGGGAGTAGACCACGTCCTTGTCCTTGACGACGCCCGCCACCCGCCGACGCGAGGCGAGGTCGCCGCGCTTGGCCTTGGTGATGAGCTGCTCGGCCAGCGGGCGGAGCCGCCGGGCCTTCGTCTCGGTGGTCTGGATCTTGCCGTGCTGGAACAGCGCGGTGGCCAGGTTGGCCAGCATCAGCCGCTCGTGCGCGGGGCTGCCGCCGAGGCGGGGGCCCTTGGTGGGCGTGGGCATGCTTGGTGCTCCTCAGGTGTGGCGGCAGCGCGGACTAGAGCTGCTCGGTCTCGCGGTAGTCGTCGGTGTCGTAGTCGGCCTCGCCGAAGGCGTCCACGACGTGCGCCGGGTCGAAGTTCGGAGCCGAGTCCTTCAGCCCCAGGCCCATCCCGGCGAGCTTCATCTTGACCTCGTCGATCGACTTCTGACCGAAGTTGCGGATGTCGAGAAGGTCGGCCTCGGTACGCCCGATCAGCTCACCAACGGAGTTGATGCCCTCGCGCTTGAGGCAGTTGTAGGAGCGGACGGTCAGGTCCAGCTCCTCGATCGGCAGAGCCAGGTCCGCCGCCAGCTGGGCGTCCTGCGGGGACGGCCCGATGTCGATGCCCTCGGCGGTCTCGTCCAGCTCGCGGGCGAGCCCGAACAGCTCCACCAGCGTCGAGCCGGCCGAGGCCAGCGCGGTACGCGGGCCCATCGACGGCTTGCTCTCGACGTCGATGATGAGCCGGTCGAAGTCGGTCCGCTGCTCGACCCGGGTCGCCTCGACGCGGTAGGTCACCTTGAGCACCGGCGAGTAGATCGAGTCGACCGGGATCCGGCCGATCTCGGCGCCCGCCTGCTTGTTCTGCGCGGCGGTGACGTAGCCCCGGCCCCGCTCGACGGTCAGCTCCATGTCGAGCCGGCCCTTGCCGTTCAGGGTGGCGAGCTTCAGGTCCGGGTTGTGCACGGAGACACCGGCCGGGGGCTGGATGTCGCCGGCGGTCACGTCGCCCGGGCCCTGCTTGCGCAGGTACATGCTGACCGGCTCGTCGTGCTCGGAGCTGACGCACAGCTCCTTGATGTTCATGACGAGCTCGACCACGTCCTCCTTGACACCGGGGATGGTGGTGAACTCGTGCAGGACACCGTCGATCTTGATCGAGGTGACCGCCGCGCCCGGGATGGACGACAGCAGCGTACGCCGGAGCGAGTTGCCGAGCGTGTAGCCGAAGCCGGGCTCCAGCGGCTCGATGGTGAACTTGGACCGGGTCTCGTTGATCGACTCTTCGGAGAGAGACGGTCGCTGGCTGATGAGCATCTTTTCTCTTCTCTTCCGGGGCGCCCGCTATTTGACGCCCACGACACAACTGTTCCGGTGGCCCGCCCCGCAGGACGGGCCACCGCAACGAGCCCCTACTTGGAGTAGAGCTCGACGATCAGCTGCTCCTGGACCTGGGTGTCGATCACCTGACGGGCCGGGAGCGAGTGCACGAGGACCTTCATCTGGCTGGGGATGGCCTCGAGCCACGCCGGAACGGTCTTGGAGCCGGCCTCGGCCTGCGCGACGATGAACGGGGTGAGCTCCTTGCTCTTGCCCCGGACCTCGATGATGTCGTGCTCCTTGACGCGGAACGACGGGATGTCGACCTTCTTGCCGTTCACCGTGAAGTGACCGTGCTTGACCAGCTGACGGGCCATGTCCCGGGACTTGGCGTAGCCGGCCCGGTAGACCACGTTGTCCAGCCGCGACTCGAGGATCTGGAGCAGAACCTCACCGGTCTTGGCCTTCTTGCCCACGGCCTCTTCGTAGTAGCCGCGGAACTGCTTCTCCAGCACGCCGTAGACACGGCGGGCCTTCTGCTTCTCACGGAGCTGGAGCAGGTACTCCGTCTCCTTCGTGCGGCCGCGGCCGTGCTGCCCGGGCGGGAACGGCCGGGACTCGAACGGGCACTTCGGACCATCGCACTTGCTGCCCTTGAGGAACAGCTTCATCTTCTCCCGCCGGCAACGGCGGCAGTCAGCACCGGTGTAACGAGCCATCTCTCTCTAACCTCTCAGACCCGGCGACGCTTCGGCGGACGGCACCCGTTGTGCGGCTGCGGCGTGACGTCGGAAATCTGCCCGACCTCGAGACCGGCGGCCTGCAGCGAACGGATGGCGGTCTCCCGGCCGGAGCCGGGGCCCTTGACGAACACGTCGACCTTGCGCATGCCGTGCTCCATGGCCCGACGCGCGGCGGCCTCGGCGGCCAGCTGCGCGGCGAACGGGGTCGACTTGCGGGAGCCCTTGAAGCCCACCTGGCCGGAGGAGGCCCAGGAGATGACCGCACCGGTCGGGTCCGTGATGGACACGATGGTGTTGTTGAAGGTGCTCTTGATGTGCGCCTGCCCGTGGGCGACGTTCTTGCGTTCCTTGCGCCGGACCTTCTTGACGGCGGCTCCGGCACGAGCCTTCGGTGGCATAAGTCTGTGCGCTCCTAGTTACTTCTTGCCGGGCTTCTTCTTGCCGGCCACGGTCCGCTTCGGGCCCTTCCGGGTCCGCGCGTTGGTCTTGGTGCGCTGACCGCGCACGGGCAGACCGCGGCGGTGCCGGATGCCGGCGTAGCAGCCGATCTCGACCTTGCGGCGGATGTCAGCGGCGACCTCGCGGCGCAGGTCGCCTTCAACCTTGTAGTTGCCCTCGATGTGGTTCCGGAGCTCGACGAGCTCCTCGTCCGTGAGGTCCCGAACGCGCTTGTCCGGCGAGATGCCGGTCGCGGCGAGGGTCTCCAGGGCGCGGGTACGACCGACCCCGAAGATGTAGGTGAGCGCGATCTCCATCCGCTTCTCGCGGGGGAGATCCACGCCGACTAGACGTGCCATGTGCGGGCGTACTCCTCATGGTTTGTGGCGGAGGTGTGGACCCGTCCCACCCCGCTGCCCGAGCGGGCCCCGGCCTCCGACCGGGGGTCAACCACGAGAGGGATACGCGTGACGCGCACCGTCCGCGGCTGGGACGAGCTGGTGGTGTGGGGCGTCAGCCCTGGCGCTGCTTGTGACGCGGGTCGCTGCAGATGACCATGACCCGGCCGTGCCGACGGATCACCCGGCACTTGTTGCAGATCCTCTTGACGCTCGGCTTGACCTTCACGGTTGCCTTACTTCCCATCTGGCCCGGAGCGCGACGGATCGCGACCCGGACGTCGAAGACGGATACGGGGACGTCCCGGCCGTCGTCAGGCTTACTTGTAGCGGTAGACGATGCGCCCGCGGGTCAGGTCGTACGGCGAGAGTTCGACGACGACCCGGTCCTCCGGCAGGATGCGGATGTAGTGCTGCCGCATCTTGCCGCTGATGTGAGCCAGCACCTTGTGGCCGTTCGCGAGCTCCACCCGGAACATGGCGTTCGGCAGGGGCTCGATGACCCGACCCTCGATCTCGATGGCTCCGTCTTTTTTCGGCATGTACTCCGCTGTCCTGACGTCGGTTGCTCCGGACGGCCCACAACGTCTTACACGGGTGAACTGACCAAGATCAGTGAACCCGCGCCAGCCGCGGCTCCGACTCCCACCGAAGCGCAGGGTGGGCATGGCGGAGTGGACGCTGTGCGCCGATCTGAAAGTGTACGCCCGCCCGCGCGCCGCCGCCAAACCGGCCGGCCGCCAGATCCCTCGAACGGCGGATTTCCGGCCCGGTTGTGACCAGCGGCACAGCTATCGGCGGCGGTCGCGCCGCTTCCGGCCGTGATCCACGCCGATCAGCCCGACCGACTGCATCAGCACCAGGCCGCCCCACGGCCCCAGCACCCAGAGCGGCCAGACGCCGGCGACGTGCCCGGAGGCCACCGCGCTGATCAGCCAGATCGGCACCAGTATCGCGGCCACCCGCAGCCAGGGCAGCCAGAGCCCGAGCAGCCGCGAGCGGGCCTCCGGCTCGACCGGCGTCGTCGATCCGGCGGGCACCGCCGGCGCCCCCGTCGCGCCAGGCTCGGTAGCTGTCGCCGGCGCGGGCGGCGGAGCCGGGGTGGCGGGCACCACGGCCGACCGCTCGGCCGGCGCCGGGCCCGGCAGGTCGGCGACCACCTCGTCCAGGTCGCCGTAGGTCCGGGCGCCGTACGTGCGGGCCAGCCGCTCGTCGTACTCGTGCAGGCCGAGCCGGCCCTCCTCCAGCGCCACCCGGAGTCGTTCCGCCACGGCTTCCCGATCGCGGTCGGCCGCCCGCATCTCCCGCTGCCCGTCCATGCCGGCAAGGATGCCACCGCTCAACCACCACCCGCCATGCCGCAGCCGGTCGGCCTCGGCCGCGGGCCGTAACGCCGGGTGAGGTCCGTCGGCGAACAGTCGCCTCTTGGGCGATATACCCCTCAGTCATAAATCTGACCAGAAGGTATATCGCAAAAAGAGAGCGAGGCCGTCGGCCCTACCGGATCGCCGAGACGACCGCGGGCCGCCAGGTCGGTCATGGCCGAGGAGCCGCCGGCAATCCGGCCGGTGGCGGACGGGTCAGCGGGCCGGGGAGTTCGCGGGCTGGCGGGAGGTGACCAGGTCGCCGAGGCGGGCCCGGCCGCCGTCCTCGGCGGTCAGCACCCACACCCCGTCCGCCAGCAGCGCCATCGAGTGCTCCACGTGCACCGCCATCGAGCGGTCCCGCGTCACCACCGTCCAGCCGTCGGCCAGTTCGACGGTACGCGGGGAACCCGCCGTGATCATCGGCTCGATCGCGAGCGCCAGGCCGGGCACCAGCCGCGGCCCCTTGCCGGGGCGACCGTGGTTGAGCACGTGCGGGTCCTGGTGCATCTCCGTGCCGATACCGTGGCCGCCGTAGCCGTCGACGATGCCGTACCGGCCGCCCTTGCGGACCGCGGTCTCCACCGCGTGCGAGATGTCGGTCAGCCGGCCCTTGCCGGAGGCCGCGCCCCGGGCCGCGGCGGCGATCCCGGCCCACATGGCGTCCTCGGCCACCTCGGCCATCCGCAGCAGGGCCGGAGCGACCTCCCCCACCGGCACCGTGATCGCCGCGTCACCGTGCCACCCGTCCAGCACCGCTCCGCAGTCGATCGAGATCAGGTCGCCCTCGCGCAGCACCTGCTCCGGCGACGGGATGGCATGCACCACCTGCTCGTTGACCGAGGAGCAGATCGACGCCGGGAAGCCGTGGTAGCCCTTGAACGACGGGACCGCGCCGGCCTCCCGGATCGTGGCCTCGGCGATCGCGTCGAGGTCGGCGGTCGACACGCCGGGCGCGACCGCCTCCCGCATCCGGCCGAGGGCACGGGCCACCACCAGACCGGCGGCCCGCATCAGCTCGATCTGCTCGGGGGTCTTCAGCTGGATGTCCAGCTGGGGACGGCGCATGACGGCGACACCTTTCGTTACACGGAACAGCGGGGCACGTCGCGCGTACCCCGCTGTTCGTACTCTATCCGCCGGGTGGGAGGTCAGCCGCCGTACGACCGCAGGGCGTCGATGGCGCGGACGGTGACGTCCTCCACCGGCCCGGTCGCGTCGATGCCCACCAGCTTGCCCTGGGCGCCGTAGTAGTCGACCAGCGGCGCGGTCTTCTCGGCGTACTCCCGGAGCCGGGCGGCGATGGTCTCCGGCTTGTCGTCGTCGCGCTGGAACAGATCCGCGCCGCAGCGGTCGCAGACGCCGTCCCGGGTGGTCGCGTCGAACTCGACGTGCCAGATCTTGCCGCAGCCCCGGCAGGTGCGCCGGCCGGAGAGCCGCCGGATCACCTCGTCGTCGTCGACGACCAGCTCCAGCACCAGATCCAGCGCGCTGCCCAGGTCGGCGAGGAGCTTGTCCAGCTCGGCGGCCTGCGGCGTGGTGCGCGGGAAACCGTCGAGCAGGAAGCCCTCGCCGGCGTCCGGCTCGGCGAGCCGGTCCCGGACCATGTTGATGGTGACGTCGTCCGGGACCAGCTTGCCGGCGTCCATGTACCGCTTGGCCTCGACGCCCAGCGGGGTGCCCTGGGTGACGTTGGCCCGGAAGATGTCACCGGTGGAGATCTTCGGCACCGACAGGTGCGCGGCGATGAACTCCGCCTGTGTGCCCTTGCCCGCGCCCGGCGGGCCAACCAGAACGAGTCGCATCTACCGCAGGAACCCTTCGTAGTTCCGCTGCATGAGTTGGCTCTCGATCTGCTTCACGGTCTCCAGACCGACGCCGACCATGATGAGCACAGCGGTGCCGCCGAACGGGAAGTTCTGGAACTGCTGGTTGTCCAACCAGATGAAGAAGAAGTTCGGCAGGATCGCGACGATGCCGAGGTAGAGCGCACCCGGCAGGGTGATCCGGCTGAGGATGAAGTCGAGGTACTCGGCGGTCGGCTTGCCGGGGCGGATGCCCGGCACGAAGCCGCCGTACTTCTTCATGTTGTCCGCGACCTCGGTCGGGTTGAACGTGATCGACACGTAGAAGTACGTGAAGAAGATGATCAGCAGGAAGTAGATCGCGATGTGCTCCGGCGCGCTCGCCTTCACGATGTGGTTCTGGATCCAGGCCTGGACCTTGCCCGGGTCGTTCTGGTCGAAGAACTGGAGCGCGAGCGTCGGCAGGTAGAGCAGCGACGAGGCGAAGATGACCGGGATGACGCCGGCCTGGTTCACCTTGAGCGGGATGTAGGTGGACGTGCCGCCGTACATCCGCCGGCCGATCATGCGCTTCGCGTACTGCACCGGGATCCGGCGCTGGGCCTGCTCGATGAACGTGACAGCGGTGATGACCAGCAGCACCAGGGCGATGACGAGGAGGAACATCCCCCAGCCCTTGGTGGTCTTGATCTTCCAGCCCTCGCTGGGGAGCCGGGCCGCGATCGAGGTGAAGATCAGCACCGACATGCCGTTGCCGACGCCCCGGTCGGTGATCAGCTCGCCGAGCCACATCACCACGCCGGTGCCGGCGGTCATGGTCATGACCAGGATGACCAGGGTCAGCCAGTCCGGGATGCCGGTGCCCTTGGGCACGACCGGGAACTGGTCGCACTGGTTGTTGAACAGCTGCCCGGAGCGGGCCAGCGCCACGAACGCCGAGGACTGGAGGATGCCCAGGCCCAGCGTGAGGTAGCGGGTGTACTGGGTGATCTTCGCCTGACCGGCCTGGCCCTCCTTGCGGAGCTGCTCCAGGCGCGGGATCACCACCGTCAGCAGCTGCAGGATGATCGACGCGGTGATGTAGGGCATGATGCCCAGCGCGAAGACCGACAGCTGGAGCAGCGCGCCGCCGGAGAAGAGGTCCAGCAGGTTCAGCGGGCTCGTGCCGCCGCCCTGGATGGTGTCGAGGCACTTCTGCACGTTGCCGTACGAGACGCCCGGGCTGGGCAGCGTGGCGCCCAACCGGTAGACCGCGATGATGCCTACTGTGAACAGCAGCTTCTTGCGCAGGTCAGGCGTACGGAACGCACTGAGAAAGGCGGACAGCAACTTCTTCCTCCTGCGCGACGCGGGCCGCCGGTGACGATCCCTGGCGGGGCGGGGTGGGTGCCGGGCGGAGTGCCCGGAATCCATGGCTGGCAACGGACTCTAACAGTCCGATCCCGGTCCGGGCAGATGTGCCCGGCTACATAAACCGAATCCGATGTTACCCGGCGCACACGCGACCGGTAGACCATGACGCCCGCCCAGTTGCGAACAACTGAGCGGGCGCCACGAACATGCCCTTACAGCTCGGTGACCGAGCCGCCGGCCGCGGTGATCTTCTCCTTGGCCGACGCGCTGAACGCGTGCGCCGACACCTGGAGGGACACACCGCCGAGGTCGCCGGTGCCGAGCACCTTGACCGGGTGGCCCTTGCGGACCGCGCCGGACTCGACCAGCTCGACGGGGCCGACCTGGCCGCCGTTCGGGAAGAGCTCCGCCAGCCGGTCCAGGTTGACCACCTGGAACACGACCTTGAACTTGTTCTTGAAGCCCTTCATCTTCGGCAGGCGCATGTGGATGGGCATCTGCCCACCCTCGAACGCCGGCGAGATGTTCTTCCGGGCCTTCGAACCCTTGGTACCGCGTCCGGCGGTCTTGCCCTTCGAGCCCTCACCGCGACCCACACGGGTCTTGTCGGTCTTGGCCCCCGGGGCGGGACGCAGGTGGTGCACCTTGATCGTCATTACTCGACCTCCTCGACCTTCACGAGGTGGTTGACCGTGAAGATCATGCCTCGGATCTCCGGCCGGTCCTCCTTGACCACCACGTCGTTGATCCGCTTGAGACCGAGCGAACGCAGCGAGTCACGCTGGTTCTGCTTCCGCCCGATGCCGGACCGGACCTGGGTGACCTTCAGACGTGCCATCAGGACGCCACCCCCGCACGCGACGCCAGCATGGCGGCCGGCGCGACGTCCTCCACCGGCAGGCCACGACGCGCCGCGACCTGCTCGGGGGACTCCAGCCCCTTCAGGGCCGCCACGGTGGCGTGCACGATGTTGATCGGGTTCGACGAGCCGAGGCTCTTGGAGAGCACGTCGTGGATGCCCGCGCACTCCAGCACGGCACGCACCGGCCCACCGGCGATGACACCCGTACCGGCGGAGGCCGGCTTGAGCAGCACCACACCGGCGGCGTCCTCGCCCGTGACCGGGTGCGGGATCGACTGGCCGATCCGCGGCACCTTGAAGAAGTGCTTCTTGGCCTCCTCGACGCCCTTGGCGATCGCCGCGGGCACCTCCTTGGCCTTTCCGTAGCCCACGCCGACGGTGCCGTCGCCGTCGCCCACGATCACCAGGGCGGTGAAGCTGAAGCGACGACCACCCTTCACGACCTTGGCGACGCGGTTGATCGCGACGACCCGCTCGAGGTGCGGGGTCTTCTCGACGGGCGCGTTTCCGCGGCCGCCCTCACGGCGGTTGTCGCGGCGACCACCCTCGTTGCCACCGGACCCGCCGCCACGGCGCTGTTGACCTGGCATCAGCAGCCTTCCTTCTCTCTCGTGACGGGGTTTCTAGAACTCGAGCCCGGCTTCGCGGGCGGCCTTGGCAAGCGCGGCGACCCGCCCCGCGTACCGGTTGCCACCGCGGTCGAAGACGACCTTCGAGACGCCGGCGGCCTTGGCACGCTCGGCGAGCAGCTCGCCGACCTTGCCGGCCAGGGCGCTCTTGTCGCCCTCGGCGCCGCGCAGCGAGGCGTCCATGGTCGACGCCGACGCCAGGGTGTGACCCTTGGTGTCGTCGACGACCTGGGCCACCATGTGCCGCAGGGAACGGGTGACGACGAGGCGAGGACGCTCGGCGGTGCCGCTGACGTTCTTGCGGACCCGGAAGTGCCGACGCGCACGCCCGACGGCACGCTTGGCGGCAACGCCGCGGCGGCGCTTGAGCAGCGTGGCGCTCACTTCTTACCTGCCTTTCCAGCCTTACGGCGGATGACCTCGCCCTGGTACTTCACGCCCTTGCCCTTGTAGGGCTCCGGCGGGCGGATCTTCCGGATGTTGGCGGCGACCTCGCCGACCTGCTGCTTGTCGATGCCGGCCACGTGGAACAGCGTCGGCCGCTCGACCGTGAAGGTGATGCCGTCCGGCGCCTGCACCACGACCGGGTGCGAGAACCCGAGCGCGAACTCCAGGTCCTTGCCCTTGGCGGTCACCCGGTAACCGGTGCCGGCGATCTCCAGGCTCTTGCGGTAGCCCTCGGTCACCCCGACAATCATGTTGGCCACCAGCGTACGGCTCAGGCCGTGCAGCTCCTTGGCCTTGCGCTCGTCGTTGGGCCGGTTGACGTGCAGCTCGCCGCTCTCGTCCCGCTCCGCCGTGATCGGCTCGGCCAGCACGTGGCTCAGCTCGCCCTTGGGGCCCTTGACCTTGACGGTCTGGCCGTCGATCGTGATGTCGACGCCGGATGGCACCGGGATCGACTTACGTCCAATACGCGACATTTCTACCTGTCTCCCGTTACCAGACGAAGGCGAGGACTTCCCCGCCAACGCTCCGCTTGCGGGCCTGCCGGTCGGTGAGCAGCCCCTGGGACGTCGAAATGATCGCCACACCAAGCCCGCCGAGCACCCGCGGGAGCCCTTCCGACTTGGCGTACACCCGGAGACCGGGCTTGGACACGCGCTTGATGCCGGCCAGGCTCCGCTCGCGGTTCTGGCCGTACTTCAGCTCGACGACCAGTCGCTTGCCGACGGCACCCTCCTCGGGGTCCTCGACCGACCAGGTGGCGATGTAACCCTCGGCCTTGAGGACCTCGGCGATGTTCGCCTTGATCTTCGAGTAGGGCATCGTCACCCGGTCGTGGTACGCCTGGTTGGCGTTACGCAGACGCGTGAGCATGTCTGCGATCGGGTCGGTCATCGTCATGAAAACTCGTCAACCTTTCTCGCCGGGGTTCCCCGGGCCAGGCCCGGGGCCTACGGCGAAGAGACAGTTCAGCTGACGCGCCGGAGCGCGCCGGGCTATTACCAGGAAGCCTTGGACACGCCGGGCAGCTCACCGCGGTGGGCCATCTCCCGGATGCACACCCGGCAGAGACCGAACTTGCGGTAGACCGCCTTCGGACGCCCGCACCGCTGGCAGCGGGTGTACGCGCGAACCGAGAACTTCGGCTTCGCGGCCGCCTTGAGGATCAGCGCCTTCTTGGCCATCTCAGTTCTCCTTGAACGGGAAGCCCAGGAGCTTGAGCAGCGCCCGGCCCTCGTCGTCGGTCGTGGCGGTCGTGACCACCGTGATGTCCATGCCCCGCTGGCGATCGATCTTGTCCTGGTCGATCTCGTGGAACACCGACTGCTCGGTCAGACCGAACGTGTAGTTGCCGTGCCCGTCGAGCTTGCGCCCGTCCAGACCGCGGAAGTCACGGATACGCGGCAGCGCGATGGAGAGCAGCCGGTCCAGGAACTCCCACATCCGGTCGCCCCGGAGGGTGACCTTCGCGCCGATCGGCATGCCCTCGCGGAGCTTGAACTGCGCGATGGACTTGGTCGCCCGCCGGACCAGCGGCTTCTGGCCGGTGATGGTGGCCAGATCGCGGACGGCGCCGTCGATCAGCTTGGCGTCGCGAGCGGCCTCGCCGACACCCATGTTGACGACGATCTTGACCATCCGCGGCACCTGCATCGGGTTGCCGTAGCTGTACTGCTTCTGCAGCTCGGCCACGATCTCGTTGCGGTACCGCTCCTTGAGGCGCGGCTGGGTCTTGGTTTCGGTAGCCGTGGTCATCAGAGGTCCTTACCGGTGCTACGCGCGATGCGGACCTTCTGGCCGTTGTCGTCGATCCGGTAGCCGACGCGGGTCGGCTTGCCGTCGGAGTCCATGACCATCACGTTCGAGACGTGGATCGGGGCTTCCTGGGTGACGATGCCGCCGGTCTTGGCGCCACGCTGGGTGGTGCTGATGCGAGTGTGCTTCTTGACCCGGTTCACGCCCTCGACCAGGACCTTGTCCTGCCGCGGGTAGGCCGCGATGACCTTGCCCTTGGCACCCTTGTCCTTGCCGGCGATGACGACGACCGTGTCGCCCTTCTTGACCTTCACGGTCACAACACCTCCGGCGCGAGAGAGATGATCTTCATGAACCGCTTGTCCCGCAGCTCGCGGCCCACCGGGCCGAAGATACGGGTACCGCGCGGGTCCCCGCCGTCCTTGATGATGACGGCGGCGTTCTCGTCGAAGCGGATGTACGACCCGTCCGGCCGCCGCCTCTCCTTGGCGGTCCGAACGACGACGGCCTTGACGACGTCGCCCTTCTTCACACCGGCACCGGGGATCGCGTCCTTGACCGTGGCCACGATGACGTCGCCGATGCTCGCGTAGCGCCGACCGGAGCCACCGAGAACCCGGATGCACAGGATCTCCCGGGCACCCGTGTTGTCGGCGACGCGCAGTCGCGACTCCTGCTGAATCACGTCTATCTCCTATGTCTGCCGGTTCTCCGGCCGCCGGGGGCGGCCGGAGCCTGGCGGAACCTGCGCCCGACCGATCCCGGCCGAGCTCGAGCCTTCGCTACTTGGCCTTCTCGAGGATCTCCACGAGCCGCCACCGCTTGGTGGCGGAGAGCGGCCGGGTCTCCATGATCAGGACCCGGTCGCCGATGCCGGCCGAGTTCTGCTCGTCGTGCACCTTCAGCTTGCGGGTACGGCGCATGATCTTGCCGTACAGCGCGTGCTTGACCCGGTCCTCGACCTCGACCACGACGGTCTTGTCCATCTTGTCGCTGACCACGAGGCCCTCGCGAACCTTACGGCGGGACCGCGTGTCGGCGGTGGTGGTGGTGTTCTCACTCATGATGCAGTCACCTCAGTCGGCGCGGTCGAGAGACCCAACTCACGCTCACGCATGATCGTGTAGATCCGGGCGATCTCCCGACGGATGACCTGCAGCCGCCGGTTGTTGTCCAGCTGCCCGGTTGCGCCCTGCACGCGGAGGTTGAACAGCTCCGCCTTCGCCTCGCGCAGCTTCGTGACCAGCTCCTCGTCGGAGTGCTCACGCAGCTCGGAGGCCTTGACGCCCGCTGCCATCAGGATTCACCCACTTCGCGCGTAACAATGCGGCACTTCATCGGGAGCTTGTGGATCGCGCGACGCATCGCCTCTCGCGCGATCTGCTCGTTGGGGAAGGACATCTCGAAGAGGACCCGCCCCGGCTTGACGTTGGCGACCCACCACTCGGGCGAACCCTTACCGGAACCCATCCGGGTCTCGGCCGGCTTCTTGGTGAGGGCCTGGTCCGGGAAGATCGTGATCCAGACCTTGCCACCACGCTTGATGTGGCGGGTCATCGCGATACGTGCCGACTCGATCTGACGGTTGGTCACGTACGCCGGCTCAAGAGCCTGGATCCCGAACTCGCCGAACACCACCCGGTTACCACCCTTGGACGCGCCACTGCGGTCCGGGTGGTGCGGCTTGCGGAAGCCCTTCGGGGGCTTGCGCGGCATCAGCATCTGTCAGCCCTCCTGCTGCGTTTCTGCCGGCTGGGTCGGAGCCGAGGCGGCTGCGGCGACAGCGCTGCTGTCGACCGGCTCACCGGCCGGCGTCTCCGCCTGCTGCGCGATGGTGGTCGCGGCAGCGCGGCCGGCCTCGGTGCCACCGGCGGTCGTACCCGACGAGCCCGACCGGCCACGGCGCGGCCGGTCCGGCCGGTCGCCACGGTCGCGGCGCGGGCCACGCGACGGGGCGGCCTCGGCCGGGGCCTCACGGCCCGGCACGGCGTCGCCCTTGTAGATCCAGACCTTCACGCCGATCCGGCCGAAGGTGGTACGGGCCTCGAAGAAGCCGTACTCGATGTTGGCCCGCAGCGTGTGCAGCGGGACGCGGCCCTCGCGGTAGAACTCGGTCCGGCTCATCTCGGCGCCGCCGAGACGGCCCGAGACCTGGACCCGGATGCCCTTGCAGGCCGGGTTCTTCATCGCGGACTGCATGGACTTGCGCATGGCCCGACGGAAGCTGACCCGGCTGGACAGCTGCTCGGCGACACCCTGGGCGACCAGCTGCGCGTCCGACTCGGGGTTCTTCACCTCGATGATGTTCAGCTGGACCTGCTTGCCGGTGAGCTTCTCCAGCTCGCCGCGGATCCGGTCGGCCTCCGCACCCTTACGGCCGATGACGATGCCCGGCCGGGCGGTGTGGATGTCGACGCGGACCCGGTCCCGGGTGCGCTCGATGTCGACCTTGGAGATGCCGGCACGCTCGAGGCCCTTGGACATCATCCGGCGGATCTTGACATCCTCGCCGATGTAGTCCTTGTAGAGCTTGTCCGCGAACCAGCGGGACTTCCAGTCGGTCGAGATGCCGAGCCGGAACCCAGTGGGGTGAACCTTCTGACCCATTACTCGGCACCCTCCGTCGTGGTCTGCGCCTGCGCCGGCTCGGCCTGGTTGGCCGGAGCGGCCTTCTTGGCCGACTTCTTCGGCGCGGCCGGAGCCACGGCCTCGACCGCCACCGTGATGTGGCAGGTCCGCTTGCGGATCCGGTAGGCCCGGCCCTGCGCCCGCGGCCGGAACCGCTTCATCGTCGGGCCCTCGTCGACGAACGCCTCGCTGACGAGCAGCGCGTCGGGGTCCAGCCGCTCGTTGTTCTCCGCGTTGGCGATCGCGCTCGCGAGCACCTTGTACACCTGCTCGCTCGCAGCCTGCGGCGCGAACTGCAGCACCGTGAGAGCCTCCTTCGCGGGCAGGCCGCGGACGAGGTTGACCACCCGGCGCGCCTTCATCGGCGAGATGCGCACGTGCCGCGCAACCGCCCGCGCGCCCGGAAGCACCGGAGCGTCGCCCTTTCCTGGCATCGCTGTAACCCCTTGTTCCTCTATCCGTATGCCCGCGGCGTCAGCGCCGGCGGCTCTTCCGGTCGTCCTTCTCGTGACCCTTGAACGTGCGGGTCAGCGCGAACTCGCCGAGCTTGTGCCCGACCATGGCCTCGGTCACGAAGACCGGGACGTGCTTGCGTCCGTCGTGCACGGCGATCGTGTGTCCCAGCATCTCCGGGATGATCGTCGAGCGCCGCGACCAGGTCTTGATCACGTTCTTCGAGCCCTTGTCGTTCTGCGTCTCCACCTTCTTGAGCAGGTGGTCGTCGACGAACGGGCCCTTCTTCAGGCTGCGAGGCATGTCTTATCTCCCTCAGCCGCGCTTACGCGTGGCGTAGCGGCGGCGGACGATCAGCCGGTCGCTCGGCTGGCCCTTACGACGGGTGCGGCCCTCGGGCTTACCCTGCGGGTTGACCGGGTGGCGACCACCGGAGGTCTTACCCTCACCACCACCGTGCGGGTGGTCGACCGGGTTCATGGCGACACCACGGACGGTCGGGCGCTTGCCCTTCCACCGCATCCGGCCGGCCTTGCCCCAGTTGATGTTCGACTGGTCGGCGTTGCCGATCTCGCCGACGCTGGCGCGGCAGCGCACGTCGACCCGCCGGATCTCACCGGACGGCATACGCAGGGTCGCGTACGCGCCCTCGCGGCCGAGCAGCTGGATGCCGACGCCGGCCGAGCGGGCCAGCTTGGCGCCGCCGCCCGGGCGCAGCTCCACGTTGTGGATGGTGGTACCGACCGGGATGTTGCGCAGCGGCAGGTTGTTACCCGGCTTGATGTCGGCGCCCGGGCCGGACTCGACACGGTCGCCCTGCTTCAGGTCCTTCGGCGCGAGGATGTAGCGCTTCTCGCCGTCGGCGTAGTGCAGCAGCGCGATGCGCGCGGTGCGGTTCGGGTCGTACTCGATGTGGGCGACCTTCGCCGGCACGCCGTCCTTGTCGACCCGCTTGAAGTCGATCAGACGGTACTGGCGCTTGTGGCCGCCACCGTGGTGCCGCGTGGTGATCCGGCCGTGGGCGTTACGCCCGCCCTTCTTCGGCAGCGGAGCCAGCAGCGACTTCTCCGGCGTGGACCGGGTGATCTCGGCGAAGTCGGCGACGCTGGAGCCTCGCCGGCCCGGCGTCGTCGGCTTGTACTTACGGATAGCCATTGTCTACACCCCTCAGCTGACCGGGCCGCCGAAGGCCTCGATACGGTCACCGTCAGCCAGCTTCACCATCGCGCGCTTGGTGTCCTTGCGCTTGCCGAACCCGGTACGGGTCCGCTTGCGCTTGCCCTCGCGGTTGAGCGTGTTGACCGTCAGGACGCGGACGTTGAAGATCTGCTGGATAGCGATCTTGATCTCGGTCTTGTTCGCGTCCGGGTGCACCAGGAAGGTGTACCAGTTCCGGTTCAGCTCGCTGTAGCTCTTCTCCGAGACGACCGGCGCGACGATGACGTCACGCGGATCGGCGATCGTGCTCACTTGCCATCCTCCTCGGTGGTCTCGGCGGGCACGCCCAGGAACTCGTCCAGGGCCTCCTTGGTGAAGACCACGTCGTCGGCCACCAGCACGTCGTACGTGTTGAGCTGGCCGGCCTCGATCAGGTGCACCCGGCTGTCCCGCGTGTTGCGCAGGTTCCGCAGCGACACCCAGTTCAGCTCGTCGGTGCTGCTCAGCACGACCAGCACCCGGCGGGCGGCGGTCAGCTTCGTCAGCGTGGCCAGGGCGGCCTTGGTCGACGGCTTCTCGCCCGAGACGAACGCCTCGACGACGTGCACCTGGCCGGCGCGGGCCCGGTCGGAGAGGGCGCCACGCAGGGCGGCGGCCTTCATCTTCTTCGGGGTGCGCTGGCTGTAGTCGCGCGGCGTCGGGCCGTGGACCACGCCACCGCCGGCGAACTGCGGCGCGCGGGTCGAACCCTGACGGGCACGACCGGTGCCCTTCTGCTTGTAAGGCTTCCGGCCACCGCCGGAGACCTCACCGCGGGTCTTGGTCTTGTGCGTGCCCTGCCGGGCCGCCGCGAGCTGAGCCACCACGACCTGGTGCATCAGCGCGACGTTGGCCTGGACGTCGAAGATGTCGGCCGGCAGCTCGACGGAGCCGCTCTTGCCGCCTTCGACGTTGAGGACGTCAACGGTGGTCACTTGGCCACACCGCCCTTCTTCACCTTCGCCTTGGCCGCGGTACGGACCAGGACGAGCGCGCCCTTCGGGCCCGGGATGGCGCCACGGACGAGCAGGAGGTTGTTCTCGGTGTCGACCGCCTGGACGGTCAGGTTCTGGACGGTGTAGCGCACGCCACCCATCCGGCCCGCCATCCGGGTGCCCTTGAAGACGCGACCCGGGGTCGCGCAGGCGCCGATCGAACCGGGCGAGCGGTGCTTGCGCTCGACACCGTGGCTGGCGCGCAGACCGTGGAAGCCGTGCCGCTTCATCGGGCCGGCGTAGCCCTTGCCCTTGGTCTTGCCGGTCACGTCGATCACGGCCCCGACCGGGAACTCCTCGACCGTGACCTCCTGGCCCGGCGCGTAGTCCGCGGCGTCGGCGGTGCGCAGCTCGACGATGTGCCGGCGCGGCGCGACGTCCGCCTTGGCGTAGTGGCCGGCGACCGGCTTCTTGACCTTGCGCGGGTCGATGGCCCCGTAGGCGAGCTGAACGGCGGAGTAGCCGTCCTTGTCGGCGCTACGAACCTGGCTCACGACGCACGGGCCGGCCTCGACCACGGTCACGGGGACGACCTTGTTGTTGTCCCAGACCTGGGTCATGCCGAGCTTGGCGCCCAGGATCCCCTTGACTTGCCTGTCCATTTGATCGATCCCTACAGCTTGATCTCGATGTCGACGCCAGCCGGCAGGTCGAGGCGCATGAGCGAGTCGACCGTCTTCGGGGTCGGGTCGATGATGTCGATCAGACGCTTGTGCGTGCGCATCTCGAAGTGCTCGCGCGAGTCCTTGTACTTGTGCGGCGAGCGGATGACGCAGAAACGGTTGATCTCCGTGGGCAGCGGCACCGGGCCAGCGACCTGCGCCCCGGTACGCGTCACCGTCTCGACGATCTTCCGAGCCGAGGAGTCGACGACCTCGTGGTCATAGGCCTTGAGCCGGATGCGGATCTTCTGTCCCGCCATGGTGGCTTCTGTTCCTTCTCTCGATGCCGCTGTGTCGCGGGCACCTGTACCGGCTGGTACAGGCCCACTTCCGCCGACCCCCGCGGTCGGGCGTGTCGCGCCCGTGGACCAGGCTCCGCCCCGAGGCTCCGGAGCGATTCTCTGACCGCGCGGTGGGTCATGGCGCCGATCGCGGTGACCGCGACCTGGACGCCGCGCGAGGGTGGTTGACCACCGATGGCGATCAACCACCCCACGCGAAACGATCTGACTCCCGGAGGTCCAGCCTCAACCGGACGCAGGTGACCGACCGTCGTTATGCAACCTGACTAGTATGCCGCACGACCGGCGGCGACGCTAATCGGGGTTACCCAGCTCACTTGATGATCTTGGTGACGCGACCCGCGCCGACCGTACGACCGCCCTCGCGGATCGCGAACTTCAGGTTGTCCTCCATGGCGATGGGCTGGATCAGCTTCACCGACATCGAGGTGTTGTCGCCCGGCATGACCATCTCGGTGCCCTCGGGCAGCGTGACGACGCCGGTGACGTCCGTGGTCCGGAAGTAGAACTGCGGGCGGTAGTTCTGGAAGAACGGGGTGTGGCGGCCACCCTCCTCCTTGGAGAGGATGTAGACCGTCGCCTCGAACTCCGTGTGCGGGGTCGTGGTGCCCGGCTTGATGACGACCATGCCGCGCTCGACGTCCTCGCGCTTGGTGCCACGCAGCAGTAGGCCGACGTTCTCACCTGCGCGGGCGTCGTCCAGGGTCTTCCGGAACATCTCGATCGCGGTGACCTTGGTCTTGAAGCCCTTCTCGCGGATGCCGACGACCTCGACGTCCTCGTTCGGGAGCAGCACGCCACGCTCGACACGACCGGTGACGACGGTGCCACGACCGGTGATCGTGAACACGTCCTCGACGGGCATGAGGAACGGCTTCTCGGTCTCGCGCTCCGGCTGCGGGATCGCGGTGTCGACCGCGCTCATCAGCTCGAGCAGCTTCTCGGTCCAGACCGGGTCGCCCTCGAGCGCCTTCAGCGCGGAGACCTGGACGACCGGCAGGTCGTCACCCGGGTACTCCTGCGAGGAGAGCAGCTCGCGGACCTCGAGCTCGACGAGCTCCAGGAGCTCCTCGTCGTCGACCATGTCGCTCTTGTTGAGCGCCACGACGATGTACGGCACACCGACCTGACGGGCCAGCAGCACGTGCTCGCGGGTCTGCGGCATCGGGCCGTCGGTCGCCGCCACCACCAGGATCGCGCCGTCCATCTGCGCGGCACCGGTGATCATGTTCTTGATGTAGTCGGCGTGACCGGGGCAGTCGACGTGCGCGTAGTGACGCGACTCGGTCTGGTACTCGACGTGCGCGATCGAGATCGTGATGCCGCGGGCCTTCTCCTCCGGCGCCTTGTCGATCTCGTCGAACGGCGTGTACGGGTTGAGGTCCGGGTACTGGTCGTGCAGGACCTTCGTGATGGCCGCCGTCAGCGTCGTCTTACCGTGGTCGATGTGACCAATGGTGCCGATGTTGACGTGCGGCTTAGTCCGCTCGAACTTCGCCTTCGCCACTGGTGTCCTCCTGGTGGACTTTCTTGGTTCGTTCGCCCCGGTGCGCCGGTCGGCGCGTAGGACTCTGTCGACAGCCTTTCCGGCCAGACGGCCGGATAGCCTTTGTGGGTTCTGCGGCGATGAAGCCTACAGGCCCGGATTCACACAACCCGACCGAGGTGGCCGCGGGCGGGAGAACCCTCCCGCGACCAACCCCGGATCACCGGGTCAGCTCGGGGTGAGCGTCACTCACCCGTCGCCTTGGCGATGATCTCCTTCGCCACGCTCTGCGGCACTTCGGCGTAGGAGTCGAACTGCATGCTGTAGCTAGCCCGGCCCTGGGTCTTCGACCGCAGGTCGCCGACGTAGCCGAACATCTCCGACAGCGGCACCAGAGCCCGGACGACGCGAGCGCCGCTGCGCTCCTCCATCGCCTGGATGATGCCCCGCCGGGAGTTGAGGTCGCCGATGACGTCACCCATGTTCTCCTCGGGAGTGGTGACTTCAACGGCCATCATCGGCTCGAGCAGTGCGGGGTCGGCCTTGCGGGCCGCCTCCTTCATCACCATCGAGCCGGCGATCTTGAACGCCATCTCGGACGAGTCGACCTCGTGGTACTGGCCGTCCAGCAGCGTCAGCTTGAGACCCACCAGCGGGAAGCCGGCGAGAATGCCGTACTGCATGGCGTCCTGGGCGCCGGCGTCCACCGACGGGATGAACTCCCGCGGGATGCGGCCACCGGTCACGGCGTTCGCGAACTCGTAGGTCGGCGAGTCGTTGCCCATGGGCAGCGGCTCGAGGCTCACGATCACGCGGGCGTACTGGCCGGACCCACCGGTCTGCTTCTTGTGGGTGTACTCGACCTTGTCCACCTTGCGGCGGATGGTCTCGCGGTAGGCCACCTGCGGCTTGCCGATGTTCGCCTCGACGTTGAACTCGCGGCGCATCCGGTCGACCAGGATGTCCAGGTGCAGCTCGCCCATGCCGGAGATGACCGTCTGACCGGTCTGGTCGTCCAGCTTGACGCGGAAGGTCGGGTCCTCCTCGGCCAGCCGCTGGATGGCGGTGCTGAGCTTCTCCTGGTCGGCCTTGGTCTTCGGCTCGATGGCCACCTCGATGACCGGCTCCGGGAACGTCATCGACTCGAGGATGACCGGGTTCGCCGGGTCGCACAGGGTGTCACCGGTGGTGGTCTGCTTCAGACCCTGGACCGCGATGATGTCGCCAGCCTTGGCGGAGCCGCGCTCCTCCCGCTTGTTGGCGTGCATCTGGTAGATCTTGCCGATCCGCTCCTTGCGGTCCTTGGTGGAGTTGACCACCTGGGACCCGGACTCGACCACGCCGGAGTAGACCCGGACGTAGGTGAGCTTACCGAGGTGCTTGTCGGTCTGGATCTTGAACGCCAGGCCGGAGAACGGCTCGGAGGGGGACGGCTTCCGCAGCATCGGCGTCTCGCCGTCGGTGGCCGTACCCTCGATCGCCGGGACGTCCAGCGGCGACGGCAGGAAGTCGATGACGGCGTCGAGCATGGGCTGGACGCCCTTGTTCTTGAACGCCGAACCGCAGAGCACGGGGTTGGCCTTGCCGGCGATGGTGGCCCGGCGGATGGCGGCCTTGGTCTCCTCGGCGGAGATCTCCTCGCCCTCCAGGTACTTCTCCATCACCGAGTCGTCGACGTCGGCGAGGGTCTCCATCAGCTTCTCGCGCCACTCGGCCGCGGAGTCGGCCAGCTCGGCCGGGATCTCCTCGATCGCGTAGTCCTCACCCTTCTGGGTCTCCCCGCGCCAGGTGAGGGCGCGCATGCCGATCAGGTCGACGACGCCGATGTGGTCGCCCTCGAGGCCGATCGGGATCTGGAGCACCAGGGGGGTGGCGTTGAGCCGGTCGATCATCATCTGCACGCAGCGGAAGAAGTCGGCGCCGGTCCGGTCGAGCTTGTTGACGAAGCACATGCGGGGGACGTTGTACTTGTCCGCCTGCCGCCAGACGTTCTCCGTCTGGGGCTCCACACCGGCCACGCCGTCGTACACCGCGACCGCACCGTCCAGAACACGCAGCGACCGCTCCACCTCGACCGTGAAGTCGACGTGGCCGGGCGTGTCGATGATCTGGATCGTGTGGCCCTTCCACTCGCACTTCGTGGCGGCGGAAGTGATGGTGATACCGCGCTCCTGCTCCTGCTCCATCCAGTCCATGACGGCGGCGCCCTCGTGGACCTCGCCGATCTTGTACGTGATGCCGGTGTAGAAGAGGATTCGCTCGGTGGTCGTGGTCTTACCGGCATCGATGTGCGCCATGATGCCGATGTTGCGTACGTTGGCGAGCGCGTCTGCGGCGGCCACTTCAATCCCTACTTATCGTCGTCTCGACACAACTGGTGGTGGTTCCGGCGCCTGGTGGGCGCCGGAACCTCAGGTGTTACCAGCGGTAGTGCGCGAAGGCCTTGTTGGACTCGGCCATCTTGTGCGTGTCCTCGCGCCGCTTGACGGCGGCGCCGAGGCCGTTGCTCGCGTCCAGCAGCTCGTTCATCAGCCGCTCGATCATGGTCTTCTCGCGCCGGGCCCGGGAGTAGGTCACCAGCCAGCGCAGACCGAGCGTGGTCGCACGGGCCGGCCGGACCTCGACCGGAACCTGGTAGGTGGCGCCACCGACCCGGCGGCTGCGCACCTCGAGGGTCGGCTTCACGTTGTCCATCGCGCGCTTGAGCGTGACGACGGGGTCGGTGCCGGACTTCTCGCGGCAGCCCTCCAGGGCGGCGTACACGATGCGCTCGGCGAGCTGACGCTTGCCGCGCAGCAGGATCTTGTTCACCAGCTGGGTGACCAGGGGCGAGTTGTACACCGGGTCAGCGACCAGCGGCTTCCGCGGAGCGGGTCCCTTACGCGGCATGTCAGCTCTTCTCCTTCTTCGCGCCGTAGCGGCTGCGAGCCTGCTTGCGGTTGCGGACACCCTGGGTGTCCAGCGAGCCGCGAACGATCTTGTACCGCACGCCGGGGAGGTCCTTCACACGGCCGCCACGCACGAGCACGATCGAGTGCTCCTGCAGGTTGTGGCCGACGCCCGGGATGTAGGCGGTCACCTCGATCTGGCTGCTGAGCTTGACACGAGCGACCTTGCGCAGCGCCGAGTTCGGCTTCTTCGGGGTGGTGGTGTACACGCGGGTGCACACACCGCGCCGCTGGGGAGACCCCTTGAGCGCAGGGGTCTTGGTCTTGGTCGTCTTGGCCTGTCGGCCCTTTCGGACCAGCTGCTGAATGGTGGGCACCGGGTTTCTCCGCTCCCTTCGGCCGCTGCGAGGCGACCGCGCCGTCTGCTCTTAGCCGGCCTGATGGACGGCTCTCCTACATTCCAGCCGGGGCCACCTGACGGGGGTCCCAGCACCCGCGGTCGGGCGTGTCGCCCGAGTCACGGTCCCGGTGCCGGCCGCTGACGCGTCGTACCGGATTTTGGTCTTTGGTGGTGCGACCACACGATCACCGACTGAGCGGCTCCAGCGCACGCACGCATTGCCCGGGCGAGCCCGGGCGCAAGGGGAAAGAGTACCTACCACAGCCGCGCCGGTCAAAACGGATCGACTCGGGAGGACTGCGCCGCAGCCCCACCGGTCGGCTTCCGGATCACCGGTGCGCCCCCGACAGGCACCTACGGACACAAGTGTACCGGCTCGTCCGGCCGGCGGCCCGGCGGCCCCGGCACCGGGCGGACCCCGGAGACCCGGACATCTCCCCCTCAACCGGTCAGCGACACGCGAGCGGTCACGTGATCTGCACCACCAGGGCGATCCCGAGCCCGAGCAGGCTCAGCAGGAGCCCCACCGCACCGCAGCTCAGCCCGGCCACGGCCAGGCCGCCACCGGTGAACCGGACCGCCGGCGGCGGCGCCGGGCGCCGGATCTGCCGGCGGGCGAGCAGCCAGGCCACGATCGCCCCGACCCCGGCCAGCGCCCCGAGCACCGTGAAGGCGCCGGCCGCCCACGCGCCGCCGTAGTCCGGCCCGGCGATGCCGAAGCAGAGGACCAGCAGCGACACCAGGATCGAGGCGATGCCGGTGACCAGCGAGCCGATCGCCAGCCCGGAGGTGACCGGCGGCACGTCCAGGTGGACCACCCCGAACGGGGTGCCCGGCACCGCGTCGACCCGCTTCGGCGGCCGGGGCGCCTCACGCGGGGGCGGCGGGAGCGCCGGCGGCCCCCACCCGCTGCCGTGGCCGGGCCCGTGTCCCGGGTACGCCCCGGGCGACGGCTGCCCCGGGTGGTACGCCGGGCCGTGCGGGTACCCCCCGGTCGGGGCGGAGTGCGGATCGTGCGCGCCCCCGTGCTGCGGCCCCGGGTGGTACGGCGTGGCGGCCGGGTCGAGCGGCCCCGGCCGGTACGGCCCCGCGGGCGGCCACGGCCCCGGCGGCGCGGACTGCGGTTGGGCCGACTGCGGCGGCGCGGACTGCGGCCGCGCGTCGGCCGGACCGTCGGGTCCCGGCGTCGACGGCGGGGAAGCGGGCGGCGGGAACGACTGCGGGTGCTGCGGCGCGGCCCAGGGGCTGACCGGGTCGGGACCCGGCGACGCGGCGGCGTCCGGTCCGGCCCCGGGACGGGTCGGGTCGCCTCCCGGCGGCGCAGCCGGTTCCGTCACAGGGGCCTCCCGAGTCCACATGCCTCACCCGCCGCGCGGCGGACACCGGCCAGGCTACCGCCGCCGGTCACGGCCGGGTGGGCCGGCGCGGCACCACTCCCCCGCCCGGTCAGTCGAAGGTGGGGGCGAAGTCGTGCCCGAACGAGGCGTCGGCGTGCCGGACCACCCCGATCACCACCGCGGCCACCACCGCCACGGCGGTCAGCACCAGGCCGACCCGGGCCAGCCGCTCGCCGCGGCGCAGCCAGTCGGCGCCGGTCAGGTAACCCCCCGAGGCGTACGCCTCCCGGCGGGCCTGCCGGGCCAGGGTCAGCGCGAGCGTGGCCGGCACCACCCCGCCGACGAAGAACCCGGTCAGCGCCCCGATCAGGCCGAGGGCGAAGACCGCGCGGGCCTTGGTCGAGCGGACCGGCTCAGGATCGTGCGGATGGCGATGCGCCTGCGGCACGACGGGCACCTGCCCGGGCACGGTCGTCATGTCCCCCATTGTGCCCCGATCCGACCGGCGGTTCGGCGAAGCGGCCGGCCCGAAACAGAAGCAGCGCCGCCACGACCACCACGACAGCCTCGACGAGCAGCACCGCCCGGTAGTCGACCACACCGATCAGGTACGCGCCGAGCGCGATCGACGCGGTCTGCGTGACGGTCGTGGTCACCTCGAAACCTCGAGAGGTTTCTCTTCAGATGGCGCACCGGAGACACGACGAGGCCCCCGGCATCCGCCGGGGGCCTCGTCGTTCGTGCGGGTTAGCGGTACGACCCGAAGTCGAAGTCGTCCAGCGGCACCGCCTGGCCGCTGGCCGGCCCGAAGCCGTAGTCGGTCTCCGGGTAGCCGGTCATCGAGTAGACCTTGGCCTTCGCCTCCTCGGTCGGCTCGACCCGGACGTTGCGGTACTTGCTGATGCCGGTACCGGCCGGGATGAGCTTTCCGATGATCACGTTCTCCTTGAGGCCGATCAGCGAGTCGCTGCGGGCGTGGATCGCCGCGTCCGTCAGCACCCGGGTGGTCTCCTGGAAGGAGGCCGCCGACAGCCAGGAATCCGTGGCCAGCGAGGCCTTGGTGATACCCATCAGCACCGGACGACCGGCGGCGGGCTCGCCACCCTCACCGACGAGTCGGCGGTTCTCCGACTCGAACAGCGCCCGGTCGACCAGCACGCCCGGCAGGAACTCGGTCGAGCCGGAGTCGATGACCGTCACCCGCTTGAGCATCTGGCGGATGATGATCTCGATGTGCTTGTCGTGGATGAGCACACCCTGCGAGCGGTAGACCTCCTGGACCTCCTGGGTCAGGTGGACCTGGACCGCGCGCGGGCCGAGGATGCGCAGCAGCTCGTGCGGGTCGATGGTGCCCTCGGTGAGCTTCTCGCCGACCTCGACGTGGTCGCCGTCGTGCGCCCGGAGCCGGACCCGCTTCGAGATCTTGTCGTAGACGATCTCGTCGCTGCCGTCGTCCGGGATGACCACGATCTTGCGGGACCGCTCGCCGTCCTCGATCCGGATGCGACCCGGGGTGTCGGCGATGGGCGCCTTGCCCTTCGGCACCCGGGCCTCGAAGATCTCCTGGACACGGGGCAGACCCTGGGTGATGTCCTCACCCGCGACACCACCGGTGTGGAAGGTACGCATCGTCAGCTGCGTACCCGGCTCACCGATCGACTGGGCGGCGATGATGCCGACCGCCTCGCCGACGTCCACGGTCTTGCCGGTCGGCAGCGAGCGGCCGTAGCACGCACCGCAGACGCCCAGCTTCGACTCGCAGGTGAGCACGCTGCGCACCCGTACCGTCTCCACGCCGGCGGCGACGATCGCGTCGACGCCGATGGAGTTGATGTCCTGGCCGCGGTGCGCCACCACGGTGCCGTCCGGCCCCTTGATGTCGTCGGCCAGCGTCCGGGCGTGCACGCTGGTCTCGGCGTGCTCGTGCACGACCAGCTTGCCGTCCAGGTGCTCACCGATCTGCATCGGGATGGCCCGGTCGGTGCCGCAGTCCTCCTCGCGGATGATGACGTCCTGCGAGACGTCCACCAGACGACGGGTCAGGTAACCCGAGTCGGCGGTACGCAGGGCGGTGTCCGCGAGGCCCTTACGGGCACCGTGCGTGGAGATGAAGTACTCCAGCACGGACAGACCCTCCCGGTACGAGGCCTTGATCGGCCGCGGGATGATCTCACCCTTCGGGTTGGCCACCAGACCACGGATCGCCGCGATCTGCCGGAGCTGGAGCAGGTTACCGCGGGCACCCGAGTTGATCATCTTCCACAGCGGGTTCTCCTGCGGCAGCGCGGTGTCCATCTCCTTGGCGACCTCGTTGGTCGCCTTGGTCCAGATCTCGATCAGCTCGCCGCGGCGCTCCTCGGCGGTCATCAGACCACGCTGGTACTGCTTGTCGATCCGGTCGGCTTCCTTCTCGTACCGCTCCAGGATCTCCCGCTTGCGCGGCGGAGCGATGACGTCCTCCATGCCGATGGTGACGCCGGACCAGGTGGCCCAGTGGAAACCGGCCTCCTTGAGCCCGTCCAGGGTGGCCGCCAGGGCCACCTTCGGGAAGCGCTCGGCGAGGTCGTTGACGATCGCGGAGAGCTGGCCCTTGCGGATCTCGTAGTTCACGAAGCGGTAGCCCGGGGGCAGCGTCTCGTTGAACAGGACCCGGCCCAGCGTGGTCTCCACCGTCACCGGCTCGCCCTCGACCCAGCCCTCGGGCGCGGTCCACGGCTCGGCGCCGGCGCCGTTGTCGACCCCGACCACGTCGTGCAGCCGGATCTTGACCGGGGTCTGCAGGTGCAGCTCGCCGTTGTCGTACGCCATCCGCGCCTCGGCGTCCGAGCTGAACGCCCGGCCCTCGCCCGTGCCACCCGGAGTGAGGTGGGTGAGGTGGTAGAGGCCGATGACCATGTCCTGGGTGGGCATGGTGACGGGCTTGCCGTCGGCCGGCTTGAGGATGTTGTTCGACGACAGCATCAGGATCCGCGCCTCGGCCTGGGCCTCGGCGGACAGCGGCACGTGGACCGCCATCTGGTCACCGTCGAAGTCGGCGTTGAACGCGGTGCAGACCAGCGGGTGGATCTGGATGGCCTTGCCCTCGACCAGCTGCGGCTCGAACGCCTGGATGCCCAGCCGGTGCAGGGTCGGCGCGCGGTTCAGCAGCACCGGGTGCTCGCCGATGACCTCTTCCAGCACGTCCCACACGACCGGGCGCTGCCGCTCGACCATCCGCTTGGCGGACTTGATGTTCTGCGCGTGGTTGAGGTCGACCAGCCGCTTCATCACGAACGGCTTGAACAGCTCCAGCGCCATCTGCTTGGGCAGGCCGCACTGGTGCAGCTTGAGCTTCGGGCCGACCACGATGACCGAACGGCCGGAGTAGTCGACGCGCTTGCCCAGCAGGTTCTGGCGGAACCGGCCCTGCTTGCCCTTGAGCATGTCGGAGAGCGACTTCAGCGGCCGGTTGCCCGGGCCGGTGACCGGACGACCACGACGACCGTTGTCGAACAGCGCGTCGACGGCCTCCTGGAGCATCCGCTTCTCGTTGTTGACGATGATCTCGGGCGCGCCGAGGTCGATCAGTCGCTTGAGGCGGTTGTTCCGGTTGATCACCCGGCGGTAGAGGTCGTTCAGGTCGGAGGTCGCGAAGCGGCCACCGTCGAGCTGCACCATCGGGCGCAGGTCCGGCGGGATGACCGGGACGCAGTCCAGCACCATGCCGAGCGGGGAGTTCCGGGTGTTCTGGAACGCCGCCACGACCTTCAGCCGCTTGAGCGCGCGGATCTTCCGCTGGCCCTTGCCGGAGCGGATGGTCTCGCGCAGGTTCTCCGCCTCGGCGCCGAGATCCATGTTCTGGACCAGCGCCTTGATGGCCTCGGCGCCCATGCTGCCGGTGAAGTACTCACCGAAGCGGTCGCGCAGCTCGCGGTAGAGCAGCTCGTCGGTGACCAGCTGCTTCGGCTCCAGCTTGCGGAACGTGTCGAGGACCTCGTCGAGGCGGTCGATCTCGCGCTGGGCCCGGTCGCGGATCTGGCGCATCTCGCGCTCTCCGCCCTCCTTGACCTTGCGCCGGACGTCCGCCTTCGCGCCCTCGGCCTCCAGCTCGGCCAGGTCGGCCTCCAGCTTGGCGGCCCGCTTCTCGATCTCCGAGTCGCGGCTGTTCTCCGACTGCCGCTTCTCGGCCAGGATCTCGTTCTCGATGGTCGAGAGGTCACGGTGACGCGACTCGGCGTCCACGCTCGTCACGACGTACGAGGCGAAGTAGATGATCTTCTCGAGGTCCTTGGGGGCGAGGTCCAGCAGGTAGCCCAGCCGGCTCGGCACGCCCTTGAAGTACCAGATGTGGGTCACCGGAGCGGCCAGCTCGATGTGACCCATCCGCTCCCGGCGAACCTTGGAGCGGGTCACCTCGACGCCGCAGCGCTCACAGATGATGCCCTTGAAGCGGACCCGCTTGTACTTACCGCAGTAGCACTCCCAGTCCCGCTGCGGACCGAAGATCTTCTCGCAGAAGAGCCCGTCCTTCTCCGGCTTGAGGGTGCGGTAGTTGATGGTCTCGGGCTTCTTGACCTCGCCGTGGGACCACTGACGGATGTCGTCGGCGGTGGCGAGACCAATGCGCAGCTCGTCGAAGAAGTTGACGTCGAGCACTGTGTCCCCTATGTCGTCGTCTGTACTGCTAGCTAACGGGCGGGATCGGGGGCCGGCGAGCCGGCCCCCGAATCACCGCCTCAGACCTCTTCGACCGAGCTCGGCTCGCGCCGGGACAGGTCGATGCCCAGCTCCTCCGCGGCCCGGAACACCTCGTCGTCGGTCTCGCGCATCTCCAGGGCCACACCGTCGCTGGAGAGCACCTCGACGTTGAGGCACAGCGACTGCAGCTCCTTGAGCAGCACCTTGAACGACTCCGGGATGCCCGGCTCGGGGATGTTCTCGCCCTTGACGATCGCCTCGTAGACCTTGACCCGGCCGAGGACGTCGTCGGACTTGATGGTCAGCAGCTCCTGCAGGGCGTAGGCGGCGCCGTACGCCTGCATGGCCCAGCACTCCATCTCGCCGAAGCGCTGGCCACCGAACTGCGCCTTACCACCCAGCGGCTGCTGCGTGATCATCGAGTACGGGCCGGTCGACCGGGCGTGGATCTTGTCGTCGACCAGGTGGTTGAGCTTCAGGATGTAGACGTAGCCGACCGCGATCGGGTCGGGCAGCGGCTCGCCGGAACGACCGTCGAACAGCTGCGCCTTGCCGGTGCGCCCGATGAGCTGCTTGCCGTCCCGGTTGGGCAGGGTCGACGCCAGCAGGCCGGAGATCTCCTCCTCGCGGGCACCGTCGAAGACCGGGGTGGCCACGTTGGTGTCCGGCTCGGACTCGTGCGCGTTGATCGACTTGAGCTGGCGCTTCCACTCCGCGTCGTCGCCGTCCACGCTCCAGCCGGTCTTGGCCACCCACCCGAGGTGGGTCTCCAGGACCTGACCGATGTTCATGCGGGAGGGCACACCGAGCGGGTTCAGCACGATGTCGACCGGGGTGCCGTCCTCCAGGAACGGCATGTCCTCGACCGGCAGGATCTTGGAGATGACGCCCTTGTTGCCGTGGCGGCCCGCGAGCTTGTCACCGTCCTGGATCTTGCGCTTCTGGGCCACGTAGACCCGCACCAGCTCGTTCACGCCCGGGGGCAGCTCGTCGCCGTCCTCGCGGGAGAAGGTACGCACACCGATGACCGTGCCGGTCTCGCCGTGCGGCACCTTCAGCGAGGTGTCCCGGACCTCACGCGCCTTCTCACCGAAGATCGCGCGGAGCAGCCGCTCCTCCGGGGTCAGCTCGGTCTCGCCCTTCGGCGTGACCTTGCCGACCAGGATGTCGCCGGGGACGACCTCGGCGCCGATCCGGATGATGCCGCGCTCGTCGAGGTCGGCGAGCATCTCCTCGCTGACGTTCGGGATGTCGCGGGTGATCTCCTCCGGGCCGAGCTTGGTGTCCCGGGCGTCGACCTCGTGCTCCTCGATGTGGATCGAGGTGAGCACGTCCTGCTGCACGAGGCGCTGCGACAGGATGATCGCGTCCTCGTAGTTGTGGCCCTCCCAGCACATGAACGCCACGAGCAGGTTGCGCCCGAGCGCCATCTCGCCCTCGTCGGTGCAGGGACCGTCGGCGACGACCTGGCCGGCCTCGACGCGGTCACCCTCGAAGACGACCGGCTTCTGGTTGACGCAGGAGCCGGCGTTGGAGCGGCGGAACTTGTGCAGCAGGTACGTCCGGCGGTGGCCGTCGTCCTGGTGCACGGTGATGTAGTCCGCGCACAGGTCCTCGACCACACCGCCGACCTCGGCGACGACCACGTCGCCGGCGTCCACGGCCGCCCGGTATTCCATGCCGGTGCCGACCAGCGGGGCCTCGGCCTTGACCAGCGGCACCGCCTGACGCTGCATGTTCGCGCCCATGAGCGCGCGGTTGGCGTCGTCGTGCTCCAGGAACGGGATCATCGCGGTGGCGACCGAGGTCATCTGCCGCGGCGACACGTCCATGTAGTCGACGGCCCCGGGCGCCACGTCCTCGGTCTCGCCGCCCTTACGGCGGACCAGGACGCGGTCCTCGGCGAACGTGCCGTCCGACCGCAGCGGCGCGTTGGCCTGCGCCTTGACGAACCGGTCCTCCTCGTCCGCGGTCAGGTAGTCGATCTGGTCGGTGACCCGACCGTCGATGACCTTCCGGTACGGCGTCTCGATGAAGCCGAACGGGTTGACCCGGGCGAACGTGGAGAGCGCGCCGATCAGGCCGATGTTCGGGCCTTCCGGCGTCTCGATCGGGCACATCCGGCCGTAGTGGGACGGGTGCACGTCCCGGACCTCGAAGCCGGCCCGCTCACGGGACAGACCACCCGGGCCGAGCGCGCTCAGCCGGCGCCGGTGGGTCAGACCCGCCAGCGGGTTGGTCTGGTCCATGAACTGGGACAGCTGCGACGTGCCGAAGAACTCCTTGATCGCCGCCACCACCGGGCGGATGTTGATCAGGGTCTGCGGCGTGATCGCCTCGACGTCCTGGGTGGTCATCCGCTCGCGGACGACCCGCTCCATCCGGGAGAGACCCACCCGGACCTGGTTCTGGATCAGCTCGCCCACGGTGCGCAGGCGACGGTTGCCGAAGTGGTCGATGTCGTCGGCCTCGTAGCCGTCCTCACCGGCGTGCAGCCGGCAGAGGTACTCCACGGTGGCGACGATGTCGTCCTCGGTCAGCGTGCCGGTGTTCATCGGCACGTCGACTTCGAGCTTCTTGTTGAACTTGTAGCGCCCGACCTTGGCGACGTCGTACCGCTTCGGGTTGAAGAAGAGGTTGTCGAGCAGGGTCTGGGCGTTCTCACGGGTCGGCGGCTCGCCAGGGCGGAGCTTCCGGTAGATGTCGAGCAGCGCCTCGTCCTGGCCGGCGATGTGGTCCTTCTCGAGCGTGGTCATCATGAGTTCGGACCAGCCGAACTTCTCGCGGATGCGCTCCGCGGACCACCCGATGGCCTTGAGCAGGACGGTGACGGCCTGCCGACGCTTGCGGTCGATGCGTACGCCGACCGTGTCGCGCTTGTCGATGTCGAACTCCAGCCAGGCACCCCGACTCGGGATGACCTTGACGCTGGAGAGGTCGCGGTCGGAGGTCTTGTCCGGCTGCTTGTCGAAGTAGACGCCCGGCGAGCGGACGAGCTGGCTGACCACGACGCGCTCGGTGCCGTTGATGATGAAGGTGCCCTTCGGCGTCATCATCGGGAAGTCACCCATGAACACCGTCTGGCTCTTGATCTCGCCGGTGGTGTTGTTGGTGAACTCCGCGGTCACGAACAGTGGCGCGCAGTAGGTCAGGTCCTTCTCCTTGCACTCCTCGATCGAGGCCTTGACCTCGTCGAAGCGCGGAGCGGAGAAGGAGAGCGACATGGTGCCGGAGAAGTCCTCAATGGGACTGATCTCGTCGAGGATCTCCGCGAGACCCGAGCGTGCGTGCGGGTCGTCCGCCGACCGGCCCTGCCAAGCCTCGTTGCCGACGAGCCAGTCGAAGGACTCGTTCTGAATGGCGAGGAGGTTGGGGACCTCGAGGTGTTCGGTGATCCGGCCGAATGAAACTCGGCGGGGTGCGAAAGCGCTCGACGTACGACTGGTCTTCGCAGGGCGGGAAGCTGCCAAGATGCGTCCTTCCGAGGACCGGTGCTGCAGAACGGCTGGTACGCGTGCACTCCAATGACCCCACCAGAAATATCCGCAATCGGACATTTCCGAGCAGGGGTCAAGTCGGAAGGCAGCGCAAACTAGCAGTGTAGCCGAGAGGCTAACCGCTGTCCAGCCCACCCCGCAGGTCGTCGCGGAACAAGCCCTGGAACCTCGGAAAACCGGGTCCCCCGGGCCGCTCGGAACGCGACGCTCCTGCCGGTCCGCTCGGGAGCCGCGGCGGTGGTGCTGCCGTTGCCCTTACCCGAGTGGCGGCCGTTGCAAGCGCGGAAGGTCTTGCTGATGCCAGCGTGCCTGCCGGCCGGTGCCGCGTCAAGGGCCGGTTACCGCTCAGAGTGTCTTTCCCACCGACGGGCGACCGGCCCCGCGTCGCTGAGAGGCGGGTACGAGGAACCTGTACGCCCTGCTCACGACGCTTCCAGTGGGTGACATCAAGACAGCGGGCGGTGACCCGTTTCCGGATCACCGCCCGCTGCGACGCGATGTGCCCCGGCTCACGTGAGCCGGACGCGCGTCAGGTCAACACAAGGTCACTTGAGGGTGACCTTGGCGCCCTCGCCCTCGAGCTTGGCCTTGGCCTTCTCGGCGGTCTCCTTGTTGGCCTTCTCCAGGACGGCCTTCGGAGCGGCCTCGACCAGGTCCTTGGCCTCCTTGAGGCCCAGGCCGGTCAGCTCACGCACGACCTTGATGACCTGGATCTTCTTGCCACCGTCGGCGTCGAGGATGACGTCGAACTCGTCCTTCTCCTCCTCGGCCGGGGCGGCGGCAGCGCCACCGGCACCGCCGGCCGCGGCGACCGCGACCGGAGCGGCGGCGGTGACCTCGAAGGTCTCCTCGAACTGCTTCACGAACTCGGAGAGCTCGATCAGCGTCATCTCCTTGAACGCGTCGAGCAGCTCGTCAGTGCTGAGCTTCGCCATGTCTGGCGTCCTTTCTCAAAATGGAAACTAAGAACGTGGGTGCGCCGCGGGGCCTCAGGCCGCCTCGGCGCCCTCCTGCTCGCGCTTCTTGTCCGCCAGGGCGGCCGCCGCGCGGGCGGCCTTGGAGAGCGGAGCCTGGAACAGGGCCGCAGCCTTGCTCAGGTTGCCCTTCATGGCGCCGGCCAGCTTGGCCAGCAGCACCTCGCGGGACTCCAGGTCGGCGAGCTTCGTGACCTCGGCCGCGGAAATGGCCTTGCCCTCGAAGACACCGCCCTTGATGACGAGCTTCGGGTTGGCCTTCGCGAAGTCGCGAAGCCCCTTCGCCGCCTCGACGACGTCGCCCGAAACGAAAGTCAGCGCGGTAGGACCGGTGAACAGCTCGTCGAGGCCGGAGATGCCCGCATCGGACGCGGCACGCTTGGCCAGCGTGTTCTTCGCGACCGTGTAGCTGGTCTCCTTGCCGAGCGAGCGTCGCAGCTGGGTGAGCTGCGAGACCGTCAGTCCGCGGTACTCGGTGAGCACGGTGGCTCCCGAGGTGCGGAAGCTCTCGGTCAGCTCGGCGACGGCCGTGGCCTTGTCGGCCCGGATCGGCTTGTCCGCCATGTCCCTCCTCTCTCGTTGCTCGGAGCTGGTACGCCGGCGACGAGGAATCGCGACGGCGGCGGAGGCACCACGACAACGAAAAAGCCCCGGCGCGGGGCGCACGGGGCGAGGGCCGGGATCATCGCGCACAGTCGGCGGACCGTGCCGTGACACCGAGTTTCGCTTGCCGCCCTGCGCGGGTCGCCCGTCGTCGCGGGACCTTCGACCGTGCCGGGGCACGGTGACCAGCGGTCTTTGGGTGGAACTACCGCCCCAGGTTACGCGACCGCGCCACTCGCGCCAAATCGCCCCCGCGTGGGCCCGGTCACCCGGCGGTCAGGCGCGGGTGCGCCGCCCCCAGGCGTAGCCGGCCAGCGCCACCGTCACCCACAGCGCCGCCCAGCCGGTGAGCAGCAGGCCGGTGCCGGGCGGGACCGGGCCGGTGACCGCCCGCGCGGTCGCCATCACCGGTGGGACCACCCACGGCACCACCGAGTCGGACAGCCCGCACACCACCACCCCGACCGCGCCGACCGCCAGCACGGCCGCACCGTAGCCGGCGCTGCGGGTGATCGCCCGGCTGGCCAGCGCGCCGAGAGCCACCGCGGCCGGCAGCGCGAGCAGGTGCGCCCAGAGGCCGAGCGCCACGCCGACGAGCGCCGGCCGGCCCGCCGGCCCGCTCGCCGCCGACACCGCGCCGAGCGGCCACGGCATCGCCAGCGCGACCGCCACCACGACGAGCCCGGCCACCAGCGCCGCGAGCAGGCCGGCCACCCGTTCCCGGGCCGGCCCGACCACCACCCGGGCCAACCGGCGCTGCACGTCGGGTTCGACGTCCAGCAGGATCTTGGTCTGCCAGGCCAGCACCGGGAAGATCACCACCGCGGAGACGCCGTAGACGTCCGCCGGCCGGGCCCCGCCACCGCCGCCGTAGAGGATGCCCAGGACGAGCAGGCCGGCCAGCACCGGCGCGAGCGCCCGTCCGGTACGCACGAAGCCGGCCAACCGCAGCCGGACCAGGGCGATCACCGGGTCACCTCCGACGTCGCGCCGGAGCGGTCGACGCCGGCACCCGGTGTCTCCGGGCCGGCGTCGGACCCGGCGCCCGCCGGGTCGCCGAGACCCGGCCCGGGTGGCGTGGCGGGGGCGGGGACGGCGTGGTCGCGTACCCGAAGGACGTGGTGGCCGTCGGCGCGCAGGCGGGCGACGGCGGCGGCGACCCCCGCGGCCGGCACCGCCAGCTCGACCACCGCGACGGCTGCGCCCCCGGACGAGGCCGTCTCGGTCAGCGTGCCGTCGGTGACCGACCACTGCCGGGCGCCGGGCAGGCGGACCGTCTCGCCCCGGTGGTCGCTGACCAGCACCGCACCGCCACCGGCCAGCACCTCGCCGATCATCTCGGGGACCAGCTCGCGGGCCGCCGCGTCGAGACCCTCCCAGGGCTCGTCGAGGATCAGCAGGCCGGGCGGGCGCAGCAGCGCCTGCGCCAGGCCGACCTTCTGCGCGGTGCCCTTGGAGAGCTGCGGCAGGCGCACGTCGGAGAAGCGGGTCAGGCCCAGCCGCTCCACCCAGTGACGCACCGCCCGGTCGGCGGCGGGACCGGGCAGGCCGGCGACGCGGCCCATGGCGGCCAGGTAGGCGCCGACGGTGAACGGCTGGTCGGCGGGGAACCGCTCCGGCACCCAGCCGACGGCCGCCGGCCGGTCGACCACCCGCCCCCGGCTCGGCCGCAGCACCCCGGCGGCGAGCTGGAGCAGCGTGGACTTGCCCGCGCCGTTGCGGCCGAGCACGACCGCGACCTCGCCCGGATCGATTGTCGCGTCGATCTCTCGCAGCACCCACGGGCCGTGCCGGTGGTAGCGGAGCCAGACGCCGTCGAGCCGCATGCGCCGAGCCTGCCACAACGGACAGACGGACGGGGCCCCGCCACGTGGTGGTGGCGGGGCCCCGTCCGGGAAGCGCGTGCTCAGCCCTCGGCCGAGCCCTCCTGCAGGTTCTTGATCACCTTCGGGTCGACCGGGACGCCCGGGCCCATGGTGGTGGTCAGGGTGACCTTCTTGAGGTAGGTGCCCTTGGCCGCGGACGGCTTGGCGCGGAGCACCTCGTCCAGCACCGCGGCGTAGTTGTCGACCAGCTGGTTCTCCGAGAAGGAGGCCTTGCCGATGATCAGGTGCAGGTTGGAGTGCTTGTCCACCCGGAAGGTGATCTTGCCGCCCTTGATGTCCGCGACGGCCTTGGTGACGTCCATGGTCACGGTGCCGGTCTTCGGGTTCGGCATGAGACCGCGCGGGCCCAGGATCCGCGCGATCCGGCCGATCTTGGCCATCTGGTCCGGCGTGGCGATCGCCGCGTCGAAGTCCAGCCAACCACCCTGGATACGGGCGACCAGCTCGTCGGTGCCCACCTCGTCCGCACCCGCGGCGGCGGCCTCCTCGGCCTTCGCGCCGGCGGCGAAGACGATCACGCGGGCGGTCTTACCGGTGCCGTGCGGCAGGTTGACCGTGCCGCGGACCATCTGGTCCGCCTTGCGGGGGTCGACGCCGAGGCGCATCGCGACCTCGACCGTGGCGTCGAACTTGACGTTGGTGTTCTCCTTGGCCAGCTTGACGGCCTCGGCGGGGGCGTAGAGCTTCGACCGGTCGATGACCTCGGCGGCCTTGCGGTAGCTCTTGCTGCGCTGCATTTCTGGTGACTCCTGTGGTCTCTGGCGGGCGCGCGGGACTCGCGGCCCTCCCACGAACGGATCGGGTGGAGCGGGTACGACGAGATCAGTCGGCGACGGTCAGGCCCATCGACCGGGCGGTGCCGGCGATGATCTTCTCGGCCTGCTCGATGTCGTTGGCGTTGAGGTCCGCCATCTTCTTCTCGGCGATCTCGCGCAGCTGGGCGCGGGTCACCGAGCCGACCTTCTCCTTGTGCGGGACGCCCGAGCCCTTCTGCACGCCGGCGGCCTTGATCAGCAGCCGGGCGGCGGGCGGGGTCTTCAGCACGAAGGTGAAGGTGCGGTCCTCGTAGACGCTGATCTCGGCGGGGACGACGTCGCCACGCTGGGACTCGGTCTGCGCGTTGTAGGACTTGCAGAACTCCATGATGTTCACGCCGTGCTGGCCGAGCGCGGGGCCGACCGGCGGCGCCGGGGTGGCCTGGCCCGCCGGCAGCTGAAGCGTGAACGTCTTGACGAGCTTCTTCTTCGGAGGCATGTCTCTTCCTGGGGCTTGAAACTGGGATTCTCCGCCGCCGCGGGCGCGCACGGTCAGCGCGGTGCGGACGGCCGACGTTCAAGAGTAGCGCAGTCCGACGCGACACCGGCGGCCGACCCTCGTGGGCCGACCGCCGGTGCGGACGTGCGTCAGATCTTGGCGACCTGGTTGAAGTTCAGCTCGACCGGGGTCTCCCGGCCGAAGATCGACACCAGCACCTTGAGCTTCTGCTGGTCGGCGTTGATCTCGCTGATCGTCGCCGGCAGCGACGCGAACGCGCCGTCGGTGACGGTGACCGAGTCGCCGACCTCGAAGTCGAGGACCTTGATCTCGGGCTTGGCCTTCTTCTGCTCGGTCTCGACCGCCGGGGCGAGCCACTTGAGCACCTCGTCGAGGCTCAGCGGCGCCGGCCGGTCGGCCCGGTCGGTGGCGCCGACGAAGCCGGTGACCCCCGGGGTGTTCCGGACGCAGGAGTAGGACTCCGCGGTCAGCTCCATCCGGACCAGGATGTAGCCCGGGAAGACCTTCGCCTGGACCTGGGACCGCTTGCCGTTCTTGACCTCGACCTCTTCCCGGGTCGGCACCTCGACCTGGTAGATGTAGTCCTCCATGTCGAGGGACGTGATCCGGGTCTCGAGGTTGGTCTTGACCTTGTTCTCGTAGCCGGCGTACGAGTGCACCACGTACCAGTCGCCGGGCGCGTAACGCAGCTTCTGGCGCAGCTCGGCGACCGGGTCGAAGTCTTCCTCCGGCGCCGGCTCGGTGGTCGGGAACTCCGGCTCGCTGGCGGCCTCGACCGACTCGTTGTTGGCCGCCGTCGCCACCGCGGACTGCTCGTCCGGGGTCTCGGCGGTCTCGTCGTACTCAGGCACGCTCGCTCACTTCCGTCAGTATTACTGTGCGCAGGTCAGCTGGGGTTGCCGAAGACCCACAGCACCGCCTTGGCGAAGCCGTAGTCCAGACCGGCCACGATCGCCAGCATCACCGCCACGAAGGTGACCACCACGGCGGTGTAGGTCAGCAGCTCCTTGCGGGTCGGCCAGATGACCTTACGCAGCTCGGCCACGACCTCGCGGAAGAACCGCGCGATGCGGGCGAACAGCCCGATCCGCTCGGTGTCCTTGCGGGTCTTCCGGCCCTCGGCCGGCTCGGCGTGGGCCCGCTTACGGGTCGCGGTGCCACCCCGGGAGACCGGCTCGTCCGCGTCGGCGGCGTCGTCGGCCACGTCGTCGTCGGCCACGCCGTCGACGGTTGCGTCGTCGTTCAGACGCTCGTCGCCGTCGTCCTCGCCGCGCCGCTTCTTCTCGGCCACTTCGCCCTCCGTGCGGGTATGGGGTCGCACGCCGGGCGGCGTGCGCGGCGTGTTGGTCACGCCGGCCGGACCAACCGTCCCGCGACGGGCCGCGGCCGGCGGACCGGCTGGGAGGGCCCCGAACGCCTCGGAACCACCCCACCGGTGCCACCACCACGGGCCGGACGCCGCCGCGAACGGCGGCGCGACCCACGGGAACGGTCAGGCCTGAGGCGCAGGGGTGACAGGACTTGAACCTGCAGCCTGCGGTTTTGGAGACCGCTGCTCTGCCAATTGAGCTACACCCCTGTGCGGCAACTCACCTCCACCCGGACACGTTGTGTCGAGCGGGGGTCACTTGCCCCACGGCGGACCAGTGTACGGGTAGTCGTGCGACTTTCCCAACCGGTCCACCCCCAGCGCGTCGGACCGGTTCTCAGCCTGTCGTCCGGATCAGCGCCCGCGCCTGCGACAGCACCTTCTCGCCCCGACAGGTCGCGGTGATGTCGAGCCTGGTCAGGCCCGCCTCGGTGACCTCCTTGACCACGGCGGCGACCTCGATCTCGGTGCCCTCGTCGGTGTCCGGGACGACCACCGGCCGGGTGAACCGGACGCCGAAGTCGACCACCGCGTCCGGCGCGCCGGCCCAGCCGGCGACCGCGCGGCCCACCAGGGCCATGGTGAACATGCCGTGGGCGATGACGCCGGGCAGGCCCACCCCGGTGGCGGTGCGGTCGCTCCAGTGGATCGGGTTGAAGTCCCCCGAGGCGCCCGCGTAGCGGACCAGGTCCGCCCGGGTCACCCGGAACGTCTGGACGGGCAGTTCCATGCTCACGCCTCCCCGCGTACGACGATCTTGGACCAGACCGCGACCACCGGCTCACCGGCCACGGTGCTCACGTCGGTGCGGGTGGTCAGGAAACCGTGCCCGCCGCGGCTGGTGACGTCCTCGATGACGTTGACGCACACCAGCTCGTCGCCGGCCACCACCGGCCGGGTGTACGCGAACCGCTGGTCGCCGTGGACCACCCGGCTGTAGTCGACGCCCAGCGCCGGGTCCTCGATGATCTGCCGGCTGGCCGCCATGGTGACGATCACCGGGAAGGTCGGCGGCGCGACCACGTCGGGGTGGCCGAGCGCGCGGGCCGCCTCCGGGTCGTGGTGCACCGGGTCGGTCGCGCCGACGGCGGTGGCGAACTCGCGGATCTTTTCTCGGCCCACCAGGTAGGGGGCGGTCGGCGGATAGGTCCGGCCGACGAAGGACGGGTCCAGGGACATGCCGCGAACCTACACGGAAACACGAACGCCGATCCGCGCGGTCGGGCGGCCTTCTCAGGCCGTCGACCGGGACGGATCGGCGTACGGAAGCTGCTGCGGACCGGCGACGCCGGTCGGGCGTCAGCGGGTCTCGCGGTGGACGGTGTGCTTGCCGTCCCGGGGGCAGAACTTCTTCATCTCAATGCGGTCCGGGTCGTTACGGCGGTTCTTGCGCGTGATGTAGTTGCGCTCCTTGCACTCCACACACGCCAAAGTGATCTTCGGCCGGACATCGGTCGCCTTCGCCACGGCGGAGTGCCTTCCTCGCTCAGGACATCAACTACGGCGTGTCAGCTTACGCGCTGACCACGCGGACATGCAAAGTGGGCGCCCTGTGGCGCCCATCCCACCGACCACCGGACCAAACCGGAGGACGAGAGTAGCGGTGGCCGGACTTGAACCGGCGACACAGCGATTATGAGCCGCTTGCTCTACCATCTGAGCTACACCGCCGTGGCGGGTCCAGCCGGACCCTTTGAGCCCCCTTACGGAATCGAACCGTAGACCTTCTCCTTACCATGGAGACGCTCTGCCGACTGAGCTAAGGGGGCCTGCTCGATCACCCTTCGGGTGTCGCGCAGAGGAAACAGTACACGACCACGTCGCGGAGGTGAAATCGGATCCCCCCGACAGGTGTCGCGCCTGTTCAGGGCACCACACGCAGGCGTGGCAGCTCCCCCGCGACGGCCGCCTCGGGGTCGACCTGGGCGCCGAACCACGCCTCCAGACGCTCGTACGGCAGCGGCCGGCTGAACAGGAAGCCCTGGCCGATCTCGCAGCCGATGTCCTGGAGCAGCTCCAGCGTCAGCTCGCTCTCCACACCCTCGGCCACCACCGTCAGGCCGAACTGCTGGGAAAGCGTCACCACCGCGTTCACGATGGCCAGGTCGCCCGGGTCGGTCGCCATGCCCTGCACGAACGACCGGTCCACCTTCACCTCGTGCACCGGCAGCCGGCGCAGTTGGGCCAGCGACGAGTTGCCGGTGCCGAAGTCGTCCACCGAGAGCCGCACCCCGAGATCGCGGAGGCTGCGCAGGATCGGGACGGGCCGTTCGGTGCCGTCCAGCACGCCCGCCTCGGTGATCTCCAGGGTGAGCCGCTGCGGCGGTACGCCGTACTCCGCCAGCAGGTCCCGTACCAGCGCCGGGAAGTGCTGGTCGTTGAGCGTACGGGCGGCGAGGTTGACCGCGACGGAGAGCGGCTGCTCGCCGTGGCTCCAGTCGCGGCTGCGCCGCAGGCTCTCCCGCAGCACGAACTCGGTGAGCCGGCCGAGCTGGCCGGTGTGCTCGGCCACCGCCACGAAGTCGTCGGGCGAGACCGTGCCGTGCGCCGGGTGCTCCCAGCGCGCCAGGCACTCCACGCCCACCAGGCGGCGGTCCCGCAGCGTGACCTTGGGCTGGAAGTAGACCTCCAGCTCGCCGTCCGCCAGCGCCCGTTGCAGGTCGCCGGCGAGACCGAGCCGGCGCAGCGAACGCGACTCCAGCGCCGGGCTGTAGAGCTGCACGCTGCCCGGCACCGACTTCGCCGCGGTGGCGGCCAGGTCGACGCGCTGGAGCAGCGCCACCGCGTCCCCACCGTGGTCGGGGTGGACGGCCACGCCGACGGCGGTGTCCACGTCCAGGGTGAGCGCGTCGAAGACCATCTCGTCGCGGATCTGCTCCCGGAGCTGGGCCGCCAGCTCCAGCGCCGCCTCGGCGCCCTCCAGCCGGAGCGTCACCAGGAACTCGTCGCCGCCGGCGCGACCCACCAGCGCCGAGGAGGGCGCGCAGGCGCGCAGCCGTTCGGCCACCTCGACCAGCACCTTGTCGCCGGCCGCGTGCCCCAACGACTCGTTGACCTGACGCAGCCGGTCGACGTCGAAGAGCAGCAGCGCCACCACCTCGCCGGGCGCGCGGATCTTGACCGCCTCCCCCACCGCCGCGATGAGTCGACGCCGGTTGGGCAGCCTGGTCAGCGTGTCGTGCTCGGCGTCGTGCCGCAGCCGGTCGACCAGGCGGGAGTTCTCCAGCGCGACCGCGGCGTGCGCGGCGACCGTCTCCAGCAGCGGCACGTCGGTACGGCTGAACGAGTTGCTGGCGCCGAGCCGGTTGGCCACCTCGAGCGTGCCGACGACCGCCTGCCCGGAGCGGAGCGGCACCACGATGACGTCCTTGACCCGCTGCTCGGTGAGCGCGGTGCGCAGTTTCCCGTCCGCGCCGGCGCCGCGGGTGAGCACCAGCGTCTGCCCGTCCCGACGGACCTGCTCACGCAGGGCGGCGGGCGTGGGCGCCACGTCGAGCAGCCCCGGATCGGCGATCCGGGAGGTCAGCAGCACCTCCGGGTGCCGGCGCTGCGCCGGCAGCCAGAGCGTCGCGTATTCCGCCTGGAGCATCGCCCGGACGCGGCCCAGCAGGGCGTCGGCGAGCGTGCCGTCCTGGCCGCTGCCGCTGACCGCGCGGCTCAACTCGTACATGTCGGAGAGTGTGCGGTGCTGCCGGAAGAACTGCGCGTACGCGCGGTAGATCAGCGTCAGCGCAGTGATCAGCGCGGACAGCAGGACCAGCGACCACCAGTTCGAGGTGATCAGGATCAGGACGATCAGCCCGGCGACGATCTGGATACCGGCGGAGAGCAGCGCGGAGGGCGCCCTGCGGAACGCGTCGCGGCCGGTCTGCCAGCCCTGGAGCAGCGTGTAGACGCCGGCCACCGACGTGATGCTGACCAGGTTGACCATGATGGCGGCGGTGAACAACGTCAGCCAGGTGCGCGGGCCCACGCCCTCGACCGGGGGCAGCACGTGCAACACCAGCACGGCGAGCGAGGAGCCGGCCGCCGCGCGGGCGACGTTGAACCAGAACTTCGCCACGCCCATCCGGTGCCACAGATGGGTGAGGATCGCGGCCCCGGTATAGATCGCGACCACCGTCAGCGGACGCGTCAGATAGAACGCGAGCACCAGCGGGATCTCGGTGATCGTCACACCGAGCGACTGGCGTCGGACGGTGAAGTTGAGCACCGGAAGCCCGGCGGCGACCATGGCCACCAGCAGCAGCGCCGCCAGTGGCCAGCCGCCGAACGGATGGTCGCTGATCAGACCGGTCACCGTCGAGCAGACGATGGCGAAGAGGATGAGTGGCCCGGTGATCAGCCAAGCGTGATCATTGGACCGCGCACCCTTGACGGGCTGTGCGGACATGCCGCCCCTTCCGTCGATCGACCTTCGCCTGCTCGGACGGGACGGTGATCGTCAGCGAGTTGCAGGCATGTTCCAGATGACGTCTGCGGTCTGCATGTCGCCGAGCTCCGGCCCTGCGCCGACCAGGACGCCACTCATGACGGCGGCAAAAACCAGCATTGAGCCAAGCAGCCGGCCCAGTCTTCGACCAGACATGTTCGCTCTCCTGTCGGGGATGGGACACCGGGGATGGTGGAGGTTCCACGATCGTGCCACAGGGCCCGCACGCAGGAAAGCGGTGGGAACAGGCCCGATCCGACCGTCGAGAAGGTTTCGCCGATCGGCCCGGTGCCAGAGGGACGCGTAGCCAGATCAGCGGGCTCAGGGGCCCCGCGGTCGTCCGTCCATTGCGTATTCCGACCTTCAACGCGAACTGATCTAGGCGGCCTCGAAACGATCGGGCCGCTGCACCCGGTCGCGCTCCCCATCCCGTGGCGCGGACGACCTTGGGCATAGACCACCATACCTATATCTCGCCGGAGCACCAGAGGGCGATACGGGTCAATCGCTGGCGAATCACCGACACATCCCTCCTCACCTGCCGTTGCGCCTCAGTCATCCGCCGGCATCGGCCACACGTCCCGCGCGTCGTTGAAGGCCGCCCCCGGCGGCGGCTCGACCGTGAGCGACCGAAGTCGGCCCGGCACCGCACGGAGCCGGCCCGGCAGCGCCGCCACCCCGCGACGCGTCGACCGCCACAGCCACCGCGAGAAGCAGACGACGGCGACGACCGCGGCGAGGCCCAGCACGTGGACCAGCACCAGGCCGAGCAGGCCGACATAGAGCATGACCGCACGGTACGACCTCTTCCCGGTACGGCGGGCGCCGGCGCTCAGAGGATCGTCGGGCGTTCGTTCCTCAGGTGGCCCTGCTCGTCCCCAGACCTCCCGGTCGCAGTCCGGTCCGGCGAGCCGTCGCCGCAGTGGAACTTCTCGTCAGGCACCCATGGTGTTCCAGTCGCGCTCCCGGACGACCGTGAGTGGAACGCCATGGGTGTCTCCGGCGCCTTGATGCACCCATGGCGTTCCACCCGAGGACCACCCGGCCGGTGGGTGGAACGCCATGGGTGCGTGGGCGCTGGCCTCATGCCAGGCGTTGGATGCGGACCTGCGGGCGTTCGTTCCTCAGGTGGCCCTGCTTGTGCTGGCGTACCTGCTCGTCCCAGACCTCCCAGTCGCAGTCCGGGTCCGGCGAGCCGTCGCCGCAGTGGAACTTCTCGTCAGACACCCATGGCGCTCCAGTCGCGCTCCCAGACGACCGTGAGTGGAACGCCATGGGTGCGTGGGCGCTGGCCTCATGCCAGGCGTTGGATGCGGACCTGCGGGCGCTCGTTCCTCAGGTGGCCCTGCTTGTGCTGGCGTACCTGCTCGTCCCAGACCTCCTGGTCGTAGTCCGGGTCCGGCGGGATCCACCGGTGCGAGCCGTCGCTGTAGTGGAACTTCTCGTCGCCGGCCCGAAGGATGCTCACCGCGCCCAACCCAGGAAGCGGCGGTGCAGACGATCGGCGGGCACGCCGACCAACTCGGGCGTGCGGTCAGTGGTCATCGCGGGTCCTCCCGACCCGGCCCGTGGGTGCGGTCGATCGGATGGGGTGGTGGCTCCGGCCGCGATGCCCTGACCTCGGCGAGCATCTGCTCCCGGTGCACGGCAACCCGGGCCTCGTCGAGGTTCATCCGGGAGCGGGTGTTCCCGCCAACCACGCACCATCAGCCCGTCCTCCTTCCCGTTCGTTCCCGCGCCGGGCGGTGGGGGCGGCTGGCCGGAACCGGCCTCATCCCCAGCACTCTGATTCGTTGTGGAGAAGTGGAGACTGCGCTCAACCCGCACCGCTTGACGAAGATCGACCGACGCGACACGGCGTCGCCCTGCTCGTCGAGCTGGTAGCCGTCCAGCCACGTCCACCCGTCGTAGGCGCTCCAGTCGAGGACGCGGATCAGCCGGAAGTGGAACGGCCTCACGAACTGGACGCCCGCCGCCCTGCCGACGAGGAGCAGCACGCCGGGCTTCAGCTCCGTCACTGCTCAACAGCCTTGCGCCAGGCGCGGATGCGGGCGCGGGCGACGACCACCCGGGGACACCATCCGTACGGCCGGCAGCGCGAGCAGGTGTACGCCACGTGGTAGTCGATGACGGCCCAGGACACCGCCACGATGAGGGGCGTGTCCGGTCTCCGCTCCGGTCTCATGGCTCGCCACCGTTACGACGCTTCTCGGCATTTTCTGTTCGCGCCTGAGCGGCCCGGGTCGCTGGAGAGCGGACCAACGGTAGGACCTTGGCGCCGTCGTTCCGCTTCCCGATTTGGCCAGGGCGCTCGTTGTCGGTCGGCCGCTGCACCACATCGACCGGCTCGTTGCTGCGGTGGAACCACTTCCAGCGGGGCATCGCGCACCTCCGGCGAATCGTCAACCGACCCCTTCGGCTGCCAACGTGGCGTAGTGGCACCGTCACTGCAACATCTCATCGCGGGTTTCAGACATCGAGATTGACGTCGTGCCATCCGGGCGTGCAGGGTGGCTGAAGTGAGACACATAGACATCTGAGGTGAGATTGGGGATCAGATGGCCGAGACGGGATCTTCCGTCCCGCGTCGACAACTCGGCCGGCTGCTGCGGCAGGCCCGCGAGGAAGCCGGCATCAACCTGGAAGCCGCCGCGAAGACGCTGGAGTGGTCACGGGCGAAGATGTACCGGCTGGAGGCCGGCCACACGTCGCTGCGCACCCACGACGTGAACCTCATGTGCCAGCTCTACGGCACCTCGGCCGACCTGACCGAAGTCCTCGTCTCGCTCGCCCGAGAGAGCAAGAGCCGAGGCTGGTGGCACGCATACGGCGATGTGATCCCCGCCTGGTTCGAGTTGTACGTGGGGATGGAGGCGGCGGCCTCCCACATCCGACAGTACGAGCCGAACCTGATCCCGGGGCTGCTCCAGACGCCCGAGTACATGTCGGCGGTCTTCGAGACCAAACCGGGCCGGACGCCGCAGGAGGTGGCGCAGAAAGTCGCGCTCCGGATGGAGCGGCAGAAGCTTCTCGCCCGGAAGAGTCCGGCAGCACCGCTCTTCGAAACGATCGTCGACGAGGCTGTCCTCCATCGGCCGATCGGCGACCTGGAAGCCTGGCGCGCCCAGTTGGCCTACCTGGTCAACGTGGCCCAGGCAGCGAACATCAAGGTCCGGGTGCTGCCGACAAACATCGGCCCGCACCGGGCGTCCGTCGCCGGCAACTTCGTGCTGCTCGACTTTCCCGCGAAGGGCACTCGTCCCGCCGAGCCCAGCACCGTCTACGGCGAGTCGATGACCGGCAGCATCTATCTCGATCGGCCGAGCGAGGTAGAGACTTACTCGTCGGCTTGGGAGACTCTGTGGGACCTTGCCCTGGACGAACGCGCCTCCGAGGATCTGGTGGGCGCCCTGATCAAGGAGACTTACGATGACTGAGATGGCCACGGCCCGCTGGCGCAAGAGCAGCTACAGCGGCAACGAGGGCAACTGCGTCGAGGTTGCCGACGATCTTCCGGGCGTCGTGGGCGTGCGCGACAGCAAGGACGTCGCTGGCCCGTCGCTGACGTTCAGCGCGACGCACTGGGGATCCTTCGTCGAGTTCGTCAAGGGCGGCTCCCGCAACTGAGCTCGACATCCGAGAAGGGGCTTGCCAGGGAAGGCATGCCCCTTCTCGGCTCTATAGCTCTTCCAGCGGTACGGCGGCGCGAGCAAGTTGGATGAACGCGATCACCGATATAGCGTGCGACCCGTCCATTGCCAGTCAGGCGTACTCCGACCCTAGTTTCCAGTCCGACGAAACGGCCCCGATCAGCATTGACAGGGCGTCGGCGATCTTGCCCGGCAGAGGCCACGTGACCTGCTGATTCTTGCCCGCTGGCCAGCGTCTACCGGTCTGCGGCCCGCCATCTGTCCACGCCCACCGATCTGCCCACTCCGCCGGTCCGACGCCCGATATCTCCGCGACATCTCCGGCTGGCAGACCGATCATGTGTCGATGACCGGCGAAGAGGCTCTTGCCAACCTCCAAGGCACCGCCGCCTTCTGGCGCATCGGCTCCGCGACTGCGGTTGACGTGGTCAGGGCCGCCTGCGACTGCCTGGTGGCAGGCATCGACAGTCCGACCCTCCGGATTCTGGCCGGCGTCTCCCCGGTGAAGGGCAGCGAGGATGACGAGCTGCGCCGGTGGCTGGCTGATGCGTTCGCCGAACTCTCGCTGACCTACTACGGGGAGGACAGCCGGAAGGCCGAAGAGGAAGTCCTCCGCATCATGGCGCGACGACTGCTCGCCAAGACGATCACACCGCGCGAACTCACGTCCTGGGTCTCCCAGTTCATCACCTACGCAGGCACTCCCCTGGCAGGCGAACTCATCAACCTTGAGAGCGCCTACGAGTACGTCGAGGCCGTCCACGAGGTGCACAATCAGACCAGCACCCAGCCCGGGGATCTCGATGCGGAGGTCATCGCCGAAGCTTGCCGGCTGGTCGACGAGATCAGCGCCGGCAGGGAAGAGGGTTGAACCACCACGGGTCATCCGAGCGCGTCGCCATTCTTGTCGTTCATGGTGTCGTCTCCCCCGTCGATGCAGTTGGCGTAGACGCGGAGGAGGACGGCGACGCCGTGGCCCAGGCGCCGGGCGACCTCGGTCGGCGGGACGCCGGCATTCAGCCAGAGCGAGGCTGCCGCGTGCCGCAGGTCGTAGGGCCGGCGGACGCGACCTGGGGTTCGGTCAGAGCATTCTCACGGGCGAGGTTCCACCACCGGTCGTGGACCGACTCGGAGAGCGGCCCGCCATGGAGGCCCCGGAAGAACCGACCCTCCGGACCTACGCCGTGGTTGTCGACGTGCACGCACAGCAGCTCGACGAGCCGGGGCGGGATCGGGGCCGTCCGGGTCTCGGCCCTCCCCCGGTGCTTGAGACCGCGCCGCTCGTGCGAACCGCCGTCGTCCGTCCAGTGCGAACCGGCCCGCGGCGAGGTGCCAGCGAGCACCAGGCGACCCCGGCGGTATTCGATCTTCTCGTGGTCGACGGCGTACCCGAGCACGTTGCGCGTGGAAGCCATAGTTGCCACGGCACGGGGGCGAGAAACGAGGGCGAGTCGATGGTGATCCGTCAGGTGATGCGCGACGGGTGGTCTAGGAAACTGAGGTAGCGATCCGCGGTCGCTGGCCTTTGATGCTACGGACTGGCTACGTGGTCGTGCGTCGGATGGCCTTGGTGTCGCCGTCGGTCAGGGCTTCCGACTGCCGCGCCAGTCCAACCCGGGACTGGCTTGCCCCGGTCCCTCTCCCACAGCCGGCGACACCTCACCGCGGCCCCCTCAGCCGATCGCTACACCCACGGACTCCGCCAGACCGGACTAGACCGGACTAGGGCGTTCGCAGCCCCAGAAGAGCCCTCAGCAGCAAGATCGACCTGCCCACCATCTGCCCACAACCAGTCGTCAACGGCTGGACCCAGCCGGACTCCGCTAGATCAACGAAAACGGCCCCCGATCAGCATCTCTGCTGGTCAGGGGCCGCATCTGCACCTGGTGGCGGGTAGAGGATTCGAACCTCTGAAGCTTTCGCGACGGATTTACAGTCCGCTCCCATTGGCCGCTCGGGCAACCCGCCAGGGCACCCACCGCGTCGCAACGCGGCAGCGGAAGCAAGGATAGCGGTTGTCCCCGGCCCCTGCGCAACGGGGTACCGTCAGGGGGTCCCACGCTGGTCAGTGCGGGACGGATCAGGACACATCGCCGGACAGCAGGAGCATGAGCATGGCAGCGAACCCGTCGTTCGACATCGTGAGCAAGGTTGACCGGCAGGAGGTCGACAACGCCCTCCGCCAGGCGGAGAAGGAGCTCGCGACGCGGTTCGACTTCCGCGGCACCGGGGCCGAGATCTCCTGGTCGGGCGAGGAGGCGATCAGCCTCCAGGCGGAGACCGAGGAGCGGGTGCGCGCCGCGCTGGACGTCTTCAAGGAGAAGCTGGTCAAGCGGAACATCTCGATGAAGTCGCTGGACGCCGGCGACCCGCGTGCGTCCGGCAAGATCTTCAAGATCGACGCCAAGGTGATCCAGGGCATCGACACCGACAAGGCGAAGGCGATCAGCAAGAAGATCCGCGACGAGGGCCCGAAGGGCGTGCAGGCGCAGATCCAGGGCGACCAGCTCCGCGTCACCGGCAAGAAGAAGGACGACCTCCAGGCCGTCATCTCGCTGCTCAAGGGCGAGGACTTCGGGGTCGCGCTCCAGTTCACCAACTACCGGTAGGCGCGGAAACCGCCGCGACCTTCGCCCGTCGCGCCGCTACGCTGCCGGCATGTGCCGGTACGCCATGACCTTCTACCGGGTCCACTACGTGTGCGTGCCGTGCCGTCGCAGCCACAAGTACGCCTGGGACGACGCGACGCACCGCTGCACGTCGTGCCGGCGGCCGATGGTGTTCGCCGGGCACGACTTCGCGGCACCCCGTCGGCGTAACGACTCCGGTTGGGCGGCGGTCGCGGCGGTGCTCGGGGCGGGCCTGCGGTACGAGGGTTTCGAGGTGTGCGGTTGCGGGCGGCAGCCGAAGTTCCGGCCCCGCACGCGTGCCCAGGTGCGGGCGCGGCGGCGGGTCGGCCGTCGCCTCGGGGTGTCGGAGGCCGGGGCTCTGGCCGCCCGTGACCCGTACGACGCCACCGAGTGCGGTTCTTCTGCCCTGGGGCAACTTCGTTGAGTTGAGACCCCCGGGTGCGGTCGGGTGGGAGCCATGCCGCTCCTCCCGTACCGCCCGGTCCTCGCCCACCCCGTGCTGCGTCGCCTGCTCCCCGGGCTCGCGGTGTCCGCGCTCGGCGACGGGCTGGCCCTGGTCGCGGTGACGTGGCTGGCGCTCGAACTCGCGCCGGCCGGACAGCGCGGCACGTGGACGGCGTTCGCGATGGCCGCGTACACGTTGCCGGGCGCGGCCGGCGCGGTGCTGTTGGGGCGCGTGCTGGGCGGGCGGAGCGGGGCGCAGCTCGCCGGCTGGGACGCCACGCTGCGGGCGCTGGCGTTGGGCGCGATCCCGGTCGCGCACGTCGCTGGCCTGCTGGATGTCGGGCTGTACGTGGCGTTGCTCGCCGTCTCCTCGCTGCTGCACCCGTGGGGGTCGGCCGGCCGGTTCACGCTGGTGGCCGAGTTGCTGCCGCAGCGGCACCACCTGGCCGGCAACGCGCTGCTCGGGCTGTTCGGGCAGGCGGCCACCGTCGTCGGCCCGCCGCTGGCGGGGCTGCTCATCGCCGGGGTGGGCGCGGTGTGGGTGCTCGCGGTGGACGCGGCCAGTTTCGCGGTGCTGGCGGTCAGCTACCGGCTCGCGGTCCCGGCCGGGCGTCGGCGGGCGGGCCGGGCGGCGGGGGCCGGCCCGTCGCGTACCTCCGGTTTCCGGGTCATCGGCCGGGACCGGTCGCTGCTCGGCCTGGTGGCGTTGAGCTGCGGGTTCTTCTTCCTGTTCGGACCGTTCTACGTGGCCATGCCGGTGCACGTGACCGAGGACCTGCACGCGTCCGCCGCGACGCTGGGCGGCTACTACACCGCGTTCGGCGTCGGGTCGCTGCTCGGCGGGCTGCTCACCGGTCACCTGCGGGACCGACCGCTGCGACCCGTGCTGCTCGGCATCGTGGTGGCGTTCGGGGCCGCGTTGCTGCCGCTGGGCCTGGGTGCGCCGGTCGCGGTGTCGCTGCCGGTGTTCGCCGTGGCCGGCCTGGTCTGGGCGCCCTACCTGCCGACCGCGACCGCGTTGTTCCAGCGCCGCGCCGGCACGGCGGAGCTGCCCCGGGTGCTGGCCGCCAACGGCGCGGTCACGGTGCTGGCGGTGCCGCTGGGCACGATGCTGGGCGGCCCGTCGACGGCCGCGCTGGGCGCGCGGCCCACGCTGCTGGTGTGCGCGGTCGCGACCGTCGCGCTGGGCCTGCTGGCGGCCGGGCTCGCCGCGCTACGCCGGCCCGGTGACGGTCCGCCGACGGAGCCGACGCCGCCGTCCGGTCCGCCGGCGCCGCCCGGTGCCCCGACACGGGAGCCGTCCGGTGCCCCCTCGCGGGCGCGGCGTGGCACCGCCGGGCCGGGGACTGCCCGAGTTGACCATGGAGTTGGCGGCAACAAAACGGGCCCAAGCTGCCGTCAACCTCATGATCAACGCAAGGGAGAGGGCGGGCTCAGGCGGCGAGCGACTGCTCGGCCCGGACCGCGGACGCCTCGGCGCGGGCGATCGGGCCGGTGGGCAGCGCGGCGACCACGGCCCCGACACCGACGGCCGCGCCGGCGAAGAGGAAGGCCCACGGCACGCCGCCGGCGTGGTCGACGATCAGGCCGGCGACCGCGCCGCCGGCCGCGCTCGCCGCGACCGACATGGTGACCACCCAGGTGTACGCCTCGTTGAGCATGCCGGCCGGGGCGATCCGCCCGACGAGCGTGTTCTCCAGGGTGAGCGCGGGCGCGATGGCGGCGCCGCCGAGCACCAGCGCGACGCCGAGCGCGGCCGGGCCGGGCATCACCGCGAACACGGCGAAGCTGGCCGCCACCGCGCCGAGCAGCCAGGCGAACTGGCGGGTCATGTTGGCGGCCGGCTTGCGTACCCCGAAGGTGAAGCCACCGGCGGCGCTGCCGATGCCCCAGACGGCGAGCAGCACGCCGGCCAGGCTCTCCGGGTCGGCGGCGCCGCTGTTCCCGGCGAAGGCCGGGACGATCACGCCGGAGGCGCCGAACGCGATGCCGAGGCTGGCCACGCAGAGCAGCAGCGCGGGGAAGCCACCGACCCGCAGCGGGCCGAGCCCCCGGGCGTGGTGCTCGCGCGGGTGCGGGCGCCAGGCGCGCATCACCCGGCCGAGCGCTACCGATCCGGTGCCGACCAGGGTGACCACGGCGGCGCCGAGCAGCGCGGTGGACGCGTCGGCGAACAGCACGAAGCCGGCCACCAGCAGCGGGCCGAGCACGAAGACGACCTCGAACAGGGAGGTCTCGGCCGCGAGCGCGGTGTTGCGGAGGTGGCCGCGCCCGCTGGCCGGCGTGGTGAGGTCGTTCCAGGCGCCGCGGATGGCGGCGGTGAGCGGCGGGTAGGTGCCGCCGGCGACGCCCGCCGCGAGGTAGATCAGGGCGAGGTTGCCGGCGTCGGAGCGGCTGGCGCCGAGCAGCCCGAGCAGCGCCAGCGGGTGGGCCAGCGCGGTGGCCAGCAGCACCGGGGTGGGGCCGACCCGGTCGGCGATCCGGCCGGCGATCGGGCTGAGCGCGGCGCCGGAGAGCGCGTAGATGCCGCCCGCGACGGCGGCGAGCGAGTAGCGGCCGGTGACCTGCTCGACGACCAGCAGCAGCGCCAGCGGGGTCATGCCGATGCCCAGCCGGCCGACGACGCCGAGGATCAACAGCATCGGCGCACCGGGAATCCGCCAGACACCCAGGTACTGGCGCAGCGCGGCCACTGTCGACCTCCAGGATGTAATGAGTCAGAAGCCCTTCGACCCTAACGCCGACCGGGGATTGGGCAAACGGTCGGCTGCCTCACAGTGGCCCGGCACACCCGGGCCGCGCCAGCGATTTCCGCCATTCCGTCCCGCGTGGCCCCCGGGCGTCGGAGAGTCAGGGAAGGAGACCGGGGTCGAGGAGGAGCGCGGTGAGCCACCCGAGGGGCAGACTGCTCGGGCTCGTCGCGCTCGCCGCCGCCGTCCCGGTCCTGCAGAACGTGCTGTTCCTGGAGCTCGACTTCCGCAGCGCGGAGGGCCTCTCCCCGCAGGGCTCGGCCGTCTGGCCGTACGACTCCTACAACGACATGCGGTGGCTGCTGGTCTACCACGACTCCTGGCAGGAGTACGCCCTCGGGCTGGTGGTCGCCGTCGGGCTGCGCGGGCTGCTGTCCGCGGGCCTGGTGAGCCTCGCCTGGCCGGTCGAGGCACGCCGGCCGGACCGCCGGCGCATCCTGCTGCGCAACCTGGGGATCGCGGCGTTGACCGCGGTGATCGTCACCCCGTTCGCCGCGCTCGCCGTCGCCGCCGGCGTGGTGTCGCTCTCCTGGTTCGTGTTCGCCGCGGTGGGGCCGATGCTGCTGCTCGCGCCGTTCCTGCAACGGGCGGCGGTGAACCCCCACGGTTGGCGCGGCCTGCCGTCGGCGGCACTGGTCGGCTGGTCCCTGCTCGACTTCGCGCTGATCACCGTCGCCGGCGCGATCGTCTGGCGGGTACCCGGCTGGTGGACGCTGCTGGTGGCGGCGCTCGCCGGGGCCGCCAACGGGCTGCTGTGGAACCGCTCGGTACGCGCGGCGGTGCTGCCGGCCCGCGTCCACTGGCCCCGGATCCCGGTGACCCCGATCGTGGTGGTGCTCGCGCTGGCCATCCCGCTGGCCGCCCAGGTGGTGACGTCGAGCCCGGCACACCAGGTGAAGACGTTCCGGCCGCCGCTGCTCGACCGACCGCTGCCCGCCTCGGTCCGGTACGCGGTGATCGTGCTCGGCACGCACGACTCCCGGTACGACGGGCGGCCCGCCGTCGACCCGGCGGCGGAGACGTTCTCCTACGCCGGCCGGGACGCCGCCGGCCGGCCGCTGCCGTACGGCTCCCAGGACACGCACCGCTCGCTGGAGTCGAGCGCGGCCCTGCTCGCCCGGCAGGTGGACGCGCTGCACGCCCGCACCGGTCGGCCGGTGGCGCTGCTCGGCGAGAGCGAGGGCGCGATGGTGGGGCGGACCTACCTGCGCGACCATCCGGATTCACCGGTGCAGGCGCTGCTGATGTTCAGCCCGTTGGTGCGCGCCGCCCGCACCTACTATCCGCCGGAGGACTCGTCGGCGGGCTGGGGCATCGCCCCCGGCTGGCAGTTGCGCGGGGTCTTCGCACTGGTGGCCCGCGTCAGCGGGGGCGGGGACAGCCCGGACGAGCCGTTCATCCGCTCGCTGCTGGCGAACGCGCCGTTCTACCGGTTCCAGACCATGTGCCCGGTCCCCGGCGTACGGATGATCGCCTTCCTGCCCACGGTCAGCGCGACGGAGCTCCCGCCCGGTCCGTTCACCCAGATCCCGGTCTACGAGGTGCCCGCCCTGCACGGCGGGCTGCTGGGCCGGCCGGACGTCACCGCCCGGACGATCGACTTCCTGGAGGGCAAGGACGTCCAGTCGCGGCGGTCCGAGTACCCGACCCTGCAACTGCTCGGCGCGGCCTGGCAGGCCCCGGCGCTGGCGGTCACCATCAACCCGGTCTGGCGGGGTCAGGTGTCGCCGGGACCGCCGTTCTCCACGGCACGGCTCTGCGGGAAGCAGAGCTGACCCCGGCGTCACGACGCAGGTCGGGCCACCGCCACGAACAGGGGCTGCCGTACCGATCGGTACGGGGTAGGTTCCTCATCGAACTGAGTCCATGCCAACGGCGGCAGGGTCGGCCGCCGGCGTCTACGGAGGTCGGATGAGCGGCACGGCGGGCACGCCGTCACGGGTCGAGGCAGCGGACCCGTCAGCCCGATGACCGACCCCGCGACGCCCGGCTACCGGGCGCTCCTGCGGCATCCGGTGGCGGCCCGGCTGCTGGTCGCCCGGGGCATCTCCGAGCTGGGTGACTTCATCGGCCTGGCCGCGCTGCTGCTGCTCGCCTACGACCAGACCAACTCGGTGCTCGGCCCCGCCGCCGTCTACGCCGCCCGGGCGTTGCCCGCGCTGCTGGTCGCGACCGTGTTCAGCGGCTGGCTGGACGTGCCGGCGCGGCGCACCATGCTGGTCGGGCTCTCGCTGGCCGGCGCGGCGCTCATCGCCGTCCCGGTGGTGGTGCCCGAGCCGCTGCCGGCGATCGTGGCGGCGGGCCTGCTCGGCGCCGTCCGGGCCGCCTACTCCAGCGTGCACGTGGCGGTCACCGCCGAGTCGGTGGCCACCCCGCTGCGGTTGCCGCTGTTCGGGCTCTCCGCGTTCGCCAACCAGAGCGGGCAGGTCGTCGGCCTGCTCGCCGGGGCGAGCATGACGGTGGCGCTCGGCCCCCGTACGGCCCTGGTGATCGACCTGGTCTCGTTCCTGTTCGCGGCGGCGGTCCTCGCCGGCCTGCCGGCGAACCGGCAGGAGGGGCGGCGTCCCCGTCCGCCGGCCACCGCCGGTGTCCGGATCATCGCCGGTCATCCGGTGCTGCGGGGGATCGCCCTGCTCACCCTCGCCACCGTCCTGTCCGGCGCGCTGCCGGAGACCCTCGCCCCGGACCTGGCCGGCGGCGGTTGGCGGCCCGTGCTGCTGGCCGCCTCGTCGTTCGGCGGGGCCGTGTTCGTGCTCGTGGTCGGTCGCCGCGGCTGGCTGGCCGGGGTGACCGGTCAGGTGGTGGCCGTCCGGGCGCTCGGCGTGGCGCTGTTGCTGGCCGGCCTGCTGGTGACGCTGGACGCGCCGGTCTGGGCGCTCGCCCTGGCGAACGCGCTGATCGGCGCCGGCGGCGGATGGTTGATCGGCGCGCAGACGACGTTCGCCCGGCTGGCCCCCCGGGAGCGGATGGGGCAGGTGGAGGTGACCATGATCGCCTCCAACATCGTGGCCTCCGGGGTCGGGATCTTCCTGCTCGGCGGCACCGCCGCGCTGTTCGGCCCGGCCGCGGCCTACCTGGCGGCGGGGTTGGTGCTGTTCGCGGTGGTGCTGCTGACCCGGCCGGACCGGCTGCCCGAGCCGGCCTGAACACGACTCCGCCCGCGTCCGGCACGGACGCGGGCGGAGGGTGGCGGACGGACGGGTCAGCGCTGGAACTGCACCGGCCCGGAGTTGCGGGCCATCTGCTCCAGCCGGGCCACCCGCTGCTCCATCGGCGGGTGGGTGGCGAACATCGCGGCGATGCCGCCGCCCCGCTTGAACGGGTTGTCGATCATCAGGTGCGCGGTGCTGGTGAGCTGGCCCTGCGGCGCGAGCGGGCGGGCCTGCGTACCCATGTGGATCTTCTTCAGGGCGCTGGCCAGGGCCAGCGGGTCGCGGCTCAGCTCGGCGCCGGACGCGTCGGCCTGGTATTCCCGGCTGCGGCTGATCGCCAACTGGATCACGGTGGCCGCGATCGGGCCGAGGATCAGCGTGAGCAGCAGCACCGCCGGGTTCGGGCCGTCCTCGTCGTCGGAGGAGCCCAGCGGGATGAACCAGGCGATGTTGGCCAGCATGGTGATGATGCCGGCCAGGCCGGCCGCCACGCTGGAGATCAGGATGTCCCGGTTGTAGACGTGCGACAGCTCGTGCCCGATCACGCCCCGCAGCTCCCGGTAGTCCAGGATCTCCACGATGCCCTGCGTGACGCAGACCGCCGCGTGCTCCGGGTTACGCCCGGTGGCGAACGCGTTCGGCTGCGACGTCGGGCTCACGTAGAGCCGGGGCATCGGCTTGCCGGCCTGCGTGGACAGCTCCCGCACCATCCGGTAGAGCTCGGGGAACTGGGCCTCGGTGACCGGTTGCGCCTTCATCGAGCGCAACGCGAGCTTGTCGGAGTAGAAGTAGGTCACGCCGTTCATCAGCAACGAGACGACCACGGCGATGACGAGACCGCCGCTACCGCCGAACCAGTAGCCGACCGCGAGGATCAGCGAGGTCAACAGGCCGAGCAGCGCTGCGGTCTTGAGACGGTTGTGATGCACGATCGCTCCTTCGGTGCCGCGGGCCCACGCGGGGAACCCGCTGACCGGTTCAACACACCGGTACCCGTCAACCATCCGGCTCATGGCTGAAAGTTGACTGGGGATTCCTGTGCGCCCGCTGAGGCGACCGCCCACCCGGGCACGAACTGGGTCAGCGCGCCGCCACGTCCAGCACGAGCTGCGGTGCGAAACCGATCACCACGGCCGCCACGGTGGCCACCCCGAGCGCCACCACCACCGTGCGGGCCGGACGGAACGTGGCGACGCCGTCCGGCGCGGCGTAGAGCGTCGCCGCCACCCGCAGGTAGTAGGCCAGGCCCAGCACCGCGTTCACCGCCACCACCAGGGCCAGCCAGCCGGCATGGCCGGCCAGCAGCGACCGGACCACGGTCACCTTGGCGAACAGCCCGGCCAGGCCCGGCGGCAGCCCGGCCAACCCGATCAGCGCCAACGCGAACGCGCCACCCACCCACGGGTGCCGCCGCGCCGCGCCGCGCAGGTCGGCCAGCGTGCCGCCGTCACCGTCCGCCGGCCGCAACGCCACCACCGCGGCGAACGCGGCCAGCTCCAGCAGCACGAAGAACACGGCGTACGCGACGGCCGCCGCGTACGCCCCGGCGCGGGCGTCGGCGGTGCGCCCGGCGGCCAGCGCCAACGCGCCCAGCGGGGCCAGGATGTAACCCGCCTGGGCCACCGACGACCAGGCCAACAGCCGGACGGTACGCCGCTGGCGCAGCGCCACCAGGTTGCCCACTGTCATCGTCAGCACCGCCAGCAGCGCCAGCACCGGACCGGTCACCCCGGCCGGCAGCGCCCGCTGCACCACCGCCAGCAACGCCACCACGCCGCCCAGCTTCGAGGCGGTCGACAGGTAGGCGGCCACCGGCAGCGGCGCGCCGTCGTAGGTGGCCGGCGCCCAGGCGTGGAACGGCACCGCCGCCACCTTGAACGCCAGGCCGGCCACCACCAGCGCCACCGCGACCGTGGTGAGCGGCAGGTCCCGCAGGTCGTCCCGGGCGGCCAGGGTGGCGCCGAGCCGGTCCAGGTGCAGGCTGCCGGTGACCGCGTAGAGCAGCGCCGCGCCGAGCAGCGTCACAGTGGTGGCGACCACGCTGACCACGAAGAACGTCACCGCCGCCTCGGCCCCGGCCAGGCTGGCCCGGCGCAGCCCGACCAGCACGTACAGCGGCAGCGTCAGCGTCTCCAGCGCCACCAGCAGCGTGATCAGGTCACCGGCCGCGCCGAGCACCACGCCGCCGGTCATCGCGCAGGCGAGCAGGAAGCAGTATTCCCCGGCCGGCGTGCGCCCGGCCCGCACCAGCGGACCGGAGATCGCCAGCACGCCGAGCGTGAGCAGCGCGATCACCACCGCCACCAGCGCGGCCCGGCCGTTCCACACCCAGGAGCAGTCCGCGCCCACGCAGAACGTGCGCCGCTCACCGGCCGCCCCGACCAGTGCCGCGCCGGCCGCGGTGCCGGCCGCGCCGAGCGCCGCCACCGCCACGGTCACCGCGCGACGGGCCACCAGCAGGTCCACCAGCAGCACCAGGATCGCGGTGCCGGCGGCCAGGTAGCCCGGCAGCAGCGCCACGTTGTCGACAGGCTGCACCAGGCTCATGGCACGACCCCCAGCAGCGCCTCCACCGGGCCGGAGGCGTAGGACAGGACCAGCGCCGGGGCCAGGCCGACCGCGAGCGCGAGCAGCACCAGCGGCGCCCAGGCGGTCAGCTCCGCCCCGGCCAGCCCCGGCCCGAGCGGCGCCACCGCCGGGGAGGGCCGGCCGTGCGTGACCCGACGCAACAACCGCAACAGGTACGCGGCGGCCAGCGCCCCGCCCAGCGCGGCCAGCACGGCCAGCGTCAGCCACAGCGGGCCGCCCCGCCGGACGGCCGCCACCACCGCGAACGCCTCACCCCAGAAGCCGGCCAGGCCGGGCAGCCCCAGCGAGGCCACCGCCGCGAAGCCCAACAGCCCGGCCAGCCGGGGCGCGGTCTCCCGCAGCCCGGACAGCTCGGCCAGCGAACCGGTGTGCGCGCGGTCCTTGACGGCCCCGGCCAGGAAGAACAGCAGCCCGGTGAGCACCCCGTGGGCGATGTTGCCGATCAGCGCCGCCTGGAGGCCGGTGGCGGTCAGCGTCGCCACCCCGAGCAGCACGAAACCCATGTGTCCCACGCTCGAATAGGCGATCAGCCGCTTCAGCTCGCTCTGCGCCAGGCAGACCAGGCCACCGATCAGGATCGCGGCGACGGCGAGCGTGCCGAGCACCGGCGACGCCCAGCGGGCCCCCTCCGGGGCCACCCCCACCGCCACCCGGATCAGCCCGTACGTCCCCATCTTCAGCAGCACCCCGGCCAGTATCACGCTGCCCACGGTCGGCGCCTGGGTGTGCGCGTCGGGCAGCCACGAGTGCAGCGGCCAGAGCGGGCTCTTCACCGCGAACGCGAGCGCCAGCAGCGTGAACGCGGCAAGCTGGGTGCTCCGGGACAGGCCGGCACCGCCGGTCAACGTCACCAGGTCGGCGGTGCCCGCGGCGGCCACCACGACGTAGACGCCGACCAGCAGCAGCACCGAACCGAACAGCGTGTAGAGCGCGAACTTGCGGGCCGCCCGCCGCCGGTCGTCGCCGCCCCAACCGGCGATGATCGCGTACATCGGCAGCAGGACGACCTCGAAGAAGAGGAAGAACAGCACCAGGTCCAGCGCGAGGAACGTGCCGAGGATGCCCACCTCGACCACCAGCAGCAACGCCACCAGCGCGCGCCCACTGCCGCCGCCGGCCGGCACCCGCCACAAGGTGTAGCCGCAGCACAGCAGCGTGAGCAGCGCGGTCAACACCACCAGCGGCCAGGAGATGCCGTCCACGCCCAGGTGGAAGCGCAGGTCGAGCCCCGGCACCCAGGGCAGGTCGAGCCGGTGCCACGGCTGCACCGCCGGGCGCGGACCGTACCCGAACCAGCCGTGCTCGCCACCGACCAACGGCAGCGTCGCCAGCAGCGTCAGCGCGGCGGCGACGGTGCCGACCAGCCGGCCGGCCCGGTCCCCCGGCACGACGGCGGCCGCCACCGCGCCCAGTGCCGGGACCGCGACCACGGCCACCAGCAAAACCTGCCCGAACGTCATGAGGTGACTCCGATCAGGGCGACCGCCAGGCCGATCAGCAACGCGCCGGCCAGCACCCCGGCCGCCGCGCGCGGCAGCGCCGCCCGGTGCAGCGCGGCCAGCCCGCCGCCCAGCTCCACCGCCGCCCGACCGGTGCCCTCGACCAGGCCGTCCACGCCCAGCTCGTCACCGGCCCGCACGGCCCGCGCCAGCGCGCCGGTCGGGCGTACGACCAGGGCGTGCTGGACGTCGTCGAGCCGGAACGCCCGGGCGAACACCGGCCGCAGCGGACCCAGGAAGCGGGCCGGGTCGGCGGCCGGGTCCCGACGCCAACCGGCCCAGGCCACGCCCGCGCCGGCCAGCAGCAGCAGGAACGGCAGGATCAGGTTCGGCGCCAGGTGCACCACCTCGACCGCCTCGCCGGACGCGTCGCCCGGCACCCGCAGCCGGTCGGTGAACCAGGGCGCGAACGCGGCCAGCCCGAGCAGCGCGGCCGGCACCGCCAGCAGCAGCACCGGCCAGCGCAGCGATGCCGGCGGGTCGTGCGGGCGGACCAGCGGCGTGCGGGACACGCCGAAGAACGTACGCAGCAGCAGGCGGGTCGCGTACCAGGCGGTGACCGCCACGCCGAGCAGCCCGGCCAGCCAGACGAGCCAGCCCACCCACGGCGCGGTCGGGCCGGCGTCGTCGAGCGCGGCGGCCTCGGCGGCGGCCAGCACGCCGTCCTTGCTCCAGAAGCCGGACAGCGGCGGCACCCCGGCCAGCGCGCCGAGCCCCACCACCATGCACCAGAACGTGACAGGCATGCCGGCGCGCAGGCCGCCCATCCGGGACATCAGCGTGGTGCCCACCGCGTGGATCACCGCACCGGCGGCGAGGAACAGCAGCGCCTTGAACGCGGCGTGGGTGAGCAGGTGGAACAGCGCGGCGGCCGGCGCGCCGACCGCCAGCGCGCCGGTCATGTAGCCGATCTGGGACACCGTCGACCAGGCCAGCACCCGCTTGAGGTCGTCCTGCGCGGTCGCCGCGAACGCGCCGAGCAGGATGGTCACCGCGGCCATCACCCCGAGCACGGCGAGCGCGGCCGGGGCCCGCTCGAAGAGCGGGAACAGCCGGGCCACCGCGTAGACACCGGCGGCCACCATGGTCGCGGCGTGGATCAGCGCGGAGACCGGCGTGGGGCCGGCCATCGCGTCCGGCAGCCAGGTGTGCAGCGGGAACTGCGCGCTCTTGCCGGCCACCCCGGCCAGCAGCAGCAGGCAGGCGGCGGTCAGCGTGCCGGAGGCATAGTCGTGGGCCAGCACGTCGGCGATCCGGAAACTGCCCGCGCCCACGCCGAGCAGCGCGATGCCGAGCAGGAAACCCACGTCACCCACGCGGGTCACCAGGAACGCCTTCACCGCCGCGCCGGGCGCCTCCGGCAGCCGCCGGTCGTGGGCGATGAGCAGGTACGAGCAGATGCCCATCACCTCCCAGCCGACCAGCAGCATGATCAGGTCACCGGACACCACCACTGTCAACATCGCCGCGGTGAAGAGGCTGAGCTGCGCCGCGTACGGCGGGTAGCGGTGGTCCACGTCCACGTCGTCGTGCGGGCCGCGCCGCAGGTAACCGGTCGAGTAGACCTGCACGGCCAACGCGACCGCGGTGACCGCGGTGGCGACCAGCACCGCCACGCCGTCCAGCCGCAGACCCAACGTGACCCGTAGCCCGCCCACCTCGACCCAGGTGGTGGCCGCCTCCACCGGGCCGTCGACGCGCGCCAGCAACGCCAGCGCGGCCAGCAACGCCACCGCCGCGCCGGCCACCCCCAGCGCGACCGCCAGCCGCCGGGCCGGCGCCCGGTCCCCGTGCGACGACGGCGGCAGCAGCAGCCCGAGCAGGCCGGCGACCAGCGGCGCGGCCGGCAGCACCGCCGCCAGCCAGAGCGTCCCCGTGCTCATGGACGCACCTCGTCCGGTATGGCCGGCGCGCGCTCGGTCAGCGGGACGTCGTCGACCGTGACGCTGGCCCGCAGCCGGTAGAGCTGGAGCACGATGGCCAGCCCGACGCCGATCTCGGCGGCGGCCAGCACGATCACGAACAGCGCGAACACCTGCCCGGAGTGCGGCAACGCGGCCCGGACCGTGGTGTCCGCGGTGACCAGCACCAGGTTGACCGCGTTGAGCATCAGCTCCACCGCCATCAGCACCAGCACCGCGTTGCGGCGACGCAGCACGCCGTACACGCCGAGGCCGAACAGCAGCGCGGCGGTGACGTACGGGATGACCGGCCTCACCGGCGCCCGCCCTCGTCGGCGGCCGTGGCGGCCGGTTCGAGGCCGGCGGCCGGGCCGGTGCCGCCGGTCGGACCGGTGCCGCCGGTCGAGCCGGTGCCGCCAGCCGAGCCAGTGCCGCCGGCCGGGCCGGGACTGCCGGCCGGGCCGGTGCCCGCGGTCGGGCCGGCGGTGTCGACGGGCCCGGTCGGGCGGCCGATGTCGGGGCGGGAGAGCACGATCGCGCCGACCAACGCGGCGAGCAGCAGCACCGAGAGCACCTCGAACGGCAGCACCCAGGAGCGGAACACCTGCTCACCGAGGCGCTCGGCGGTGCCCGCGGCCGGCAGGTCCACCCGCGACCAGCGGAACGCGTCGACCAGCAGCACGACCAGGCCGAGGCCGCTGCCGGCGCCGACCAGCGCGGCCGGCCAGCCGGGCCGGTCCAGGTCGTCGGAGGGGCCGATCGGGGCCCGGGTCAGCATCACCGCGAACAACAGCAGCACCACCACCGCGCCCACGTAGATCAACACCTGCACCCAGGCCACCAGCTCGGCGGTGAGCACCAGGTAGTCACCGGCCAGCGCGCCCAGGCACACCACCAGCCACAGCCCGGACCGGACCAGGTGGCGGGTGCCCACCACCAGCGCGCCCGCACCCACCGCCACCGCGCCGAGCGCGAGCAGCAGCACGTCCGCACCGGTCATGAGGCCGCGCCTCCGCCCGGGGAGTCGGGGCGTACCCCGGTCGGGGCCGGACGCGCGGCGGGCCCGGCGGCCTTGCGGGCGGCGGTGGTCTCCTCCTTCGAGGGGTCGCCGAGCGGGTCGTGGGCCGGTGGCGGTGGGACCGTGCCCATCCACTCGCCCAGGTGGTCCTTGTCGTGCAGCAGGTCCTTGATGTCGTACTCGGCGTACTCGAACTCGGGCGACCAGAAGAGCGCGTCGAACGGGCAGACCTCGATGCAGATGCCGCAGTACATGCAGAGCGAGAAGTCGATGTCGAACTTGTCGAGCACGTTGCGCTGGCGGGGGCGGGCGGCGCCGGGCACCGCCACCTCCTCCTTGTGCGAGTCGATGTAGATGCACCAGTCCGGGCACTCGCGGGCGCACAGCATGCAGACCGTGCAGTTCTCCGCCAGCAGCGCGATCACACCACGGGAGCGGGGCGGCAGCTCGGGCGCCACGTCCGGGTACTGCTGGGTGGTCGACCGGCGGGTCATCGTCTTCAACGTGACCGCCAGGCCCTTCACCAGCCCGCCGCCGGGCACCCCACCGTGCTCGCTCATGCCGCCCATCCTGCCCTGTGCCCCGGGCGCGCGCGACCACCACCCGACTCTTGGCGGCGGTATCGTGAGCGCGGGGAGAACGACACACCGGGAAGGACCGGTCGATGACCGCCGACCTGGAGAGTCTGCGCCCGCCGGCCGGCGGGTGGACGACCGACCACCTGGACCTGCTGCCGGAGGACGGGCACCACCGTGAGCTGCTCGACGGCGCGATGCTCCTGTCCCTGCGCGGCCGGACGCACCAGAGCATCGCCGGCCTGCTCATGGTGACCCTCGACGAGGACTGCCCCGCCGAATACGACGTGACACAGGCGGTGGGGGTGCGACTCGACCGGGACCGCTACTTCATCCCGGACGTGCTGGTCACCACCGCGGCCGCGGCGGCCCGGGAGCCGACCCGGTACGAGCCACACGAGGTGGTGCTCGCCGTGGAGATCGTCTCGCCTCGCACCGTTTCCATCGACCGGGTGCTCAAGCCGGCGCTCTACGCGCAGGCCGGCATCCCGTTCTACTGGCGGATCGAGATCGAGGACGAGGGCCTCGTCGTCCACACCTACAAGATCGATCCGGTGCACGAGGTCTACACGGAAACCGGGCGGTGGACCAAGTTCGTCGACACCGGCGAGCCGTTCCCGGTGAACCTGCCGATCAGCCGGATCACGCCCCGCCGGGTGTGAGCGGGGGCAGCACCTCCACGCCGAGCTGCTGGAGCACCTGGAACAGCTCGTTGACGCTCCACACGTCCACGATCCGACCGGCGTCGTCGAAGCGCAGGAACGACGCCCCGGAGTAGCTGACCACCCGGCCGGTCGGCGGCACCGGCCCGAACTGCCCGGCCTGGGTGCCGGCGGCCCGCCAGTGCACGGCGACCCGCCCGTCGCCGGCCACCAGCTCGACGATCTTGTAGCGCAGGTCCGGGAAGGACGCCCGCCGGTCCCGGTGCCCGGCCAGCACCGCGTCCGGCCCGGCGCCGCCCAGCCCCGGGCACTCCGGGGCCACCAGCTCGTACGCGCTCTCCTCTCGCCCGGCGTTCCACACGTCGGCGATGAAGCGTCGGGCCGCCGCCTCCAGATCCGTCACGGCCGGCAGCCTATGCCGGCTCGGCGGCACCCGGCCCGCCGGGACGGGCCGGCGCGACGGTCTCCGCCGCTCGAACGGTCGTGGCGGCCGTCTCCGCCGCTCGAACTGCCGGGACCGGCCGGAGCGACCATGATGGGAGGCGACGGACAACCTGGAGGTGGGCGTGGGCGGCAGCGACGACGAGGTCCTCGACCGGACCGGCGGCAAGTACGTGGAACCGGGCGGCGAGTTCACCCGCGACCAGCGCTACATCGCGACCCGGATCACCGCTGACGAGCGGGACGGCTGGCCGGTGGAGCCGGGCCGCTACCGGCTGGCGGTCAGCCGGGCCTGCCCGTGGGCGAACCGGCTGATCATCGTGCGCCGGCTGCTCGGCCTGGAGGACGCCATCTCACAGGCGGTGGCCGGTCCCACCCACGACAAGCGGAGCTGGACGTTCGACCTGGACCCGGGCGGCAAGGACCCGGTGCTGGGCATCGAGCGGCTCGCCGACGCCTACTTCGCCCGTTTCCCCGGCTACGAGCGGGGCATCACCGTGCCGGCACTGGTGGACGTGCCCACCGGCCAGGTGGTGACAAACGACTACGCGCAGATGAGCCTGGACCTGTCCACCGAGTGGACCGCGTACCACCGGCCGGGCGCGCCGGAGCTGTACCCGGAGCGACTGCGCGCCGAGATCGACGAGGTCAACGCCGCGGTCTTCGCCGACGTCAACAACGGCGTCTACCGGTGCGGCTTCGCCGGCAGCCAGGAGGCGTACGACAAGGCGTACCACCGGCTCTTCGACCGGTTGGACTGGTTGAGCGAGCGGCTGACCGGGCAGCGGTATCTGGTCGGTGACACGATCACCGAGGCGGACGTGCGGCTGTTCACCACGCTGGTCCGCTTCGACCCGGTCTACCACGGGCACTTCAAGTGCAACCGGCAGAAGCTGAGCGAGATGCCGGTGCTCTGGGCGTACGCCAGGGACCTGTTCCAGACGCCGGGCTTCGGCGACACGATCGACTTCGACCACATCAAGCGGCACTACTACGAGGTCCACCGGGACATCAACCCGACCGGCATCGTGCCGCTCGGCCCCGACCTGTCGAACTGGCTGACGCCCCACGGTCGGGAGGAGTTGGGCGGCCGCCCCTTCGGCGACGGCACCCCACCCGGCCCCCCACCCCCCGCCGAACGCGTAGACCCCACCCACACCCCCTTGCGCTGACCCACCTCGCCCGCCTCGCCGCGCCGCGCCGCCCCGCGATCTTGCACTTTCACGGAAAGAGTGGCTATTCGGGCCCCGTTAGCCACTCTTTCCGTGAAAGTGTGCGCGGCCCGGCGGGCGCGGCCCGCACGGGGCGCGGCGGGCGCGGGCGCGGGGCTACAGCGCCAGGCGGACGGCTACGGTGAGGACGAGCTGGGCCAGGGCCAGGGGGACCAGGACCAGCCAGCAGAGGCGTTGGAGCTGGTCCTCACGCAGCCGGGGGTAGCTCACCCGGAGCCAGATGATCACGAACGCGACGGCGAACACCTTGAGCAGCGTCCACAGCCAGCCGAGCTGGGCGTCGGCGAACGGGCCCTGCCAGCCGCCGAGGAAGAGCACAGTGGTCAGGGCCGCGATCACCACGATGCCGACGTACTCGGCGAGCAGGAAGAACGCGAAACGCAGGCCGGTGTACTCGGTCATGTAACCGAAGACCAGCTCGGAGTCGGCCACCGGCATGTCGAACGGCGGGCGGCGGATCTCGGCCAGCCCGGCCACGAAGAAGATCACCATGGCCGGCGCCTGCCAGAGCAGCCACCAGGGACGCCACGCCTCCACGATGCCGGACAGGCTGAGCGTGCCCGCCGCCATCGCCACGGAGGCGGCGGCCAGCACCAGCGGCAGCTCGTAGCCGAGCAACTGGGCCGCGCCACGCAGCCCGCCGAGCAGGCTGTACTTGTTGGCCGACGCCCAGGCGGACATGAGCACCGCCAGCACCCCGATGCCCACCACGGCGAGCACGAAGAACAGGCCGATGCCCAACGGCTGGGCGACCAGGTCACCAGGCCCGAGCGGGATGACCAGCAGCACGAGCAGGTACGGCACCAGCGCCACCGCGGGCGCCAGCCGGAACACCTGTCGGTCCGCCTCGCGCGGGGTCACGTCCTCCTTCTGCACGAACTTGATGCCGTCCGCGACGAGCTGCGCCCAGCCGTGGAAGCCGCCCGCGTACATCGGGCCGAGCCGGCCCTGCATGTGGGCCATCACCTTGTGCTCGGCCTGACCGACGATCAACGGCAGGGTGAGGAACGCGACCAGCACGGCGGCGACGCGTAGGACCAGCTCCAACCAGTCCGGCATCAGTCCTCCCCCGCCTCGGTCCGGCCACCGGACTCGGTCCGGCCACCGGACTCGGTCCGGCCACCGGACTCGGTCCGGCCACCGGACTCGGTCCGGCCACCGGGCTCGGTCCGGCCACCGGGCTCGGGTCGGGCTGGGCCGGCGGGCCGGTCGTCCGCCGGCTCCTGCCGCGCGGGACCCGTCGGCCGCTCCCCCGGCAGCGGACGCCCGAGCGGACCGGGTTCCGCCGGCGGCGGGGCGGGCTCCCGCCGAGCCGGACCGGTCGGCCGGGAGCCGCCCGGGACCGGACGGTCATCGGGGCCCGGCCCTGCCGGACGCTCATCGGGGCCCGGCCCTGCCGGACGCTCACCGGAAGCCGGACGTGCGGGACGCGCCGGACGCTCGCCCGACTCCGGGCGCGTCGCACGCTCACCGGACGCCGGGCTCGCGGACGACTCACCGGACGCCGGGCGCGCGGGGCGCTCACCCGGGGCCGGGCGCGCGGGCACCTCACCGGACGCCGGGCCCGCGGGCACCTCATCGGACGGCGGGCGTGCAGGCGACTCACCGGACGCCGGACGGCGCGCGGGGCGCTCAGCCGGGGCCGGGCGCGCCGGGCGCTCACCCGGGGCCGGGCGCGCGGGGCGCTCAGCCGGGGCCGGGCGCGCGGGGCGCTCAGCCGGGAACGGGCGCGCGGGGCGCTCAGCCGGGGCCGGGCGCGCGGGGCGCTCGCGGGCCGGGCGGGCCGGCGTACCCCCGCGTGGGCCCTCGCCGACGCCGGCCGCGCCGGCCGGTGTGGGCGTCGTCCCCCACTCCCCCGGCGCGGGTACGCCCGGCGGCCGGATCGGCCGACGCCCGCCGCCCGCCTCCGACTCGCCCGGCTCCTTCGCGCCCGGCCAGGGCTTGGCCACCCGGGAGGCGAGCACGAACTCCTTGCGCAGCGGATGCCCCTCGAACTCCGGCGGCAGCAGCAGCGGCCGCAGCTCGCCGTGCCCGGCGAAGTCGATGCCGAACATCTCGTGGGTCTCCCGCTCGTGCCAGGCCGCGCCCGGGAAGACGTCGACCACCGAGGCCACGACCGGCGTGTCGCGGGGCACCCGGGTGCGCAGCAGCAGCCCGTGCCGGTGCCGCACCGACCAGAGGTGCGCCACCACGTCGAAGCCGTCGGCCAGCTCGTCCACCGCCGACAGCCAGTCGAGGAAGTCGCAGCCCAGGTCGGCGTCGTCGCGCGCCGCACGCAGCGCGTCGGCCCAGCTCGCCGGTGGTACGTCGACGGTGGCCCGGGCGTACCCCTGACCGCCGGAGACCGATGCGGCGGCCTCGACGGGCGCGAGCAGCGCGACCACGCGGCGGCCGACCTCTTCCGGAGTCATGCGCTGATCCTATGGCCGGCGGCTCCCGGCCGGGTCGGGCCGTCCGGGCCCGGTTCGTCGCTTTGCCGAGCGGGCGACCGGCGGGCGGGGAAAGATGAGGCTCGTGCGCGCTGTGACTGTGACCCCCGGTGTCCCGGACTCGCTTCGGCTCACCGAGGACTGGCCCGAGCCGGCGCCCGAGGAGGGCGCGATCCTGGTCGAGGCGCTGGCGGTGGGCGTCTGCGGCACCGACCAGGAGATCATCGCCGGGGAGTACGGCGAGGCGCCGCCCGGCCAGGAACGCCTGGTGCTCGGGCACGAGTCGCTGGGCCGGGTGCTGGAGGACCCGACCGGCACGTTGCACCCCGGCGACCTGGTGGCCGGCGTGGTCCGCCGCCCCGACCCGGTGCCCTGCGCGAACTGCGCGGTGGACGAGTGGGACATGTGCCGCAACGGGCAGTACACCGAGCACGGCATCAAGGGGTTGAACGGCTTCGCCCGGGAACGCTGGCGGCTGCCGCCCAAGTTCGCGGTCGGCCTGGACCCGGCGCTGGAGTCGGTCGGCATGCTGCTGGAGCCGACCAGCGTGGTCGCGAAGGCGTGGGACCACATCGAGCGGATCGGCCGCCGGGCCGAGTGGCAGCCGAAGACCGCGCTGATCACCGGGGCCGGGCCGATCGGGTTGCTGGCCGCGCTGCTGGCCAGCCAGCGTGAGCTGTCCGTGCACGTGCTGGACCGCAACACCACCGGCCCGAAGCCGGACCTGGTGCGTGCGCTCGGCGCGACCTACCACACCTCGACGGTGGCCGAGCTGGACCTCGAACCGGACGTGGTGGTCGAGTGCACCGGTGCGCCACCGGTGGTGCTGGACGCGATGTGCAAGGCCGCGCCGAACGGCATCGTCTGCCTGACCGGCGTGTCCAGCGGCGGCCGGACCATCGACTTCGACGCCGGGGCGCTCAACCGGGAGCTGGTGCTGGAGAACAACGTGGTGTTCGGCTCCGTCAACGCCGGCCGCCGGCACTGGGAACTGGCCGCCGAGGCGCTCGCCCGCGCCGACCGGTCCTGGCTGACCTCGCTGGTCACCCGTCGGGTGCCGGTCTCCGCGTACCGGGAGGCGTACGCGTCGACCGGCGACGACATCAAGGTGGTGCTGGACTTCGCGCAGTGAGCCGGGCGCCGGCTCAGATGCCTGGTAGCCGGCCGTTGCGGAACAGGTCCACGAAGAGCTGGTGGTCCTCGCGGGCCCGGATCCCGTACCGGTGGGCGAAGTCGACCAGGTAGCCGACGAAGCCGTCGGCGTCGGCGTCCACGGCCGCGACGATCGACTCCTCGGTCGAGTAGTCGACCAGGTCGTGGCTGGACTCGTCGTCGGCCACCGAGTGCATCCGGGCCACCGCCCGGCCCAGGTCGGTGAGCACCCCGGCCAGGTCCTCGGGCTCGTTCACGTCGGACCAGTCGAGGTCCGCCGCGTACGGGGAGACCTCGGCGACGAGCTGACCGGCGCCGTCCAGCTCGGTGAAGCCCAGCCACGGGTCGGCGTGCGCCTGCAACGCCCGCTGCGACTCGGCGGTGCGGTGCCCCTGGTGCCGGAAGTACGACCGGACCCGCTCGTCGTCGACGTGCCGCGCCACGGCCGGCACCTGGGCCTGCTTCATGTAGATGACGACGTCGTTCTCCAGCGCCTCGGTGTGCCCCTCGAGCAGGAGGTTGTACGACGGCAGCCCGGCCGAGCCGATGCCGACGCCCTTGCGCAGCACCACGTCCTTGATGGTGGTCGCCACCGGGCGCAGCCGGGCGCTCGACTCCGGCAGCGTGTGCAGGTAGTCGCCGAACGCGGCGCAGACCTGCTCCCGGGTCGCGGCGTCGATCTCGTACACGCCGTCGCCCAGCGAGAAGCGCCGCTCGTAGTTGTCCACGGTGGTCTGGGCGGCGAGCAGGTCCACCCGGGTGCTCAGCCGGGCCTGCTGGAGCACCCGGCGCAGCACACCGTCGGCGTTCTCCAGCGTGATCGAGCCGATCGCGTCGTCCCCGCCGGCGGCGATCGCCCGCAGTTCGGCCAGGTACGACCCGGCGAAGCTGGTCACCAGGTCACCGATCACCTGGTCGGAGAGCGCCTTGGCGTAGCCGAGCAGGGCCACGCTGGCGGCGAACCGCTTCAGGTCCCAGGTGAACGGCCCGACGTACGCCTCGTCGAAGTCGTTGACGTTGAACACGAGCCGGCCGGAGGCGTTCATGTAGGTGCCGAAGTTCTCCGCGTGCAGGTCGCCGTGGATCCACACCCGGCTGGTCCGGTCGTCGAGGAACCGGTCGCTGGCGAAGTCGCCGCGCTGGTCGGCGTAGAACAGCGACGCGCTGCCCCGGTAGAACGCGAACGGCGAGGCGGCCATCTTGCGGAACTTCCGGCGGAACGCCGCCGGGTCGATCGCCATGGACGCGCCGAACTCCTCGGTCAGCACGTCGACGATGTAGGCGGAACGCTTCTCCGCGGAGTCGGTCATGGTCCGCAGGCTAGCCCCGCCGCGCCACCGGAGCGGTTCAGCCGGTCGGGGGACGCACCGGGGGCGCGGTCAGCGCCTCGACCGGGCGCGGGACCACGTCCGCCGGAGAGGCGAGCTGGTCCGGGCGGGACACGCCGCCGACGCCGGACTGCTCGGCGGCGATCTTCTCCTGGAGGCGCAGGATGCCGTGCAGCAGCGCCTCCGGGCGGGGCGGGCAGCCGGGCACGTAGACGTCGACCGGGATGAGCTGGTCGACGCCCTTGGTGACCGAGTAGGAGTCCCAGTAGGGGCCGCCGCAGTTCGAACAGGCGCCGAACGAGATCACGTACTTCGGCTCGGGCATCTGGTCGTAGAGCCGCTTGACCGCCGGGGCCATCTTGTCGGTGACCGTGCCGCTGACCACCATGAGGTCGGCCTGCCGGGGGCCGTGGGCGAACGGGATCACGCCGAGGCGCATGAAGTCGTGCCGGCCCATGCTGGTCGCGATGAACTCGATGGCGCAGCAGGCCAGGCCGAAGTTGAACACCCAGAGCGAGTAGCGGCGGCCCCAATTCAGCACGAACCGGATCGGCTCGCCGAGCACGGCCGGCACCTGCACCTGGATCTCCCTCCACGGTCCCCGAACCGACAGTCAACCACAGCGTCCGGGGTCCGGACCCGCGGCCGGCCACCGCCGCTGTCCCCGACCGGACAGTCGGCCATCCGCCGCGCCGGCAACCCCGCAACCCGGGCCGGCGTCCGGACGTGTGACCGGTGTGACCGCGCCGGCGGCATGCTCACGGGGAGGACCGGATGACAGTGACGAGGGAGCCGCGGGTCGACCACCCACCACCCGAGGCGACAGCGGCCCGCCCGGACGAGCGCGCGGCCGTCGACTTCGACGGCCTCTACCACGCCCACTTCCGGTCGCTGACGGTCCAGCTCGCCGCCTACTGCGGTGACCTGACCCAGGCGCAGGACCTGGTGCAGGAGGCGTTCTGCCGGGCGTTCGCGCGCTGGTCCCGGGTGTCCCGCTACGACGACCCGGTGGCCTGGATCCGCCGGGTCGCCTGGAACCTGGCCACCAGCCGCTGGCGACGGGTACGCACCGCCCAGGCGTGGCTGCACCGGCAACGTGAGGAGCACGTGCCGGGACCGGGGCCGGACCGGGTCGCGTTGACCGCCGCGCTGGCCCGGCTGCCGGCCAACCAGCGCCGGGCCGTGGTGCTGCACTACCTGGCCGATCTGGGCGTCGCACAGATCGCCGCGCAGGAAGGCGTGCCGGAGGGCACCGTCAAGTCCTGGCTGCACCGGGGCCGGGCCGCCCTGGCCGTCCAGCTCTCTTCCCCGAACGAGGTGAACCACCATGACTGAGCCCGACGACGTGCTGGTGGGCGGTGAGTTCGCCGCCTTCCGGGCGGCGTACGTCCCGGTGGTCCACCCGGCCGGGACGGCAGCGGTCCGGCGGACCGTCCGCCGGCGCCGCCGGCGTACCGCGGTGGTGACCGCGGCGGCGGTGGTACTCGCCGTGGCGCTCCCGGTGGGTGCCAGCGGGGCCCTGCACCGGCGACCGGAACCACCTCCGGTGCCGGCCCAGACCGTCACCCCGAGCCCGTCCGAGACGACGTCGCCTCCTCCACCACCACCGACGCCCAAGCCGAGCACCACCAGCGCGAGCCCGGCCGCACCGGACGGACGGATCAGCCGGTCCCAACTGCTGGCTGCCCGGGTCGACCTGCCGGCCTGGGCGCCCGACCCGGACTGCACGGCGGGTCCGACCCGGATCGCCGCCACCTACCGCAAGGAGGGCGACGTGCTGCTGGAGGAGCTCGTCCAGGGCGACGTGGACGGCGACGGCACGGTGGAGACGGTCGCCCTGCTCCGCTGCCAGATCTTCCCGCACGGCCCGTCCCAGGTGGTGGCGCTCGACCGGGACGCCGACGGCCGGATCGTCGTCCTCGGCCAGGTCGCCCGGTCCGCGAAGACGGCTCCCGAGTGGTTGCTGGACACGCAGGTCACCGACCGGGGCACGGTCCGGGTGGAGATGGCGGACCGCGCGCCGGGCGGTGGCTGGTCGCTGGACTGGTCGCAGCGGCAGTGGCGCGGCTACCGATGGACCGGGAAGCGTTTCGGCCAGGTGGACGGGCCCACCTCGTTCGGCCCGAACCCGCACCTGGCCGACCTGACGGTCTCCGCCGGAGACGTGCGGTTGGGCGCGCCGGAGACTGACGGGACACGGACCGGGACGATCTCGGTCACGGTCCGGAACCTCAGCGCGGTACCGGCGGGTCTGGTGCAGCTGCACCTGCGGATGCAGGTGGGGACCGTCGCGGACGGCCCGGCATGGTCGGCCTGCCGGAACGGGGCACCGCCGAAGGGACCGATCATCTGCCGCTTCGGTCCGCTCGGACCCGGCGCGGAACGGACCTTCCGGTTCGGCCTGCGCAACTCTAACGGCCCCGGCGACATCGGCATCGCCGAGGTGACGCCGGTCGGCACCGACGCCGACCCGCTGCTGGACCCGAACCACGAGAACGACGAGGACCGCTACACCACCCGCTGAACCGCTGTCGGATTCCCTGCAGAAAAGATCGCAACCGGATCGACGCCCGTCGCGTGCTACCGGTGACGCCGCGCGGACCAGCCGCGCGGTGACGGGGACCGTGGGAGGACCTTCCAGATGAGGACACGTACCGGAGGCCGGCTCGCCGGCGTCCTGCTCGGCTCGGCCGCCGCGCTGCTGGCGCTCACCGCTCCGGCCGCCGCCGCGCCCACCGCCGACCCGGCCGCCGACATCTCGGTCGGCCGGCTGGTGCTCGAACCGACCGCACGCGGCTACCAGGGCAGCCTGCCGGTCACGGTGACCAACAACGGCCCGGTCGCCACCTACTACAGCGTCTTCCTGCGGGAGCCGGTGGCCGGTTCGTTCCGCGGCGTGGACCCGGAGGAGGCGTGCGGCTTCGGGGCGTTGCAGGACAACCGGCGGACCGCCACCTGCGGCGTGCCCGGCGGCGACATCGAGCCGGGCGCGAGCCGGCAGTTCACCGTCACGTTCGAGGTGCTCACGGCGACCCGCGACGTCGCGATGATCGCGAAGGGCGGCAAGATCTCGGTGAACGTCGGTGACGGCCGGGACGAGGTCGCCGACCGGGCCAGCTACGCGGCGCGCTTCCGCTCCACCACGGGGTCGCTGCGCAACCCGGTGCCCTACGTGCAGGACACCCAGGCCCGCGCCTCGATCACCACGGCCGGGGCCGCCACGCTGACCCGCCAGTCGGACGGCAGCTACCTGGGCCGGCTGCCGGTGACCGTCGGGTGGGCCGGTGACGCCGCGCACGACTCGCTGTGGGCCGTGGCGGCCGGGCTGCCGGCCGGCGTGCAGATCTGGGGCACCGACCCGGAGGACATGCCGAGCTTCTTCACCAGCTTCACCGTGCCGGGCGGACGTTTCATGGCCGGCGAGCAGCGGAGCTTCGACGTGCTGCTCCACGCCGAGCCGGGCACCGCGCCGGGTGACCTCGGCAGCGCCACGTTCCGGCTCAACACCCAGTGGGACGCCATCACGGTGCCCGACGCCGACCCGGCGGACAACACCGCCTCGTTCACCGTGACGGTGGCCGACGCGGGCTGACGCCCGATGGCCCGGCCGACGCCCACGCGCCGGCCGGGCCTCACCAGGCCGGCCGTTGGAGCAGCCCGACGAACGCCGCCAACAGCCGCTCCCGTACCGCCGCCGGGGCGGCGTCGAGCAGTGTGTTGACCACCGCCATCCGGTCCGGGACCCCGCCACCCAGGCCGAGCCCCTCGGCCAGCCCGGCCACCAACTCCGGGGTGAGCGCCTCCGGGGCGAGGCCGGCGGCCAGCGTCAGCAGTTCCGGCGGCAGCACGACCGGGCCGGCGGCCCGTGCCGCGCTGACCGCGTCGGCCAGGGCCGGGGAGAACTCGGCCACCCGGGGCGCCACCGCGGCGGTCACCGTCAGGTGCACGCTGGCCGGCAGGTCGGCGTACCGGAGTTGGGGCTGGGTGTGCCAGCCGCGCGCGGTCAGCTCGTCGACCAGCACGAACAGGTCCAGCTTCGGATCGTCGGCGGTGAAGCAGACCACTGTGGACTCCGGCTCGGCCATCAGCCGCAGCCCGTCGGTCGCGCGCACCGCGCCGGCCAGCCCGGCGACCGCGTCCCGGGTCGACGCGGCCAGCCGCAGGTAGCCGTCCTCGCCGAGGTGGCGCAGCGTGGCGTAGGCGGCGGCGATCGGGCCGCCGGAGCGGGTGGAGGCGATCACCGGGTTGACCATCGTGTAGCCGGGCCAGTCGGCGTACGCGAAGAACTGCGCTTCGCGCAGCGCCGGATCGCGGTGCAGCAGCACCGACACGCCCTTCGGGGCGTACGCGTACTTGTGCAGGTCGACCGAGATCGAGGTGACGCCGGGCACGGCGAAGTCGAACGGCGGCACCGGCGTGCCGAGCCGGCGCAGCCAGGGCAGCGCCCAGCCGCCGAAGCAGGCGTCCACGTGGCAGCGCACCCCGGCCGCGGCCGCCACCTCGGCGATCCCGGCCACCGGGTCGACCACGCCGTGCGCGTACGACGGGGCGGACGCGACCACCAGCACGGTGTCCGGCCGGATCGCGGCGGCCACGTCGGCCACGGCCGGACGCAGCGTCACCGGGTCGACCGGCACCGTGTCCAGCTCCACCCGCAGGTAGTGGGCCGCCTTGGCGAACGCGGCGTGCGCGCTGGCCGGCACCACGAGCCGTGGCGCGGTCAGCTCGGGGCGGGCGTCCCGGGCGGCCTTGACCGCGAGCAGCAGCGACTCGGTGCCGCCGCCGGTGACGCTGCCCACCACGTCCGGCGCGGCGGTGCCGGGGCCGCCGCCGAGCAGCCGGGCGGCGGCGGCGACCAGTGTGTTCTCCATCGCCAGCAGCGACGGGAAGGCGGTCGGGTCGAGCCCGTTGACGTGCGCGCTCGCCGCGTACGCGGCCTGGGCCAGCTCGTCCAGCCCGGCCACGCCGGGGTCGTAGACGTAGGCGAACAGCCGCCCGCCGTGCGTCGGGCGGTCCGCCGCCCGCAGCGCGTGGATCTCGTCGAGCACCCGCGCCGCGGGCACCCCCTCTGCGGGCAGCGCGCCCGTGCCTGCCTGGTCGCTCATCGGGTCGTTCCTCTCGTGACGTGCACGGCTGCGGGCGGGACGGCGGCGTGACTCACGCCCGCACGGCGGGCGGGACGGCGTCGGGCGCGCCGGCCAGGTGGGCCGGGGTGAGCGTGTAGCCGCGCAGCAGCACCACCGGGGCGGCCACCAGCAGGGCGGGCAGCACGGTGAACCCGAGCAGCACCCCGAGCCGGGCCGAGTCCGGCTGGACGGCGGCGGCGCCGGTCGACGAGGAGACGTAGCCGGAGAGCTGGAGCACCAGACCGTAGAGGCCTGGGCCGAGCGCCAGGCCGAACGTCTCCCCGGCGGTCCACAGCCCGGTGAACACGCCGGCCTGCCGGCGACCGGTGCGCGCGGTGTCGTACGCGATGCAGTCCGGCAGCATGGCCAGCGCGTAGACCTGCTGGCCGGCGTAGCCGACGCCGATCAGCGCGACCACCGCGTAGACCCCGGGGGCCGGCAGCGCGGGCGCGGCGACCAGGGCCAGCGCGCCGGCCGCGAAGAGCAGCGACGCGGCGACCAGCGAGGTGCGCTTGCCGAGCCGGTCGCCGGCCCGGCGCCAGAGCGGCATGACCAGCAGCGCGGGCGCGACGAAGCAGGCGAAGAGCAGCGTGGGCCCGCTGTCCGGCGCGCGCAGCACCTGGTCGGCGAAGTACTTCACGCCGGCCAGCACGGTGGCCACCCCGGCGGACTGGACCACGAAGCAGATCAGCAGCACCCGGAACGGGCGGTTGCGGCCGGCGACCGCGAGCTGCGCGCGCAGGCTCGGCTCGCTCTCCCCGACCGTCCCGGCCGGCGCGGACCGGGTGCCGAGGAACGCGCCGACCGCGCCCACCACGATCAGCGCGGCGACGAACAGGCCCATCCACCGGTGGCCGGGCACGCCGTCGCCGCCGGCGGCCACCACCGCCGGGGCCACCGCGCCGGAGACCAGGATGGCCAGCGCCAGCACCGCGATCCGCCAGGTCATCAGCCGGGTACGCTCCGCCGGGTCGGCGGTCAGCTCGGCCGGCATCGCCACGTACGGCACCTGGAAGAACGCGAACGCGGTAGCGGTGGCCAGGAACGCCAGCGCCACGTATCCGGCGGCGGCCGGACCGCGCCCGAACGGCGCGGCGAAGATCGCGGCGAACAGCACCGCCAGCGCCAGCCCGCCGCCGAGCAGGTAGGGCCGGCGGGCGCCCCAGCGGGAGCGGGTCCGGTCCGAGACGCGCCCGGCGGCCGGGTTGACCAGCACGTCCCACGCCTTCGGCAGGAGCACCAGCAGGGCGGCGAGCCCGGCCGCGACGCCCAGCGTGTCGGTCAGGTAGGGCAGCAGGAGCAGCCCGGGCACGGTCCCGAACGCGCCGGTGACCAGCGAGCCCGACGCGTACCCGAGGTGCACCCGGCGGGGCAGGCCCGAAGCTGTCATGGAGCCGAATGCTACTCACGTTATGGTCGCGGTCACATCCCCTGCTCCGGCGACCAGGCGGCCGCCGCCAGGTCCACCCGGTCGCCGCGCAGCGGGCAGCCCTCGGCGCGCAGCCGGGCCCACGCCTCCCGCTCGTGCCCCGGCGGCAGCCGGCCGGCCGCGTTCACCACCCGGTGCCACGGCACCCCGCCCCCGTGCCGCGCCATGATCGAGCCGACCAGCCGCGCCGACGCCCGCCCCGACCGCTCGGCCAGCGCGTCGGCCACCGCGCCGTACGACATCGCCCGCCCGGGCGGGATGCGCTCGACCAGCGTCAGCACCGCCTCGACGTACTCGTCAGGTGTCACGAGCTGCCACGATATGGGAACGCGCCACGATCGCGCGGACCGCGACCCGCAGAATGGTCGGGTGCGTGAAGCAGTCGCCTCGGCCCGCCGGATCGTGGTCAAGATCGGATCGTCCTCGCTGACCACCGCGACGGGCGGCCTGGACGACGCCCGCGTCGACGCGCTGGTCGACACGCTCGGCGCGCTGATCGGCGCGGGCCGCGAGGTGGTGCTGGTCTCCTCCGGCGCGATCGCCGCCGGCCTCGCCCCGCTGCGACTGCCGCGCCGCCCGCGCGACCTGGCCACCCAGCAGGCCGCCGCCAGCGTCGGTCAGGGCCTGCTCATCGGGCGGTACGCGGCCGCGTTCGCGCGGCACGGGCGCACCGTCGGGCAGGTGCTGCTCACCGTCGACGACGTGACCCGGCGGGCGCACTACCGCAACGCGTACCGCACCCTGCGCAAGCTGCTCGACCTGCGGGCCGTGCCGATCGTCAACGAGAACGACACGGTGGCCACCGAGGAGATCCGGTTCGGCGACAACGACCGGCTGGCCGCGCTGGTCGCCGCGCTCGTCGACGCCGACCTGCTGGTGCTGCTCTCCGACGTGGACGCGCTCTGGACCGGCGACCCGGCCCGCCCGGGCAGCACCCGGATCACCGAGGTGCACGGCGAGGGCGACCTGGCCGGCGTCGACGTCGGCGGGGCCGGCCGGGCCGGGGTGGGCACCGGCGGCATGGTCACCAAGGTCGAGGCGGCGCGCATCGCCACCGGGTTCGGCATCCCGGTGGTGCTCACCGCCGCGCCGCTGGCCGGGCCGGCGCTGGCCGGCGAGCCGGTCGGCACGTTCTTCCACGCCAGCAGCCGGCGCCCCGCCGCCCGGCTGTTCTGGCTGGCGCACGCCACCGCGCCGCGCGGCCGGCTGCACCTCGACCCGGGCGCGGTGCAGGCGGTGGTGGGCCGGCGCAAGTCACTGCTGCCTGCCGGCATCACCGCGGTGGACGGCGCGTTCACCGCCGGCGACCCGGTCGACCTGGTCGACGCCGCCGGGGCGCCGGTGGCCCGGGGCCTGGTCAACTACGACGCGGTGGAGCTGCCCGGCCTGCTCGGCCGGTCCACCTCGGAACTGGCCGCGGCGCTCGGCCCGGCCTACGAACGTGAGGTCGTCCACCGCGACGACCTCGTTTTGTTGTAAGGCGGGGGCCCTTCTTAACGCATTCTGCATAAGAAGGGCCCCCGCCTAACATCCCTGCGAAGGAGAGCACACGATGAGCGTCGTCGAGCAGGCCCGACGGGCCCGGGACGCGGCGGAGGCCCTCGCCACGGCCACCCGTACCGTCAAGGACGCCGCGCTGCACGCGATGGCCGACGCGCTGGTGGCGCGTACCCCGGAGATCCTGACGGCGAACGCGACGGACCTGGCGGCCGGCCGCGACGCCGGGCTGAGCGCGGCCGTGCTGGACCGGCTCGCGCTCGACGAGGGCCGGGTGGCCGCCATCGCGGACGCGTTGCGCGAGATGGCCGCGCTGCCCGACCCGGTCGGCGAGGTGGTCCGCGGGTCCACGCTGCCGAACGGGCTGGAGCTGCGCCAGATCCGGGTGCCGTTCGGGGTGGTCGGCATCGTCTACGAGGGCCGACCGAACGTGACGGTGGACGCGGCCGGCATCTGCCTGAAGTCCGGCAACGCGGCGCTGCTGCGCGGCTCCTCGTCGGCGGCGCACTCCAACGCCGCCCTGGTCGCGGTGCTCCGTGACGCGGTCGCCGGGGCCGGCCTGCCGGCCGACGCGGTGCAACTGCTCGACTCCAGCACGCGTGACTCGGTCAAGGAGCTGATGCGCGCCCGGGGCCTGGTCGACGTGCTGATCCCGCGCGGCGGCGCGTCGCTGATCCGCGCCGTGGTCGAGGAGTCGACGGTGCCGGTGATCGAGACCGGGGTGGGCAACTGCCACGTCTACGTGGACGCCGCCGCCGACCTCGACAAGGCGGTGGCGATCACGCTGAACGCCAAGACGCAGCGGCTGTCCACCTGCAACACGGCCGAGTCGCTGCTGGTCCACCGGGACGTCGCGGACGCGTTCCTGCCGGCCGTGCTGGCCGCGTTCGCCGAGGCCGGGGTGACCGTGCACGGCAGCGGTGAGGTGGCCGCCCACTCCGACGCGGTGGTCCCGGCGACCGAGGAGGACTTCGCCACCGAATACCTGTCCGCCGACATCTCGGTCGCCGTGGTCGACTCGCTCGACGCGGCGGTCGCGCACATCCGGCGGTACGGCACCGGCCACACCGAGGCGATCGTCACCGACTCGCAGCGGGCGGCGCGGGAGTTCGTGGCCCGGGTGGACGCCGCTGCCGTGATGGTGAACGCGTCGACCCGGTTCACCGACGGCGGCGAGTTCGGGTTCGGCGCCGAGATCGGCATCTCCACCCAGAAGCTGCACGCCCGTGGCCCGATGGGCCTGCCGGAACTGACCAGCACGAAGTACGTGGTCACCGGCGACGGCCACCTGCGCTGAGCCGGGGGCGGGTGCGCCGCTACGCGGCGGGCGAGGACGGCGCGACGCGCGGGGCCGCGAACGGCACGCCGGAGACCGGTGCCTCGGACGCGTTCGGACGGCAGGCCCGGAACGCGCGCAGCGTGGTGTGCACGTCGAACTGGTGGCCGTCGTCGCTGTCCCAGCCACCGTCGCTGCGTTGCGTCTCGGCCAGCCGACGCCGCGCCGAGACCAGCAGCCACTGCTCCTCGCCCACCTCCACCCGGCGCAGCGTGGCGGCGAGCCAGGCCACGTCGGCCGGGGACATCTCCGGGATCCGGTCGGCGAGCACCGCCTGGATCCGGGCCGACTCGTGGTACATCCGCTGGCGGTGCAGCACCGCCGCGGCGAGCCACCCGGCGGGCAGGAACGACGGCCAGGTCCCGTCCGGCGCGAGCTGCGCGGCGAGCGTGTGGGCCGCTGCCTGAACCACCCCGGCGTACGCCCCGCCGACGCGGTGGTCGAGCGGGCCGGCGGCGCGGGCGTCCAGCCCGGCCACGGTGAGCCAGAACCCGGCGTCGGCGGTCAGGTAGAACCGCGCCTCGGGATCGCCGGGGGTGGCCCACTCCGGCGCGAACCCGGCCAGCGACCGGTGCTCGTCCCAGCCGCCGTCGGCGAGCTGGCCGGCGGCCAGCCAGTCCAGCGCGTGCCGGGCGGCGGGGCGGCCCAGCGCGCCGAGGTCGTCCAGCTCGGACAGGCGGAAGCAGGTCGCGTCGACGGAGGCGACGTCGCCGTCGAGCACGGCCGGCCAGCCGCCGCCGGGAGCCTGGCCGGACTCCGCCGCGTCGAGCACCTCCGGTGGCACCGGCGCGCCGGAGCGCAGCCGGGACAGCCGGGCGCGGTCCACCGCGTCCCCGTGTGCCACGACGAACCCGATCGCCGCTTCCAGATCGACCACGGCCGTGACGCTACCTGCGCGGACGCGGTTGCGCCTCGGTAGCTCGGCCAGAATGCGGGAGACGCCGAGGGCCCTCCCGGGGCACCGGAAGGGCCGTCGGCGACATCGATCTCAGTACGCGGGCAGCGACGGGTCGACCTGCTTGACCCAGGAGAGCACGCCACCCTGCACGTGGACCGAGTCCTTGAACCCGGCCGCCTTCAGCGCGGCCAGCGCCTCGGCCGACCGGACGCCGGACTTGCAGTGCAGCACGATCTGCCGGTCCTGCGGGAACTTCGCCAGCGCCTCGCCGGAGATGATCTCGCCCTTGGGGATCAGCGTCGCGCCGGGGATGCGGACGATCTCGTACTCGGCGGGCTCGCGCACGTCGACCAGGAAGATGTCCTTGCCGGCGTCCTGCCACTCCTTCAGCTCCCGGGCGGTGATGGTGGAGTCGACCACCGCCTCCTGCGCCTCCTCGGAGACCGCGCCGCAGAAGTCCTCGTAGTCCTCCAGCAGGTCGGTGACCGTGGGGTTCTCGCCGCAGAGCGCGCAGTTCGGGTCCTTGCGCACCTTGATCTTGCGGTAGCTCATCTCCAGGGCGTCGTAGACCATCAGCCGGCCGACCAGCGGCTCACCGATGCCGGCGAGCAGCTTGATCGCCTCGTTGACCTGGATCGACCCGATGGACGCGCAGAGCACGCCGAGCACGCCGCCCTCCGCGCAGGAGGGGACCATGCCGGGCGGCGGGGGCTCCGGGTAGAGGCAGCGGTAGCACGGGCCGTGCTCGGCCCAGAACACCGACGCCTGGCCGTCGAAGCGGTAGATCGAACCCCAGACGTACGGCTTGCCGAGCAGCACGGCCGCGTCGTTGACCAGGTAGCGGGTGGCGAAGTTGTCGGTGCCGTCGACGATCAGGTCGTACCGGGAGAAGATGTCCCGGACGTTCTCCCGGTCCAGCGCGGTGTCGTGGATCTCCACGGTCACCAGCGGGTTGATCTCGCGGATCGAGGCGGCGGCGGACTCCGCCTTGGACCGGCCGACGTCGGAGACGCCGTGGATGATCTGGCGCTGGAGGTTCGACTCGTCGACGGTGTCGAAGTCGATGATGCCGAGCGTGCCGACACCGGCGGCGGCGAGGTACATCAGGGCCGGCGAGCCGAGGCCGCCGGCGCCCACGCAGAGCACCCGGGCGTTCTTCAGCCGCTTCTGCCCCTCGACCCCGACGTCCGGGATGATCAGGTGGCGCGAGTAGCGGCGGATCTCGTCAACTGTCAGCTCGGCGGCGGGCTCGACGAGCGGGGGCAACGACACGGTGGACTCCCCGGGATCGGCGGTGGGACCGCGCCATTGTCGCTCGCCGTGGTGGGGATCGGCCATGACGAGGGACACCCGGCCCGAACTGCGGGACCGGGAATAACTCAGACCCCGTCGGTCGGCTCGCCCTCGTACCGCACCCCACCGAGGTACGGCCACGCGTTCGGCACACAGCCGTCCAGCCCGTACGTCTGCTGCTGCATCACCGGGGCCGGGGCGCCGGGGCGCGGGCACGCCTGGTGCAGCTCGCCGAACTCGTGCCCGACCTCGTGGTTGACCACGTACGTCCGGTAGACGTCGAGCGGGGCGCCGTAGTCGGGCACCGCGGTCAGCCAGCGCGCCAGGTTGAGCACCACCCGGCCGGGCAGGCGGCAGGACGTGTACCGCTCGGTGTGCAGGCCGCCCTCGGCACACATCCGTTCCGAGGTGGCCGGCGTGGCCAGGTAGACGGTGAAGTCGGCGGCGGCCGCCTCGGGCACCCGCTGCACCCGCAGCTCCCCGGACGCGATCCAGCTACGCGGGTCGCCGAGCACCGCGTCCACGGTCGCGGCGAACGCGTCGGCGTCCTGCCCGGTTCCGTGCTCGACCTCGATCCGGTAGCGCCGCAGCGGGCCGGCGTGACCGCGTACCGGTGATCGTCCGTCGGCCACCGCGAACGTGCCGGGGCCGGCGGTCGGGTAGCCGGTCGGCGACGCCGACGCGGCGGTGTCGGCGTCCGGCATCAACGTCGGCGCGGCGGCGAGCGGGACCCGCGTGGGGCGCGGCGGCTCGCTCAGCCGGGTGATGCCCACCGCGCCGCCGCCGGCCGCGAGCAGCATCGCCAGCAGCAGCACCGCGCGCCGCCGGCGGCGGCGCATCCGGCGCAGCCCGGGGCGTTCGGGCGGGGACGACGTCATGCCCTCAGCGTGCCACGCAATTCGGGCATTTAGCTGCTTTTACCGCGCAAGTCGCGAGAATCGCTCACAACCCGGTCACAGCGCCGGCCCGGTGTACCGCTTCCCGCCCAGGTACGGCCACGGATTCGGCCGGCAGCCGTCGAGGAACAGCGTCTGCTGCTGCATGACCGGCGCGGCCCGGCCGGCGCCCGGACACGCCTCGTGATGGTGCCCGAGCTGGTGCCCCACCTCGTGGTTGACCACGTAGAGCCGGTAGGCGTCCAGCGGCATCCCGACGGCCACCAGGTGCGGCGCCGACGTCCGCCACCGATCCAGGTTGATCACGACCTTGCCCGGCACCCGGCAGGACGTGTACGGCACCCCGCCCTTACGGATGTCGATCCCGCCCGCTCCGCACAGCCGGCCGGCGGTGTCCCGGGTGGCCAGATAGATCGTGAAGTCGTACCGGCTGCCCGGCGCGACCCGCTGCAACCGCAGCCGGCCGCTGTCCACCCAGCTCCCCGGCCCGGCCAGGGCCCGCTGCACCACGTCCCCGAACGCCCGGACGTCCTCACCGACTCCCCGCTCCACCGCCACCCGGAAGCGGCGCAGCTCACCGCCCCGGCCCAGCACGCCACCGGCCCGGTCGTCGTACCCGAAACCGCCCGCACCCCGCGCGGGCACCGGACCGGGCAGACTCAGCACGGGCGCCGGTGAGCGGGACGGCGCGGGCGGTGACGGCGAGACGCTCGGCGTCGGCACCGGCGGCTGGGCCACGAACCCGTCGGTGACCAGCTCCTTCGCGCCGGCCGACGGCAGTTGCAGCGCCACGCCGACGCCGGCCCCGGCGGCGGCGAGGAACGCGCAGACCACCACGGCGGAGCGCCACCGGCGGGCAGCGGGCAGGGACCGCGCAAAACGCGGGCGACGGAAGCTGGGCATCCCGCTCAGCCTGCCATGTCGCGGACGCCGCCGCTCTCCCCCATGCCGGTCACCAGCGCCGTGGCCTGCGCATTCCGGCCGTCCGCCCCCGGCGTGGCGGCCTCCGGCGACCCCGCCTCGGCGAGCAGCGCCAGCACCGCCCGGGCCACCGTCCGAGGCACCTCCAGCTGGGCCACGTGCCCGACACCGTCCAGCATCAGCAGCCGGCTGTCCGGGATCACGCGGGCCGCCTGCGGGGCGACCCGCACGTCGACCAGGCGGTCCTGCCGCCCACCCACCACCAGCGTGGGTGCCCGCACCGCCGCGGCCTGCCGCCAGAGCGCACCCTCCCCCGGCAGGTACGACCGCAGGAAGCTGCCGACCAGGCCCCGGAACGTCCGGACGTAGGCGGCGGCGTAGTGCGCCGCCTCGTACCGGATCCGGATCTCCTCGATCGCCTCCTGCCGGCGCTGCTCGCTGATCCGGGTCAGGTCCGCCACGCACGACTCCATCACCTGCTGCGCCATCACCTCCGGCGCGAGCTGGGCCAGCCGCCAGGCGGCCAGCCGCTCGCCCCGGGGGATCACCAGCACCGGCAGCATCCGCCCCTGCAACGAGCGCCGGAAGTCCAGGAACGGCAGGGCCGGCGAGATCAGGGTGAGCGTACGGACCAGATCCGGGCGCGACGCCGCCACCCGGACCGCGACCGCGCCGCCCAGCGAATTGCCGAACAGGTGCACCGGCCCCCGGTCGCTGTGCTCGATCCAGCGGACCACCCGGTCGGCGAACGCCGGGATCGTGTAGCGCCGGCCCGGCTCGCTGCGCCCGAAGCCGGGCAGGTCGATCGCCTGGCCGTCGAGCCGGGGCGCCAGCAGGCCGGCCAGGTCGGTCCAGTTCTGCGCGGAGCCGCCGAGGCCGTGCACGTACAGCGCCGGCTCGGCGCCGGGCGCGGTGGCCGGCGTGTCCCGCACGTGCACCAGCGTGCCGTCCAGCGGCACGTGCCGGCCCGGCCAGGGCGGCGGGACATGATGCGCGGGAAGAAGATGCTCCGGCCCGAGTGCGGCACGCTTCATGACGTCCAGTCTTCCCCGCGCCGGCCCCGGCCGCACCACGCCCCCTAAGTGATCAGCGCCTCCAGGCGCCGGTTCACCGCGGCCAGGGTGGCCCGGACCACGGCCTGCCGCGCATCGCCCGCGACCAGGGCCGAACCGACCAGCTGCTCCACCCACCCGTCGCAGACCAGCAGCACCACCACGGTCGCCACCTCGCAGTTGCCGAACGGCACCACGGCGGCGTGCTCGACGAAACACCGGCCCCGCTCGCCCGCCGGCAGGGCCGGGCCGAGCAACTCGTCCACCGCGGCGGCCGCGGCCACCGCGCAGAGCCGGAGCACGTACCCGTCGACGGCCGGCCCGGTCGCGTGCCCGTCGGCCGTCCGGTCCCCGGCGAGCAGGCGGACCTCCGTGGTGGCGTCCAGGCCGAACGTGCTCACCAGGACGTGGTCGATCACCACCCGGGGGCCGGGCGCGCCACCCGGATCCAGCGGTCGCGACGGCGCGGTCTCCGTCGTGGTCATCTGCCCACCCGAGTACGACGTGCCGAGCGTGACCGGGCTGCCGGTGGACATCCCGGTGGGCGCGGCGGCCAGCGACGTCTCGTCCACCGTCGCCCGGCCCCGGTGGGTGGCCAGCCGGCGCCGGCGCGGCGGCTCACCACCCGGTTCGGCACCGTCCCCCGGCACGTCGAGCGACCGGCCGAAGCGCGACTCCGCCCCGCCGAACCGGCCCTCGCCGGAGCGGTTCTCGGCCGGCCGGTTCGACGCCGGCCGCACCCCGCCAGCACGCGCCGGCACGTCCTCCTCGGCGGGACCCGACGGGGTGACGCCACCCTCCGGAGCGCCCGACTCGTCGTCGGCGCGCGGCGCACCGGGACGGGACTCGGTCGGCGGCGCCTCGGCGATGCGGTCGGCACGCCCGGCGGACCGGCGGCGGACCGGCGGCGGCGGCACGGCCGGCGCGCCGGGCAGGTTCTGCGGGGCGGCGGCCAGACCCATCCGCTCCTGGAGCAGGCGGGCCACCAGCCGGCTCACCTCGGCCGGGTCGGCGCCGTCGGCCAGGTCCAGCCGGAGACTGTGCGCGCCGGCCGGGGTGCGGCGGAGCGCGGCGTCCCGGACGCCGGCCACCTCGCGCACCGCGTCCAGGATCGCGTTGACGTCGAAGCCCTCCGGTCGCTCGCGTAGCGGTGCCGGTTCGTCGTCCCGACGCAGGTGGGTGGCGATGCGGGCCAACTCCGGGGTCTCGGCGGACGGTTCCACGGCCGGCGGCTCCGGCACGACCGGCACGTCCGGCTCGGCGGGGACACGCTGCGGCAGCACCGCCGGGGCCGGCTCGGCCGCCTCCGGCCCGGCGACCACCTCGGCGGCCGACGCCGGCTCCGGGGCGGACCGACGGGCCGCGTAGGGCGGGGCGCTCGTCGGGCGCGGCGCGGGGGGCGGGTCGAAACGCGCAGCACCGCCCGTCGCGGGGACGCCGGCCGGCTCGCCGTGCGCCGGATCCGGTGCGTGGTGCGGCCCGTCGGCAGGCTCACCGACGGCCCGGGCGGCCGGCAGCGGAGCGTACGCCGCCGGCGGTGGACCGGCCGGCGCCTCGCGCTCCCGGGGGACCGGCGGCGCGCCGGCCGGCTCGGGACGGGCGCCGAACGGGGTCACCGGCACCGGCGGGCCGGCCCAGGAGGGTCGCTCGGCGGGCGGCTCCTGCCCGGACCGGGGCTCGGCGTCCTCGCGGGGCAGCCGGAACGGCCGGGTCGCCTCGGTACGCGGCGGCTCGTGCGCGGCGGCCGGCTCCGCCCGCACCGCCTCGTAGGGCCGGACCGGCTCGTACCCGCTGGTCGGATCGACGGCGGCCGGCTGGTAGCCGGTGGGCGGATCGACGCGGGCCGGCTGGTAGCCGGCGGGCGGATCGACGCGGGCCGGCTGGTAGACGGCGGGCGGATCGACGCGGGCCGGCTCGTACGGCCGCATCGGCTCGGGCGCCCACTCGGACGCGCGGTCCTCGCGGGCGGCGCGGCGGCCGGTCGGCTCGTCGTCACCGGCCCGCCGCTCGGCCGGCGTGTCGTCGCGGGCGGACCGGCGCCCGGCCGGATCGTCGCCGCGGGCCGGGCGGTAACCGGCTGGCGCGTCGTCGCGGGTCGGGCGGTGCCCGGCCGGATCGTCGCGGTTCGGGCGGTGCCCGGCCGGATCGTCGGCGCGGGCCCACGGCGGGGCCCAGCCGTCGCCCCAACTCGGGCGGTTCCAGGATGGTCCGGGCCACTCCGGCTCACCCGCCGGCCCCGCGCCCGGGTCGTCCGGCGCGGCGGCCCGGGGATCGGCGGCGATCCGCTGCCCCTCGGAGGTCTGGGCCTCGACCGGCTGGTGCTCCACCGGGGCGTGCTCGGCCCGCCCGGGAACCGTCGCCGACGGTTCGACCGGGCCGCGGTCCGACCAGTCCCGGTGCAGGGCGGGGTCGACGGTCGGGGCGTGGTAGCCGGGCGGCACCTCGAAGCCGGACGCGGCGGCGCCGACCGGCGGCACCTGGAGCGCCGGGGGCGCGGACGCCGGACCGCTCTCGGCCCAGCGGGGCGTCCGCCCGGCGGACGTGTCGTCCGAGGCGTGCCGGGAGCCGGCGGAGTCGGCCATCGTGGGCCGCTGCTCGATCGCGGGCGCGGGGCGCGGGGCGGGCACGGCCAGCCGGTCGCCGTCGGTCTCCCGTGGCGGCTCGCCCACGGGCGGGGCACTCACCGGCGCCTGGCGGGTCACGGGCGACTCCTCCCCGGCGTGGTGCACGCCGTTGACGTGGCGACCATTGACGCGGGCCGGCGACCCCTCGGCCGGGTGGCCGGGCAGCGGGGCCGGCAGGTCGCCGTGGCGGGGCGAGGACGCGGCCCAACCGCCGCCGCCGAGATCGCCGTAGGGCCAGCCACCGGGCGCCGGGGCGCCGCGGGACCAGCCGTCCGCCGGGGGCGCCCATCCGCCGCCGGTGCGGGCCGGGTCGTCGTGCTGGCCCGTCCCGTCGCCGTGCTCTCCCGGGGTGGCGGCTCCGGGTTGCCCTGTTTCACTCACCGCGCGCTCCTTGGTCGCCCCCGCTGAGGCTACCGTGTGGTGACAGTGGCGATAAGTTACAGCGGCGGGCCAATTCCGCGACGGGTTCACGAACCCGGACCGGTTCGGGCGATACGTGCCGGCTCGACGCAGATACTCGGAGGTTCCCATGACCGCAGTGGGGAACGGTGCACACACGGCCGGCCGGCCCACCCGCCTGCCCCGCTCGGCGCGCCGCAAGCAGCTGCTCGCCGCTGCCCAGGAGGTGTTCGTCGCGCACGGCTACCACGCCGCCGCGATGGACGACATCGCCGAGCGGGCCGGCGTCTCCAAGCCCGTTCTCTATCAGCACTTCCCCGGGAAGATGGAGCTCTACCTGGCGCTGCTGGACACGCACTGTGACGCCATCGTGGCGAAGGTGCACGACGCGATGCGCGGCACCAACGACAACAAGGAGCGGGTCGGCGCCGCAGTGCGGGCCTACTTCGACTTCGTCGACCACGAGAGCGAGGCGTTCCGACTGGTCTTCGAGTCGGACCTGCGCAACGACCCGGCCGTGCGGCAGCGGGTGGAGCGGGTCGAGCAGGGCTGCATCGCGGCGATCACCGACACCATCATCTCGGACACCGGGGTGAGCCGGGCGCACGCCGAGCTGCTCGCGTCCGGTCTGGTCGGCGCCGCGGAGACCGCCGCGCAGTTCTGGCTGGCGGGCGGCCGGCAGGTGGCCAAGCCGGAGGCGGAAGCACTGGTCGCGGCGCTGTCGTGGCGCGGCATCGCCAGCTTCCCGCTGCAAGGTGAGTCAGCCTGACCATCGCGCCGCCCGATCGGATAGCCTTCCCACGGCGGCTCTTTCGCCCCAGTCAGAGGAGGCACAGTGGAGGTCAAGATCGGCGTGCAGTACGCGCCGCGGGAGCTGGTCCTGGAGAGCGCGCAGTCGCCGGCCGAGATCGAGCAGATCGTGACCGACGCCTTCGCCGGGAGCGAGGGCACGCTCTCCCTGACCGACGAGAAGGGCCGGCGGGTCATCGTGCCGGTCGGCAAGGTCGCCTACGTCGAGATCGCGGAGGCCTCGCCCCGCGCGGTCGGGTTCACCGTCCGCTGATCCACGTCGCACCGGTCGCCGTGGCGGGGAGACCCGCCGCGGCGACTCAGTTGTTCAGCCCGGCCGCCGACATCCGCGCGGTGTGCGCCTCGGTCAGCCGGCGCAGCAGTGACGGCACGTCCCCGCCGGTCCGCCGGAGCAACGTGGCGAGCGCCCCCCGGTCGGCGGCGGCGACGCGGCCGGCCTGCGAGAGCGCCTCGCCGAGCAGCCGGCGGGCCCACATCGAGAGCCGGCCGGCCGCCCTCGGGTCCGCCTCGATCGCGGCCCTGATCTCGGCGGCGGCGAACTCCGCGTACCGGGAGTCGTGCAGGACGTCGAGCAGCAGCGCGCGGTCCGGCCCGGCCAGCCCGTCGGCGATCCCGCGCAGGAAGTCGTCGGTGATCGCGTCGCCCACGTACGCCTTGGTCACCGCCTCCGCCCAGTCCCGCGGCTCGGTCGAGTCGTGGTACGCGCGTAACGCCTCGACGTAGGGGGCCATCGCCTCCTCGGGGGCCACGCCCAGCGCGGCGAGGCGGTCGGTGAGCCACCGGTAGTGCGCCATCTCGGCCGCGGCCATCTCGCTGAGCGCGGCCCGGCGTCGCAGGTCGGGGGCGAGCCGCGCGTCGGCGGCCAGCCGGTCGAAGGCGAGCAGTTCGCCGTACGCGACGAGGCCGAACAGGTCGGCGGCTGCGGGATCGGGGGCGGGCACGAGCGCAGGCTACCGCCCGCTCGCCTGTGGCGCAGGTCACATGAAGCGCCCCCGGATGCCCGGCCGGCACCCGGAATCGGGACGGCCCGGAGGCCGTTCAGGTAAGATGAGGCAGTTGCCGTGGGCACCGACCTGGTCAGCATCGCTGATCAGCCCCGGTCCCCGGCGCGCGTGCGGCCCGGTCCGGCTCGGCGAAACCGCCCCCGACCGCGTGGCCCGCGCCAAACCGTTCGCGCCCTGAGGACATGAGGGGCGCACCACGAGAGGGCACCCCCACATCCACATGAGTGAGCAGAGCATCGGCCAGCCACTGGCCCCCACCGCTCCGGTCCCGCCGGAGGCACCCACGTTCGCCGCGCTCGGCGCCCGTCAGGAGACCGTCGAGGCACTCGCCGCCGCGGGCATCACCCGCGCCTTCGCCATCCAGGAATACGCGCTGCCGATCGGCCTGCGCGGTGTCGACCTGATCGGGCAGGCCCCGACCGGCACCGGCAAGACGCTCGGCTTCGGCATCCCGCTGCTCGAGCGCGTCTTCGCCCCGTCCGAGGGGAGCGACGGCGTGCCCCAGGCACTCGTCGTCGTCCCCACCCGCGAGCTGGGCATCCAGGTCGCCAAGGACCTCGACGCCGCCGGTCGCACCCGGGGCGTCCGTGTGCTGCCGATCTACGGCGGCGTGGCGTACGAGCCGCAGATCGACGCGCTGCGCAAGGGCGTCGAGATCCTGGTCGGCACGCCCGGCCGCCTGCTCGACCTGCAGAAGCAGAAGCACCTGCGGCTCGACCGGGTCCGCGCGCTCGTCCTCGACGAGGCCGACCGGATGCTCGACCTGGGCTTCCTGGACGACGTCGAGAAGATCCTGGCGATGCTGCCGGAGGACCGGCAGACCATGCTCTTCTCGGCCACCATGCCGGACCCGATCGTGGCGCTGTCCCGGCGGTTCCTCCGCCGGCCGGTGACCATCCACGCCGGGCACACCGCCGAGACCGGCCCGTCGCCGCAGACCCAGCAGCTCGCCTACCGCACCCACTCGATGAACAAGGTCGAGATCGTGGCGCGGATCCTGCAGGCCGAGGGTCGCGGGCTGACCATGATCTTCTGCCGCACCAAGCGGGCCGCCGACCGGGTCGCCGAGGATCTCGACTTCCGCGGCTTCGCCGTGGCGGCCGTGCACGGTGACCTGGGCCAGGGTGCCCGGGAGCGGGCGCTGCGGGCGTTCCGCGCCGGCAAGATCGACACGCTCGTCGCCACCGACGTGGCGGCCCGGGGCATCGACGTCACAGGCGTCACGCACGTGATCAACTACGACTGCCCCGAGGACCAGGACACCTACACCCACCGGATCGGCCGCACCGGCCGGGCCGGGGCGACAGGTGTCGCGGTGACGTTCGTCGACTGGGACGACATGCCCCGCTGGCGCATCATCGACAAGACGCTCGGGCTGGACATGCCCGAGCCGCCGGAGACCTACCACACCTCCCCGCACCTCTACACCGACCTGGACATCTCCCGGGACGTCAGCGACACCCTGCCGACCGCCGCGCGCACCCGCGCCGGGCTGTCGGCCGAGGTCGAGGAGGACCTGGGCGGCGGCCGGTCACGGCGGGACGGCCGGCGCGGCGACAGCCGTGGCGACAGCCGTGGGCGCGGCGGGGACCGCAGGCGTGGACGCGGCGACCAGGCCGGTGACGCACCCGCCGACAGCGGGGCGACCGCGGTCGCGACGGACGAGGGCACCCGTACCCCGCGCCGGCGTCGTCGCCGCCGGGCCGGGGAGACGGTGGCCGGCGAGCAGCCGACCGCGGTGGTCGCCACCGAGGGCGCGACGGAGCAGCCCACGGCCCTCACCGCCACCGCCACCGCCGACGGCGAGACCGCGACCAAGCCGCGCCGTCGCCGGCGTCGCCGCGGCGGAAGCGGCACCGGCACGGCCGCCGAGGCGACCGCCGCCACCACCGACTGACCAGCACACACACGACGGCCCCCGGACCCACTCCGGGGGCCGCTCCCTGTCCCACCCCACCCTGCCCCGCCCCACCCCCCACCTCGTCGATCATGAAGTTGGCGGCCACCCGCCCGGCGTGTCGCGCCGTCAACTTCATGATCGACCGGGGCGAGGTGAGGGCGAGAGCGGGTGCGGGAGGGCAGGAGGACGGGAGGAACAGGGATGGCGGAGGCGTTGGACGCGGCGCTGCGGGAAGTGCGGGCGCTGCTGCTCGACCCGGGTCTGACCCGGGCGGTGGCCGCCGGCCGGCAGCGAGGGCAGCGGCCCTCGGTGGTCCGCGCGGAACTGCGCCCGGTCACGCTCAAGGCCGGCGCCCGGTTGCAGATCGCCACCTCCGACGGCGCCCGGCCGCACACCCGGAACCTCACCCCCGGCAGCGAGGAGGCCGGCACGGCCGTCGACGAGCTGCTCGCCGAGCCGTTCGGCAACTGGCACGTGGAGACCACCAACACCACGCTCCAGCTCCGGGTGACCAAGTCCGGCGAGGCGCAGGTGCACCGCGCCGCGGCCAGCCGGCCGGTCGCCGAGCCGGGCGGGCACGACCGGGCCAAGGACTGGCTGCTCGACCCGGGCGACCCGCTGTTCGCCGCCATCGGCGGCACGGCGGCCAAGCGCCGCCAGGTCGACGCGTTCCTCCGCGCGCTCGCCGCGACCCTGCCGGACGACCTCACCGGCCCACTGCGCGTGGTGGACCTGGGCTGCGGAAACGCCTACCTGACCTTCGCCGCCCACCGCTACCTGACCCGGCGCGGCCTGGACGTGACGCTGGTCGGCGTGGACGTCCGGGAGGACCAGCGCCGCCGCAACACCGAGCTGGCCGAACGGCTGGGCTGGGCCGATCGGGTGAGCTTCGTCGCCGGCACCATCGCGCAGGCGCCTGTCGAACCGGCTCCGGACCTGGTGCTGGCGCTGCACGCCTGCGACACGGCGACCGACGAGGCGCTGGCCCGGGCCGTGCGCTGGGGTGCCCGCTGGGTGCTCGCCGCCCCGTGCTGCCACCACGACCTGGCCGCCCAGCTCCGGGCCCGGCCCGCACCCGCGCCGGACGGACTGCTCATCCGGCAGGGCATCCTGCGCGAGCGGTTCGCCGACGTGCTCACCGACGCGCTGCGGGCCGGGCTGCTCCGGCTGCACGGCTACCGCGCCGAGGTGGTGGAGTTCGTCGACTCCCAGCACACCCCACGCAACCTGCTCATCCGGGCGCGACGGACGGCCGGTGCGCCGACCGACGACCAGCGGGCCGAATATCGCGAGTTGGTGGACCGGTGGGGGGTCACGCCCCGCCTGGAGACGCTGCTCGCCGAGCCGAACCCGGCCTAGCGGCGCCGCTCGCCCCGGTTGCGGTCGCCGCGGTCCAGCGCCGACACCCGCTCACCGGGGCCCCGGTTGGTGGCCCGTTCGCTGTCCTGCGACACGGTCGGGAACGGCACCACCTTCGCCGGCTGGTCGGAGTTGCCGGCGGCGGCGAACGCGTTCCAGGAGATGTCGACAAGCAGTCGCTTCAGCTCGGCATGCCGGGCGGCGGCGTTGCGCTGGAGCGCCATCCGCGCCCCCAGCACCACGCCGACCAGCGTGGTGCAGACGGCACCGGTCGCGGCGATCAGGTGCACGCCCTCCGCCGGGTCGCCCTGCGCGGCCAGCACCAGCAGCCAGATCCAGAAACCGAGTGCGAACACGCCGGCCTTGGCCACGAAGAAGAGGCTCACCGCGCCAGGACGGTGCGGGACGGGGCGGTCCGGCTCGGCCATGCTGCTCCTTCGAAGTCGCTGCCGGGAGGGTTCATCCAGCTTAGTTGACAGTTCGCAACTGTTCACGCTTCGCCGGTCCCGCCCATGGGACCTTCCGACCGATCAGTCAGTTACTTCTTCCCCCGGGCGTATTAGGCTCGGGGCGCAGAGCCGGGCGCACCGGCGGAAGGGGACAGCCGAGGAGGGATGGGCTCCGCAGAGGTTTCGCCGCAGATGGCCTTCGCACGCTTCGTGCGACGGGCCATCGACGACGCGCGTGAGGAGCGCGGCTGGACGGTGACCGACCTCGCCACCCACACCGGCGTCGGCCGCTCCACCGTGTTCCGCTGGCTGGCCGGCGACTGGCAGGACTATCCCGAGCTGGCCAAGGTGCGTGGCTTCTGCGCCGCCCTAGACCTGCCGGTGGCCGCCGCGTTCCGGGCCCTGGGCCTGCCCGACGCCGGAGCGGTGCCCCGGCGGCGCGCCGCCGAGGACGGCCCGGTGGAGGCGGACGTGCGGGTGATCCTGGAACGGCTGGCCGACCCGAACGTCCCCGCCGAGGAGAAGCACCACATCCGCGACCTGCTGCGCTACCTGGCCCGCCGCCCGGTCCGCCGGGCCGGCTGACCCGCCGGCCGGCCGGTCACGTGACGGTCAGCGTGAACTCGGCGGTCCGCACCACACCACCGACCTGGAAGTCCAGGAACATCCGGTAGCGGCCCGGCCCGGGCGCGGTCAACCAGAACGTCACCGCGTCGCCGTCCCGCACCGGCTCCGGGTGGACGTGCAGATAGCCGAGATCACCCTCGCGCAGCGCCACTAGGTGGCCGAACGCGCCCAGGTACGGCTCCAGGGGCGCGGTCGCGCCGCCGGCACCGGTGACCCGGAACCGAAACGGCACCGACCGTCCCACGTCGGGCGTGCCGGTGTACGCCACGGTGAAGCCGTCGACAGTGGCCGACGTGGCCGGGGCGGGCAGCGGCCGGGGCCGGTAGCCGCCCGGCACGTCCAGGTCGGCGCCGAGCACGACGGCGACCTGCCGGCCGTCGTCGGCGACGGCGGTGAAGTCCGCGTACATCCGCCAGACGCCCGGCTCGGCGGGCGTCAACGGGACCGACCAGGTGCCGTCGGCGGCCATCGTCGGGTGCAGGTGCTGGTAGCCGGTGAGGTCACGGCGGACCACGATCACGTGCATCGGCTTGTCGTGCACGACGGCGAACCGGGTCACCGCCCGACGCTTGTCGTCGCGAACCTGGAACCGCAGGTCACCGGCGCGGCCGGCGGTCAGCTCCCCGGTCGACGGGACGAGCGTGTAGCCGGCCGAGCTGATCGACAGGCCGGTCGCGCCGTCGCCACCGCCCTGGGTGACAGTGGCCCCGTCGTGCGCGTGCGCGCCGGTCCCGGGCGCGTGGGAGTGGTCGCCACCGGCGGGAGCGCCACCGGCCGGGGCCGTGCCGGCCGGGGCCGCGCCGCCGGCCGGGTTCGCCGGCGGGTTCAACCGACCGAGCCCGAAACCCAGCAGTACGGCCAGCACCAGGCCGCCCACCACCAGGGCGAGCCGCACGGTCTCCCGGTCCACCACCGCCGGCCCCACTCCACCGGTGCCCGGCGCGGGATCGTCGAAGCCCGACGCGGGGCGGTCGACGCCGGGCGCGGGACCGGTGAGGGACGACGACTCAGGCAACGCCGCCGGCCAACTCGTAACCCGCCTCGTCGACGGCGGCGCGGACGGACTCCACCGGCAGCGGGGCCGCGCTGGTGACCGTGGCCGTGCCACCGACGAGGTCGATCCGGACCTCCTCGACGCCGGGCAGCGCGGACAGCTCCCCGGTCACCGCGCGGACGCAGTGTTCGCAGGTCATCCCGGTCACGGTGTACGTCTGGACGACGGGTCGCTGCTCGGTCATGGCCCCACCGTACCGCCGGCCGCGGCCCCCGCCGACGACGGCCGCGCGAACGGTGGCCCGGCTCGCACCCGGCCGCACGGCGATCCCCGCGCGCGGGAGGAACACGGTTGTTAAGCGGGGCCCCTTCCTATGCAGAATGCGTTAAGCGGGGGCCCCGCCTTACACCTCAGCCGGCTACGGCGAGCGCCAGCGGCAGCACGTCCGGCGTGCCGGCGCGACGCAGCAGCCGCGCCACCACGCCCATCGTCCAGCCGGAGTCGACCAGGTCGTCGACGAGCAGCACCGGCCCGTCCAGCGTGGGCAACGCGTCGGCCAGCTCGTCCGGCAGGCGGAACGCGTCGTGCAGCGCGCGTACCCGCTGGGCGCTGTTGCCGCGCGGCCCGCCGGCACCGGCCGGACCGGTCGGGATCACCACGCCGAGCAACGGCAGCCGGCCGACCGCGGCGATCCGCTCGGCCAGCGAGCCGACCAGCAGCGGCCGGGTCCGGGAGCCGACCGCGACCACGCCGGCCGGGCGGCGCGGCCACGGGTCGTCACCGTGCGCCCACGCCTTCAGCACCTCCACCACGGCCGCCGCCACGTCGTCGGGCACCGGGCCGTCCGGCGCGTCCGGCCCGACCAGGCCCCGCAGCCGCCCGCCCCACCCCAGGTCCGACAGGCGGCCCACGGCCCGGCCGGGCAGTGCCTGCTCCGCCGGGGGAATGCGGCCCTTCAGGGGTACGCCGACCGCGTCCAACCCGGTCGGCCAGAGCTTCTTCGGCGCGATCTGGACGCCGGGGCGGCCGAGGAAGGTCTGCGCGGCGGTGAGCGCCTCCGGTGAGACCTCCGCGTCGAACAGCGGCCCGGCGCAGTTGTCGCACCGGCCGCAGTCCGCCGCCCCGGTGTCGTCGAGCCCTTCCCGCAGGTAGCGCATCCGGCAGCGGGACGTGTCCGCGTACTCCCGCATGGCCCGCTGCTCGGCGGCGCGCGCGTCGGCGACGCGTCGCAACCGGGCCTCGTCGTAGACCCACGGCTCGCCGGTGGCGAGCCAGCCGCCGCGCACCCGGCGGACCGCGCCGTCCACGTCGAGCACCTTGAGCATCAGCTCCAGCCGGGCCCGGCGCAGGTCGACCACCGGTTCCAGGGCCTGGGTGGAGATCGGCCGCTCGGTGTCCAACGCGGCGAGCACGGCGCGGACCTGCTCCTCCGGCGGGAACGCGAGCGAGGCGAAGTAGCGCCAGATGGCCGCGTCCTCGACGCCGGGCAGGAGCAGCACCTCGGCCTGCTCGACGGCCCGGCCGGCGCGGCCGACCTGCTGGTAGTAGGCGATCGGCGACGGCGGCGCGCCCAGGTGCACCACGAAGCCGAGGTCGGGCTTGTCGAAGCCCATGCCGAGCGCGCTGGTGGCGACCAACGCCTTGATCTTGTTGTCGAGCAGGTCCTGTTCGGCGGCGCGGCGGTCGGCGTCCTCGGCCTGCCCGGTGTAGGACGCCACCGACCAGCCCCGGCCGCGGAGGAAATCGGCCGTCTCGGTGGCCGCGGCCACGGTGAGCGTGTAGACGATCCCCGAGCCGGGCAGCCGGTCGAGGTGGTCGGCCAGCCAGGCCAGGCGGTGGGCCGGGCTCGGCAGGTCGAGTACGCCGAGGCGCAGCGACTCCCGGTCCAGCGTGCCGCGCAGCACCAGCGCGTCACCCAACTGCTCGGCCACGTCGCGGGTGACCCGGGCGTTGGCGGTGGCCGTGGTGGCGAGCACCGGCGTGCGCTCGGGCAGGTTGGCCAGGAACGTCCGCAACCGGCGGTAGTCGGGGCGGAAGTCGTGCCCCCAGTCGGAGACGCAGTGCGCCTCGTCCACCACCAGCAGCCCGGTGGTGGCGGCCAGCTTCGGCAGCACGCCGTCCCGGAAGTCCGGGTTGTTGAGGCGTTCCGGGCTGATCAGCAGCACGTCGACCGCCCCGGCGTGGATCTCGGCGGTGATCTCGTCCCACTCGTCCAGGTTGGCGGAGTTGATGGTGCGGGCCCGGATGCCGGCGCGGGCGGCGGCGTCGACCTGGTTGCGCATCAACGCCAGCAGCGGCGACACGATCACCGTCGGCCCGTGCTCGCCGCCGTCCCGCAGCAGCGCGGTGGCCACGAAGTAGACGGCCGACTTGCCCCAGCCGGTGCGCTGGACGCAGAGCACCCGCCGCCGATCGACCACCAGCGCCTCGATGGCGCGCCACTGGTCCTCGCGCAGCCGGGCGTGGTCACCCGCCAGCCGCCGCAGCACCGCCTCGGCGCGTTCCCGGACGGCGTTCCGATCCTGGCTCATCCGGCATTTCTACCAGGGGCGGCGGGTACGGCCGGCGGGCCGGGCGGGCCGACGCGGAGGTCTCCTTCGACTTCGACTGGCAGGCACCGAGTTGACGTCGACGAGACCACCGTCGTCGTACGCGCGGGGCCGGTCGGGCCGGCCGATGCGCAGCTCGCCGCGCGCCGACGGGTAGTGGTGGAGCAGGTAGCGGGCGTGCTCCCGGCGCTGCCGGCGGGCGGTCGCGGGCGGCCGGTACCGCCGGAGGCCGCGCAGCCAGGCCAGGAGCCGACCGTTGAGCAGCACCACGGGCAGGACCACGGACAGGACCAGGTGAACAGCCAGGTGAAGCCGATCACGTCCTCGATGGTGTCGAACTCCTCCGGCTCCTGCTCGGCGCTGAACACCACCAGGAACCCCACGGCCACGCTCAGGTAGTAGCCCGCCGCGGCGTTCAGCGGCCGAGGACGGAGCCGCCGTTGACGCCGAGGACCTGACCGGTGACGTAGCCGGCCGACGGGCCGACCAGGTAGCGCACCGCGGCGGCGATGTCGTCCGGCACGCCGGCGCGGCCGACCAGGGTGGCCGCCACCCGCTTGGCGTGTCCCTCCGGCGTCATCCGGTCGCCGAAGAACTCGGTCTCGGCGACGTATCCGGGGCTGACCACGTTGACTGTGATCTGGTCCGGGCCGAGCTGCCCGGCCAGGTGGTACGCCCAGCCGTGCAACGCCGCCTTGGCCGCCGAGTAGGGCCCGCCCCCGCCGCGTTGGGCGGCGATCGAGCTGAGCAGGACCACCCGCCCGCCGGGGCGGCGCAGGGCGGGCAGCAGCGCCTCGGTGAGCAGGACCGCGGTGAGCACGTTGGCGTCGAGGTTGGCGCGCCACCAGGCGGCCACCTCGTCGAGCGTGCCGGTGGGCCCGCCGAGGTAGCCCCCGGCGTTGTTCACCACCGCGTCCACGGTCCGCTCCCCGACCGCGTCGACCACGGCCCCGACCTGCCCCGGGTCTCTCCCCGACCTCGTCGATCAAGAAGTTTGCGTCATTTTAAGCCGGTGGGCCGACGCGAACTCCTTGATCAACGAGGCGGGGCGGGGCGGGGGTCAGCGGGGTGGGCGGGGTGGGCGGAGGGCGGTCACCAAGGGGGTCAGGCGGGTGCGCAGGCTGGCCAGGCCGCCGGGGAAGAAGTACACCGCCAGGATGAACACCGTGCCCAGGACGAACAGGGGCTGGCTCAGGGGGTGGCTCAGGAACGCCGGGAGGGCGTTCACGGCGTCGCTGCTGCCGAACGCGGTCAAGCGGTGGTCCAGGTACATGTAGAGGATGCCGCCCAGCACCGGGCCCCAGCGGGTGCCCGGACCGCCCAGCACCACCATGACCAGCAGCGAGAGCGTCAGCTCGGACGACGTGATGTGCGGGCTGGCGCCGCCCACGATCAGCACGTAGACCACCCCGCCGGCGCTGGCCAGGCCACCGGCCAGCGTGAACGCGACGAGCTTGAACCGGTACGGGTCGAGCCCCAGCACCCCGATCCGCCGTTCGTCGTCGCGCAGCCCGGCCAGCACCCGCCCGGTCGGCGAGCCGCTGACCCGGTGCACCACCAGCACCACCAGCGCCAGGTACGCCAGCGCCAGCCAGTAGAGGTTGACCGTGTTGGTGACCCCGACCAGCGCCGACGGCAGCCCGGACACGTCCAGCGGCAGGCCCTCCTCGCCGCCGGTGAGCCCACCGAAGTCGCGGGCCACCAGGATCGCCCCGACCTGCGCGAAGGCCAGCGTCACCATGGCGAATGCGATGCCCACGGTACGCAGCGCCACGGCGCCGAGCAGCGCGGCGAGCGTGGTGCCGCCGAGCACGGTCAGCACGGCGGCCTGCCACAGCGGCAGCCCGGCCTTGGTGATCAGCACGTCGGTGCCGTAGACGCCGGCGGCGAAGTAGAGCGCGTGCCCGAACGAGAGCATGCCGGTGCGCCCGAACAGCAGGTCGTAGCCAGCCGCGAGACCGCCGAAGACCAGGCAGATGGCGAGCAGTTGCAGCGTGCCCGGCGAGTTCAGCGGGCCCTCGAAGATGCCGGGCAGGTTGAGCGTCGAGTACGGCAGGATCGCCGCCACCACCAGCGCGACCACCGGCAGGTACGGACGCAGCCCGTGCCAGCGGGAGTGCCCGGGCGTCAGTTCGTCGGGCACCTGCGCCAGGGGCGCATCAACCACCGAGTTGGTCATGCGTGAGCCACCTTTCCGGCCAGGCCCTGCGGACGCAGCAGCAGCACCACCGCGAGCAGGCCGACCACGCACAGGTCACCCAGCCCGGACGTGCCGTAGTAGTTGACGAACTGTTGCAGCAGTCCCACCGCGACCGCCGCGTACGCGGACCCGACCACCGAGCCCATCCCGCCGATCACCACCACGATGAACGCGAAGATCAGCAGCGAGCCGCCCTGGCCGGGTGAGACGGTGCCGAAGTAGACGCCGCCGAGCGCGCCGGCCAGCGCGGCGGCGGCTCCGCCGATCGCGAAGACCAGCGTGAACGCCTTGCGCACGTCGATGCCGAGCGCGGTGACCATCTCCCGGTTCTCCACCCCGGCCCGGATGATCAGGCCGTACCGGGTCCAGCGCAGGAACGCCAGCAGCGCGCCGAGCACCAGCACGGCGGCGACGATCAGCAGCAGCCCGGCGTTCGGCACCTGCGCGCCGAGCACCGCTGTCACGTTCCGGCTCCAGTCGGGGCGCGGGAACGGTCGCGGGTCCGCGCCCCAGGTGGCCTGGAGCAACGCCACGCCGGCCAGCGACAGGCCGACGGTGACCAGCACCTGTTCGATGGTGCGGGAGTAGAGCGGCCGGATCAGCACCAGCTCCACCAGCACCGCGACCAGTGAACCAGCCAGCACGCCGAACAGCACCGCGACCACGAAGCCGACCCCGTCCGGCCCGGCACCGGGCAGGTTGCCCGCCGCCCACCAGGTCGCGTACGCGCCGACACCGAGGAAGAGCCCGTGCGCGAAGTTGAGCACGTCGGCGAGGCCGAAGACCAGGGACAGGCCGGAGGCGACCAGGAAGTAGAGCGCCGCCAGGCCGAGCCCGGTCAGCGTCAGCAGGACCACCGTGTTCACGAGTGCACCTCCGCAGCGCCGACTCCGAGCAGCGACCTGGTCAGCGCGGTCTCCAGCAGCAGCTCGCGCGCGTCGCCGGTCCAGGCGACCCGGCCGGCGGAGAGCACCACCGCGTCGCGCGCGAGCCGCCGCACCACCGCCAGGTTCTGCTCGACCAGCAGCACCGGCACGGATTCCGCGACCCGTTCCAGCACCTTGGCCACCTCGGTCACCACCTTCGGCGCCAACCCCTTGGTCGGCTCGTCGACCAGCAGCAGCCGGTTGTCGTTGAGCAGCACCCGGCCGATGGCGAGCATCTGCTGCTGCCCGCCGGAGAGCGAACCGGCCCGTTGCCGTCCGCGCCGGTCCAGCTCCGGGAAGAGCGCGAAGACCTTGTCGTACGCCGGGGTGGTGCCGCGCCGTTCGGCCAGCCGCAGGTTCTCCGCGACGGTGAGGCCGGCGAAGACGCAGCGGTCCTCCGGCACGTAGCCGAGGCCGCCGCGGACCAGCCGGTGGGTGGGGCGGGCGAGCAGGCTCCGCGCGCCCATCCGCACGGTGCCGCGCACCTCGCCGCCCCTGGGGGTGAGCCCGACGATCGCGCGCAGCGTGGTGGTCTTGCCGACACCGTTGCGCCCGAGCAGCACGGTGACGCCGGTCGGCGCCACCTCGAACGACACGCCCTGGAGGATGTGCAGCCCGGCGATCCGCACGGACAGGTCCTCCACCGACAGCACAGGCTCACTCATAGGGATTCCCCCAGGTACGCCTCCTGCACGGTGGCGTTGGCCATCACCGTGTCCGGGGTGTCGCAGGCCAGCAGCGCGCCGTGGTGCATCACGGCGATCCGGTCGGCCAGTTCCAGGATCACGTCCATGTGGTGTTCCACCATGAGCACCGCCCGGCCACTGTCCCCGGTCAACGACTTGATCACGTGGACCAGTTCCGGCACGTCCTCGGCGCTCACCCCGGCCATCGGCTCGTCCAGCAGCATCACCCGGGGCTCCCCGGCGAGCAGCAGCGCGATCTCCAGCTTGCGTTTCTCGCCGTGGGCGAGCGTGCCGGCCAGCGCCGTACCCCGGTGGTGCAGGCCGACCCGGTCGAGCGCCGCGTCGGCGGCGGCGGCCACCTCCCGGTCGGCCGCCGCCCGCCGCCACAGCTTCATCGAGCCACCCCGGTGCGCCTGTACGGCGAGCCGGACGTTCTCCCGCACCGTCAGCGAACCGAAGACCGAGGACGCCTGGAAGGTACGCCCCAGGCCGCGCCGGGCCCGCCGGTGCACCGGGAGCGTGGTGACGTCCGCCCCGTCCAGCAGAACCGTGCCCTCGGTGGGCCGGCGCAGGCCGGTGATCAGGTTGAACAGCGAGGTCTTGCCGGCGCCGTTGGGCCCGATCACGCCGAGGAACTCCCCCGGCGCCAGATCGAGGTAGACGGAGTCGACGATGGCGACCTCACCGATCCGCCAGGTCAGACCGCGGGTGGCGAGCACCTGCTCAGCCCTTCATCTGCGCGACCGGCGGCGCGCTCTCGTCACCGGTCAGGGTCTTCTGCGCGGTCGCGGTGAACGCGGTGCCGCTGCCGGTGAGCTTGGCCTGGTACATCGGCTGGAGCAGCGCGTGGTCCTCGGCGCGGATCTTCATGGTGCCCTTGACGCCCTCGAACTCCCAGCCCTCCAGCGCGGTGACCATCTTCTCCACGTCGTCGCCGCCTTCCTGCACGGCGCGCACGACCATCTGCGCGGCGGCGAACCCGTCCGGGTGGAACAGGTCGAGCGTGCCGCCGGCGATCTTCGCCTTGGCGGCCTTGGCGGCCTCGGTGTCGCTGGCCCCGTCGAAGTAGTGCGACAGGAACGAGATCTTGCTGCCGGCCGCGCCGAACGTCGGCCAGGAGGCGCGGATGTCCAGGCCGGTGACGACAGTGGTGGTGGCGAGCACGCCCTGCTGGTCGAGCGTCTGCCACATGGCGCCGGCGGTGGTGCCGGCCCAGGCGACGAAGAGCAGGTCCGGCTTGGCGGCCTTGATCTGGCTGGCGAACGGCGTGAACTCGGTGGCGCTGGCCGGCGCGCGGACGCTGCTCACGGTCGCGCCGGCACCGCCGATGACGGCCTTGACGGCGGTCTCGTTGGCGTCACCGAACGCGCCGTCCTGGGCGAAGACGACTACCTTCTTGCCGGCCGCGTCGCCGATGAACGACTTGGCGGTCACCACGTCCTGCCAGGACTGCCGACCGGACCGGAACGTGTACTTGTTCGCGCCGGTCACCGCGTCGGTGGCGGCCGGGCCGGAGATGAACAGCACCTTGTTCTGCGCGGCGATGGGGGCCACCTGGAGCGCCACCCCGGAGGCGGTGGACCCGGCGATGATCTTCGCGCCCTTGCCGATCAGGTCCTTGGCGGCGGAGACGGCCTTGGCGGGGTCGCCCGCGTCGTCGGCCTCGGTCAGCTCGATGGTGCGGTCACCGACCTTGCCGGTGCCCTTGGTGGCGAAGTCGAGGCCGGCCTTGAATCCCTCGATGTACTGCTTGCCGTAGCTGGCCAGCGGTCCGGACTGGGAGTAGACCAGGCCGACCTTGACCGGCGCGGCGTCGCCGCCGCCGGAGGCGGTGTCCTGCGGGCTGCCACAGGCGGTGGCGGCCAACGCGGCCGCCATCATCGTGGCGGCGGAAAGGAACACCCGTCGCGTGTGCCGGAACGTCATTGCGACTCCAGGTGAGGACAGGGGAATGTCAGTTGTCGGCTCACGCTAGAAGTGACGTCACCCACGGGCTATGTGGTCGGCGCACACAAGTCTCCGGGGCGGGATGGCCGCGCGTTACAACGTCGGACACCACCTCGTAACCCCACCGACCCGGGATGGCCCGCTCCACCACGCGGGGCGTGGCGGGAATGTCGGGCCGGACCATCGTGCCCGGACGCACGGCGGCCCGGTGGGTGAGTCCCACCGGGCCGTCGTCGCGGTCAGCCGGTCACCGGCCGACCCCCACTCCTCACATCGTCCGGCGTCGTCGCCAGCCCAGGACGGTCAGCACCACGCCGGCCGTCATCGCCAACGCTCCGCCACCGATCAGCCCGGTCACCTTCATGCCGGTGACCGGCAGGTGCTTGCCGGGATGGAACGGCGGGAACGGCTTCTCCGCCATCCGGTTGGTGAAGGTGCAGGTGATGTCCTGCCCCCGCGCCGGGGTGACCACGCCGTCCACCACCGGCACCCGGGTGTCGGTGCCGGTGAGCACGCACTCCGGCGGCCCGACCTGCTGGTAGCCCTTCGGGCCACCGGACTCGCTCAGCCGGTACCCGACGCCGACCTGCACCGGCACCGAGGTGACCTCGGGACTGCCGGACTGCCCGCTGATCGGGGTCGCCGCGTTGTTCGGCGCCGCGGTGAGCGTCCAGTCGGTCGGTGCGGCCTTGCCCCAGACCTTCTTCACCAGGGTCAGGTGCGCCGCGTTCGGGTCGAGCTGCCCGTTGCGCCAGGTGCAGGTGTACGCGCGACCCGCGGCCGGGGTGAGCACGTTGCCCGGGGTGGGCGCCGGCTCGCCGGTGTCGTTGAAGACGCAGCGCAGCTCCGTCAGCTCGTACCCGGCCGGACCGCCGCTCTCGCTGAGGCCGTACGGCACGCCGGCCGCCACCTCGGCGTCGGTCACCGCCGGCTCGCCGCTGCGCCCGCTGACCGGGTTCGCCCCGGAACCCTGGGGCGGGGTGGCGCTGAGCACCCAGTCGGTCGGCTTCGCGGTGCCGCCGAAGGTGTTCGCCACCTCCTTGACCAGGGTGACCCGACCGGTGGCCGGGGGCACCGGCACGTCGGCGTTGACGAACGTGCAGGTGACGTCCTGCCCGAACGTCGGCGTCAGCACGTTGCCCGGCGTCTCGACCGGTGTGGAGGTGCCGGTGAGCACACAGGTCGGCGTGCCGACCTGCTCGTACCCGGTCGGGCCGTCACTCTCGGCGAGCGTGTAGCCGAGGTTCGGGTTCACCGCCGCCTTCGTCACCGCCGGCTCGCCGCTGCGGCCGGCGACCGGCGTGGCGGAACCGGCCGGCGGGGTGGCGCTGAGCACCCAGTCGGTCGGCTTCGCGGTGCCGCCGTGGGTGTTGCGCACCTCCTTGACCAGGGTCAGTAGTGCCGGCTGGGCCTGGTTGACCGCGATGCAGACCACCGTCTGGCCGATCTGCACGGCGACCTGGCCGTTCTCGCCGCCGAAGTCGGGGTTGACCCCCGGCCCGCTGCGGTCGCGCACCCCGCAGCTCCAGCTACCGGTGGCCGGCGGCTCGATCACCGCGCCCGGCACCACGGTCTGGGTGAAGCCGGGGACGGTGCTCTCGCCGAGCGCGTAGACGGCGCCCGCGACCACCGGGCGGGCCGGGTCGCCGCTCTTCACGGTGAACCCGTTCGGCCCGTATGCGGTCAGGTCCCAGGCCGTTGCCGGCGGCGCCGGCGGGCCATACGGGTTCTGCACGGACTTGGCCAGGATCAGCTTCGTCTCGCAGGTCACCGTGTTGGTGATCTGGTAGGTGTTGGTGCCGGCGGCGAGCGTCTGCGCACCGAGGTCGCCGCTGGCCGTGTTGGTGCAACCGGGCGGCAGCGCGGTGATCTTCTCATCGATGACGACCGACTGTCCCGCCTGGAAGGTGCTGTACGCGACGCCCCAGGCCGGCTGGTCCACGCCGGGCAGCACCAGCGCGGCCTGGATGGAGACGTCCTGCTGCGGGTCCGGGACGCGCTGCCCGTTGACCACCCAGGTCTTGTTCACCACCACGGTCGCCGGCTGCGGCTCGGCCTGGTTGATCATCGTGCAGGTCACCGCGTCGTTGGCGAGCGCGTTGACGCTGAACCCGAAGTCGCCGTTGTTGGCGACCAGGACCGGTTGGCCGCTGGCCGTGCAGGTGGCGTTGACGCCGCCCTGCTGCACCAGGGTGTACCCGGACTGCGGGGTCTCCGCGATCGCCACCGCCCGGCTGGGCTGCCCGTTCAGGTCGACCGCGAGGTTGACCGCGCCGGTGGAGGTGTCGGTGACGGCGCTCGGCGGCGTGACGCCGGTGCTGCTGGACGAGATGGTCCAACCACCGGTCGGCTGCGGGTCACCGCCGCCCGGCGGGATCACCATCTTGACCACGCTGACCGTGGCCCGGCAGTTCTTCAGGGCGAGTTCCCGGAAGACGGCGGCGAGCTGGTCGTAGTCGGTCTGGTAGTAGTCCGAGTTGGCGACCGGTCCGGAGATCGCGACCAGGTTGTCGGGTGCGCCGGAGACACCGGCGCCCACACCGACCGCGACGACCCGGGTGCCCTTGGCCTTGACCGCGTTGGCGGAGAAGATGCCGTTCTCCACCTCGACGAACCGGGTGAAGCTGCCGGGGCCCTGGACCGGCGGCGGGCCGTACACGGTGGGGTTGCCGTCGGTCAGGATGATCACGGCGTCGTAGTCGTAGGGCGCGGCGGCGATCTGCCACAGCCCCTGGTCCCAGTTGGTGGTGCCGCCGGAGGTGAGGCCGTTGATCGCGGTCTTGACCGTGTTCGCGCCGGCCTGGTCGGAGACCGGCACCGGGTTGAGCACCGCGTTGGCGTTGGTCGCGAACGTGTAGAGCCCGATCTCCGACGGGGTGCCGGTCAGGGCGTCGACGAAGCCGTTCGCCGCGCTCTTGACCGTGGGCAGGTCGGGCGTGATGGAGCCGGACACGTCGATCAGCAACGCGACGCGCAGGCCGCAGGAGGCGGGCAGGGCCGGGTTGTCCCGTTCGTCGGCCCACACCGCGCCACGCGCGGTCCGGTTGCTGTTCCCGGTGGTCACCGCCGGGAAGGTGTACGTCCGGTTGTTGGCCACCGCCCCGGTGAACACCCCGTTGTACGGGGTGGACTGGTACGGCGCGCTGCCGCCGTTGCCGGTGACCAGGCTGTCGATGACCCGCCAGCCGCTGGGCGCGCTGCGCTCGACGATCCAGTAGCCCTGGTTCGTGCCGGTGCGTCCCGGCACGTCGACCGCGCACTTGCCGGTGGCGTCGGTGGTGCAGGACGCGTCCGGTGTCGCACCGGGGCCGGGCCGGGTGCCGCTGACGCCCGCGTAGAAGTCGAAGGTGGCGCCGGCCAGCGGCCCCACGGTCTGTTCACCGGTGCGGTCGCCGCCCTTGTTGACGACGAGCGTCGCGTGGGTGGCGTCGGCGGCGCGGGCCGGCGTGGCCCCCTGCGGCCCGACCAGCGGCAGCAGGCCGCCCACCAGAGTCAGGGCGGCGGTGGCGCACCATCGCCGCCGCGCACGTGTCATCTTGAGAATGGACATTCACAACCCCCGTACATGCCTGCCCTTGGTCGCAGGACAACCAGGCCAGTATTGAGGCATATGTCCGTTTCTTGCGCCGCTTTGCCAATGGTGAGCGCCAGTCACCTCCGCCCGCACTCCCGGCAGATCGCCCACGCGACCCGGGAGCTTGCCGAGACCTACGGCGTCCACATCAACACGGCCTACCGTGCGATGTCCCTGCTGCACGATCGCGAGCTGATCACCGGCCAGCCCGGTCGCGGCACCTACGTCGCCGAGCCCCCGGCCCGATAGCCCCCGACTCCCTAGCAACTTGATGGCGTAGGTGAGTCACGCTATCCACGCCGAGCCGACGACCGGGGCGACCAGCCCGCACGCTCCCGCCACCGCCCCCCACGCCGGCCCGCCCCGCCACCACCGCCACGCTGGCCCGACGCTGAGCGGCAAGCGCCACCCACGGGTCCGGGGCGAACACGAACGCACCTCAGCCGACCGCCGCGCCGCGCCGATGACCAGGCTCGGGAGCGACTCATTCTCACCATCAAGTTGCCAGGCACCACGCGGGCCACTTTCTCCGCCGCCTCTGGAGCTGATGGCAGCACCGACTCACCCGCCGATCCTCGTGGCCCGACGCCGCACCCTGGCTCATGACAGAACCACCGCCGAGGATCCTTTGGGAAGCCGCATCCGCGGCAGCGACGAGGTCACGACCGCAGGGCCGCGCAGCCTGAGTCGTTTCTGCTCTCAGCTCTGAAGGCACCAGAGCGAAGGGCTTCCCGACGGGGGACAGGTGGCAGTCCCGAGCGCCATCTTCCACCTTCCGACGATGCGCGAACGATGCCCTCCCGCCAGCCGAACACGCACCGAACGCACGCCGAACACGCGCAGAACGCGCGTCGGGGCGCCCGCGCGACGCGGGCGCCCTCAACGAGCCGATCAGCCAACGAGCCGACTGGGCGTCAGCGCCCGGCGCGGGCGGCGACCGCCGTGTCCGGCTGGTCGGCGAACGCGCCGTCCAGGCCCAGGTCGAAGAAGAGTTCGTACTCGGACGTGATGTCACCGCGCGCGTTCGGGTCGGCCCCGAGCCGGAAGTCGACCGGCAGGAACTGGTTCTCGGCCCGGAACGTCCAGGCGTGCACCACCAGGTCGAGCCGGTGCGCGTCACGGATCACCGAGGTCGGCGCCGACAGTCGACCGGTGGCGTCGCGGGGCACGATCAGGTTCTTGTTCAGGCCGACGCCGTCGGCGTACCGGGAGACCCAGGCCAGGCCGGCGGCGGTGGCCAGATCGGCGTAGGTCCGGCGGTCGCCGGCCGCGGTGAAGTCGTAGGGCGCGCCGGTCGCGTCCATGAGCTGCACCAGCCGCACGTCGGTCAGCTTGTCGAGCTTGCGCAGGTTGGCGGTCTCGAAGCTCTGGATGAACACCGGGTCGTTCCGGTGGGTCAGCCGGTTCCGGCGGAGCACCGCGACGAGCGGCTCCTCCAGCGCGTGCCCGATCGACGCGAAGTAGCTCGGGTGCTTCGTCTCCGGGTAGATACCGATGGTCCGGCCGCGCGCCTTCGACTCGGTCCGGGCCAGGTCGACGACCTCCTGGAAGGTGGGGATCTCGAACCTGCCGTCGAACGCCGTGTTGGTCACCCGCACCTGGGGCAGCCGCTCCTTGGCGCGCAGCGTCTTCAGCTCGGCCAGCGTGAAGTCCTCGGTGAACCAGCCGGTCACCGCCACCCCGTCGATGGTCTTCGTGGCCCGGCGGGCGGCGAACTCGGGGTGGGCCGCCACGTCGGTCGTCCCGGAGATCTCGTTCTCGTGCCGGGCCACCAGGACGCCGTCCTTCGTCGAGACGAGGTCCGGCTCGATGAAGTCGGCGCCCTGCCGGATGGCGAGCCGGTAGGACTCCAGGGTGTGCTCCGGGCGGTAGCCGCTCGCGCCCCGATGACCGATCACGATCGGTCGCTGGGTCGCGCGGGGGCGCTCGGCGCGCGGCTCCGGGCCGGCCTGGGCGGCCACGGCCGGCACCACCACGGCCGCGGCCGCGAGCAGCGCGCCGGCCACGCCGAGGGCAGAAAGGGTACGTCGCAACGCCGTCTCCTGTCGTCGAGGGGTACGCACAGCAGACCCGGCGTGGTTGACGTCCAGTTGGTCGGTTCCTGACCTGCCGGTGAATCTCCGGACGGAAGATGACCTGGTGCGCCGCCTGCTCCGGAAGCCGGTCCGGCTGGTGCCGCTCGGATTCCTGGCGGTGATCCTGGTCGGCACCGGCCTGCTCATGCTGCCCTGGGCCACCAACGCGCAGCGCTGGACGCCGTTCGAGACCGCGTTGTTCACCTCCACGTCGGCGGTCTCGGTGACCGGCCTGGCGGTGACCGACACCCCGAACTACTGGACCGACTTCGGGCTCGTGATGATCACGGTGCTCACGCAGCTCGGCGGCCTCGGCATCCTGACCGGCGCGTCGCTGCTGATCCTGGCGGTCTCCCGTCAGCTCGGACTGCGCAACCGGCTGCTGGTGCAGGCCGAGACCGCCGAGTTCGGCCTCGGCGACGTGCGCCGGTTGCTGCTCCGCATCGCGGCCACCGTCTTCGTCACCGAGGCGCTGATGACCCTCGTGGTCGGCGGGCGCTTCTGGCTGGCCTACGACTACCCACCGGGCCGGGCGCTCTGGTACGCCGTGTTCCACTCGGTCCAGGCGTTCAACAACGGCGGCTTCGCGCTCTACTCCGACGGGCTGGTCGCCTTCGCCCGGGACCCGTGGGTGGCGTTGCCGTTCAGCGTCGGCGCGATCATCGGCGGGCTCGGCTTCCCGGCGCTGTTCGAGGCGTCCCGGGAGTGGCGGCGACCGGGCCGGTGGGCGGTCGCCACCAAGCTCACCGTCTGGGGCAGCGTGGTGCTCACCGCCGCCGGCTTCGGCTACCTGCTGCTGGCCGAGTGGACCAACCCGGCCACGATCGGCACGTTCGACGTGGCGGGCAAGGCGCTCGCGGCCTTAACCCAGATCGCGTTGAGCCGCACCGGCGGCTTCGACGTGATCCACGTCGGGCGGCTCACCGAGGAGAGCTACCCGATGCTCATCGGCCTGATGTTCATCGGCGGTGGCAGCGCCAGCACCGCCGGCGGCATCAAGGTCTCCACGTTCTTCCTGCTCGGCTTCGCCATCTGGGCGGAGCTGCGCGGCGAACCGGACACCACGGTCGGGCACCGCCGGGTGGCCTCCGCCAGCCAGCGGCAGGCGGTGACGGTCGCCCTGCTCAGCGTGGCGCTGGTGGCCGGCGGCACGGTCGGGCTGATCGCGCTGACCGCGCACGTACGCTTCGACGCCGCGCTCTTCGAGGTCACCTCCGCGTTCAGCACCACCGGTCTGACGGTCGGCCTGGCCCAGCGGCTGCCGGCGCCCGGCCAGTACGTGCTGACCGCGCTCATGTACGTCGGCCGGGTCGGCCCGCTCACGCTCGGGTCGGCCATCGCGTTGAACACCCGGCGACGTTTGTACCGCTACCCGGAGGAGCAACCCATTGTCGGCTAGACACGCGGACGACACCGGTGTCGTCGTGATCGGCCTGGGCCGGTTCGGCTACCACCTCGCCGCCTCACTGGCGCGCCTCGACCACGAGGTGCTCGCCATCGACCGGAACCCGGCCCGGGTCCAGCGCTGGTCGACGGAGCTGGACCGGGTGGTGCAGGCCGACGCCACCGAGGAGACGGCGTTGCGCCAGCTCGGCGTGGCGGACTTCGGCCGGGTGGTGGTCGCCATCGGCGCGTCGGTCGAGGCGAGCGTGCTCACCGTGCTGGCGCTGGCCGAGCTGGGCGTCCCGCAGATCTGGGCACGGGCCACCTCGGACAAGCACGCCAAGATCCTGCACTCGGTCGGCGCGCACCACGTGGTGTTCCCGGAGGCGGAGACCGGCGAGCGGGTCGCGCACCTGATCGTCAGCCGGATGCTCGACTTCATCGAGTTCGGCGACGACTTCGCCATCGCCAAGGTGCGGGTGCCCGCGCCGCTGGTCGGACGCGCGCTGCACGAACTGTCCCCGCAGGACCGGTACGGGGTGATGGTGGTCGGCGCGAAACTGCCCGGCGAGCCGTTCCGCTACGCCGGGCCGGAGACGGTGCTGGCGCCGGAGAGCGTGCTCATCGTGGAGGGCAGCATCACCCAGGTGCAGCGCTTCGCGGCGCTGACCTGACCGTCAGCCCTTCGGCCCCTTGCCCTTGCCCTTGCCGTGCCCACCCCCCTTCGGCTGCTTCACTTCCCTTTTCCCTTACCGCTCTCCTTGCCGCCCTTGCCCTTGGGCTTCGGCTTCGGCTCGGCCTTGGGTTTCGGCGCCGGCTTGGCCCTGGCCGGTTCGCTCTTGGCGGCCGGTTTGGCGACCGGCTTGGCCGGCGCCTTGGTCGTCTTCGGCGCGGTGGTGACCGGCACCGAGCCGGCGATGCCGGACACCTGCACCCCGCAGGCGCTGTTGCCGAGCTTGAACTCCACCGGCAGCGTGTTGCTCCCGGTGTAGCGCCCGCTCAGCGTGAGCTTCGTCGACGCACCCGGCGCCAGCGTCGCGTCGGGCGTCGGGGCCGCCACCGACACGGTGCGCCCCACCTGGCGGACCGGGGGCCGGGCCGTGGTGATCGCCTGCTTGCCGGGGAAGCTGAAGCTCATGGTCCAGCCGCGCATCTCCCGGGTGCCGGTGTTGGTCAGTGTCAGCTCGGCGGAGAAGTCCCTACCGGTGTCGCGACGCAGCGAGTAGTCGACCGCGCAGGGCACCGGCTCGGGCAGGCCCATCCGCGCCTCGGTCGGCTCCACCCCGCCGCTGGCCGGGCTCCGCGACGTCAGCCCCCACATGGTGGCGGTGACCGCGATCAGCCCGGCGGCGGCCACCCCGGCCTCCACCTTGCGCCGCCGCGCCACCGCGCCCCGGGTCCGGGTGCGGATCGCCGAGTACGGCACCGCGTCGGTCGCCGCCGACCAGGGCAGGATCGTGGTGCCGGCGTTCGCCATCAGCGCCGGGTCGATGCCGCCGAACGCCGGTGACACCGGCACGATCGACGCGATCCCGACCGCCTCGGCGAGCGTACGGGCCACCTCGGCGGTGGGCGGGCGGTCCTCGGGGCGCTTCGCCAGGCACCGCTGGACCAGGTCGGCGACCTGGCCGGGGAGGCCGGGCACCGGCGGCATCGGGTCCGGGTCGTGGTACATGTGCGCGCGCAGCATCTCGGTGGTGGTGCTGGCCTGCCACGGCAGCCGGCCGGTGAGCATCCGGTAGAGCAGCAGGCCGACCGCGTAGATGTCGGTGGCGGGCGAGACGTGGCCGTTGTCCAGCCGCTCCGGGGCCAGGTAGGCGGGCGTGCCGAGCAACGCGCCGTCCGGCCCCTTGTCGCTCTCCCCCACCAGCGCCGAGATGCCGAAGTCGACGACCTTCACGCCGGTCGCGGTGAGCATGACGTTGCCGGGCGTGACGTCCCGGTGCACCACGCCCCGGGCGTGCGCGGTGGCCAGCGCCGAGGCGACCTCCGCGCCGATGGTCAGCGCCTCCCGCCAGGGCAGCTGCCCGTCCCGGCCGAGCCGGCTGCTGAGCGGGCCGCCGTCGACCAGCTCCATGACCACGTACGGCACGGTCAGCCCGACCTGGACGGACTCGCCGTAGTCGTACACGTTGGTGATGTTGGGGTGGCAGAGCCGCGCGGCGGCCTGCGCCTCGACGCGGATCCGGTGCCGGAACGCCTTGTCGCTGGCGAGCCGGGAGGCGAGCACCTTGACCGCCACCTGCCGGCCGAGCACCTCGTCGTAGCCGCGCCAGACCACCGACATGCCGCCGGCGCCCAACTGCTCGACCAGGCGGTACCGCTCACCCAGCAGTTGCACGCCGTTCCTGACCGGTCCACCCATGGTCGGTGCAGTTGCCCGAAGTGGCCCCCGCTACACCTGAGCGGTCGGAATCGGTCAGGAAAGTCACCCGTTCAGGCGGTCGCGAGGAGTTGGTCCACCGGGGCGTAATCGTCCGTGAGCACCCGCGCGTCCCCGATCCACCCGGCGGTCGCCGCCTCGTCGAGCAGCTCGGCCGGCTCGGGGAGCGGCTTCAGGCCGGCCGGGATCGCGGTCAGCGGCAGCGGCGCGTCCGAGGCGACGATCACGAAGTTCGCGCCCTGCCGGCCGGCGATCGCGCCCGGCGGGGCGATCAGCGCGACGTGGTCGAACACGGCTGAGACGGTGGCCAGCTCGGCCCGGATGAACCGGTCCGGCGGATAGTCGATGACGTTCTGCACGTAGATCCCGTCCGGGCGGAGCACCCGGCGGATGTCGGCGGCCATCTCCCGGGTGGCCAGGTGCCACGGCACCACCAGGTGGCCGAACGCGTCGCCGACGATGAAGTCCCGGCTGTCGGTCGGTTCGGCGCGCAGCAGCACCCGGGCGTCACCCACCCGGGCGGTCAGCTCCGGCCCGGTCTCCAGGCCCAGCTCCCGCCGGTCCAGGTCGACCAGGCCGCCGTCGACCTCGAAGACCAGGTTGTCGGTGCCCGGCCGGGTGGCGGCCAGGTAGCGCGGCACGGTGAAGCCGCCGCCGCCCAGGTGCAGCGCGTCCATCCGCTCCCCCGGCGGCCGTGCCACGTCCGCGACCAGGCCGATCCACTGGGTGTACGCGTACTCCAGGTGCCTCGGGTCGGTCAGGTCGACGTAGGAGTGCTGGGCCGAGTTGAGGTAGAGCGTGCGCCCGTCCGTCCGGTCCGGAGCCGCCTCGACCCGGGCGCAGTGGTAGGCGGTCTCCACGTCGCACGGGTTCGGCGCCGCCGCGCTGAGCCCGGCGGCGGCGAGCCCGATCAGCGCCAGCGCCGCCTTGGCCCGGCCCGGCGTGGACAGCGCCGCGCCGGAGCGTCGCCGCAACCAGAACCCGAGCACCAGCCCGGTCACGCCGAGCACCGCGGCCAACGCCAGCACGATCACCGAGCTGGGCAGCGCCGCCACCAGGATGAAGCCGGTGCCCAGCGTGGCGGTGATGCCGCCGAGCGTGCCGATGCTGGACAGCTTGCCGACCACCTGCCCGGTGCGGCGCAGGTCGGCGAGCTGGAGCTTCACCACCAGCGGGGTGATCCCGGCGAGCAGCGCGGCCGGCAGCAGCACGGTCAACGCGGTCAGCAGCAGCACCGCGCTGGCCGCGCCGCCGCGCAGCACCTCACCGGCGTACCTGACGATGGGCAGGGTGACCGCGGTGGCGATGCCGGCCAGTACCAGCGCCGGGGCGAGCAGGGCGCGCGGGTCCCGCCGGTCGGCGAGCCACCCGCCCATCCACGCCCCGTACGCGATGGCGGCCAGCGCCATGCCGATGACCGAGCTGGTCACCTGGAGCGTCACCCCGACGTACGGGCCGACCAGGCGCAGCGCGACGGTCTCCAGCACCAGCACCGCCCCGCTGGAGAGGAAGACCAGGAACGCGGCCAGCCCGTTCGGCAGGGCCCGGGGCGGGGTCGGCCCGGCGGTCGCCGGCGCGGTGACGATGTCGGACGATGTGCTGCTCACCGTGGCGAGGGTACGCGGCGTTCCTGGTCGTCCGGGTCAGTACATCGAGATGTGAACATGGTTCGTGTGGTCGGCGGCCGGGCTGCCGCCCCCGCTGTACGCCCGCCAGCCGGTGTTCGGCATCCAGATCTGCCGATACCAGATCACGTACATGATGCCGAGTCGGCTCGCGTTGTTCTTCGCCCAGCTGGCGAGGCTGTCGCCGTACGACTTGTCGCCGCCGGTGGCGGTCTTGTCCTCGAAGCCGTTGGTGGCGGCGGCGAAGTCACAGGCCCGCCCCTTGGGGTGCTCGCCACCGCCGCCGCTGCGGTGGCAGGACGCGTACCGCTTGTAGCCGGCCGCCTTGGCCTGCTCGAGCATGTGCAGCGTGCGCGGCGTGATGCACCCGCTGGCCGGCGTCGGGTCGTCCACCGAGCAGGACTCCGACGGCCATGACCCGTCCGAGTTGCGCGGTGCCGGCCTGGCCGACGAGGAGCCGCCGCTGAACCCGGAGCCGGCGCCGGAGCTGACCTTGGCGAGCGCCACCTCGGCGTCCTTCTTCTTCCGGGCCAGCACCGCGAGCTGCTTCTGCTGCTCGCGCACCTCGGCGTCGAGGGCCAGCTTCGACTCGCTCGCCTCGGCCTTCGCGTCGGCCAGGTCACGGAGCCGCTTGCTGTCCCGCTGGGCCATCATGTCCAGCTCGGCCGCCCGGTGCAGGAAGTCGTCCGGCCCGGAGCTGGCCAGCAGCATCGACGCCGGGGTCAGCCGGCCCTGCCGGTAGGACTGCACGGCCACCTCGCCGGCCTGGGCGGTCAGCCCGACGAGGCGCGCCTCGATGTCCTTGAGCTGGGCGGCCAGCGCGGTCTGGCGGCGCTTGGAGTTGTCCAGCCGGTTCTTCGCCTCGATGTGGCCCTTCGCCGCGGCCTCCAGCGCGTCCCGGAGCTTCTTGCTGCCACCCTCGTCCGGGGCGTTCGAGCCGGGCGCGGCGGCGGCCGGGCCGGCGGTGGCGAGGCCGGCGCCGAGCAGCACGGCCGTCGCGGCGAGCAGCGCGAGCAGCGACCGGCGGACGCGCCGGCCGGTGAGCCTGGTCCTGGGCACGTGATGGTCCTTCCGTCGACCGCCGGTCACGATACCGGACCGCGCGCGCCACGCCAGGCCGGTGACCGCGCCGGACACGCGACGTCGACGCAGCGTGCCGACGGGGTCGCGGAGCGCTGCTCAGCTCGCCAGCAGCGCCGCGTACACCTCGTCCCAGATCTCCTCGCTGGCCGCGACCAGCAGGCCCCGGCCCTCGTCGGCCGGGTGGTAGTCGGTGCCGTCGAAGCGGCGGGCCACCCCGCCGGCCTCCCGGACCAGCAGCGTGCCGGGGGTGTGGTCCCACGGCAGCGTGCGCCAGAACAGCACGAACTGCTGCGCGCCGGTGAGCACGTCCAGGTATTCCCGGCCGGCGCAGTGCTGGCCGGGCAACAGCTCGCCGATCCGGCGGCCACCGGCCTCGACGTCGCGGCGGAAGTCGGCCGGCAGGAACCTCGTCATCGCGGTCCCCCGCAACGCGCCCACCTCCGGCACCGGCCGGGTGGGCAGCACCGGCGTGCCGTCCAGCCGGGTGCCCGCGCCGAGCCGGCCGGCCGCCATCGTGCCGTCCAGCGGGTCGTAGACCCAGGACGCCACCGGTACGCCGTCCGTGAGCAACGCCGCCATCAGCGCGAACGGCCGCTTGCCGGCGGCGAAGTTGGAGGTGCCGTCGACCGGGTCGACCAGCCAGACGTCACCACTGCCGCGCAGGTGCCGGAGCAGGCCCGGATCCTCCGCGACGGCCTCCTCACCGACCACCACCGAGCCGGGGCGCAGCCGCCGCAGCCCGTCGGAGATGAGCTTCTCGGCCTCCCGGTCAGCGACGGTGACCACCTCGCCGGGCGCCTTCTCGGAGATGTCGGACGGGTCGAGCCGGCGGAACAGGGGCACCACGACCTCGGCCGCGGCCTCCCGCAGCAGCGCGGCGACGTCGTCCAGCAGCGGGTCAGCCACGCGGCGGCAGCTTGACCACGCTGACGAAGAACTCGTCGATCTGGCGGACCACCGAGATGAAGCGCTCGAAGTCCACCGGCTTGGTCACGTAGGCGTTGGCGTGCAGCTGGTAGCTGCGCAGGATGTCCTCGTCGGCCTGCGACGTGGTGAGCACCACGACCGGGATCCGGCGGAGGTGCTCGTCCTTCTTGATCTCCTCCAGCACCTCCCGGCCGTCCCGGCGGGGCAGGTTCAGGTCGAGCAGGATCAGGTCGGGCACCACCGCGTCCGTGTACTGGCCCTCGCGGCGCAGGTAGGCCAGCGCCTCGGCGCCGTCGGAGACGACCGTCAGGCGGTTGCGGAGCTTGTGCTCCTCGAACGCCTCCTGGGTCATCAGCACGTCACCCGGATCGTCCTCGACGAGCAGGACCTCGATCGGGCTCTTGCCGTCCGCAGGCGCGGTCATCCCACCGTCTCCTTCATGCCACCGTTGGTATCGTGCCGGTCCGCCGCCGCGGGCGGCTCCTCGCTTGCCGCGCCGTCCGGCTGCCGGGCGACGTCCACCGGGGTGGCCTCGGCGGCCTCGGCGGTCTCGGCTTCCGCCGCCGCGGCCGCCTTCGCGGCCTCGACGTCGGCCTCCAGCGCGGGCAGCGTGAACCGGATGGTGGTGCCTTCCTCGACGTCGGTGTCCACCCAGACCCGGCCGCCGTGGTATTCCACGATCTTCTTGACGATCGCCAACCCGATGCCGGTGCCCGGGTACGCGTCCTTGGAGTGCAGCCGCTGGAAGATCACGAAGATCTTGTCGGCGAACTCCGGCTCGATGCCGATGCCGTTGTCGCGGCAGCTGATCTCCCACTCGCCGTCGACCAGCCGGGCCGACACGTGCACCTTCGACGGCACGTCGGGGCGGCGGAACTTCACCGAGTTGCTCACCAGGTTGACCAGCAGGTTGGTCAGCAACGGCTCCTCGCCGCGGATCGTCGGCATCTCGTCCCAGGTCAGCTCCGCGTCGGCGTACTGCCGGGCCGCCTCGGTCTGGCCGGCCACGTCACCCATCACCCGGTTCAGGTCGACCTCGGTGAAGCCGGTGGTGAGCCGGCCGATCCGGGAGAACGCGAGCAGGTCGTTGATGAGCCGCTGCATGCGCTGCGCGCCGTCCACCGCGAACGCGATGTACTGGTCCGCCCGCTCGTCGAGCTGCCCGGCGTAGCGCCGCTGGAGGAGCTGGCAGAAGCTGGCCACCTTGCGCAGCGGCTCCTGGAGGTCGTGCGAGGCCACGTACGCGAACTGCTCCAGGTCACGGTTGGAGCGGGTCAACTCCTCGGCCTGCTTCTGGAGCTGGTCGTTGACCCACTCGATCCGCTCCCGGGCCTGGCGTACCTCGTCCAGCTCCTGGGCGATCTTCTGGCGCATCTGGTCGATGTCGTCGGCGAGCCGACGGAACTCCGGCGGGCCGGACCCCTCGATACGGTGCTGGTAGTCGCCCTCGGCCACCTCCCGCACCTGCCCGACCAGCGCGGCCAGCGGGCGGATCAGGATCCGGTCGAGCGAGAGCAGCATGACCGCGCCGGCCACCGCCACCACCAGCGCCGCGACGATCAGCAGCACCACCAGCGCGTTGCTCGTCGAGTTGACCCGGGCGGCGGTCTCCTGCCGGACGGTGAGGATCTCGTCCTGGAGCGTGGTGATCGAGGCTCTTATCCCGTCGAACTGCTGCCGGGTCCGGTCGGTGATCAGCGCCTGGCCGGCGGCCGGGCCGCTGCGCTCCGTGGTCGCGATCACCGGCTCGGCCACCTGGGCCCGCCACTGCGTGGTCTGCCGCTCGACCACGTCCACCTCGCGGCGCACGTCCGGGTAGCCGGCGGACAGGCCGCGGATCGAGGTGATCAACTCCTGCTCGCGCCGCACGCCCTCCTGGTAGGGGGCCAGGTCGTTGCGGTCGCCGTTCACCGCGTACCCGCGTACCGCGGTCTCCTGGTCCAGCAGGACGCTCATCAGCTCCTGCGCCTGGACCCGCAGCGGGCCGGTCTTGAGCAGCACCGCGTCGATGTTCTGCCGGTTCTTCGCGGCGACCGCCGCCTCCGCGGCGGCCAGCCCGAGCAGCAGCGCGAGGACCACGCCGAGCAGCGCGACCACCCGCCGCCGCAGCGTCCACCCCTGCCGGTACGCCTTCATCTATCGTCCTCCGCCGCGGGTCACCAGCAGCATCGCCACGTCGTCGGCGAGCGGGCCACCGTTGATCTGCTCGGCACGGCCGACCAGCCAGGCCGGCAGCTCGGACAGCGGCACCGCCCGGTTGGCCGGGTCGGCGAGCAGGTCGGTCAGGCCGGGCACGTCGAGCCGTTCGTCGCCACCGTCGACCCGACCCTCGATGAGGCCGTCGGTGTACATCAGCAGGGACCAGTCATCGGTGTCGAACTCCAGGTCGAAGGCAACGGGACGGCGGGGCCGGACGCCGAGCAGCAGCCCGCCCTTGGCCGGCACCGGGGCGACCTTACCGCCGCTGAGCAGCAGCGGTGGCGGGTGGCCGGCGAGTCGCACGGTGGCCCGCGCCGATCCCAGGTCGAGCCGGATGGTGGCCACGGTCGCGAAGATCTCCTGGAGCCGGCGCTCGCTCATCAGCACCTGCTCCAGCGCGGGCAGCACCTCGTCGTCCGGCACACCGGCCAGCACCAGCGCCCGCCAGGCGACGCGCAGCTCGACGCCGAGCGCGGCCTCGTCCACGCCGTGGCCGCAGACGTCGCCGACGATCAGGTCGATCCGGTCCGGGCGGGTCTGCACCACGTCGTAGAAGTCGCCGCCGATCAGCGCGGCGTGCCGGCCGGGCCGGTAGAACGTGTGCACCGACACCTCGTCGGTCGTCATCAGCGGCTGCGGCAGCAGGCCGCGCTCCAGGCGGGCGGACTCGGCCTGGCGCAGCTCCACCTCGCGCAGCCGGCGGGCGTTCACGTCGGCGCGCTTGCGCTCCACCGCGTAGCGCAGCGCCCGGGTCAGCAGCACGCCGTCGACCTGCCCCTTGACCAGGTAGTCCTGCGCGCCCTCGGCGACCGCCACGATGCCCAGGTGCTCGTCGGAACGGCCGGTCAGCACGCAGACCGCGGCGCCGCTGGCCATCTCCAGCACCCGGCGCAGCCCGTCCAGGCCCTGCGCGTCGGGCAGGCCCAGGTCGAGCAGGACGCAGTCGACGCCCATCACCCGCTGGCGGGCCTCGCTGAGGCTGGTCGCGACCAGCAGGTCGATCATCGAGTTGGTCTCCGCGAGCAGCTCGCCGACCAGGAAGGCGTCGCCCTCGTCGTCCTCGACCAGCAGCACCCGCAGCCGTTCGCCGGGCGGCAGGCCGCCGGACAGCCCCGCGCCGGCCCGGGGCAGGACGGCGGCACCCGGAGCGTCGGTCCCCCGGTGCGGCCGGGCCACCGCCGCGAGTCGCGGGAGGTCGCTGGTGATGTCGGACTCCTTCCGAGTGCCGTGGGCGATCCAGGCTAAGACAAACGGTCGCACCCCACACCACCGCCGTCGGCACAGGCGGCTGGGTGAGCCCGTTCACCCGGACAGCGACGCGGCCGACCCCCGATGTTACGCGGGAGCGCTGCCAGTTCGGCAGCGCACCGACCGGGAGTGCCGCCGCGCCCGGTGGGGGTGCAGGATGATGCCCACCCCCGTAGATCCACCCCCGAGGAGTTCCCGTGGGCGCACCCCCCATCCGCCCCGCCGACCGGGCGTTCGCCAAGCCAGGCCGCCGGCTGCCCGCCGCCGTCGCCGCGCTGGTCGCGCTGCTCGCCGTCGGGGCGGGCGTCCTGGTCACCCTGGCCACCCCGGCGCCGCGCCCGGCCAGCGCGCCGGCCGGCGAGTTCAGCGCCGCCCGGGCGTACCGGAACGTCCAGGTGATCGCGGCCCGGCCGCACGTGGCCGGCAGCGCGGCCAACGACCGGGTACGCGAGCACCTGGTCGGCACGCTGCGCGGGCTGGGCCTGGAGACCGAGGTGCAGGACGCGGTGGCGCCCGAGGCCGGGCAGTTGTCCGGCGCGGCCGGCGGCGCGACGCTGGCCCGGGTCCGCAACGTGGTGGCCCGGCTCCCCGGCACCGACCCGACCGGCAAGGTCTTCCTGGTCGCGCACTACGACTCGGTGCAGACCGGGCCGGGCGGCAACGACGACGCGGCCGGCACCGCCACCATCCTGGAGGTGGCCCGCGCGCTGACCACCGGCCCGCGCCCCCGCAACGACGTGGTCTTCGTGCTCACCGACGCGGAGGAGGCGTGCCTCTGCGGCGCCGCCGGCTTCGCCGCCGACCATCCGCTCGCCGCCGACGGCGGAGTGGTGCTCAACCTGGAGGCGCGCGGCTCCACCGGCCCGGTGATCATGTTCGAGACGTCCCGGAACAACGCGAAGCTGGTCGACGTGTTCGGCCGGGCCGCGCCACACCCGGTGGGCACCTCCTTCGCGGTGGAGATCTACCGGGCGCTGCCCAACGACACCGACTTCACCGCGTTCGGCGACGCGCGCTTCGTGGGCCTGAACTCGGCCTACATCGACGGCGGGGCGATCTACCACACGCCGCTGGACGTGCCGGCCCGGATGGACCGGGGCAGCCTCCAGATGCACGGCGACAACGCGCTGGGCCTGGCCCGCGAGTTCGGCCGCACCGACCTGGGCGACCTGCGCGCCGGCCACGACGACACCTACTTCCCGGTGCCGGGCGGACTGGTCCGCTACCCCGGCTGGCTGACAGTGCCGCTGGCGGTGGCCGCGCTGCTCGCGGTGGGCGCGCTCGGCTGGCTGCTGCGCCGCCGGGGCCGGGCCACCGTCGGCACGCTCGCCGCCGGCGCCGGGCTGGCCCTGGCGCCGGTCGTCGTGGCCCCGCTGGCCGCCTGGCTGCTCTGGGCCGCGATCACCACGATCCGACCCGGGTACGCGGAGCTGCTCGACCCGTACCGCCCGGTCTGGTACCGCCTCGCCGTCGTGGCGCTCGCCGCCACCGTGCTCCTCTGCTGGTACGCGCTGCTGCGCCGCCGCGTCGGCCCGGCCGCGCTGGCGTTCGGCGGGCTGCTCTGGCTGGCCCTGTTCGGCGTGCTGCTCGCCGTGCTCGTACCCGGTGGGGCGTACCTGACGACCCTGCCGGCGCTGGCCGGCGCCGCCGCCGGCCTCGCGGCGCTGGCCACCCGCCTGGACGGCCCGTGGCCGGTGGTCGCGGTGACGCTGGCCGGCGCGGTGGCCGTGGTGGTGCTGCTGCCCCCGGTGGTGCTGCTGTTCCCGGCGCTCGGCATGGGCATGGGCGCGGTGGCCGCACTGGTCGCGGTGCTGCTCGGCCTGGCCCTGCTGCCCGTGGTGGACCTGCTGCACCCGCGTGCCGGCGGCCAGCGGGGCATGCTGGCGCTGCGGGCCCGCCGCCTCGGCGCGCTGCCGGCGGGGGCGGCGTTCGTGGCGGCGGTGGTGCTCGCCGGGGTCGGCCTGGCCGTCGACCGCTTCGACGCCGCGCACCCGGTGCCCACCCACCTGATGTACGCGCTGGACGCCGGCTCGAAGAAGGCGGCCTGGCTCAGCCACGAGGACATTCCGCAGCCCTGGACCGACCGCTACGTCGACCGCACCATCTCGGTGGCCGACGACTTCCCCGGCCTGGGCGACGGCGAGCTGCGGGCCGGCCCGGCCCCCGCCGCCTCGCTGCCCGCGCCGAAGCTGGAGACGCTCTCCGACACCCGCAACGGCGACCAGCGCGTGCTGCGGGTGCGGGTCACGCCGCAGCGGACGGTACGGCTGCTCACGCTGCACGTGGACACGCGCACCGCCACCGTGCGGTCCGCCTCGGTGGCCGGGCGGGACGTGCCGGTCAAGGCGCGCGACGGCCGGTGGGGCTTCGGCATCGTGTTCCACGCCCCGCCGCCGGAGGGCGTCGAGGTGACGCTGACGGTGACGACCTCGGCCGACACGGTCAACCTGCGCGCGATGGACGCCAGCGACGGGCTGTCCGCGCTGCCCGGCTTCCGGCAGCGGCCGGCGACCGTGGGCGTGGTCGGCTCGCACACCTCGGAGATGCTGGCGGTGGCGCAGACGTACGCGCTCTAGGAGGCCGTGCCGGGGGCGGGGACCGCGTGCTCGGCGGCGCGGCTGACCCGCTCCCAGCGCGCCCAGGTGTCCATCCGCCGACGGGAGATGTCGAACGCCAGGTCGTACACCATGCTCCCGAGCAGCAGCCGCAGCGGCGGGTCGTCGCTGTCGACGAGTCGCAGCAGAGCCTCGGCGGCCAGCCGGGGCTCGCTGTCGACCGAGTCCGCCGCCCACTGTCGCTCCAGCTCGGCACGGAGCGGCGCGTACGCGTCCAGCGGGGTGGTGGCGCTGACGCTGGTGTACAGGTCGGTCCAGTAACCCCCGGGTTGCACGATGCTGACCTTGACGTCGAAGGCCGCCGCCTCCATCGCCAGGGCCTCGCTCATGCCTTCCAGGGCGAACTTGCTCGCGCTGTACATACCCGTGCTCGGGAAGCCACCGAGGGCGGCGATGCTGGAGACCTGCACGATGTGGCCGGACCGTTGGGCGCGCAGGTGCGGCAGCGCCGCCTGGCTGACCCAGAGCGCGCCGAAGAGGTTCACCTCGAACTGGCGTCGCGCCTCGGCCTCGGTGAACTCCTCGATCATGCCCATGGACAGGGTGCCGGCGTTGTTGACGACGACGTCGAGCCGCCCGAAATGCTCGACCGCTGTGGCCACGGCGGCGAAGACGGCCGCCCGGTCGGTCACGTCGAGGGTCAGGGTGAGCAGCCGGTCGCCGTGCCGCGCGTCGAAGTCGTCAGGGGTGACGGTCCGGGCCGCGGCGACCACCCGGTCACCCCGGTCGAGCGCGGCCTCGGCGAACGCGCGACCCAGGCCGCGGCTGGCGCCGGTGATGAACCAGGTCCGCATGTCGGTGTTTCCCTTCGTTTGATGAGACGAGACGGTCCGTCTCGCTGGTACGGTACCCCACATGACGCCGCCGAACACGGCCCGCCGGAGTGAGACCTCCCGCCGCGCCATCCTCACCGCGGCCTTCGACCTGGTGCAGGAGGTCGAGTACGCAAAGGTCACCATCGAACGCATCGCCGCCCGCGCCGGCGTCGGCAAACAGACCATCTACCGCTGGTGGCCGTCCAAGGGCGCTGTCGTCTTCGACGCGTTCCTCATGCTCAGCGAAGGCGCCGAGGGTGAGCCAGTACGACTCCCGGACACCGGCGACCTGGCAGCCGACCTGACCGGCGTGCTCCGCGCCACGGTCGCGGAGTTGACCGATCCCCGGTACGAGCCTCCGATGCGCGCGCTGGCCACCGAGATCGCGCACGACCCCGAGCTGGCGGCGACCTATGCCGAACGGCTGGACGGGCCGCTGCGGGAGGCGAAACGCGAGCGCCTGCGCAGCGCCCAGCGGGCCGGACAACTCGCCGAGGAGGTCGACCTCGACGTGGCGGTGGACCTGATCTGGGGCCCGCTGTTCCAGCGCTGGCTCCACCGCGCCGGGCCGCTCACGACCGACTGGACGGACCGCCTGGTCGTCACCGCGCTCGACGGGCTGCGACCCCGCCGGTGAACTTCTTCCGGCCGGAATGTCGAGAACCGCCCGGTCGGCTTCTACCCCGGGTGAAGGCTGGTTGATGCGACCCGAGGAGCACACGATGAGCAAGGTGACCACCGGCGCGACCATGTCCCTGGACGGCTACGTCGCCGACGCGTCGCACGGCGGCTTCGACCACCTCTTCCAGTGGTATGGCAACGGTGACGTGGCGGTGCCGACCGCCAACCCCGACATGACGTTCCGGACGTCGGCGGCCAGCGCCGCACACATCCGGGCGCTGACCGAGCGCACCGGCGCGCTGGTCGTCGGCCGCACGCTGTTCGACCTGACAGGCGGCTGGGGCGGCCGGCACCCGCTGGACATGCCGGTGGTCGTGGTGACCCACCACGTGCCGGCGGGCTGGGCGCCCGAAGGTGAGTCGTTCGTGTTCGTCACCGACGGCATCGAGCGGGCGGTCGAGCGGGCCCGCGCCCTGGCGGGCGGCAACGAGGTCGTCGTGAACGCCGGGACGATCGCGCGGCAGGTGCTGGAGGCGGGGCTGCTCGACGAGGTGCACGTCGACCTGGTGCCGGTGCTGCTCGGCGACGGGATCCCGTTCTTCTCCGGGCTGGGGATCGCGCCGGTGCAGTTCGACGGGCCGTTCCGGGTGGTCGAGGGCGTCGGCGTCACCCACCTGGCCTACCGGGTACGCCGACCGGCCTGATCCTTCGTCGCCCCGGCCTGATCCTTCGTCGCCCGGCCTCCTGCTCAGCAGGGCCAGGGGACGAGGACTGACGCTCCCGCGTCTTGAGATGCCGGGGCCGCAGGGCGAAGGTGGACAGGTGTGGAACGCTCCGGAACCGGACTGCTGGCTTCACCCGGACGTCGAGGTCCGTCCGTCCGGGATCGCGGGTGAGGGCCTGTTCGCCCGTGCCCCCATCCCCGCCGGGACGGCGGTGTCCCGGCTCGGTGGCGGACTCGTCACCGACGAGGAGCTGCGCGAACTGTTCGCCCGGCCGGACCGCCTCTACATCGACACCATCACGGTGTGGGAGGACCGGCATCTGGTCCTCCCACCCGGTCGCCCCAACGGCAAGGGCAACCACGGCTGCGACCCGAACCTGTGGTGGGACGCGCCCTTCACCCTGGTCACCCGCCGGGCCGTCGCGGCCGGCGAGGAACTGACGAACGACTACGCCACCAGCACCGGCACCGCCGACTTCGCGATGGCGTGCGGATGCGGCGCGGCGCGCTGCCGCCGGGTCGTCACCGGCGACGACTGGCGGCTGCCGGACCTCCAACACCGGTACGGCAACCACTGGGTTCCCGTTCTCCTGACTCGGATTCAAAGATCGCAGCCCATCAACTCATCCGGGCTGACACGAGCGGATCAGGAGTAGACGTCTTTCCGGTGTCCGACGGCGTGGATGGTCAAGTCGTCGCCATCGAGGCGATAGAGCACCCGGTAGTCACCGACGCGCAGACGACGCCCAGATCCGTCACGCATCTCGGTGGAGTTTTGCGGCGCGGATCGGAAATCAAACCAAGGATCGCGCTCAGGACAGTGAGGAAGATGTTCCGCGGCTGCTTGTGCAACCACACCAGCACGTCACGGTCGATCTGGACCTTCATGCCGCCTCACCGTGCCCGGTCGGCCAGGAGGGCCTCCACCTCCTTCGGGTCGACCCCGAGCGACTCCAGGGCAGCAGAAAGCGGCACGAACTGACCGTCCGCGCGGGACCGAGCGATCACCTCCGAGTCCCGACGGTCCCGAAACGCCTCGATCTCTTCCCACTCGTCGATGCCTACCAGCACGGCGACGGGTCGTTCGTACTTGGTGATGATGACGGGCTCGCCGGTGCGTTCGACCGCTTCCAGCACGCGACCAACGCCGTCGCGAAACTCTCGTAGCGTCATCGTCGTCATGTACCGTACTGTACCACGCGGTACCTTTCGGCAGATCAATAACCTCCTGGCCTGGCGCGCACCATGCTCGCTACGCTGCGCCGCATGCGGCTGGCGAAGATCACCCCCGACAACTACGAGGCGGCCCTCGCGCTATCGGTACGCCCCGACCAGGAGGATCTGGTGGCGCCGGTGGTCAAGTCGCTGGCCGAGGCGTACGTCTTCCCCGAGCACGCCTGGCCGAGGCTGGTCTACGACGGTGATCGGCTGGTCGGTTTCCTGATGGCATTCTTCGACATCCCGTGGGGCGACAACCCGGACGACCTGCGGGCCGGTCTCTGGCGACTCAACATCGCGGCCGACGCGCAGGGCCACGGGTACGGCCGGTTCGCGGTGGAGGCGGTGTGCGAGGAGATCCGGGCCCGGGGCGGCGACCGGGCGTATGTCACCTGGGAGCCCCGCCCCGGCGGCCCGGAGGCGTTCTATCTCAAGCTGGGCTTCCGGCCGACAGGTGAGCAGAGCGGTGGCCAGACGGTCGCCGTGCGGGACCTGTAGACCGGCCCTCGGTGTCGGCCCCGGCTGGCATCATCCGCGCCGTGGGCATCCTCTGTGACTACTTCTCCGCCCCCAGCGACGAGGCGGCGGCCACGGCCGCCGACGTCCTGGGTGGTCCGCGCGCCGCGTCCGCTCCCGGTTTCGAGGTCGTCGAGCTGAAGGGCATCGAACCCGTCGTGCAGCTCGGCATGTTGGAGGCGATCCTGAGCGGCGTCGACTACGACGTCGTGACGCGGAACCTCAGGCAGGGCCACGCCGTCGCGGTCCGGCGCGACGGCGAGGTGCTGGTCGTCTCGCTGACCGACGAGCTGCGCGCCGCGCTGGCCGACGTCACGGAGAGCCGTCTTCACGAGGCGGCGGTGTCGTGGTCGGAGACCGAGGAGTTCCGAGGGCTGGCCGAGCCGTCGATAGTGGCCGAGGCCCTGGTCGAGCTGGCTGGTCTGGCCCGGCGGGCGACCGCCCGCGACGAGCGGCTCTACTGCTGGGTCTGCGTCTAGTCGCGGCGCGTCACCACTCCCCCTGCGGAAATTGTGTCGACCGGTGCAGCCCTGCGGTGCGCCTTCGGTTGCCGAGCGGCCATGACCGCGACGCCGAACGAGACGACGTACAGGACGAGTAAGAAGACAAGCCACCGGTCCACCCGGCCCCAGACCCAGACCAGCACGGCACCGCCGGCGGCGGACCCAGCATTCAAAGCCACGTAGAAGCGGGCCAACCAGGCTCCCAACCACCGGGCCCACGCACGGTCGTTGCGCAGTCCGTGGCAGGCAACACCTGTCGCGACGGCGAACAGGAAAGACGCGACGATGTCACCGAGCCAGATCCCCGTGCCGGCGGTGCGGCCGAGTGCCGAGATCAGCAGCATGTGGGCCGGCCCGAGGAGCGGGGCGAAATTCAGGGTCGTGATCACCCACAGGGTTCCGCGAAGCAGCACCGATCCGACCAGCCCGATCAACAGCCAGGCTCCAGCCGACCACTCTTTGAACATGTTCAGATTTTGTATCACCTGCCGCGCGGGCCGCAGTCCCGGCGAAGCGCTACTTCCAGCGGTATTGATCTAGGTCAGGGTGCATAGTCCATCAAACGGGCAAGACCCCCTCTGACCCGCGGGCAGAACCGTGGTGGTGGTCAACGATGGTCGCTTCCGGTTGCCCTTCGACGGCCTGGCTACGGCATGATCTTGAACTTCGGCTCAAGCCTCCGGGGACTCGAACCCTGAATCCGGCCGGTCTCACGAGTATGTGCCGAGATCGTGCGGATCGAGCTGCTGAGCAGCGCGCCTGTTCACGCTGCCTACCATCGTTTGACAGCCCTTTTCACCCTCGGTTGTGCCGGAGTTGCGCCCGTTGATCTTGCTGAAGACAGGCGTGCCGCGCTAGGCAGGAGGGGCTACTTGAAGACGCCGATGATCCCCGTGACCGTGCCGACGATGCCGCTGACCGTTGCGAGCTTCGCTGACGCCCCGGTCCAGATGCCCCTCGTCTTCTCCCGCCATCCGAGAGACCACCAGTCACGCCCGAACTTCTGCCACTTGTGCTGCCTGAGGTGACATCCCAGGACCAGCCCTGTCGAGTTGTTGCGGCAGAACTCGACCACGCCAACGCGCTTGCGGTTGATCGCGCCGCAGTATACGGGCGCTTGGAAGAGGACGAAGGCGATCAGTAGGCCGACGAGAACGGCGTAGAGGCCCGGACCGACCGCGTTGTTGCCCAGGGACAAGAGAAGCACTGCCAGGACGATGTAGCCCCAGTACTGCCACAACTTCGATCTTCCACGCGATGCCATGACTGCGTACCGTATGCGTGATACTGCACAACGTGCACGCAGATCGTCTGTCGGTCTTCCGACGCCTTCGCCACTGCCTGCGGCGGGTGGCGCACGCTTCACAGCGGTTCGAGTCGGACGGGTGCGCTCTGAACTGCCGCTACGCTGCCGCCGCATGATTGATCCAGAATCGAGCGTCTCCGCTTGACCCGGATTCTGGCACTGCGCGATCTTGTTCACGCGTGCTATTAAGTACCGATGGGCGCGCTGCTTGTCGTGGCGCGAGGGCTTAGCGCAACGCCAGCCGACGAAGGGGGGTCAGGTGGCACAGCGGACGGTTCGCTTCTATGAAATCCTGAACAAGGAGAAGGAGCGATTCCCCAACAAGATCCCCTTCGAAGATCTCCTGCGCGAGGTTGACGAACTGGATGATGACGCCGCCTACGTGTCAACCAGAACTATGGAACTGCTGGGTTCGACGTACCTTCCGTATCCGGGAGGCACGAAGCAGGCAGCCCCGTTGATCACTCTTGACCGCATCACCCGAGACGTGCGGCTTCGCATTGAACGTCGACGGAACTACCGTCCGTTGGTGCTAGACCAAGACGAGACTCTGGCAGAGCCAACCTTCTACTCCATTTTCGACAACAATGTTGTTGGCGTCATGCGGAATTCAGGGTCGGCACCCGGAGCGCCGTCGTTCAGAGAATATATTAATAAGCTCGAACTCATCGAGGGTGGGATCGAGTTGGCGCCGCTCGTGGACCGCGACGCCCTCCGAGCCCTGCGAGAGGTCCAGACCCTTACGAAGTTCAACCTCGCCGTAGGCCCTGACGTGACAGCGGATGTTTTCGGTGAAGGTAGCATGATCACGGGGTTGATCCGTCATTGGCGGCAAAACCTCGGCAACGTGGGTATTGAGGTCTCGATTAGGATTTCTCCGAAGGGGCAACAGGAGGAGTCCGAAATCGCCTTCAGGGACATTGAGCAGCTAGCGACATCCAACGCTATCGGATATGTGGACAAGGCGGAGATTGCATACCGGCGCATCGAGGATGGCCGGGCATCGACCTTCGATCTGCTGCAAGAGGCAGTAGCGCAGTCCGTCGAGGTGGACCTCGACGAGGACTCGAACCAGCCTACCGTCCTCTCGGTGGCGCAAGGCATGGCTGAGGCGTACGACGAGCTGTATGAGGAGATCCTGTCCGCCCTGCGTGCGACTTCCTGACAGACCCTCGGCGTAGTCTCCGCTCATGGGTAGCTCAGGGCAGCTCAGCTCAGCGAAGGACCGGCCCTCCCGGCTTCACCGGCTGCACGAACAGTGGGTGCGCTGGTGGTGGGCTGACGTGGTCGCTGCGGTTGCCGTGACGGCCATTTGTGCCTGGAAGGTTTCCCCAGGCACGGGCGTCGATCTCATGGGCCAGCTTTCACTCGCTGATAGGCGAAACGTATACACGGACCTTCTCGCCTTAGCGACCATCTTTGCCGGGTTCGGCGGAGTAGTGTTCGCTATCTTTATCGGGTTGCAGAGCCGATCGGTAAGAGAAATCAAGGAGCGAGTGGGAGAGCACCTCCTTCGAGTTTGGCTTTCGGCCCTCTTGGCACCGTGGGTAAGCGCCTTCGCCATCGTGATAGCCAAGGTCCTCGATCGTGGAGGAAAGGGATCAAGTAACGAAGCTCGTTGGCTGGCGGTTGCAGCGACGGGTCTCGTAGCTCTTCAACTTTTTCGAGTCCTGTGGGTCTTCTACAATCTGGCAACCATTGAAACGCAGGGCGCAAAGCCTACTGTCGCAACCGCAAAGCAGCCAGCGCGGATTGGAAAGCAGCGGCCCTCCAAAAAGACGGACTCTGCGGCGATGATAGTTGAGCAGAGGTGATCGGCTCATTCTTTTACGCGACTCGCCGGCTCCGTTGGGGCCTGCCCTGCCGCCGTTCGGCCATCCCGTCGGCCTTCGTCCGCACGTCTGTGGAGCAGGTAGGGGCCTGCCCGGCTCCGGGTGGTGCCGGCGTCGGGCAACCTGATGGTCTGCCAACGCCAGTTCTGGATGGGCACCCACCGCGCCGGCATGGTGGCCCGCATCTGGGCCGACTGCGACCTGATCCACGTCCTCATCGCCGGCATCCGCATCAAAACCGTCCGCTCTCACCTGAGCGTCAACGACCTGACCACCCTCGTTCGTCAGGGCGCCGTCCCGGCCGGGCCCGCACCTCTGCCACCCGTCGAGGACGGCGACGCCATCGAGGTCGAACGCTGCGTCAACCGAGGCGGCGGGGTCTCCCTGGGCAAACACATCGTCCTGGCCGCAGAGATCCTCGCCGGCCGCCGCGTCGGCATCCGCATCGAAGCGGCCACCCTCATGTTCTACGACCTCGACACCCGCGAACTGCTGCGCACCCGCACCAACCCGCTCCGACCCGAGCAGGTCAAACGCCTACGCGGGTCCCGACCAGCCGGCCCACCACCACGCCCCTCGGTCGAACCCGTCCGAGTGCAACGCAGGGCTTCCAACAGCGGCATCATCATGGTCACCGGCCAGAAGGTCGCCCTCGGTCGGCTGCACCGCCACCAGACCGTCACCGTGACCGTCTCCGAGACGACCCTGGCCATCGAACTCACCGACGGAGACACCAAGGTCGTCCGCCGCACGACCAACCAGCCCGTCCGTAGCATCAAAGGCCAGCGACCGCGGATCGCTACCCAAGTTTCCTAGACCACCCGTCGCACATCACCTGGCGGAACCGCGTCGCACATCAGCTGACGGATCACAATCACTAGACACACCCACCGGACACTCTCACCGCCTTCCCCATCGACTCTAGAGCGGGACAGGTTGCCGGGGGCCTTGCCTCCGCGCCATCGAAATCTGGGGTGAGCTGGTTTCCGGTACCCTCCCACCGATAGCGGTGAGCTGCACAGCACGGGAGACTGGAGAGCAATGACAGAAGAAGATGCGCCGAACTCGCCTTCGCCTGCTCCCGTGATGAACCCCCTGTGGATCATTTCGCTTTTTCTCGGAGTGGCCGAGGTTTCGGCTGGATCGGTGGCTGCCCTAACTACCGGCTGGATCCAAGGCACGCTGACAATCTTCTTCGTCTTATTTTCTACAACTGTTGCTGTTGGGTTCTTCTGGATCTTGCTAAGACGCCCGTACGTCCTCTATGCACCGCGACTTCACCGAGCCCACCTCGGTGACGGCGCTTGTGCAGGCACACACAAGCTCGGCGACTCATGAAGGCGCCGCTGTCGAGGAATTAGTTACTACAGCGATCCGGGCGGCTTTCGAACATTCAGCCCTAGTCGATGCGGCGTTATCACAGTCCGAGGACAGCCTGCCGGTAGCGGAACGAGAGTTGGTCGTCGAGCAAGCAGTTAGTGTGGCCAAAGAGGTACTGACAAGCGAGTCGGTCACAATCCAGTTCGGCTTGTCGGTCGGCCTACAGGACGATTCCGGAAGGGTTATCCAGGTTCCAGTTGGTTCAGGTGTAACTGTAGACCAGTTCTTGGAGTCCATCTCAACATCAATAGACGGCCTTTCGCTGCCTCTTGAGTCGTACGGGAGGGAGTGGTTTCTGATCCATGGAGAGGAGCCGCTCCACAACCTCAGCTCTCGTCGACGCGCCCATACTCAGGGTCAGGCAGACGGCAGGCTCCTAAGCGAAGCCGGTGTTCGACCTTCCGAGATATTCTCTGTTCGCTTAGCACCTTTGCCGCAACCAGAGAGGCGAGCAGCAGGTCGCGCCACACGCGACGCTGGCGAGTTGCCGCACTTCGATTCAGTTGCGGAATTCCACGCCTACGTCTTTGAGGCGAAATTGACAGTCGCACACCTTCGCGCTATCGCCGAATCTCTGGGCATTAACATAAGCGGTGGGTACAAGAAAGCCGACCTAGCCGATCGGATTGCGGAGGTCATCCTCGGAGTTGATCTGGACTTCCCGCTTGACAATGCAAGAATCCTTCCAACGTCGGCTGGCGTAACGGCCGCTATCGGCACGGTAGCGGCCACTGAGGTTGCGGGGTGGCATGCCTCATTCCGGGAACGACTCTTTGGAGTTAACGTGCGGCAATACCTTGGAGGGCAGGTCGCGCAAAGCCAGGTGGCACAGAGTCGAGAAGAACTGAACTCCGAGCCGCACGCATTCGTAGCGTTCAACAGTGGGATCACAATATTGGCAGACCGATTCTACATGCTTCAAAGAGGTGCCAATCGCGCAGAGATGCGTGTCGAGGGCGCTCGGGTCGTTAACGGGGGCCAAACTGTCCTCGCGATTAGCCAGGCGTGCTCTGAGAACTCGGAGGTCGGCAATTCCGTGCACGTTGTCGTTCGTATTGTTTCGCAGTCCTGAGCGCTTGCAAAGACACTCCCAACGCCGTGGTCACGGCTCGCTTCCGCCAACCTGCTACCTCTAACCGGCGGAAACTTTCGGCGCCGCCTAGCACACGCGTCGGCCTCTACCACTGCAAGCAGGGGGGCCGTAGCCTGGCACGGTGAACGTTCTAGCTGCCCGAGCTGCTCAGGTCTCCGAGCAACGCCTGGCTGTGGCTCTCCCTAGTCGGTGGAGGCATGTGCAGGCTGTGGGAGCGAAGGCTGAGAGCCTTGGCCGGCTCGTCGGCGATGACGCGGAGCTGCTCGCTGCTGCGGGATGGCTGCATGACATCGGCTACGCCCCTGACATCGTTGACACCGGCTTTCATGCCCTGGATGGTGCTCGATGGTTGCTCCGGCAGGGCTTCCAGCCGCGGCTGGCAAGCTTGGTCGCTCATCACTCGTGCGCCTCTTACGAAGCTGAGGAACGAGGGTTGAAGCCTGCTCTCATGGCGGAGTTTCCCCTCGAACAGTCACCGACCTCCGACGCTCTCTGGTTCGCCGACATGACTACAGGGCCTGACGGTCAAGATCTCACGGTGGATGAACGGCTGGCGGAGATCCGCGAGCGATACGGACCGGATGACCTAGTGACGCGCTTCTGGGTGAAGGCGGAAGCGCCGCTGTTAGAGGCTGTCCGTCGAACGGAAGAACGGCTTACTGCCTAGCCGATGTACGGCTGCTTCCGGTTTTCGAAGCCGTGATCGATCCGAAGCCGCATCGAAGGGTGGATCGTGAGGTCGTCCAGCTCTTCGCGTGCGACCCATCGGACCTCCGAGGACTCGTCGCTCGGCGTCGGCTGGCCGCTGACGTAGCGACCACGGAAGCAGATCGAGAACTGCTGTCGCACCTCGCCGTCGCTGTACTCGACCACGTGGTTCGGGTTGGTGTAGATCCCGACCACGCTGGTCACCTCGATCTCTACACCGGCCTCCTCCCGCGTCTCACGGACAGCTGTCTCGGCGATGTACTCCCCGAACTCCTGGCCGCCGCCGGGCAGCGCCCAGAGACCGTTGTCGGTCCGCCTGATGAGGAGTAACCGGCCCAGTTCGTCCTGCACAAAGACGGTGACCGCGACCACGATGCTGTTCGGCTTCGGGGCGTTCGGGTCGTTGAAGTGCTCGGTTCGGGCCATGGTCCTAGCCTCTCACCGCCGGCGGCTCAGTGCTCCGGCCAGACGGCCCGCTTCTTCCCCAGCACCTGCTTGAAGCTGGCGACGTAGTTGTCGAACAGCTCCGCTCCACCGATGCGCCGTAGATGCAACACCGGGGCGTAGGCGGCCGGCGTGCCGTAGAGGTGGGTGTTGACCAGCATCTCGTCATCGAAGCGGTAGATGGAGTTGTAGAGGATCGTGTCGTGGTAGTAGATCCCGACGTTGTCGAGGTCTCGCAGGTCCTTGTAGAAGGCCAGCGCGTTCAGGATCTTGCTCGACATGGCAGCTCCGATGCCCTCGTCGTCTCCCCGTTCGGCGATGTGCTTACCCTCGGGATCACCGAATAGCAATTCCACCTGGGCGCCCGCGAGCGCCTTCTCCCGCAGGGTCGGCACCCATCGGTGGTTGAACTCGGGCAGGAACAGACCGCCGTAGACCAGGACGCCGACCTGTCGGGTGGCCTTGTCCAGGAGCTGCTGCCACAAGTCGGTCGGAACGGCTCCGCGGCGCGGGTAGATGTGGATGATCTCGGACTGACTGATCTGCACCGCTCGCTGCGTCGGCAGCGCGTTTGGCCAGAGGTACGTCTCGCTCTCGTCCAACAACGAGGCGATGGCGTGTCGATGGCGCGGGTACGGATTCCGATTTTGCGTGATCCATCGCTCCACAGTCTTCGGGTCGACGCCGAGTTGCCCGGCGAGCAGTGCCGGCGTCAACCCCTTCTTCAGAAGCCCACTACGAAGACGGTCGTTCGGCATCAGAATCCCTGGTCAGAGCGCTGCGGACGACTTGCGGGACGACACAACCTAACAAGGACGTCCCCTCTCGTCCATCACCAGCGGTGAAGTCGTCGTTACCTCAAGCTGCATTCTGCTCCCGATCCGCTAACGGGCCATATCGCTCACCGCTGAGGAGCAGTCATGGAAGGTCCACTGGGAAGCAGCCTCGGAGATGCCGATGCCTCGGCGTAAGGACCGACTGGAGGCGAGTCGTGGCGAACAGATCCAGGCGGCCGAGCGGGAGGCGGCCAAGCAACGCCTGCTCGCGCAGGCCGAGGAGGATCGGGTACCGACAGAGGAAACGACCCGCGCGGTGCCGGACCGGCGGTGGCGCCGTGACGACTGAGATGCTGCCGATCGGCAGGCGGGTGGCGCATTGGCGCAGCCGGCGGAAGATGTCCCAGCAGGTGTTCGCCGATCGGTTGGGCAAGTCGAAGAGTTGGGTGGACAAGGTCGAACGCGGCGTCCGGTCCCTCGATCGGGTGTCCACTCTTCACGACATCGCCACCGTGCTCCGCATCGATACGGCCGTGTTGCTCGGCCGCGATGCCGCGCCCGTCGACCCGACCGAGCGAGCCGAAGGCGTGAACCGGATCGCGGCGGCGCTGTCGACCTACCACGTCGCCAACGGACGGACCGCTGGCCGACCGCTGGTACCCGCGGACCGGATGGCCCGCACTGTCGAGCACGCCTGGACGACGTTTCAGCACGCTCGCTATTCGCAGGTCACCGCGCTCGCCCCGCTCTTGCTGGTCGACGCACAGCGCACCTACGCGGATGATCCCGTCGCTGGCCACCTGCCGCTCGTGCAAGCGTATCGGGTGACGGCGTCGCTGCTGACGAAGCTGGGGGCGAGTGACCTTGCGTGGCTCGCCGCCGACCGGGCCATGCATGTCGCCAATGACTCAGGGTCGACGGCGATGGCAGCGATACAGGTCAGTCAGGCACTGCGGGCCTGCGGTCGGAGCCGGGCGGCCATGTCCACGGCGCTGCACACCGCGTACCGGATCGCAACACCGGGCCGTGACGACTGCACTGCGGAGGAACTGTCGTTGTGCGGGGCGTTGCTGACTCAGAGTGCGCTCGCAGCGGCGCGGCACGGCGGTGACCGGGACACCGCCAGGCTGCTCGACGAGGCCGAGGCTCTGGCCACCCGGGTGGGCGACGGACATGACCACCACCGGACTGAGTTCGGGCCGACCACCGTGATGCTGGTACGGGCTCGCGCGGCTCTCGATCTCGATGACAGTCGTAACGCGGTCGAATGGCACGAGGAGGCAATGCTCCGTGACGGCTGGCGATGGTTGGCCGCCGAGCATCGCGCCGGCCATCTCGTGCACGTCGCGCGTGCGTACCTTCGGGCCGACCGACCAGTTCAGGGGGCCCGCGCCCTGGCCGACGCGTTCCGGATCGCGCCGGAGGAGTTACGTCACCGTCCATCCGCCCGCGCGACGCTCGCCCAGGTTGTCCGGGATCCCTGTGCCCCCGCCACGATCATCCAGCTCGCCGCGACGCTCGGGGTGGCTTGATCGACACCAGCTCGGGGAAGTGGCTGGGTCCGGGTGACCGGGATACCGCCACCTCGGCGAAGTGGAGTGGATCAAGCGCGAGCGGGCCGAGCGCGAGTGGATCAAGCGCCGGGAGCGGTTACTTCCAGCGGAAGTGCACGAACAGCCGGCCGAAGTTCTTCGAGTCCTTCTCGACCCGGTGGTAGAGCTGCTTCACGTCCTTCTGGTCGAGGAAGCGCAGCACCTTCTTCTTCAGCGCCCCGGAGCCCTTGCCCGGGATGATCTCCACGAGCGTGGCCTTCTTCGCCACCGCCTCGTCCATGATCCCGCGCAGCGCGCGGTCGATGTCGTGGCCCTTGTTGTAGATGTCGTGGAGATCGAGCTTCAGCTTCACGGGTCCATCCTAGGTACGCCGAAGGGCAGCCCACCCGGGCTGCCCTTCGGCGGAACTCAGCGACCGACCCGGCCCTCGACCCGGCGAAGAGCCGTGGTGTAGTCGGTGTTCGTCGAGTACATCGCCGCCGCGATGCGCAGGTGCCGCAGCGCGTCGGCCGGCCGGTTCATCCGCTCCAGCGTCCGACCGAGCACGTGGTGCGCGTAGTGGTCGCTCGGGTCCCGGTCGACCAGCTCGCGCAGGTGCTCCTCGGCGCGGTTGAGCTGCGCCGACTGGAAGTACGCCCGGGCCAGCAACTGCCGCACCGAGGAGTTGTCGGGCTCCGCCTCGATGATCGGCTCGAGCAGCCGGGCCGCTCCGGTCGGGTCTCCCGAGTCGAAGAACATGGTCGCCCGCCGGTACTCCGCCAGAAGGTCCACTCGACCCACCTCCTCGTGTCGCGTCAGCCCTTTGTCCGACGCTGGCACAACACCGGCGGAAGCGCGAGTGTTCCACGGGTAAGGATCAGGGCGTCGGGTCGTACCTGTCGCCCACCAGCTCCCAGGCCCGGACACCCCCCACGATTCCGGCCGTGTTCGGGACGACCACGACGTCGTCCCCCATCCGGGCCACCTGCTCCGGCCGGATCAGCCGCGCGTTGCCGCCGCCCAGATAGAGCCGGTCCCAGTGGAACACCGGCCGCAGGCCGTCCACCACCTGCCGGATCCGCCGGGACCAGAACGCGTCGCCGAGGCGCCGCCGTTCCGGCTCCCCGACGTACGTGTCGTAGGTGGTGTTCCACCGCACCGGCGCGTGCGACAGCTCCAGGTGCGGCGCGATCGTCCCGCCGTCGAAGAGCGCGCTGCCCAGCCCGGTGCCGAGCGTCAGCACCAGCTCGCAGCCGGTCCCGGCGACCACGCCGGCGCCGTGCACCTCGGCGTCGTTGAGCACCAGCGCGGGCACCCCGAACGCCTCGGCCAGCGCGCCGCGCGCGTCGTACCCGGACCACTCGGCGACCAGGTCCGGGTCCACGCGGCTGCGCGGCCCGGCGCGGGTCACGTAGTGCGGGGTGGCCACCACGACGCCGTGCCGGATCATGCCGGGCATGCCGACGGTGAGCCGGTCCGCCGCGGGCAGCCGGGCGCCGAGATCCAGCAGCGTCTTGACGAACAAGGACGGCGGCAGGGGGTACGGCGTGGGCACGCGCAGCGGCCGGGCGCGCATGGTGCCGGCGGCGTCCAGCACGGACGCCTTGATCCCGCCGCCCCCGCAGTCGATCGCCAGTGTGGTCGCCACGGCTGTGAGTCTCCCTCAGCGGTGTACCTGCCCGAGCGCGGGTCACGGTAATCCCGATGCGCGCGCCGGTAGGCTCGGTGACCTGATGAGCGCCACGTTGATCGCCAAGGACCTCACCGCCGGCCACGGTGACCGCCTCCTCTTCGAAGACCTCTGCCTGGTCGTCGCGCCCGGCGACGTGGTCGGCCTGGTCGGGGTGAACGGCGCCGGCAAGTCCACGCTGCTGCGCACGCTCGCCGGGCTCCAGCCCTGTGAGCAGGGATCGGTGGCGTTGAACCCGCCCGGCGCCACGGTCGGCTACCTGCCGCAGGAGCCGGAACGTCGGCCGGGCGAGACGGTCCGCGACTTCCTGGCCCGGCGTACCGGCGTGACCGCCGCGCAGGCCGCGCTGGACACCGCCACCGAGGCGCTGACCGCCGGCGCGGCCGGCGCCGACGACGCGTACGCGAATGCCCTGGAACGCTGGCTCGACCTCGGCGGCGCGGATCTGGACGAACGGGCCGAGCAGGTCGCGGCCGAGCTGGGCCTGGACGTCGGCCTGGACCACCCGACGACCGGGCTCTCCGGCGGGCAGGCGGCCCGCGCCGGGCTGGCGTCGCTGCTGCTCAGCCGCTACGACATCTTCCTGCTCGACGAGCCCACGAACGACCTCGACCTGGCCGGGCTGGACCGCCTGGAACGCTTCGTCACCGGGCTGCGCGCCGGCACGGTGCTGGTCAGCCACGACCGCGAGTTCCTCACCCGCACGGTCAACCGGATCGTCGAGCTGGACCTGCACCAGCGGCAGGTCAACCACTACGGCGGCGGCTACGCGGCGTTCCTGGAGGAGCGCGCCGTGGCGCGTCGGCACGCCCGCGAGGAGTTCGAGGAGTACGCCGACACGAAGGCCGACCTGGAGGCGCGCGCCCGCACGCAGCGCGCCTGGATGGAGAAGGGCGTGAAGAACGCCCGCCGCAAGGCCACCGACAACGACAAGATCGGCCGCAAGTTCCGGACCGAGTCGACCGAGAAGCAGGCCGCGAAGGCCAAGCAGACCGCGCGGCTGATCGAGCGGCTGGAGGTGGTCGAGGAGCCGCGCAAGGAGTGGGAGCTGCGGATGGAGATCGCCGCCGCGCCCCGCGCCGGCGCCGTCGTGGCCTCGCTCCGAGGAGCAGTGGTACGCCGTGGCGGCTTCACGCTCGGCCCGGTGGACCTCCAGGTCGACTGGGCCGACCGGGTGGCGATCACCGGGGCGAACGGCTCCGGCAAGAGCACCCTGCTGGCCGCGCTGCTGGGCCGGCTGCCGCTGGACGAGGGGCACGCCGCGCTCGGGCCGGGCGTGGTGGTGGGCGAGGTGGACCAGGCCCGTGGGCTGTTCCTCGGCGACCAGCCGCTGCTCGACGCGTTCGCCGCCGCCGTACCGGAGCTGAACCCGGCGGACGTCCGCACGCTGCTGGCCAAGTTCGGTCTGCGCGCCGACCACGTGCTGCGCCCGGCGGCGACGCTCTCCCCCGGCGAGCGGACCCGGGCCGCGCTGGCGCTGCTCCAGGGCCGCGGCGTCAACCTGCTGGTGCTCGACGAGCCGACCAACCACCTCGACCTGGCCGCGATCGAGCAGCTCGAATCGGCGCTGGCGACCTACCCCGGCACGCTGCTGCTGGTGACCCACGACCGGCGGATGCTCGACGCGGTGAGCGTGAACCGGCGGCTGCGCGTCACCGACGGACGGATCGCCGAGGACTGATCCGTGCCGACCGGCTCACCCGGGGCCACAATGACCTCATGCTCAAGTGGGAGTACGCGCTGCTGGTCCGCCGCCGCCAGCCGGTCACCAACGACGTCGGGTGGGAGGTCGTCTTCATCTGGTACGGCCCGGACGGCTCCATGATCGACGTCACGCCGTACGGCGACACCGCGCTGGCCCACCTGAACCGGGCCGGCGACCAGGGCTGGGAGTTGGTCGCGATGAGCGAGGACCCGTCCCTGGCCGGCAACAACGAGCTGCACCGCTACCACCTCAAACGCCCGAAGCCGGCCGCCCCCCAGCCCCGCCAGCGGATGCGCCCGTCCCGCCCCACCCGCCGAACCCTCCCCACCTGACCCACCCACCCTCCCCGCCCGCTCCCTCCTGCGTTGATCATGAAGTTGACGGCAGCCCTTGCCCGTTTTGTCGCCGCCAACCTCATGGTCAACACACAAGGCGGGGCGATCCCGCCAGCGTGGCCAGCCCACCGGAGTTGACCAAGGAGTTCAGGTCACCGACGGGAGCCTCTGGCGACGCGAACTCCTTGATCACCGTCTGGACGCACTCCGCCTGAGGCGTGTCGCCGTCCGGTAGGGGTTACCGGGGAGCGGTATGACATGGAGGCATAAATATGTCTGGGAGGCATATTCGGTTCGAGTGGCCATTGGCTGGCGGCTCGATCGGAGGAGGCCGAACCCCGTTCGGTCTCACCCCGCCCGCCCACCGGCGTCCGGCTGCCGTCCACCTCACACCGGGCGCTCCGGCGTGCGGCTTGCCTGCGCCGCCCGCACCGGGCCCAGGCCGGCGGGATCCGGGGAGCCGGATTGGCCGGGTCGGCACGACGAGCCGGGTCGGCGGGCGAGCCGGATCGGCGGGCGAGCCGGGCTGGCCGGGCGAGCCGGGTTGGCCGGAGGCGGTGACCGGCGGGGGTGGCGAGGTGGGCTTGAGCAGGAGGTCAGCGTGTATTCGGGTGGAATGGGGGTAACGCGCGGCCGGAGGTGGCGCATGGTGGCGATGGGGCAGGCCGCGCTCTCGGGTGAGCGGCTCCGGCAGGCCGACGGCTTCCTCGCCGAGGCGTGGGCTGACCTGGCCCGGCACGACGAGCGGCTGCGCGGCACGACCGTCGAGGTGCGCTTCGACCGGGGCGTGGCCCACCTGACCGGCGAGGTTGCCCACCCGACTGAGCTGCGGCTGGTGCGGGAACTGATCGGCCGGCTGTCCGGGGTGCTCGGGGTCTGGTGCCGGGTCGGGGTGGCCGGCCGGCCGCCGGTCGTGGTCGACCTGGGCTGCGGTGCCACCAAGCAGTGGCCGGGCAATCTGGGGTTGGACATCTATCCGGCGCCGGGGGTGGACGCGGTCGCGAACCTGTCCGGCTCGCTGCCGCTACGGGACGACTCGGTGGACGTGTTCTTCGCGGTGCACATCGTCGAGCACCTGATCGATTTCCTGCCGCTGTTCGACGAGTGCCACCGGGTGCTCCGCCCCGGCGGCGTGCTGCACGTGATGAGTCCGTGGTGGCGGCACGTCAACGCGGTGGCCGACCCGACCCACGTCCGCCTGCTCGACGTGCAGACGTTCAAGGGCATCTGCGGTCAGCGCCCACCCGGCACCCCGCGTTGGTACCCCCTGCACGTCGGCTGCGACGGCGCCTCCGTCTTCGCCGACCTCACCCCGCTCCCCCCCGACGCTCCCCCACCGCCCCCGTCCCACCTGGCCCGTTTCTTCGACTGACCCCGCCGCCCACCTCGCTGATCTTGCGCTTTGTGCCCCACAGACGAGGCATTCGCCCCGAATGCCGGGGCACCAACTGCAAGATCGCCGAGGAGAAGGAGGTCAGGGTCGGGGGGCGGATTCTCGGAGGGCCAGGCGGTGGGGGGCGACCAGTTCGCGCGGAGGGGCGTCGCGGTCGGCGGTGAGGCGGCCGGCCAGCAACTCGACCGCCAGGCGGGCGATGCGCTCCTTGTCGGGGGCGACGGTGCTCAGGGTGGGGATCGAGAAGCGGCCGTCCTCGATGTCGTCGAAACCGGCGACCGCGACGTCCTCCGGCACGCGCAGGCCGGCCTCGTGCAGGGCGCGCAGCGCGCCGAGGGCGAGGGTGTCGTTGAAGCAGAAGACGGCGTCGGGGCGTACCCCGGAGGTGAGCAGGTGCCGCATGGCGGCGGCGCCGTCCGCGCGGTGCCAGGCCGGCGCGGGCGCCACCAGGCTGTCGTCGTACTCGATGCCGGCCTCGGCCAGCGCGGTGGCGTAGCCGGCCAGGCGCAGCCGGGCGCTGGCACCCTCGGGGGTGCGCTGCGAGCCGATGGCGGCGATCCGGCGGCGGCCGAGCCCGACCAGGTGGGCGGTGACCTCCCGGGCGGCGGCCACGTTGTCGATCATGACGTGGTCGGCGGGGCCGTGGTCGACGCGCTCGCCGAGCAGCACCATGGGCAGGCCGTCGAGGCCGGCGAGGTCGTCGGCGGTGAGCGCGAGCGGGCTGAGGATCAGGCCGTCGATCATGTGGTCGCCGATCCCGCTGGCGGCCTTGCGTTCCTGCTCCGGGCCACCGCCGGTCTGGTCGATCAGCACCGTCCAGCCGTGCTCGGCGGCGGCGGCGACCACGTGCCGGGCCAGCTCGGCGAAGTAGGGGATGTCGAGCTCGGGCACGGCCAGGGCGATCACACCGGTGCGCCCCTTGCGCAGGTTGCGGGCCGACAGGTTGGGGCGGTAGTGGAGCTCGGCGATGGCCTCCTCGACCCGGGCCCGGGTGTCGGCGCGCACGTGCTGGTAGCCGTTGACGACGTTCGAGACGGTCTTCACCGACACGCCGGCCCGCTCCGCCACGTCCTTGAGCCTGTGCCGCACTGAATTCGCCTCCCCACTGAGCACTCCGGCCGCACTCTACCGCGTCACGACGACGTAACGACCTCTTTACATTGCGGGTTACAACGTTGTAGAAACCAGGGACACGGTGACCACGGTCACCGGGGAACAGCTCCGACGGAAAGGTGGCATCCGTGCCGAACGCGCAGCTCACGGTCGACCCGGCGTTCCGGGTCGGTCCGGCCGACCGCCGGATCTTCGGCTCCTTCGTCGAGCACATGGGGCGGTGCGTCTACGGCGGGGTCTACGAACCGGGGCACCCGGACGCCGACCCGCGCGGCTTCCGTCGCGACGTGCTGGACCTCACCCGCGAGATGGGCGTCTCGGTGGTCCGCTACCCCGGCGGCAACTTCGTCTCCGGCTACCGCTGGGAGGACGGCGTCGGCCCGGCCGGCGACCGGCCGCGCCGGCTCGACCTGGCCTGGAAGACGATCGAGACCAACGCGTTCGGGCTGAACGAGTTCATGACCTGGGCCGCCGAGGCCGACGTCGAGCCGATGATGGCGGTCAACCTCGGCACGCGGGGCGTCGCCGAGGCCTGCGACCTGCTGGAGTACGCCAACCACCCGGGCGGCACCCAGCTCTCCGACCTGCGCCGCAAGCACGGCGCCGAGCAGCCGTACGGGGTGCGGCTGTGGTGCCTCGGCAACGAGATGGACGGCCCGTGGCAGGTCGGGCACAAGACCGCCGACGAGTACGGCCGGCTGGCCGCCGAGACCGCCCGCGCGATGAAGATGATCGACCCGTCGATCAGCCTGGTCGCCTGCGGCAGCTCCAACCGGGGCATGCAGACGTTCGCCGGGTGGGAGGCGACCGTGCTGGAGCACACCTACGAGCACGTCGACTACATCTCCGCCCACACCTACTACGACCCCTCCGACGGCGACCGGGCCAGCATCCTCGCCTCCGCCGTCGACATGGACGCGTTCATCACCGAGGTGGCCGCCACCGCCGACTACGTCGGCGCCAAGCTGCGGCAGAAGCGCAAGCTGAAGATCTCCTTCGACGAGTGGAACGTCTGGTACCAGTCGCGCCTCCAGGCCGACCTGGACCGGCGCGGCTGGGTGGAGGCGCCGGCGCTGATCGAGGACGACTACACCGCTGACGACGCGGTGGTGGTCGGCGACCTGCTGATCACGCTGCTCCGGCACGCCGACCGGGTCGGGGTGGCCTGCCAGGCGCAGCTCGCCAACGTGATCGCCCCGATCCGTACCCGCACCGGCGGCCCCGCCTGGCGGCAGAGCATCTTCCACCCGTTCGCGCTCACCGCCCGGTACGCGCGGGGCACCGTGCTGCGCACCGAGCCGGTCGGCCCGACGTACGCCACGAAGCGGTACGGCGACGTGCCGGTGCTGGACACCGTGGCCGTGCACGACGAGGAGACCGGCGACCTGGCCGTCTTCGCGGTCAACCGGGGCCCGGACGACCTCCCGCTCGACCTGGACCTGCGCGGCCTGCCCGGGCTGCGCGGGGCGGCGCACACCACGCTCGCGGCCGGGGCCGACCCGGCCGCCACGAACACCGAGGCGGACCCCGAGCGGATCGCGCCCCGGCAGCTCACCACCCCCACCCTCGACGGCGGCCGCTGCTCCGTGGCGCTACCCGCCACCTCCTGGAACCTGCTGCGCTTCACGCCTCAGCAGTGACCGGACCATACTCCAGATCCGTCCCCCAAGGAGTTCGCATGATCCAGAACGAGTTGAGCCGGCGGCGCCTGCTCGGCCTCGGCGTCGGCCTCGGCGCGGCGGCCTCGCTGACACTGGCCGGATGCGGTGGCGGCAGCAGCAGTCCCGACCGGGCCGGCTCGGCCGGCAACGGCGGCAAGGACTACACCGGCCCCAAGGTCGACCTGAAGCTGTGGAACGGCTTCACCGGCGGTGACGGCGAGATCTTCAAGACACTGGTCCAGCAGTTCAACACCGAGCACCAGAACATCGCGGTCAGCGTGGTCACCTACGAGTGGGCGGACTACTACAGCAAGCTGCCCGGCGCGGTCTCCAGCGGCAGCGGGCCGGACATCGCGGTCATGCACATGGACCAGCTCGCCACGTTCGCCGCCCGCGGCACGATCAGCGAGCTGGACGACGTGGCCAAGACGCTGGAGCTGAGCGAGGGCGACTTCGCCCCCACGGTGTGGAAGGGCGGCCTCTACAACTCCAAGCGGTACGGCATCCCGCTGGACATGCACCCGCTGGGCTTCTACTACAACAAGGCGGTCATGCAGAAGGCCGGCCTGGACCCGGAGAAGCCGCCGACCACCCGGGACGAGTACACCGCCGCGCTGACCGAGCTGAAGAAGTCCGGCGTGCAGGGCTTCTGGGTCAGCCCGTTCCAGTTCACCGGCGGCATGACGTTCTACAGCCTGCTGCACCAGTGGGGCGGGACGCTCTTCGACGCCGAGGTGGCGAAGGCGACGTTCAACTCCGACCCGGCGGTCGAGGCGTGCACCTGGCTGGTCGACATGATCAAGCAGGGCTTCTCGCCGGCGAACGTCGGCCAGGACGCCGACTACCTGGCGTTCAAGAGCGGCAAGAACGCGTTCAACTGGAACGGCATCTGGCAGATCAACGATCTGAAGAAGAGCCCGAACGTGCAGTGGGGCGTGGCGCCGCTGCCCCAGATCGGCAGCCAGCAGGCCGCCTGGGCGAACTCGCACAACTTCACCATCGTCAAGCAGCGTTCGGCGAACGAGAACAAGGTCTCCGGCGCCAAGGTGTTCATCAACTGGCTGAGCCAGCACTCGCTGGACTGGGCCAAGGGCGGCCAGGTGCCGGCCCGCAAGGCGGTCCGGGAGAGCGCCGAGTTCACGGCGCTCACCGAGGTCAACGCGCTCGCCCCGGAGCTGGAGTACGCGGCGTTCCCGCCGGCCGCGCCGGGCCTCGGCGAGGTCATCCTGACGTTCTACAACGCCTTCAACGAGGCCGCGCTGAACAAGAAGTCGCCGAAGCAGGCGCTGGACGACGGCGTGGCCAAGGCCAACAAGCAGCTCGAGGACAACCGCAAGAAGTACGGGAACTGATCCGTCGTGGCGGACGTGATCGAGGTCGGGGCGGCGCGTGACAGCGCGCCGCCCCCGACGGGGCGTACCCGTCGCCGGCGCGCGACGGAACGCGGCAACCGGACGACGCCGTACCTCTTCCTCGCGCCGTACCTGATCCTGTTCGGCGTCTTCGGTCTGGCGCCGATCCTGTTCGGGGTCTGGATCAGCCTGCACCAGTGGGACCTCCAGTTGCCCAACCGGCCGTTCATCGGGCTGGACAACTACCAGGACCTCTTCTCCAGCGAGTCGGCGATCTACGGGGACTGGTGGTCCAGCGTCCGGGCGACCGGCATCTTCACGCTGTTCTCGGTGCCGCTGCTGGTGGTCATCCCGCTGGGGCTGGCGCTGCTGCTCAACCGCTCGTTCCCCGGCCGTACGTTCTTCCGGGCCGCCTTCTTCGCCCCGTACGTGCTGGGCGTGGCGGTGATCGGCCTGCTCTGGCGGTTCCTGCTGGACGCCAACCTGGGCCTGGTCAACCTGCTGCTCGGCGCCGTCGGGCTCCCGTCGGACACGCCGTGGGTCACCGACGTGCCGTGGGCCTGGGTCTCCCTGGTCGGCGTGACGGTGTGGTGGACCTGCGGCTTCAACGCGGTGATCTACCTGGCCGGCCTCCAGGACATCGCGCCGGAGCTGTACGAGGCGGCGAAGGTCGACGGCGCCGGCGGGTGGGACCGGTTCCGCCACGTGACGATCCCCGGCCTGCGCCCGGTCATGCTCTTCGTCTTCACCACCACGATCCTCGCCTCGGCGAACGTCTTCGGGCAGGCGCTCCTGATCACCCAGGGCGCGCCGGGCGAGCAGACCCGGACGGTGGTCTGGCGGATCGTGGACGAGGGCCTACGTGACTACGACGCCGGTCGGGCCGCCGCGATGAGCGTGTTCTTCGCGCTGATGCTGGCGGTGGTGAGCGTCGTCAACTTCCGGCTGTTCCGCTACCGGGAAGACTGAGGGGCCGACCATGTCGAAACTGCGCCCGGTGGCGCGCTACGCCGTCCTGCTCCTGATCACCCTGATCTTCGTGACGCCCCTGGTGTGGATGCTGTTGACGTCGGTGAAGACGTACGACGCCGCCCAGCAGGTCCCGCCGAGCTGGCTGCCGAACCCGTTCTCCACCTACGGCTACGACCGGATCCTGAACGACACCGCCAACCCGGTGCTGCGCTGGTTCCTCAACAGCATGCTGGCGGCCACCCTGCACACGCTGCTGGTGCTGGCGACCGCGTCGACGGCCGCGTACGCGCTGGCCCGGATGCGGTTCCGCGGTCGCGGCCTGCTGTTCGCGCTGATCGTCGGCACGCTCTTCGTGCCGCCCACCTCGCTGATCATCCCGAACTTCATCATCGCCGAGAGGATCAACTGGATCGACACCCTGACCGTGGTGGTCGTGCCCGGCGCGGCCAGCGCGTTCGGGGTGTTCTTCCTGCGTCAGTTCTTCCTCTCCATCCCGGCCGAGCTGGAGGAGGCGGCGGTGCTGGACGGGGCGAACCAGTGGCAGATCTTCCGCCAGGTGCTGCTGCCGCTGTCGAAGCCCGCCCTGGCCACGCTGGCGGTGCTGTCGTTCCTGACCAACTGGAACGACTTCCTCTGGCCGGTGTACGTCCTGTTCAGCCCCGAGCGGCTGACCCTGCCGGCGGGCCTGGGCCTGCTCCAGGGCGCGTACGTGACCGACTATCCGGTGATCATGGCGGGCGCGATGCTGGCCAGCGTGCCGGTGCTGATCCTGTTCGTGTTCGCCCAGCGTCACGTCATCCAGGGCGTCTCTCGCAGCGGCCTGAAGGGATGACCGACCGACGGTTCCGGCGCGGCGCGGCGGCCCTGGCCGCAGCGCTGCTCGTCGCCGGCTGCGGCACCGGGTCCACCACCGAATCGAGTACACCGAAGGACGCGAACGTGTTCACCAACCCGGTCGTCCGGACCGACGCCCCCGACCCGCAGGCGATCCGGGTCGGCGAGACGTGGTACCTGTTCCACACCAACGCCGGCGGCCAGAACGTCCCGGTGCTCACCTCGCCCGACCTGGTCGAGTGGACCCCGGCCGGCGACGCGCTGCCGGAGCTGCCGGACTGGGCGGACGCGGGGAAGACGTGGGCGCCGGAGGCGATCCAGCTCGCCCCGGACCGGTTCGTCCTCTACTACACGGTGGCCGACCGCGCCTCCGGCCGGCAGTGCCTGGGTCGGGCGGTGGCCGACACGCCGCTCGGGCCGTACGCGGACGACTCCGACAAGCCGCTGGTCTGCCAGCCGGACCTGGGCGGCTCGATCGACGCCAGCCCGTTCCGGGACACCGACGGCAGCCTCTGGCTGCTGTGGAAGAACGACGGCAACGCGATCGGTGTGGACACCTGGCTCTGGTCGCAGCGCTTGACGCCGGACGGGCTACGGCTGACCGGCCCGGCGACGAAGCTGCTGAAGCAGACCGAGCCGTGGGAGGGCACCCTGATCGAGGGGCCGTTCTTCCACCGGCACGACGGGAAGCTGTTCCTGTTCTTCGCCGCCAACGCCTACGACAGGGACGTCTACGCCGAGGGGTACGCGGTCTGCGAGAGCCCGACCGGGCCGTGCGTGAAGGCGCCGGAGAACCCGATCCTGAAGAGCAACGAGGTGGCCACCGGGCCGGGGCACGCCTCGATCGTGGAGCAGGACGGCCGCACCTGGCTGCTCTACCACGCCTGGCCGCCGGGCCAGGAGGGCACCACCGACCCGGGCCGGCAGATCTGGCTGAACGAGCTGCTATGGACCGACGGCAGGCCCTCGGTCCGCGGCCCCCTCCGCGAGGTGCAGCGGTAAGGCGGGGGCCCCGCTTAACGTTTTCGGTAGAGGCGGGGGCCCCGCTTAACACTCAGGTGTTAAGCGGGGCCCCCGCCTTACAACTCCGGAGTCAGGGGGTGGGGGCGGGTTCGGGGGTGTCCTCCGCGTGCTCGCGGCGGGCCAGCCGGTTCTTGCGGTGCCCGTAGCCGAAGTAGATGATCGCGCCCAGCGCCATCCAGATCAGGAACCGCACCCAGGTCTCCACCGACAGGTTGAGGCTGAGGTAGAGGCAGGCCACCGCCGTGACGATCGGCAGCACCGGCGAGAACGGCACCTTGAACGGCCGCTCCAGGTCGGGGCGCCGCTTGCGCAGGATCGGCACCGCGAGCGCGACCAGCATGAACGCGCAGAGCGCGCCGATGCTGACCAGGTCGGCCAGCGCGGAGAGCGGCAGGAAGCCGGCGAGCAGCGCCACCACCACCGTCATGATCGCGGCGATCCGGTACGGCGTGCCCCAACGCGGGTGCACCTTGGCGATCGAGGGCGGGATGAGCCCGTCCCGGGCGATGGCGAAGCCGATCCGGCCCATGGCCACCAGGTCGACCAGGATGACGCTGGTCAGACCGGCGACGGCGGCGATGGAGACGAGCACCGCGGCCCAGCCGGCGCCGACCGCCCGGAACGCGGACGCGATCGGCGCGCCCTCGTCGATCTCGGTGTACTTGACCATGCCGACCACGACCAGCGAGACGCCGATGTAGAGCGCGGTGGAGATGACCAGCGTGCCGAGCAGGCCGAGCGGCAGGTCCCGCTTGGGCTTGCGGGTCTCCTCGCCCAGGTTCGCCACGGCCTCGAACCCGGTGTACGCGAAGAAGACCACCGCGGCGGCGGTGAGCACGCCGACGAAGCCGAAGATGGACGGCTCCAACCCGAAGAGGAGCTGCGTCACCGGCTGCTTGATGCCGTCGTCGCCGGCGCCGGCCGGCTCGGCGGACGGGATGAACGGGCTGAGGTTGGCCGCCTTCACGAAGAACAGGCCGGCGATGATGACGAAGGCACAGATCGCCACCTTCACCAGCACCAGCACGTTGGTGACCCGGGCGGACTCGCGGATGCCGACGATGGCCACCACGCCGAGCACCAGCACGATGCCGATCGCGCCGAGGTTGACGATGCTGCCTTCCTCCGCGAACCAGGCGCTGGGCAGTCCGAACAGGTCGGTGAGATAGCCGGACCAGCCGCGGGCCACCACCGCCGCGCCGAGCGAGAACTCCAGCAGCAGGTCCCAACCGATGATCCAGGCGACGATCTCGCCCATGGTGGCGTACGCGTAGGTGTAGGCGCTGCCGGCGGTCGGCACGCTGGAGGCCAGCTCGGCGTAGCAGAGCGCGGCGAGCAGCGCGACCACGCCGGCGATGCCGAAGGAGATCACCACGCCGGGACCGGCGCTGTTCTTCGCCTCCACGCCGGTCAGCGTGAAGATCCCGGTGCCGATCACGATCCCGATGCCGAAGCCCATCAGGTCGACCGGCCCGAGCCGGCGGCGAAGCCCTGGCTTGCCGTCTTCGCCGTCGGCGTCGCCCTGGGCGATCACGTCCTGGATCGGCTTGGTCCGTAGGACTGACATGGATCACCTCCCCAACGGTGCGACCACCGCGGTCGGCGGTCCGTGACCGGCCAAGCTACCCAGCCGTCTCCGCCCCCAATCCCGTACGGCGGGTGTCGGAATGGTCACGATGCGGGGTGTGGTCCGGGGTCTTGCGCCGGATCGGGATTGATGAAAGTTTCCTACCGGTGGCCTAATCATTGCGGCGAATCTTGCCGCACCTGCCACCGCCCGTCCCCCCGGACCCGACGAAGGGACCGCACCGCATGAAGGCAACTCCGCTCAGAGCCGCCGCGCTGGCCGTGGCGCTGCTCGGCGCGCTGGTCGCCGGCACCCCGGCGCAGGCCGCGCCGAACGAGACGACCACTGACTCCACCACCGACTGCGTCACCAACCCGGCCACCCCCAAGCGGCAGTTCCGGGCCATGTGGATCGCCTCGGTGACGAACATCGACTGGCCCAGCAAGGACTCCTGGACCGCGCCGGACCAGGTCGCCAAGCAGAAGGCCGAATACCTGGGCTGGCTCGACCTGGCCCAGAAGCTCAACCACAACGCCGTCGTGGTCCAGGTCCGCCCGACCGCTGACGCGTTCTGGCCCTCGCCGTACGAGCCGTGGTCGGAGTACCTGACCGGGGTACGCGGCAAGGACCCGGGCTGGGACCCGCTGGCCTTCCTGGTCGCCGAGTCGCACAAGCGGAACCTGGAGTTCCACGCCTGGTTCAACCCGTACCGGGTCTCCATGCCGGCCCCCGGTGGCGCCGGCGCCGACCTGTCGCAGCTCGCGCCGGACAGCCCGGCCCGGGCGCACCCGGACTGGGTGTTCGCCTACCCGCCGGCCGGCGTCGCCGGCAGCCGGCTCTACTACAACCCCGGCGTCCCGGCGGTCCGCGAGTTCGTCCAGACCGCGATGATGGACGCGGTCAACCGGTACGACGTCGACGGCGTGCACTTCGACGACTACTTCTACCCGTACCCGAGCGGCACCTGGCAGGTGCCGGACGATGCCACGTTCGCGCAGTACAACCGGGGCTTCACGGACAAGGCCGACTGGCGGCGGGACAACATCAACCTGCTGATGCAGGAGATGAACGCCAAGATCAAGGCGGCCAAGCCGTGGGTGAAGTTCGGCGCCAGCCCGTTCGGGATCTGGCGCAACGCCTCGGCCGACCCGAACGGCTCGGACACCACCGGCTCGCAGTCGTACGACATCATCTCCGCCGACACCCGTAAGTGGATCAAGGAGGAGTGGATCGACTACGTCGTGCCGCAGCTCTACTGGTACATCGGCCAGTACCCGGCCGCCGACTACGCCCGGCTGGTGCCGTGGTGGGCCGAGCAGGTGCGCGGCACCAAGGTCCAGCTCTACATCGGCCAGGCCGACTACAAGAGCGGCGAGCCGGCGTACGGGTCGTTCTGGATGAACCCGCGGGAGCTGTCCGACCACCTCACGCTCAACCGGTCGTACCCGGAGGTGCTCGGCAACGTGCACTTCTCCGCCGTGCAGGTCCGGGCCAACCGGCTCGGCGCCACCGACATCTACGCCGCCGAGTACTACTCGCGTCCCGCACTGGTGCCCACCATGACGCACCTGCCGCACAAGCCGCTGCTCTTCCCGGTGGTCACCAAGGCCCAGCGGGAGGCGGACGGGGTGCGGCTGAGCTGGCGGCAGCCCGCCGACGGCAAGGGGCCGCTCGGCACCGCCACCTCGTACGCGATCTACCGGTTCGACGGCACCGGCCTGGCCGGGCGCTGCGACTTCGCCGACGCGTCCCACCTGGTCGGCACCGTCCGGGCCACCGATGGCGCCACCCAGTCCTGGGTGGACACCACGGCGGTGGCCGGCACCCGCTACACCTACCACGTGACCGCGCTGGACCGCCTGGCCAACGAGAGCCCGGCGAGCCCGCCGCGCTTCGTCCGCTGACCCGCCGCGAATGCCCCCGGACCGCCACCGCGACCCGGGGGCATTCGTCTGTTTGCGCGGATGTCAGCAAGCGGCCCACCGGGCCATCCCCCGACGTCATCCCATTGATCGACACTTCTCGAACTCCGGTGATCCCGGACCGCCCGTCCCGACGCTCACCCCGCGGAGGTCCCCCGTGTCCCGTCGCCTCGCCACCACGCTCGCCACCGGCGTGATCGCCCTGCTCACCACGCTCGGCCTGGCCGCACCGGCCGCCGCCGCGGTGAGCACCCAACAGAAGCTCTCGGTGCTGTCCACCTGGACCCAGACCAGCGCCAGCAGCTACAACGCCTGGAACAGCGCCCGGCTGAACAAGACGCCCTGGGCCGGGTACGGCTTCGACTGGTCCACCGACTACTGCTCGTCCAGCCCGGACAACCCGCTCGGCTTCTCCTTCAACCTCTCCTGCTACCGGCACGACTTCGGCTACCGCAACCACAAGGCCATGGGCATCTTCGCGGCCAACAAGTCCCGCCTGGACAGCGCGTTCTACGAGGACCTGAAGCGGGTCTGCGCCACCTACAACTCGGTGGTCCGGCCGGCCTGCTACAGCCTCGCCTGGACCTACTACCAGGCGGTCAGCGTCTTCGGCTCGGTCGCCGCCGTGCAGCAGGCCGACCTCGACCGCGCCGCGAAGATGAAGGCCGACGCCGAGCGTCGCGCCGCCGCCCGAAGCTAACCCCGCCCCGGGCGCCGCTTTCCCGGAAAGAGTGGCTATTCGGGCCCGGATAGCCACTCTTTCCGTGAATCAGCGCGCAGGAGGGGGCGAGGGGGTGGGGGTGGGGGGGCCGAACCAGAGCGAGTCGGACGACAGGTCCGGATGCTCGACGTGCAGCGCCAACGCGGCCGCCTCGTCCAACCGCAGGCCCGCCCCCGCGCCGTACGCCGCGTCGAACGCCTCGTCGCCCAGACTCCGGCGCAGCTCCGCCTGCCGGGCCAGCCAGTACGGCTCGTAGATGCCCGGGGTGGCACGCAGGCTCGCCCGGGTGGCCTGCGCCGCGCCGAACAGCCGGGCCGCGGCCACCGCGTCCCCGGCCAACGCGCAGCGCACCGCGATCGCGTTGATCGTGTCGCAGGCCCGGCCCAGGTAACCGTGGCTCATCCGGGACCGCAACGCCACCAGCAGGTGCTCGTGCGCGGCGACGAGATCACCCCGGGTCAGCGCCACCATGCCGAGCAGCATGTCCACCGAGCGGCGACCCCGCTCCACCGGGCGGGCCGCCTCCACCGGACGGGCCGCGCCGAGCACCTCGGCCGCCTCGTCCAACGCGCCCCGCCGCCAGAGCAGCTCGGCGAGGTTGTAGACGGCGAGCAGCGCGTCGCCGACCACGTCCTGCGCGTACGCCCAGTCGATCACCTCGCGGCAGACCCGTTCCGCCTCGGCGAACTGGCCCATGTCCACCAGCGGCGCGGCGCGCCCGGCCAGCACCCGGGCCAGCAACCCCAGGTCACCGGCCTGCCGGGCGGCCGCCTCGGCGCGCTGCGAGTAGCGCAGCTCCTCGGCGAACTCCCCGTCCGCGCCGGCGTGCAACGAGTGCATGTGGTAGGCGGCGGCCAGCTCGGCCTCCGGGATCTCCTCGCCGGTCTCGGCGATCCGCCCGTAGAGCCGGAACAGCCAGAGCCGCCCCTCCCGGGCCAGCCCACGCTCCCGCCACCACTGGTCCAGCCCGCCGGCCAGGTGCAGCCCCGACCGGGCGCTGCCGCCGGTGGCGCACCAGCGCAACGCGGCCCGCACCTCACCGGCCAGTGGGTCCAGCGCGAACAGCGACAGCGTCACCGGCCGGCCGTCCGGGCCCAGGTGCGCCCGGTCCAGCGCGTGCCGGGACCAGGCGACGTGCCGGTCCCGGGCGCTCTGCTCCTCGCCGGCGGAGATCAGCCGGCGGGCAGCGTACGCCCGGATCGGGTCCAGCATCCGGTAGGTGCTGCCCGAGGCGTGCGGCTCGGCCAGCACCATCGACTTGTCCACCAGCACCGACAGCGGGTCCAGCGGATCCTCGTCCAGCAGCCACTGCACGGTCGGCAGGTCCACCGGGCCGGCGAAGACCGCCATCCAGCGCAGCAGCCGGGACGAGCGCGCCCCGAGCGTCCGGTACGACCAGGTCACCGTGGCCTGGATGGTCAGGTGTCGCTCGCTGGCCGACCGCTGCACCGCCCGGGTCGCCGGCGTCGGCGGCGCGGACCCGGTCGCGGCGGCCACCAGGTCGACCGTGTCCTGCTGGTTGCCGCTCCAGCCGGCCTCGACCGGTGGCGGCTCCGCCGACTCCCGCCCGGCGTCCAGCGTGCCGAGCATGTCGTCGAGCCGCTCGGCCAACTGCCCGGCCGAGAGCACCCGCAGCCGCGCCGCGGCCAGCTCGATGGCGAGCGGCAACCCGTCCAGCCGGCGCACCACCCGGCGCAGGTCGTCCTGCTCGGTCGGGTCCGGCGGGCGGCCACCCCGGGCCGCCGCGGTGCGGTCCAGCAGCAGGGCCACCGCGTCGCTCGCGCCGCCGTCGGGCACCTCGTCGACCGACAGCGGCGGAATCCGCCACACCACCTCGCCGGGTACGCCGAACGACTCCCGGCTGGTCGCCAGCACCCGCACCCCCCGGCCGCCGGCCAGCAGCCGGGAGATCACCTCGGCCGACGCGGCCGGCTGGGCGTCGCAGGTGTCCAGCACCACCAGCATCCGGCGCGGCGCCGCGTACTCGACCAGGGTGTCGACCATCGGCCGGCCCGGCTCCGGACGGAGGCCGAGCACGGCGGCGATCTCGAACGCGACCAGCCCGGGGTCGGTCACCGCGGCGATGTCGACGAACCACACGCCGTCCGGGTAGTCCTCGACGATCCCGGAGGCCAGCTCCACGGCCAGCCGGGTCTTGCCCGCGCCGCCCGCGCCCAGCACGGTCACCAGCCGGTACGCCTCGACCAGCCGCCCCAGCTCGGCCCGCTCGAAGTGCCGGCCGACGAACGAGGTGACCTGGGTGGGCAGGTTGTGCGCCGCCGCGTCGGCCGTACGCGGACGCGGGAACCGCCGCTCCAGACCGGGCGCGACGAGCTGGAACAGTCGTTCCCGGTCGTCGAACCCGCGCAGCCGGTGCAGGCCGAGGTCCAACAGCGACGCGCCGTCCGGCAGCGGATCCGCGTGTCGGGCGGTGGCCGCCGAGCAGAGCACCTGACCGCCGTGCGCGGCGGCGGCCACCCGGGCCGCCCGGTGCACCTCCGGGCTGGCGTACTCACCGTCGCGGGGCTCGGCGTAGCCGGTGTGCAGGCCCATCCGGACCCGGGGGACGGCGTCGGCGTTGGGCCACTCGTGGCCGGCGAGCGCGCGTTGCGCGGTCAGGCAGGCGCGTACGGCGGCGGCCGCGTCCGGGAAGGCGAGGAAGAACGAGTCGCCCTCGGTCAGCAGCTCCGACCCGTCCGTGCCGGCGAGCGTGTCGCGCAGCAGCCGGCGGTGCTCCCGCAACACCGGACGGTAGACCGGGCCGAGCATCCGGGCCATCCGGGTCGAGCCCTCGATGTCGGTGAACACGAAGGTCACCCACCCGCTGGGGAGGTGGATCCGTGGCGACATGCGTCGAACCTCCCCCCGCTGACGTCGGGTCCATGCTGCCCTATGACCGCGCCGTCACGCATCGTGAGAACGGGTAGGCGGATTCCGACCAAAAGTTCTCACCGGCGCCGGCCGAGGATCAGCAGCCGCAGGACCCGCCGCAGCAGCCCCCGCCGGTCGGCGCGGGCGCTCCACCGGCCGAACCGGCACCACCCCGGCCGGTGACCGCCACGGTGGAGAGCAGCTTCACCGTGTCGGCGTGGCCCTGCGGGCAGGTGGCGGGCCGGGCGGCCTCGGCCATCGGGCGGTTGACCTCGAAAGTGTCGCCGCAGGCGCGGCAACGGAACTCGTACCGGGGCATGCGCACAGCGTACGGTCGGGCCTGACGCCGTCGCACGGATGGGTGATACTCGACGGGTGGTGGACGGCGAACGGCGAGCGACGGTCCGGCCCCTGCGACCCGCCGTGCCGCCCGACGGCGGCGCCGCGCAGGTCCCCGGCCCTCGGCGCGGCGAGCCCGCTTCGCCCACGAAGTCCACCGAGGAGTCCGTGCGGTCGCCCGCCTCCACACCGGAGGCCGGGGCACCGGAGTCCGTAACCGCCGCCACGCCGGAGGCCGCAGCACCGGCGACCGGCGGCCGGCGTCGGCGGATACCGTTCGCGCACGCCGGCCGCGTCCGGCCCCGGCAGCTCGCCACGGGCGTGGCCCGGGCCACCCGCGACTGGTCGCGCCGGCCCGGCGGGCGCACCACGCTGCCCGCGCTGTTCCTGCTCGCCCTGGTCGGGGCCGCCGTCGCGGCCGGCGCGGTGCTCGTGCCGGCGGCCGTCCGTAAGCCGGAGCCGGTCGCTGTCGAAGCCACCAGCGCCGCCCCGGTCCAGGGCGTGCCGCAGACCGGCGCCGTGCCGGGGCTGACCGGAGCGCCCGCGCTCCCCGGCCCGACCGGCCCGCCGGGCACCGTCGGGCCGACCGGCACGCCGCTGCCGGGCGGGCCGACCGCCAACCCCGTCCTGCCCGGCGGCCGTCCGGCCGACGCGCTGGCCGGCTGGGCGGAACGGGTCGGCCGCGCCACCGACATCCCGACGGTGGCGCTCCAGGCCTACGGCTACGCCGAGCTGGTGCTCGCGCAGACCCACCGCAGTTGCCAACTGAGCTGGACCACGCTCGCCGCGATCGGCTTCGTGGAGTCCGGGCACGGGTCGGCCAACAAGGCCAAGCTGGGCGCCAACGGGGTGGCCGCGCCGCAGATCCTCGGCGCGCGGCTCGACGGGCAGGGCGGCCGCTCCCGGATCCTCGACACCGACCAGGGCCGGCTCGACGGCGACAAGGAGTTCGACCGGGCGCTCGGCCCGATGCAGTTCATCCCCAGCACCTGGCAGGAGATCGGCGCGGACGCCGACAACGACGGCGTGAAGAACCCGCACGACATCGACGACGCGGCGCTGGCCGCGGGCGAATACCTGTGCAAGGGCGGCCGGAACATGACCATTCCGGGCGACTGGTGGGGCGCCATCCTCTCCTACAACGACGTCCGCCGGTACGCCCAGGACGTGTTCACCAAGGCCGACGAGTACGGCCGCCGGAGCGGTACGTGACGTGACGACGCGCGTACATTCGCGGACTCAACCCTTCCGTCGAGCTGCGGTTGACGGCAAGCTGTACGGGTGATGGTGCGCGAGTGGGACCCTCGGACCGCGTCGTCCGCCGAGATCGCGTCGCTGCTGGACACGCTGAACGCGGTCCTGGCGGCGGATCTGCCCCAGGATCCTCCCTGGCAGGCGAACTCCCTGCGGGAATACCTGTCCGAGGTGATGCCCGGCGAGCGGCGGATCTCCTGGATCGCCCAGGACGAGCCGGCGCCGGACGGCACGCCCGGCGCGATCGTCGGGCACGTGCACGTGCTGCTGCTCGGCGGCATCGGCGTGCTCGAGGTGATGGTGCACCCGACGCTGCGCCGCACCGGGATCGGCCGCGAGCTGGTGCGGGTGGCCGCCCGCCGGGTCTGGGACGAGGGCTTCCAGTCGATCGGCGTGGAGGTGGTCGGCGACACCCCGGCCGTGGCCTTCTACGAGGCGCTGGGCTTCACCCGGGAGTACGTGGAGACCCGCAGCGTGCTCGACCTGGGCGCGGTGGACTGGCCGGCGCTGACCGAGATGGCCGCCGAGGTGGGCGCGGGCTACCACGTCGAGTTCTGCCCCGGCGGGCCGCCGGACGAGCTGATCGAGGCGTACGCGCGGGCCAAGGCCGAGGTGCGCGACGCCGACGACGGCGAACTGCGCCCCAGCTCCTACGATCCGGAGCGGCTCCGCGACAGCCTCGCCACACTGCACCGGCGGGGCATGAAGCCGTACATCGTGCTGGCGCTGCACGAACAGACCGGCGAGGTGGCCGGGCTCACCGAGGTGGTGGTGCCGGCCCAGCACCCCACCCGGGCCGACCAGTACGACACGATCGTGGTCCGCGACCACCGCGGCTACGGCATCGACCGGGCCATCAAGGCGCGGATGCTGCTGGAGCTGCGTTCGGCCGAGCCCGAGCTGACCGAGGTGCAGACCTGGAACGCGCAGGCCAACGAGGCGATGCTGAAGGTCAACGCGGAGCTGGGCTACCAACCCGACCGCGACTGGTGCGAGTACGGCGTGGACGTCGCCGAGCTGGTGCACCGGCTGGACACCCACCGCTGACGCCTGTTCACCAAACGGCTGCCCGGGGGATGGACGCCGGCCCGCCGCGACCCTTAACGTGCGTTAGTTCCCGCCCACCCATCGTGGAGGCTCCATGCGCCCGCGCCGCACCTTAGCCGCGCTCGCGACCACCGCCGCCGTCTCCGTCACGGCGATCGGGATCGCACCCCCCGCGGCCAGCGCCGCGCCCAGCGACCTGTTCATCTCCGAATACGTCGAGGGGTCGTCCAACAACAAGGCCGTCGAGCTGTTCAACGGCACCGGCGCCCCGGTCGACCTGGCCGCCGGCGGCTACCAGCTCCAGCTCTTCTTCAACGGCGCCACCACCGCCACCACCGTGGCGCTGACCGGCACCGTGGCCGCCGGTGACGTGTTCGTCTTCGCCGCCGCGTCGGCCGCGCCGGCGATCCTCGCCCAGGCCGACCAGACGTACGGCGGGGCGCTGTTCAACGGCGACGACGCGATCGTGCTGCGCAAGGGTGAGTCGGTGGTCGACTCCATCGGCCAGGTGGGCGTGGACCCGGGCACCGAGTGGGGCAGCGGGCTCACCAGCACCGCCGACAACACGCTGCGCCGGCTGCCGTCGGTGAGCGCCGGCGACACCGACCCGGCCGACCCGTTCGACCCGGCCGCCCAGTGGGCCGGCTTCGCCACCGACACGTTCGACGGGCTGGGCAGCCACACCGTCGACGGCGGCGGGCCGGTCGACCGGCCGGCGACGCTGACCTGCGGCGGCGCGCTGACCCTGGAGGCCGGTGCCACCGCCACCCGCGAGGTGACCGCAACCGACGCCGACGACACGGTCACCGACCTGGCCGTCACCTCGGTCGTCCCGACGCCGGCGAGCGGCTCGATCAGCCGTACCGCGTTCACGCCGGCGACCGCGGCCGGTGGCACCGCCACCGCGACGCTGACCGCGACCGGCCTGCCGGCCGGCGCCTACACGGTCACCGTGACCTCGACGGACGCCGAAGGCGGCACCGCCACCTGCACGCTCGCCGTGCAGGCGACAAGCGTGCTGTCGGTGGGCGAGGTGCAGGGCCGCACCGCCGACGACGAGAGCGGCCGCACCGACCGGTCGCCGTTCGCGCCGGCCAGCGGCAACGGCACCAGCACGACGCTGTACGACGTACGCGGCGTGATCACCGGCAAGTCGCTGACCCGCACCTCGGCCGGGGCCGACCAGTGGGGCTTCTACCTGCAGAGCCGGCTCGGCAGCGAGGACGGCGACGCGCTCACCTCGGACGGCATCTTCGTCTTCATGGGCTCGTTCACCACCCTGATCGGCGGCTACGCCCCGACGGTCGGTGACGAGGTGGTGCTGCGCGGCCGGGTCTCGGAGTATTTCAACCAGACCCAGCTCTCCGGCGCCTCGCTGGTCCGCAAGCTCGACTCCGGGCTCGACGTGGACACCGCGGTCCGGGTGGTCGACGCGGTCCCGCCGGCCGAGGCGGACGCCGCCGACAGGTTCTGGGAGCGGCACGAGGGCGAGCGGGTGCGGGTCCGCGCCGGCAGCGGCGTCTCCGCGCCCCGGCACATCTACGCCTCCACCGCGGACTCCGAGATCTACGTGCTGGACCGCGAGGACCCGATCATGAAGCGGTCCGACCCGTACGCCCGCCGGGTGTTCCGGGACGCGCACCCGCTGGACGACATCCCGGGCACGCTCTTCGACAACGGCAACAACCAGCGCATCCTGCTGGGCGCGGGCGGCGTGAAGGCGACCGCCGGTGACTCCGGCGCGCTGCTGCCCGAGGCGCGCACGTTCGACACGCTGACCGAGGACGCCTACGGCTCCGTCTCGTACGCGTTCAGCAAGTACAGCGTGCAGCCGGAGCAGCTCACCCTGACCGGTGGCGCGGACCCGGCGGAGAACAACCCGCCGCGCCCGGCGGACCGCACCAGCGAGGTCGCGGTCGCCACCTACAACGTGGAGAACCTGTACGACTACCGGGACGACCCGTTCGACGGCTGCGACTTCGCCGGCAACAGCGGATGCCCCGGGGTCAACCCGCCGTTCGACTACGTGCCGGCCAGCCCCGAGGCGTACGCCGCCAAGCTGGCCACGCAGGCCCGGCAGATCGTCGACTCGCTGCACAGCCCGGACCTGATCCTGGTGCAGGAGGCCGAGGACCAGGACATCTGCTCGGTGGTCGACGGCAGCCTGGCCTGCGGTGACGTCAACAACGCCGACGGCGCGCCGGACACGGTGCAGGAGTTGGCGCTGGCGGTCGCCGCGAACGGCGGCCCGGCCTACGCCGCCGCGTACGACCGGACCGGCGCGGACGCCCGCGGCATCGCCTCGGCGTTCCTCTACCGCACGGACCGACTGACGCTGGCCCAGGCGACCGCCACCGACCCGCTGCTGGGTTCCGCGCCGACCGTCGAATACCGCTCGACGGCGCTGCCGTCCAACGCGGACGTGCAGAACCCGAAGGCGTTCAACGCGGTGCTGCCGGACGACGTGGACCGGTCGACCGGTGTGGACGGCGGCAACGTCTACACCCGGGCGGCGCAGCTGGCCCGGTTCTCGGTCAAGGCCGCGCCCGGCTCGGGCGAGCAGTTCACGCTCTGGGCGGTGGCCAACCACTTCTCGTCCGGACCGGACAGCCGGGTCGGGCAGCGGCGCGAGCAGGCCGCGTACGGTGCCGCGATCGTGCGGGCCGTCGAGGCGACCGACCCGAACGCCCGGGTGGTCTACGGCGGCGACCTGAACGTCTTCCCGCGCCCCGACGACCCGATCGCGACCGGAGCGAACCCGACCCCGTCGGACCAGCTCGCCCCGCTCTACCAGGCCGGCCTGCACAACCTGTGGGACGACCTGGTCGCGGACGCCCCGGCGGCGGCCTACTCGTACACGTTCAGCGGGCAGGCGCAGACGCTCGACAACATGTTCGTGAACGACCCGATGCACGACGACCTGGTGCAGGTGCGGACGGCGCACATCAACGCCGACTACCCGACCGACGCCGCGGAGCTGGGCGACCGGGGCGCCAGCGACCACGACCCGACGGTGGCCCGGTTCCGGTCGCGCGCCGCGCTGCGGGTGGCGGACACCTCGGTGACCGAGGGCGACAAGGGCACCACCACGATGACGTTCACCGTCACCGTGTCCCGTCCGCTCTCCGAGCCGGCCCTGCTCTGTGCGGCCACCTACGGCACCACGGCCCAGGCCGGCGCGGACTACGACCCGTACGTCGGTTGCCGGGTGCTGGCCGCCGGCCGCACCTCGCTGGCCTTCCCGGTCACCGTGCGCGGCGACCGCAAGCGCGAGGCGAACGAGCAGCTCACGCTGTATGTGGCGGGTGTACCGGGGCTCCGGCTCGCCGACCCGTCCGGCGTCGGGACGATCCTGAACGACGACTGAGCGGTGTTCCGCGCGGCGGCCCGTCATCCGGCTCTCCAGCCGGGCGGCGGGCCGCTGCGGTGTCCGCGCCGCTGCGGGTCGGGTGGGGGCGGCACGTTCCGGTACTTGGCCACCCGTACCTCCCACTGGCTGCGCCGCCGCAGCGCGTCGCGGACGGCACGGTCCCGGTAGAACGTCTCCGGCGGCCGGGCCAGCCCGTACCGGTCGGCCCACCACTCCCCCGGCTGCGGATCGGTGACGACGTCCAGATGCGACGGGTAGCGCCGCTCGGCGCCGTCGCGCAGGTCGGCCCGGTCCCGCATCGGCTTGAGCACCGTGCCGGCCTCGTCGACGACGACCAGCCGGAAGCCGGCGGTGCCGAGAATGCGCGACAGCATGGCGAGGCTGGGCGCGAGCGTGCCGGCCTCGATCCGCCCGACGGTGGTCGGGTGCACCCGGGCGAACCGGGCCAGCTCACGTTGGCTGGCGTCGGCACGACGGCGGACCGCGCGAACGATCCCGGCCGCCGGGAAGGGGATGTCGAACGGCTCGGTGAGCAGCGCCGCCGAGCCGCCCTCGGGTGCGTGGTCGTCCTTCCGCGCGTGGTCGTCCTTCCGCGCGTGGTCTTCCTCCCGCGCGTGGTCTTCCTCCCGCGCGTGGTCTTCGGCGGGCACCGTGGCTGCTTCCTCCGCGCCGGGCGTGGTGGCCACCTCGGGTGGGCCGTCGCCGGTTTCTGTCACCCCGCCACGTTCGCGCCTCCTCGGGATCCCGGCAACCCCCGCCCTTCCCACTGTGGAAAACCCGCCAGCCGGTGTTGACAACCGCTCCGCAGCCTCGATGAGTTGCGCACCTGGCGAACACAGAGGGTGAGAATAACGGTCAGTTAGGGCACATGCTTGAGCCATCAAGCTCCCGGAGCAGTTAAGCCCTCAAAGCAGACAAAAGTCCACCGCGGCCGCCAGTCGGGGGTATGGCTGTCATCGCCTTTGCGCTGCAGCCACCGAGTCAGCAGTAACCGAAAGTGTCCGATGCGTCTTTGGCTGCAGAGCAAAGGCGACGCGAGGGAACGGCACAGGGCGGCGAGAAATCTACGCTGCGTAATCAAGGGGGTTCATGAACATCCCTGGGAACAGCGAGCGGATTGGACGCCAAATCCGGCATGGGCCGGCATGCAGGCGGCCGGGCACCAGAGCCGGGTCAGGCGTGAGGCGCGGGGGCACGGGGGCGTAGGGGCAGGGGGATGCACCAGCTCACAGGTCGCAGAGCCGGCGGCCGGAGCGGATGCCGTCGAGCGCGGTGTGCAGCTCGGCGATGCGCCGCTCGGCCTCGGCGGTGAGCCCGTCGTGCAGTCGCTGCCAGTCGGCGAGGTCCGGCTCGGGCGGCAGCGCCGCGAGCAGGTCCCGGATCTCACCGACGCTGAGGCCGATCCGCTGCGCCACCCGGGCCACCCGCACCCGGCACGCCGCATCGGGACCGAACCGGCGCTGGTTGCCGCTGGTCCGGCTGGCCGTGATCAGGCCCTGCCGTTCGTAGAAACGGATCGCGGAGCCGCTCGCCCCGGACTCCCGCGCCACCTCGCCCACCGTCAGCATGCCCACGGCACTCCCCCGGAACGGCTTGACTTCAATATTTGTTCAAGTCTTAGCGTCACTCGCATGATGACGCAAGAACCGCCGCTCACCCTCGCCGTGCTCGTCGCCAGCGTTCGCCGGCCCCGGATGGGTCGGTTGATCGCCGACTGGTTCGTCGACCACACCGACCGTCGCGGCGGTTTCCGGACCGACCTGATCGATCTCGCCGAGGTGCCGCTCCCGCTCGCCGACACGCCTCCCGGCGGCAACCCGGCCAGTCCCATCGCCGGCCGCCTCGACGCCGCCGACGCCTTCGTCGTGGTCACGCCGGAATACAACCACAGCTTCCCGGCGGCCCTGAAGAACGCCATCGACTGGCACCAGCGGGAGTGGAGGGCCAAGCCGGTCGGGTTCGTCTCGTACGGCGCCGGCTCGGGCGGGATCCGTGCGGTCGAGCAGCTCCGGCTGGTCTTCGCCGAACTGCACGCCACCACCACCCGCACCGGCGTGGTGCTCATCGCACCGTGGGACCGCCTCGACCAGCAGGGCCGGCTGGTCGACGACGGCCCGCTTGGGCGGGCCGTCGACGCGACGCTCGACGAGGTGGGCTGGTGGGGCGAGGCGCTGCGGACCGCCCGCCGGCGACGGCCGTACGGTCAGTAACGCTCGCGGAGGAGCTGGGCCGCCTCGACCGCCCAGTAGGTCAGGATGATCTGGGCACCCGCCCGGCGGATCGAGGTGAGCGTCTCCAGCATCACCCGCTCCCGGTCGACCCAGCCGTTCGCAGCGGCGGCCTCGACCATGGCGTACTCCCCGGAGACCTGGTAGGCGGCGACCGGGACGTCCACCGCGGCGCGCACCGCCGCGACCACGTCGAGATAGGGCAGCGCCGGCTTGACCATCACCATGTCGGCGCCCTCGGCGACGTCCAGCTCGACCTCGCGCAGCGACTCCCGCAGGTTCGCCGGGTCCTGCTGGTAGGTGCACCGGTCGCCCTCCAGCGCCGACTCCACCGCGTCCCGGAACGGGCCGAAGAAGGCGGAGGCGTACTTCGCGGCGTACGCGAGCACCGAGACGTCCTGGTGCCCGGCGGCGTCCAGGGCCCGGCGGACGGCGCCGACCTGGCCGTCCATCATCCCGGACGGCCCGACCACGTGGACCCCGGCGTCCGCCTGGGCGACCGCCATCTCGGCGTACGCGGCCAGCGTGGCGTCGTTGTCCACGCCGCCGTCCGGGGTGAGCAGGCCGCAGTGCCCGTGCGAGGTGAACTCGTCCAGGCAGAGGTCGCCCATCACCACCGTCGAGTCACCGACCTCGGCGATCACGTCCCGGATGGCCACGTTGAGGATGCCGTCCGGGTCGAGGCCGCCGGAACCGGTCTCGTCCCGCGTCGTCGGCACCCCGAACAGCATGATGCCGCCGACCCCGGCCTGGACCGCCTCGACCGCCGCCTTGCGCAGCGAGTCCCGGGAGTGCTGGAGCACCCCCGGGAGCGACGCGACGGCCCGCGGCTCGGTCAGCCCCTCCTTGACGAACATCGGCACGACCAGCTCGGCCGGGGCGATGCGGGTCTCGGCGACCAGCCGCCGCACGGCCGCGTTGCGGCGCAGCCGGCGGGGCCGGATCTCGGGGTACGGCATGAGGGGCCTCCTGTCAGCGGAACCTCAGGGCGGTCGGGCCCTGCACCTTCGAGCCGCGGCGCTGCTTCGCCGGCATGGCGGCGAGCTTCTCGCGCAGCTCGACGGCGTAGGCGGCGAGCGCCTCCACCAGGTCGGGCACCGAGGCGTGCGGCGGCTGCACGTCGACCCGCAGGCCGAACTCCGTCGCGGTCTCCGCCGTCTTGGGCCCGATGACGGCAACAACGGTACGCGCATGCGGCTTCCCGGCGATGCCGACCAGGTTCCGGACGGTCGAGGACGAGGTGAAGAGCACCGCGTCGAACCCGCCCGACTTGATCGCGTCGCGGATCTCGGCCGGCGGCGGCGCGGCGCGCACGGTCCGGTACGCGGTCACGTCGTCGACCTCCCAGCCGCGCTCGGTGAGCCCGGCGGCAAGCGTCTCGGTGGCGATGTCGGCGCGCGGCAGCAGCACCCGGCCGACCGGGTCGAGGATCTCGTCGTGCGGCGAGAACTCGGCCAGCAGGCCCTCGGAGGACTGCTCCCCGGCGGGGACCAGCTCCGGCTGGATGCCGAACGCGCGCACCGCGTCGGCGGTCGCCTCGCCGATGCAGGCGATCTTGACGCCGCCGAAGTGCCGGGCGTCCAGCCCGTGCTCGCCGAACTTCTCCCAGACCGCCCGGACCGCGTTCACCGAGGTGAAGATCACCCAGGCGTACCGGCCGTCGACCAGGCCCTTGACCGCCCGCTCCATCTGGGCCGGGGTGCGCGGCGGCTCGACCGCGATGGTCGGCACCTCGCACGGGATCGCCCCGTACGCGCGCAGCCGCGCGCTCATCGCGCCGGCCTGCTCCTTGGTGCGGGGCACCAGCACCTTCCAGCCGTACAGCGGGCGGTTCTCCCACCAGCTCAGCTTGTCGCGGTCGCCGACGCCCGCGCCGACGGTGAGCACGACGCGGCCGGTGAAGCCGAGCGCCGCCGCGACGAAGGAGTCCACGGTCGACGTGGTGGTGTACTGCGTCTCGCCGGTGCCGTCGCCGGTCACCCCGACCCCGGTGCCGCCGTCGACGCCGGCGGCCAGCAGCCCGTCCCGGACGGCGGCCAGGTCACCGGCGTCCACGGCCAGCGCCAGCGAGCCCCGGCCGACCGCGGTGGCGAGCGCGTCGAAGTCCAGCGCGTTGACGTCCTCGACGTCGGCGGCGGTGCGGACGCCCGGCAGCGGCACACCCGCGTAGGTGGCGACGCCCTCGGCCTGGCCGACGCCCGGCACCACCTCGAAGTGCGCGGCGGTACGTGCCACCGCCTGCACCTCCTTGACCACCGAGTCGTGGCCGAACGGGTCACCGGCGACCAGGTGCACGGCGTTCTGCCCGGAGCGGGCCGCGGAGATCAGCACCTTCGCCACGTCACCGGGCACGCCCTCGGCGGGGCTGAACTCGGCGTCGGGCCGGGCCTGGGCGCGGACGTGGGTCAGCAGCGACTCGGGGACTCCCCGGTCGTACACCACGTGGTCGGCCTCGACCAGGGCGTCGAGCGCCCGGCGGGTCAGCAGGCCCGGGTCTCCGGGGCCGGCCCCGACGAAAGCGATCCGGCCTACGGGCTTACGGGTGCGGGTCATTCTGTGCTCCCAAGTTGCTGGGTCCCCGGACCGGCATGTCCGTCCTGGCCGAGGATCGAGTCGGCGCCGAGTTCGAGGAGTTCGGCGGCGAGTGCCTTGCCGATCTCCGCCGCGTCGGCGGGCGTTCCGGTGCGGGACAGTCGGAGGTCACGGGAACCGTCCGGACTGATCACCGCACCGCGCAGGTAGATCTCCTCACCGGTCTCACCCTCGGCGAGTTCGCCGTAGGCGGCCACCGGTGCGCTGCACCCGGCCTCCAGGGTGGCCAGCAGCGCCCGTTCCGCGGTGACCGCGGCCCGGGACGGCGCGTGATCGAGCCGCGCGAGCAGCTCGACCAGGTCGTGGTCGTCGGCCCGGCACTCGACGGCCAGCGCGCCCTGGGCGGGCGCGGGCAGCATGAGCATCGGGTCGAGCGTCTCGGTGATGACGTCGGCGCGACCGATCCGGGTGAGCCCGGCCCGGGCCAGCACGACGGCGTCGAGGTCGGCGTCCGGGCCGAGCACCCGGCCGAGCCGGGTGTCGATGTTGCCCCGGATCGGGGTGACCTCGAACTGCATGCCCAGCGCGTGCAACTGGGCGATCCGGCGCAGCGCGCCGGTGCCGATCACCGCGCCGGGCGGCAGCTCGGCGAGCGTCCGGCCGCCGGTGGCGACCAGCGCGTCCCGCGGGTCCTGCCGGGGTGGCACGGCCGCGATGTGCAGGCCGGGCGCCGCCGCGGTGGGCAGGTCCTTGTACGAGTGGACGGCGAAGTCGATCTCGCCGGCGGTCAGCGCGTCCCGCAGCGCGGAGACGAACACGCCGACGCCGAGCCGCTGCACCGGGGCGGTGGAGCGGTCCCCGGCGGTCACCACCTCGACCAGCTCGACCGGGCGGCCGGTGGCTGCGGTGAGGGCCTCGGCGACCTGGCCGGACTGGGCCAGCGCCAGGACGCTGCCCCGGGTGCCGAGGCGCAGGGGGGCGGTCATCGCGCACCTCCGGTGGGCGGGACGTCGGCCGCGTCGAACGACGAGCGGCCGTCGGTGTCGGTGTCGACCACGTCGGGGACGGTGTCGACCGGGGACGTCTGCGGCACTTCCAGGTCGAACAGCTCGCGCAGCAGGGCCGCGTACTGGTCGCCGCCGGGTTCGGCGGCGAGCTGGCGGACCCGTACGGTCGGTTGGTGCAGCAGCCGCTGCACGACCCGGTGCACGGTGCGGGCCACCTCGGCGCGCTGGTCGTCGCTGAGGTCGGGGCGGCGCTGGCCGAGCCGGCGCAGCTCGGCGGTGACCACGTCGTCGGCCCGGCCGCGCAGCGCGGCCACGGTGGGCGCCACGTCGGCGCCCCGCAGCCAGCTCAGGAACGCCTCGACCTCGCCGGCGACGATGCGGCCCACCTCGGCGGCGTCGGCGGCGGCCGGCCCGTCGGCGAGGACGGCGGCCATCCGGTCGATGTCGATCACCTCGACGCCCGGCAGCTCGGCGACGCCGGCCTCGACGTCGCGCGGGACGGCCAGGTCGAGCAGGACCAGCGGGCCCCGGTCGGCGTCGCGGCGGGCCCGCGCCCGGGTCACCACGTCGCGGGTGAGCACCGGCTCGGCGGCGGCGGTGGCGGCGACCACGATGTCCACCGTGGAGAGCGCGTCGACCAGCTCGGCCATCGGCACGGCGGTCGCGCCGTACGACTCGGCGAGCCGGACCGCGCGGGCGGCGCCCCGGTTGGTGACGGTGAGCGGGCCGGAGCCCAGCCGGGACAGGGTGGCCACGCTCAGCGAGCCCATCGCCCCGGCGCCGACCACCATGGCGGGTCGGCCGGTCAGGTCGCCGCCGAGCAGGCCGGCGGCGAGGTCGAGGGCGGCGGTGACCACGCTCTGCCCGGCCCGGTCGATGTTGGTCTCGGCGTGGGCGCGCTTGCCGACCCGTAGCGCCTGCTGCATCAGCTCGTGCAGCAGCCGGCCGGCCGAGTCGGCGCCGCCGGCCGAGTGGTAGGCGTCGCGGAGCTGGCCGAGGATCTGCGCCTCGCCGACCACCATGGAGTCCAGCCCGGCGGCGACCCGGAAGACGTGGTCCACGGCGGCGGCGTCGTAGTGCACGTAGAGGTGCGGGGCGAGCGCCGCCGGCGGGCAGTCGGCCTGCTCGGCCAGGACCGCGCAGATGTCGCCGAGGCCACCGTGGAAGCCGGAGACGGCGGCGTAGACCTCCACCCGGTTGCAGGTGGAGACCAGCACGGCCTCGGCGACGTAGGGCTGGGCGACGAGCCGGTCCAGCGTGCGGGTGAGATCCGCGGGCGGGACGGCCAGTTGCTCCAGGGTGGCGACCGGGGCGGTGCGGTAGGACGCGCCGACGACGAGCAGTTTCACGTGCCGATCGCCTCCTGGGTGTCGGTGGCCGCGAGCCCGCCGGGCAGGGCGGTGAGGGCGGACCCGCCGGTGGCGGGCAGCGCGGTCAGCGACGCCTTGCGGTGCTCGTGGAAGGACAGGATCTGCAGCTCGATCGCGAGGTCGACCTTGCGCACGTCGACCCCTTCCGGGACCGAGAGTACGCACGGCGCGAAGTTGAGGATGCTCGTCACGCCGACGGCGACCAGCCCGTCGGCGACCGCCTGGGCGGCCGGGGCCGGGGTGGCGATCACGCCGATCGAGATCGACTCCTCGGCGACCACCCGGGGCAGTTCGTCGACGTGCCGGACGACCAGCCCGTTTATCCGCTCGCCGACGCGGGACGGGTCGGCGTCGAGGAGCGCGGCGATCCGGAAGCCGCGGCTGGCGAAGCCGTCGTAGCCGGCCAGGGCGTGACCGAGATTACCCACGCCGACCAGCGCGACGGCGCGGCACTGTGTGAGCCCGAGCACCGACTCGATCTGGTCGATCAGCAGCGCGACGTCGTAGCCGACGCCCCGGGTGCCGTACGAGCCGAGGTGCGACAGGTCCTTGCGGAGCTTCGCGGAGTTGACGCCGACGGCGCTGGCCAGGCCCTCGCTGGACACGGTCTCGTGCCCGGCGTCGGCGAGCGCGTGCAGCGCGCGCAGGTATTCCGGGAGCCGGGACACGGTCGCCTCGGGCAGGTCCGGAAGCGCCGGTACGGCACCGGTGCGGCCGGGCGCGCCAGAAGGACGGTGCTGACTCATGAGACTCCGTGCGGTGCGATCCTCGACCGACGACGGGGGCCGGCCGTTTCGGGACTCCCGCTGGCGACCGATGTTGCCGGCTGTGCTAGCAGGGCGCGTCGGAACTACAGAGTAGGCGCTTGTGAAGAGGTGCACAAATCGCGATCTTGATGACTCGCGACGCGGCTCCACCTGCCCCTCCATTCCTACAAGATCGATCAACCGCGCTTTGTCGGCGGCGCGAGGCGATTATTGCTCAATCCCGACTTCTCTGACCAATCGCGCGCGGCCGGTAGCGCTCCGTGATCGGCGCGGCGAGGCGCTTCTCACGTGCCGGGTAGGGAGAACCCCACCCCGGACCGGCCGGCGTACGGGATGGGCCGGCCGGGGCAACGCCCATAGCCTCGAACCATGACCGCCGCGCCGTTGGCCACCGCACCCGTCCCCTCGTCGCCCGTCCGGAGCCTGCTCCGCCGACTGGCCCACGACACCGGCTACGTGCTCTTCAGCCTGCCGCTGGCGCTGGTCGGGTTCGTGCTCGCGGTGGCGGGGATCTCACTCACCGCCGGGCTGCTGGTCACCACGCTCGGCCTGCCGATCCTGGCCGGTGTGCTCTACGCCGCGCGCGGGCTGGCCGACCTGGAACGGCTCCGGCTCCCCGGCGTGCTCGGCCGGCCCCGGGTCCGCCCGGTCTACCTGACCCCGGTACGCGGCGCCCGGTTCTGGCGGCGGGTGTTCACCCCGATCCGCGACCCGCAGTCCTGGCTCGACCTGCTGCACGCGTTCCTCCGGCTCCTGGTGACCGTGCCCACGTTCGTGCTGATGCTGGTGTGGTGGGCGCTGGCGCTGACCGGCACGCTCTACGGCGCGTACGACGGCGCCATCCCGCGCGGGCCGGACGACCAGGACCTCAGCCAGCTCCTCGGCATGGGCGACGGCGCCCGCGAACGTATCGCGCTGAACACCGCGATCGGACTGTTCGCCCTGTTCACCCTCCCGCTGGTGGCCCGGGCCTGCGCCCGGGTCCAGGCCGCGCTGGCGTACTCGCTGCTCACCGGCGTGGCCGAGATGCGGCAGCGGATCATCACGCTGGAGGAGCAGAAGCGGGCCGCCGCCTCGGCCGAGGCGTCCGCGTTGCGCCGGTTGGAGCGGGACATCCACGACGGGCCGCAGCAACGCCTGGTCCGGCTCGCCATGGACCTGGGCCGGGCCCGCCACCAGCTCGCCGCCGACCCGGAGGCGGCCCGCCGCACGCTGGACGAGGCGGTCGCCCAGACCCGGGAGACGCTCGACGAGCTGCGCGCCCTCTCCCGGGGCATCGCGCCGCCGATCCTGGTCGACCGGGGGCTGCCCAGCGCGCTCGCCGCGCTCGCCGCCCGGGCGCTGGTGCCGACCGAGCTGCTCGTCGACGACGACCTGGGCACCGCGGGCGGCCGGCTCGACCCCGCCCTGGAGAGCACCGCGTACTTCGTGGTGGCCGAGGCGCTGACCAACGTCGCGAAGCACAGCCGGGCCACCGCCTGCCGGGTCGAGGTGAGCCGGAAGGTGGGCCGGCTGGAGATCACCGTCGGCGACGACGGGATCGGCGGCGCGCACCTGGCCAAGGGGCACGGGCTCAGCGGCATCGCCGACCGGGTCCGGGCGGCCGGCGGCACGCTGGAGGTGGACAGCCCGGCCGGCGGACCGACCCGGATCCACGCCGAGCTGCCCCGGTGACGACGGCCGGCGGCGGTCCGGGCCCGACGGCGGCCTCGCGGTGGGACCCGGACGTGGTAGACACCGGACCCATGCGGGTGGTGATCGCGGACGACGCCGTACTGCTCCGGGAGGGGCTGAGCCGGCTGCTGACCGACTTCGGGCACCAGGTGGTGGCCGCCGTCGGCGACGGGGACGCGCTGGTCGAGGCCGTGGTGGCGCACCGGCCGGACGTCTCGGTGGTGGACGTGCGGATGCCGCCGTCGCACACCGACGAGGGGCTGCGCGCGGCGGTGGAGGCCCGCCGCCGGGTGCCGGGCACGCCGATCCTGGTGCTGTCCCAGTACGTCGAGGTGTCGTACGCCGACGACCTGCTGGACACCGCGGGCGGCGCCGGCATCGGCTACCTGCTCAAGGACCGGGTGGCCGCGATCGACGAGTTCCTGGACGGGCTGTCCCGGGTGGCCGCCGGCGGCACGGTGCTCGACCCGGAGGTGATCAGCCAACTGCTGGTGCGGCGGCGGCGCGACGACCCGCTGGCCGCGCTGACCCCGCGTGAGCGCGAGGTGCTGGCGTTGATGGCCGAGGGCCGCTCCAACACCGCCATCGCCCGGGTGCTGGTGGTGAGCGACGGCGCGGTGGAGAAGCACGTCCGCAACATCTTCACCAAGCTCGGCCTGCCGCCGGACGCCACCACCCACCACCGCCGGGTGCTGGCCGTCCTGGCCCACCTGCGCGCCTGACCGGCCCGACTCAGGGCAGCGCGCGGGCCAGGGTGACCGCCTCGGTGAGCGTGTCGGCCACCGGGTGCCCGCTGGCGCGCAGCGTGCCCGGGTCGGAGAGGCCACCGGTGTAGAGGACTGCCGCGCCACCGACCGAGGTGGCCGCGTCGGCGTCGTCCAGCGAGTCGCCGATCAGCACCACGTCGGGGCCGGCCAGCCCCAGCTCGGCCAGGTGCTTCTCCAGCCACTCGGCCTTGTGCCCGCCGCCGACCGTGGCGCGCAGCCCGTCCACGCGGCGGAAGTGCGGGGTCAGCCCGTACGTCTGCACGGTGGGCACCAGCTCGTCGTGGAACCACATGGACAGCAGCGACTGGCTGCCCGGCCAGGCGGCGATCGCGGCGGTGGCGTCGGCGGCCAGCGCGCAACTGGTCAGCCCGGCCCGGTACGCGTCGTGGAAGATCCGGTCGAGCGCGCCGAACGCCTCGGCGTCGACCGCCCGGCCGAGCATCTCGGCGTAGTAGTCGGCGATCGGCCGGCGGAACCGCACCCGGTGCTCGTCGGCGCTGACCGCCGGGCCACCGGCGCTGGCGAACGCCACGTTGGTGGCCCGGACAACCAGGTCGAGGTCGTCGAGCAGGGTGCCGTTCCAGTCCCACACCAGGTGGCGCCGCGTCTCCGTCACCCGGACACGATAGCTAGAGCTGAGGGGTGGTCAGGTCGCGCAGCAGCCGGTCCTCCTCGACCCGCCAGTAGCCGTGCTCCTTGCCGTCGAGCAGCACCACCGGCAGCCGGTCGCCGTAGTCGCGTTCCAGCTCCACGTCGCCGGTCACGTCCTTCTCCACCCAGCGGTCGCCGGTGACCGCCACCACCCGGTCGAGCGCCGCCTTGGCGTCCTCGCAGAGGTGGCAGCCGGGCCGGGTGATCAGGATGAGCCTCGCGTCACTGGACATCGGGTACCTCCGGGCGGGTCTCGGTCGGCGGTGCCGGCGACGGCACCAGGGGCGCCGGGCGCAGCTCGGTCTTGCGGACCTTACCGATCGCCGAGTACGGCAGGGCGTCGACGAACTCGACGGCGGTCGGGCACTTGAACCGGGCCAGGTTAGGCGCGCAGTGGGCGAGCAGCTCCGCCGTCGTCACCGACGAGCCGGCCGCGCGCACCACGTACGCCCGCACAGTCTCGCCGGTCCGCGGGTGCGGCACGCCGAGGACGGCCGACTCGGCCACCCCGGGGTGCGCCTGGAGCACCAGCTCGACCTCGTGCGGATAGACGTTGAAGCCGTTCACCAGGATCAGCTCGCCGAGCCGGTCGACCAGGAAGAGGTCACCGTCGCCGTCGGCGTACGCCACGTCGCCGGTGGCCCACCAGCCGTCCGGGTCGGGGCCGCCCCGCCCGTCCGGCCAGTAGCCGGCGAACAGGTTCGCGCCGCGTACCACGATCTGCCCGGGGTCGGTGCCGGTCGGGTCGTCGGTGAGGTCCATCCCGTCGTCGTCGGTCTCGGCGGCGGGCACCCCGTCGCGCCACAGCTCGTCGCCGTCGACCCCGACCAAGCGCAGCTCGACGCCGGGCAGTGGGCGGCCGATCGAGCCGGGTTTCGGCTCGCCGCCGACCAGCGTGGAGGTGAGCACCGGCGCGGTCTCGGTGAGCCCGTAGCCGACGTGCACCGGGTGCCCGGTCAGCTCGGTGAAGCGCGCGCCGACGGACGGCGGCAGCGGTGCCGCGCCGCACACCGCGACCCGCACGCCGGCCATCGCCGTCGCCCGGTCCCCCGCCGCGTCGGCCCAGCTCAGGAACATCGACGGTACGCCGAGCAGCACGCTGACCCGGTGCCGGGCGATCTCGTCCAGCGCCCCGGCCGGACCGGGCTCGTCGACCAGCACGCCGGTGGCGCCGTGGTGCAGCACCGCCCCGAGCCCGGAGTTCAGCCCGTACGCGTGGAACAGCGGCAGCGCCAGCAGCACGATGTCGTCGGGGCCGACCACCGGGGGTTCGATCCGGTCGACCTGGGCGTGGTTGGCGGCCAGCGCCCGGTGCGACAGCATCGCGCCCTTGGGCCGGCCCTCGGTGCCCGAGGTGTAGAGCAGTACGGCCAGGTCGTCCCCGCCGCGGATCGGGAAGCCGGCCGGGGCGTCGTCGCCGGCGACCGGCGGGGCGGTGTGCACCGCGCGCAGCGCGGGCAGCGCGGCGGTGTCCACCCGGGCGGTCACCTCGGCGGCGCCGACCAGGGTCGCGGCGCCGGAGTCGACGAGCACGTGCCGCAGCTCCCGGGCGGTCAGCGCGGGGTTGACCGGCACGGCGACCAGGCCGGCGCGGAGCACGGCCAGGTAGGTGACCACGAAGTCGGGGGTGTTGCCGAACGCGATCGCCACCCGGGGCGGGTGCGGCGTCCGGACCGGCGGCGGCGCGGCGGCGTGCAACGCGCGGGCGGTGGCGGTGACCGCCGCGTCCAACGCGGACCAGGTGAGGGTGGCGTCGCGCCAGTGGAGTGCGGCCCGGTCGCCGTGGTCGGCGGCGGCCCGGCGGAGGCGGTCGGCGAGGTTCGGCGCGGGGCTGTCGGCGGCGTCCTGCACGGTGGCCGAGTCTGGCACAGCCGGGTCCGCCGGGCCATGCCCCGAGCGCCCGTCCCGGGTCCGCCGGACCGGACCGCAATTGACAGTGGACAATATTCCCATGCGTGGGATCGGGATCTTCACCGCCGCCGGCAGCCATTGGCGGAAACGGCCTCACGAATCGTCCTCACGACACGCCGGGCGGATGAAAAATCGGCCCCGACCTGGACTTTCCACTCGGGACCAGGTTCCCGCGCGAAAGTCAACCACAGGCGACGGACAACCGGTCCGGCAGGAGTGCGACCACGCGGGAAATACTTCCGCTCTGTGTAACGGACTTGCCACGCGCGGGTGACGTTGGGCCTATCATCACTCGGGTCGGCTCACCCGATTTGCCGTGAGTCGACACCCCTCAGCCCGAGGAGGCCCCCGTGCCCGTGAGCGCATTGGACCAGCACCTCAACGGGACATGCCGCCCGCCGGCACGTCCCGGACCGGCCGCGCCCCACCGGGTCGTACCCGGTCCCGCGGCACCGCCACGGCGCCCGGCGAGGCCGCTGCCCACCTGGACCGGGGAGGCACGGTGACCACGTTCGGTCACGCGGAACGGCCGGCCGGGATGACCGGCCCGACCCAGCGGAACCCGCTCAACGAGCGCGCCGATCCCGCGCCACGCGCGGACGGGCTGCTCGCGGTGCGCGGTGAGGGGCTACGGACCCGCAGCCGTGCGCACCACGGCAACGAGGCGCCGCTGCGCCCGGCATTACCCGGCGGCAACGCCAAACCCGCCGCCGGCCGGGTCGGCGCCGCGCCCCGCCCGGCCGTCCCACCGGCCCAGGCCCGACGTGGTGACGCGGCGACCAGCACCGAGCCCTCCGCCGCCGAGACCGCCGTACTGCCGGCGGTGACCGCCGGCGACACCGCGGTGCTGCCGGCCGTCCCGGCCGCCACGCCCGCCACCGGCTTCCCGAGCCGCCCCGACCCGTCCGACCCGGCCACCGAGGTCTGGACGCTGGTCGAGCGGGCGCAGGCCGGCGAGTCCGAGGCGTTCGGCCTGATCTACGACCGGTACGTCGACACCGTCTTCCGGTTCGTCTACTTCCGGGTCGGCAACCGCCAGCTCGCCGAGGACCTCACCTCCGACACGTTCCTGCGGGCGCTCAAGCGGATCGGTAGCTTCACCTGGCAGGGGCGTGACCTGGGCGCCTGGCTCGTCACCATCGCCCGCAACCTGGTCGCCGACCACTTCAAGTCCGGGCGCTACCGGCTGGAGGTGACCACCGGCGACGTCCTCGACGCCGACCGGGAGGACCGCGGGCCGGAGGGCAGCCCGGAGGCGGCGGTGGTCGAGCACATCACCAACGTCGCCCTGCTCACCGCCGTGAAGCAGCTCAACCCGGAGCAGCAGGAGTGCATCGTGCTCCGGTTCCTCCAGGGCTTCTCGGTCGCCGAGACGGCCCGTGCCATGGAGAAGAACGAGGGCGCCATCAAGGCCCTGCAATACCGGGCGGTGCGGGCGCTGGCCCGGCTGCTGCCCGACGGCTTCCACGGCTGAACGACCCCGCCGCATCCCCCGCCCCGCCCACCGGCCCGGCGCCGGTGGCTGCCGCGTGCCCGGCTCGCTCGCGACCGCCGTCACACCCGGTTATTTCGCCGACGAACGGGCCGTAACCGGCGACCGGCGCGAACCGTTTCTCCGGGTGCGACCAGTGGTTGTCCCGGCGTCCCCCGGGCCCACCCGGTCCGGCGGGTCAGGTCGGCCGTTCCGGTCGGCCTCGGCCACACGCTGCCACGGGTCGCTGGTGACGACGACGGCCGCCCGGCCGTGACCAGCGAGAGGGGGTGCCCGCGGTGGACAGCGACCTCTTCTCCGGTCGGCGAGCCGAGCGCTTCGCGCAACTCCTCGACGAGGCCAACGGCGGACGCCGACACCACGTCCGGTCCCGGGCCGACGGTGAACTCACCGCGCTCGTGGAGGTGGGCCGCCGGCTCACCGTCGAGCGGCCCACCGTCGAGGTCGACGCCGAGTTCCGCACCGGCCTGCGGGCGATGCTCGTGGCCACCGCCGAACGTGAGGGCGTCACCGCCACGACCGGCGCCGGCGCCGCCACCGGTGGGCTCGGCGCGTTGCTGCCCGCCATCACCGGCCGCCGGGCGCGGGCCCGGGGCGCGATCCTGGTCGGCGTGGCCGCCGGCGCGATCGCCCTCTCCGGCATCTCCGCCGCCAGCGAGAACGCGCTGCCCGGCGACGCGCTGTACGGCATGAAGCGCTCCACCGAACGCGCCCAGCTCGCACTGGCCAGCTCGGACATCAGCCGTGGGCAGCTCTTCCTCGACTTCGCCCGGACCCGGCTCGACGAGGCCGCCACGGTCCGCGACGACCGGCTCGGCTTCAGCGCCGTCCTGGACGACATGGACGCGGACACCCGCCAGGGCGTACGCCTACTGACCACGGTGGCCGCGCAGCGCTCCGACCCGACCGCGCTGGACGCCGTGGACACGTTCCTCGCCGGCCAACGCCGGGTGGTCAGCGGCCTGCTGGCCCGACCCGACCACGCCGACCGGGACCGCACCCACCGCTCGCTGGCTCTGCTCGACGCCGCCCGCCGGCGCACCGACGCGCTGCGCGAGACGATCGCCTGCGGGCTGCCGGCGCCGACGGCCAGCGACACGCTCGGGCCGGCGCCGACCACCTGCCCCGGCGACCGCTGAGCGCACGGCCACACTTCCCCCGACGGACACCTGACCGTCACGAGACGCCGGATACGCTCGACCCGGACCGCGTAGGCGGTCGTCGAGGGAGGGAGGTCGCCGTGACCGGGTCCCGCAAGGTGACGGTCAGCACCGACGTCCACGGGCACACCGCCGGTTGGGCGGAGACCCCGGCGGCTCCCGCGACCACTGTCGCGCCGGACCCGACGGCCGCCGCGTTCTTCGACGTGGACAACACGATGATGCAGGGCGCGTCGATCTACTGGTTCGCCCGCGGGCTGGCCGCCCGGAACTACTTCACCGCCGGTGACCTGACCCGGTTCGCCTGGCAGCAGGCCCGGTTCCGGCTGCTCGCCACCGAGCACGCCGGCACCATGACCCAGGCCAAGGAGGCCGCGCTCGCCTTCGTGCAGGGCTGGCGGGTCGACGATGTGGAACGGCTCACCGAGGAGATCTTCGACGAGCTGATGGCGCCGCGCATCTGGACCGGCACCCGCCGGCTGGCCCAGCGTCACCTCGACGCCGGCGAGCGGGTCTGGCTGGTCAGCGCCGCCCCGGTGGAGATCGGCCGGGTGATCGCGGCGCGGCTCGGCCTGACCGGCGCGATCGGCACGGTGGCCGAGGTGGTCGACGGGGCATACACCGGCCGGCTGGTCGGCGACCTGATGCACGGGCCGGCGAAGGCCGAGGCGGTCACCCAGCTCGCCGCCGTGGAAGGGCTGGAGCTGGCCCGCTGCGCGGCCTACAGCGACTCCGCCAACGACCTGCCGATGCTCTCCGCGGTGGGCCGCGCGGTCGCGGTCAACCCCGATCCGGCGCTGCTGCGGCGGGCCCGGGAGCGGGGCTGGGAGGTCCGCGACTTCCGCACCGGCCGTCGGGCCGTCCGCATCGCCGTGCCCTCGACCGCCGCCGCCGGGCTGCTCGCCGGCGCGGTGACCGCCGGGCTGGCCCTGCACCGCCGCCGCCAGCGCGGCTGACCCGGCGCTCAGGGGCCGAACGGGTCCGGACGCCGTTCGAGCAGCTTGTGCAGCGTGTGCTGGATGGTCTCCCGCACCTGGTCGGCGAGGTTGAACACGACCAGCGGGTCGTCCGCGGAGTCCCGCAGGTGCGCGGTCGGGATCGGCGGGCAGAACTCGATCAGCCACTTGCTCGGCAGCGGCACCATGCCCAGCGGCCCCAGCCAGGGGAACGTCGGCGTCACCGGGAAATAGGGCAGCTTGAGCAGCCGGGCGAGCGGCTTGATGTCGGCGAGCATCGGATAGATCTCCTCGCCGCCGACGATGGCCACCGGCACGATCGGCGTGCCGGTACGCAGCGCGGCGGAGACGAAGCCGCCGCGGCCGAACCGCTGGAGTTTGTAGCGGTCGGAGTAGAGCTTGCCGACGCCCTTGAAGCCCTCCGGGAACACGCCGACCAGCTCGCCGTTGCCGAGCAGCCGTTCGGCGTCCGGGTTGCAGGCGACCGTGCCGCCGGTCTTGCGGGCCAACTCGGACACCACCGGCATCCGGAAGACCAGGTCGGCGCCGAGCAGGCGCAGGTAGCGCTGGCTCGGATGGCGGTCGTGCAGCGCCGCGGAGAGGATCAGCGCGTCCAGCGCCACGGTGCCGGAGTGGTTGCCCACCACCAGGCCGGCACCCTCGGTCGGCACGTGCTCCAGGCCGCCGACCTCGGTGCGGAACCAGTCCCGGTAGAGCAGCCGGACCAGCGGATGGAACACCGCGTCGGTGAGGTCCGGGTCGAAGCCGAACTCGTCCACCTCGTAGTCACCGGCGAGCCGGCGTCGCAGGAACGCCAGCCCCTGCGCGACCCGGCGGTCCCACTGGTCCCCCGGCCGGTCGCCCACGGCCGGCCCGGACGGGGCGTCCCCGGGGGCGGCGTTCTCCGCCACCGGCTTCTTCACCACGGCCTTCTTCGCGACCGCCTTCTTCGCCACGGTCTTCTTCGCGACCGGGCGCGTGGCCGGCTCGTCGGTGGAGGTGTCCGGCTCGTCCGCCGCCGCCGCCGGCTCCGCGGGCGCGGGCGGCCGGGCGGCCGGCGCGGTGACCGGCCGGTGCCCGTTGCGCCGCGCCGGCTCCGCGTCCGGTCCGGGCCCGGCCGGGGGTACGTCGAAGGGGGCGTCCCACCGCTCCCGTGGGCTGCTCATGAGCGCTCCCGGACGGTCGAGCGGACCTGACGGATGCTCTCCAGCACCAGGTGCTCGGCCGCGGCGAGCTGGTCGCGGGTCACCACCACACCGCCGTGGTGGGCGCGGACGAAGTCGTCGAAGGCGGCGGCGGTCGAGCGGGGCGTGAAGCCGAACTCGCGCTCCAGCCGGGTGGTGTCCACCACCCGACCGTGCACGAAGAGGTCGACCTGGTCCAGGCCGTACCCGCCGAAGCCCAGCGTGCGGGCGACCGCGGCCACCCCGGCCAGGCCGGGTTCCAGCACCGGCACGGCCACCCGGCCGGCCCGGCGGATCGCCTGCGACAGCGACAGCACGCCCGGCCCGGCCACGTTGAACGTCCCCGGGTGCTCCTCGGCGACCGACCGGTGCAGCACGGTCAGCGCGTCGTCGATGTGCAGGAACTGGAGGCGCGGGTCGCGGCCGAAGATGGTGGGCACCACCGGCTGCGCGAAGTAGCGGGTGAGCGTGGTGTCGGCCGTGTAGCCGATGAACGGCGCGAAGCGCAGCACGGTCGCGGTGACGTCGGGCCGGCGGCGGCGGAAGCCGCGAACGTACCCCTCGATGTCGAGGATGTCGCGGCCGAAACCGCCGCGCGGCACCTCGCGCGGCTCGGTCTCCTCGGTGAAGACGGCCGGGTCACGGAACGAGACCCCGTACGCGGCGGTCGACGACCGGACCACCAGCCGGCGCAGGCGCGGCGCGCGCTGGGCGGCGGCGAGCAGCTGCATGGTGCCGATGACGTTCTGTTCCTTCATCGCCGCCCGGCCGCCCTGCTGCGCGTCGGGTGCGGTGACCAGCGCCAGGTGCGCCACGGCGTCGACGTCGAGGTCGATCAGGAGGCCGCCGAGCGAGTCGAGGTCGAGGCGGACCAGCTCGACGTCGGAGAGCAGGTCGGCCAGCTCGGGGTTGGGTGGAGCCGGGTCGACGCCGATGACGCGCTCGATGCGCGGGTCGGCGGCGAGCCGGGCGGCGACGTTGGCGCCGAGGAAACGACCGACCCCGGTGACGACGACGACCCCCGGGGCACCGGAGGTGCCACCGAGGGTCATGTCGTGCGCCTTGCGCGGCAGACAGGATCGAGCCGGGACGTCCGCGGCCTGATCACCTGAGCCTCCGAGGGTCGACAGTTGGCAAGTGGTGCCGGTGCCGGGTCAGCGCCCGGCCCCGGTCACTTGCCGAGACGGCGACGCTGGACGCGGGTCTTGCGCAGCAGCTTGCGGTGCTTCTTCTTAGCCATGCGCTTGCGGCGCTTCTTGACCACCGAGCCCATACGACAGCCTTTCGATGCAACGTGCGGGGCGGACCGGGAGGCACCACCACCGGTGGCGCCGTGCCCGCTTGCGGACAACGGACCGGACCAGCGTGGTGGGCCGGGCACACCAGGAGCGATCACGGTCGGGCTCCAGGGTAGCCGGAGTGCGTCAGCAGGACCAACGCGCCCCCGTCGATGCCCCTTTTCGTCGCACTCGGCGGCGCCGCCGAGGGGTCAGGCGGACTCCTGGAACGCGCCCCGGAGGTATTCGTGCACGGCGTGCTCGGGCACCCGGAACGAGCGACCGACCCGCACCGCGGTCAGCTCACCGCTGTGCACGAGACGGTAGACCGTCATCTTGGAGACCCGCATGACCGTTGCCACCTCGGCGACGGTCAGGAACCTGACATCCGACAGCCGTGCGTCGGACTGCGACCCGGCCATGGCTCACCGACCCATTCCCGTGCCCGGCGCGTGCCACCGGGCAGGTGCTCCCGCCTCGACGAGCGACGCGCGTGTAATGAGTACGGTAGCGGGACGGCTGTGACCTGCGCGATCCCTTCCGTCTTTTGATCATGGCGGGACGGGCGTCCGCCAGGGCTTTTTCGCCCGGACGGGTGGCTCGTCCGGATCCGCCTACTCGGCGCGCAACGCCACCACCGGATCGAGCCGGCCGGCCCGCTGCGCCGGCACCACGCCGAACACGATGCCCACCGCCGCCGAGACACCGAACGCCAACGCCAGCGACCACCAGGTGATCGCGGCCGGGATCGGGGAGAACGCGTCGACCAGCAGCGCGGTGCCCACCCCGAGCGCCATCCCGGTCAGGCCGCCGATCGAGGTGAGCAGCACCGCCTCCAGCAGGAACTGCACGCCGATGTCCCGGGGCCGGGCGCCGACCGCCTTGCGCAGGCCGATCTCGCGGGTCCGTTCCCGCACCGAGACCAGCATGATGTTGGAGACGCCGACGCCGCCGACCAGCAGCGAGATGCCGGCGATGGCGGCCAGCACGCCGGTGAGCACGCCCAGGATGTCGCCGAGCACGCCGAGGATCTGCTGCTGGGTGACGGCGCTGAACTCGGTGTCCGGGTGCCGGCGGGACAGCTCCGCGACGATCCGCTCGCCGAGCTGGTCGATCCGCTCCCGGTCCGGCGCCTTGACCGCGATGCCGTCGATGCGCCGGGTGCCCCAGAGCCGCTGCGCGGCGGTCACCGGGACGTGCACCTCGTCGTCCCGGTCCACGCCGAGGCTCTGCCCGAGCGGGGCGAAGACGCCGATCACCCGGAACCGCACACCGGCCAGCGTGACCTGCTGGCCGAGCGGGTCCCGGTCGGGGAAGAGCGTCCGGGCCACCGAGGCGCCGAGCACCGCCACCCGGCGGCTGGTGTCCACGTCGGCCCCGGTCAGGTAGCGGCCCCGGGCCAGCGACCGGGTGAACACCGACGGGGTGGTCTCCAGCACGCCCTGCACGGTGGTGAAGTCGGACCGGTTGCCGGCCCGCGCGGTCGCGCCCGAGGCCACCGTCACGGCCACCCGGCCGGGATCGCCGACCACCCGGGAGACGGCGTCGACGTCCTTGAGGTCCAGCGGCGAGACCACCGGCGCGGTGCCCACCTCGATCTTCCCCGGCACCACCAGGAGCAGGTTCGAGCCGAGCCCCTCGACCTGCTGCTCGACCTGCCGTTTCGTGCCGGTGCCGATGGCCACCAGGATCACCACCGAGGCGACCCCGATGATCACGCCGAGCATGGTCAGCAGGCTGCGCATCCGGTTGGCGCGCAGCGCGTCCAGCGCCACCCGCCACGCCTCGGCCACCCTCACCCGACACCCCCGGCGTCGCGCGGAAGGCGTCCGGTGGCTCCGGTGGCGCCACCGGAGCCACCGGACGGGTGCCCCGGGCCGCTTCCGGACGCGGACCGGGGCTCCGCGCTGGGAGCGGGATCCAGTGTGGCAGGTCCGCCCGCAGCGTCCGACCCCGGTCGATCATGAACGGTGTCGGACCGGATCAGCCCGTCCCGGACCGCGATCCGCCGGCGCGCGCGGGCCGCCACCTCCTGGTCGTGCGTCACCATCACCAGCGCCACCCCGGACTCGGCGTTCAACCGCTCCAGCAGCTCCAGCACCGCCTCGCCGGTGACGCTGTCCAGGTTGCCGGTGGGCTCGTCGGCGAGCAGCACCGCCGGCTCGGTGACCAGCGCGCGGGCGATCGCCACCCGCTGCTGCTCGCCACCGGAGAGCTGGTTCGGCCGGTGGTGCAGGCGATGCCCCAGCCCGACCCGGCCCAGCATCGCCGCCGCCCGCTCCCGCCGCTGCCGCGCCCCGACGCCCCGGTAGACCAGCGGCAGCGCCACGTTGTCCACCGCGGACGTGCGGGCCAGCAGGTGGAACGCCTGGAAGACGAAGCCGATCGTCTCGTTGCGCAGCGTCGCCAGCTCGGGCGCGGTCAGCGTGGCCACGTCCCGGCCGCCGATCACCAACCGGCCGCCGCTGGGCCGGTCCAGCCCGCCGAGCAGGTGCATCAGCGTGGACTTGCCGGAACCGGAGGGCCCGATCACCGCCACGTACTCGCCCTGCTCGATGGTGAGCGACACGCCGCGCAGCGCGGACACCGACACCCCGTCCAGCTCGTACGAGCGGGAGACGTCGACCGCCTCGATCGCGGCGACGGTCACGGAAGTTCCTGGCCGTCGCGCACCTGGTCGGCGCCGCGCACCACGACCCGGTCGCCGGCGGTCACCCCGTCGACGATCTGCACCAGATCCTGCCCCTGCACGCCGACGGTCACCGGCACCCGGTCCGCCCGGCCGTCCCGCAGCACCCAGACCGCGTCCCGCCCGTCGGCCGAGAAGACCGCCGAGGCCGGCACCGCCACCGCGTCCGCAGCCTCCCGGACCCGGAGCCGGACCACCGCGTTCATGCCCGGGCGGGGCGCCGGGGCGGCCGCCGACTCGCCGAGCCGGCCGGCGCCCAGGTCGAGCCGGACCCGGTAGGTGACGCCGCCCCGGGCCGAACTGGTCGGCAGCACGTCCACCGAGCGGACGGTCGCCTCGTACGTCGCGCCGGTCACCGCATCCAACTCGACCGAGGCGGGCACCCCGGCGCGGACCAGCAGCACGTCCGTCTCGTCCACCTCGGCGAGCAGGCCCAACCGGCCGATGTCCACCACGGTGAGCACCGGCGTGCCGGCGGTGACCCGGCCCCCGGCCGGCACCGCGTCGTCGACCCCGGCCGGCGGGCCACCACCCGACCCGGCCGCGCCCAACGCCGACGGGTCGAGACCGGGCACCCCCGCGGCGCCGGCCGCGCCGAGCAGCCCGGACAGGTCGGTCGGCGCCGCCGCCCGGGTGCCACCCGGCTGCACCACGCCGGCGATCGGGGCGCGCAGCGTCAACGCGTCGACTGTCGCCTTCGCCAGGTCGTACGCCTGCTGGGCCTGGAGGCGCTGCGCGGCCGACAACGCGCCGACGGCGCTGTTCAGGCCCGCCACGCCGCGCTGCACGGCGGTCACCGCGCGGTCCGCGGCGCGGGCGGCCGAGGCGTACTGCCGCTGCGCGGACTCGACCTGGAGCAGCAGCGCGGCGCGCGCCGTCGGGTCGCCGACCTTGCCGGCGGCGGCGCGGGCGGCGGCGAACGCCTCGTCGGCGGCCCGGTCGGTGCCGCGCCGGTTGCCGCCCAGGTCGCCGACGCCGACGCCCCGGCCGGCCCGCTTCGCGGCGCGCAGCGCGTCCCGCGCCCGGGCGAGGCGCTCCCGCGCGGACGGCGAGTCGATCACGGCGAGCACCTGGCCCCGGGTGACCCGCTGTCCGGGTTGGACCTTCAGGCTGGCCACCGTGCCGTCGGCGGGGGCGGTGAGCGTCGCCGCGGCCCGGGCCGTCACGGTGGCCGGCGCGTCGATCACCTCGGTGACCGGCGCGCGCCCCACCGCGGCGACGCTGACCGCCGGGGTGTCGTCACCGCACCTGGCGGCGGTGGTGCCGGTCAGCGCGACGGCGGCGAGGAGGGCGGTGACGAGACGGGGGCGGCGGGCCGCGGGCAGCCGCGGCGAGGGGGTGCGGGCCACCCGGCCCATGCTACGACCCGTCGACCGGTGTCGACGCCTGGGCGCAGCGGGTCGCCGTCTCAGCCGGCGGCCGCCCGGACGTAGGCGACGCAGTCGTCGTGCAGCGCCGGCCACGGGTCGCCGAACACCTCGTCGGCGGCCTCGTCCGGGGAGCGGCGCTGGTGCACCACGGCCCGGAAGAAGTCCAGCACCCGCCGCTCGCCGTACCTGTCGACCAGGTGGCGCACCGCCAGGTACCCGACGCCGTAAGCGCCGCCGACCCGGTCGTCGGTCGCGTCGTCGGCCGGCGCCACCGCGTCCAGCCGGCCGGACCACCTGCCGCGAACCAGCCTGCGCACCTCGGCCAGCCCCTCGTAGCGGTCCACCGGCTGGCCGTCCGCGCCGGCGTACTCGGCCAGCCCCTCCACCAGCCACCAGTCCGCGTGGTCCGCGTAGCCCTGGTCGGGCAGCGAGGCGGCGTGCGTCAACTCGTGCCGGAGCAGGTCGTCGACGCCGGCCGGGGCGAGGCTTTGCGCGTTGAGCACGACGTCGTGGCGGCCACCCCCGACGCCCACCGCGTAGCCGGCGGTCCACTTCGGCCGGCCACCGCCGTACCAGCGCTGCCACTCGGCCCGACCGGCGTAGTAGACCAGGTACCGGTCCGGCGGCGGGCCGACCGCGTACCGGTCGGCGGCCCGGGCGGCGGCCTCGGCCTGGGCGAGCAGGCCGGGCAGCTTGGCCCGCTGGGCCGGGGTGGTGGCCACCAGCGCGCGTTTCCCGACCGCCACGGCCAGGTCGTCCACCTCCCACGGGCGTACGCCGGTCGGGTCCGTCCGGGACGGTTCCACCGCCATCAGCCGTGGCTCCTCCCCCACCAGCCGCCACCGGGTGCCCAGCTCCGCCGTGCTCGGCGCGCAGCCCGGCACCACGAAGCAGTAACCCACAGTCACGGTCAGCCGCCACTGACCGGGCAGCCCGTCCACCGCCACCGGCACCCGCTCGGTGGTGGGCCGCCACGCGGTGACCCGGAGCGCCCGCAGCGCCGCGTACCGCCGGGTGAGCGCCGGCCGCGCGCTCGACTCCGCCACGGCGAGGAAACCGGCCCGGTCGCCGCGCAGCAGCGCACCGCCCTGCCGGTCGAGCTGCGCGACCATCCGCGCGGCGAGCTGCCGCTCGGCCGCCGTACCGGGCAACTCCCGGCCCGCCGCCGGCCGCCCGGCCGCGTCCGGCGCCAACTGCCGCAGGAGTACGCCCGGCACCGCGCCCGCGACCAGCCCCAGCGCCAGCCCGAGCACGGTCCAGAGCGGCCACCGCCGCCGCTTCACCGCCGTCCCGGTCGGTGCGGGTGCGGCGGGTACGGACACCTGCGCCGCCGCCCGGGTGAGCGGTGCGGGCAGGGCCACATCCGGCACGGCCCCGCCCGACGCCGATGCGGTCGGTGCCGGCGTGCTCGGTGCCGGCGTGCTCGGTGCCGGCGCGCTCGGTGCTGATGCGGTCGGTGCCGGCGCGCTCGGTGCTGATGCGGTCGGTGCTGATGCGGTCGGTGCCGGCGTGCTTGATGTCGGCGCGCTCGGTGCCGGCGCGCTCGGTGCTGATGCGGTCGATGCCGGCGCGCTCGGTGCTGATGCGGTCGGTGCCGGCGCGCTCGGTGCCGGCGCGCTCGGTGCCGGCGCGGTCGGTGCCGGCGCGCTCGGTGCCGGCGCGGTCGATGCCGGCGCGCTCGGTGCCGGCGCGGTCGATGCCGGCGCGCTCGGTGCCGGCGCGCTCGGTGCTGATGCGGTCGATGCCGGCGCGCTCGGTGCTGATGCGGCCAGAGTCGGCGCAGGCGGTGCCGGGGCAGGCAGTGCCGGGGCAGGCGGTGCCGGGGCAGGCAGTGCCGGGGCAGGCAGTGCCGGGGCAGGCGGTGCTGGGGCAGGCGGTGTCGGGGCTGGGATCGGGCTCGGCTCCGGGGCGTCCGGCTTCTCGGCCGGCTCGGCCGCGCCGGGCACGGGCAGGGCCGCCGTCACGGCGTTGCCGGATGCACCCGCCCCGGAGGCCACGACCGGGCTCGTGCCGGGGCCGCCGGCCTCACTCGGCTCGGACGCGGTCGGGCTCGGGCCTACGGCCACCGACGGCGGGCCGGACACGGTCGGGCTCGGGCCTGCGGCCACCGCCGGCGGGCTGGACGCGGTCGGTCGAGGGGTGACCGGGTCCGGCGGCGACGGGGACGGGCCGTCCGTCGGAGTCTCGGCTGCCGGCGCCGGAGGCGGCGACACCTCGTCGACATCGACGTGTGGGCGCTGCCCCGCACCGTCGTTCCCGGCGCGTGGCTCGTCGCCGTCGGCTGCCCGGCCGGAGGGCTTCTCGTCGCCGTCGGTCACCGGCGAAGGGTACGACCAATCGGGCGTTCCGGGAAAGAGTCCTGCGAGTAATCCCTTCGCTCGCGTCGCGTACCAGATCTTGGAAGGAAATGGCCCTCATCGGGGCCCTCCGCTTCCAAGATCCGTGGGAACCCACCGAGATCCGCGGTGGACGGCGGTCAGATGGGGGTTTTGGCGCTGGTCAGGAGCGTCTGGGTGAGGGACCAGAGGAGCACGAGCGCCGCGCCCGCAAGGAGGTGGCCCGTCAGGGTCAGCAGCACTCCGCCGGTGAGGAAGCAGGCGGCCTGGACACCCAGCTTGACCGGGGCGGGCAGCGGCACGGTGGCGCGGGGCGAGCAGAACAGCCCCCAGACCACGGCCAGGATCAGCGGGGCGCCCAGGCCGGCGAGCAGCCGTACCGGCCAACCCGCATCGAGGGTGAAGCCCCAGAAGCCGGCCGCGGCCAGCAGCGCCAACTCCAGCAGGAAGATGACAACCAGCAGCGCCGCCCGCCCAGGCCCGCCCGACCCGGACCACCCCTCACCGGACCGCCCGCCCGCACCGACGAACCCGGCCCGCTCCTCACCGGACCGCCCGCGGGGAGGGACGGGACCCGACCCGGCCGTCATCGGGGCCGCCAGCCGCGGTACGCGAGGTCGAGCCCGTCGATCATCCGGTCGAACGAGCGGTCGACGTCGCGGGGCAGCCCGAATCCACCCGCCGCCTCCAGCGTGACGAAGCCGTGCACGGTGGCCCGGAACATCCGGGTGGCGTCGACGGCCGCGTCCCCGGCGACGCCGTACCCGCGCAGGATCGCGAAGATCGCGCTGACCGCGCGTTCGGCGGCGGCCAGGTGCTCCGGGTCGGTCGGGTCGGGCGCCCGCTGGGTGGCCGGGTAGCGGCCGGGGTGGCGGTGGGCGTACGCCCGGTAGGCGGTGGCGACGGCGCGCAACGCGTCGTCGCCGGCCCGGCCCGCGGCGGCGCTGGTCAGCACGTCGGCGAGCTCGGTGGTGGCGAGCACGGCGAGCTTCTGGTGCAGCGCGTCCACGCCCCGCACGTGCTTGTAGAGGCTGGGCAGCGCGACGCCGAGGCGGCCGGCGAGCGCGGCCAGGGTGAGCCGGTCGTGGCCCACCTCGTCGGCCAGCACGGCGGCCTCCCGGACCACCGTCGCCGGGGTCAGGCCGGCCCTAGGCACGCGCGGTCACCGCCAGGAACTCGACCAGGTCGGCGGCGGTGGCGTCGGGCCGGTCGGCGTGCGGGTAGTGGCCGGAGTCGGCGATCATGCGTGCTTCGGCGACGGCGAACTGCCGGCGGGCGGCGCGCGCCTCGGCGCCGGGGTCGGGGAAGTCGGGGTCCTTCGTGCCCATCAGCACCAGCACCGGCTGCCGCACCTCGCGGGCCCGCGCGGTCCAGTGCGGGTCGACCGGCGCGACCACGCCGCGCACCGCGTCCATCCGGCCGCGCAGCTTGGCGACCAGTTCCTTCCGGTACGCGGCGTCGTCGGCCGGCCGCCCGCAGGGGAAGAGCGTGCGGTGGAACATCCCGAACAGCCGTGGGCTGCGCAGCACGGCGGCCTGGAGGGCCCGCATCACCGGGTTCGGCTTCGGCTGGCCGACGAACGGGCCGATCTGCACGATGCCGCTGACCAGTTCGGGCGCGTCGGCGGCGGCGAAGACCACGCCCGCCCCGCTGGACGAGCTGCCGACCAGCGTGGCGGGCCCGCCGTCCAGCTCCCGCACCACGGCGAGCAGGTCGCCGCCGACCTCGGCCGGGGCGTACGTGGGCCAGTGCGGGCTGGAATCGCCGTGCCCGCGTACGTCGATCGAGGCGACCCGGTAGCCGGCCGCCACCAGGAGCGGCGTCAGGTGTCGGAAGGCCGCCCGGTTCTCCCCCATGCCGTGCGCGAGCACCACGAGGGGGCCGGAGCCGTGCACCTCGTACGCGATGGTCCCGCCGTCCCGCACCACCTGGCTAACTGTCATAGCCGTAAAGCTAATGCTGTTAGCTTGTCGCGTCAAGGCTTGACCTCAAGCCGACGTGAGGTCGCACCATCGCCGGTATGCCGATCTCCGCCGACACCCACGTACGCCTGGCGCGGCCCAGCCGCGACCTGGCCGCCGCCGTCCGGTTCTGGGCCGACGGCCTGGGCTTGGACGTGCTCTACCGGGGCGCGCCCGAGCGCCCGGGCGAATACGACCTGGTCATGCTCGGTCTCCCCGGCGCCGGCTGGCACCTGGAGCTGTTCGGCGGTGCGGCGCTGACCGTCGACCCGCGGCCCGACGCGGCGGACCTGTTCGTGCTCTACCTGGACGGGCCGGTCGAGGAGGCGCTGGTGACCAGACTGGAACGGGCCGGCGGGACCAGGGTCTCCGCCGGCCCGTACTGGGACAGGTGGGGGGTCGCGTTCGCCGACCCGGACGGCTACCGCCTCGTGCTCGCCACCCGGGTCTGGTCGAACGACTGACTCACTTCTTCGACATCACCGCGCGGCCGAAGAACGCCAGGTTGGCCGGGCGCTCGGCCAGCCGGCGCATCAGGTAGCCGTACCACTGGTCGCCGTAGGGGACGTAGGTGCGCACCGTGTAGCCCTCGCCGACCAGGCGCTGCTGCTCCTCCGGCCGGATGCCGTAGAGCATCTGGAACTCGAACCGGCCCGGGTCGCGGTCGAACCAGCGCGCCCGGTCCTCGCCGATGGCGATCAGGCGCGGGTCGTGGGTGGCGAGCATCGGGTAGCCGTCGCCGGCCATCAGCACGTTCATGCAGCGCACGTACGACTTGTCCACCTCGCGGGCGGACTGGTAGGCCACCGACTCCGGCTCCTTGTACGCGCCCTTGCACAGCCGTACCCGGGACCCGGCGGCGGCCAGCTCGCGGCAGTCCGACTCGGTCCGTCGCAGGTACGCCTGGAGCACCGCGCCGGTCGACGGGTGGTCCTTGCGCAGCTTGGCCAGCACGTCCAGGGTCGAGTCGGTGGTGGTGTGGTCCTCCATGTCCAGCGTGACAGTGGTGCCGGCCGCGTCGGCCGCCACGCAGATCTGCCGCGCGTTGTCGTACGCGAACTGCTCGTCGAACGCCTGGCCGAGCGCGGAGAGCTTCACGCTGACCTCGGCGGCCGGGGTGAGGCCGGCGGCGCCGAGCAGGCGCAGCAGGGTGAGGTATTCGTCCCGGGTGGCGGTTGCCTGCTCCGGGGTGGTGGTGTCCTCGCCCAGGTAGTCGAGGGTGACCGTTTGGCCGTCGGCGACGAGTGCGCGGGTCGCGCGCAGCGCGTCGTCGGTGCCGGCGCCGGCGACGAACCGGCGGACGACGTCCCGGGTGAACGGGGCCGTCGCGACGAGCCGCTCCACCTGGGATGACCGGGAGGCGGCGAGGATGACGGAACGGAGCATGAGCCGAGCGTAACCCCCGCCCCCGACCCTCCGCCGGGTACCCGAAGTGGCGGCGATCGGCTACAACGTTCACGTGGAACGACACCCCCGCCGCCGGCTCCGCTCCGCCACCGTGCAGCTCGGTGCGCTGACCGCGCTGGCGCTCGCGCTCTCCGGCTGCAACAACGGCTACGACGACGACGATGACGACTGCGCCCTCGGGCCGGCCGGCGGGGGCGGCGACACCGTCGCGGTGGCGCTGCGGGTCCCCGCGCCGGCCGCCGCGCGCGGCGACGCCGCCCCGCCCACCGCCGCGCTGCCCGACCGGGGCGGCTTCGGCACCTTCCTCGCCTCCTGCGGCGGCTGACGTGCGCCGCGAGGCCAGCCCGCCGCGCCCCGACTGGGACGACACCATCCGGGCCCAGGGCCTGGTGTACGTGGACACCGAGCTGCCCGACGGCGAGATCATGTCGTACTGGGACGAGACCGCGGCGTACGCGTTCACGCTGGACGAGGTGCTCCGGCTGGAGGAGGCGACCGAGGAGCTGCACCGGATGTCGGTGGCCGCCGCCGAGCACGTGGTGGCCCGCCGCCGCCACGCCGAGTTCGGCATCCCGGAGTGGGCCGCCGAGGCGGTCGCGCGTTCACTGCGGGAGGCCCCGCCGACGCTCTACGGCCGTTTCGACCTCTGGTACGACGGCAGCTGGCCGCCGAAGATGCTGGAGTACAACGCGGACACCCCGACCGCGCTGGTCGAGGCCAGCATCGTGCAGTGGTACTGGCTGGAGCACACCCACCCGGACGCGGACCAGTGGAACAGCCTGCACGAACGGCTGGTCGGCGCGTGGGCCAAGATCGGCGCCGGGCTGCACGACCCGCGGGTGCACGTGCTCTGGTCGTCCGAGGAGGAGTCCGGCGAGGACCAGATCACCGCCGGTTACCTCGCCGAGACGGCCCGCCAGGCGGGGCTGGACGTGACGCTCATGCCGATCCAGCGGGTCGGCTGGGACGGGCGGCGTTTCGTCGACGCCGACGACCGGCCGATCACCACCTGCTTCAAGCTCTACCCCTGGGAGTGGATGCTCGCCGAGCCGTACGGGCCACCGGCGCTGGACCCGGGCACGCCGACCACCTGGATCGAGCCGGCCTGGAAGCTGCTGCTGTCCAACAAGGCGCTGCTGGCCGTGCTCTGGGAGCTGTACCCGGGGCACGAGCTGCTGCTGCCGGCATACCTGGACTCGCCCCGTCAGATGACCGAGTACGTGGCCAAGCCGCTGCTCGGCCGCGAGGGCGGCTCGGTACGCATCGTGACCGGCGGCACCGAGATCACCAATCCGGGGATCTACGGCGACGAGGGCTTCTGCTTCCAGGAGTTCCGCGCATTGCCCCAGTTCGACGGCAACCACGTGGTGCTCGGAAGCTGGGTCGTGGACGGCGGGTCGGCCGGCGTGGGCGTACGCGAAAGCGAGAGCCTCATCACAGACGGTTACGCGCGGTTTCTACCCCACTACATCGACGCGCCGCGTCCGCGCTGAGTCGTCTACCGTTGGTCCCGTGAACTTCGACGCGTACGCCCGGACCGGGGTCGAGCTCGTCAACGCCCGGCTGGACGACCTGGACGGCCTGCGGGCCCTCTTCCCGGACGAGAACGCCTGGATGCGCGACGAGGTCGCGGAGCGGGACCTGGCGATCTTCCGGCGGGCGCAGAAGCGCCTCCGGGACGTCTTCGAGTACGGCACCTCGGGTCGGGACGCCGACGCGGTGACCGAGCTGAACGCGCTGCTGGAGGCGTTCCCCGTGCAGCCCCGCATCTCCGGGCACGACTCCTCCGACTGGCACATGCACGTGACCAGCCGGGGCGCCTCCGTCTCCGCCGAATACCTCGCCGGCGCCGTCTGGGGCCTGTCGGTCTGGCTCTGCGAGTACGGCAGCGCCCGGTTCGGCGTCTGCGCGGACGAGCGCTGCGGCAACGTCTACCTGGACACCTCGTCCAACTGCTGCCGGCGGTTCTGCTCGGAGCGCTGCGCGACCCGCTCGCACGTGGCGGCGCACCGGGCCCGCAAGCGGGCCGCGGTCGGCGAGCAGCCGGTGCCGACCCAGCCGCTCGCCCCGGTCAGCTGACCCGAGGCCGGCGGCCGGTTCCGGGCCGCCGGGACCGGGTGCCGGTCGCGGCGCGTGTCGGTGACGCCGGCCCCGCCGGTCAGGCGTCGACCGGGGAGGGCGCGGTCAGGTTCGCGCGGGCGAACTCCAGCGCCTCGCGCAGATCCGCCTCACGGACCGCGCGGCTCTTCGCGCCCCGGGTGGTCACCTCCACCGCTACCGAACCGGTGAAGCCGCGCCCGGCCAGCGAACGGAGCAGCTCCGCGCAGGGCTGGCCGCCCCGGCCGGGCACCAGGTGCTCGTCCCGCCCCTCGCCGGTGCCGTCGCCCAGGTGCACGTGCGCCAGCCCGGCGCCCATCCGGTCAGCCATGGCCAGCGCGTCGGTGTGCGAGGCCGCGCAGTGCGACAGGTCCAGCGTGTAGGAGGCGTAGCCGGTGTCGGTCGGATCCCAGCCCGGGACGTACGGCACGAACTGCCGGCCGGCCATCCGCACCGGGAACATGTTCTCCACCGCGAAGCGGAGACCGCCGAACTGCCCGGCGATGGCGCCGAGGCCGTCGCCGAACGTACGTGCGTAGTCACGCTGCCAGGTGAACGGCGGATGCACCACCACTGTCGGCGCCTCGAGCGTCTCGGCCAGCTCGGCGGCCTTGCGCAGCCGCTCCCACGGGTCGGCGCTCCACACCCGCTGGGTGACCAGCAGGCAGGGTGCGTGCACCGAGAGCACCGGAATGCCGTAGTGCTCGGAGAGGCCGCGCAGCGCGCCCGCGTCCTGGCTCACCGGGTCGGTCCAGACCATCACCTCGACGCCGTCGTACCCGAGCGCGGCGGCGAGCTGGAACGCCGCCGCGGTCCGCTCGGGAAAGACCGAGGACGTGGACAGGAGCACCGGGACGCGGGAAGTCACAACCCTCAGCGTAGCCGCACCCGCCAGGAGGCATCGGGACGAGCACCCGCAAAGCGCCCAGAGCGACCGCCGGGATCACATCGGCGCGAGCTGATCCAGCCGGCGCAGGATGACCCCCTCGCGCAACGCCCAGGGGCAGATGTCCAGGCTGTCGACGTCGAGCCGGCGCATCACCGCCTCGGCCACCACCGCGCCCGCGAGGAGCTGGTGGGCCCGCTGCGCGCTGACCCCCTCCAGCTCGGGCAGGTGGGTCGGCGGGATGTGCCGGACGAACCCGAGAACCTGCCGCAGCCCGGTACGGGTCAGGCTGCGCCGGGCCCAGAGACCGGCGCCGGACGGCGCGGCGCCGGCCAGCCGGGCCAACGTGCGGAACGTCTTCGAGGTCGCCACCGGACGCTCCCAGCCCACCTCGGTCAACTGCTTCACCACCGGGTCGAGCTGCGCGTCCACGTACTCCCGCAGCTCCTCCACGGCCTCGGCGGACGGCGGCATCAGGCCGGCCGGATCGACCGCCAGCCGCTCCCGGCTGAGCCGGCCCGCGCCGAGCGGCAGCGAGACCGCGACGTCCGGATGCTCGTCGATGCCGGCGGCCAGCTCCAACGAGCCGCCGCCGATGTCCATCGCCAACAGCCGACCGGCGGACCACCCGAACCACCGCCGCACCGCGAGGAACGTCATCCGCGCCTCGTCCGCGCCGGAGAGCACCTCCAGGCGTACGCCGGTCTCGTCCCGGACCCGGGCCAGCACCTCACCGGCGTTGGTGGCGTCCCGGACCGCGCTGGTCGCGAACGCCAGCAGGTCCTCGGCGCCCAGCCCGTCGGCCGCCGCCCGCGCCATGCCGACCGCCTTGACCAGCCCGTCCGAGCCGGCGTCGGTCAACGCGCCGTCCGGGCCGATCTGCTCGGCCAGCCGCAGCACCACCTTCTCGGAGTGCGCCGGCCAGGGATGCGCACCGTGGTGGGCGTCGACCACCAGCAGATGCACCGTGTTGGAACCGACGTCGAGGACACCCAGTCGCATGGGAAAGACCCTAGGGGCAACACGTTTCGTCGGCTCGCCGGCCGCGCGGGGAGAGCGCGCGTACGCTGGTCCGGGTGACAGGGCAGATCGAGCTTCACGTGCTGGTGGACGACCCGGCCGACCCGCGCAGCCGCGAGGTCGGGCTGGACTTTCCCCGCGAGTGGATCGAGTTCGCCGACCCGGCCGACCCGAAGCACCTCGTCCGGGCCGACCTGACCTGGCTGCTCTCCCGCTGGACGTGCATCTTCGGCAAGGGCTGCCACGGCATCGTCGCCGGGCGGGCCGCCGACGGGTGCTGCTCGCACGGCGCGTTCTTCACCGACTCCGACGACGAGAAGCGGGTGCGGGCCGCGGTCAAGCGACTCACGCCGGAGACCTGGCAGCACTTCCGCCGCGGCTTCAAGAACTGGACCGAGAACGACACGGTCGACGGCAAGACGCCGGCCCGGCGCACCGCCACCCGGGACGTGGACGCACCGTGCGTGTTCCTCAACGACGCCGACTTCCCCGCCGGCGGCGGGTGCGCCCTGCACGCCCAGGCACTGCGCGACGGCGTGCACCCGCTGGAATACAAGCCCGACGTCTGCTGGCAACTGCCGGTCCGCCGGGACCAGGAGTGGCACGACCGGCCGGACAACACCAAGGTGCTGATCTCCACGCTGGCCGAGTTCGACAGGCGCGGCTGGGGCGCGGGCGGGCACGACCTGGACTGGTGGTGCACCTCCTCCACCGACGCGCACGTCGGCGCCGAGCCGATGTACGTCTCCTACGGGCCGGAACTGACCGCGCTGATCGGCGCACCCGCGTACGCGAAGCTGGCCGAGCTGTGCGCCGCCCGCCTGCGTCAGGGGCAGATCGCGCCCCACCCGGCCAGCGAGTAGAGACGCCGAAGGCCGGCACCCCGGGTTCGGGGTGCCGACCTTCACGCTTCTTAGCTGTTCCAGTGCTGGTTGACGAGGTCGGTGGCCTGCTTCTCCCACTGCGCGTACGCGTCCGGGTAGGCCGACACCTGCACGGTCTGGGCAGCCTTGGTCAGCGGCATGTCCTGCCAGCCGTCGACCTGCTTCAGACCCTTCAGGAACGCCAGGGTCGAGTACTCCGGGTCGGTGATCTGCTCCGGCGTGCCCCACCCACTGGACGGGCGCTGCTGGAACAGACCCAACGAGTCGTGATCGTTGCGGTCGCCGAGGTGACCCAGGTTCTCCAACTTCGACTCCTGCAGGCTCGTCGCGATCGAGATGACCGCCGCCCGCTCCGGCAGGCCGGCCTTCTTCGTCGCCGCGATGATCGCCTTGGCGTTCGCGGTCTGCTCGCCGTTCAGGCTGATCGTCGACTGCTCACCCTGCACACTCGCGACCGCTACCGGCTTGCCAGCCGTGGCGGCGTGCGCGGCGTCGACGTGCCCGGCGATCGGACCGGCGAACACACCACCGGTGAAGGCCAGACCAGCAACACCCAGGATGCTCTTACGCAGGATCGTGTTCATGGTGGGGGCTCCATTCGGGGGTCAACACACCCGGGGATGGGTGCGGGCACCGTCAGGCGCTCTTGGGGGATCCGGCTGGCTCGCGGAAGCGCGGGGCCTCGACGCGGCGCCGGAAGACTCTGCAACGACCGGGGGCCCACCGTCATTCCCGGGGCGGGATCGGCGCGCGGGGGCGCTTGCCTTCCTCGGTCGTGCACCGGGATACAACGCCGCGACCCCCCGACCCATTCCACCGCCAGAGTGCCGCCCACCACCCCGACCCGGACAAACCACCCACCCGGCACACTCAGCGGAACACCACCCATACCGTTCCACCCACCGCCCACCACCACCGCGAGTGGAACGCCATGGGTGTCTCAGCGCCGTCCAGACACCCATACCGTTCCACCCACCGCCCACCCACCCCGCGAGTGGAACGCCATGGGTGTCTCAGGGCCCTCCAGACACCCATGACGTTCCACCCGCTGAAGGCACCCCCAGCGCGGCCCTCCGGACACCTGGCCGACCAGCCCCAGCCCCCAGCCCCCAGCCCCCAGCCCCCAGCCCCCAGCCCCCAGCCCCCAGCGATCATGAAGTTGACTGGGCGTGGGGTCCGATTTGTCGGCGCCAACTTCATGATCGACGCAGACAGGGCGGCGGGGCGGTGGGGTGGGGCGGGTCAGGGCTCGAACTTGTAGCCCAGGCCCCGGACCGTGACGATGTAACGCGGGGTGGACGGCTCTGGCTCGATCTTGGAGCGCAGACGCTTGACGTGCACGTCCAGCGTCTTGGTGTCGCCCACGTAGTCGGCGCCCCAGACGCGGTCGATGAGCTGACCCCGGGTGAGCACCCGACCGGCGTTGCGCAGCAGCAGCTCCAGCAGCTCGAACTCCTTGAGCGGGAGCTGGACGCTCGCGCCCTCCACGGTCACCACGTGCCGCTCGATGTCCATCCGGACCGGGCCGGCGGCCAGGGTCGGTGCGCCCGACTCGTTCGCCTCGGTGCTCTGCCGGCGCAGCACCGCCCGTATCCGGGCGACCAGCTCACGCGGCGAGTACGGCTTGGTCACGTAGTCGTCGGCGCCGATCTCCAGGCCGACCACCTTGTCGATCTCGCTGTCCCGGGCGGTGACCATGATGATCGGGACGTGCGACCGCTGGCGGAGCTGCCGGCAGACCTCGGTGCCCGACATCTCCGGCAGCATCAGGTCGAGCAGCACGATGTCGGCGCCGGTCCGGTCGAACTCGGTGAGGGCGGAGGTGCCGGTCGCGGCGACGGAGACCTCGAAACCCTCCTTGCGGAGCATGTAGGACAGGGCGTCGGAGAACGACTCCTCGTCCTCGACCACCAGTACGCGGCTCAACGGGTGTTTCCTTTCCTGTGGTCAGACCTGCCGGAGCTCGGCCGGGCCGGCCTCGATCCCAGCGGAGGCGAGTGTCGCCTCCAGGTCGTCCGGGGGGCGGGCAGGCAGCCGGAGAGTGAACGTCGAGCCCCCACCAAGGGTGCTCGACACATCCACCCGGCCGCCATGGTTGCTGGCGATGTGTTTGACGATGGCCAGCCCCAGACCGGTGCCACCGGTCGCCCGGGAGCGGGCCTGGTCGGCGCGGTAGAAGCGTTCGAAGATCCGGTCGACGTCGTTCGGGGCGATGCCGATGCCCTGGTCGGCCACCGCGATCTCGACGTGTTCTTCGGTGCCCCGCGTGGTCACCCGGACCGTGGTGTCCTCGGCCGAGTAGGTGACCGCGTTCTCCACCAGGTTCGCCACCGCGGTGGCGAGCTGGCTGTCGCTCCCGTACGCGGTCAGGCCCCGCTGCCCGGCCACGACGATCTCCACCCGGCGGGCGGTGGCCGCGGTGCGGGTCCGGTCGACGACCTCGGCGAGCACCCAGTCGAGGGAGACCGGTTCGGGTGCGGGTTGGGGTTCGGCGCCCTGGAGCCGGGTCAGCTCCAGCAGCTCCTGCACCAGCCGGCCGAGCCGGGTCGACTCGTGCTGGATCCGCTCGGCGAACCGCCGCGCGGCGATCAGGTCCTCGGACAGGTCGGGCCCGTCGGCGGCGGCCGGTTCGGTCGCGTCCACCAGCGCCTCGGCGAGCAGTTGGAGCGCGCCGATCGGGGTCTTCAGCTCGTGGCTCACGTTGGCCACGAAGTCGCGACGGACCCGGGCCAGGCGGTGCGACTCGGTGACGTCGACCGCTTCGATCGAGACGTAGCCCGAGCCGAGCCCCATGGCGCGCAGGTGCACACCGAGCGGGTTGTCGCCGGCGCTGTCGCGGCCCCGGGGCAGGTCCAGCTCGATCTCGCGACGCACGCCCGTGCGGCGGACCTGGCCGGCGAGGGTACGGATCAGCGGGTGCGCCGCGATCGACCCCGGCGTCGCCCCGGCCCGGAGCAGGCCCATCGCGCGGGCCGCCGGGTTCACCAGCACCGGCACGTCGTCGGGGTCGAGCACCACCACGCCGGCGCGCAACGAGTCGATCGTCTTGCGGCCGAGCCCGGAGAGGCCCCCCTGCGCTTCGTCCGGAATCGTCGGCCTCCCTGCGTCACGGCGGGTGGGCCCGCCGCCCCGCGACGCCCGGCGGCGCCGCCATTCCTCCACGGATCCGGACAGCAGCGAACCGGCGACCAGCCCGGTCACCAGCGCCAAGGCCACCGCGATGGCCACTGCCCACTCCACCCGGCGATCGTAGGGTCATTGTTAACCCTGGGATCGGTCACAAGGGGACGAATCACTCTCGCTTCCGGGAATGTTCACCCGCGGGTCCCGCGTCGTTCATCCGCGTTCACCCTGGTGCCGACCGTCCGGCCTACCGTGGGGCGCGCACCTGCTCATGCCGTACCCGAAGGAAGTGACGATGCGCGACGAGTTCCGGGCCGACCTGCAGATTGTCAGCCAACTGCTGGTGGACATGGCCGAGGCGGTGCGCGCGGCCATGCGGCAGGCCACCAGAGGGCTGCTCACCGCGGACCGCGTGGCGGCCGAGACGGTGATCGCGCGGGATGCCGAGATCGACGATCTCTACAAGCACGTCGAGGAGCGGGTCTGCGACCTGCTGGCGCGGCAGGCCCCGGTCGCCTCCGACCTGCGGGCCATGATCACCGCCCTGCACGTGGCCGCCGACCTGGAGCGGATGGGCGACCTGGCCGACCACGTGGCGAAGACGGCGTTGCGCCGGCATCCCTCCCCGGCGGTGCCGGCCGAGCTGCGGCCGGTCTTCACCGACATGGCCGGCATCGCCGACCGGATGGCCGAGAAGATCGGCGCGGTGCTGGCCAAGCCCGACGCGGACGTCGCCGCCGAGCTGGACCGCGACGACGACGCGATGGACGACCTGCACAAGAGCCTGTTCGGCGTGCTGCTCGGCGACGACTGGCCGTACGGGGTGGAGACCGCGATCGACGCGACCCTGCTGGGCCGCTTCTACGAGCGCTTCGCCGACCACGCGGTGAACGCCGGCGAGCACGTGGTCTACCTGATCACCGGATCGTCGTCGGCCTGACCCGCCCGGCCCCGGGGCAAGGAGGGGCCCCTTTTTAACAGGGGAGTGTTAAGAAGGGGCCCCTCCTCTACCGCAAGCGTTAAGAAGGGGCCCCGCCTTACATCAAGTGCTCAGCGGCCCTGGTTGGCTACCGCGGCGGCAGCCGCCTTGGCGGCCTCGGGGTCCAGGTAGGTGCCGCCGAGCACCTGGGGGCGCAGGTTGGCGTCCAGGTCGTAGCGCAGCGGGATGCCGGTTGGGATGTTCAGCTTGGCGATCGCCTCGTCGGAGATCTGGTCGAGGTGCTTGACCAGCGCGCGCAGCGAGTTGCCGTGCGCCGCCACCAGCACCGTCCGGCCGGCCAGGATGTCCGGCACGATCGAGTCGTACCAGTAGGGCAGCATCCGGTCGACGACGTCCTTGAGGCACTCGGTGCGCGGCATCAGCTCGTGCGGCAGCAGCGCGTACCGGGGGTCGCCGACCTGCGACCACTCGTCGTTGTCGTCGATCGGCGGCGGCGGCGTGTCGTACGACCGACGCCAGAGCATGAACTGCTCCTCGCCGTACTCGTCCAGGGTCTGCTTCTTGTCCTTGCCCTGGAGCGCGCCGTAGTGGCGCTCGTTGAGCCGCCACGACCGGCGTACCGCGATCCAGTGCCGGTCGGCGGCGTTCAGCGCCAGCTCGGCGGTGCGGATCGCCCGGCGCAGCAGGCTGGTGTGCACCACGTCCGGCAGCAGGTCGTGCTCACGGAGCAGTGCGCCGCCGCGCCGCGCCTCGGTCTCGCCCTTCTCGGTCAGGTCGACATCCACCCAGCCGGTGAAGAGGTTCTTGGCGTTCCAGTCGCTCTCGCCGTGCCGCAGCAGGACCAGCGTCCCGATGGTGGGCCCTTCGCTCGCAGTCATGCGGATCATCCTGCCGTACCGGCCCGGCGGACACGCGGGGACCGGTGGTGACGACCACCACGTGGAAATGCGGGTGACCGGCGTTCCGGCAGGCCACTAGGTTGTAAGGCATCTGAGTTTGATCGGTCATTACCAACGGGGGCGTCGGGGATGCGGACGGTACGGGGCTGGTTCCGGGACACGGCGGGCGGCTTGCCGCGTTCCTTCTGGTACCTCTGGACCGGCACGCTGATCAACCGGCTCGGCTCGTTCGTGCTGATCTTCCTCGCCATCTACCTGACCCGGGAGCGCGGCTTCTCGGCGGTCCAGGCCGGCCTGGTGATCGGCCTCTGGGGCGTCGGCGGCGCGATCGGCACCACCGTCGGCGGCACCCTCACCGACCGCTGGGGGCGGCGGCCCACGCTGCTCACCGCGCACCTCGGCGCGGCCACCATGATGGTCGGGCTCGGCCTGGCCCGGCCACTCTGGGCGGTGGCCGTGGGCGCGCTGCTGCTCGGCGCGTTCGCCGAGGCGGCCCGCCCGGCGTTCGGCGCGATGATGGTCGACGTGGTGCCGGAAAAGGACCGGCTCCGCGCGTTCTCGCTCAACTACTGGGCGATCAACCTCGGCTTCGCCTGCGCCGCCGTGCTGGCCGGGCTCGCTGCCGAGGCCGGCTACCTGCTGCTGTTCCTGGTGGACGCGAGCACCACGCTGGTCACCGCGCTGATCATCTTCACCCGGGTCAAGGAGACCCGGACCGCGCCGGTCGCCGTGGTCACCAAGGGGGCGGCGGCCCCGGCCGGCGCGTTGCGCACCATCCTCCGGGACCGGGTCTTCCTCGGCTTCGTGGCGCTCAACCTGTTCGCCGCGCTGGTCTTCCTCCAGCACATCTCGATGCTGCCGATCGCCATGGGCGACTCCGGGCTCAGCCCGGCCACCTACGGCTCGGTCATCGCGCTCAACGGCGTACTCATCGTGATCGGGCAGCTCTTCGTGCCCCGGCTCATCTCCGGCCGCAGCCGGTCGCACGTGCTGGCGCTGGCCGCGCTGATCATGGGCGTCGGCTTCGGGCTGACCGCGTTCGCGGACACGGTCTGGCTCTACGGCCTCACGGTGCTGATCTGGACGCTCGGCGAGATGCTCAACTCGCCCTCCAACGCCACCCTGATCGCGGAGTTGTCGCCGGCCGCGCTGCGCGGTCGCTACCAGGGCGTGTTCTCCCTCTCCTGGCAGCTCGCCGGCGCCAGCGCGCCGATCCTCGGCGGCCTGCTCCGGGAGCAGGCCGGCAACACCGCGCTGTGGCTGGCCTGCGCCGCGATCGGCGTGCTGACCGCGATCACCCACCTGGTCTCCGGCCCGGCCCGGGAACGACGGGCCGCCCAGCTCCGCGCCGCCGGCACCCCGGTCGCGCCGGTCACCCTGGCCCGCACCCCGGCGCCGGAGGCGGCCGAGGCCGCGGCGGCGTCCCCCGCCGAGCCGGTCCGGGCCGGTTCCTGAGTACGCCGACCGGCTGGGTACGGTACCGAGGGCGCATCAGTAAGGAAACCTTCCTGGAGGACGGGTGCAGGCCCTGCGGCGCTGGTGGGACGACACGGCGGGCGGGCTGCCCGCCACCTTCTGGTACCTCTGGTCCGGTCTGCTGATCAACCGGGCCGGCGCGTTCGCGCTGCTCTTCCTGTCGCTCTACCTCACCGCCGCGCGGGGTGCCCCGCCGTCGCTGGCCGGGCTCGTCGTCGGCGCGTACGGGATCGGCGGCGCGGCCGGCACGCTGCTCGGCGGCGTCCTGGCCGACCGCTGGGGCCGGCGGGCCACCCTGCTCGCCGCCCACCTCAGCGCCGCCGGGCTGATGGCCGCGCTGGCGTTCAGCCGGCACCTGGCGGTGATCGCCGTGCTGGCCACGCTGGTCGGGGTGGCGCACTCGATGCCGGGTCCGGCGTTCGTGGCGGCCATCGTGGACGTGGTGCCGGAGGCCCGCCGGTCCCGCGCGTTCAACCTCCAGTTCTGGGCGTTCAACCTGGGCATGGCGGTCGCCTCCCTGCTGGCCGGGGTGCTCGCCGAGGCGAGCTTCCGGGCGCTGTTCCTGGTCGACGCCGGGGCCACTGTGGCGGCGGCCGCGGTGATCGCGCTCACCGTGCCGGAGACACTGCGCCACCGCCCGGCGGTGGCCCCGGAGGCGGTGGTGGGGCGGCGACCCGGGCTGCACACCGCGCTGACCGACCGCACCTTCCTCGCCTTCGTCGGGCTGACGTTCCTGCTGGCCGTGCTGACCATGCAGACGTCGACGATCATGCCGCTGGCGATGCGCGCGGACGGCCTGCGCCCGTCCGCGTACGGGCTGGTGGTGGCGCTCGGCGGGGCACTGATCGTGGCCGGGCAGCTCTTCGTGCCACGGCTGATCGAGCCGTACCGCCGCTCGACCGTGCTGGCCGTCTCGACCGGGCTGATGGCGCTCGGCTTCGGCGCGCTGACCGTCGCCGACGGGCTGCCGCTCTATCTCGGCGCGGCGGTGGTCTGGACGGCCGGACAGATGCTCGCCGCGCCACCGAACGCGCAGATCAACGCGGACCTCGCTCCGCCGGAGCTGCGCGCCCGCTACCAGTCGGTGTTCTACCTGACGTTCCCGGCGGCGTCCTTCGTGGCGCCGGCGCTCGGCGGGCTCAGCCTGGAGCGGCTCGGCGAACGGCACTGGCTGGTGGTGGGCGGGCTGGGCCTGCTGGCCGCCGCCGGGCACCTGCTCGCCGGGCCGCCGCGGGAACGCCGGGTCGCCGCGCTGCGGGCCGCGTCCCGGCCGGTGGAGACGATGACGATCCGTCGGTGAGAACGGCCGAGCGCCCACCCCGACCCCCGTCGAGATGGGCGCTCGCACCGTACGCCCGGCGGCGGCGGGCGACACTCACCCCCGTAAGCGTCGCCCGCTCGCGCCGCCGGTTTCCACGGGCGGCACCGTCCCCCAACGGTGTGCTCCACCCGATCTTCGCGTCTCGCCTGCGCGGATCTGATCGATCCGCCGCTCCCCCGAACGAAAACAAGCGGTACGCGGTGCAATAAAGTTAGTTCGCCCGGATTCCGGATTCAACCCGGATCGCTGTCTTACCCGTCACAGCACCCGTGTCGGGAATCCGGCTGTCGCTGCTGCGGTCTCCGGTGTGGCCAACAAGCGGGTTCCCGTCGACCATTCCCGTAAACCTCAGCCATCCTCGCGATTCGGGTTCTCAGTCCGGAAGAAGTTGCTCTGCCGGCCGTCCCGCATCTGCTCCTGGTAGATCAGGTTCAGTCGTCGCGAGTCGAACGTCCGGAACCAGTCGTCCCAGGTGATCTCCCGGATCCGGCTGCTCTCCCGGTAACCCGGCAGGTTGAACGTCAGCACGCCGGGCCGGTCGCCCCGCTCGGTGCCGGCGATGGTGGCCGGCTTCGCGCCCCGGGCCCGGGCCCAGCGCTGGATCACGTCGTGGTTGCGGGTCACCAGGCTGCGCCCCGGACGCTCCGGACGGTCCGCGAGGGACGTGACGAGCTGCGACGACCCGATCGACCGGCTGGACGCCGGCCCCCGCGTCGGCGCGGCCTGCGCCCGCGCGGGTGCCGCCCTGCGCGCCGGAGCCGCCTTCGCGCGCGACGGAGCCGCCTTCGCGCGCGACGGAGCCGCCTTGGCGCGAGCGGGCGCCGCCTTCGCGCGCGAGGGTGCCGCCTTCGCGCGCGAGGCGGTCGCCTTCGCGCGGGCGGGCGCCGCCTTGCGCGTACCCGTCGCCTTGGCCCGGGCGCCGGTGGCCCGGGCGGCCGGCGCGGCCTTGGCCGGAGCGGTGGCCTTCCGGCGGGCCGACGTGGTCTTCCGGGCGGCGGTCCGCTTCGCCGCGGCGGTCTTCTTCGCGGCCGCCGGCCGGCCGGCCGGTCCGGTGCTGCGCCGGGCCGCGCCGCCGCGACCCTCCGCGCGCATGGTGCGCGCGAGCGTCTTCACCAGCTCCGGCTTGCGCAGCGCGGAGGTCCCGGAGACCCCGCGCCGGCGGAGCTGGCCCCGGATGTCGTCGACCTTCATCCGGGAGATCTCGGACTCCGACACCCTCGGGGTGTTCGGCGTCTGGTTACCGGTTTGCCGCTTCGTCCGGGTCGCAGTCGTGCCGCGACCTGAGCTGTTGCGCTGAGCCATGGGACACGCTCCTCGACAGTCCGTCCTCGGCCCGCGGTGGGTCCCAGTGCTCCGCACCGCGCGGTGCGGCATACCCGTCAGGCGGGCTCCGAACCTCCGGCGGCCGGGCCGGCCGGGTTCGACGGCTCGAAGAGGTGGGCGAACGCGGCCAGGTTGGCGGTCGACTCGCCGCGCTTCACCCGCCACTCCCACTCGCGGCGGATGGCGGCCCCGAAGCCGATCTCCAACATGCTGTCGAACGACTCGTCGGCGTAGGTCAGCACGGAGCCGAACAGGCGGTCCAGCTCGTCGGCGTCGAGCCCGGCCAGGTTCACCCGGCCGGTCAGGTAGACGTCGCCGGCCGCGTCGATGGAGAACGAGACGCCGTACATCCGCGCGTTGCGCTGCAACAGCCAGGCCCACAGCTCCTCGCGGCGCTCGTCGGGCTGGCGCATCACGAACGCCTCGATCCGCAACGCGTGCTCGCCGACGATCAGGTTGCAGATCGTCTTGAGCTTGTGCGTGCCCGGCAGGGTCACCGCGTACGACGCCTCGCCGGTGGACTCCCACTCCAGCTCGCGCTCCGCGCAGACGGCCTCGATCAGGGCGGCGACCTCACTCGTACGGCTCATCGCGCCCACTCTACGGTCGACCGGCTCCGCGCCGCCCGGCGGCGGTCACCAGGAACAACTGAGCGCCGGGTCGCCGAGCCGGCCGGCCAGCCGGACCCGGTGCTCGGTGATCGCCTCGCCGTAGACCGCGAGCAGCCCGGAGACGGTCCGGTGCCAGGAGAAGTCACGGGCGTGCCGCTCGGCGCCCCGGGCCAGCATCGCGCGACGCCTCCGCTCGGGCAGCAGGCGGGCCAGGGCCCGGGCCCAGTCGACCGGGTCGTGACCGTCGATGAGCATCCCGCTGACGCCGTCGCGTACGGCGGTGACCAGCCCGCCCACGGCGGCGGCCAGCACCGGCGTGCCGCAGGCCTGCGCCTCCAGCGCGACCAGCCCGAACGACTCGTTGTGCGACGGCACCGCGACCAGGTCGGCGGCGCGGTAGAGCGCGGGCAGGTCGTCGCCGGTGCGCGGCGGGAGGAAACGGACCCGGTCGGCCACGCCGAGCGAGCGGGCCAGCTCGATCAGCGCGGTGGGCCGGTCCAGCCCGCTGCCGCTGGGGCCGCCGCAGATCACCACCGTCAGCTCGCCGGCGAGCGCGGGATCCCGTTCGCGCAGCGCGGCGACGGCGCGGACCAGCACGTCCGGGGCCTTGAGTGGCTGGATGCGGCCGACGAACGCGACCACGTAGCCGTCGACCGGCAGACCGAGGCGACGGCGGGCGGCCCGGGTCGCGGCCTCCCGGTCACCGGCGGCGGGGCGGAAGCGGTCCAGGTCCACGCCGGGCTCCACCACGGCCACCCGGTCGGGGTCGGCGGCGTACCGGTCGAGCAGGTCGCGGGCCTCCACCCGGGTGTTGGCGACCAACCGGTCCGCCTCGGCGACCACCTGTTCCTCGCCGATCACCCGGGCCTTCGGCTCCGGCCGGTCCCCGGCGGCGAGCCGGGCGTTCTTGACCTTCGCCAGGGTGTGCGCGGTGTGCACCAGCGGGACACCCCAGCGCTCCTTGGCCAGCCAGCCGACCTGGCCGGAGAGCCAGTAGTGCGAGTGGATCAGGTCGTAGTGGCCGGGCGGGCGGGCCGCCTCGGCCCGCAGCACGCCGGCGGTGAACGCGCAGAGCTGCCCGGGCAACTCCTCCTTGGTCAGCCCCTCCAGCGGCCCGGCGGTGACGTGCCGGACGGTCACCCCGGGCGCCATCTCGACCACCGGGGGCAGGTCGCCGGCGGTGGCCCGGGTGAAGATCTCCACCTCGACGTCGGCCTCGGCCAGTCGCCGGGCGACCTCCAGGATGTAGACGTTCATGCCGCCCGCGTCACCGGTGCCGGGCTGGTGCAGCGGCGAGGTGTGCACCGAGAGGGTGGCGATGCGGCGCGGCCGGGGCCACGGCAGGGCACCTCGTTGACGACCCACACCGGTGTGCAACTCCGCCACGTCCGCTCCCTCTGTCACGGTTGATGCCGTCCCGCACGACCGGCGCCTCTCGGTCAACCCGTACGCCGGGTGTCATCTTCCCCATCGGGGTTCGGAAATGCCTGCGGCGGGTTCCCGGGCGTGACGGACCTCATCGCGGCACGGACCGCGACGGCGGGAGAGAATGGCCGGATGACAGCAGTCGCCATCGTCACCGGAGCGTCCAGCGGGATCGGCGCGGCCACCGCCCGCCGGCTGGCCGCCGAGGGTTTCCACGTGCTGGCCGCGGCGCGGCGTACCGACCGGCTGGCCGCGCTGGTCGCCGAGATCGAGGCGGCCGGCGGCGCGGCCACCGCGGTGGCGTGCGACGTGACCTCGGACGAGTCCGTCGCCGGCCTGGCCGCCGCCGCGGACGCCGCGCCCGGGCCGGTCACGCTGCTGGTGAACAACGCCGGCGGCGCGCGCGGCCTGGACCCGGTCGAGAGCGCCGACGTCGCCGACTGGCAGTGGATGTACGACGTCAACGTGCTCGGCACGCTGCGGGTCACCAAGGCGCTGCTGCCCGCGCTGGAGCGCTCCGGCACCGGCACCGTGGTGATCGTCAGCTCGACCGCCGGGCACGTCGTCTACGAGGGCGGCGGGGGCTACACGGCGGCCAAGCACGCGCAGACCGCGATCGCCGGCACGTTGCGCCTGGAGCTGTGCGGCCGGCCGGTGCGGGTGATCGAGATCGACCCGGGCATGGTGCGGACCGAGGAGTTCGGCCTGGTGCGGTTCGGCGGTGACGCGGACCGCGCCGAGGCGGTCTACGCCGGCGTGGCCGAGCCGCTGGTCGCCGACGACGTGGCCGACTGCGTCGCCTGGTGCGCCACCCGCCCGCACCACGTCAACGTCGACCGGCTGGTGGTCCGCCCGCTGGCCCAGGCCGCGCAGCACAAGGTGCACCGGGTCTAGCGTGAAGCGCGAGGAGTGAGCCGGGTCTGCGAGCCCCGCAGTCGCGAACCGGGGAGGCGCTGATGAAGCCCTTGGGCGTCGTCACCCGGGGCACCACGAACCCGAACCGGCTCCGGCGGGTGGACAACTGGATCGTCGAGACCTGCGGCGACGCGCTCCGCGCCGCCGCCGACCCGCTGGTGGTGGACCTCGGCTACGGCGCCACCCCGGTCACCCCGGTCGAACTGCGGGCCCGGCTCGCGACCGGCGTCCGCGCGGACGTGCGGGTGGTCGGGCTGGAGATCGATCCGGTACGCGTCGCCGCCGCCCAACCGGCCGCCGACCCGCCCGGGCTGACGTTCGCCCGGGGCGGCTTCGAGCTGGCCGGGCTGCGTCCCGCCCTGGTGCGGGCGTGCAACGTGCTGCGACAGTACGACGAGAGCGAGGTCGCCGACGCCTGGCGCACGATCACCGGGCGGCTCGCGCCGGGCGGGCTGCTGGTCGAGGGGACCTGCGACGAGCTGGGGCGGCTCGGCGCGTGGGTGCTGCTGGACGCCACCGGGCCGCGCACGCTCACGCTGGCCGCGAAGCTGACCGCGCTGGAGAGCCCGGCGACGCTGGCCGAGCGGCTGCCGAAGGCGCTGATCCATCGCAACGTGCCCGGTGAGCGCGTGCACGAGCTGTTCGGCGCGCTGGCGCACGCCTGGCGCTCCACCGCCGGATACGCCCCGTTCGGCCCCCGCCAGCGCTGGCTGCGCTCGGTGGCCGCGCTGAAGGAGGCGGGCTGGCCCGTCCAGGACCGTCCGAGCGCCTGGCGCCACGGCTACCTGACCCTCCCCTGGCCCGCCATAGCCCCCACCTGACCCCGCCCCACCCGGCCTCGCCTTGCCGATCATGGAGTTATGGCGCCCCAAGATCTAGCTTCTGAGGCTTCGCGAGGTGCTACACCTCCATGATCGCTGCCGTCCCGACCCCGGCGCAGAGATCTTGGTATCGAATGGCCCCCATGAGGGCCTTTTCCTTCCAAGATCTCTGCGTTTCCCACATTTTGGAAGATCGATCTCAACTCGGGGTCGGCGTTAGATCGTGGCGAGGTTCGTCAGCGCCGTGGCGAGGTTCGTCAGCGCCCTCGTGCACGGAGCCGGGCAGGGTCGGCACGGAGCGGAGCACGGGCGGCACGAAGCGGCGGCGGGGTATCAGACACGAAGGTGGGCCGGGGCGAAAAGGGTCAGATGGTGCAGTTGACCAGGACGGGCTCGGGGTGGAGGGGGACGCCGAAGCGGGCGTGCACGCCGTCGCGGATCTCCCGGGCCAGTGCCACCAGCGCGGCGGTGCTGGCGGCGCCGGAACGGTTGGTGAGCGCCAGCGTGTGCTTGGTGGAGATGGCGACGCCCCCCGGGCCGGCGTACCCCTTGCCGAAGCCGGCCTGCTCGATCAGCCAGGCCGCGCTGACCTTCACCACGTCACCGGCGCCCGGCCAGGCCGGCGGCTCGCCCACGCCCAGGTCGGCGGCGCGCGCCCGGAGCAGCTCGTACGCCTCGCGGTCGAGCACCGGGTTGGTGAAGAACGAGCCGACCGACCAGGTGTCCGGGTCGGTCGCGTCGAGCACCATGCCCTTGCCGGCCCGCAGCCGGCGTACGGCGGCCCGGGCATCGGCCAGGGGCGCCCGGTCCCCCACCTCGACGCCGAGCGCGCGGGCCAGTTCCGGGTAGCGGATCGGGCCGGAGAGCGGTGCGCGGGTGAGCCGGAAGTCGACCGAGAGCACCACCCAGCGGTCGCTGTACTTGAAGATGCTGCCCCGGTAGGCGAAGCCGCAGTCGGCCGCCGGGATCCGGACCACCTCGCGGCCCGTGCGGTCGTACGCCTCGACCGCGACGATCGTGTCGGCGACCTCTTGGCCGTACGCGCCGACGTTCTGGATCGGCGTCGCGCCGGTCGAGCCGGGGATGCCGGAGAGGCACTCCAGCCCGGCCCAGCCGCGCTCGACGGTGGCGGCGACGAGGTCGTCCCACGGCTCGCCGGCGGCCACGCGTACCGTGACGGTGTCGCCGTGCTCGGCGACGACCGCGAGGCCCCGGGAGCGGACGAGCACGACGGTGCCGGGGAAGCCCTGGTCGCCGATCACCACGTTGCTGCCGCCGGCCAGCACCAGCACTGCCTGCTCGCGGGCCTCCGCCTCCCGCACCTTCCGCACGATCGCGGCGGCGTCGCCGGCGATCTCCAGCCGACCGGCCGGGCCGCCGAGGCGCAGCGTGGTGTAGCGCGCCAGGGTGGCCGGATCGGTCGGTCCGGCGGCGGTCGTCGGTTCGGCGTAGACGTCTGGCACGCCTTTCACCCTAGGCTGAGGGGTAGCCGTGGCACCCACTGGTGGCCCGGTCACCCCCGGGAGGATGGCGATGAGCAGACTGCACCACACGAAGGACTTCTGGATCGGCGCGTTGCGGACGGAGGGCCCCGCGTTCGCCACGGCGGTGGCGGAGGCGCCTCCCGAGACACCCGTGCTGTCCTGTCCCGGCTGGACGGTCACCGATCTCGCCCATCACCTGACCCGCACCTACCTCTGGGTGGGCACCGTGCTGACCGCCGGTGGCACCGGCCGTCCGGAGCGGCGGGATGCGGAGCCGCCGGCCGGTCTCACCCCGTCCCGGTGGTACGCCCAGGAGTACGAGCGGCTGACCGCGCTGCTGGAGGGGCTGGACCCGGAGACGCCGGCGTGGAACTTCGCGCCCCAGCCGAAGAAGGCCGGTTTCTGGCCGCGCCGGGTGGCGCACGAGACGGCGGTGCACCGCTGGGACGCCCAGCTCGCCATCGGTGCGGGTGACCCGATCGAGGCCAAGCTCGCGGCCGACGGGGTGAGCGAGGTGCTGGACACCTGGTTGCCGGCGGGCCGGCGGGTCCGGTCCGGCCAGTGGCACGGGGTGGTCCAGTTGACCGCGACCGACGCCGCGCAGGAGTGGTACCTGCGGTTGCGGGGCGAGGGGGTCGCGTTGCTGGACACCGCGACGATCCTCGACCACGACGACCACCGGGCCCGGGCACAGGTGACCGGCACGGCCAGTGATCTGCTGCTGGCGCTGATGGGCCGGGTCAGCTTCGACACGCTGGGCGTGGCCGGTGACCGCAGCCTGCTGGAGGGGCTGCGGGTGGGCTGACACAGCACCCGATATCGGCGGAGAGGGGCGGTGACCGCCCCTCTCCGCTTTTTTCGGACGCTCTGAGAGCGCTCTCTTGACAGGACCGAGGGCATCGACCACGCTCTCGTGAGAGCGCTCTCTGAGTACCGGAACCGCCCTCCACCACCCGTTACGACCCCGAGAGGTCAGGACAGCATGCTCACCTTCACGCGCCGTCGACTGGCGGCGGTGGCCCTCGTCGCCGCCACCGCACTGCTCGGCACCACCGGCTGCGGCGGCGGCGACGAGCCCGCCGCCGACGGGCCGGTCACGCTCACCGTCGACGTCTTCGGCCAGTTCGGCTACGCGGACCTCTACCAGGAGTACATGGCCAGCCACCCCGACGTGAAGATCGTCGAGCGGGGCACCGGCAGCAACCTCGACGAGTACTCGCCGAAGCTCACCCAGTGGCTCGCCGCCGGCAAGGGCGCCGGCGACGTGGTCGCCATCGAGGAGGGGCTGCTGGTCGAGTACAAGGCGAACCCGCAGAACTTCGTGAACCTGCTCGACCACGGCGCGGCCGACCTGAAGGGCAACTTCCTCGACTGGAAGTGGAACCAGGGGCTCACCGCCGACGGCAAGCAGCTCATCGGCCTCGGCACCGACGTCGGCGGCATGGCCATGTGCTACCGCAAGGACCTGTTCGCCAAGGCCGGCCTGCCCACCGACCGGGAGGCCGTGTCGAAGCTGTGGCCCACCTGGCAGGACTACGTCAAGGTCGGCGAGCAGTTCACCGCGAAGAAGACCGGCGCCGCGTTCCTCGACGCCGCGACCAACACGTTCAACACCATCCTGCTCCAGACCGCCGGCAACACCACCGGCTACAGCTACTACGACACCAGCAACAACCTGGTCGTGGGCACCAACCCGGCGGTACGGCAGGCGTACGACATCACCATGGACATCGTCGACTCCGGCCTCTCCGGCAAGTACGGCTCCTGGTCGGAGGAGTGGGTCTCCGCGTTCAAGCAGTCGAAGTTCGCCACCATCGCCTGCCCGGCGTGGATGACCGGCGTGATCGAGGGCAACGCCGGCCCGGCCGCGAAGGGCAAGTGGGACATCGCCCAGGTGCCCGGCAACGGCGGCAACTGGGGCGGTTCCTTCCTCGCCGTGCCGAAGCAGAGCAAGCACCAGGCCGAGGCCATCGAGCTGGCCAAGTTCCTGACCAGCGCCAAGGGCCAGATCGGCGCGTTCAAGCTCAAGGGCCCGCTGCCCTCGTCCCCGCAGGCGCTGGCCGACCCGGCGATCGTCGACTCGAAGAACGCCTACTTCTCCGAGGCCCCGGTCGGCAAGATCTTCGCCGAGGGCGCCAAGAACCTGAAGCCGGTCTACATGGGCCCGAAGAACCAGGCCGTCCGCACCGAGGTGGAGAACGCCGTACGCACCGTGGAGCTGGGCAAGCGCTCCCCGCAGCAGGGCTGGACCGACGCCGTCGCCAACGCCGAGAAGGCCGCCGCCAAGTAACCCGAGCAGCGCGTGCGGGCGGTCCCGGCGACGGGTGCCGCCCGCACGGCGGGAAGGAATTCTCAGGTCATGGCAGTCCAGCTCGACGCCCGCCCGCCGGTCGCACCGGCCCCCCGGCACAGCCGTCCCGTCCGGGGCGCCCGGCTCAGCCGGTTCGACACCAAATACTCGCCGTACCTCTACATCGCCCCGTTCTTCCTGCTCTTCGGCGTCTTCGGGGCGTACCCGCTGGCGTACACGTTCTGGGTCTCGCTGCACGACTGGGACCTGCTCGGCGCCGAGCACCCGTTCATCGGCCTCGACAACTACAGCCAGCTCCTCGCCGACCCGGACTTCTGGCACTCCGTGGTCAACACGCTGGGCATCTTCGTGATCTCCACGGTCCCGCAGCTCCTCGCCGCGCTCTGGCTGGCCAACCTGCTCAACCGCCAGCTCCGCGCCCGCACCACGTGGCGGATGGCGGTGCTGGTCCCGAACGTCACCTCGACCGCCGCGGTGGCGATCGTGTTCGCGGTGCTGTTCGGCCGCGAGTTCGGCATGATCAACTGGCTGCTCGACCACGTCGGCGTGAGCGCGATCGACTGGAAGGCGAACAGGTTCGCCGCCTGGGTCGCCATCTCCACCATGGTCGACTGGCGGTGGACCGGCTACAACGCCCTGATCTTCCTGGCCGCCATGCAGGCCATCCCCCGCGACCTGTACGAGTCGGCGTCGATCGACGGCGCGGGCCGGGCCCGGCAGTTCTGGTCCATCACGGTGCCGCTGCTCAAGCCCACCATCATCTTCGCGGTGATCATCTCCACCATCGGCGGCCTCCAGCTCTTCACCGAGCCGCGGATGTTCAACTCCGGCACCAACGCGATCCGCGGCGGGCCACTGCGCGAGTCGCAGACGGTGACCATGTACATGTTCGAGAACGCGTTCGCGCCGCACTACAACTTCGGTTACGGCTCCGCCATCGCCTGGCTGCTCTTCGCGCTGATCGCGGTGGTCGCGGCGATCAACGTCCTGCTCCTGCGCCGGCTCGGCGGCGGCTCCCGCAAGGAGGTCTCCCGATGACCCGCGTCTGGTCGGCCAGCCGCCTCACCTACCTGGCCCTGGGGCTGTCGGCCCTGCTGTCGATCTTCCCGATCTACTGGATGTTCGTGGTGGCCAGCCGCACCAGCGACGCGATGGGCCAGGTCCCACCGCCGCTGACGCCCGGCGGCAACCTCGGCGCCAACATCGCCCGGCTCTTCGACAACACCGACGCGTACTTCCTCACCGGCCTGATCAACTCGACGATCGTGGCCGTCACGGTGACCGTCTCGGTGGTCTTCTTCGCCACGCTGGCCGGGTTCGCGTTCGCCAAGCTGCGCTTCCGCGGGCGCAACGCGCTGCTGCTGGTCATCGTCGCCACCATGATGGTGCCCACCCAGCTCGGCGTGATCCCGCTCTACCTGCTGATGACGAAGCTGAACTGGAACGACCGGCTGCCCGCCGTGATCGTGCCGGCGCTGGTCACCGGCTTCGGCGTGTTCATGATGCGGCAGTACGCCGGCCAGGCGGTCAGCACCGAGCTGATCGAGGCGGCCCGGATGGACGGCTGCAACACCGCCCGGATCTACTGGAACGTGGTGCTGCCCGCGCTGCGCCCGGCCGCCGCCGTGCTCGGCCTGCTCACGTTCATGACCACCTGGAACGACTTCCTGTGGCCGTACGCGGTGCTCAACGACCCGGAGAACCCCACCGTGCAACTGTCGCTGCGGGCCCTCTCCGACGGTTACTACCAGGACATGTCGCAGGTGTTCACCGGCACGGCCATCGCCACGCTGCCGCTGCTGCTGGTCTTCGTCCTGTTCGGCCGCCAGATCATCGGCGGGATCATGGAAGGTGCGGTCAAGGCATGACGAACGTCCGATTCCCCGAGGGATTCGTCTGGGGGGCGGCCACCGCCGCGTACCAGATCGAGGGCGCCGCCCGTGAGGACGGCCGCGGCCCGTCGATCTGGGACACCTTCAGTCGTACGCCGGGCGCCGTGCACCAGGGCCACACCGGCGACGTGGCCTGCGACCACTACCACCGGTACGCCGAGGACGTCGCGCTGATGGCCGAGCTGGGGCTGCGCGCGTACCGGTTCTCGGTGGCCTGGTCCCGGATCCGGCCGGACGGCACCGGCCCGGTCGAGCCGCGCGGGCTCGACTTCTACGACCGGCTGACCGACACGCTGCTGGCGCGGGGCATCGACCCGATCGTCACGCTCTACCACTGGGACCTGCCGCAGCCGCTGGAGGACCGGGGCGGCTGGACCGTCCGGGAGACCGCCGAGCACTTCGCCGACTACGCGGTCGCCGTGCACCGCCGCCTCGGTGACCGGGTCCGCACCTGGACCACGCTGAACGAGCCGTGGTGCTCGGCGTACCTCGGCTACGGCAACGGGGTGCACGCGCCGGGCCGGCAGGACGCCGGGGACGCGTTCCGGGCCGTACACCATCTGCTGCTCGGCCACGGCCTGGCCGCACGGGCGCTGCGCGCGGCCGGCGCGGAGACGCTCGGGATCACGCTCAACCTGGCCGACGTGCAGCCGGTCGACGCCGGCAGCGCCGCGGACGCCGAGGCGGTACGGCTGGTCGACGGCCTGCACAACCGGATCTTCCTGGACCCGCTGACCGGCGCCGGCTACCCGGCGGACGTGCTGGCGCACGTCAACCGGATGGTGGCGACGGACTTCGTCCGGGACGGCGACGAGAAGATCATCGCCGCGCCGCTGGACCTGCTCGGCCTGAACTACTACGCGCCCACCTACGTCGCCGGGCGGGCGGACGGCGCGGGCGGCAGCGCGTACCCGGGCACCGAGGGCTCGGTGGAGTTCCAGCCGGCGACCGGGACGCTCACCGACATGGGCTGGGCGATCGAGCCGGCCGGGCTCACCCGGCTGCTGGAACGGGTGGCCACCGACCACCCCGGGCTGCCGCTGATGATCACCGAGAACGGCGGCGCGTTCCCGGACCTCACCCGGGACGAGACGGGCCGGGTGGCCGACGCCGACCGGACCGCCTACCTCGACGGACACCTGCGCGCCGCGCACGAGGCCATCGCCCGCGGGGTCGACCTGCGCGGCTATCTCGTATGGTCGTTGCTGGACAACTTCGAATGGGCCGAGGGATACCGGAAGCGGTTCGGGATCGTCCACGTCGACTACCTGACCCAGCGGCGCACACCCAAGCAGAGCGCCCGCTGGTACCAGGAGGTGATCGCCCGGAACGGGCTGTGACGAGGTGGTGGTAACGGGGATGACGACGGCACAACGGCCGACCCTGGAGGCGGTGGCCCGACGGGCCGGCGTCTCCCGGGCCACGGTCTCCCGGGTGGTCAACGGCTCGACCACGGTCGCCGAGTCGATCCAGCAGGCGGTCCGCCGGGCGGTCGAGGAACTCGGGTACGTCCCGAACCTCGCCGCCCGCAGCCTGGTCACCCAGCGCACCGACTCGGTCGCGCTGGTCATGCCCGAGGCGGCCACCCGGGTCTTCTCCGACGACCAGGTCTTCCCCGGCATCATCCGCGGCGCCGCGCAGGAACTGGAGGCGGCCGACAAGCAACTCGTGCTGATGCTGGCCGGCTCGCCGGCCGGGCACGAACGGGTCGAGCGGTACACCACCGGGCGGCACGTCGACGGCGTGCTCTTCGCCTCGCTGCACGGCGAGGACCCGCTGCCCGGCCGGCTCGCCCGGCTCGGCATCCCGGTGGTGTGCAGCGGCCGGCCGCTCGGCGGCGCCGACGTGCCATACGTCGACGTGGACCACACCGGCGGCGTCACCCGGGCGGTCGAGCACCTGATCGCGACCGGCCGACGGCGGATCGCCACCATCGCCGGCCCGCAGGACATGGTCGCCGGCATCGAGCGGCTGATCGGCTACCGGGCCGCGCTCACCGCCGCCGGGCTGCCGGAACTGGTCGCGTACGGCGACTTCACCCGGGAGTCCGGCACCGCCGCGATGCGCGAACTGCTCGCCGCCGACCCGGCGCTGGACGCGGTGTTCGCCGCCTCCGACCTGATGGCGCACGCCGCCCTGCGTACGCTGCGCGAGGCCGGCCGGCGGGTGCCCGACGAGGTCGCGGTGATCGGGTTCGACGACATCGAGACCGCCGCGTACACCGAACCGCCGCTGACCACCGTGCGGCAACCGATAGTGGAGCTGGGCCGCGCGATGACCCGGCAACTGCTGCGCATCGCCGCCGGCGAGCACGTCGAGCAGGCCCTGATGCTCCCGACGGAGCTGGTGGTGCGCGAGTCCGCCTGAACGAACCTCGGCCAGGACCAGGTGTGCCCGCCGTCCAAGGGACGGCGGGCACACCTGTCACGACGGGACGAGTGGGCTACAGCTCGTCTTCGAAGTCGGCCGACACGACCACCTCACCACGGAGTTCCCGTAGGTCGGCGACCACCTTCCGCACGGCGGCGAGCATGGCGGCGTCGTCGACCCCCTCATCCCGGAAGACCTCGACCGTGACCGGCCAGGTCAGGAACGAGGGCGTACCGGCGATCAGATCCGGCCCCGCATCCCGGGGCATCGACTTGTTCTTCCTGACCGCGGCCCAGACCCCGTCCGTCACTCGCAACGACTGGTCGACCCGCTGGTAGTTCTGCGAACCCAGCAGCCGCTCCACGGTTTCCTCGGCAGAGCCGAGGCCATCGACGAAGAGACGGCACTCGTCGTATTCCTCGGTCTGGTCGCTCGCCACGTCAGCCTCCCACCGCATACCAGGGTCCGACATCGAACGGGCCACCGATGCGGATCACCGAGATGTCGACCTCGACGCCCAGCGACTTCTCAAGCTGCCTGCCGGTGCCGCTCAGGCCGATCTCGCCTCGCTGGATCTTACCGACTCTGATGCCGTGCTGAAGCGTCGCCCATCGGTTGCCTCCCGGTTTCAGGGTGGCGAGACGGGCCTGAGCGATGCGATCGAACTCGGCGTCCGACACCCGGATCGCGAAGTCGAAGTCGGAGTTCGCCCTGGGGGTGCCCCCGACCCGACTGCCGTGCAGCATCAGTTCGCCGTTGTATCCCTTGTCCCGCACCGCCTGACGCAGTAGCCCCATCGAATCGTCGAACGTCGCCTGGGTGGTGCCGGGCGGAAGGATCAATCCGTTGCCGCTCGGCGGGCGATTCATCGCCGCCGTGATACGAGCCAGCGCGGCTTCATCCGCCTCGGCCTGGGCGCTGATCCGTTCGAGCATGCCGGCGGCCCGGATACCCGCCGCGGTGCCGGCGGTTCCATACAGGCCCAGCAGCGCCGCCTCGCCGTACAGCGCGCCGAACTCCGGGCTGTTCGCGATGAGGAAGAGCCCGCACGGCTCCAGCACCGCGCACAGCAGGCCCAGTTCGAGCCCGACGAACGCGAACATCACCATGACGGCGGCGTCGATGAGCGGCTGGGCCAGTTCGAGCTGGCGGTTGTAGATGAACTCCGGGTTCAGCACGTCGTAGAGGCAGTTCTTGTGCGCCTCCGTGCCTTGCCGGTACATGTGTCCGCAGGTCTCGCCGAACACCAGCATCCGCTTGACGGTGTCGGTGGCCGTAGCACTGCCGATGGCCACACATTCCTTGCGGAGCTTCTCGTACAGCGGCAGGGTGCCCGGATACTTCTGCATGCACTTGGCAGCCTCGCTGCCGATCCGTTGCGCCTCCTCGTCCGCGATCTTCTGCTTGACCACGGCGAGCGCCTCGTTCGCAGCGACCGCGGCCAGTGCCGCATCCTTCTTCGCGGCCATCGAGGAGTCGAACGCCCGCTTGTACGAGGCGAACGCTTCCGCGGCGTACTTCCGCGCGCGCGCGGCGGAAGCCTGCGCCCACACAGCGGACTTGCTCGCCTCGTCGGCCGAGGCGGTCGCCCTGGCCGCCGCGTCCCTGGCGGTCGCTGCCGACGCCGCCGCCTGCTGGGCCGAGCGCTCGGCGTCGTTGGCGGAGTTCAGTGCCTGCTGAGCGAATCCCTGGGCATCGATCGCCGACTGCTTGGCCTGTTGGGCATAGGTGTTGGCGAGCGCCGCGTCGCCGCGAGCCTTCGCCGCGACCGCCTGTGCCTCCTGCGCACTCGCCAGGGCACTCGTCGCCGCCCGGGAGGCCTCCGCGAGCAGGCCCGACACCACCGCGTTGTGTGTCGCGCTGTCGTAGTCGTGCTGGGCGGCCGTGTAGCGGCCGGACCGGAGGAACTCGTTGAGGAGTGCCGGAGGACCGTCGAGCGCGGCCTGCGCAGCGCCCGCCAGTTCCGACCCGGGGGCCGCAGCGCTCAGGATCTGGTTCGCCTTGACCCGCGCGTCCATCGACTCGGCCTGGTATTGACCGGTGGCCAGGAAAGCAGCCAACACCGGGCCCGTGCCGGCGTCCAGCGCGTCCTGGGCCTTCTGCACGACGACCGTGTTGCCGGCTTCCCGGGCCTCGGCCTGAACGTTGTTGACGGCCAGTCGGTCGTCCTGCACCCTCCCCGGATAGTCCCGGGTGCGCAGGAACTCCGCGACCTGCGCGTCCGACCCCGCGAGGGCGGCCTGGGCCGCGGCGCTCATCGCATCGGAGCCGCCGACCGCCAGATCGGTCAGCGTCTTGCGATCGTCCTGGGCGGCTGCCTGCGGCAGGCCGGTACGCACGTACTCCAGCACCATCTCGTCGCTGCCACCGAGCGCCTCGAGCGCGGCGGTCCTCGTCCACTGCCCGTCGGACCGGGCCAGGGCGAGAGCGACCTTGCGCGCGTCGGTCACCGCGAGCGCGGGGTCCGTACCGGGAGCGGTCGCCTCGGCCAGGAGGCGGTTCGTCTCCGCCGAACGTTGAGCGGCCTGCTCCCGCTCGAGACTGACCCTCGACTGCTGCGCGGTCACCTTTGCCGCTGCTGCCAGGGCCGCCTGCTCGGCCTGTTGGGCAGCGGTGGCGATGCGCTCCCTCTCGGCCGTACGCGCGGCGTCGTAGACCGTCTTCGCCTCGTTGGCCGCGTTGATGGCGGCCTGGGCCGCAGCGGTGGCCGCGTTGGCGTGCGCGGTCGCGCGCTGCGCGGCGTAGGCCGCCTCGCCCGCATGCGCCGCGGCCTCGTCCGCGGCCTGAGCCGCCGCGTTGGCGTCGGCCACCGCCTTGTTGGCCGCGTCCCGTGCCTTGTAGGCCGCCGTCGCCGCGGCGTCCGCGAAGGCACTCGCCGCACCGGCCGCCCGGTTCGCGCGGTCGGCGTTCGCCCGTGCGGCAGCGGCCGCGGCGATCGCCTCCGCCGCGTTCGCACCGGACTGCTGGGCATAGACGCCCGCCTGCTCGGCAGCCTGCGCGGCAGCAGTGGCCTGCTGGCCGGCCGAGGTGGCCGCCTTGGCGGCGAGTCCCGCCTCCTTGGCGGCGTTTCCCGCCGCCGCGGCTGCGTCCGCTGCCTTCTTCGCACCGACCGCGATGTCTCGTGCCGCCTGGGCAGCGACCCGGGCATCGCTGGCCTTGTTGGCATCCACTGCGGCATCGGCCGCCGCCCGATACGCCTTTGATGCCGCCTGACCTGCTCGGGAGGCGGCGGAGGCGGCGCGGGAGGCGGCGCTCGCCGCGACTCGGGCCGCGGCGCTGGCGGCGTTCGCCGCACCGACCGCCTCGCGGGCGGCGTCGGCGGCGTTGTCGGCCGCGACTGCCGCCTGCTTGGCCGCCGCCGCGGCGGCCTGGGCGTTGCCCTGGGCGCTCGCGGTGGCTTCCTTCGCTCGTTCGGCGGCGGCGCGCGCGGCGGCGGCCTCCGCCGCTGCCTTCTCGGCGTTCTCCTTGGCGGCCTGCGTCTCCCGGGCCGACGTCTGGCTCGCCTCGGTCGCGGCGCTCGCCAGGTCGGCGATAGTCGCCGTCTCCTGGTCCCGGGCGGACGCCACCTCCCACTCTTCGTCGATGAACCGGGTGAACGCCTCCGGTGTCCCGGCGTCGAGGGCTCGCTGGGCGACGACCTTCACCTCGGGCCCGCCGCCGGCCTTGATCTGGTTTACCTTGATCCGCAGGTCGGTCTGCCAGGGCGTGCGCCAGCCGGCATCGATGAAGTCCTGGTAGGCGTCGTCGTCGTTGCTGTCGAGCGCCTTCTGCGCCGCCACCTTGAGCTGAGCGCCCCCGGCGGCCATCATCTGGTTGATGCGGACCCGCTGGTCGGTGCGCCACGGGTTACGCCAGCCCGAGTCCAGGAACCACTCCCGGTAGCTGCTCTCGGGCGAGTCGAGCGCCGTCTGAGCCGCGCTTCTGATCGCCGGGCCGCCGTTCGCCATCATCTGGTTGACGGCGATCCGCTCATCGACCTGGCGTCGCTGCTCCCAGTTGGTGGTCAGGAAGGCCCGGACGTCGGTCTCCGACCCCAGCAACGCCTTCTCCGCGGCGGCCCGCACCTCGGCACCACCGAGACGCCAGGCCTGCGCCACCAGCGCGCGATCGGCGGGGACAGGCGCTTCCTCGGCGCGTGCCGGCACCGCGCCGACCAGCGCCAGAACGACCGACAGCGCGGTGGTGGCCGCCACCGTCATACGACCGGCTGGTCGTATCCTCCATCTGCTCACTTTTCCCCCGTACTCAGCATTGTGGACATTTCACGCGGTCCCCGGCGGATTGGCCGGCGCTCGACCCGATGTTGCGCAGACAGCATTGGCCGCGTACCGCAAAGTGGTACGCGGCCAATGCCGGAGTGGCGTCCTGTGAACGGGTCGCCGGTCGTCGTCCCCGACGACCGGCGGTCGGTTACGGCTTGACGGTCAGCTGGACCAGAGTGGTCGGCTCGGTGCCGCCGTCACCGATGCCGAACTGGATGCTGCCGTTCGGGTCGAGGTTCTTCGTGGTCCTCTCCCCGTCGTCGGTGATGACCGTCGCCGTGCCGTTGTGGCCGGTGGTGGACGTCCGCCCGTCACCGTGGACCTCGTAGACAGCCGGCACCTTCAGGTCGAGCCGGCCGGTCGAGGCGAGCGCCTTGAAGCAGATCACGCCATCGCCCGTCTGACCGATCTGCTCAGTCGTGTAGACCTGGATCAGGCCGACGTCACCAGCGGGAGACGCGGCGCAGTCGGCCAGCACGATGTGCCCGTCACCGGAGATCAGCTCGACGTTCTGCTGGGCCAGGATGGCCGCCGCGCCCGGGTAGCTGAAATCCTCCACGATGGAACCGCCGTTGGTCTCGGTCGGCGCGTCGTCGGCCGCGGCGAGTGCGACACCGGCGAACGTGGCCGCCACCGCCGCTCCGACCGCACCGACGACCACAGCCTTTGACAACACCCGCATCTTTGCCTCTTCCTCACGTCATGTCCCAGCCGTCACCCGGCAAGGCACCTGCCCCCGTGCAGTGACGAACCCAGCACGCGGAGAGTACCCAAGCGCACGCGAGGTGTCTGCCCCGCTCGGACCGACCGCTGGTCCGGACCGGTCGCGGCCACGGCCGAAACCCGATGGAAGACGACAGGTGGCAACGCTAGGGTCGCCGGGATGAGCGACCTCGAGATCCGCGCCGCCCGTCCCGACGACGCGCCCGCCGTGGTGGCACTGCGCAAGCTGGTCTTCCCCTACCTGGTGCGCGGCGTCGAGTCGACCCGCCGGATGATCGACCAGCCGCCGCCCGGCGAGGACTGGGCGGCCTGGGTCGTCGAGGCGGACGGGCAGGTGGTCGGCTGGGCGTCGGCGTACCGCAACATGCAGACCTCGACGCCCGGAGTGGGCGAGATCTCCACGTTGCACGTCCACCCGGACCACCGCCGACGGGGCGCCGGCACCGCGCTGCTCGACGCCGCGCTCGACCACGTACGGGCCATCGGCTCGACCCGGGTGCTCGGTCACGCCCGCGCCGAGGCGCTGCCGTTCGCGCAGCGGCACGGCTTCACGCCCAGCCGGGAGCTGCGCTACTCCGCGCTCGACCTGGACCCGGCCCCGCCGATGCCGGAGCCGCCGCCGGGCGTCCGGCTGCTGCCGGCCGCCGGCCTCGATCCGCGCCGGGTCCACCGGGTGGACGCCGAGGCGTCCCGGGACGAGCCGGGGGACGTCCCGACGGACGCGCTCGACTACGACCTCTGGCACCACGAGTGCTGGGAGAACCTCGGGCTCGACCGGGAAGCCAGCACCGTCGCCGAGATCGACGGTGAGCTGGTCGCGTTGAGCCTGGTGAAGCGCGACGGCGACCGGATGTGGTCGGACTTCACCGGCACGCTGCCGGCCCACCGGGGGCGGGGGTTGGCCCGGCTGACCAAGCAGGCGGCGCTGCACGCCGCCGCGGCGCGCGGGGTGCGCACCGCGTACACCTCCAACGACGGGGCGAACGCGCCGATGCTGGCCGTCAACGCGCGGCTCGGCTACCGGCCGGTCGACAGCCAGTGGTCGTGCCGGCGCACGCTCACCTGAGCCCGGCGGCGACCCGCACCGCGGTCGCGTACGCGTCGGCGCCGAACAGCACCAGCCGGGCCTCGACCAGGTGGGCCGGGGTAGCCGCGTGCAGCACGGTCAGCGCCTGCGCGACCGCGTCCTCGACCGGCCAGCCGTAGATCCCGGCGGAGATCAGCGGGAACGCGACGGTCAGCGCGCCCAGCTCGTCGGCGACGCGCAGGCTGTTGGCGTAGCAGTCGCGCAGCAGCGCCGACCGGTCCTCGCCCGGCGAGAAGACCGGCCCGACGGTGTGCACCACCCAGCGCGCCGGCAGGTCGCCGGCCGTGGTGGCGACCGCCTGCCCGGTCGGCAGCCCCCGCCCGTAGCGGGCGGCGCGCAACGCCTCGCACTCGGCCAGGATCGCCGGCCCGCCCCGGTCGTGGATCGCGCCGTCCACGCCCCCGCCGCCGAGCAGCGACGAGTTCGCCGCGTTGACGATCGCGTCGACCTGCTGGGCGGTGATGTCGCCCTGGATCAGCACGGTGTCCATGGGGTCAGCGCTCCTCGATGTGCTGGCCGAACGAGCGGCGGGCCAACAGGGCGGCTCCGGCGACGGCTGCCGGCATGACCAGCACCGCGCCGAGCGGGATCAGGAAACACAGGAAGACCGCCGCCCCGAAGCCCAGCGCGGTCGGTCGGTCCGCCCGCAGCTTCGACCGTCGGTCCGGCAGCCGCATCCCGCGCCGCTGGAACGGCGCACCGACCAGCTCCAACGCCAGGAACCAGCCACCCACCAGGGCACCGACCACCGGCACCACCGTCTGCCCCACCAGCGGGATGAAACCGGCCACGAACAGGGGTACGCCGACCAGCGCGGAGATGGCCACCAGGCGCAACGAGTCGGCGATGCTGCGCCGCATCGAGGCCCAGAACGGCATCTCCACCTGGTCCGGGGTGCCGCCGAGGCGGTCCTCGACCCGCTCGGAGATGGCCTCGTAGAACGGGTCGCCGACGGCCAGCGTGACAGCGGTGAACGTGAGCACCCCGACCAGCGCCGCCACCCCGACGACGGCCAGCCCGGCGGTGACCCGCAGCAGCCCGCGCGCGGTCGACGACCAGTCGTCGGCGAACGGGGTGAGCCAGGCCGCCAGGTCGTCCACGAAGTAGAGCAGGGTGGCGAAGAGTGCCAGGTAGAGCACGCCGGAGATCAGCGCCGGCACCACGCCGAGCAGCATCAGTCTGGGGCTGCGGACGTACATGCCGAAGCCGCGCAGCAGCAGGCCGGCGCCGCCGAGGAAGCGGGTCACCGCGCCGGTGACGGGCGCGACGGTACGGGAGGCGTTCACGACGGCACAGCCTAGTGGGCTCGCGCACGCACAATGGGTGGGTGCGTGCGTCGCGGCTGATCTCGTTGGTGCTGCTGCTCCAGTCCCGGGAGACGATGACGGCGGCCGAGCTGGCCCGCGAGCTGGAGGTCTCCGAACGCACCGTCTACCGGGACGTGCTGGCGCTCTCCGCCGCCGGCGTGCCGGTCTACGCCGACCGGGGCCGGGCCGGCGGCTACCGGTTGCTCGGTGGCTACCGGACCCGGCTGACCGGGTTGAGCCGCGACGAGGCGGAGGCGCTGTTCCTGGCCGGGCTGCCGGGGCCGGCCGGCGACATGGGACTGGCCGACGCGGTGGCCGCCGCCGAGTTGAAGGTGCTGGCCGCGCTGCCGCCGAGCCTGCGGGACGCGCCCGCGCGTACCGGTCAGCGGTTCCACCTGGACGTGCCGGGCTGGTTCCGGGAGAGCGCGCCGCCGCCCCGGCTGGCCGAGCTGGCCGGGGCGGTCTGGCAGGACCGGACCGTCGAGCTGCGTTACCGGCGCGGCGACCGGGAGGTGACCCGCGCGCTGGCGCCGTACGGACTGGTGCTGAAGAACGGCGTCTGGTATCTCGTCGGCCGCGTCGGCGACGGGTGGCGGACGTACCGGGTGGACCGGGTGGTCGACGTCGAGGTGGGTGTGGAGCGCTTCACGCGGGACGAGCGCTTCGACCTCGGGGCGTACTGGCGGGAGCAGGCCGGCGCGTTCCTGCGGGACCTGCTGCGGGAGCGGGTCACCGTACGGCTCGGGCCGGCCGGGCTGCGGGTGCTGCGGCACCTGGTGGACGCGCCGTTCGTCTACGAGGAGGCGGTGGCCGCGGCCGGCCGGCCCGACGGGCAGGGCCGGCTGGTGCTCCGGCTGCCCGTCGAGTCGGTCGACGTGGCGTACGGCCAACTGTTGGCGCTCGGCCCCGAGGTGGAGGTGCTGGCGCCGCCGGAGCTGCGGGCCCGGTTCGCCGAGGCGGCCCGCCGCGCGGCGGCGCTCTACGCCGAGCCGCCGGACGACACCGGTCAGCGGTAGCCGGAGTCGTCGGCCGGCTTGCCCGGCGCGACCACCTCGTCGTGGTAGCGGGCCCAGTGCGGGCGGGTGCCGTCGAGGTCGGTGAAGCCGTACACCTGGGCCAGCCCGCCGCTGTCCAGCGACTGGCCGTTCCAGCGGTGCCGGTCCGGGTCGGCGGCCAGCGCGGCCACCGCCCGCCCGACGAACGCCGGCGTCTCGGACATGACGAAGTGCGGGTCGGTAGTCGCGCCGTCGCGCCAGTTGGCCTCCGTCACGCCGAAGTGCTCCAGCATCGCCTCGGAGCGCAGCCAGCCGGGCGTGAGCGCGACCGCGGTGCCGCCGTGCGGGGCCAGCTCGTGCGCCTGGGTGAAGCCGAGCCGGTTCACCGACACCTTCGCCAGGTCGTAGAAGACGGACAGGCGGTACGTCGCGTCGTTGTACGCCTTCGTGCCGTCGCCGATCTCGACCACCAGCCCGCCCGGCTTGCGGATCAGCAACGGTAGCGCGAAGTGGCTGGTGATGATGTGGGTGTCGACGGCCAGCCGCAGCGTCCGGAAGCCGGCGTCGAGCGGCTGCTCCCAGACCGGCTTCTCCCAGGTGATCAGCGGGTCCGCGCCCCAGATGTCGTTGACCAGCACGTCGAGCCGGCCCTGCTCGGCGTCGATCCGCTCGACCAGCTTGCGTACCTGTTCCGGGTCGAGGTGGTCGACGGCGACCGCGATGCCGGTGCCGCCGGCGGCGGTGACCAGCTCGGCGGTCTCCTCGATGGTCTCCGGCCGGCCCATCTCCGAGCGGCGGTCCCGGGTGGTGCGGCCGGTGGCGTAGACGGTGGCTCCGGCGGCGCCGAGTTGGACGGCGATCTGCCGGCCGGCGCCCCGGGTCGCGCCCGCGACGAGCGCGACCTTTCCGGTCAGTGGTGAGTTCATGGACTCACCGTGTCACCGATACCTGACAGCCGAAGTCCGGTTTCCCGATCGACTGGGATCCGCGATCATGACGGCATGGACCTGCTGCTCTCCGGCATCGTCGGCTCGGTCGCGTACGGGCTGGCCGGCCCCGGCTCGGACGTCGACCGGATCGGCGTGTTCGCCGCGCCGACGGTGGCGTTCCACGGCCTCCACCCGCCCCGGGAGTCGGTGGTCACCACCGACCCGGACGTCACCCTGCACGAGGCGCGGAAGTACGCGCTCCTGGCGCTGAGCGGCAACCCGACCGCCACCGAGCTGATGTGGCTGCCGGACGACTGTTACGAGACCCGCGCGGCGTTCGGCGAACGCCTGATCGACATCCGGTCGGCGTTCCTCAGCGCGCCCCGGGTCCGCGACGCCTACCTCGGGTACGCCTCGCAGCAGTTCCGCAAGCTCGCCGCCGCGCCGCTGGACACCGGTGGCCGGCGGCGCTCGGCGAAGCACGCCCGGCACCTGGCCCGGCTGCTGCACCAGGGCCGGGTCCTCTATGCCACCGGCGTGCTGGAGATCCGGCTCGCCGATCCGGAGTGGTTCCGGGCGTTCGGCGAGCGGGTGGCCGGCGGCGCGCTGGCCGAGGCGGAGTCGCTGGTGGCCGACGCCGAGGCGGAGTTCGCCCGGACCCGCTCGCCACTGCCGGAGCGCCCGGACGAGGAGACCGTGGAGCGGTGGCTGCTCGACGTCCGGGCGGCGCACCTGCCGGACTGACTCAGTCCGCGAGCCGGACCCGTACCCGGCGGTTGGCCCGGCCCTTGCTCTCCACCTTGACCACCTGGACCTTGCCGATCTGCGCGGTGGAGGCGACGTGCGTGCCGCCGTCGGCCTGCACGTCGAGCCCGACGATGTCGACGATCCGCACCTCCTGCTCGGTCGGCGGGATCAGGTTGGACTGGGTACGGATGATGTCCGGCAGGGCCAGCGCGTCGGCGCGCGGCAGCACCCGGACCGCGACCGAGCGGTCGGCGGCCACCTCGGCGTTGACCAGCTCCTCGATGCGGGCCTTGAAGTCGGGCGGCACCTCGGGGAGGTTGAAGTCCATCCGGGCCTCCCCGGGCTCCATGTTGCCGCCGGTGACCAGCGCGCCGAAGTCGCGGAACACCACGCCGCAGAGCACGTGCAGCCCGGAGTGGGTGCGCATCAGCATGGTGCGCCGGGCGTCCTCCACCGCGCCGGTGACGTCGGCGCCGACCGGCGGCAGCGGGTCACCATCGACCGGGATCAACCAGAGGTCGTCGCTCTTGCGGGTGCCCGCGATCCGGGTCTGCACGCCCTGCCAGAGCAGCACCCCGTGATCCGGCGGCTGCCCACCGCCGCCCGGGTAGAACGCGGACCGGTCCAGCACGATGCCCTGTTCGGGGTCGGCCGCCAGCACCCGGCACGTCCACTCGCGCAGCGTGGGATCGGCGAGGTCGAGGCGGTGCGTACGGCCGTGGTGTGTGACGCCCATGCCGGCCGACGTTACCCGTTGAGGAACGACGACACGCGCTCCCGCAGGTCGGCGCGTTCGGTCCAGAGCACGCCGGGCCGGTCGTACACGTGCAGGGTGGCCGCCGGCAGCGCGGCGGCGAGCTGCTCGGCCACGGCGACCGGGTGCAGGTCGTCGTCGACGCAGCCGATCACCAGGGCCGGAGCGGTGACCGCGGCGAGCGTGCCGGCGTCGTCCAGCGGGGCCTGCTCCGGCAGGCCGGCCAGCCCGGGCGCGAGCCCGTCGCGCAGCAGTTGGTCGAGCCGTTGCCGCAGGTAAGCCCAGCCGGCCGGGGTGTTGCGGACCGACGGCGGCAGCTCCAGCGACACCACCTCGGCGAGCGCGTGCGCGTCGCCGTCGGCCACCGCGTCGAGCAGGCCGGTGAGGCGGGCCCGGGCCACCTCGCCGCGCGGGGTGTCGAGCACGGCGGGGAGGAAGAAGACGAGTTTCTCGAAGCGTGCCGGGCTCTCGGCGAGCAGCCGGCACAGCGCGCCCGCGCCGAGGCTGGCGCCGAACGCGCGGGTGGCGCCACTCAGGTCGGCGACGGCCCGCAGGTCACGGGCGAGGTCGAGATAGCTCCACGGCCCGGGCGGGGAGTCGGACCGGCCGTGCCCGCGGAACTGGAAGAAGACCCGCCGGCCGGTGACGCCGCTGCCGAACGGCCGCGTGGTGGCGATGCCGTTGCCGAGCCCGTGCGCGAACACGGTGACCGGGTCACCGACGCCGGTGACCAGGCGTTCCAGGCTCACCCCGTGCGGGGTGTCGACCAGTTCCGTCTCCGGCTCGGGCAGCGCCGGCCGGCCGGTGCGCGGCCCGCCGGGCCCGGGCCCCCAGGTGCGGGGACCGCCGTCCGGCGGCGGGGGCCAGCGGAAACCTCTCACCAGGACCCTCGGCCGTCGTGCAGGTCACGCAGGCCGGGCCGCACGTCGAGCAGGTAGATGAGGCCGGCCGCGATGCCGACCAGTCCGAACAGGCTGATCGGGCCGAAGCCCAGCAGGGTCAGCAGCAGGCAGACCGCCAGGATGGCGACCCAGCCGCCCTTGGGCAGCGTGCCGAGGGCGGCGAAGCCGTCGCCACGCTGGGTGAGCGCGTGCACCAGGGCCACGCCCTGGATGACGAGGGCGAAGACGAGCAGGATCAGCTGAATCACATTGCGGACTTCGAACGCGAAGATCGGCGCGGCGTAGGCCATGTCGGCAAGCTTATGCCGAGACCCCGGAAACGTCCGACAGGACGCTGTCCGGGGTCTCGGTGGAGAGTCGGGTCACTCGGCGGTCGGGCGGGTCCGCTTCGTGGCCTTCGGCAGCTTCGCCGACGGGGTGGCCGGCTTGGCGGCGGCGGCCTGGGTGGCGGTCGCCTTGGTGGCCCGGGTCCGCTTCACGGCTGCCGGCTTGGCGGCCACCACCTCGGCGACCTCGGCCGGGCTCGGCGCCTCGGTCTTCGGGGCCACGGTCTTCGGGGCGGCCGGCGTCGGCACGGTCTCCGCGGTCGCCTCGATGTCGGCGTTCACCGTGTCGGCGGCCTCCAGCACGCCGGCGCCGACGACCCGCTCACCGCGGGCGACCAGCTCGGCGTACGCGGCCAGGGCGCGCTCCTGCGCGGCGTACGCGCCGGACACCACGGCGGCGGCGTTGCGGGTGGCGGCCTCGCGGAGCTTGTCCAGGTTGGCGACCTCGCGGAGCTGGTCGAGGTCGGTCGAGCGCAGCCCGGTGGCGGTCAGGTTGGCCGTCTTGAGCGTCTCGGTGGCCTTCTGGCGCAGCTCGTAACCGGTGCCGACGGCCTTGCCGCCGAGGTCGGCGACGACCCGGGTGCCCAGGCCACTGACCACGGTGGGCAGCTTGCGCAGCTGCTCCAGGGCCAGCTCGCCGGCGCCGGCGGCGGCGTAGAGGGGGGCGGGGATGCGGTTGGTCTTCGGCTGGGTCATGACTGCTCCTCTTCGGCCGCACCGGCGGCCTTCCGGGCCGCCCGGCGGGCGGTCGTGTCTGCACGGGCGGCGGTGGTCGGTGCGGGCGCGGGGCCCGCCTCGGTGACGGCGACCGACTCGAGGACCGCCTCGGTCGGGGTGCCGTCGGGTGTCACGGGGCCGGTCGCGGCCGGCGCGACGGTGGCCGGGGCCTCGGGCGCGGCGGCCGGGCTGGTGGGCTCAACCGGCTCCGCCGGCCCGGTGGGCTCGTCGGGCTCCGCCGGCCCGGCCGCGCCGGTCGCCTCGGCCAGGCGCGCGTTCTCGCGGCGGAACGTCTCGTAGATCTGGGTGAGCGACTGCTTCTGGGCCATCGTCAGCTCGGCGTCGACCGCGATGGCCGCGAGCACGCCCTGCCCCTCCTTGTCGTCCAGCAGCCCGGCCCGCAGGTACATGGCCGGGGTGGAGACGCGCAGCGCGCTGGCGAGCTGCTGGAGCACCTCGGCGCTCGGCTTGCGCAGCCCGCGCTCGATCTGGCTCAGGTAGGGGTTGCTGACGCCGGCCTGCTCGGCGAGCTGGCGCAGTGAGATCTTCGCGTTGCGCCGCAGGTCGCGAATGAACCCGCCGACATCGGGAAGGTCCTTGCTGGTGGCCATGACTCAACGCTAGCGCGGGCTGCTAGCTCCTGCAAGCAAAGTGCTAGCCAGAGTTAGCGAGGTCACCAGAAGGCGGTTGCGGGGCCCGCGTCCGCTCCGTACCGTTCCGCCGTGACCACGATCGAGATCAACGGCGCCGCGCTCGCCTACGACGAGACCGGCAGCGGCACCGCCGTGGTGCTGCTGCACGCCGGCATCGCGGACCGGCGGATGTGGCGCGGGCAGGTGCCCGCGCTCGCCGCCCGACACCGGGTGATCGTCCCGGACCTGCGCGGCTACGGCGAGTCGGAGCTGCCGCCCGCCCCGTTCGCCCACCACGACGACGTGGTCGGGCTGCTCGACGCGCTGGGCGTCGAGCGGGCCGCGCTGGTCGGTTGCTCGTTCGGCGGCCGGGTCGCGGTGGACACCGCGCTGGCCCACCCGGATCGGGTGAGCGCACTGGCGCTGTTCGGCGCCCCGGTCTCCGGCCACGAGTGGTCCGAGGAGACCGAGCAACTCTGGGAGGAACTGGTCGGCGACGTGGATCCGGCGGACTTCGGGGCCACCGCCGCCGGCGAGGTGCGGTTCTGGGTGGTCGGCCCGAGCCGGCAGCCGGAGGACGTCGACCCCGAGCTGATCCGGTTCGCCGAGGAGATGGACCGTCGGGCGCTCGCCGCCGAGCAGGCGCTCAGCGCGGTCGAGGTGGGCGAGCTGGACCCGCCGGCGATCGACCGGCTGGCCGAGCTGCGGATGCCGGTGCTGGCCGCCGCCGGCGCCGACGACCTTCCCGACGTCCGCCGGCTGGCCGACCGCATCGCCGCCGAGGCCCCACACGGGGTACGCCTCCCCGACGTCCCGAACGCCGCCCACCTGCTCCCCCTGGAGCACCCCACCCCGGTAAACACCGCCCTCCTCGCGTTCCTCCCCTGACCCGCCGTCGCCGATCTTGCACTTCCTGCCCCGGCAAACCTGGCACAACGGGCGAGACATGGGCCGCAAGTGCAAGGTCAGCGGGTCACCAGAGGGGGCGGACGGCGCCCACCTTCAGGCCGCCGCCCAGGAGGGGCACCTCGGCGTACTCGGTGAGGATGGGGGCGGTCAGGCCCAGGCGGGCCAGCGCCGACGTCAGGACCGGCATCCTCGGGCGGGCGGCGCCGTCGTCGACCTTGAGGGCGACCGCGCCGACGCCCGGGACCGCCGCCGCCATCACACCCTCCGCGCCGATCTTGGCGAGCAGCCCGGGTACGCCGCGCATCAGCCGGGTGTCGTCCGCCTGGGTGCCGCCGACCAACTCCGGGTACGCCCGCATCGCGTCCGCCACGGTCCGCTCGACGGTGCCCGGCTCGGCGTTCACCAGCCGCAGGAAGGCGCGCGCCAGCCCGGTCAACGAGACGGCGTGCACGGGTGCGCCGCAGCCGTCCACGCCCACCGCCGCCGCCCGCTCCCCGGTGAACTCCTCCACGGTGGCGGTCAGCCGCTGCTGGAGCGGGTGCTCCGGCCGCCAGTAGCCGTCGAGCGACCAGCCGGCGGCCCGGCAGGTCAGCAGCATGCCGGCGTGCTTGCCGGAGCAGTTCATCAGCACCCGCGTCGGGCCGCCGCCGGCCCGCAGCACGGCCTCCCGGGCGGCCTCACCGAACGGCAGGTCCGGCGGGCAGTGCAGCGCCCCCTCGGTCAGCCCGGCGCCCCGGAGCAGCGCGGTGACGCGCTCGACGTGGAACTCCTCCCCGGCGTGGCTCGCGGCGACCAGCGCCACGTCGGCCGGGTCGGTCAGCGCAAGCCCGGCCCGGAGCATGCCGATCGCCTGCATCGGCTTGTTCGACGACCGGGGAAAGATCGGCGAGCCGACGTCACCGGCGACGGCGACCGGCGAGCCGGCGGCGTCCAGCACCACCACGGAGCCACGGTGGACGCCCTCCACGAACCCGGACCGGACCACCTCGGCGAGCGGCACGCCGCCCTCGTACGTCTTTCCCACGGGATGGACGGTACCGACGGGACGATCACGGCCGGCAGCGGGGTGACCTGCGACGTCGGCCGCACCCGTACAGGTGCGGTTGCTCGTGCGCCGCTTACACGCCGAGCAGCGCGCGGGCCTCGGCGGTGGTCAGCGGCGGACGCTGGGCGAGCTGGGCGAAGCCGACCGCGCGCGCCACGAGCTGCATGTTGGACTCCACCGGGCGGCCCTTGGCGTAGGTGACCGTGTCCTCCATGCCGACCCGCAGGTGACCACCGGTGGCGAGCGAGGACAGCATCACCGGGATGGTGCTGCGGCCGATGCCGGTGGCCGCGAACGTGGTGCCCTCGGGCAGGTCACGCAGCATCTGCTGGGCCGCGACCAGGGTGGCGGTGGTGCCGGGCATACCACCCGGCACGCCCATCACGAAGTCGACGTGGACGTGCCCGCCGTGCGGCAGGCCGTACTTGCCGAGCAGCCGCTGCAACGCGGTGAGGTGGCCCAGGTCGAAGATCTCGTACTCGGGGACGACGCCCCGCTCCTGCATCCGGGTGTGCAGGTCGACGATGAACTCCCAGCGGTTGAGGAAGACGTCGTCACCGAAGTTGACAGTGCCCATGGTGCAGGAGGCCATGTCCGGCCCGGCGTCGAGCACCGCGAGCCGGTGCGCCTCCGGGTCGGTCACCGCACCGCCCGAGGAGAGCTGCACGATCAGGTCGGTGCTCTCCCGCAGCGCCGACACGGTCTCCCGCAGCCGGCCCGGGTCGAGCGTGGGTCGCGCCTCGTCGTCCCGGATGTGGACGTGGATCACGGCCGCGCCGAGCGCCTCGCACTCCTTGGCGGTCAGCAGCAGCTCGTCGAGCGTCACCGGCAGCGCCGGCACCTCGGCCTTGGCCGACTCCGCACCGGTGGGGGCAACCGTGAGCAACGTCCCTGTCGTCATGCCCCGGATCCTAGACCGCTCGCCAACCGCAAGTCTTCCCGTGTGCGACGTGTTAAGCGGGGGCCCTTCCTCTACCGGAGGCGTTAAGAAGGGGCCCTTCCTTACACATCGATGGCGGCGGCGCTGTCGCCCACCATCAGTCGGGCGTCGTCGGGGGTGTTGCGCTTCAGCACGGCGAGCGCGATCTGACCCAGCTCGTAGTGGTGCACGGCGGTGCCGACGAAGCCGACCGTCCGCCCGTCCAGCGTGACCGGCGTGCCGGCGGGCGGCGGCTGGTCGCTGGTCACGCCGTCCAGGTGCAGCAGCACGAGCCGGCGCGGCGGCCGGCCCAGGTTGTGCACCCGGGCCACCGTCTCCTGCCCCCGGTAGCAGCCCTTGTCCAGGTGCACGGCCGGGGCGAGCAGGTCCACCTCGGCGGGAATGGTGCGGTGGTCGGTGTCCACCCCGACCCGCGCCCGGCGGGCGGCCACCCGGACCGCCTCGTACGCCCACAGCCCGGCCACCGGCACGCCCGCGCCACGCAGCTCGGCCACCACGTCGGCCATGGCCGGGCGGGGCACCAGCAGGTCGACGCCGAGCGCCACCCGCCGGGCCCAGCCGCCGGACGGCAGCGGCTCGACGTCGTACACCACGGAGGGCCGCGCGGGCAGCTCGCCGGAACGGAACTTCGGACCCGGCACCCCGAGCAGGTCGGGTGCGGTCAGCCCGGTGACGCCGAGCGCGCCGAGCGCGTCGGCGGCCGCCGGCCCGACCAGCGAGAGCAGCGCGTGCCCGGCGGTGGCGTCACGCGGGTCGACCTTGCTGAAGAAGCGCATCTTCTCCAGGTATGACAGGAGGCCGCCGGTCATCCCCGGCTCGGTGTCCAGCCAGGTGGTCTCGCCGTCCTCGGCGACCAGCGCGTGCTGCTCGACGTGCCCGTTCGGGGAGAGCACCAGCAGCTCGGTGCCCTGCCCGGGCGCCAGCGCGGCCAGGTGCTGGCTGGTCAGCGTGTGCAGCCAGCCGATCCGCTCCTCGCCCGGCACCGCGATCACACCCCGGTGCGAGCGGTCGACCAGGCCCACGCCGGTGGCGAGGACGCGCTGTTCGCGCATCGGGTCGCCGTAGTGTGCGGCCACCGGCGCGACGCCGGCCGCCCGGTGTGCCGGCTCGGGCTGGTCCCGGGTCTCCTCGTCGATGGCGTCGGCGGCCACCGCGCCCGCGATGTCGATCATTTGCGTTCCCCGTCCTGTGCGCACCGACCGCAGACCCCGAAGAGCGCCACGTGCCCGATGTCGACCTGAAATCCGCGTTGCCCGGCGAGTTGGTCGGCGAGCGGCCCGAGCATCTCCGGGGAGATCTCGTCGATCCCCCCGCACTCCCGGCACACCAGGTGCACGTGCTGGTGCTCGCCGGCCGCGTGATAGGTCGGCGAGCCGTGCGACAGGTGGGTGTGGGTCACCAGGCCGAGCCGTTCCAGCAGCTCCAGCGTGCGGTAGATGGTGGTGATGTTGACCCCGGCCGCCACCTCGCGGACCGCCGTGTGCACCTGCTCCGGGGTGGCGTGCCCCAGATCCAGCACGGCCCGGAGGACCAGCTGCCGCTGCGCCGTGAGCCGCAGCCCGCGCGAGCGGAGCAGTTCCGCGAGGGAGGATTCGGACACCCCCCGATCATAGTTCGGCCGCCGCGCCGGTCCCGGTCGCCGCCGGGGTACGCCACTACGCTGCGCCCGTGGAGGCGATCCGGGTGGCGGTGCCCGGCCGGGGACTGGTCCCGGCCGGCGAGCCGGTGCTGCGCGGCGACGACCGGGGCGTCCTGCACGGCGACGGCCTCTTCGAGACGATGCACCTGCGCGCCGGCCGGCCCTGGCTGCGCGACGAGCACCTGGCCCGGCTGCGGGCCGGCGCGGCGGCGATCGACCTGCCGCTGCCCCCGGTCGAGGCGTTGGTGGAGCTGCTGGACGCGGTGAGTGCCGGCTGGCCGGCGGGGACCGAGGGCGCGCTGCGGCTGGTCTGCACGCGCGGGCCGGAGGGTGGCGGGCCACCCACGGTGTACGCCACGCTGGGCGAGGTGCCGGCGGCCACCCAACGAGCCCGGCGGGACGGCGTGACGGTGGCCACGTTGCCGCTCGGCGTCGCCGCCCGGTCCCGCCCCGGGCTGGGCTGGCTGCCGGCCGGCGTGAAGTCCACCTCGTACGCGCTGAGCACCGCGGCCCGGCGGTGGGCGGCACGGGCGGGCGTGGACGACGTGCTCTGGGTCTCGACGGACGGCTACGTGCTGGAGGCGCCGACCGCGAACGTGGTGTGGCTGGCCGCGGGCACGCTGCTGACCGTGCCGGCGGCGGCCACCGGCGTGCTGCCCGGCGTGACCGCCCACCACCTGTTGAGCCGCGCCCCCGAACTGGGCCTGACCGCAGGCGAGCATCTGCCCACCGTGTCCGACCTGCACGACGCCGACGCGATCTGGCTGACCAGCTCCCTACGCGGCCCCACCGAGGTCACCTCCCTGGACGGAACCCCCCGCCCCCGCTCCCCCCAGACCCCCCACCTGCAAACCCTCCTGGGCTTCCCTCCGGCCCACCCGCCCTTCCGGCGTTGATCAAGGAGTTTGCGTCGGAGTTGATCTCCCTGTTGACGCAAACCTCTTGATCAACGCCTCGGGAAAGGGGGTCAGCCGGCTACCCGGGTCAGGCGGGCGGAGAGGTGGGGGGTCAGGGGGTGGCCCATGGCGGCCATCTCCTGGGCGTAGAGCAGGGCGCCCTCGACGATGCCGAACAGGCGGGCGCCGGCGGTGACCTCCTTGGCGGTGGCCGTGCGGACGACCGCGTCGGTGGCGAACTCGATCTGGGTGCCCTTGCGCTTGCCGATGTGCAGCTCCATCACGCCGGTCGGCACGCTCATCAGCGCCTCGATCTCGTCGGTGACCCGCTCGCCGTCCAGCACCGGACGCCACCAGCCCACCTCGCGACCGGCCGGGCGGACCGGGCGGCTCTGCTCGTCCAGGATCCACGCCCGGGACTCGTAGAACAGGAACGGCCGGCCGTCGTGGCTGATCCGGATCTCCTGCGCGTAGTCGAAGTCCTCGATCGTCGGGAACCCGCCCCGGCCCCGGCCGCGCCACACCCCGATGTACGGCAGCAGCCCGTCCAGGCTCGGGTGCAGCTTGGGGCCGACGCGCAGGTCGTGGCTCTCCTGGTACGGGTACTCCTCGACCGGCGGCGCGTTCAGCCACGGCGGCTGAAGCGGATTCTCACTCACCATCTACCTCTTGCTATCCGGACTGCGACATAGACCAGGCCGCCGGCGAGCGCGCCCAGGCCGGCGACCAGCAGGCTGACGAACCCGATCTCGGTAACCATCCGGGCCATCCTATGCTGGGCGGCATGACGCGCACTCTCGTCGTCAAGGCCACCGCCGGCGCGGACGCCCCGGAGCGGTGCGCCCAGGCGTTCACCGTCGCCGCCACCGCGGCGGCGGCCGGGGTCGACGTGTCGCTCTGGCTGACCGGCGAGTCGACCTGGTTCGCGCTGCCCGGGCGGGCGGAGTCGTTCGAGCTGCCGCACTCGGCGCCGCTGGGTGAGCTGCTGCACGTGGTGCTGGCCACCGGCCGGGTGACCGCCTGCACCCAGTGCGCGGCCCGGCGGGACATCGGCTCGGACGACGTGCTCCCGGGGGTACGGATCGCGGGGGCGGCGGTCTTCGTCGAGGAGGCCATGGCCGAGGGCGCGCAGGCACTGGTCTACTGACCCACCCGCCGAGTTGTCCATTCTGACCGGTGCGCCGTTCCTGACCCGATATGCCGGGACCCCGCCTACCATTCGAATGTGAGCGAGGCGATCGAACGGTTCTTCGCGTCGTTGCCGGCGCGCGCTCCCGCCGTGCTGCGCAGCCCGATCGGCGGCACGCTCCGGATCGACCTGACCGACGGCAACCGCACCGAGCACTGGTACGTGACGCTGGCCCCCGGGTCGGCCCGGGTGAGCCGACGCGAGGAACGCGCACCCGACGCCGTGCTGACCGTCGGCACCCACCTCTTCGAGCGGCTGGTCACCGGCCGGGAGGCCGGGCTGGCCGTGGTGCTGCGCAACGAGGCCACCTTCGGCGGACACGTCGTGCTGTTCCTGGCGCTCCGCCGCTTCCTGCCCGACCCGCCCGGCGTGCGGGACCCGCGGGAGACCGCCCGCGAGCACGTCCGGCGGTCGGCGTGAAGGAACGGGTCAGCATCCTCGACGGCAACACGTTCCTGGTCAGCGACCGACGCGGCAACATCGAGCCGTCGTACGACTTTCCCACCGGCTTGTTCTCCTTCGACACCCGGTTCCTCTCGACCTGGGTCCTCTCCCTGGACGGCCAACCGCTGCACGCGCTCTCCATCGACGACTCGCTGTCGTACAAGACGCGGTTCTTCATGGTGCCGGGCGAGCCGACGCACTACCTGGACGCGGACGTCTCGGTGATCCGCAGCCGCTCGATCGGCGGCAGCTTCGACGAGGAACTGACCCTGCTCAACCACTCCGAGGAAGAGAAGGAGTTCCGCCTCCGGCTCGACATCGGCTCCGACTTCGCCGACCTGTTCGAGATCAAGCACCAGCGGGAGAAGAAGGGCCGCACCATACCCACCGTGGAGGAGAACGGGCTGCGGCTCACCTACCGGCGGCAGGGGTTCCACCGGGAGGCGCGGATCAGCAGCACCGCACCGACCGAGGTCGACCGGGACGGGATGACGTTCCGGATCCGGGTCGCGCCGCACCGCGAGTGGACCACCCGGCTGCACGTCGCCACCATGATCTACGGGGCCCGGGGTGAGGACATCCGGGCCACCCTGCCGCTGGGCGGACACCGCTCGGTGGCGGCCATCGAGGCCGAGCAGCAGGCGCTGATCGCCGGCGCGCCGAAGCTGGGCTGCGACTGCGAGCCGCTGGCCGGGGCGTACCGGCGCAGCCTCGCCGACCTGGCCGCTCTCCGGTACGAGTCGATCACGCTCGGCGTCCGACTGGTCGCCGCCGGGCTGCCCTGGTTCATGACGCTGTTCGGCCGGGACAGCATCTTCACCTCGCTCCAGATCCTGCCGTTCCTCCCCGAACTGATCCAGCCGACCATCCTCATGCTGGCCGGGCTCCAGGGCGGCCGGATCGACGACTTCCGCGACGAGGAGCCCGGCAAGATCCTGCACGAGTTGCGCTACGGCGAGACCGCCGGCTTCGAGGAGCAACCGCACTCGCCGTACTACGGCGCGGCCGACACCACCGCGCTCTTCGTGATCCTGCTCGACGAGTACGAGCGGTGGACCGGGGACGGGACGCTGGTGCGCCAACTGGAGTACGAGACGCGGGCGGCACTGGACTGGCTCGACACGTACGGGGACCTGCTCGGCACCGGTTACGTCTGGTACCAGACCCGCAACCCGGAGACCGGGCTGCCGAACCAGTGCTGGAAGGACTCCCCGGACGCCATCTCCTACTCCGACGGCCGGCTGCCGGAGTTCCCGCGGGCCACCTGCGAACTACAGGGGTACGCGTACGACGCCAAGCTGCGCGGTGCCCGGATGGCCCGCGAGTTGTGGGGCGACCCGGCGTACGCGGAACGCCTGGAACGCGAGGCGGCGGCGCTGAAGGAGCGGTTCAACCGCGACTTCTGGATCCCGGACCGGGAGTACTACGCGCTGGCGCTGGACCCGCAGGGACGGCACGTGGACGCGCTCACCTCGAACATCGGCCACCTGCTGTGGAGCGGCATCGTCGACGAGGCGCGGGCACCGGCGGTCGCCGCGCACCTGCTCGGCCCGCGCCTCTTCTCCGGCTGGGGCGTCCGGACACTCGCCGACGACCAGGGCCGGTACAACCCGATCGGCTACCACGTCGGCACGGTGTGGCCGTTCGACAACTCGATCATCGCGTGGGGGCTGTGGAAGTACGGCTTCCGCGAGGAGGCGGGCCGGATCTGCGACGCGATGCTGAGCGCGTCCCGCTACTTCGACGGCCGGCTCCCCGAGGCGTTCGCCGGCTACGAGCGCGGCCTCACCGACTATCCGGTGCAGTACCCGACCGCGTGCAGCCCGCAGGCGTGGTCCGCCGGCGCGCCGCTGCTGCTGCTGCGCGTCATGCTCGGGCTGGAGCCGCAGGGCGAACACCTGATCATCGACCCGGCCGTGCCGCCGGGGATGGGCCGGGTGGAGCTGCTCGACATCCCGGGCCGGTGGGGCCGGGTGGACGCGCTGGGCCGCAGCCGCACCCCGCACGACGAGGATGACCGGGGCTGAGCCGCGGCGGGAGGGGCAGGAGTTCCCGGACCACGCCGCCCTGACCCGGTCGGATCAGGCCCGGCCGGATCAGGCCCGGCCGGATCAGGCCCGGCCGGATCAGGCCCGGCCGGATCAGGCCCGGCCGGATCAGGCCCGGCCGGATCAGGCTCGGCAGGGGCTGGTGACCGCCACCCGGACCCGCTCGTCGACCCGCTCGGCCAGCACCGCCGGGTCACCCGGGCGGGCGTACCGGTCGGCGGAGTCCTCCACCGGCGCGGCGCCCGCGCCGAACGCGGCGGCCAACGGCTGGTCGGCAGCCACGGCGGCCTCGCCCCGGGCGGTCCGGACCGCCCCACCGTCCGGGCACGGCGCGGCCAGCACCTGGACCGCCCCGGTCGGGCCGCCCCAGCGGCCCAGCGCGCGGGTCAGCGCGGCCGTCTCGACGGCGGCGTCGACCGCCGGCGCCCGGTAGCCGTCACCGACCGGACGGCAGCCGGTGTCGGCGGTCAGCAGCACCCGACCGGGCCCGCCGGACCGGCCCTCGACCGCCACGAAATCGCCGGCGTCGGCGCGCAGCAACGGCTCGCCGTCGTACGTCGAGACACCTGCCCGCCACTCCGGCGGCAACCGGTCGGCGATCCGGCGCAGCACCTCACGGACGTCGGCGTCGCCGGTCGCCACCTCGACGCCGCGTTCCAGCGACGCGCCGGCGTCGATCGGCGTCACCCGGCAGCCCCGCGCCAGCCGGTCCGGCACGAGCGCCGGCACCCCGTCCGCCCCGACCGCGGCGGTCAGCTCACCGATCGCCCGGTCCACCAGCGGGCCGGCCTGGCTCAGCGAACGCTGCTCCTTGACGGTGGGCGGATCGTTGCGCACCGACCACCAGGTCAGGCCGGCGAGCAGCACGGCCCAGACCACCGTTGCGACCACCAGCCAGCGCTGCCGACGCCGGCCGGACGCGCGCCGGTCGGGCGCGTGCTGGTCGGGGGCCTGCTGGTCGGGTCGGGACGGCGGGGCGTACCCCGGCTGGACGGCACCACTCACCGGCCCATGGTGTCACGCCCCGGCACCCGCCGAGCGGCCCATCCCGATGCCGAGATCTTGGAAAGAAAGTGCCCCTATAGGGGCCGTTTCTTTCCAAGATTCACTCGGCTCCCACTATCCGGAAGATCGATCTCAGGGCTTGCGCAGCCAGGTCGCCGGGTCCGTCACGAAGACGCCCTTGCCCTGGTGACGGTCGATCACTTCCAGCGCCTCAAGGCGCACGAAAACCAGGCGGATCGTTGACGCGCTCACCCTGTGCAGCTCGCACAGCTCGGCGATCGAGGGGAGCTTCTCCCCCGCCTTGAGTCGACCGCTCCTCACGTCCGCCATGATCTCGTTAGCGATCTTGAAATAATCCGGCAAAGCAGGCATGGCACTCCTTGCGTGGCACCTGCGATTCGATCACGAGACACGCGCGGGGAACAAGCCAAAGACGCCAAACAGGCGGAGGTTGCCTTTAGTAACTTCAGTGACTATGTTGTCGATTGAGCGCTCCTCGCGTGGCAACGAGCAGGGCTCTCCCCCGGTCGGGGCGGGTGTCGAAGCTGGAAGGGACCGCCCGCCCCGGCCACCTTCCACGGCAGCCCCCACGGAGAGGTGGTCCTCATCGTGCCCAGGTTCCTCCGTCCGCTCGACCCGACAGTCCCAGGTGCACCGGTGACCACCGCTACCGACCGCGAGCGGTACGTCGTACACCTGACCGTGGCCGCCGACGACCTGCCGGCGGCGCGGCTGCTGGCCCGTGCGATCGGCCGGTCGCTGGCGTTCCTGCCGGAGCTGGTGCTCGGCGAGACGACGGTGTCCGAGGAGGGCGCGTCGGACGCGCAGCACCAGGTGTTCTGCGACCGGCGGCTCGGTGGGCGACGCCGCTGCGTCCGGCGGGTGCACCACCCGGGCGGCTGCACGTCCTGACCCGGTGGCCCGGCAACGGCTCGGGCCGGCCACCCCTGGACGGGGCGGCCGGCCCGAGCCGACGTACGCGGTGCGGAGGTGTTAAGCGGGGGCCCTTCCTATACCGGAAGCGTTAACAAGGGGCCCCGCCTTACGCCTTCACGGTGACGGTGACCTCGTTGATGCCGCGGGCGGCGGTTACCGCGGTGTCGCCGTTGCCGTGGCGGGAGAGCGCCCGCAGCGTCCACGGGCCCGGCGCGGCGAAGAACCGGAACTGGCCGGCGGCGGACGTCACCACCTCGGCGGTGAACTCGCCCGTCGAGTCGAGCAGCCGGACGTACGCGCCCGGCACCGTCTCGCCGGACTCGGCCAGCACCTGGCCGGTGATGACGGTTTCCTTCTCCAGGTCCAGGCTCGCCGGCAGCGGGGCGGCCTGGTCCGGTGCGGCGCAGCCGGCAGCGGTCGGAGCGGTGGGTGCGGTCGCCATGGTCACGCCTCCCCGGGCTCGTCGCCGAGCGCCACCGGCACGCCGACCAGCGAGCCGTACTCGGTCCAGGATCCGTCGTAGTTCTTCACGTTGCGGTGCCCGAGCAGCTCCTGGAGCACGAACCAGGTGTGCGAGGAGCGCTCGCCGATCCGGCAGTAGGCGATGGTCTCCTTGCCGTCGTCCAGCCCGGCGGCGGCGTAGATCTTGCGCAGCTCGTCGTCGGACTTGAACGTGCCGTCCTCGTTGGCCGCCTTGGACCACGGCACGCTGATCGCGGTCGGCACGTGGCCGGCCCGCTGCGCCTGCTCCTGCGGGAGGTGGGCCGGGGCGAGCAGCCGGCCCGCGTACTCGTCGGGGCTGCGCACGTCGACCAGGTTCTTGGTGCCGATGGCGTCGACCACCTCGTCGCGGAACGCACGGATCGAGGTGTCCGGCGCCTGCGCGACGTACTGCGTGGCCGGGCGGGTCACCGTGTCCTTGACCAGCGGGCGGGCGTCCAGCTCCCACTTCTTGCGACCACCGTCGAGCAGCTTGACGTCGCGGTGGCCGTAGAGCTTGAAGTACCAGTACGCGTACGCGGCGAACCAGTTGTTGTTGCCGCCGTAGAGGACGACGGTGTCGTCGTTGGCGATGCCCCGCTCGGAGAGCAGCGCCGCGAACTGCTGCTGGTTGACGAAGTCGCGGCGGACCTGGTCCTGGAGGTCGGTCTTCCAGTCGAGCTTGATGGCGCCGGCCAGGTGGCCGGTGTCGTAGGCCGAGGTGTCCTCGTCGACTTCGACGAAGACGACGCCCGGGGCGTCGAGGTTCTTCTCGGCCCACTCGGCCGAGACGAGTGCGGTGTCGCGACTCATCAGATCACTCCCTGGTGAGGATGGGTGGTGAGCCTGCGCGCGGAGATCGAAGCCGGTGGTAGTCGCACCACGCGCGGGACCCTGAGCTAGGAACGGATCACGGGTACGTGCGACGGCGCCGCTGCCGGGCGTTCGGGGGGTGTAAGGAACCCTTGGTGCCGGTGGTCGCTCAGGCGACCGGAGACAGCCCCGCCGTCAGATGACGGGGCGACACAGGCAGGTGGCCACGCGGCACAGGTCGACCGCGCGCCGTTTGGTGAGGTGGGTCCCCATGGGCAGGGAGACTACCAGCCGACCCGGTCTAGGGGCACCGGGCCGACCAGCATCCGGGACGTCAGCGGGTGGAGTTGATCGGCACGTTCGCGGCGTCCGCGTCGACCACCAGGCCCTCCGGCCTCGGCTCCACCTTGCGGACGTTGAGCTGGAACGGCAGCTCCGGCAGTGGCACGTCGATCGAGATGCTCCGGGCGTAGTTGGCCAGCAGCGTCCGCGCCAGCGCCACGTTCGGCAGGCCCTCGGCGGTGAGGTCGCTGAAGCGCAGCGCCACCTTGCCGTCGGCCACCGTCACCGCGGCGATGCCGTTGACGGTCAGCTTCACGCCGAGGATGTCCACCGGGGCGGTGACCGCCAGCTTGCCGTCGCGCTCGCCGAGCGTCAGCCCGGGCCGCTTCAGCAGCCTCGCCAGGCTGTCGTAGGTGACGGTGCCCCGCCCGTCGACGCGCTTTGCCACCACGTCGCCCTGGCCGGAGCGGATCGTGTCCAGCGACGCGGTCACGTCCCGGGCGTCCACGTCCAGGCGCGGCACGTCGACCGTGTCGCCCTGCACGTCGCCCTTGACGTCGGTCAACTGGATCGAGATGCGCTCGTACCTGCCGGCGAGCACCTGGTTGAGGAACGGGAAGCCGCCCACCTCGACCTTGGGCGCGGCGGACTGGGCGTCCTGCTTGGCGACCTCCTGCCGCACCTGGTCGGCGATCGCCCGCTCGGCCACCCCGGCGGCCACCCGGTCGGCGACGACCAGCAACCCGGCGAGCACCAGCAGCAGGACGAGGAAACCGATCAGCACCTTCCGGCCCCGACGACGGGGCCGGCCCTCTGCCGGGTACGCCTCTGCCACGCCGCCTCCAGTCCTCGCCACCGTCACCGCGCCTCGCGGCGCAACCGTACTTACCCGGGGCGCGGTTCCCCCAACCGGGCGGTCAGAGGAAGAGCACGCACATGGCGTACGCGGCCGGGGCGGCCAGCGCGAAGCCGCCCAGCGGCCCCTGCATGTGCCGGGCCGCCCACATGGTCGGCGGCTCGCCGGCCATCAGCCGGCCCGCCTCGGCGTACCCGACGGCGAGGTCGGCCAGCACGGCGGTGGCGGCGGTGACCACGCCGACCAGCGCGGCGCTGGTCGGGGTGAAGCCGACCAGGTAGCTGCCGAGCACGGCGCTGGTCAGCGTGCCGAGCATGGCGCCCGCGACCACGCCGGCCGCGCCGCGCGGCACCTGCGGCGCGAGCCGGGGCCACGGGGCCACCGCGTCGGTCAGCCGGGCCACCAGCAGGGCCACCCCGGCGGCGGTGAGGCAGACCGTGATCGCCTGGGTGCCCTTGGGGATCCGGCTGAGCACGATGAGCGAGGCGAAGGCGACCACCCCCACCACGATGAGCAGCGTGCCGCCCAGCGAGTCGGTCACCCGGACCCGGTCCACCCGGCGGACGAGCTGGCCCAGCACGCCGAGCACGAGGCCGGCCACCGCCGCGTACCCGAGGGGGGCCAGGCCGGCGACGTCGGCCCGGACGGCGGCGACGTCGGCGATCACCGCGGTGCCGGCGCTGACCAGCGCGACGACCAGCAGCGCGGGCGGTCGCATGGCCATCGTCCAGGCGAGCACGTAGAGCAGTTGGACGCCGAAGATGATGGCCGCGAACGGCAGCCGGTGCCCCGGACCGGCGGTCTGTGCCCCGAGCACCAGGCCGACGCCGAGCAGCGCGGCGAAGCCGGCCACGGTGAGCGCCAGCGGCCGGCGGAACTCCACCGGCGGCACCTCGTCCTCGGGCGCCTCGTCGACGGCGTCGTCGGGGCGTCGGCCCGGGCCGCCCTTGCGGAGCCGGCGGGGGCCCTTCCGCTCAGGTCGCTCCCCCTCCTCCTCGCCGGACCCGGCGCGCGGGGCGGGCGGGTAGCCAGGGGCCGGGCCGGACGGCCCGGAGGACGGGTCGTCGGCCCACGGTTCACGACCGGCGTCGCGCGAGGTGGAGGGAAACACGCCCCGATCGTGCCAGACCCGGGCGGTCCGGCGGGGGTCCCGGTTTCGGCAACGTTAAAACCTGCGCCGCGATCGAGGGCAGAAAGGGCAAACGGGAAAAGGCGCGAAGGTGACGGTCGGACCATCGGTTACGCTCAACCCGTTACCCCGCCCGTCAGCGACGCCGGGACCCACGCAAGTTCACAGCGCCGCCCCCACCCGGGCGTGCCGCTGGTCGCGCGCGGCCGAAGGGCCGCCGGGACGGAGGTGATCGTGGAGCTCCTGCTGCTCGTGACCGCACGGGCCGGTGAGCCGTCGGCGGTGTTGCCGGCACTCGACCTGCTGCCCCATTCGGTGCGCACCGCACCCCGGGACGTCCGCACGCTGGTCTCCGGCCCGACGCCGGACGCCGTCCTGGTGGACGCCCGCTCCGAGTTGAGCGAGGCGCGCGCCACCTGCCGGATGCTGCACGCCACCGGGCTCGGGGTGCCGCTGGTCGCGGTGGTCACCGAGGCCGGCCTGATCGCGTTGAACGCCGACTGGGGCGTGGACGACGTGATCCTCGCCGGTGCCGGCCCGGCCGAGGTGGAGGCGCGGCTGCGGCTCGCGGTCGGCCGGCTGAGCAACGCCGTCGCGGGCGCCGGCGGCTCGATCCGGGCCGGCGAGCTGAACATCGACCCGGACACGTACGCCGCCAAGCTGAAGGGCCGGCCGCTCGACCTGACCTACAAGGAGTTCGAGCTGCTGAAGTTCCTCGCCCAGCACCCGGGGCGGGTGTTCACCCGGGACCAGTTGCTGCGCGAGGTCTGGGGCTACGACTACTTCGGCGGCACCCGCACGGTCGACGTGCACGTCCGGCGGCTGCGCGCCAAGCTCGGCTCGGAGTACGAGTCGATGATCGGCACGGTCCGCCAGGTCGGCTACAAGTTCGTCGTGCCGCCGTCGCGCTCGCTGCCGGAGTCGGAGCCCGCCCCGCTGCCGGTCTGACCGGCGTCGACACCGGCCCCCGCCGGGGGCACTTTCCCCATATGCCCTATTTGCCCGCTGAGCCCCTCATATCCTGACTGCCTGATTTGTCAGGACCGAGGGGGGCCACGGTGCGCGCGGTGACCACGGGGGCGAAGACGGTGGCGGTGGTGACCGCCGTGCTCGCCGGGCTGCTGGCCTCGGCGTACGCGCTGGGTCGCGGCTTGGTGCCGGAGCACCATCCGAGGACCACGGGCGTGACCACCTCCGCGAACGCACCGCACTACGCCGACCAGCCACCGGAGACCGGCCGGCCGAGCCCGGACGCCGCCACGAGCGCGCCCGACGTCGGCGGCGACGGTCCGGGTCCGTACGGCGCACACGTCACCACCGGCTCGGCCCGGGTCGCACTGACCTTCGACGACGGCCCCGACCCCCGGTGGACGCCGCAGGTGCTCGCCCTGCTGAGCCAGTACGGCGTGAAGGCCACGTTCTGTGTCGTCGGCGAGAACGCGGAGAGCTACCCGGACCTGGTCCGCTCCATCGCGGCCGAGGGACACACGCTCTGCAACCACTCCTGGAAGCACGACGTCAACCTCGGCCGGCGAACCCCGGAGACGATCCGGGCGGACCTGAGCCGCACCAACGACGCGATCCTGGCCGCCGCGCCGGACGCCCGGATCGCGTACTACCGCCAGCCGGGCGGCGCCTGGACCGGCCCGGTGGCGTCGGTCTGCGCGGAGCTGGGCCTCACGCCGCTGCACTGGAGCGTCGACCCGTCGGACTGGCGGGCGCCCGGCGCGGAGACCGTGGCGGCGAGGATCCGCGCGCAGATCGCGCCGGGCGCGATCGTGCTCATGCACGACGCGGGCGGGGACCGCTCCGGCACGGTCGCGGCGTTGCAGCAGCTGCTGCCCGAACTGCTCGCGCGGTTCGAGCTGGAACCGCTGCCCACCCGCGCCCCGTGACGAGCGCCACCGCACGCCGTCGCCGCCCACCGGGACCGACCGCCCGCCGGCCGCTAACGTGACGGGGATGAGCAGCACCGAGCCGACGAGCAGTCCCGGACCCGAGGCGGCGCAGCAGAGCGGTCCGGTCGCGTCCACCGAGCGGCTGACGACGGCCGAGATCGCCGACGTGCTGGCGCTGGCCCGCGCGGCCGGCGACGCCGACGGCGCCGATCCGCTCGACGAACACGTGCTGCTGCGGCTGCGTGACCCGGAGGCGCCGGCCGTGCACCTCACCGCCCGCGCCACCGACGGCACCCTGACCGGGTACGCGCACCTCGACACCACAGCCCCCGCCGAGGGCGTCGGCGTGGAGCTGGTGGTGCACCCGGCGCACCGGCGGCGCGGCACCGGCCGGGCGCTGGCCCGCGGCGTGTTGGCCGCCGCCACCGGGCCGCTGCGCGCCTGGGCGCACGGCGACCACCCGTCCGCCGCCGCGCTCGCGGTCGACCTGGGCTTCACCCGGGCCCGGGTGCTCTGGCAACTCCGCCGCCCGCTGACCGAGCCGGTGCCCACGCCGGTCCTGCCCGAGGGCGTCGAGCTGCGCGCGTTCCGCCCAGGCGAGGACGACGAGACCTGGCTGGCGGTCAACAACGCGGCGTTCGCCCAGCATCCCGAGCAGGGTCGGTGGACGCTCGACGACCTGCGCGTACGGTTCGCCGAGCCGTGGTTCGACCCGGCCGGCTTCCTGCTCGCGGTGGACTCCGCCACCGGCCGGCTGCTCGGCTTCCACTGGACCAAGGTGCACGAGCGGCCCGGCTCGGCCCGGATCGGTGAGGTCTACGTGCTCGGGGTGGACCCGTCCGTGCACCGGGGCGGGCTCGGCCGGGCGCTCACCGCGGCCGGCCTGGCCCACCTGCGCGATCGGCGCGGGCTGGACCGGGTGATGCTCTACGTCGACGAGAGCAACACCGGCGCGGTCTCGCTCTACGAGCGCACCGGTTTCGCGCGCTGGTCCGCGCACGTCAACTACCAGCTCGGCTGAGGGCCGAGGGGCGCCCGCCGGGCGATCACGGAAGCATCACGCCGGAGGCACGGCGGGATAACAGCCGCCTGGATAAATCACGCTAAAAGCGATAGCGGGTCGCGAGTTCACGAAATGGACAGGCTCGCCTCAGCGTATGGCCACCTCGCCGGACGGACGTGTTCATCCCGCGTTCACTTCCGACCGGCGAACCGTCCACCTGGTCCTCCTAACTTTCACGTCAAGCCGGTCAGCGCCGGCCCCCGGCAACCCCGGGCGACCTGACCAAAGACGTGAAGGGAAACCTTTCAAGTGAAGCTCCAGCGGCACGGCGCCATCGCCTGTCTCGCTCTTACCGCGGTTCTCGGTCTCAGCGCCTGCGGCTCGGACAACAACGAGCCGGCCGCCGGCGCCTCCGGTTCCGCCGCCGCGGTCGACTGCGGCAAGGGCACGCTGAACGCGCAGGGCTCCTCCGCGCAGAAGAACGCCATGGCCGAGTGGATCAAGGCGTACCAGCAGAAGTGCGCGGGCACCACGATCAACTACGAGCCGAGCGGCTCCGGCGCCGGCATCCAGGCGTTCATCGCCGGCACCGCCGACTTCGCCGGCTCCGACTCCGCGCTCAAGCCGGAGGAGCAGCCGCAGGCCGACGCCAAGTGCGCCGGCGGCCAGGCCCTCAACCTGCCGATGGTGATCGGCCCGGTCGCGGTCGTCTACAACGTCAGCGGCGCGGACAACCTCCAGTTCAGCCCGGCCACCCTGGCGAAGATCTTCGCCGGCAAGGTGACCAAGTGGGACGACGCCGCGATCAAGGCCGACAACCCGGACGCGAAGCTGCCGTCGACCGCGATCCAGGCGGTCCACCGCTCCGACGAGTCGGGCACCACCGACAACTTCACCAAGTACCTCTCCAAGACCGCCGAGGCGGACTGGACGCTCGGCAACGCCAAGGCGTGGAAGGCGCCGGGCGGCGTCGGCGCGGCCAAGTCCGACGGTGTGGCCAGCAAGGTCAAGAGCACCGACGGCACCATCAGCTACGTCGAGTGGTCGTACGCCGAGAACTCCGGCCTGAAGATGGCCAAGATCAAGAACGGCGCCGGTGAGTTCACCGAGCTGACCGCCGAGTCGGCCGGCAAGACCATCGCCGGGGCCAAGTTCGAGGGTCAGGGCAACGACCTCAAGATGTCGATCGACTACAACACCAAGGAGGCCGGGGCGTACCCGATCGTCCTGGCGACCTACGAGATCGTCTGCAGCAAGGGCCTCGCCGCCGACAAGCTGCCGCTGGTCAAGGGCCTGCTCGGCCACGCGGCCAGCGCGGAGGGCCAGCAGGAGCTGGTCGAGCTGGGCTACGCCCCGCTCCCGGACGAGGTCCGCACCAAGGTCGAGGCCGCGGTCAAGAGCCTCTCCTGACGCCCTGATCGACACCTCCTCAACGCGAAGCGAGCGAGCAGATGGGTGACACCCCTCAGCGCTCGGCGCACGCCGGCACCGGCGGGACCCCCGTGGCCACGAGCCACGAGCGGCCCGCCGGTGCCTCGGCGCGTGTGGCCGAGCGCTCCGGCAACCCTGGCCGTCCCGACGGCGGCCTCGGCGGGGGCGGCGGCCTGCCCCGCGCCCGCGCCTTCGGCGCGGAACGGGCGTTCCGTGGCCTGACCCTGGCCGCCGGCAGCACCGTACTGATCATCATCGCGGCCATCGCGATCTTCCTGATCGCCAAGGCCGTGCCGGCGCTGCGGGCGAACACCGAGTCGTTCTGGACGTTCGAGGGCTGGTTCCCGAACGACGACCCGCCGAAGTTCGGCATCGGCGCGCTCGCCTTCGGCACCGTGCTGAGTTCGCTGCTGGCGCTGCTCGTGGCCGTGCCCGTCGCGCTGGGCATCGCGCTCTACCTGTCGCACTACGCCCCGCGCCGGCTCGGCAACAGCCTGGGCTTCCTGATCGACCTGCTGGCCGCCGTGCCGAGCGTGGTCTTCGGCCTCTGGGGCCGCGACTACTTCGCCGGCCCGGTCGCCGACCTCTCCGCCTGGCTGAACAAGTACTTCGGCTGGATCCCGCTCTTCGGCGAGGGCCCGTACGGCAGCTCGATCCTGCTCGGCTCCGTGGTACTGGCGATCATGGTGCTGCCGATCGTCACCTCGCTCTCCCGCGAGGTGTTCCGGCAGACCCCGACCGCCAACGAGGAGGCCGCGCTCGCGCTCGGCGCCACCCGCTGGGAGATGATCCGCACCGCGGTCCTGCCGTACGGCCGGCCGGGTGTCGTCGCCGCGGTGATGCTGGGCCTGGGCCGGGCGCTCGGCGAGACCATCGCGTTGGCGCTGACGCTCGGCTCGACGTACGCCATCTCGTTCAACATCCTCGAGGCTGGCGGCAACTCGATCGCCGCGAACATCGCCAACCGCTTCGGCGAGGCGAACGACACCGGCCGCGGCGCGTTGATCGCCTCCGGCCTGGTGCTGTTCGCGATCACGCTGATCGTCAACATCACCGCGCGGGCGATCATCTACCGCCGCCGCGAGTTCACGGAGTCGGCCGCATGACCACCACACTCCCCACCCACCGCCCGCGCCCGCCGGCCCAGCCGGCCACGCTGCGGGCCCGGCGGCTCCCGGCGTACGCCGCGCCCGCCATCGCCGTCGCGGCGCTGCTGCTGTCGGCGGGCCTCGTGTACGGCGCCGGCATCGGCGGCCCGGTCCTGGTCGTGGTGCTCGGCGCGCTGCTCTACCTGGCCGGCCTCTTCGCCGCGGCGAACGCGGTGGAGGGCCGCCGGTCGGCCCGCAACCGCACCTGGAGCGCGCTGATCCACTCCGCCTTCGTGCTGGCCGTGCTGCCGCTGGCCTCGGTGGTCTGGACGCTGGTCAGCAAGGGCTCCGAGCGACTGGACGCGAACTTCTTCGGCACCTCGATGAACAACATCGGGGCGCGGGACGCCAACGGCGGCGCCTACCACGCGATCATCGGCACGCTGGAGCAGGTCGGCATCGCCGCGTTGATCACCGTGCCGCTCGGCGTGCTCTGCGCGATCTACATCGTCGAGTACGGCCGCGGCCGGTTCGCCTTCACCATCCGCTTCTTCGTGGACGTGATGACCGGCATCCCGTCGATCGTCACCGGCCTGTTCGTGCTCGCGTTCTGGGTGCTGATCGTCTCGCCGTGGTTCAACGACGGCCGGCCGGGCTTCTCCGGCTTCGCCGCCGCGCTGGCGTTGAGCGTGCTCATGCTGCCCACCGTGGTCCGCTCCACCGAGGAGATGCTCCGGCTGGTGCCGGCGCCGCTGCGCGAGGGCGCGTACGCGCTCGGCGTCGCCAAGTGGAAGACCATCCTGCGGGTCGTGCTGCCGACCGCGCTGCCCGGCATCGTCACCGGCATCATGCTCGCCATCGCGCGGGCCGCCGGGGAGACCGCGCCGGTGCTGCTCGTCGCCGGCGGCGGCGCGGCGATCAACTTCAACCCGTTCGAGAACAACCAGTCGTCGCTGGCCCTCTTCGTCTACCAGCAGGCCGGCGAGGCGTCGAAGTACTCGCCGGCACGGGCGTGGACCGCGGCGCTGACCCTGGTCGCGCTGGTCCTCGTCCTGACCGTCGCGGCCAAGCTGCTGGCCCGTCGAAACCAGCTCGGCCGATGAACCCCGGAGGTACCGCCACCATGGCCAAGCGCGTCGAAGCCTCGAACGTCACCGCCTACTACGGCGGTTTCAAGGCGATCGAGAACATCAACCTCACCGTCGAGCCGAAGACCGTGACCGCCCTGATCGGCCCGTCCGGCTGCGGCAAGTCGACGTTCCTGCGGTCGATCAACCGGATGCACGAGGTGCTGCCCGGCGCCCGGGTCGAGGGCAACCTGACCATCGACGGGCAGGACGTCTACGACCGCGACGTGGACGTCACCGCGGTCCGTCGGATGATCGGCATGGTCTTCCAGCGGCCGAACCCGTTCCCCACCATGAGCATCTTCGAGAACGTGGTGGCCGGCCTGAAGCTCAACGGCGTCCGGCGCAAGTCGATCCTGGAGGAGACGGCCGAGAAGGCGCTCCGCTCGGCGAACCTCTGGGACGAGGTGAAGGACCGGCTGGGCAAGCCCGGCGCCGGTCTCTCCGGCGGTCAGCAGCAGCGGCTCTGCATCGCCCGCACCATCGCGGTCGAGCCGCAGGTGGTGCTGATGGACGAGCCGTGCTCGGCGCTGGACCCGATCTCCACGCTGGCCATCGAGGATCTGATGTTCCAGCTCAAGGACAAGTTCACCATCATCATCGTCACGCACAACATGCAGCAGGCCGCGCGGGTGTCGGACCGCACCGCGTTCTTCTCGATCGAGAAGACCGGCGACCCGGGCCGGCTGATCGAGTACGACAACACCCAGAAGATCTTCAGCAACCCGACCCAGAAGAAGACCGAGGACTACATCACCGGGCGCTTCGGGTGAGGTGTAAGGCGGGGCCCCCGGTTAACGCATTCTGCATAACCGGGGGCCCCGCTTAACACCTGCGGTCAGAGTGTCGGCCCGAGCTCGCCCAGCCGGACCTGGGTAGCGCCGGCCTGCCTGATGGTGCCGTCACCGTTGAGCCCCACGTCGAACGTGATGCCCCCGATCCTTCGCTTCCCGAGCACGCCGATCGGCACGCCGTCGATCACGACCTCCTTCGGGATGTCCAGGTAGACGTCGGCGCCGGCCTGGTTGATCCAGTAAATCGTGCCACCTTGGATCAATTCCCCCTCCTCACCGTCGCGGGGGCGGGGGTTCTCCAGGGAGAAGGTCAGGCCGGCGGGAATCGGCGACGAGGTCAACTCGGGTTGGATCGGCCAGATCCGCTGCCGGGTCACCTTGCCGTCCAGCCAGCACCAGCGCCCCTTGAGCTGCGCGTACGCCAGGCTGTCGATGACGTTGCGGGGGTCGTTGGTGCCGAGGATCCTGCCGTAGGTCACCGCGCCGTACTCGCCGGTGACGGTGAAGTCGCGGCACTGCTCCCCGGCCGGCGGCGCGCAGGTCCAGCCGTAGGGGTTGCCGGGGATGCCGATCGGAATGGTGGACACCTTGGCCACGGTGACGATGGCCCCAGGCTCGATGGTGCCCAACGCGCCGCTGTGGCCGGTGCCGTCCTCCTTGACCACGCCGCCGCCGGTGCCCACCGACACCGTCTGCCAGTACGACCCGTAGGAGAAGTTCACCGCGGTCCCCCAGCTACCGGGGTACCAGTTGTTCGCGGTGACGTAGAAGTTCAGGATCGAGCCGGGCCAGCGAGGGTCCGGCCGGTCCATCTGGATCAGGTAGCAGCCCGGGTCGTACGGCGAGTTCGCCCCGCCGAACTGGAGGCTGACCTGGGTTTGCGTATCGACTGTGAACTGCCGGGGCCCGGCGGCGCGGGCGGGCGTGGCGACGACCATCCCGGCCAGCAGCACGGCCAGCAGGGTGAGGACAACTGTTCGTGTGGGCCGGGACAGGGGCATCTGCATGTCGTGCCTTCCGGTGTGGAGTGGACTACCTGCGCCAAGAAAAGGGCATCGATGGCAGTGAGCGGAAGTGACGAATGCGCACCGCCGGTCGCGCTCCCAGTGCGTCCCGCGCAATACCGCACGTCGCCGGTCCCGGCCCTCGGGCGACGGGTATAAACAGCAGTGTGCAATGGCCCGACCTTCAGGCGTTCGCCGAGGTTTCCGAGGAACTCTCGTTCGGCCGTGCCGCCGAGCGACTGCACCTGTCCCCCTCGGCCGTGGTGCGCCGGATCCAGCGCCTGGAGCGCGATCTGGGGCAGCGACTGCTCGAGCGCTCCACTGTGCACGTGGCACTCACCCCGGCCGGCGCGGCGCTGGCCGCCCGCCTGCCCGTCCTGACCGACCACTGGCAGCAGGTGATCCGGGACGTGCGCGACGCACCGGGGTCGACGCCGCGGCTACGGTTGGGCCTGATCGAGCTGTGCAGCCGGCGGATGGCCGAACACATCGCCGCCGGCATGCCGGAGCGCCAGCTCGACTGGCTCACCGACGACGCCGCCGAGTTGTCGGCCATGCTGCGGCGCGGCGACCTGGACATGGCACTGTTGGCGGCCTTCCCCGGGGAGCCGCTGGACGTTCCCGCGCCGTTGCACGCGGTCACCGTCGTCCACGAGCCGATCTGGATCATGATCGGCCGGGCACATCGGCTCGGCGACACGGATCTGCTGGACATGGCGCAGTTGGCGGCGGAGAGCTGGGTGATCAGCCCGCGCAGCCAGTCGCCGTTCCAGTGGGAGGCCCGGATCCTCGCGGACTATCCGCAGGCGACGGTGGTGCCGACGACGTTCATCGCGGGCCGGCAGTTGGTCGATTCCGGGCGGGCGGTCGCCTTCGCCAGCGCGCTCGCCCACTCCCTGCCGCCGTACCGGGTGGTGCCGCTGCGAGGGCTCGCCGGGTCCGCCGCACGCCACGTCTACCTGGCCTGGAATCCGACGTTGGTGGGTGGGCAGTTGCCCAACCGGGTGCTGGCCCTGGTGCGGGGCCTCTATCGGGCCCAGGCCCGCCGGTCGCCGGCGTACTGGGACTGGATCTGTCGGCATCCGACCTCGTTCCCGGGGATCGCCGACGGCACGGGCTAGTGCTCCAGCCGCACGGACGCCCGTACGCCGCGCCGCCGGCTCAGGGTCACCGCCGCCACGGCCAGCAGGCCAACGACCGCGCTGACCGCCAACAGCGTAAGCCCCGCCATGACCGCGCTGATCGCGACGCCGGCCAGGGCCCATCCGGCGGTGAGGGTGTAGGGCAGTTGACCTCGGAGCAGGAAGGCGCCGACGCCTGCGGCCGTGGCCGCCGCCACCACGAACGCGCATTGCAGGGCCAACCCCGGACGCCCGACGAACGCCGACTCCGGCAGCAGGGTGGCCGTGTTGATGCACACCGCAGCGGTCGACCAGCCGGCATAGACACCGAGCACCCCGCCGACCAGCGCCCGACTCGTCCGCTCGCCTTCGTCGACCGGGCGCAGCACCCGTCGTAGGCTCACCGCCAGCCCGGCGAGCATCGCCACGAAGATCGGCACGGTGAGCCAGGTCGCGGCGGAGGCGGCAGCGACCAGCCAGGCGACGAAGCCGAGCTGGACCAGCGACAGCGGCACCTGCACCCGACGGTACGGCGGCGCCGTCGCCCGGCTGAGGGGAAAGCCCCACACCGCCACGGCGAGACAGCCGATCAGGATCACGCCCCAGACGGCGAAGAACGGCCCCGGCGGCACCAGGGGTGGATCGTCAGCCTGGCTGCGGAAGCCGATCAGCGGCGGCGCGGCGACCTGGAGGAGCGCCGTGGCCAGCAGCAGCCAACGGCCGACCGATCCAACGGTGCGATACGACTGGTTCACGGAGAGTGGCATGACCAGTGTTCGTCGACGCATGCCGCGGTGGATGCAACCGGCAGCGCGTCAGCGCAACAGGAAGCGCGGCTCGGCACCGTCCAGATCCTCGATACGCGGCAGGATCGGCGTACCCGGGTCCCGTTCGGACGCCGCGCGGGCCACGCCGGCGAGGTCGCCGGCGGCGGCCACCTCGGCGAGCGTGACCATGGTCGGCGGCAGCATGGTCAGCTCCCCCGCCTCCGCCCGGGCCAGCGCGTCCGCCGGGCGCAGCCAGGTGGTGTGGTCGGCCTCGCCGGAGACGTCGCGGGTCCGCTGCCCCTCGGGCAGCAGGGCGACGAAGAAGTACGTGTCGAAGCGGCGCGGCTCGAACTCCGGCGTGATCCACCGGGTCCATGGCAGCAGCAGGTCGGACCGGAGCGTGAGCCCGCGCCCGGCCAGCAGCGCGGCGAACCCGGTACGCCGGCCGACCAGATCCTGCCGGGCCGCCTCCCAGTCGTCGCCGCTCACGTCCCCGACCACGGTCTCGGCGTCCGGGCCGGCCAGCAGCACGCCCGCCTCCTCGAAGACCTCGCGGGCCGCGGCGCAGACCACCGCCTGCGCGTCCGCCGGGTCGAGCCGGAACCGCTCACCCCAGGCCGCCGGCGCCGGCCCGGCCCAGCCGAGGTGCGCCTCCGAGTCGGAGCGGTCCACCCCGCCGCCGGGAAAGGCGTACATGCCGCCGAACGTCATCGCCGCCACCCGCCGGATCAGGTAGACCTCGAAGTCGTCACCGGCCGGGCGGAGCAGCAGCACGGTCGCGGCGACCCGGGGCACCGCCGGCACGCCGCCCTCGGCGTGGAACCGGCGGGCATGCTCCACCAGGGCAGGGGGTGCGGCGAAGCCGTCGATCGTCATGGCCCGAGCCTAGGCCCTGCCTCGCGGATCATGTTCGGCCGCAAGCGCCCGCCCGGCCCGCTCAGCGTCCGCACCCGGTTTCCGTGGGCGGCCGGATTGCCGTGGCTGTGACCCCATCATGCGGTCGACAGGACAATGGCATCATCGGCCGATGAGCGATGGTCTCGATGCCGTGATCGCCAAGGTTCTCGACTGGGAGCCCGGGGCCGACGAAGCGCTGATCGCTGCCGGGCCAACCGGAGCGAGACGTGTCTTCGACCTCTACTACGGCAAGGTCAGGGCGAACCTGGTCACGAGAGCCACGGGTCGGGAGCTGGGTGACGGCTGGTCGGCCGCCCTGCACGTCGCCGCCTTGATCGCGCCCGAGGAGTTCCTCGCCCAGATGCCGAGCCGCGTCGGCACCACGGAGATCGTGATCCTCGGCGACATCAATGATCCCCGCGCTACGCACATCCTCTGCGAGCAGGCTCGGCACAAGGACTTCCTGCACCGCGTCAACGCCGTCAGGGCGCTGGCCAAGCACACCGGACCGGCGAGCCGGGCGGCGGTCGAGCAGGCCCTCGCCGATGAGGATCTCGTGGTACGCAGTGCGGCGATCCGGTGCGTCGCCGACACGGATCCCAGCCGAGGCAGGACCTTGTACGAAGCATTCCTGGAGGAGCCTCGCCTCACCCCACTGCTGCGGCAGGAGGCGGGGTGGGCGTTGTCCTACCTGCGTAGAGGCAGTCCAATACCGCTCCACCCGTGGTGAGTTCCCGGCTCGGCGACACGCCCCGGCGCAGCGGTTCGAGCGGCGGCAACTGCGTCGAGGTGGCCGACGATCTTGCCGGCGTCGTCGGCGTACGCGATTCGAAGGACCCGACCGGGCCGGCGCTGCTCTTTCCCGCGGCCTCGTGGCGCGCGTTCGTCGCGGAGGTCCCGGGCCGGGCCTGACGTCCCGACGGGTGGATCACCCTGCCGGCGGCGGAAGCGACCGGGATAGCGTTCGGGCATGACGCGTTGGGGAATCCTGGCCACCGGGCACATCGCCGCCTGCTTCGCCGCCGACCTGCGGCTGGTGCCGGGCGCCGAGTTGGTGGCGGTCGGGTCCCGGACCCGGGAGAGCGCCGAGGCGTTCGCGCGGCGGTTCGACGTGCCGCGGGCGTACGCCTCCTGGGCCGAACTGGCCGCGGACCCGGACCTGGACGCGATCTACGTGGCCACGCCGCACGCCGCGCACCACGAGGCGGCGCTCGCCTGCCTGGCCGGCGGCAAGGCGGTGCTGGTGGAGAAGCCCTGCACGCTGGACCTGCCCACCACCGTCGAGTTGGTGGAGACGGCGCGCACCCGCGGGCTCTTCTTCATGGAGGCCATGTGGATGCGGACGAATCCGCTGATCCTGCGCGTGCTGGAGCTGATCTCCGACGGCGCGATCGGCGAGGTGACCCACGTCCGGGCCGACTTCGGGGCGGCCGGGCCGTTCCCGCCCGAGCACCGGATGCGGAATCGCGCGCTGGGCGGCGGCGCGCTGCTCGACCTCGGCGTCTACCCGCTGAGCCTGGCCCACCTGGTGCTCGGCGCACCGCAGCACGTGCAGGCGTGGGCACGGCTGAGCCCGGAGGCGGTGGACGAGAACACCGGCATCGTCCTCGGCTGGGACTCCGGCGCGGTGGCGACGCTGAGCTGCGGCATCGTCGGCGCCACCGCGATCACCGCGTCGATCACCGGCACCACCGGCCGGATCGACCTGCCCGAGCCGTTCTTCCGGCCCGGGTCGGCGGTGCTGCACCGGCTCGGCGCCGAGCCGGAGACGATCGCGGCGGACCTGACCGGCGGCGGCTACCAGTACGAGGCGATCGAGGTGGGACGCTGCCTGGCGGCCGGGCTGACCGAGAGCCCACTGGTGCCGCACGCCGCCACGCTGGAGATCATGACCCTGATCGACGACATCAAGGCCCGGATCGGCGTCTCCTACGTGTAAGGCGGGGCCCCTTCTTAACACCCGGGTGTTAAGAAGGGGCCCCGCCTATACCGAAAGCGTTAAGCGGGGCCCCCGCCTTAAAACAGCGGGCGGACCAGCAGGTACGCGAGGCACGCGATGGCGGCCGCCGCCGGGAACGTGATGATCCACGCGATCACGATGTTGCCGGCCACGTTCCAGCGGACCGCGGAGAGACGCTTGGTCGCGCCGACACCCATGATCGCCGAGGTGATCGTGTGGGTGGTGGAGATCGGGGCCTTCAGCACCAGGGCGTTGAAGTAGAGCACCGCGCTGGCCACGGTCTCGGCCGCGAAGCCCTCCGCCGGGCCCAGGTCGATGATCTTCCGGCCCAGCGTCCGGATGATCCGCCAGCCGCCCGCGTACGTGCCGAGCGCCAGCATCGTCGCGGAGGTCCAGAACACCCAGCCCGGGATGTGCGTCTTGCTCTCCTGGAAACCGCCGGTGTAGAGCGCCAGCACGATGATGCCCATGGTCTTGGCGGCGTCCTGCATGCCGTGGCCGACCGACATGGCGGCGGCGGACGCGGTCTGCGCCCAGCGGAAGCCGCGGTTGAGCTTGCCCGGCTGCCCCTTCCGGAACAGCCACATGATCGCCAGCATCACCAGGAAGCCGAGCACCAGGCCGACCACCGGCGAGAGCACCATCGGGATGAGCACCTTCGCCACGATGTTGCCCCACTGCACGACGCCGTCGGCGGCGAACAGGGTCGCGCCGACCAGGCCGCCGAAGAGCGCGTGCGAGGAGGACGAGGGCAGGCCGAAGTACCAGGTGATCAGGTTCCAGGCGATCGCGCCGAGCACGCCGGCGAAGACCACGCCGAGGCTCTCCACCCCGGTCGGGAGCGTGACCAGGCCGTCGCCGACCGTCTTGGCGACCCCGGCGCCGAAGTGCGCGCCGACGAAGTTGCCGACGGCGGCCAGGCCGAGGGCGATCCGGGGCGTCAGCGCCCGGGTCGAGATGCTGGTGGCGATCGCGTTGGCCGCGTCATGGAAGCCGTTCGTGTAGTCGAACGCCATGGCGACCGCGATCACCGCCAGCACGGCGATGAGTTCGGGGCTCACAGGATCAGGACTCCTTGACCGCGATGGTCTCGACGGTGTTGGCGACGTGCTCGAAGGCGTCGCAGGCGGCCTCCAGCTCGTCGGCCACCTCCTTCATCTTCAGCACCGTGAGCGCGTCGTACTCACCGGAGAAGAGACGCACCAGCAGCATCCGGTACGCCTGGTCACCGTCGTTCTCGAGGCGGTTGCACTCGATCCAGTAGTCCTCGAGGTCCTTCATCGACTTCAGCCGGGGCATCGCCTCGGCGGTGAGCTTGGCCTGCTGGTCGAGCACGTTGACCAGCTCGTGCAGCTCACGCGGGAGCGACGGGAGCTTGGTCAGGCCGTACAGGTAGAGCAGGTTGCCGACCGCCTCCAGGTGGTCCATCACGTCGTCGAGCAGCGACCCCAGCCGGTAGATGTCCTCCCGGTCGAACGGCGTGATGAAGGTGGAGTTGATCTTCTTGTAGAGATCGTGCGTGATCTGGTCGCTGTCGTGCTCGACCTCGGTCAGCCGCTCGCTGATCGACTGCACGTCCGCGCCGGGCAGGCCCAGCTCGTTGAGCAGGTCGGTCCCCTTCACCAGGTTCTGCGCGGCCCTGGTGAAGAGCTCGTAGAAGGCGCCCTCGGTGGGACGGAAGGAAAACTTCACAGCACGGACCTCGTCGTGTCGGTGGAAGGGTGGCCGTCGCCTGGCAAGGCGCCTGCTCTGGGCATGCTAGGGACCCGGCGGAACCGGGCATCGACCGGCCCACCCCTGGTCAGACCCGATTCACCGCTCGTTCACCTGTTGTTCACCTGGCCGCTCCGAGCCCTGGTCGCGCAACCGGTCACGCTCCCGTTCCACGTCGAAATCGGCAGGCGGATACCCCAGATCCAGGCCGTCGAACGTCTCCCGCAGCAGGTGGGCCAGGGCCCAGTCGCGGTACCACTTGCGGTCCGCCGGCACCACGAACCAGGGCGCGGCGTCCGTGCCGCAGCGTTCCAGCGCCTCGGCGTACGCGGCCTGGTACTCGTCCCACCGGGCCCGGGTGTCCAGATCGCTCGGGTTGTACTTCCAGTACTTCGTGGGGTCGGTGAGCCGTTCCATCAGCCGCTCGCCCTGCTCGGCGTACGAGATGTGCAGCATGACCTTGACCACGGTGACCGCCTGCCCGGTCAGCTCCCGCTCGAAGTCGTTGATGATCTCGTAGCGGGACCGCCAGGTGGCGTCGTCGACCAACCCCTCCACCCGGGCGATGAGCACGTCCTCGTAGTGCGAGCGGTTGAACACGCCCACGTAGCCGGGCGGCGGCAACGCCCGCCGGATCCGCCACAGGAAGTCGTGCCGCAACTCCTCCTCGGTGGGCGGGCCGAAGGAGCGGATGTGCAGCCCGAGCGGATTCATCGCGCCGGCCACCCGCTTGACCGCGCCGTCCTTGCCGCCGCAGTCCATGGCCTGGAGCACCAGCAGCACCCGGCGCGGCCGGTCGCCGTCCAGTCGTCCGCCGGCCTGGCTGGGCGCGCTGGTGGCGCTCCCCGGGCCGGCCGCGACCTGGGCGGCGGCGTACAGCATCTCCTGCTGCCGGCCCAGCTCGGCGCCGATCAGCTCCACCTGGCCACGGGCCCACTCCTTGCGCGCCGAACCGTGCCCGGCCGCCCTCGGCAACCCCGGCATCGAGCGAGGGTCCACCGCCCCGAGGTCCACCGGCCCCGGCCCCACCCGCAACAACTCCCGCATCGACCCGTCCTCGGGCCTCACCACCCCACTCATCCCCCGATCCTCACCCGCGCGGCCCGATCATGGGTACGGCGCGTCCGGTACGCCCGCTTTGCGATCTGCCACTGGCCCCACCGCCACCCCTGCCCACCCTTCGACCCCGCCGTGCCCGTCCTGGCCTCTTCCAAAAAATGGGATCGGCGTAGATCTTGGTGAAAAGTGGCCCCATAGGGGCCTTTTCTCTCCAAGATCGGAGGGCGGCAGGCAGCCGGCCGAGAAGGGGCGGCGGGCGACCTGCCACCGCTGGGCCCGGACGCCGGCTGGCCGCCGCGCTGGTGACGCGCGGCTCAGACCACCAGGGCCAACCACTTCCGGTACGACGTGGCGAACGGCTCGGTGCCGTCGCCGAGCGCGCCGAGCAGCCAGCGGGACGCCGCCTCGGCCTCGGCGACCAGGTCGTCCGGGTAGTTCCACCGGGCCCGGTGCTCGGCGAACTCGTCCTCGTCGCGCAGCTCGACCAGGCCGGTCTCGCGGCGGCGCACCACGTCCAGGTCGAGGTCGACCAGGTGGACCGTCTCGTCGCCCTCCCAGCGGGCCGGCGTGGCGATGTCGCAGTAGACCTCGCTGGTGCGCGGCGGCGGGTTGAACATGCCCGTCCACCAGGCGTGCCGGGGCACCAGCAGGACGAACGGGATCTGCTCGACCGACGGCCGGCCGTGGTAGACCGACTCGGTGCCGACCGGCACGCCGAGCCAGACGCCGAGGTCGTCCTCGGCGAGCCGGCGGGCCGGGTAGTCGCGGTGGGCGCTGCCGTCGTACTTGCGGTAGATCACGCGGACCACATCGCTCGGCATGCCTGGCACCCTAACCGATTCCGGCCACGCCACGCGATCGGCAGGTAACCGGACGCGACCCGGTACTCCGCCACGCCGCCGGAGCGGCCGGACCGGCGTCGGTGCCGGCGGGTACGGTCGCACGGTGAGCCCGTCCCGCACCGCCACCGGCACCGCCGTCCCGAAGAAGCGCCGGAGTGGCCGCGCGAGCGGCACGGAGCTGCTGGCCGCCGCGGTCGGCGCGGTCCCGGGCGGCGCGACCCGGCCGGGCCAGCAGCAGATGGCCGAGGCGATCGAGCGCAGCATCGCCTCCGGCGAGCATCTGCTGGTGCAGGCCGGCACCGGCACCGGCAAGTCGCTGGCCTACCTGGCGCCGGCGCTGACCGTGGACGGCCCGGTGGTGGTCTCCACCGCCACCCTGGCGCTGCAGTCCCAGCTCGTCGACCACGACCTGCCCCGGCTGGCCGACGCGGTCGAGCCGGTGCTCGGCCGCCGGCCCACGTTCGCCGTGCTCAAGGGCCGCCACCACTACCTGTGCCTGGCCCGGCTGGACAGCTCCGTCGAGGACGAGCCGGACGACGCGCTCTTCGACGCGCCCCGGCCCGGCGGCGGCACCAAGTGGCTCGGCGAGGCGGGCCGGCTGGGCAAGCAGGTGCAGCGGCTGCGGGACTGGGCGGAGGAGACCGCCACCGGCGACCGGGACGAGCTGGATCCGGGCGTCGACGACCAGGTCTGGCGCAGCGTCTCCATGCCGGCCCGGGAGTGTGTCGGCGCGAGCCGCTGCCCGTTCGGGCAGGAGTGCTTCGCGGAGGCGTCCCGGGCCCGCGCCCGGGAGGCCGACCTGGTGGTGACCAACCACAGCCTGCTCGCCGTGGACATGCTCGCCGGGCGGCACATCGTGCCCCCGCACCGGCTGCTCGTCGTGGACGAGGCGCACGAGTTGGCCGACCGGGTCTCCTCGGCGGCCCAGGCCGAGCTGGTGCCGGAGCTGATCGACAGGTCCACCCGGCGGGCCCGGCCGCTGCTCCGCCCCGACCACGCCGACCGGCTCACCGAGGCCGGCGACGCGCTGGCCGTGGGGCTGGCCGAGGCGCCGGCCGGCCGGCTCACCGCCGGCCTGCCGTCCGCGCTGCGCGAGGCGTGCACGTTGCTCGACTCGGCGACCCGGGCCGCGCTGGAGGCGATCGGCGACGTGAAGGCCGACGACCCGGACCCGGTCCGCAAGCAGCAGGCCAAGGCCGTGCTGGACGAGCTGTCCACCACCGCCCAGCGCCTGCTGGAAGAGGGCGACCACGACGTGGCCTGGGTGGAGAAGCCGGAGAACGGCAGCCGCCGGGCGCTGGTGGTGGCGCCGCTGTCGGTGGCCGGCACGCTCGCCACCCACCTCTACGACGAGCGGACCGTGGTCGCCACCTCGGCCACGTTGGCGCTGGGCGGGCGCTTCGACACGGTGGCCCGGGCACTCGGGTTGGAGGCGCCGCCGCCGGCCCCGCCGTCGCCGGCCGCCGCCGCGATGGCGACCGCAGCCGCCGCCGGCCGCGGCACCGGTCCGGGGCCGGTGGCGAGCACCGAGGGCAGCCGGGCGGCGGTCGGCACGGTCCCGGCCACCGAGGGGCCGGGCTGGCGGTCGCTCGACGTCGGCTCGCCGTTCGACTACGCCCGGCAGGGCATCCTCTACGTGGCCGCACACCTGCCCCGTCCCAGCGTCTCCGGGCTGCCCACGGCGGCCGGCGAGGAGCTGCTGGCGCTGGTCGGCGCGCTCGGTGGGCGTACCCTCGGGCTCTTCTCCTCCCGGCGGGCCGCGCAGCAGGCGGCGGAGCTGGTCCGCGCACGGACCGACCTGCCCGTGCTGCTCCAGGGCGAGGAGGCGTTGCCACTGCTGGTGCGCCGCTTCCGGCAGGAGCGGGAGAGCTGCCTGTTCGGGGTGATGTCGCTCTGGCAGGGGGTGGACGTGCCGGGTGACGCCTGCCAGCTCGTGGTGATCGACCGGCTGCCGTTCCCCCGGCCCGACGAGCCGCTCGCCGCCGCGCGGGCGGCAGCGGTGGACGCGGGTGGCGGGTCCGGTTTCGCGGCGGTCAGCGTGCCGATCGCGGCGGTCCGGCTGGCGCAGGGCGTGGGCCGGCTGATCCGGGCCACCGGCGACCGGGGCGTGGTCGCGGTGCTCGACTCGCGGCTGGAGACGGCGCGCGGCTACGGCCCGTTCCTGCGCCGGTCGCTGCCGCCGTTCTGGTACACGACTCGTCCCGAGGTGGCCCGGGGCGCGCTGGAACGCCTCGCCAAGAGCTGACGCCCGCGCCCCCCGGGTGGGGTGACGCGGGCGTCGGCGGATCGGGCCGGGTCAGGGCGCCTGGGAGGCGACCACCACCGCGTCCGGCGGGGTGTCCGGCACGGTACGCGCGGCGAGCCGGCGGACCGCGGTGTTGAGCACGGCGATCAGCGGCACCGAGACCAGCGCGCCGGCGATGCCGGCCAGCACCACGCCGGCGGCGATGCCGATGATCACGGCGAGCGGGTGGATGGCCACCGCCCGGCCCATGATCAGCGGCTGGAGCACGTGGCCCTCGACCTGCTGCACGCCGACCACCACGCCCAGGATGATCAGGGCGGTCACCGGGCCGCTGTCGACCAGCGCCACCAGCACGGCCACCACGCCGGACAGGAACGCGCCGACGATCGGGATGAACGCGCCGAGGAAGACCAACGCGGCCAGCGGGAACGCGAACGGGATGTCGAAGACGACCAGGAAGATGCCGATGCCCACGGCGTCGATGAACGCGACCAGCACGGTGGCCCGCACGTACGCGCCGAGCGTCGCCCAGGACGCGCGCCCGGCGTCGTCGACCTTCCAGCGCGCGGCCACCGGCAGCAGCCGGACCAGGAACCGCCAGATGTTGTTGCCGTCGCGGAGGAAGAAGAACGTCGCGAAGAGCACCAGCACGGTGCCGGTGAGCACCTCGGCCAGCGTCGCGGCGGTGCTGAGCGCGCCGCTGGTGAACCGTTCGGTGTTGCCGTTGATCCAGGCCTGCGCCTCGTTGATGTAACGGTCGAGCTGGCTGTCGGACAGGTGCAGCGGCCCGGTCTTGAGCCAGTCCTGGATCTGCCGGACGCCCTGCGAGGACTTCTCGCTCAGCTCCGGCACGCCCTGGATGAACTCGTTGACCACCAGCGTGAGCGTGCCGATCACCGCAACCAGGCCACCGACCAGCACCACGCCGGTCGCCAGCGAGCGGGGGAACCGGGCCTTCAGCAGCCAGCCGACCGCCGGGGCGAGCAGCGCCGAGAGCAGCAGCGCGACGGTCAGCGGGATGATCACGATGCTGATCGTGCCGACGATCCGGAGCAGGGCCCAGGTGACGATGCCGATCACGATCAGTCGCCAGCACCAGGCGGCGGCGATGCGCAGCGCGTGCGGCACCTCGGTGTCGTCCCGGCTGACCGTCGAGTTGTGCATGGCGGCCGGCGGCTCGGCGCCCACCACCATCGCCGACGGCGACGCCACCGGACCCGGCGAGACGGGTGAGGCCACGCCCGCGTCGTCCGGTGCCGTGTCCGCCCCCTCCCGGCCGGCCCGGACGGACTCCCGTCCCGACTCGTACGCGCGGCGGAGCCGTCCGCGCATCCGCTCGAAGCGGCTCAAGCGCACCTCCGGCAAAGTTGGCCCACCCACGTACGTGACAGGGGGGACAGGATACGTCCGCCGCCCCACCATAGGGCGGCTCCGCCACACATTGCCCCGCCACGGTCCGGGCCAACCACGGCGGGATCGATCGCGGGGCACGCGGTAGCGTTTTCGCGTGACCGCCGACCAGAGTCTCGACGCCGGGCTGCCCATCCGCCTGCTGCACGATCGCGTGCTGGTGCGTACCGAGGGCGGTGAGGGGGAACGCCGCTCCACCGCCGGCATCGTGATCCCGGCGACCGCGGCGGTCGGCAAACGCCTCGCCTGGGCCACCGCGGTCGGCGTCGGGCCGCACGTACGCTCGATCGTGGCCGGGGACCGGGTGCTCTTCGACCCGGACGACCGGTCCGAGGTCGAGCTGCACGGCCGGGCGTACGTGCTGCTGCGCGAGCGCGACGTGCACGCGGTGGCGGCGGAACGGGTGGAGAGCGGCGCCACCGGCTCCACCGGGCTCTACCTGTAGCCCCGCGCCGTTTGCGGCGCTGCCCGGCGGGAAGCCCAGGCACCTCAGTGCGCCCTGGGGAGGGACCATGCCGATCGTGATCAAGAGGATTCTCGCCTGGGGGTTCCTCGCGTTCCTGATCTACTTCATGGCGTTCCGGCCGGACGGCGCGGCGCAGCTGTTCCGGGGGATCGGGGCCGCGCTGATGGCCATCGCCCAGGGGCTCGGCGACTTCCTCACCGGCATGATGACCTGACCGCCCCCGCGTGGGTGGGTGCTCAGCGGTGCGGGTGCCAGGCGTGCGGGCCGTAGCCCGGGGGCGGGGGCGGCGGGGCCAGCACCACCGGGATCGGCACCACCGGCTCGTCCGGCGCCTCGACCGCGCGCCGGGACCCGTCCGGGAACCGCAGGTGGTAGCGCTGCCCGTCCCAGACGCCGACCGGCGCCTGCGGGTCGCGGCCGACGAAGAACGACCGGTACGCGGCGATCGCGTCCAGCAGTTCCCGTTCCTCCCGCACCGTCCGGTCCCGCTCGGCGGGCTTGCGGTCGAGGCCCCGGCGCATCCCGTCGCGCAGCAGCGCCAGCCGGGTCGCGGCGAACTGGTAGCCCCGCATCGCCTTCACGCCGCCGTCGCCGGCCACCCGCCGGGCCCAGGCGCGGGCCGCGTGCCGCCGGCCCAGGCTGCCCAGCGCCGCCACCTCGGGCGGGGTGAGCCAACCCGCCCGGACGTAGTCGGGCAGCGTGCGCTCGGTGAGCCGCCCCTCCCAGGCCCGCAGCCAGACGGCCAGCCCCACCATGCCGAAGAAGATGGGCACCATCACGCCGATGTAGCCGTAGAGCACGATCACCTGCTGCCCGGTGGCCTGCGCCAGTGAGGGCAGCAGGTTCCAGGTGCCGTGCAGCATCATGGCCAGCAGCAGCCCGGCGAGCGGGGCGAGGATCCGCACCCGCCGGTCGGCGGTACGCGCGGCCACCCCCAGCCCGACGCCGGTCATCGAGGTGAACAGCGGGTGGGCGAAGCCGAAGAGCAGGATCCGCACGATGAAGATCGCGATCACCTGCTGTGCGCCGGTCGCCGGGCCGTACTCCTCCACGCCCGTGCGGTAGCCGTATCCGCCCAGGTAGAGGATGTTCTCGACCATCGCGAAGCCGACCGCGGAGAGCCCGCAGTAGACCAGGCCGTCGGTGATCCCGGAGAACTCCCGGCGCCGGAAGATCAGCAGCAGGATCGGACCGGCCGCCTTGGTCAGCTCCTCGATGAACGGCGCGACCAGCACGGCGGTCAGCGCGGCGGGCAACCCGTTGTCCTCGAACAGCCGCGCGCCGGTCTCGTTGACCAGCAGCGAGATGGCGGTGGAGACGAAGGCGCCCCAGGCGAAACAGAAGATCAGGTATTTCAGCGGCTCGGGTTCGTAGCGGTCGAGCCAGAGGAAGCAGGACACCAGCACCGGCACCGGCAGGATCGCCGCGATCACGCCGACCAGCAGCGCCTCCGCGCCCAGGCTCTCGCCCAGCGTGAAGACCATGAACAGCGCGCCGGCCGCGATCAGCAGCACCACCGCGGCCAGCGCCAGGAAGCGCCGCCAGCCGAGCCGGCGCAGCGGCATCCGCGGCGTCGGCGCCCCGGGCGGCGGGACGGCGGGCGCGGGCGGCGGCGGCAGTGCTCCGCCGGGCGGGTTGACGGCCATGCGGTCAGCGTAGCCACCCGCGCCCCACTGGTCCGGCCGCATCGTGACGGCTATGCTGCCGGGCAGGTCACGAGCGCCAGCGTCAAGCCCCGGCTTGCTGGCCGGCAACCCTCGTCGAGTTCGCGGTGGGGTGCCCCGGGTGATGACCGGGCCCAGCGCCGCGTCGCGTGCTGGGCAAGCGCGGACCCCGTCCCGGCACGCCGGGGTCCCGGTTCCCCGGAGGCTCCGCCATGACCGTCACCCTCGTACCCGCCCTTCCCCCGCTGCCCACGCCGGTCCGGCCGGACCCGCTCGGCGTGCTCGGCGTACCGGGGGAGATCAACCTGGACCATGCCGCCAGCGCGCCGTGCGCGCGGGCCGCGGCCGACGCGGTGGCCGAGCTGCTGCCCTGGTACGCGAGCGTGCACCGCGGCGCGGGCGCGCTGTCGCGGCGCTGCACGCTGGCCTACGAGCGGGCCCGGCAGACCGTGGCGGACTTCGTCGGCGCACGTCCCACCGACCACGTGATCTTCACCCGGAACACCACCGACGCGCTGAACCTGCTGGCCCGGGCGCTGCCCGCCGGCACCACGGTGGTCACGTTCGGCGGCGAGCACCACGCGAACCTGCTCCCCTGGCCGCGCGGCTCGGTGCGGCTGCCGGTGCCGGACTCCCCGGCCGACGCGGTCCGGTCGCTGACCCTGGCGCTGGGCGAACTGGCCCGCGACGCCCGGCCCGGCCTGCCGGTGCTGGTCGCGGTGACCGGCGCCAGCAACGTCACCGGCGAGTGCTGGCCGGTCGCCGAACTGGCCCGGGTGGCCCACCGGCACGGCGCGCGCATCCTGGTGGACGCCGCCCAACTGGCCCCGCACGCCCCGGTCGACCTGACCGCGCTGGACGTGGACTACCTGGCGCTCTCCGGCCACAAGCTGTACGCCCCGTTCGGCACCGGCGTGCTGGCCGGGCGCGCGGACTGGCTGGACGCCGCCCCGCCGTACCTGGCCGGCGGCGGGGCCACGAGTCACGTCGGCGCGGCCACCCACCAGGTGCGCTGGGTGACCGGCCCGGCCCGGCACGAGGGCGGCACCCCCAACCTGCTCGGCGCGGTGGCGCTGGCGGCGGTCTGCGCGGCGTTCTCGGCGGCGGACCGGACCGCGCTGCACGCCCGGGAGCAGGCGCTGCTGGCCCGGCTGCGGTCCGGCCTGGCCGCGCTGCCGGGCGTGGTGGAGCTGCGCACGTTCGGTCCGGACGCGCCCCGGGTGGGCATCGTCAGCTTCGTGGTCGCCGGGCGGGACTCCGCCGAGGTGGCCGCCCATCTGGCGGCCCGACACCGGATCGGCGTCCGGGACGGCCTGTTCTGCGCCCACCCGCTGACCCGCCGCCTGCTGACCGAGGCCGCCGTCCGGTCCGGCCGCACCGACCTGCCCCCCACCGCCCTCCGCGCCAGCCTGGGCCTGGGCACCACCGAGCACGAGATCGACACCCTCCTGACCGCCCTGGCGGCGCTGGCCCGTCCGCGTCGATCAGGAAGTTGACCGACCCGGAAAACGCTCTCCCACCCGTCAACCTCATGATCACCAAGGCGGGGCGGGGGTCAGCCGACGGGAGGGGCGGTGCAAGCGGTGGCGGGCTGGTCCTTTCCGTGGAACGCCTGCCGGACCAGGCGGTTCGCCTCGTCCTGGTCGATGCCGGACGCCACCATCAGGTCGCTGGCGGCGGTCCGCACCTGGGCGATCACCACGCTGCCGGAGAAGCCGACCCCCTCGGCGTACGCCCGGCCGGCCTCGCTGACCGCGCGCAACACCCGCTCCCGGGCCTTTTCCGGCTCGTCGCCGGAGGCGAACTCGTGCCGGAGCAGGCGTACCGACTCGGCCAGGTGGGTGATGGAGTCCGGCATCGGCTCGGGGACCGGCTCCTCGTCCTCGATCATGGTGACCGCGCGGCGGATGAGCGTGCCGCTGTTACGCATGGCCCGGTCGATCGGTTCGGCCGCCTCCGCGTAGTGGGTCAGCTCGCTGCGCCGGTGCCAGCGGGCCGGCGAGATGGTGATGGTCTCCTTGGCGCCCTCGATCGCCTCGGTCAGCGCGGCCAGTTCCTCCTTGTTCTCCCGGAGCCGGAACAGCGCCCGCTGGGCGGCGCCCCGGTCCCGGTTGCGCAGCGCCTCGGCGCACGCGTCGAGCTGCTCGGCGAGCAGGTCCAGCGCCGGCCGGGCGGCCCGGTTGAGCACCCGGAGCGGGTTGAGCGGCAGCAGGACGGCGGTCACCAGCAGCGCGATGCTGCCGCCGACGAAGGCGTCGACGAAGCGCGGGAACTCGATGTTCTCGGTGGACGGGGTGAGCGTCACGATCAGCACCGCGGTGGCCGCCGCCTGGATCACGATGGCCACGCTCGCCCCGGCGAAGATGGTCAGCAGGATCGCCGAGGTCACCACCAGCGCGAGCTGCCAGGCGCCGGTGCCCAGGAAATAGATCAGCACGTCGCCGACGAGGACGCCGACCGCCACCCCGATGATCAGCTCGACGGTACGCCGGAACCGCTGCCCCACCGAGGCGGCCAGCGTGCCCACCGCGGAGATCGGGGCGAACACCGGCTGCGGGTTGTGCAGCAACCGGTGCGAGACCAGGTACGCCAGGCCGGCCGCGAGCCCCGCCTGCAACGCCAGGCCGAACGCCGTCCGGACCCGGTGCAGCCGGTCGTGCAGCGTGGCCTTGCTCCGGTGGCGCAGCTCGTCCATGGCGGAGGCGATCCGTGGCCCGTCGAGGTCGCCCAGCGACTCGCGCGACGTCATGCGCCGCAGGAACGGCGGTCGTCGGTCCCGGGCCATGGCGGGTACTACCCGTCCCGTCCCCGGTGAATCCTCGCCCCGACGCCGGAGTGGGGCACACTGCACCGGATGGACGAGCTGACGGCGCGGTGGCGGGCGACGGCCCGGGCGGCCGGCGCGACCGATCCGGCCGGCGTGGCACGCGCCGGGGCGCGGCTGCTGGCCGGTTGGCGGGAGCCGCACCGGCACCACCACACGGTGACCCACCTGCGGGCGGTGCTCGACGTGGTCGACGCGTACGCCGATCTGGCCCGCCACCCGGAGCTGGTCCGGCTCGCGGCGTGGTGCCACGACGCGGTCTACGACCCACGGGCGGGCGGCGACGCCAACGAGCGGGCCAGCGCCGACCTGGGCGGCGCGCTGCTCGCCGCCGCCGGGCTGCCGACCGCGGCGGTGACCGGGGTACGCCGCCTGGTGCTGCTCACCGCCGGCCACGCGGTCGGGCCGGACGACCCGGACGGCGCGCTGCTCTGCGACGCCGACCTGGCGGTGCTGGCCGCCGCACCTGACGACTACGACAGGTACGCCGCCGCGATCCGCCACGAGTACGCCCACGTCCCGGAGCCGGACTTCCGCGCCGGCCGGGCCGCCGTGCTGCGGCACCTGCTGGCCCTGCCGGCGCTCTTCCGGCTACCCGAGCCGCACGCCCGCTGGGAGGCGCCCGCCCGCGCCAACCTGACCCGCGAGCTGGGCACGCTGAGCTGAGACCGGCGCGGCCGAGGCGGAGACGTGTTTCGGGCGGCGCAGGTCGGCGGCGCGCAGCAGCCGGACGATCTCGCGGGACGGCACCACCGTCGCGCCCAGCCAGACCGCCACCCGGAACCGCTCGGCGGGCAGGTCGTAGTGGTCCCGGTCGAAGCCGCGCCGGCTGACGCCGAGCAGCTCGGCGAAGGCGTGCAGTTCCGCGTACGAGACGTCGCTGATCAGGTGCGACCAGAGCCGGCCGCGCCAGGGCACGGTGGGCGGGTCCAGGTAGAGCACGGCCACAGACGGTACGCCGGTAGCCTTCCCGACATGGCCGCCCATCCCCTTCTCGACGAGCTGCGGGCCGCGCTCGGCGAGTCCGCCGTGCTGACCGACCCGGACCTGCTGGCCGGGCACGCGCGCGACGAGGCCGACCTGTGCGACTCGGGCACCCCGCTGGTGGTGGTCCGCCCCCGGGACACCGAGGACGTGGTGGCGGTGGTCCGGGCGGCCGGGCGGCACGGCGTACCGGTGGTGCCGCAGGGGGCGCGGACCGGGCTGGCCGGCGCGGCGAACGCGGTGGACGGCGCGGTGGTGGTGAGCACGGTGGCGATGGACCAGGTCCGGGAGATCGACCCGGTGGGCCGGATCGCCGTGGTGCAGCCCGGCGTGGTCAACGCCGCGCTGGCCGCGGCGGTGCGGGCGCACGGGCTCTGGTATCCGCCGGATCCCGGTTCCTGGGAGTCGTCCACCATCGGCGGCAACGTGGCCACCAACGCCGGCGGCATGTGCTGCGTGAAGTACGGCGTGACCAGCGAGTACGTGCTCGGCCTGGAGGTGGTGCTCGCCTCCGGCGAGGTGCTGCGCACCGGCCGGCGCACCGCCAAGGGCGTCGCCGGGTACGACCTGACCCGGCTCTTCGTCGGCTCGGAGGGCACGCTCGGCGTGATCACCGAGGTGACCGTGGCGCTGCGCCCGGCGCCGGAGGCGTCGCTGACCCTGGTGGCGGTCTTCGGCACCACGGCGGCGGCCGGCGGCGCGGTGGCCGGCATCGCCGAGCGGGGCCTCACCCCCAGCCTGCTGGAACTGCTGGACCGGACGCACCTGCGGGCGATCGAGGCGTACCGGCCGATGGGGCTGCGGACCGACGCGGAGGCGCTGCTGCTGGCGGCGGTGGACACCGGTGACCGGGCGGCCGGCGACCTGGCCCGGATCGCCGAGGTGTGCACGGCGGCCGGCGCCGACGAGGTCTGGGCGGCCACCGACGCGACCGAGGCCGCCGCGCTGCTCCAGGCGCGGCGGCTGGCCCACCCGGCGATGGAACGGTTCGCCGCGCAGACGTTCCCGGGTGGCAACGGCGGCCTGGTCATCGACGACGTGGCGGTGCCGCGCGGCCGGCTGGCGGAGCTGCTGGACGGGGTGGCCCGGATCGCCGTCGCGTGCGACGTGCCGATCGGGGTGGTCGGGCACGCCGGCGACGGCAACATGCACCCGAACATCGTGGTGGACCGGGCCGACCCGGCGAGCCTGGAGCGGGGCCGGCGGGCCTTCGACGAGATCATGCGGCTCGGGCTGGACCTGGGCGGCACCTGCACCGGCGAGCACGGCGTCGGGCTGCTCAAGCGGGACTGGCTGGCGCGGGAGATCGGCCCGGTGGGCGTCCGGGTGCATCAGGCGATCAAGGCGGCGCTGGACCCGGCGGGGCTGCTCAACCCCGGCAAGGTGGTCTGACTCAGCCCTTGTCGTCGGCCGGCGTGGCCTGGGTGAGCAGCAGCAGCACCTGGTACGCCACCGGCGGCGCCGGCTCCCCCGGGCAGTCCTGGATGGTGACGGTCAGCCCCGGCGGGATCAGCAGCGTCGAGGTCAGCACGCCGATGCAGAGCTGCCGGTACCGCCGGGCCTGGTCGGTCTCCCGGGCCAGCGCCGGGTCGGCGAGCATCCGCTGCAACCGGGACGTCTGCTCGGGGTTGAGCGAGCCGGTCGCGTCGACGCCGTCGCCGGCGCAGTCCCGGCACTGCCACCGGCCGGTCGGCTCCACGTCGAGCGTGCGGACCGGGCCGTCCCCGCCCAGCCGCTGCATCAGGGTGACGAGGTTCCCGGTCGGTGTCGGTGTGGCCGAGCCCTGCCGACCGGGTGCGGCGGCGCCCTCGGCGTTGCCGAGGAGCGCGCAACCGGTCAGGGCGGTCGCCAGCAGGACGCCGGCGGACAGGGCGGGGACGCGCGACCAGGATGGGCGAACCACGCCGGAAACCTACACTTCCGTAGGTAGCGCGCACTAGCCGTCGAGCGGCCGTTAGGGGTTCGGGTCGCCTCAGCGCGGCGACGTCGGCAGCCCGGCGCCCCGGTCGGCCACGAAGCCCCGCACGTCGGGCGCACCGAGCCGGGCCGCGTCGGCGGCGATGTCGTCCGGCATGAGCTGCGACGCCCGCTCGGCCTCCACCCGTGCCCGGTAGTGGGCGACCTCCCGGGCGCGGGTCGCCGCGTCCCAGCCGAGCACCGCGCCCATCAGCTCCGCGGTGTGCTCCGCCGACTCCAGGCCGCGGTGGCTGGTCTCGATGGAGATCCGGGTACGCCGGGTGAGCACGTCCTCCACGTGCAACGCGCCCTCGGCGCGGGCCGCGTAGGTGACCTCGGCGGCGAGGTATTCCGGCGCGCCGGCCAGCGGCGAGGCGAGCAGCGGGTCGGCGTCGACCAGGGCGAGCAGGTCCAGGGTGAGGGTGCCGTAGCGCTCCAACAGGTGCTCCACCACGCCGACCGGCACCCGGTGCCGGCGGGCCAGGTCGGCCCGGTCCCGCCACATGGCGGCGTACCCGTCGGCGCCGAGCAGCGGCAGGTCGGCGGTGCGCGACGGGCGGGTCCGGCCGAGCCGGCGCGCCGCGTGGTCGACCACGTCGGAGGCCATCACCCGGTACGTCGTGTACTTCCCGCCGGCCACCAGCAGCAGGCCGAGCATCGGCTCGACCACGGCGTGCTCCCGGGACAGCTTGGAGGTGGAATCCGCCTCGCCGGAGAGCAGCGGGCGCAGCCCCGCGTAGACGCCCTCGATGTCGGCGGTGGTCAGCGGCCGGTCCAGCACGGTGTTGACCTGCTCCAGCAGGTAGTCGATGTCGCGCGCGGTGGCGGCCGGGTGGGACCGGTCGAGCTGCCAGTCGGTGTCGGTGGTGCCGATGATCCAGTGGCCGCCCCACGGGATGACGAAGAGCACGCTGGTGGCGGTGCGCAGGATCAGCCCGGTCTCGCCGACGATCGCCGAGCGCGGCACCACCAGGTGCACGCCCTTCGACGCCCGGACGCGCAGGCCGGGCCGCAGCCCGACGTCGTTGAGCATCCGCGACATGTCGTCGCTCCACACCCCGGTCGCGGCGATCACGGTGCGGGCCCGGACCTCGAACTCGGCGTCCGGCGAACCGGCCGGCGCCTCCAGGTCACGCACCCGGACGCCGGTCACCTCGCGGGCCTGGCGGATCAGGCCGACCGCCCGGGCGCTGGTGACGACCGTCGCGCCGAGGCTGGCCGCGGTGCGGGCCAGCGTGACCACCAGGCGGGCGTCGTCGACCTGACCGTCGTAGTAGCGGATCGCCCCGGCCAGCGTGTCGGGCCGCAGGCTGGGGAAGATCCGGCGGGCGCCCTCCCGGGTGAGGTGCCGGTGCAGCGGCATGCCGCGCCCGCCGCCGAACACGCCGGCGAACACGTCGTACGCGGCCACGCCGAGCCCGTAGTAGGAGCGGCGGAGGACCCGCCGGGGCAGGTCGCGTACGCCGCCGGAGGTGGGCAGCGGCACCAGGATCGGCACCGGGCGGACCAGGTGCGGGGCGAGCCGGGTGGCGAGCAGCCCGCGCTCGGTGAGCGCCTCGTGGACCAGGTGGAACTCCAACTGTTCCAGGTAGCGCAGGCCACCGTGGATCAGCTTGCTGGACCGGCTGGACGTGCCGGCGGCGTAGTCGCGCGCCTCCACCAGGGCGACCTTCAGCCCTCGGGACGCGGCGTCCAGCGCGGCGCCCGCCCCGGTCACCCCACCGCCGATGACCAGCACGTCGAACCGCTCGGCGCGGAGCCGGCGCAGGTCGTCGGCGCGGCGCTCGGCGGAGAGCTGGCCGGCCACGGATCGGGACACGTTGGGGTCGCGCACCCGTCCACGGTAGCCGTCCGCACGCCACGGCGACACGTCCCGGCCGTACCGTGATGACCATGCTGACCGGCCCGCCCGCTGTGCCCGTACCCCCGCCGTCACCGCGCGAGACCGGGCCGTGGCCGGTCGTCGCGGCGGTCGCGGCCGGTCTCTGGGCGGTGCTGGTGACCGTGCCCGGCCAGGTCACCGGCTGGCTGGTCGACCAGGTGGTGCTGGTCACCGGGCTGGACCGGGCGGTGGCGGTCTGGCCGGTGGTCGCGGCGGGCACCGTGCTGCTGATCGGCGCGCCGGTGCTGGCGCTGGCGCTGCTGCCCCGCTCGCCGGCGCTGCGCGCGGCCGGGCGGGCGTGGGCCGGCGGCGCGCTGGCGCTGGGCGTGGGGACGCTGCTGCGGGCGCTCCCGCCGGTGCATCACGAGGCGTACCTGGCGGCGCTGGCGGCGACCGGCGCGCTGCTGGCGCTCGCCGCCGCCCGGCTCGCCCGCCGCCGCCCGCCCACCCCGGCGGACGGCCCGGCGACGACGGCCTGGCGAAGCGGCCCGACCTCGGCGGACGGCGACACCCTGACGGACGGCCCGGGGGCGACGGCCGAGGGAACCGGCCCGACGGCGGTGGGCGGCCGGAGCGGGCCGGCCGGTCGCGGGGGCGCGCGGCCCGACGCGGTGACGCTGCTGGCGGTGGCCGCCGGGCTGGCGGTCCTGCTGCCCTGGGTGTGGGTGGGCGCGCTTGGCGGGGCGTTGGAGACGCTGCTCGCCGGCCTGGCCGCCGCCGCCTTCGGCATGCTGGCCGGCGTGCTGCTCGGCCCCGGCTTCTGGGCCGCGTTCGCGGCCGGGCCGGCGCCCCGACCGGTCCGGCTGGTGCTGCTCGGCGGCCTGGTCGCGGGCGTCACGCTGACCATGCTGGCCGCCGGCGCCGGGCAGTCCGGCGCGCAGTTGCCGGGCCTGCTGCTGCTGCCGCCGCTCGGCTTCGTGCTGGCCGCGCTGGAGGCCGCGGCCCGGCGCGCCGGGCGTCCGGCCGGGGCGACGCCGGTGCGCTGGCTGGTCGGCCTGGCGCTGGCCGGGCCGCTGGCTCTCACCGACCCGGAGGAGATCACCCTGCTGCTGGCCAGCAGCCGCGACGTGCCGTTCTGGGTCGCGGTGGGCACCGGCGCGGCGTTCGCCGTCGCGGTCCTGCTCGCCGTCGGGTACGCCGTGCTGCTCGCCCGCCGCCGCGCCGGCACGCCCCGTCGGGGCGTGGCCGGGCTGGCCGCCGGGGCCCTGCTGGCCGCCGTGGCGGTCGTGTACGTCGTCCCCGGCCAGCCGGGCCTGTACGGCGAACGGCTGCTGGTGGTGCTGCGCGAGCAGGCGGACCTGAGCGGCCTGCCGGCCGGCGCGCCGGGCCGGGCGGGGCGGGACGTCCGGGCCGCCGAGGTCTACCGGCGGCTGGTGGCGACCGCCGACCGCACCCAGGGCGACCTGCGCCGCACGCTGACCCGGCTGCGCCTGAACCCGACGCCGTACTACCTGGTCAACGCCATCGAGACGGACGGCGGGCCGGGCATCCGGGCGTGGCTCTCCGGCCGGCCCGAGGTGGCCCGGGTGCTGGTCGACCAGCGTCCGCGCCCGCTGCCCGCGGCGGCGCCGCCGGCCCGTGGCGACACCCCGGCGCCGACCGGCCCCACCTGGAACGTGTCGCTGATCGGGGCGGACCGGGTCTGGTCGGAGCTGGGCGTCACCGGCGCCGGTGTGGTGGTGGGCAGCTCCGACTCCGGGGTGGACGGCCGGCATCCGGCGCTGGCGGCCGGCTTCCGGGGCGGCGACGACTCCTGGTACGACCCGTGGGAGCACCGCCGCGCGCCGGCCGACCGAGGGGGCCACGGCACCCACACGCTGGGCAGCGCGGTGGGCCGCGACGGGATCGGGGTGGCGCCCGGGGCGAGCTGGGTGGGCTGCGTCAACCTGGACCGCAACCTCGGCAGCCCGGCCCGCTATCTGGACTGCCTCCAGTTCATGCTGGCGCCGTTCCCGCCGGGCGGGAACCCGCTGACCGACGGCCGGCCGCGACGCGCGCCGGACGTGCTGACCAATTCGTGGGGCTGCCCGCCGCTGGAGGGGTGCGACGCGGGGGCGTTGCGCCCGGCGACCGCCGCGCTGGCCGCCGCCGGCATCCTGGTGGTGGCCGCCGCCGGCAACGAGGGTCCGTACTGCGGTTCCATCGCCGACCCGCCGGCGCCGTACCCGGACGTGCTGACGGTCGGCGCGGTCGACCGGGCCCGCCGGCTCACCGAGTTCTCCAGCCGGGGCCCGACCGCTGAGGTTCCCAAGCCCGACCTGGTGGCGCCCGGCGCGGCGGTGCCGTCGGCGTTCCCGGGCGGCGGGTACGCCACCCTGGACGGCACCTCGATGGCGACCCCGCAGGTGGCCGGCGTGGTGGCGCTGATGTGGTCGGCGAATCCGGCGCTGATCGGGGACCTGGCGCGGACCCGGCGGATCCTCACCGAGACCGCCACCCCGGCCACGGTCCCGGCCGGTACGACCTGCGGTGGCACCCGGGACCTGGTCGGCGCCGGCCTAGTCGACGCGTACGCGGCGGTGCGGGCGGCGCGGACGGGGTGACAAATCGCCGGCAAGGCCATCAATGGGGGCATAACGCCGTTCGTCCTCCAGGCTGATCGACCGGCCCCTACCGTTCGAGGGGCAGAGGAGGCGCGGTATGGCCACGGATGACGAACGGACCGACGACCCGGCGACCGGCCGGCGCTCGACCGGCGAGCTGCCCACCGACCGGCTCGACGTGGGCGACGCCGAGCAGGCCGCGGCGGACCAGCCGGCCGTGGAGGAGCCCCGGCAACCGGTGGACGAGCCGAGGCGGCTGCTGCCGCCGTACGGACCGGCGCACAAGCGACGCAACCAACGGCCGCTGCCCACCTGACGCGGACGCGGAAGGGGGCGGACCGCTGAACGCGGCCCGCCCCCTGTCGGCGTACTGGTGGAGCTGGACTCAGAAGTCCATGTCCCCGCCACCCGGGCCAGCCGGGGCGGCCGGGGTCTTCTCCGGCTTGTCCGCCACGACGGCCTCGGTGGTGAGGAACAGCGCGGCGATCGAGGCGGCGTTCTGCAGCGCGGAACGGGTCACCTTGGCCGGGTCGATGATGCCGGCGGCCAGCAGGTCGACGTACTCGCCGGACGCGGCGTTGAGGCCGTGACCCGGGTCGAGGTTGCGGACCCGCTCGACGACGACGCCACCCTCGAGGCCGGCGTTGACGGCGATCTGCCGCAGCGGGGCGTCCAGCGCGATCTTGACGATCTGCGCGCCGGTCGCCTCGTCGCCGGCCAGGTCCAGCTTGTCGAAGGCGGTCTTGCCGGCCTGCACCAGCGCGACGCCACCACCCGGGACGATGCCCTCCTCGACGGCGGCCTTCGCGTTGCGGACGGCGTCCTCGATGCGGTGCTTGCGCTCCTTCAGCTCGACCTCGGTGGCCGCGCCGACCTTGATCACCGCAACACCGCCGGCCAGCTTGGCCAGGCGCTCCTGCAGCTTCTCGCGGTCGTAGTCGGAGTCGCTCTTGTCGATCTCGGCCCGGATCTGGTTCACCCGGCCCTGGATCTGCTCGGCGTCGCCGGCACCGTCGACGATGGTGGTCTCGTCCTTGGTCACCACGACCTTGCGGGCGCGGCCCAGCATGTCGAGGTTGACGGCGTCCAGCTTGAGGCCGACCTCCTCGCTGATGACCTGGCCACCGGTGAGGATGGCGATGTCGGCCAGCATGGCCTTGCGCCGGTCACCGAAGCCCGGCGCCTTGACGGCGACCGACTTGAAGGTGCCACGGACCTTGTTGACCACCAGCGTGGCGAGGGCCTCGCCCTCCAGGTCCTCGGCGATGATCAGCAGCGGCTTGCCCGACTGCATGACCTTCTCCAGGATCGGGAGCAGGTCCTTCACCGACGAGATCTTGCTGTTGACGATCAGGAGGTACGGGTCGTCGAAGACGGCCTCCATACGCTCCGGGTCGGTCATGAAGTAGGCGGAGATGTAGCCCTTGTCGAAGCGCATGCCCTCGGTGAGCTCGAGCTCCAGGCCGAAGGTGTTGCTCTCCTCGACGGTGATGACGCCTTCCTTGCCCACCTTGTCCATCGCCTCGGCGATGATCTCACCGACGGTGCTGTCACCGGCGGAGATGGAGGCGGTGGAGGCGATCTGCTCCTTGGTCTCCACGTCCTTGGCGAGCTTGAGCAGCTCCTCCGAGACGCTGGACACGGCGGCCTCGATGCCCCGCTTCAGGGCCATCGGGTTGGCGCCGGCGGCCACGTTGCGCAGGCCCTCGCGAACCAGGGCCTGGGCCAGGACGGTCGCCGTCGTCGTGCCGTCACCGGCGACGTCGTCGGTCTTCTTCGCGACCTCCTTGACCAGCTCGGCGCCGATCTTCTCGTAGGGGTCCTCGAGCTCGATCTCCTTGGCGATGCTCACACCATCGTTGGTGATGGTGGGGGCACCCCACTTCTTCTCGAGCACGACGTTGCGGCCCTTGGGGCCGAGCGTCACCTTCACGGCGTCGGCGAGCTGGTTCATGCCCCGCTCGAGGCCGCGGCGCGCCTCTTCGTCGAACGCGATCATCTTGGCCATACGGCGTTGTCCTCCTGGACACTCACGGGCCACCCGGGATGACCGGATGGGCCGTCTGGTGTACGCACCTTGGGGACGTCGCCACCTGGCGACGACGACGTCCTCCTCGGTCGGGCCGGACAGCCCGCGACGACCGGCCCCGTTCCGCTCCGGCACCCCGTGAGGCACCGGCGCGGCCGTGGCCCTACCGCCCCGACCATTGGCACTCACCGTACGCGAGTGCCAATGACTTGTTTAGCACTCTCCCTAGCCGAGTGCAAGCACGAGCGCGCCGCTCAGCCGAGTTCCGCCGCCAGTCGGGCCGCGTTCACCGGGCCTTCGTGGGCCCGCTGTTCGGCGTACGCGACGACCAGCCCGACGAGCTGCGCCAGGTAGGCCGGCGCAGCCAGCGCGGCACCCACCACGGCCAGCGCCATCGCCCCGACCGCGGTGCCCGGCGCGGACGTCGGATCGGTGCCGAACGCCGCGCCGCTCACCGCGCCCACCACCACGTCCAGCACGCTCGCCGCGAGCAGCGCGCACATGACCAGCGCCACCCGGCCCAGCACCATGCCGAACCGCTTGTGGAACATCCGCCAGGCCCGCCCGATCGGCTCCTGCCGCTCGAACAGGTAGACCGGGCCGAACAACGCGACCGCGAACGCGGCGTAGATGCCGGGCAGCAGGCAGAGACACGCGCCCACCGTGATCAGCAGCGAGACGACGATCGTCCAGCCCCACAGCCCGAGCGCGCGGCGCACGCCGTAGCGGAGCGCGCCGCCGAGGCCGGCCGGCTCACCGGCCGCCTGCCGGGCGACCACCCAGGTGCCCGCACCCCAGCCGACCGCCTGGAGCGGACCGAACACCACCGCGGCGAGCAGGATCGCGCCGTAGAACACGACCACGTGCTCCAGGTAGCCGTCCGGCAGCACCGGCGCGCCGTCCGGGCCGGTCGCCAGTTCGCCGGTGGGGGCCAGGAAGAGCGAGAGGACGGAGATCACCGCCGCCGGGACGCCCTGGGTGAGCAGCATGATCGGCAGGAGTTGCCGCCAGCCCCGCCGGACCGCGCCGGCGCACCGCGCGAACCAGCCCCCGACGCCCGCGTGCGGCGGGGTGACCAGCGGATCCTGCGGATCGAGACCGGGGTACCAGCCACCGGCCATCGGGTGACCGGGGTACGTCACGCCGGGCATCGGGTGACCGGGGTACGCGGTCCCGGTCGCCGGCCAGCCCCAACCGCCGGGCGGAGCGGCGTCCGGCGCGGGCCACCCGGACGGGGCGGCGTCCGGCGCGGGCCAGCCGGGCGGGGCGGCGTCCGGCGCGGGCCAGCCGGGCGCGGCGGCGTCCGGCGCGGGCCAACCGGGCGGGGTGCCCTGCGGCGCGGGCCAACCGGGCGGAGTGCCCTGTGCTGCGGCTGGCCAACCGGGCGGGGTGGCCTGCGGCGCGGGCCAACCGGGCGGCGGCGGGGTGGCCGGGCCGGACGGGTACGGGTGGGCGGGCGGCGGGCCGTACCCGGACGGGTTCGGCGCGTCCGGTTCGGAGTCCGGCCGCCCGGCGGAGGTCGGGTCGGCCCACGGGTCGACGGCCGGTTGACCGGCGGTGGGCGTCGGCGAGCCGGGCGACCCCGGCTGCTCCGGCACCGGCGGCCCGACGGCCGGCGGCGTGGGCCGGTCCGGGTCGGCCGGGGGCACCGGCTCGGTGGAACCCGACGGGGGCAGGTCGGACATGGGCCCTCCTCAGCGGCGACGGCTGGAACGGCTCATGATCTTCCACGGTGCGGGGTGGCAACGCAGCCCCGGTCGGGCGGCTCGGCTCGGCCGCGGGCGACGGCCGGGAGCGATCAGGCGATGACGCGGACGCGCTCGGCCTGCGGGCCCTTCTGGCCCTGGGCGATCTCGAACTCGACCCGCTGGCCGTCGTCCAGCGCCTTGTAGCCGTCCATCTCGATCGCGGAGAAGTGGACGAAGACGTCCTGGCCGCCGTCGACGGCGATGAAGCCGTAGCCCTTTTCGGAGTTGAACCACTTCACGGTGCCCTGTGCCACGGTGCACTTCCTCACTCTGCGCGGCGTCCCAACACCCGGAGACCGGCGGACCGGCACCGGCGGCGCACCGGTTCGGCGATCGGCGACGCTGAATAGGTGACCGAAATCGCACGCTACACGAGGCGTGACGACGGCGCACGACCACAAATCGGGCATTTTTCGGGCTGGTACGGCACCCGGACGCGCCGCCTCCGACCCGGTCCGGTATGTATGCGGCATGACCAGCGCGCCCGTCCCGCCCACGGTCCGGCGGATCCGCCCGGAGGACGCCGCCCGGATGCGGGCGCTCCGGCTGGAGATGCTGGCCGACACCCCGCTGGCCTTCCTGGAGACCGTGGCCGAGGCCGCCGCCCGCCCGCACGCGGACTTCGCGGCCCGGGTGGCGACGGTCTCACGGGGCGACCACATCGCCCAGTTCGTCGCCGAGGCGGACGGTCGCCTGGTCGGTCACGCCGGCGGCATCGCCGCCCCGGACGAGCCGGGCCTGACGCTGGTCTACGCGGTCTACGTGACGCCCGCTCGACGGGGCACCGGGCTGCTGGCCTCGCTGGTGGACGCGGTGGCGGCCTGGTCGCGGGCCTGCCGGCGGCCCGAGCTGATGATGGAGGTGGTGGTCGGCAACGAGCGCGCCTGCCGGGCCTACCGGAAGCTGGGCTTCACCGACACCGGGGTACGCGTCCCGCACCCCCGGCTCCCCGCCCTGCGCGAACTCCAGATGCGCCGCCCGGCCTGACGTCTGGTGTTAAGCGGGGGCCCCTCCTCTACCGAATGCGTTAAGAAGGGGCCCCGCCTTTCACGCGTGGCGGCGTGACTGCACGACGCGGAAGCGGTTGGCGACGTAGGCGCCGTCGGTCAGCGCGGAGTTCGCCGCGGGGTTCGCGCCCGAGCCGTGGAAGTCGGAGAACGCCGCCGACTGGTTGACGAACACGCCGCCGGTCAGGTTGCAGGACAGGTGCACCCCGGCGTCGATCGCCGCCGCCTCGGCCGCGTCCAGCACGGCCTCGTCGGTGGAGTAGACGGCCGCGGTCAGCGCGCCCTTCTCCCCCACCGTCTCGCGCAGGATGCGCAGGCTGTGCTCGGTCGAGTCGGTAGCGATGGCGAACGAGATCGGCCCGAACCACTCCCGCGCGTAGGTCGCGGTGTCGCCGGCGTCCAGCTTGACCACGGTCGGCGTACGCACCACGGCGCCCGGGAAGGACGGATGCTCGACGGTCCGCGACTCCAGCACCGGCTCGCCGACCTTGGTGACCTCGTCGAGCCGCTCCAGCACCCCGTCGTTGACGATCGCGCCGGTCAGCTCCACGCCCCGCGCCGGGTCGGCGGTGAGCTTGGCGACCGCGCCGGCGATCCCGGCGGCCACCTCGTCGAAGCTCTTGTGCCCCTGGTCGGTCTCGATGCCGTCGCGGGGGATCAGCAGGTTCTGCGAGGTGGTGCACATCTGACCGCTGTAGAGCGTGAGCGTGAAGCCCAGGTTGCGGCAGAGCCCGACGAAGTCGTCCGTGGAGTCGATCACCACCGTGTTCAGGCCGGCCTTCTCGGTGTAGACGGCGGCCTGCCGGGCGTTCGCCTCCAGCCAGTCGCCGTACTCGGTGGAGCCGGTGAAGTCGACGATCTTCACGGCCGGGTGCAGGGCCAGCGTCGAGGCGAGCTTCTCGCCGGCCGCCTCGGGGGCGAGCTGCACCAGGTTCGGGTCGAAGCCGGCCTCGGCGAGCACCTGCCGGGCGTACTTGACGGTGATCGCCAGCGGCAGCACGGCGCGCGGGTGCGGCTTCACGACCACCGGGTTGCCGGTGACCAGCGAGGCGAACAACCCGGGGTACGAGTTCCAGGTCGGGAACGTGTTGCAGCCGATGACCAGGGCCACCCCGCGCGGCACCACGTGGAACGTCTTGGTCATCCGCAGCGGGTCGCCCTTGCCGGCGGCCTTCTCCCAGCCGGCCGTCCCCGGGTGGCGGGTCATCTCGGCGTACGCGTAGGCGACCGCCTCCAGCGCGCGGTCCAGCGCGTGCGCGCCGCCGGCCTGGAACGCCATCACGAACGCCTGGCCGCTGGTGAACTGCACGGCGTTGGCCAGCTCGAACACGTTCTTGTGCAGCCGGTCGAGGATCTCCAGGCAGACGCCCGCGCGGGCCTTCGGGCCGGCGTCGCGCCAGGCCGGCAGCGCGGCGGTGGCGGCGGCCACCAGCTCGTCCGCGCCGGCGTGCGGGTAGCGCACGTCCAGCGCCACGCCGAACGGGCTGGCCTCGGTGGCCACGGTGGTGCCGTCACTCGCCTGGTCGAGCGGGAAGTCGCCGCCCAGGTACGCCTCGAAGGCGGCCTTACCGTCGGCGGCGGCGGTCTCGCCGTACACCCGGGGGCTGGGCGACTCGGGATAGGCGGACCAGTACCCGCGCTCCGTGATGGCGGTCAGCGCCCGGTCGAGGGTCTCGGCGTGCCTGGCGTACAGGGGGTGCGGGGTCTCCGTCATGCCCGCCATCATGCAACAGAAAGGCACCAGATCAGTAGGGGCGTGTCACAAGTCAGATCGTCAACTGCCAGTCGACCGAGCCGGCGACCGGGCGGAAGCCGAGCTGCTCGTTGATCGCGATCATGTGACTGTTGGCGGCGGCGTTCCAGGTGTCGACGGTACGCAGCGCCGGTTCGCGCTCCAGCGCGTACGCCAGGTTGGTGGTCTTGCAGAGCAGGCCGAGCCGGTGGCCGCGGTGGCCGGGGTCGACGATGGTGATCTGCTGCCAGGCGTGGTCGGTGCTGCTCGCCTCCAGGCTGAGCTGGCTCCAGCCGACCAGCCGGCCGGACGCCTCGTGCACCGCACCGGTGTTGTAGCGGCGCACGCCCCGGGCGTCGAGCGCCCGCTCCACGCCCCGCTTCCGCTGCGCGTCCATCTTCTGCTGCTCCCACGCCAGCTCGCCCATGGGCGCGTCGAGCAGCAGCCGGCCCTCCAGGTGGGCGATGTCCGCGACGTACTCGTCGGGGGTGTGGTCGCGCCAGCGCACGGTGCGGTAGCCGGTGGCCGCCGCGCGGGCGTCGGCCAGCAGCGCGGCCAGCCGGGCCCGGTCGAGCGCGGTGATGTCGAGCCGGCGGCGGACGTCGGTGTTCGCCGGTTTCGCGCCCATGGCGGCGGCGAACGCCGCGCCGGGGAACACCCGCTCCGCCTCGCCGGGCAGCGCGGCGGCGGTGGAGCCGACCAGCCGCTTGCCGCCGTGCTCCCGGAGCAGGCGTACGCCGTGCCCGTGCAGCGCGCGCCCGATCCCGCGACGCCGGCGGTCCGGGTCGACCACCAGCTCGACGCCGGCGTTCTCGACGTTGTCCAGCGTGTGCAGGTGGAGCCGGAGCCAGCCGACCGGCTCCCCGTCGAGGCGGGCGACGAGCCACCGCCCGGCGATGCCGGGCATCGGGTGCCGCAGCAGCGCCTCGAACCGCCGGCGGCAGGTCGGCGGCAGGTCCGGCTCGTCGACGGCGCGGGCCGCCTCCGCGATCCGGTACGCCGCGTCCAGCGTCGGCGTGTCGGCGACGTCCAGCGGGGTGACGGTCAGGCCCATGGCGGTGAGCCTGCCCCGGAAGAAGCGACAGGGCCAGCGGTTTTCCGCTGGCCCTGTCCTACGTTGGTCGGGAGGGACGTCCGCACAACGCCTCCGGCGTTGGGTCGCAAAACTTTGAAAAGTCTCCGGCGAAAGCCCTCCCGCACGGAGCATCTTGCGCCGTCCGGTTCCTGCCGTCAAGTCCTCCGGTGACAGTTTTCCGACACTCCCCGCACTCCCCCCGTCACCCCCCGCCCCTCCCGCGCGAGCCCCACCCCACTCAGGCGGCGCGCTGATTCACGGAAAGTGTGGCTATTTCGTCCCGGATAGCCACACTTTCCGGGAAAGAGCGGGCATGGGGGTGAGGGGTCAGGAGAGGAGGCCGGCGTCTCGGGCGGCGCGGAGGTTGGGCTTGATGCGGTGGGTGGGGCCGGACTCGGCGGCCACCGCGTCGAGCGTCTTCAGGCCCTCGCCGGTGTTGAAGATCACCGTCTCGGCGGCCGGGTCGAGCTTCCCCGACTCGACCAGCTTGCGCAGCACCGCCACCGTCACGCCGCCCGCGGTCTCGGCGAACACGCCGGTGGTCCGCGCCAGCAGCGTGATCCCGGCGCGGATCTCGTCGTCGTCGGCGTACTCCATCCAGCCGCCGGTGCGGCGGACCGCCTCCAGCGCGTAGACGCCGGCCGCCGGGTCGCCGATGTTCAACGACTTGGCGATGCCGGTCGGCTTGACCGGGACGATGGTGTCGCGGTCGTCGTGCAGCGCGGTGGCGATCGGGTTGCAGCCGGCGGACTGCGCGCCGAACACCTTCCAGCCACCGGCCGGCGCCTCGACCAGCCCGATCTCGACCAGCTCGGTGAACGCCTTGTCGATCTTCGTCAGCAGCTCGCCGCTGGCCATCGGGATCACCACCTGGGCGGGGATCCGCCAGCCGAGCTGCTCGGCCACCTCGTAGCCGAGCGTCTTGGAGCCCTCGGCGTAGAACGGCCGGACGTTCACGTTGACGAACGCGGTGTCCTCGAACTCGTCGGTCTCCACCAGCTCGCCGCAGAGCCGGTTCACGTCGTCGTACGAGCCGTCGATGGCGACCAGGTCACCGCCGTAGACCGCGGTGGTGACGACCTTCCCCTGCTCCAGGTCGCTGGGGATGAACACCACCGACGGTACGCCGGCGCGGGCCGCGTGCGCGGCGACCGAGTTGGCCAGGTTGCCGGTGGACGCGCAGGCGTAGCGGGTGAAGCCGAGGGCGCGGGCGGCGGTCAACGCCACCGACACCACCCGGTCCTTGAACGAGTGGGTGGGGTTGGCGCTGTCGTCCTTCACCCAGAGCGGCGCGGTGAGGCCCAGCTCGGCGGCGAGGTGACCGGCGGCGACCAGCGGGGTCAGCCCCGGGTCGAGGGTGACCCGGGTGGCCGGGTCCTGGCCGGCGGGGAGCAGGGCGGCGTACCGCCAGATGCTGTCCGGGCCGGCCTCGATCTGCTCGCGGGTGACGGTGGCCAGGGCGGCGGTGTCGTAGTCGACCTCCAGCGGGCCGAAACACTCGTAGCAGGCGTGCTGCGCGGCCAGCGGGTAGCGCGCGGAACAGGCGCGACAGACCAGGGCGCGGGCCGGGCTGCGGGTGGTGTCGATGCCGGAGACGGCGGGAAGCGTCGACGTCATGTCGAGGAAGTTCCTCTCATCTTTCCCCGCATCGCCGGGTGCGGCGGGGACGGAATTGGCACCTGCCCGCAGGGCGCTCGCCATCGAGCGTGCGGGTGGTTGCCGGGGCGTCGTCGGGCCGTATCCCTCAGCCCCTCTGGATGAGGTATGCAGTTGTGCCGTCGAGTCTATGCGCCGCCCACCGTGCCGCCACCCGGGGTTCCCACCCTCTGGGCCGCCCCCACCGACTCCCACCTCCCCACCCTCACCCCACCCCCGTGGTTGATCATGACGTTGGCAGCGACAAATCGGACCGCGCCTGCCGCCAACTTCATGATCGCCAAGGGGGTGGCGGGACTTCGGGAGGGTGGGGTGGGTGGGATGATCCTCGGATGCGGAGGATGTGCGCGGGGATCGGGGTCCTTGTCGGGGGGACGCTGCTGGTGGGCTGCGCTCCGACGCCCGCCCGGGTCGACCCGCTGCCCATTGCGCCGGAGCGGCCGGGCGTCGAGGCGGCGCCGTCCACCCCGCCGCCGTCCACCCCTCCGCCCTGCACGCCGGAGGGCATCCGGATTACCGAGCTCGGGGTGAGCGCCGCGATGGGGCTGCGGGCCATGGGCCTGGAGCTGGTCAACTGCGGCAACCAGCCGTACGAGCTGCGCGGCCATCCGGCGGTCAAGCTGCGGGACGCCGACGGGGACCCGATCACCGTCCGGATCATCCCCGGCGCGAAGGGGATCACCTCCGGCTTCGACGCCCCGCCCACCCGGCTCGTGCTGCGCCCCGGCGAACGGGCCGGCGCCGCACTGCTCTGGCGAAACACGGTCACCGACCCGACAGTGGTGGCCACCGCGGGCGCTCAGCTCGACGTCGCGCCGGTGGCCGGTCGGCCGACGCAACCGGTGGCGCTGGACGGGCCGATCGACCTCGGCAACACCGGCCGGCTCGGGGTCAGCGCCTGGAAGCGCCGCGACGCCGACCCGACCACAAAACCGGTCACGCCGAGCGCCCCACCCTCCGCGGCGGAGACCCCGGACAACCCACTCTGACCGCCACGCCTGCACCGCCGACAGCAATCGGAGAGATCTTGGAAGGAAAGTGCCCCTCCAAGGGCCATCTCCTTCCAAGATCTCGGGCCGTGGCGGTGAGGGACCTCGCGACAGCCGCAGTGGGGTGGATTGCCCCCGGGTAGTTATCCATTCACCTCGCGCACGAACACCCCGCGGCCGGGAGCGCCGACGACCACCCCACGGTCGCGCAACAGTGCCACCGCCCGCGCAGCCGTGGAGAACGACACCGAGTAGAGGTCGGCGAGCTGCGAGTAGGACGGAAGCTTGGCACCCGGCCCGTACTCGCCGCTCTTGATCCGACCGGTGATGTCGGCGGCGATGTCGCTGTAACTCAATGGAATCGCGGGCACGGCGGTCCTCCCGGGTTGGCGGTCCCATCTGATCACGGCACGCAACTCACCTCAAGCGCTTGGTTGACCTATGTCACTAGGAGCAATAGCATCGAAGCGAGTCGCCCGGGTTGGCACCAGGGCGTCCCCCCGGGACAAGAGAGCCCGGACCGCGCCGGAGCAGCGCACCTTCGACGGGACCAATGCGCTGCTCCGGCACCCCACCAGGCAAAGGAGGCGTGATGTGACGAGTTCGGAGGTGCCCGCCGCCAGCGCGATCTGGGCGGTCGAACAGGTGACCGGCGAGCTGCGGGAGACGTACCTCGACGTGGCCGCCGCCGCCGTGCTGCTGGAGCGCGTCGGCGCGGGCTGCGCGCATCCGGCGATCAAGCTGGCCCGGCGCAGCGGCGAGGACGCCCTCGACCTGGCCGGCGACGCGGAATTCCAGGTCAGTGACGGGGTACGCCGGCTGCGCGTGGCCGCCGGACACCGGGACACCGCCACCATCGGCGGGCTGGTCGAGGCGCTGGACGGGGTGCGGGACCGGTTGGGCGCGGCGGCCGATCGGATCGGGCGGCTCCCGGCCCGGATCACCGCTGCCGGGCGGCAGCTCTCCGTCGCCGGCCGGGACGACGACCCGGTCAGCGGCACGACGGTCCGGCAGTGGCAGGACGGCGCCGAACGACTCGCCCGGATGGCGGAGAGCCTGACGTCGGCCGCTGCGGCGCTGTCGTCGTACACCGAGGGGTTGACCGACGGGGGTCGACCACGGTGACCGACCCGCACTGGATCATCCACCTGCCCACCACCCTGACCAGCGTCGACGAGGCCGCCGCCCTGTCCATGGCGCTGCGCCGTTCGCTCGGGCACGTGCTCGCCATCGACTTCGGTGAGACCACGCTGTCCGAGGAGGACCGACAGTCGGTGCGGACCCGGGTCTGGTGCGACGCCCCGCTCGCCACCTCCCGACGCTGCTCCCGCGCGGCGGCCCACTCCGGCCGCTGCCGCTGACGGATCGTGGTACGGAACCGCCCTCGGAAGGGCGCTCCCGTACCACGATCTCGGGGACGGCGGGTCAGGCGGGGACGGAGGCGCGGCGGGTCGCCGGGGTGGCGTCGGCGGGGGCGCGACGACGGGAGATCAGCGCGTCGAGCGCCCAGGTGCCCGGGCCGAGCACCGCGACCAGCAGGAACGACCAGCAGAAGAGCGCGGCCAGCTCGCCGCCGTTCTTCATCGGCAGCAGGCCGTGCGGCTGGTGGACCACGAAGTACGCGTACGCCATCGAGCCGGAGGCGAGCAGCGCGGCGGGCCGGGTGACCAGGCCGACGAGCACCAGCACGCCGCAGACGAGCTGGATCAGCGCGGCCCACCAGCCCGGCCAGGTGCCGACCGGGACGGCGCCGCCGGTGGCCGGATTGCCGCCGAGTATGCCGAAGATCGACGCGGCGCCGTGGAGCAGGAAGAGAAAGCCGACGACGATGCGGAACAGGGAGAGCACGGGACCGTTCAACTGCGCCGGGACCATGGGAAACCTCCTGGGACGGGTAACGGACGACGTCCAGGATGGCGGCCATAAAGATTGAAAGTAATCAATTCCTTGCAGGCGGGACAATCCCATGGGAACGCTCCCATGATATGGAAGTCGGGTAGCCGACAGGAAGACCTCCGACCGGTCGGAGTGTGGCATCTGTGCACTAGCGTGCTCCTTGCTCCCCAGTGGACCGTTCGGGAGGTGACCGGTGGGATCGGAGCGGGTCACGCTGGTGGTGGTGTGCGCCGAGGACGCGGCACAGCCGCTGGTCGAGGTGCTGGACGCGCGGGGCGTCGCCGCGCAGGCGTCCGGGCGGCGCAACCTCGACGGGGCCGCCGTCACGTCGTGGATGGTGGTGGCCGGGGTGGCGCTGAAGATGGCGCCGGACATCCTGCGCGCCCTGGCTGAGCTGGTCAAACAGTTCCGGGTGGGCCGGGTGGAGATGAACCTGGACGAGCGCACCATCGCCGTCGACAACCCGGGGCCGGCGGACGTCGAGGAGCTGTTACGGCAGTTCCGCACCGTGGTGGAGCCCGCCGAGGACGACGACGCGGCGAGCTGACGTTCGCATGCTCGACGACGACGTCCTCGACCACATCGTGCGGTCGCAGGTGGGTGCCGCGGTCCGGACGTGGCGGCACGAGCGCGACGGCCTCAGCCCGATGAACGTCGTGCTGGACGTCGTGGACGAGGTGGTCGACCACCCCTACGCGGTCTACTGGGTCGACGGCGGCGTGCCGGAGATGTTCTCCCTGCCGGGCCTGAGCCCGTCGGTCGTGCTGTTCAACACGCGCTACCTGGAGATGACCGGGCACCTGCGGAGGGTCCTCACCGCCCGCGAACTGTCCCCCGAGCTCATGGCCGACGTGGCCGAGCAGGTCAGCCTCCGTATCGTCGCGGAGCTGGTGCTCCGGTACGGCGACCCGAGCCTGGCCTGCCACCTGCTGGTGGAGTCGCTGCCGGCGAGCCGGACGTACTACCTGCCGGTCACGCTCATGGATCTCGAGCGCACGCCGATCGGCCACCACTACATGGCCGTGTGGTTCTACGCGTTGCTGCACGAACTCGGCCACGTCCACGCCACGCACCGGGCCACCGGGGAGCACGAGCCGACCGGCGGCGATGAGCACCTCGACCGGCTCATCGAAGAGGTGGCCCGCGAGATGTTCGGCGCGGACCGGGAGGACGACGTACGCGGATGGCGTCGCCGACGGGAGCGTGACTCGCTGGACCACCGGGTGCTCCGGGAGGAACTCGACGCCGACGTGTTCTCGATGCAGATGCTGTACGCGGCCACCGTCCGCGTCCTCCAACACAACGGCACGCCCGACGCGTACCGCGCCGACCGGCTCGCCGGCGAGATCCTGCTGATGTTCGGGTCGATGCACGTCATGAACAGTTGCCTGCTGATCGCCCGCTACGGGGCCCGGCTGGCGAAGGACTCGCTCGACCCGTTCCAGAACGTGGCGAACAACGTCCGCCTCAACAAGATGATCGACTTCTTGTCGCTGCACCTCTCCGGCGGCGACGGCCCCGGCTCTGACGTCGACCGGGAGACCGTCGCCGAGTTCCACGCCGCGCTGCTGGCGATGCACGCCCGGATCAACGAGCAGTTCACCGCGTTCGAGGTGGGACATGTGCGGGCGATGCGGCACGCCGCGTTCCCGGAGGAGCGGCGGCTGGACGTCTTCGAACGCCTGGCCGAGGCCTTCGCGCACGACCCGACCTCGGCCGTCCTCCGACTCGAGATCGAGCGGTTCCTCACCCTGGCCCGGACGCTCGACGTCCAGCACCCGGACCTCGACCTGCTCGCCGCGTTCGTCGACCGGCCCGCCGACGCGGCGGAGACCCTCGCCCGCCAGCAGCGCGTCTTCCTGGTCCCCTGGGTGACCGGCGAGGGCGTCGACCAGCCGTTCGGCCTGCCCGCCCACGACGAGCTGGTGGTCTTCGTGTTCGCCGCCCAGCGCACCGTCAAGCACTTCATCGAGGAGTTCCGCCCGATGCTCGCGCCCGGCCTCGAGCTGAAGCTCGCCGCCATCGTCAGCCCCACCGAACAGAACGTCGTCACCATCCTGTTCCAGCGACTGCCCGAGCACCGGCGGCGGCTCCAGGTGGTGTTCCAGGGCAGCGACGCGTTCGCCGACCGCTTCCGCCAGCTCGACGACGGGACGTTCTGGGCACCGGAGTGACCGGCCGCCTCAGCTCGTGATGTCCTTGCGGGTGAAGCGCCAGAACGCGAGCCCCCAGAACAGCGTGGCGTAGACGATCGCCGAGATCGCGCCCTTGACCACGTCGTCGGTCTGCATCGGCGACGACAGCAGCCCCAGCCAGGCGCTGCTGTAGTGGGTCGGCAGCAGGTCGCGCAGCCCGCCCAGCGCGGTGATCTGGTCGAGGATGCTGGACAGGATCCAGAGCAGCACCGCCCCGCCGACCGCGCCGAGCGCCGCGTCAGTGGTCACCGAGAGCAGGAACGCCAGGCCGGCCACCACCAGCAGCACCACCGCGAGGTAGCCGAGCACGCCGACCAGCCGCAGCAGCCCGTCGGCCGGGGCCAGCTCGGCGGAGACCTGGCTGCTCAGCGGCTTCCAGCCGTAGCGCAGCGTGCCGGCGAGCAGCGCGGTGCCGGCCAGCAACACCAGCGCCAACCCGGAGTACGCGAGCGCGACCACCAGCTTCACCGCCAGCAGCCGGGCCCGGGGCACCGGCACCGCCAGCAGGTAGCGCAGGCTGCCCCAGCTCGCCTCGCTGGCCACCGTGTCGCCGCAGAACAGCGCCACCACCACGACCAGCAGGAACGACGCCGACACCAGGATCGAGAACAGGGTGAAGTTGAGCCCGCCCGAGGTGGCCAGGTCGGCCAGGCTGGCGAACTCGCCCCTTCCGCCGCCGTCGTCGTTCCCCGAGTCGAACTGGAACGCCACCAGGATGATCAGCGGCAGCAGCACCATGAACCCGAGCGCCAACTGGGTACGCCGCCGCGACGCCTGCCGCCGGAACTCCGCCCCGAACGGCAGCGTGGCCGACGGCCGGTAACCGGCCGCCGCCCCGCCCGCCTCGTGCGCCACCGAAGAGTCCACCATCACCGGTCACCGCTTCCCCGAGAGTTCTCGCCGACCAGGGCGAGGAACGCGTCCTCCAGGCGACGCCGGGGCACCACCCGGTCCACCCCGATGCCGGCCCGGACCAGTTCCGCCACCACCTCGCTGCGGGCGGTGCCGTTGGTGTCCACCACCAGCCCGCCGTCGTCGTCCGGCAGCACCCGTACGCCGTCCAGCCGGTCCAGCACGGTCCGCGCGGCGTCCGGGTCGCTCACCTCGAACAGCACGCTGGGCGACTCGCCGACGATGTCCTCGACCGGGCCGGACGCCACGATCCGGCCCTTGTTCACCACCACCGCGTGCGTGCAGGTCTGCTCCACCTCGGCCAGCAGGTGACTGGAGACCAGCACCGCCCGGCCGTCGGTGGCGTACCGCTGGAGCACCCGGCGCATCTCGGCGATCTGCGGCGGGTCGAGCCCGTCCGTCGGCTCGTCCAGCACCAGCAGCTCGGGCAGGCCGAGCATGGCCTGGGCGATGGCGAGCCGCTGCCGCATGCCGTGGCTGTACTTCTTCGTCCGCCGGTGCACCGAGGCGCCCAGGCCGGCGATCTCCAGCGCCTCGTCGAAGTGCGCGTCCGCCCACGGCCGCCCGGTGGCCCGCCAGTACGCCTTCAGGTTGTCCAGCCCGGACAGGTGCGGCAGGAAGCCCGGCCCCTCGACCAGCGCGCCGATCCGGGACAGCACCGGCGAGCCAGGCACCAGCCGGTGCCCGAACACGTAGATCTCCCCGGCGGTGGGCTGGGTCAGCCCCATCAGCACCCGCAGCGTGGTGGTCTTGCCGGCGCCGTTCGGCCCGAGCAGGCCGACCACCTGGCCGGGGTGCACCTCGAAGTCCACGTCGGAGACGGCGACGAAGCCGTCCGCGTACTCCTTGCGCAGGTTGCGCACGGCGAGCGGGACGCCCGCGTACTCCGGGTGGATGGAGCGGTCCTGGCGGCGGTGCCGGCGGCGGGCGAGCAGCACCACCACGACGAGCCCGACCGCGATCGCGGCGAGCAGGCCGGCCAGCACCCAGCGCCAGATCGCGGCCGAGGTGGGGATCGGCGTGGCGTCGACGGTGGGCAGCACCAGCGGGCCGTCGCCGAGCGCCACGGTGTGCACCGCCGGCTCGGCCGGCGTGGCGTACGCCTGGTCGGACGTCGCCACCACGAGCCGCAGCCGGTGCCCGGCCTCGATCCGCCGGACGATCGCCGGCAGCGTGACGGTGACCGGCGCGGCGGCCTCGAGGGTGGCCGGCAGGCCGGTCAGCCGCACCGGCGCGACCAGGCCGTCCGGCAGCGTCGACGCGCCCTGCGGGTCGACGTCGTAGAGCTTGACGAAGAGCACCGCCTCACCGGTCGCCGAGGCGACCCGGATCCGCACGTTCGGCGCGCCCACCACGTCGACCGGGTCGTCCAGCGGCGCCGACTCGAAGCGGGCGTGTTGGCCGGGGATGTCGCCGGCCACGCCGTCCAGCAGCGAGCCGAGCGCGCCGGCGAACGGTACCGCGGAGATCGCCGCCGGATTGCCGTTCGGCGGTACGGCGACCGGCTGGGCCGGCCCGGTCAGCGCCACCTCGCGACGCTCCTGCCCTCGCACGCCCGGGTAGTCGTCGGTGCGGTAGCCGGTGGCCACCAGGCCCCGGTCCAGCGCGTCGAAGCCGGCGATCCGGGAGAACGTGAACGTGTCGCCGGGCGCCGCCCCCTCGCCCTTGACGTAGTGGTCGAGCCACTGCGCGGTCAGGAACTTCACCCGGTCGGAGTCGGAGGTCGGGCCGGCGCCGCCGTCGTGCCCGCCGGTGAACCAGGCGACCCGCACCGGCGTGCCGGCGGCGGCGATGCCGCGCGCGTTGGCGTCCGCCTCGGTGAGCGGGAACAACGTATCCGCCTCGCCCTGCACCAGCAGCGTGGGCGACTTGATCCGGTCCAGCACCCCGGCCGGCGACGAGCGGCGCAGCAGCTCGACCGCCGCCTCGTCGGCGCGACCGGTGGTGGCGATGCGCAGGTACGCGGCACAGACGTCCTCGGCGAACCGGCCGCAGGACGGGTCGGCCGCGCCGCCCGGGGCTCGACCGGAGCCGCTGCCCGGCCCCGCGCCCGGCTGCGGGCTCGCCGGGCCGGCCGAGGCGGGCGCGCCCTCCGGCACGGCGGCGGTCGCGCCGGACAGCCCGGCCGGCCCGGAGCCGGCGTTGCCGCCGCCGCCGAAGAAGATGCCGGCCCAGCCCTTCTTGAACACACCCTCGGTGGGCGGCTTGCCGGTGCTCTCCGGCAGGAACGCCCGGGACAGGTCGTTCCAGGTGATCATCGGGACGATCGCGTCGACCCGCTTGTCCTGCGCGGCCAGCAGCAGCGCCAGGCCGCCGCCGTACGAGCCGCCGACCACGCCGACGCGCGGGTCGCCGGCCGAGTCGAGGCGGACCTCGGGGCGGGCGGCGAGCCAGTTCAGCAGGCGCTGCGCGTCGCGTACCTCGTAGTCGGGGCTGTCCAGGTGGATCTGGCCGCCGGAGCGGCCGAAGCCGCGGGCGGTCCAGGTGAGCACCGCGTAGCCGCGGGCGACCAGGTCCTCGGCGTCCGGGCGGACCGACTCCTTGGTGCCGCCGAACCCGTGCGCCAGCAGCACCGCCGGCACCCGGTTGCCGTCCGAGGCGTCGGCGGGCAGGTAGAACGTGGTGTCCAGGTCGACCGGCTCGTCCCCGGCCGGCCCGGACCGCACGGTCACCAACGCCTGCTCGGTCCGGAAGTCCGACCCCTGCGGGCGGACCGCCCAGAGCAGCGCGGCGGCGACCAGGACGACCGCCACCACGGCGGCGACGATCCGGCGCGGATGGCCGGCCAGGGCGCGCCGGACCCGCGCGACGGGTGATCTCATGCGGCACACGGTACGGCCCGCCGGCTGAGCGTTCCCTGAGATCCGCCGTACGTTCGTCCGGTTGCGCCGTTCGGTGTGCGCCGCCCGTCGTCCGCAGAAGGTCCAGAGCATCCCAGCGGGATGTATTCGGATCACGTGAATTCACATCTACAGCCGCAAATCAGTGCTCAAGCCACGACTCGACGAGCCGATCGGACGCTGAGTGTCGAGCGACTCGACGTTCGGTCACCCCGGACGAACTGACGTGAAGCCGACTCGGCGACCCCGGTTCGCGCTCCGCCCGGGTCGACTAATTTTCCGGTCCGGTGCACGGGACTGCTTGCGGCGACCTCCCGAGGCATCGACCGCCCCGCCGTCGCCGGAGGAGACAGACCATGACAGTTCCCGCGCCGCGGGTGCGTCGGCGACCCTCCGTACCGGGCCGTGTCCTGCCCCTGCTGTTGGCGCTGGCGCTGCTCGCCCCGCTCGGGCTGCTCTTCGCGCTGGTCGACGGCACCACCACCGACGACCACGACCTGGCGTCCCGGGAACGGCTCGGGGTCCGCTACCTGCGCGCCCTCGGGCCGGTCACCGACGCGCTGGTGGAGGCCCAGTCCACCGCCGTCGCCGGGGCGCCGGTCTCCCCGGCCGCGCTCAACGCCGCCATCGAGCAGGTGGCCGCCGTGGACACCGCCGTCGGCGACGAGCTGCGCACCCACGAGCGCTGGGCCGGGCTGCGGGCGAAGATCGAAGGGCTGCCGGACCGCGGACTCGCCGACCCCGAGGCCGCCTACCGGGCGTACGGCGAGGCCAACGACCTGCTGCTCGCGCTCCACCGGAAGGTACGGGAGAGTTCCGGCCTGATCCGCGACCCCCGGTCCGACTCGTTCTTCCTCCAGGACGGCATCGGCGGGGACCTGCCCACCGCGACGGTGCTGGCGGGCCGGCTCGCCGACCTGGTCCGGCTGGCCGCCACGCGCCCCGCCGCGGACCGCGCGAAGACCGGCATCGAGCTGGCCGAACTGCGGGTGGCCGCGTTCGGCCCGGCCAACGACCTGGTCGCCGACCTGCGCGTGGCGGTGGACAGCTCGGAGAGCACCGACCTGGGCGCCAACGTGCTCACCCCGCTGGACGCCTACCAGCGGTCCCTGGAGGCGTTCACCGCCGCGGGCGGCGGCCGGAGCGCGCCGAACCCCGCCCAGCTCACCGCCGCCGGGCTCACCGCCCAGTCGGCCGCCAAACAGCTCCGCGCCGTCATCCTCGACCAGCTCGACACGTTGCTGGCGGAGCGGGTGGACGCACTCGACCGGGACCGGCTGCTGGCCCGCATCGCGGCCGGCGTGGCGGTGGCGTTGCTCGTCGGGCTGGCCGTCACGCTGCTCCGGCGCCCCGCCGGCGAGCCGCACCGGGCGCCGGCCGACGCCCCGCTGCCCCCGGCGGTCCGTCCCGACCCGACGGCCGCCGGCCGGGACGCCGGCCGCCAGCCGGTCGCGGTGGGTCGCGGCGTCGAGGCCGAGCGGTGGAGGCCGTTCGATGCTGCTCGCTAGGTTGCGGATCCGGGGCAAGCTCGCCCTCCTGGTGATCATCCCGCTGCTCAGCATGGTCGGGCTGGCCGTGCCGGTGGTCGTCGACCGGGTGGCCGCCGCGGAGCGCGCCGCCGACACCGCGGAGACCGTCCGCGTCGCCAGCCGGATCGGCAGCCTGGTGCAGGACCTTCAGCAGGAACGCCTGCTCTCGATCGGGTTGCTGCTCGGCCGGGTGACCCGCACCGAGCTGATCCAGAAGTCCGCCACCGTCGACGACCGCGTCGCCGACCTGCGCGCCGAGTCGCTGCCGACGTCGGTCCAGGACGCGCTCGACGGGGTACGCCGGCTGGCCGACATCCGTACCGCGACGCTCGCCGGCCGGGCCACGCCGGAACAGATCCTCAACACCTTCGCCCGGGTCGACCTGGCGCTGATCGAGGCGCTGCGGCTGCCGTTCCGGGTGGACACCGACACCTCGGCCGGGCGGCAGGTGCTCGCGCTGGACGCGCTGCTGCGCACCGACGAGGCGCTGAGTTCGTGCGCCACCCAGATCGTGCTGGTCCGCGCGACCGGTGACCCGCGGGTGTCCGCCTCGTACATCGCCTGCATGGCGGCGCTCGACGTGGACAACGAGCGGTTCCGCCGGCTGATCACCCCGGAGCAGTTGAAGCTGGCGCTGCTGGACGACGCGGCGGTGGCGGCCCGGACCAGCCAGACCTTCCTGCGGGACAGCGTCCGGGACCCGGTCGGCGCGATCGCCCCGCTGCCGCTGGACACGCTCTTCCCCTCGGTCCGCTCCATGATCACGCTGGGCCAGTTCGTGGAGAAGAAGGTCGTCGCGGACGTCATCGCGGAGACCCGTACCGAGGAGCGGGACGCACTGGTCGCGGCCTGGCTGGTCGCCGTGGCGGCGGCCGCGATCCTGCTCCTGGTGGTGCTGCTGAGCATGACGGTGGCCCGTACGGTGTCCCGGCCGCTGAGCCGGCTCACCCGCTCCGCCGAGCGCGTCGCCCGGGTCGCCGAGGCGGAGCTGACCCGGGTGGCCGACGACGAGACCGAGGCGGTGCCGCCGGTACGCCTCGACCCGGTCGACGTCCGCGCCCGCGACGAGATCGGCGACCTGGCCCGCGCGTTCGAGCGGGTGCAGCACACCGCCGCCCGGCTGGTCGAACGGCAGGTGGCCGGCCGGCGCAATGTGGCGCAGATGTTCGGTCACGTCGGCCGCCGTACCCAGAACCTGGTCGGCCGCCAGATCGCGCTCATCGACCGGCTGGAACGGCAGGAGGTCGACCCGGGCCGGCTGGAGCACCTCTACCGGCTGGACCACATCTCCAGCCGGCTGCGCCGCAACGCCGGCAGCCTGGTGGTGCTCTCCGGGGCCACCGGCTCGGACGGCCACGTGGCGCCGGTCCCGCTGGCCGACGTGGTCCGGCTCGCGCTCGGCGAGATCGAGGACTACACCCGCGTCGACGTGCAGGTCCCGCCCGGCGTCTCGGCGGCGCCGGCGATCGCCGGCGACCTGGTGCTGGCGCTGGCCGAGCTGATGGAGAACGCGACCGCCTTCTCGCCGCCGCACACCCGGGTCGTGGTGGCCGGCGAACTGACCGACTCCGGCGCCCGGCTCGCCGTGGTGGACCACGGCATCGGCCTCACCGAGGAGCGGCTCGCCGAGGAGAACGCCCGGCTCACCCGTCGGGAGCGGCTCGACCTCGCCCCGACCGAGGTGCTCGGTCTCTTCGTGGTGGGTCGGCTGGCCCGCCGGCACGGCTGGAGCGTACGGCTGGTGGCGACCGCGGGCGGCGGGATCACCGCCGGCCTGGAGATCCCGGCCGCCTCGCTGGTGATCCGCCGCCCGGAGCCGGCCGACGTCACCGCGGCGCGGGCCGCCGCGCCGGCCACCGCCGCTCCGGCACTGGCGCGGCAGCCGGAACCCGCGCCGGTCAGCCACCCGGTCCTGACCCAGCCGGCACCCACCGAGCCGGCCGGCTTCGACGAGGCGCTGCTGAGCCGGGCCACCCGCAGCATCTCCAGTGGCGACTCGTGGAACGCCTTCGGCAGCCAGGGCGACGACGCCGAGGCGACCGGAGCGCCGGCCACGGCGACGGCCGGCGCGGCGGGCGCCGACGGCCCGGTCGCGGCGCCGGCGGTCGCTGGTCCGCCGGTCGAGGACTTCCGTTTCCCCACCGGCGGTCCGCCGCCCGCCTGGCCGCCGGCGGCCGCACGGTCCGCCACGCTGCCCGCCGGCCCGACGACGTACCGCACCGGCACCACCCCGCCGACACCGGTCGTCGGTCCGGCACCGGCCGCTCCCCCGGCCGCCGGGCCGACGACCGGCCCCGCCCTCGTCCCACCGCCGGCCGGGCCGACGCACCCCGCCGGGCCGGCCCACTCCGCCCCGCCCGCCGACGGCTTCCCGCCGGCCGGGCCCGCCGCACCACCGATCCGGCCCGGCGCACCACCGCCCGGACCCGGCGCACCGACGGCGCGGCCGGCCGGGCCACCGGCGCGGCCCGCTGGAGCGACGCCGGGGCCCGCCGGAACGACGCCGGGGCCGGTCGGATCGACGCCGAGGCCGGTCGAGCGGCCGGCCGCCGGGCCGCGCTCCGCCGGGCCCGGCCCGGTCGGCCGGCCGTCCGGACCGGCCGGGACCCGGCCGATCCGGAAACGGGTACCCGGCGCGAACCTGCCGGCCGGCCCTCCGGGCCCGCCGGCCGGACCGGTGATCGGGCCGCTGATCGGTGTTCCGGACGACCCGGCCGCGGTCCGCGCGCTGGTGGAGGCGTTCCAGGACGGGGTACGCCGGGCCGAGGACGACGCCACCCCGGCCGAGCCGGCGCCCGAACGGCCCCGGCTCAGCCGGCGGGTCCCCGGGGCGAACCTGGCCGTCTCCGCGGTGCCGCCCGCGCCCCCGGCCAGCTCCGACCCCGGCGACCCGGTCGAGGTCCGCAACCTCATCACCGACTACGAGGCGGGCGTCGCCCGTGCTCTGCGTGAAGTCAGCACCGACCGCCGCTATGAAGAGGATCCATCACGGTGACCAGCCCGTACCTGCACGACAATGTCGAACAGAGCACGACCGGCGACCTCAGCGCCGAGGCGCGCACCTTCAACTGGCTGCTCGACTCGTTCACCTCCAGCACGGCCGGGGTGATGGAGGCGATCGCGGTCTCCTCGGACGGACTGCTGATGGCCATGTCCGCGATCAAGGACCGGTCCAACGCGGAACGGCTCGCCGCCGTGGTCTCCGGCATGACCAGCCTGGCCGGTGGCGCCGCGAGCTGGTACGCGCTGGGCGGGCTCAACCGGGTCATCGTCGACATGGCCGAGGGCTACCTGCTGATCAGCGCCATCAGCAGCGGCTCGGTCCTCGGCGTGGTCGCCGACCGCTCGGCCAACCTGGGCACCGTGGCGTACGAGATGACGCTCTTCGCCGGCCGCGCCGGCGGCGCCCTGAGTCCCCGCCTGATCGCCGAGCTGAAGAACGCCGTCCAGCAATGATCCCGGGGGTCGCCGGCGAGGACCCGGAGCCGGAACCCGGCGTCCGGATCCGCCCCTTCCTGCGTGCGTCCGTCCCCGGTCCCGGACCGGACGCGGGCGACGGGGAGCAGCCGACCGGCCCGCGCCCGTTCGTGCTCACCTCGGGACGGGTGGACGGCGACCCGGCGATCGGCCTGGAGACCCAGGTGACCGCCCGGCCGGGCAGCGGCTCGTGGTCGGTGACCGCCCGGCTGACCCCGGAACTCGCGGCGATCGTCGCGATCTGTGTCGAGCCGGTGTCGGTCGCCGAGATCTCCGCCCGGACCCGGATGCAGTTCGGCGTGACCCGGGTGCTGGTCGGTGACCTGCGCGCCGCCGGTCACCTCGACGTGCACGTCGGGGACGGCGACGACGCCCTCGATCCCGATCTCATCCTGCGAGTGATTGATGGACTTCGTGCGATCTCCTGACTGGCGGGCGGCCGCCCAGGGCGGGCCGGCCGCGAACAGCGTCCCCGCCCGCTACGGCAACCCGGCCCCACTGATCGGCCGAGCCACCCCGCCCCCACCGGCCGGGCCGCCGCTGCCGTACCGGCCGCCCGGCGCGCCCGGCGAGCCGGCCCCGATCGTCAGCCGGGTACCCGCGCCGCGCCCGCCGATCCCGGTGAAGATCCTGATCGCCGGCGGTTTCGGGGTCGGCAAGACCACCACGGTGGGTGCGATCTCCGAGATCGCGCCACTGACCACCGAGGCGGAGATGACCACCGCCGGGATCGGCGTCGACGACCCGGGCGGGGTGCCCGGGAAGACCACCACCACGGTGGCGATGGACTTCGGCTGCGTGACCATCGACCGCAGCCTGAAGCTCTACCTGTTCGGTACGCCCGGCCAGGCCCGGTTCGGCTTCATGTGGGACGACCTGGCCCGGGGCGCGCTCGGCGCGCTGGTGGTGGTGGACAGCGCGCGGCTCGACGACTGCTATCCGGCGATCGACTTCTTCGAGCGGGCCGGGCTGCCGTTCGCCGTGGGCGTCAACGCCTTCGACGGGCGGCTGGCGCTGGACCTGCCGTCGATCCGCTGGGCGCTGGCGATCGCCGAGCACGTGCCGCTGGTGCAGTTCGACGCCCGGGACCGGCTCTCCGTACGGGACGCCCTGCTGGTCGTCCTGGACCGGGCGCTGGACCGGGCGACCCGGTCCCGGGAACGCTGAACCGGCCGCCGGTTCGGTCCGTGCTCTTCGAAGGGGTGGACGCGATGAGGGGTGATCTGGACGAGACACTGGCCCGGCTGGCCCGGCGCGAGGAGGCGCAGCGCCGACGCGAGCCGCTGCCCGGCGAGCCGGTCGAGGCGGTCGACCGGGGCACGCCGGCCGAGGTCGAGCCGGTGGAGGACCGGGCGGGGCACGGCGCGTACCGGCTGCGGGGTGGCGCGGCGCCACCGCCGTCGCGGCGGGACCCGGTCGAGGAGGTCGCCGAGGCGGTCCGGCGGGTGGTCGCCGCGCATCGCGGGCTCGCCGTGACGCTGCGGGTGGAGGTGGGCGACCAGGCGTACCCGTTGCGGGTCTCCTGGTCGGGGCCGGAGGTGACGGTGGGTCCGGTGCCCGCGCCGACGCCGCCGCCGGCCTGGCCCATGTCGGTGAAGACGGTGGCCGCCCCCGGCCACGACCCGCGGGAGACCGACCCGGCGGCCCGGCTCGCCGAGCTGATCCGCCGGGACCCCTCGCTCCTGGACGGCCCGGACCCGCGCTGACCCCGACGGGTGGTGGTGCCGGCGGCTACTGTCGGCGGGTGGCGGAACCCGACCTGACCCTGACCGCGAGCCTGCGGCCGGCCGCGCTGGACGCCCGTCGCGGTGTCGTGCGCCTGCACCCCGAGGTGCTGACCGCGCTGGCACTGCGGCCCGGCGACCCGGTGCGGCTGACCGGCCGCCGGGTGACCGCCGGCATCGCCGGCGCCGCCGACCCGGGCACGAGCAGCGCCCTGCTCCACGCCGACGACCTGCTGCTCGGCAACCTCGGCCTGCGGGCCGGCGGCCAGGTCACGGTGAGCCCGTTGCCCTGCGTCGCGGCGAGCCGGGTCACGCTGGCCGGCCCGGTCGCGGTGACGGCCGCGGTCCCGCCGGAGATGCTGCGGCTCGCGCTGCTGGGCAAGGTGGTCACCGCCGGCGACGACGTCTCGCTGCTGCCCCAGGACGTGCTCCCGGACGCCGCCGTGCGCGGCCTGGTGGAGGCCGCGCGGCACAGCCTCGCCAGCTCCGTCGGGTACGCCTGGACGAGCACCCTGCTCAGCGTGGTGGCGGCCGAGCCGGCGACCGGCGCGCTGGTCACCATGGACACGGTGGTGGCCTGGGAACACGGCCCGGCCACGCACGGCCCGGGCCCGGCCGGTCCGACCGGGGGCACCGGCTCGACGGGTCCGGCCGGGGGCACCGGCTCGACGGGTCCCGCCGGGGGCACCGGCTCGACGGGTCCGACCGGTCCGGCCGGTGGGGTCCGCTCGGACGGTCCGGCCCCGGGCGTCGGGGTGACCGGCCCGACGGCGTCGGAGGCGGCGACCGGGGCCGACGGCCTGCTCGGCCCCGAGGACGCGCCCGACGTGGACGAGCTGCCCGGCCTGCGGGCCCAGGCCGAGGAGCTGACCGAGCTGCTGGACCTGGGCTTCCACCACCGCGAGGTGCTGGGCCGGCTGGGCACCGCGGTCGCGCTCGGGGTGCTGGTCGAGGGCCCCGCCGGCTCGGGCAAGTCGTCCCTGGTCCGCGCCGTCGCGGCCCGGGTCGGCGCGCGCATCCGCCCGCTCTGGGCGCCGGAGCTGGCCGCGCTGTCGAACGACGCGGCGGCCCGCCGGCTGCGGGAGGCGGCCGAGGCGGTCCGCGCGGTCGGGCCGGCCGTGCTGCTGGTCACCGACGTGGAGGCGATCGCCCCGGCCGACGATCCGGGCCCGCTGGCCACCGTGTTCCGCCAGGTGGTCGCCGAGACGGTACGCGCCGGGGCGGCAGTGGTCTGCACCACCGGCCGTCCCGAGGCGGTGGACCCGGCGTTGCGCGGCCCGGACCTGCTGGCGCTGCGGATCACCGTGCCGCTGCCCGATCCGGCGCTGCGCCGGGAACAGTTGACAGTGCTGACCCGGCAGGTGCCGCTGGCCGATGACGTCCGGCTGGACGAGGTGGCGGCGCGTACCCCCGGTTTCGTCGCCGCGGACCTGGCCGCGCTGGTGCGGGAGGCCGGGGTGCGGGCGGCGCTGCGGCAGAAGACGGCGGAGACGCCGACGGTGGCGATGGCCGACTTCATCGCCGCGCGGGAGGTGGTCCGGGCGACCACGATGGCCGCGTCCACGCTGGAGCTGGCCTCGGTGACGCTCGACGACGTCGGCGGCCTGCACGAGGTGAAGCAGACGCTGACCGAGTCGGTGCTGTGGCCGCTGACCTATCCGGACACCTTCGCCCGGTTGGGCGTGACGCCGCCGCGCGGGGTGCTGCTCTACGGGCCGCCCGGCTGCGGCAAGACCTACCTGGTCACCGCGTTGGCCGGCTCCGGGCGGGCGAACGTGCTGTCGGTGAAGGGCGCGGAGCTGCTCTCGAAGTGGGTGGGCGAGAGCGAACGCGCGGTGCGCGAGCTGTTCCGCCGGGCCCGCGAGGCCGCGCCCACCCTGGTCTTCCTGGACGAGGTGGACGCGCTGGCACCGGTGCGCGGGCAGGCCAGCGACGGCGGTACGACCGATCGGGTGGTGGCCGCGCTGCTCACCGAGCTGGACGGGGTGGAGGCGCTGCGCAACGTGGTGGTGGTCGGCGCGACGAACCGGCCGGAGCTGGTCGACCCGGCGCTGCTGCGTCCCGGCCGGCTGGAACGCCTGGTCTACGTGCCGCCGCCGGACGGGCCGGCCCGCGCGGAGATCCTCCGGGCGACGGCCCGCGACGTCCCGCTCGCGCCGGACGTCGACCTGGACGCGCTCGGCGCGGAGCTGGACGGCTTCTCGGCCGCCGACTGCGCCGCCCTGGTCCGGGAGGCGGCGTTGGCCGCGATGCGCGAGTCCCTGACCGCCACCACCGTGACGGCGACGCACGTCGGGTCGGCCCGCACCAGGGTCCGCCCCTCCCTGGACCCCACCCAACTGGCCCACCTGGAGTCCTACGCCGCCACCCACCGCTGACCTCACCGCCCACGATTGATCCACCCGAGGAAGCGGCGTCGAAGAGGCAGCCAGCCAGGTGGACCGACAGGGCGACGTGGTCACGCCGGTAGTCCACCAGCAGCAACAACGCAACTTCCCGGAGCCGATCGCCGTGCTGGCCATGGGCAAGGTGTGGCGGAAGACAGACGTCGAGAAGTGGGTCAAGGAGCACCGCCCGGACCTGTCCTCCGGCTGACCGCCGTCCGAGATCTTGGTAGAAATCGGCCCCCATAGGGGCCCTTTCGTACCAAGATCTCCCCTGCTCCCAGCATGCAAGACGGCTCGCCCGCCTCGTGGAAGCAGCCGCACCGCGCACCAGCCAGCCGGCACGCGCGCGGTGGAACGCCACTCGATCATGAAGTTGGCGGCGATGTGGATCTCCGTGGACACGCGAGCGGGGCGGGGTGGGTCAGTCGGTGGGGAGGAGCGGGCCCAGGGGGCCCAGGTCCAGGTTGAGGTCCTCGGGGGACAGGCCGAAGTACGCGCGGAGCTGGGTCATCTGCTCCTCCAACGCCATCAGGGTGGTGCCGATCCGCTCGATCTGCTCGTCGGTGAGGTCACCGAGGTCGACCCGGCGCAGCGCCTGCCGTTCCATGAGCTGCCGGAGCAGTTCGACGACGGTGAGCACCAGGCTCGCCAGCCCGCGCTCGACCGAGTCCTGGTCCACGGCGAGCCGGCGGTCCAGCGGCTGGACCCGGGGCGCCCGCCACTGCGGCTCACCGAGCGCCGCCGCCAGCTCGGCCGCCTCGTCCCGGCCGGTCACGACGACGCCAGCGGGTCGGTCGGCGGGGCGAGCGCGCCGACGGACGCGATCAGCGCGCGCAGCGAGATCCGGACCAGGTCGACGTCGGCGATGGCCAGCGTGATGTCACCGCTGACCACCACGCCGGCGGCGAGCACCCGGTCGAGCAGGTCCACCAGGGCCACGGTCCGGTAGCCGGGGTCGTCGGCCGCGCTGGGCGCGAGCGTGGTCACGCCCATGCCGGCGCCGCCTCCGGTTCCGCCACGAAGGAGTACGGCGGCCAGGGGCCGGTCAGCTCCAGGCGTACCGCGGGGTGCTCGTCGGCCAACCGACGGGCGGACGCGGCGAAGTCGGGCCACCGGTCCCGGTCGACCAGGTACGCGCCGTTGAGCACCATGGCGGTGGCCGCGCCGGAGAGCCGCCGGTCCTGCGGGGCGTGCCGGTGCGCCGCCACCGCCAACCCGGCGAGCGCGGCGTGCACCGCGGCAGCCGCGTCGGCGGCGGCCTGCTGCCCCAGCTCCCGCGCGTCGAGCTGGGCCCGACGCCGGCGCAGGTAGGCGGCCCCGACGCCGCCGCCCCCGACTGGAACCTCGGCGCTCGGCAGGGCGCCGGGCACCACGTACCCCTTGACGCCCCACTCGGTGCGGTCGGCGAGCCGGGCCAGCGTGCCGGCCAGTTCGTCGCGCCGCTCGGCCAGCACGCCGGCCACCCCGGCATCGTCGCGGTGCACGGTGGCGAGCCGGGCCGGCACCACCGCGCCGGCCCGGGCCAGCGCGTCCACCACCGCGTGGTGCGCCCGGGCGGCCCGTTCCAGCCAGGCCAGATCCTCCAGGTTGCGACGCAGCGCGGTCTCGCCGTACTCGCGCAGTGGCACGTCGCTGACCACGGCGGCCAGGCCGGCGCCGGTCACCACGCGCGCCGGCGTGCCGGCGAGGCCCGGCAGGTCGGTCGGGCCGGTCCCGCCCGCGACCACGCCGTGCAGCCAGACGGCGGTCCCGGCGTCCGGCTCACTCATCGCGGTCCCGCCTAGCGGCCCGGGCGGCGACGCGCGGCCGGCGGGACGCCTCGACCTCCTCCGGGTCGCGCGGCCCCGGCTCGACCGGCGGGCGAGCCCGGGAGCTGAGCCACGGATCGTGCTCCCACCAGTCGATGCCGATCTGCCGGGCGGTGTCCACCGAGGCGATGACCAGCCGCAACTTCAACGTCAGCAGCTCGATGTCGAGCAGGCTGACCCGGATGTCACCGGCGATGACGATGCCCCGGTCGAGGACCCGTTCCAGGATGTCGCCGAGGTTCGCCGGCTCGTGGCCGGCCGGCAGCACCTGACCGGAGTTCTGCACCACCGAGGGCTCCCGCGCCATGCTCATGTCAGCCCCCGTCGCCCTTGCCGCGCTGGTAGCGGCGCGTCCGCCGGTAGCCGAGCAGGCTGCCGGTCATGTCCAGCTCGACCTCGTAGAGCCCGAGCAGGTCGGTCGACGCCGGGATGCGGTGGTCCTCGACCACCTCCACCCCGACCAGCCAGCCGTCGTCGGTGGGCTGGATCAAGGTGATCCCGAGCGCGTCCTTCCCGGTCAGCGCCACCACCTGGCGCAGCCCCTCGCGGGCCGCCTCGGCGGTGCCGACCACGTCCTCGTCGTCCTCGTCGAGCTGCCACTCCTGGTCGTCCCGGGCCCGCGCCGACGTCATCGTGGCCCCCCTCGTGGCCGGCGCGGCCCACCGCCGCGATCGGTGGTCGGCCGCCGCGCCGACCCGCCGCGCCGCGACGGGGTACGGCCGGCGGCCGGCCCGGTCAGCCGCTCCAGCACCTGCTGCTGCCCCCGGTCCCGCTCCTCCGGGGTGATCTCACCGGCGGCGGCGGCCCGGTCCAGCTCCTCCAGCTCCCGCCGGACGGTGACCGGGTTGTGCTGCTGCGACTCCGCCTCCCGGGCGACCACCTTGACGATCGCGGTGAGCCCGCGCACCGGCGCGTACGGCAGGGTCAGCAGCGTCCACAGGATGTCCATGCTCACTCCACCAGTTGGTGCGCGCTCACGAAGTCGTACGGCGCCAGCGGGCCGATCAGGCGCATCCGGATCAGCTCCCGACGCTGCTCGGCGAAGTCCTCCACCGCCCGGATGAACTCGTCCTCGTGGTCGCCGGCGACCAGGAAGGCGACGCGTACGGCGTCCATCTCGTGGCTCGGCGGGCGGACCGCGTCCGCCTCCGCGTACCGGCCCACCGCGTCGATCAGGTCGCGGTTCTCGGACTCGCGGCGCAGCTCGACCGCCTGGCTGATCATCTCGCCGAGCCGGATGCGCTGCTCCCGGCTCTGCGCCTCCGACCGGCCGCGCACCTGCTCGGCGAGCGCGGCGGCGTCCGGGTTGGCGGCCAGCATCCCGCCGATGAACTCCGGCTCGTCGAAGCGGCCGTGCACGGTGTACTGCACCCGGTCCTCGAACTCGTCGAGCGCGGCGGCGAACCGGTCGTGGTGCGCGTCGAGCAGGTCCGCGACCGCGTCCTCGCCGGTCACCACCGTGCCGAACCGTACCGGCAGCACCGGCGCGACCTCCGCCGTGCCGTCCAGCAGCCGCTCGTACGCGGTCAGGTCGGCCGGCCGGCCCAGCGGCTCGTCCAGCCCCACCGCGCTGACCAGCGCGGCCAGTTCGCCGTGCCGGACGGCGCTCACCTCGCCGGGCGGGGAGCCGACCCCCTCGGCGTCGGCTGTCGGCTCCACGTCGGACGGCACGATGCCGTAGATGAACAGCCCACTGTCCTGGCTCATCTCAGCGCTCCCCGTCCCGCCGGCGCGGCCGGTCCCGCCCGATCTCGCGGTCGCGCGGCGCGTCCACCACCGCGCCGCTGATCCCCCGGGCCGCCTGGCTGGCCTCGCCGACCGTCCTGCCGACCGCCCCGGCGACGCCGTCGATCAGGTCGGGCAGCGTCTGCTGGTCCGTCGGCACGATGTTCATCCGGTCGACCGTGTCGGCGAACCGCAGGTACGTCTCGATGCTGGAGATCGCCACCCGGGCGTCGATCTCCAGGAGCTGGATCCCGACCACGGCGATCGACACCTGGGCGTCGATCACCACGCCCTTGTCCAGCACGGTCTCCACCACGTCGGCGAGCGCGCCGCCCGCACCGCCGCCAGCGGTGCGTTCCAACGCGCTGCCCGGCTGGTCGGCCGTCACCAGGCTCATTCGCCACGCTCCTCACGGCGACGCCGGACGACCGGCCGGCGGGGCGCCTCGGGAGCACGGCGGGCCCGCTCCTCGCGCGGTTCCCGCTCCTCGCGCTGCGGGCGGCGGGCCCGCTCCGGCTGCCGACGGCGGGGCGGCGGCTGCTCCTCCACCGGCTCCTCGTCGTACTCCTCGTCGTCGAAGTCGTCGCCGGCGTCGTAGTCGTCGTACTCCTCCTCCTCGACCGGACGGCGGCGCTGCGGCGGACGGCGGCGACCACGCTCGGCGGGCCGGCGCTCCTCCTCGGCCGGCTCCTCCGGGCCGCGGCCCGGCGCCGGCTGCTCGCCGGCCTCCTGCTCCTCGCGGAGCGCGGTCTCGTGGTCCGTGACCACCTGGGAGTCCCGGATCTCGCCGCGCCAGCCCTCGACCGAGTCCGGGTCGAGCACGGTCTCGGTCATCACGTGCCGGACGAAGTGCTTCAGCTCCAGCCGGACCCGGCGACCCTGCGCCCGCCACAGGTTGCCGGTGTGCTCGAACAGGCCCTGCGGGTGGTACTCCAGCACGACCAGGATGCGGGTCAGCTCCGGGCCGACCTCGTGGAAGCTGACGGTGCCGTCGACCGAGCCCTTCTCGCCCTTGGACCGCCAGTGGATGAGCCGGTCCGGGATCTGCCGGACGATCGTCGACTCCCAGGTGCGGTGCGACCAGAGGACCTGCGCCTTCCAGGTCATCTTCTCGTCTTCGTCGCAGTCGGCCTGCTCGACCTTCTTCATGAAGCTCGGGAAGTCGCCGAAGGTGGTCCACTGGTTGTACGCCACCCGGACCGGCACGCCGACCTCGATGGTCTCGACGATGTTGGTGACCTTGAGCTTCTTGCCGCCGCCCTTGCCACCCTTGCCGCCGCCGAACGCCGACATCAGCTTCTCCTTACCGCCGGCCAGGCCGGCATGGAACATGGCCTTCAGCGGGGAGTGGCCGTCGGCGAGCTTCTGCGCGCCGGTGGCCGCGGCGACCAGGCCGGGGCCGCCGCCCTGCTTCGCGTACTCGCTGAGCCGCCCGGTGGCGCCGGTGACCCGCTCGGTCACCACCTGCACGGCGCGTTCGCCGATCGCGGAGGCGAGGTTGCGCAGCTCGCCGCCGATCTGGTCGCGGGCCCGGTCGGTGAGTCCGGTGGGGGGCATGGTCACCGCCCCCGTCGCCGGCGCACGGGGGCCGGCTGCTCGTCGTAGTCGGCCTCGTCGTCGTCGGCCCCGGGCTGCTCGTCGAGCTCCGGCTCCTCGTCGGGCGCCGACCGCCGACCGTCCGCGGACTGCTCGTCGGACCCGGCGGAACGCCGACGCAACGAGTCGGCGCTGCCCCGCAGCCGGCCGCTTACCGCGTCGATGCCGCTGCCGGCGGCGGCGGTCGCGGCGGCCCGGCCGGCGGTGACCAGCGGCGCGCCGAGCCGGGAGAGGTTGGCCAGTTGCGGGTTCGACCCGAGAAGGCCGGAGGCCATCTGCTTGAGTCCGCCGGGGTTCTGGCTGGCCCGACCGGCGGCCACGGCGGCGGCCAGGGTGAGCGCCGTCCGCAGCTTCCTGCGCCGGCCCAGGACATATCCGAAACCGACCGCCAGGGCGATCCGAGCTCCGCTCTTCATCAGTTCTCCTTCGCTCCCCCGCGGAAGGGACACCTCATGCGTGGAGCAGGCCCGGAAAACAGCTGCCGAGGATCAGCGAAAAAGGGGCCTGCGGCCGGTGTCCCACATCAGCGGACCCGGCGGGCAGTACCCGCCATGCCATTCGCAAAACATTTCTCCAGCGGAAGGGAAACGCTTCGCAGGAAGGGCGAAAGTTCGCGTTGAGCCGCGAATGAGCAGGGAGGACGCGCAAACGTTGTCGCGCGGCAAGCAGTGGTGTCAGCGGGTCGGCAGGGCCGAATCCAGACACATTCGAGCGAACAGCTTTCCGCTTTCTTCGTGCAGTTCCGCGCCGCATTTACGAAGGACGGAAATGGCACCGGCATTGTCCGGGGTGGTATCGGCGACGACCGTGCGCATGCCGGCTGCCGCGGCGGCGTGCAACAACTCCCGCAACGCGGCGGCGCCCAACCCGCGGCCACGCGCCGACCGGCCCAGCCACATCCCGGTCTCCACCGTCCCCGGTTCGTCCCGACGGGTCATCCGCACCATGCCGACCACCTCGCCGCCGGACACGATCGCGTACATCAGCGTGCGGGTCGGGCCGTCCAGGCCACCGAAGCTGGCGCGGTGGAACTCGCGGAACGCGTCCCGGCGGGCCAGCGACCAGCCGGCCGGGGCATCCACCGGAGGCATGACGTCCTCCGGTTCCGCCTCCGCCGCCGCTACGGAGAGCAACGGTTCCAGGTTCCGCTCGTCCACCGGCTCCAGCCGTACCGCACCCGTCACGAGGCGGAGTCTGCCGGCCGCTCCGGCGCGCGTCCACCCCTTTGCGGACTCAATGCCGGTACGGCGGAACGGGCCGTCCGGTCGTACCCCCGAGACGTTCCACCTCACGCTCCGTTGTCATCCGACCGGCTCTTCCGGGCGTGAGCGTGCTCACCCCGAGGTCGCGACCGCGCTGGGCCGGCACATTCGGCGACTTTCCGTCACCGCGACGGCGCGGGCGGTAGCGTCGGACCCGACCGATCGGACCGGTGACAGGGGGAGCGCCATGTTGGAGCGGTTGCACGACTCGGGAATCCGCGCGGAACACGCCTATGTCGCCGGGTTCATCAGCATCGGACTGTCCTTCACGAGCTGGTTCCTGTCCAAGAGCCTGGAACGCGCCGGCGTGGCGCGGGCAGACCGCTGGGGCATCTTCATCGGCGAGTGGGCGCCGACGTTCTTCGCCATCGGCAACGGACTGCGCTCGTACGAGAAGTGAGGCCGGTCAACGCCGCCGGTTGCGGGCCCGCGACGAGCGGAGCCGACGCAGCCGGCCGATCAGCACCGGCTCGGCCGCCAGCGCGGCGGGATGGTCGAGCAGCGCGTTGAGGAGCTGGTAGTAGCGGGTCGCGGAGAGGCCGAACGTGTCCCGGATGGCCTGCTCCTTGGCCCCGGCGTGCTTCCACCACCGCGACTCGAAGGCGAGGATCCGCACTTCCCGCTCGGTGAGCCCACCGGCCGGCTCCGCCGCCGCAGGCTCGACCGCCGACGTGGACTCGGTCGACGGCGCAGGCTCGACCGGCGGCGTGGGCTCGACCGGCGGCGTGGGCTCGACCGGCGGCGTGGGCTCGACCGGCGGCGGTGGCGGGACGGACTCGGCCGGCGGCGCGGTGCGGGGCGGGGGGACGGCGACGCCGGGTGCCGCGCGCGTACCCCCGGCCGGTGCCGGTGGGTCCGGCCGCCCGATGGCGGCCCGGTCCGTGGCGTCGGCGGACATGGTGCTCCTCTCCGACGGCGACTGACCGGCGCGGGAGACGCGCCGGCCGGGGAGACCCCAGCGTAACCAGGGCCCTCCCCGACCGCATCGTCCCGCGCGGTCCGCGCCGTCGGCGCCCGGCCGGCGGCGCGGGAAGCGTCAGGCGATGTCCCGCCGGCGCATCGTCCAGAACGCGCCGGCCAGGGCCACCACGGCGCCGATGCCGAACACCACTGCCGACTGCTGCCAGGTCACGACGTACTTCGCCGGCTCGCAGGCGCCCCGGGCGAACTCGCAGGTGTCGTAGTCGAACAGCTCCGCCTGTTTCATGAACCACGACTGGGCGTACGTGGAGAGCACGTAGCGGTCGCCGAACGGCACCGACAGCACGGAGACCGCGATCCGGATGCCGATCTCGCTGACCGCGAACAGCGCCACCGCCGCGCCCAGCGCCATCGCGGTGTGCCGACCCACCGAGGCGAGCGCGAACGCGACCGCGCCGACGACCAGGATCAGCGCCAGCGCCCGGAGCCCGTCCAGCCCGATCGAGCGCCACACCCCGGCGGTCATCTTCGCGGTGGTGCCGCGGGAGGTGCCGATCAGCCAGAAGGCGGCCGTCCACAACGCGCCGAGCACGACGCTCAGCCCGAGCACCGTGGTGAGCAGCGCGGCCAGCTTGGTGCCCAGCACGGCGAGCCGTTTCGGCCGCCAGAGCAGCAGGTTCATCATCCCGCCGGTGTTCCACTCGGCACCCACGAAGGAGGCGCCGACGATGAACGCGAAGAGCGCCACCGCGCCGGCGAACACGGCGATGAACGTGGGGAACTCGGCCCGGAAGTCGAACTGGTAGGGCAGGTTCCACTTCGGGTCGAACATGTCCGGCTGCGGCTGGAAGTCCTTGCCGCAGTTCGGACCGTAGCGCTCCTCGGTCTGCTCGCCGCGGGCCTGGGCGGCCTCGCACTCGGTGACGGTGCGCTTCCACTCCTCGACCGACTTGCGGTACTGCGCGTCGGAATCGGCCTGCGCGGCGGCCACCACCTCGGGCGAGAGCTTGTGGCTGGAGAAGCTGAACGCGGTGGCCACGGTGGCGAGCCCGACCACCAGCAGGACGAGCAGCAGCCGGGTGACCCGGCGCTTGGTGAGCCGGCGCAGCTCGGTGACGAACAGGCTCATGCGCCCCAACCTCCTGCGGTGCCGGTCTGGTCGACCTTGGCGGACTGATCGACCTGACGGTTCTGGCCGGGGACCGGCGCGGTGGCGGTCAGTTCGAGGAAGACGCTCTCCAGGTCGACCGCGACCGGGGTGAGCTCGCTGACGTAGAGGTCCTGCTCGGCGAGGAGCCGGCTGACCACGGCCGGCTTGTCCACGCCGGACAGCATCAGGTGGTCGGCCTCGGCGGCGACGCGGATCCCGGACCGGGTCAGCGTCTCCTCGGCCCGGGGCAGGTCGGTGACCGCCTCCAGGCGCACCCGCACGGAGCCCTGGGAGTGCGCGGCGAGCACCTGCTCGACCGGCCCGAAGGCGACCCGCCGGCCGAGCGAGATGATGGTGACCGAGTCGCAGATGAGCTGGATCTCGCCGAGGATGTGGCTGGAGAGCACCACCGTCATGCCGGATTCGGCCAGCTCCCGCATGAGTCGGCGCATCTCCCGGATGCCGCCCGGGTCGAGGCCGTTGGCCGGCTCGTCCAGGATCAGCAGCTTGGGGTTCTTGAGCAGCGCCGACGCCACGGCGAGCCGCTGCTTCATGCCGAGCGAGTAGGTCTTCACCCGATCGCCGGCCCGGTCGCGCAGCCCGACCTGCTCCAGCACCTCGTCGACCCGCTGCTTCGGCAGTTCGCCGGCCTGGGCGAGCAGGCTCAGCGTGTCCCGCGCGGAGAAGTGCGGGAAGAACTGCGGGCTCTCCACGATGGCGCCGACCTGGCCGGTCACCGCCGGCAGCGCCCGCGGCAGCTCCTGGCCGAGGATGGCCATCCGGCCGCCGTTGGGCCGGATCAGGCCGAGCAGCGTACGCAGCGTGGTGGTCTTGCCGGAACCGTTCGGGCCCAGGAAGCCGTGCACCTGGCCGGCCTCGACCCGCATGTCGAAGCCGTCGAGCGCGTGGCGGACCCCGCGTTTCCGGCTCCGGTACGTCTTACGGAGACCCTCGATCTCCAGGACAGCCGACACAGCTGACCTCCCCCGATGTGTAGGTGACAGCGACACCATACGCGGTATGCACGGGAAGGCAATACCCGGTATGCACGGGTGGTCGGCGTGTCACTCTCAGGCGCAGACGACGTGCACGCCGGCGTCGCGGAACGCCTGCACCACGTCCGGGTCCGCCCCGGAATCGGTCACCAGCGTCTCCACCCGGTCCACCGGGCAGATCCGGGCGAACGCGTGTCCGCCCAGCTTGGACGAGTCGGCGATCACTACGACCCGCTTGGCGCGGGCCACCATCAGGCTGTTCATGGCCGCCTCCCCCTCGTGGTGCGCGGCGGCGCCGAGATGCGGGTCGATCGCGTCCACGCCGAGCAGCGCGACGTCCAGGGTGACCTCGCGCAGCAACGCCCCGCCCAGCGGACCGACCAGCTCGAATGACTTCGGGCGGACCACGCCGCCGGCCACCACGACCTTCATCCGCGAGCGCACCAGCAGCTCGTTGGCGATGTTCAACGCGTTGGTGACCACGGTGAGCTGGGCGCCCTCGGCGCTGGTGTTCAGATCCGGGCGGACGGCGAGCGCGCGGGCCACCTCGGTGCTGGTGGTGCCGCCGTTCAGGCCGACGACGGTCCCCGGGGAGACCAGCGCGGCGGCGGCGGCGCCGATCCGCTGCTTCTCCGCCGAGTGCTTGGCGGTCTTGTAGCGCAGCGGCAGGTCGTAGGAGACGCCGTTGGCGACCGCGCCACCCCGGGTCCGGGTGATCATCTGCTGCTGGGCGAGCTGGTCGAAGTCCCGCCGGATGGTGGCCTGGGAGACCGCCAGCCGCTCGGCCGCCTCCTCGACGCTGACCCGGCCGCTGTCGGTCAGCATCTCGAGCAGCGCGTTCCAGCGCGCGTAGCGGTCCACCGCGGGGCCCTCCCCTGACTGTGCACGTACGGTGATTGATTGCGTGCACCGTAGTGCGCGAAACTGCGTCTGCGCAAAACCCTGGCCTGCGCGAATGGGGAGACGGTTGCCACGCCCACCCCACTTCGCGCAGAATGGCGCGCGAAAGAAGGCCCTATCGCGCCGTATTGCGCAAGGTCTCCCCTGGCGAGGAGTTGTCATGGCGTACGTCCACGCGGAGATCGCGAGCCAGCCCGACTGCTGGCGCGAGGCGGCCCGGCTCGCGCCGGCCGTCGCCGACCATCTGCCGCGCCCCGGCGAGCGGGTCGCCGTGGTCGGCTGCGGCACGTCGTGGTTCATGGCGGCGGCGTACGCCGGGCTGCGCGAGACCGCCGGCCAGGGCGAGACCGACGCGTTCCAGGCCAGCGAGTTCCCCGTCGACCGCCGCTACGACCGGCTCATCGCGATCACCCGCTCCGGCACCACCACCGAGGTGCTCGACCTGCTCGCCGCGCTGCGCGGGCGGATCCCCACCACGGTCCTGGTGGGCGATCCGGCCTCGCCGGCCGTGTCCCTGGCCGACGCCACGGTCGCGCTGCCCTTCGCCGACGAGCGCTCGGTGGTGCAGACCCGCTTCGCCACCACCGCGCTCGCGCTGCTCCGCGCCCACCTCGGCGAGGACCTGGGCCGGCTGGCCGCCGACGCCGAGGTGGCCGTCCGGGCCCCGCTGCCGATCGACCCGGCCCGCATCGAGCAGGTCACGTTCCTCGGTCGCGGCTGGACCGTCGGGCTGGCCCAGGAGGCCGCGCTGAAGTGCCGCGAGGCGGCCACGTTCTGGGCCGAGGCATACCCGGCCATGGACTACCGCCACGGCCCCATCTCGATCGCCGCCCCGGGCCGTCTGGTCTGGGCGTTCGGCGGGATCCCGGACGGGCTGGCCGAGGACGTGGCGGCCACCGGCGCGGCGTTCGTGCACAGCCGGACGCACGGCTGCCGCACGGTGCTGACGAGCTGGGCGGCCGGCCGCAACCCGGTCGACCCGATGGCCGACCTGATCCTGGCGCAGCGCTTCGCCGTGGCGCTGGCCACCAGCCGCGGCCTCGACCCCGACGCGCCCCGGCACCTGACCCGCTCCGTGGTCCTGGCATGAGCGCGCGCGACGAGGTCGTCGTCGCGCTGGACGTGGGCGGCACCGGGATGAAGTGTGCCCTGGTCCGGCCGGACGGCACGACCGTGCACACCGAACGGCACCCCACCGCCGCCCAGCGCGGGCCGGACGCCGTGGTCGCCACGATCCTCGACGTGGCCGAGGGGCTGGCCGACAAGGCCCGCGCCGACGGGCTCACGCCGGTGGCCTGCGGCATCGCCGTGCCGGGCGTGGTCGACGAGGCCCGTGGCGTGGCGGTCTGGTCGGCGAACGTGGGCTTCCGGGACGTACCCCTGCGGGACCTGGCGGCCACCCGCCTGCGCCTGCCCGCGGCGCTCGGCCACGACGTGCGGGTGGGCGGCCTGGCCGAGGCCCGGCTCGGCGCCGGCCGGGACGCCGGCCACGTGCTCTTCGTGGCCATCGGCACCGGCATCGCCGCCGCGCACGTGGTCGACGGGTCGGCCGCCGTCGGCGCGCACGGCGCCGCCGGCGAGATCGGCCACATCCTGGTACGCCCCGACGGCCCACGCTGCGGCTGCGGTCGTGCCGGCTGCCTGGAGGCGGTGTCGTCGGCCTCGGCGATCGGCCGTCGCTACACCGAGCTGACCGGTGCGCCGGCGACCGCCGCCGAGGTGGCCGACCGGGCGGCGGCCGGTGACCAGCTCGCCGGCACGGTCTGGCGGGAGGCGGTCGAGGCGCTCGCCGACGGCCTCGCCACCGGGCAGGCGCTGTACGACGTGGCGACCGTGGTGATCGGCGGCGGGCTGGCCCAGGCCGGCCCCCGGCTGTTCGACCCGCTGCGCGACGCCCTGCGCGAGCGGTTGACCTTCCACCGCGAGCCGCGCCTGGTCGCGGCCGCCCTCGGCGACGAGGCCGGCTGCCTCGGCGCCGCCCTGCTGGCCCTGGACACTGTGGCGAAGGAGAGTCGATGACCCGGCGCGTGACCGGCAAGGTGGTGACCCCGACCGGCGTCATCCGGCAGGGCTGCGTGGAGATCCGGGACGACCGGATCACCGCGGTCGCCGATTACCCGTCGGTACGCGACGGGCACTGGATCGTGCCCGGCTTCGTGGACATGCACACCCATGGCGGCGGCGGGCACACGTTCACCACCGGCGACCCGGACTCGGCCCGGCAGGCCGCCGCGTTCCACAGCGGCCACGGCACCACCACGCTGCTGGCCAGCCTGGTCAGCGCCCCGTTCGCGTTGATGCGCGACGCCACCGCCGCGTTCCGGCCGCTGGTCGAGGCGGGCGTGCTCGCCGGCCTGCACTTCGAGGGCCCCTACCTGTCGGCGGACCGCTGCGGCGCGCAGAACCCGGAGTTCCTCCGCGACCCGTCCACCGACGAGCTGACCGAGCTGATCGCGCTGGGCGGCGGCGCGGTGCGGATGGTCACGATCGCGCCCGAGCGGGCGGGCGCCACCGAGGCGATCGAGCTGCTGGTGGCGAACGGCGTGGTGGCGGCCGTCGGGCACACGGACGCCACCTGGGCGCAGACGCGCGCGGCGGTGGCCGCCGGCGCCAGCGTCGGCACCCACCTGTTCAACGGGATGCGCCCGGTGCACCACCGCGAGCCCGGCCCGGTGGTGGCGCTGCTGGAGGCCGCGAACGTGGTCTGCGAGCTGGTCGCCGACGGCGTGCACCTGCACGACGGCATGCTCGGCTTCGCCACCTCGGTGGCCGGTCCGGAGCGGGCCGCCCTGATCACCGACGCGATGGCCGCCGCCGGCATGCCCGACGGCGAGTACGAGCTGGGCGGCCAGGCCGTCACCGTGGCCGGCGGCGAGGCTCGGCTCAGCCGGGACGGCGCCATCGCCGGCAGCACGCTCACCATGGACGCCGCGCTGCGCCACGCGGTCGGCGCCGGCGTCGCGCTGCCCGACGCCGTGCGGATGGCCGCCACCACCCCGGCCCGCGCGCTCGGCCTCGGCGACCGGGTGGGCGCGCTCCGGGCCGGCCTGCGCGCCGACCTGGTGGTGCTGGACGACGACCTGAACGTGGTCCGGGTGATGCGCGCCGGCGAGTGGGTGGAGTGAGCCCGACGGCGTGAGCTTGGCGGAGTGCCTTGCGGCGGCACGCTGCCGGTCTGTGGCCGCTGCTGGGTACTCCGGGCGATGCCGCACCTCGCCTGGCGGCCCACTACAAACTTGATGGCGTAAATGGTTCACCAGCAATGCTCGGCCGCCTGCCGACCGCCACGCCTCGACAGCACGGACAACCGGCGGCCGACGGCTTCCGCAGCTCAAGCGTCTGACTCATTCTCGCCATCAAGTTTGTAGCGCCCCCACGGTCACCCGTTTCCCCCGCCGCTCAGGACGCCGCACCAGCCCAGGACGTCGCAAGGCCCGCCAGGCAGCGCGCGCCCGGTCTCGGGGCGGGGATCAGACGGTGGGAACCTCGACGCCCAGCACGGCCTGCTCGTCCGGGCGGTGCACCAGCACATCGGCCAGGTAGGAGTGGACGGCCCGGCGCATCCCGACGTCCCGGCCGGCCTGCTCGGAGAGCAGCCACTTGTGCTCGATGATCTGGGCGAACAGCTCCTGCGGCTCGAGCTTGCGCCGCAGGTGCGCCGGCACCGCCCGGACCACCGGCTCGAAGACCTCGGTGAGCCAGCGGTGCGCCGCCTGCTGCTCGTCGGTCAGGTCGCTCTCCACCCGGTAGGCGTCCAGGTCGTTGAGGAGCTTGCGGGCCTGGTTCTCCTCGGCGTCCAAGCCGGTGAGCCGCAGCAGCCGCCGGGTGTGGTAGCCGGCGTCGACCACCTTGGGTCGCACCAGGTAGCGCCCGTTGTCGACGGTCGACAGCGCCACCTCGGCCACGTCGAAGCCCAACTCGTTGAGGCGACGGATGCGGCCCTCGATGTCGTGCCGGGCGGCGCGCTCGACCTGCTGCTCGTAGGTGATCTCGTGCCAGAGCCGCTCGTAGCGCCGCACGACCTCCTCGCAGACCACCTCCGGGTCGATCGACTCGTGCAGCAGGCCGGCGGCCTGGAGGTCGAGCGCCTCGCCGAAGATGTTGACTCGGGCGATCTCCAGGTCCTCGCCGCGCTGGCCGTTGGAGAGCGACGGGTGCAGCGCGCCGGTCTCCGCGTCGACCAGGTAGGCGGCGAACGCGCCCGCGTCCCGGCGGAACAGCGTGTTCGACAGCGAGCAGTCACCCCAGAAGAACCCGGTCAGGTGCATCCGGACGATCAGCGCGGCGAGCGCGTCCAGCAGCCGGTTCATCGTCTCCGGGCGCAGCGTGTTGGAGAACAGCGCGCGGTAGGGCAGGGAGAACTGGAGGTGCCGGGTGATCAGCACCGGGTCGAGCGGTTCACCGTCGTCGGTCTGCCGGTCGGCCACGATCGCGATCGCCTCGACCGACGGGAAGTCGATCCGCTCCAGCGCCCGCAGCAGGTCGTACTCGCGTTCGGCGACCCGCTCGCCGGTCTCCTTCACCGCGTAGACGAAGCCGCCGAGCCGGACGAACCGCACGATGTGCCGGGAGATGCCCTGGGGCAGCGCCACCAGGTGCTCGGCAGGCCACTGCTCCAGCGGGGTCGACCAGGGGAGGTCGAGCAGCGCCGGGTCGACGAGGGCCGAGGTGATCCGCACGGCAACCAGTGTGACCGCTGACCCGGCGGAGCGCTTCCCTTCGTGGTTCGACACACAACCGCCGATGACCGGCCGCCGTCGCCGGCCGGTAGCGTGGTCGCGTGCGCCAGACCTCAGGGGTACGCCGCGACCTGCGGCTGCGGCCCGTCCGACCGGCCGGTTGGTGGTACGACGGGCTGCTGCTCGCCGCGCTGGTGGCGCTGACCGTGGCGCTCGCCGCCGGGCACCTGTTCGGGCTCGACCGGGCGGTCGCCGACTGGTCCGCCGCGCACCGGCCGACCGCCGCCCGATGGGTGGCGATGGCGTTCAACCTGCTCGGCCAGGGCACCCCGCTGACGCTGCTGGCGACCGGGCTGGGCGTGCTGCTGGCGTGGCGGGTGCGCTCGGTGCGGGCGGTGCTGCCGCCGGTGACCGCGTTCGTGCTGACGACCTTCACCATCGGCCCGTTGAAGGTGTGGACGGCCCGCCCGGCGCCGAGCGCCAGCGCGAAGGAGCCGTTCCTGCCGCCCGAGCAGACGCTGCCGCTGTTCCAGCACGAGTTGCCGGTGCGCTTCGCCCAGTCGTACCCGTCGGGGCACGTGGCGAACGCGATCGTCTGGTACGGCGTGCTCGCCCTGCTGCTGGTCCCGCTGCTGCGCACGGTGGGCCGCACCGTGCCGGCCAGGCTGGACACCGTGGTCCGGCTGGCACCCCCGGCGATCGTCTTCTGCACCACCGTCTACCTGGGCTGGCACTGGCTCACCGACTCGGTCGCCGGGCTGCTGCTCGGGCTGCTGCTGGACCGGCTGCTGCGCCGGGTGCCCTGGAACGCCCTGCCGCTGCCGGCGCGGCTCGGCGGCTGGGCCCGGCCGGTCGACCAGCTCGACTGAAAAATCCGCCTCTTGTCCCGGCGCATCGACGCCGGTATACATTTAGCAACCTTAACAGTTAAGTTTGTTAAATGTAGGAGGTGCACGTGCTGGCGAGACGAATCAGCCGCTGGCTGTCGGCCGGCGCCGCCGGTCTGCTGACCGCGGCCATGGCGGTGGTGGTGGCCGCCCCGGACGCCCGGTCGGCCGCCGCCGACGACGAGGCGTGCCGGCCCGACGGGCTCTACCGCACGCCCGGGGTGTCGGTGCCCTACTGCACCGTCTACGACACCGCCGGCCGCGAGAAGATGGGCGCGGACCACACCCGCCGGATCATCGGCTACTTCACCAGCTGGCGGACCGGCCGCAACGGCACCCCGGCCTACCTGGTCAACCAGATCCCGTGGCAGAAGGTCACCCACATCAACTACGCGTTCGCGCACGTCGACGGCAACAACAAGATCTCCGTGGGCAACCCGGCCGCCGCGAACAACCCGGCCACGAACATGACCTGGCCCGGCGTGGCCGGCGCCGAGATGGACCCGAGCCTGCCCTACACCGGGCACTTCAACCTGCTCACCAAGTACAAGAAGCAGCACCCGAACGTCCGCACGCTGATCAGCGTCGGCGGCTGGGCCGAGACCGGCGGCTTCATCGACGACAGCGGCAACCGGCTCGACTCCGGCGGCTTCTACCGGATGACCACCACCGGCACCAACACCGTCAACACCGCCGGCATCAACACGTTCGCCGACTCGGTGGTGACGTTCCTGCGCACGTACGGCTTCGACGGGGTGGACATCGACTACGAGTACCCCACCTCCAACAACAAGGCCGGCAACCCGCTCGACTTCGCCCAGGCCGACGCCAAGCGGGCCGGCCTCAACGCCTCGTACCAGGTGCTGATGCGCACGCTGCGGGAGAAGCTCGACCGGGCCGCCGCCACCGACGGCCGGCACTACCTGCTCACCGTGGCCGCGCCCGCGTCCGGCTGGCTGCTGCGCGGCATGGAGTCCTACCAGGCGTTGCAGTACCTCGACTACGTCAACGCGATGTCCTACGACCTGCACGGCGCGTGGAACCACTTCGTCGGCCCGAACGCGGCGCTCTACGACAACGGCGACGACGCCGAACTGGCCGCCGGCGGCGTGTACGGCGCGTACTCCGGCATCGGCTACCTGAACACCGACTGGGCGTACCACTACTTCCGGGGCGCGCTGCCCAGCGGCCGGGTGAACATCGGCGTGCCCTACTACACCCGGGGCTGGCAGGGCGTCACCGGCGGCACCAACGGCCTGTGGGGACGGGCCGCGCTGCCCGACCAGACGAAGTGCCCGGCCGGCACCGGCGGCTCGATCGGCTCCACCACCCCCTGCGGCAACGGCGCGGTCGGCATCGACAACCTCTGGCACGACCTCGACGCCGCCGGCAACGAGGTGCCCGGCGGCGCCAACCCGATGTGGCACGCGAAGAACCTCCAGGCCGGCATCACCGGCGACTACCTGACCGGGTACGGGCTCACCCCGGCCACCGACCCGGCCGACCGGATCAGCGGCAGTTATGCCCGGAACTACTCGTCGGCGCTGGTCGCGCCCTGGTTGTGGAACGCCGAGAAGAAGGTCTTTCTCTCCACCGAGGACGACCAGTCGCTCGCCGCCAAGGCCGACTACGTCGCCGCCCGGGGCATCGGTGGCGTGATGATCTGGGAACTGGCCGGCGACTACGCCTACGACTCCGCCAAGGGCCGGTACGGCATGGGCGACACGCTCACCACGCTGCTCTACGACAAGCTGAAGACCGCACCGGCCTACGGCGCCCGCAAGGCGAGCAGCACCATGCCCACCCGGACGCTGGACGTGGCGGTCGGCATGGGCGGCTTCGCGCTCGGCGACAACAACTACCCGATCAACCCGGAGCTGCGGCTGACCAACAACACCGGCGCACCGATCCCGGCCGGCGCACAACTGGAGTTCGACTACCCGACCACCACCCCGGCCACCCTCAGCCAGCAGTCCGGCTGGGCGCTCACCACGGTCTCCACCGGCCACACCGGCAGCAACGTGGGCGGCCTGAAGGGCGACCACAACCGGGTACGCCTCACCGTGCCGGCCGCCATCGCACCCGGCGCGTACGCCGAGGTGACGCTCAACTACCAGCTCCCGATCTCCGGCCCGGCGAACTTCACGCTCGCCTTCGGCGGCCAGACGTACGCGCTGACCGGCGACTGGGCGCGCGGCGGCGCGGTGGTCACCCCGTCGCCGAGCCCGAGCGGCTCCACCCCGCCCGGCGGGGGCACCTGCACCGCGCCGGCCTGGTCGGCGGCGACCGCGTACTCCGGCGGCGCGACCGTCTCGTACGGCGGGCACACCTGGAGCGCGAAGTGGTGGACCCAGGGCGAGACGCCGGGTAGCGCGGCGGTCTGGGCCGACCAGGGCGCCTGCGCCGGCTCCCCGACGCCCACCGCCTCCCCGACGCCCACCGGCACGCCCTCGCCGACACCCACCGGCGGGACCTGCACGGCGCCGGCCTGGGCCGCCGGCACGGCGTACTCCGGTGGTGCGGTGGTGTCCCACCTCGGACACCGGTGGACCGCGCGGTGGTGGACCCAGGGCGACGTCCCGGGGGCCAACAGCCAGGGCGTCTGGACCGACAACGGGCCCTGCTGAACCGGCACCGGTGCCGCCGGCGCGATTCCGCCGGCGGCACCGGCCGTTCACGTCCGGCCCCTAGGCTGCGGATGTGGAACGGCTGGCGCGGCGACTCGGCGTACCCGATGCGGTCGTCATCGGTCTGGGCTCGATGCTCGGTGCGGGCGTCTTCGTGGTCTTCGCGCCCGCCGCGTCGGCGGCCGGCGGCGTCGGGCTGCTGGTCGCGCTCGCGCTGGCCGGGTTCGTCGCGTTCTGCAACGCCACCAGCTCGGCCCGACTCGCGGCCCGCTACCCGGAGTCCGGCGGCACCTACGTCTACGGCCGGGAGCGGCTGCGTCCGTTCGCCGGCTTCGTCGCCGGGTGGGGGTTCGTGGTCGGCAAGACGGCGAGCTGCGCGGCCATGGCGCTGACGATCGGGGCCTACCTGTGGCCGGGGCGGGCGCGGCTCGTCGCGGTCCTCGCGGTGGTGGCGGTGACCGCGGTGAACCTGCGCGGGATCGGCAAGACCGCGACCGCCACCCGGGCGCTGGTCGCGGTGGTGCTCACCGTGCTGGGCGTGGTGGCGGTGACCGGTGCACCGCAGGTGACGGTCGACCGGCTCACCGGTGCCGCCGACGTCGGGGCACACGGCGTGCTCACCGCCGCCGGCCTGCTCTTCTTCGCGTTCGCCGGGTACGCGCGGATCGCCACGCTGGGCGAGGAGGTGCGCGACCCGGAGCGCACCATCCCGCGCGCGGTGCCGCTGGCGCTCGGCGCGGTGCTGGCGATCTACCTGACCCTGGCCGTGGTCGCGCTCGGCGTGCTGGGCGCCGGCCGGCTGGCCGCCTCCCCGGCGCCGCTGGTCGAGGTGGTGACCGCGGCCGGTCGGCCCGGGTGGGCCTGGCTGGTGCGGGCCGGGGCGACCGTCGCGGTGACCGGGGTGCTGCTCTCGCTGCTGGCCGGCGTCGGACGCACCACGCTGGCGATGGCCCGCCGCCGGGACCTGCCGAACGCGCTGGCCGCCGTGCACCCCCGCCACCGGGTGCCGCACCGCGCCGAGCTGGCCGTGGCCGCCGTGGTGATCGTGGTGGTGGCGCTCGCCGACGTCCGGGGCGCGATCGGCTTCTCCAGCTGCACCGTGCTGGTCTACTACGCGATCACCAACGCCGCCGCGCTGACGCTCGGGCGGGACAAGCGGCTGCTCGCCGCGCTGGGGCTGGTGGGGTGCCTGGTGCTCGCGGTCAGCCTGCCGCCGGCCAGCGTGCTCGCCGGGTTCGGCGTGCTCGCCCTCGGCGCGGCCGGCTACGCCCTCCGCCGCATCCGCGCGAGCTGACCGGGGTCACTCGTCCGGTTCCCGGGGGGCCGGCGCGGGCGGCGGGGCGGGCGTGGTCTCGCGCAGCAGGGCGGTCAGCCCGGCCCGCCGGGCCACCACGGTCAGCCGGTCGCCGGCGCGCAGCACCAGGCGCGGATCGGCCGACCAGTCGCCCTTCTGGCCGACCCGGGTGTGCGCGAGCAGGCGCACCTCGCCGGGGCGGGCCACCGCGCCGAGCGGGCGACCGTCCAGCGGCGAGCCGGCCACCACCGGCACCTCGGTGACCAGCAACGCGTGCCGGTCCACCGGGATGGTGGCGATCACCGCGCGGTCCAGCAGGGCCGCCGCGAACGACGGCGCGGCCAGGTAGGAGACGCTGCGCGAGATGCCGATGCCGAACGCCTGCTGGATCCGCTCGGCGAAGTCGCCGTCGAACAGCCGCAGCACCACCCGCAGGTCGGGGTCGAGGGAGCGGGCGATCAGCGCGGCGCGCAGGTTCGCCCCGTCGTCGGTGGAGACCACCACCAGCGCCTGGCTGGTGTCGACCGAGGCGGAGCGGAGCGTCTCCTCCAGGCCGGCGTCGCCGACGATCACCGGCACCCCGAGCCGGTGCGCCAGCGCGGCGCCGCGCGCGTCCGGGTTCTTGTCGATGGCCACCACCTCGACACCGAAGTCGTGGAGCTGGGCCATCACCCGGGTGCCGATGTTGCCCAGCCCGACCACCACCACGTGCCCGGAGCGGTCGGGCTGGATCCGGCCGGTGTGCAGGGCCAGCCGGGCGTTGACGATGCCGTCGACCACGGCGGCCGTGATCAGCGGGATCAGCGCCAGCCCGGCCAGGTTGAGCACCACCTGCATGACCTGCGCGGCGACCGGTTTGTTGACGTCCGGGTCCTGGCCGCTCAGCGTGGTGACCAGGGTGAGGTAGAGCGCCTCACCCCAGGTGACCGCGGCGGCGCGGGCGTTGAGCCAGCCCAGCACCGCGATCACCCCGAGCAGCACCAGCACCGCGATGCCGATCTTGCGGGTGGCGAAGCTGCGGATCGCGCGGAGCAACACCTCCACCGGCTGCCGGCGTCGCCGGGCCCGGACCAGTCGACGGGCGGCCAGCTCGGTGCCGGGCGGGCGACCGGTCGCCTCGGCCAGCACCACGTCGGCAGCGGCCTCGTCGGCGGGCAGCACCCGGACCAGTTCCGGGTCCGTCGTGACGGCCAGGCCGCAGACCACGTCCTGCGGGCGTACGTCGGCGCGGCGGGCCACGTAGAGCGTGCGGCCGGCGTGCCGGAAGTGGGTCGGCGCCAGCTCGCCCAGCGCGGCGGCGACGAAGGCGGGCGCGGCCATCGAGGCGTCGGAGATCACCGCCGAGCCGGGGAAGAGCTGCCGCAGCCCGTCGGCCAGGTTGGTGTTGAACATCCGCACCACCAGACGCAGCCGGGGCTCGACCTCCTGGGCGCAGAGCGCGGCGTGCATGTTGCCCACGTCGTCCTGGTGCAGCAGGGCCAGCCCGTCCGCGTCGGCCAGCCCGGCCCGGCGGAACGTGGCCTCGTCGAGCCGGTCGGCCCGGATGACGCGTACCCCGGGCACGTCCCGCCCGTCGGGGCCGTCGGAGCGGCGGCGTTCCGGCACCACGAGCGTGACCCGCACCTGACCGGCGGTCGGGCCGGTGCCGAGCAGCGCCCGGACCACCCAGTAGGCCAGCGGGTCGGAGCCGCAGACCACGAAGTGGGGGCGCTCGTCGCCGTTCGACCGGAGCCGCCACCCGGTCGCGCGGCGCGCGCGGTCGCGCAGGGGCTCGGCCATGCCCGGATCGTAGTCAGCCGCTCGCGACGCGCACAGCCCCCTTCGATCTTGAAGGCATGGTGCCGCCGGGTACGGGTAGAGCAGCGGCATGCAGACGTTCCTGCCGTATCCGGACTTTCTGGCCAGTGCCCGGACCCTGGACCAGAAGCGGCTGGGCAAGCAGCGCGTGGAGGCCATCCAGGTGCTGCGCGGGCTGACCCGCCCGGACTACGGCTGGCGCAACCATCCGGCGGTGAAGATGTGGGCCGGGTACGAGGAGGCGCTGACCCGCTACGGGCTGGACATGTGCGCGGTGTGGTGCGAACCGGGCCGGGCGGACACCTGCGCCGCCACGCTCGCCACCGACCTCGCCGCCGCCTGCGGCATCACCACGATCCGCACCCAGGAGGAGCTGGCCGGCAGCGGCGACCTCCCGCCCTGGCTGGGCCGCGACGACCTGCACCGCAGCCACCGTTCGTCGCTGCTGCGCAAGGACCCCGCCCACTACGCTCCCCTCTTCCCCGACACCCCCACCGACCTGGAGTACGTCTGGCCCCCCTCCGACCGCCCCCGTCACTGCCTACCGTGAGAGGAAGGCCCCCTCCTAGGGTGTGGGGATGACGACCGCGCCGCGGGAGGCGGAGACGCGCATCGGTCCGGTCGGCGCGCTGCTCTGCCGAGTGATGTTCCTGGCGATCTGTCTGGCCGGGCCGGTCCTGTTGGTCCCCGTCGTGTCGCAGAGCCAGAGCCTGTCCACCGCAGACTTCTGGGGCCTGCTCGCCGGGGATCTCCTGATGACGATCGTCGGCGGCGGCTTCGGAGTGTGGGGCTTGCGCCTCGTCACTCGCTCGCGTCGCGACATGCGGCGGCTCGCCGCCACCGGCGTCGCCGCCACCGCGGAGGTTCTCACGGTGGCCAACAATCTGGGTGGGGAGGAACCCGGGCTGAGACTCCGCCTGCGGATCAGTGGCCCCGGGTTCGCCACCTTCGAGGTCGAGGCGGTCCGCGCCGACGACCCGGCCCTCGTGCCGGGGGCGCTTCTGGCCGTGGTCGTGGATCCGGCGGAACGCGTCTTCTCGTTCGGGTAGCTGAGCCCCTTCCCCACAGCTCGGGCAGGATGGGGGCACTGTTGAGCGGAGGGTGGGGCGTGGGGCTGTCGCAGAAGGTTGGCCGACTCATCGGCGTACGCGAGCACGTGGTCGACCCGGGCGGCGGTGGCGCCCCCCGGGTGCCGCGACCGGCGTCGGCGCTGGTGGTGGGCGGCGGCATCGCCGGCATGTCGGCGGCGGTGGTGCTGGCCGAGCGCGGGGTGTCGGTGACCGTGCTGGAGGCCGCGCCGCACCTCGGCGGCCGGCTCGGCGCCTGGCCGGAGGCGCTGGCGGACGGCGTCCAGCGCAACGAGCACGGGTTCCACGCGTTCTTCCGGCAGTACTGGAACTGGCGCTCGATCCTGCGCCGCGTCGACCCGACGCTGGATTTCCTCAAGCCGATCCCCGGCTATCCGATCCTGTCCGCGCAGTGGCCGACCGAGGAGTTCGGCAAGTTGCCGCCGGCCCCGCCGGCCAACCTGCTGGCGCTGCTGCTGCGCAGCCCGAGCCTGCGTCTGGCGGACCTGCGCGCGATGGACCGGGACGCCGCGTTGCCGCTGCTCACCTACGACCCGGTGCGCACCTACGCGGAGTTCGACGAGCGGACGGCGGACGAGCTGCTCACCTCGCTGCGCCTGCCGGACCGCGCCCGGGCCATGCTGTTCGAGGTCTTCTCGCACTCGTTCTTCAACCACGAGGCGGAGATGTCGGCCGCCGAGATGATCGCCCAGTTCCACTTCTACCTGCTCGGCAACCCGGAGGGGCTGGCCTTCGACTGCCCGGACGAGGACTACGCGACGGCGATCTGGGAGCCGCTGACCCGGCACGTGGAGAAGCACGGCGGCCGGGTGCTGACCGGCACGCCGGCGACCCGGCTGGACCGTACGCCGGAGGGCTGGCGGGTGACCGGCGCGAACGGTGACACCTGGGCGGCCGGGCACGTGGTGCTCGCCGTCGACCCGCCGGCGCTGGCCGCGCTGGTCGACGCCTCCCCCGGCCTGGTCGCGGCGGCGCCCGAGCTGGTGGCGCGGATGCCCGCGTTCGGCCGGCCCGGCCCGCCGTACGCGGTGGCGCGCTACTGGATGGACGGGGACGTGCGCCCGGACCGGGCGGTGTTCAGTGGCGTGTCCCGGCAGCCCACGCTGGACTCGGTGACGCTCTACCACCGGCTGGAGGCCGAGCCGCGCCGCTGGGCGGAGCGCACCGGCGGTTCGGTGGTGGAGTTGCACGCGTACGCCTGTGAGCCGGACGTGCCCGCCGACGAGCTGGCCGCGCGCATGCTGCGGGAGCTGACCGCGCTCTGGCCGGAGGTGGCCGACCTGCGGGTACGCGAGCTGCGGGCCCGGGTGGAGGCGCAGGCCCCGGCGTTCACGCCGGGCAGCCACGCCGGCCGGCCGGGCGTACGGACCGACGCGGCCGGGTTGTACCTGGCCGGGGACGGGATCCACACGGAGTTCCCGAGCGCGTTGATGGAGCGGTCGGCGGCCACCGGGATCATCGCGGCGAATCACATCCTGCGCGCCGAGGGTGCGGCGGCCGAGCCGGTCCGCTCGATCCGTCCGCGCGGCCTGCTGGCCGGCCGCGCACGATGATCCGCTGATAAAGGGGCAAATAACGCATTAAGGTCGAGCGGTGAGCACCGCGACGCGGACGGAGGAGCGGCGGGACGAGCGGGCGGTCGTGGTCACCGCGCTACGGCTCGGCTGGTCCATGGCGGACGCCTACCACCACGCGCAGACCGCCGACCTCACCGACGACGCGGACCGGCCGGCGACGGCCCCGGCGAAACTGTCAAACGTGACCGAGCTGCCGGGCCGCCACCGGCTCGGCATGTACCTGGACGGCGTGGACGTCGCGCTGACCCAGATCGCCGCGCTGACCCCGGCCGGCCGGGTGCTGCCCTCGACCGCCGCCGCCCGGCGGGTCGCCGGGGTCGACCGCCAGCCGCTGCTGTTCGCGCTCGACGCGCTGAACGTCGACGTGCTGCGCTGGACGATGGCCACCGACCACCGGGTCGGGGTGGCGTACCGGCTCGGCCGCTCGCTCGCCGACACGGTCCGGCGCGGCGACGGCACCGAGCTGGTCCGGCGGTTCGGCGGGCGGCAGTTCCAGCTCAGCCGGTGGCTGGACGAGCTGGCCAGCGTGCTGCCGCCGTACTCGGCGGCGGTGGTGCGCCGCTCGCTGTCCGCGTGGTCCACCGCGGTCGGCCGCGCCACTGTCGGCGACCCGGCCGAGGCCGGGCTCGCCGAACTGGCCCGTGAGCTGCGCAACCAGGGCGACCTGTGGCAGGACGTGCTCACCGGCGGTCTGCACCCGCGCGACCTGCTGGACGAGGAGAACTGGGCGGTGGTGGCCCGGAACCTGATCATCCGGGACCGGAAGCTGGTGGTGCAGGCGGCCCGGGGCATCTTCTGGCCGGTGCTGGCGCCGCTGCTGGTGGTGCTCCTGGCGGTGGTCGGGGTGAGTGCCGCGGCAGCGGCCGGCTCCCCCACCACCCGGGCGGCGGTGGCGCTGGTCGGCCTCGGGGCCGGGCTCACCGCGATCTGGCGGTCGATCTCCACCCCGACGCTGTCGGTGGCCGCCGAGGTGAACCGGCCGCTGCTGGAGAGCGAGCTGGTGACGCAGATGAGCACCCGGATCGACCGTCCGCTCGCCGCCGCCCGACGGGCCGGTCGGGCCGGTCGGCAGCGGCCGGCATCCGACGGCGGATCGAAATACGTTGCAGCCGTTTCCCGGGTGGATCTACCGTGAACGCGCAAGGTCAACCACCGCTCCGGGAGCCGTCCATGTCGCCGCGAACCGCCACCACGATGACGTCGTGGCTGCCCGGCGCCGGCTGCCCATGGTCCGGAAGGCCCGACTGACGCGCACGTCGCGCGCCCCTGTCGTCGCCGCCCGGTCCCCGTGACCGGGCGGCTTTTTCGTCGCCGTACCACCCCACCGATCGTGAAGGGAGAGCCCGGTGGACGCCGTCCTCGTCATCAACGCCGACCTCGGCCCGCTGCACCGGGTCACCGTCCAGCACGCGATCCGGATGCTCTGCCGCCGGGTCGCGGAGATCCACGAGTCCGAGCCGGACCGGCTCGTCGGCGTCTTCCCGATGCCGCGGGTGGTCCGCCTCGTCCGGTACGTGGTGACGCGCTGGCGGTTCAGCGCCGGCCCGGCCTGGTCCCGGGCCGGGGTGCTGGCGCGCGACGGCCGCCGGTGCGCCTACTGCGACCGCCCGGCCAGCACGATCGACCACGTCCTGCCCCGCTCGCGCGGCGGCCGGAACACCTGGGGGAACACCACCGCCGCCTGCTACGCGTGCAACCAGCGCAAGGGCGACCGGACCCCGGCCGAGGCGGGCATGCCGCTGCGGCGGGAGCCGGCGACCCCGAGCTGGGCCGCGCTGGCGCGGTGACGGACGGCCGGCGGGCACAGGGGGCGGCGCCGGGGGTACGCCTCCGGCGCGGCGCCCGCCGGCCCCGTCCGGCCCTAGCTGTCCGTTGAACTTTCCCGGGCGCGACGCGGCGATCGGGAGCCGCTCCTGAAGTGACCGGCGTTGCGTGCCCGGCTCACGGCCAGGTGCCGCACCCAGCCCAGGAACCTGCCATACATCGCCACCCCGTCCGGCGGCTCGGCATTCAGCCGGGTCAGGTCGGCGATCGCCTCGTGCAGCAGCTCGGCCATGTCGACGGCCAGCCACTTCGGTTCGCCGGCGTACTGCGCGGCCAACTCCAGCCGAGCCGGTCCGCAGGGCCACGGGTTGGCGCAGGCCGCACAGAACCACAGCGGCTTGACGGGTGCATGGCGCTGCATCTCCACCTCCTGATGGGTCGACGTGAGGCCGCACCGCCAGCAGGGCGGGTCTCGCAACCCATCGCACCGCACGCTCCACCCCCCTGTCAATCTGGGGACCCCTATTTGAGTATCCCTGATCGGGGACCACCGTTCGGGGAGATGAGTATGTGCATATGTTCAGGCCATGGCCAAGGGACCCGGCACACTGATGGGACCGTGGGAGATCTGCGAACGGCTCGGGGTGTCCCGATCGCGGTTCCAGCAGATCGCCATGCGCCCCTCGTTCCCGAAGCCGTACCAGGAGCTACGCGCCACGAAGGTGTGGTTGGCCGCCGACGTGGAAGCCTGGATCGCCGAGCACCGACAGCCTCGACCGACCGACGACGAGTAGGCCCGCCCCGCGATCGGCCGGGGATCGGATGATCGACTCCAGTACGCCGAAGTAGCGGGGTCGCGGCTCTCGGGATGCCGCCACTTCCCCGAACCGGAGCCCGGTCCGTCTCCCGGGAGCCCCCTCAGAGCGGTTCCGTCGCCGGGTCGGCGGGATGCGCCCGCAGGAACGCCTCGGCCCGGCGCGCGTCGCGGAGAAGCAGCCCCACCAGAATCGACACCAGCGTGAAGAACACGATCACGCCGACGAGCAGCAGCCGAACCCGTCGGCGTCCCTGCCGGATCTCCTGAACTTGCCTCGTGCCGTCCCTCATGGCCCCAAGATGAGACCTTGGAAGGAAATGGCCCCGGGAGGGGCCGAGATCTTCCAAGATCTAGTGCAGCGCGCGGGTGGGCTCGATCGGGTGGTGGTGACGCAGGTACGTCGCCGCGCGGCGGGCGTCCCGGTGGACCTGCCATCCGGCGAGCGCGAACAGCGCCGCCACCAAGCCGAAGACGGCCAGCGCCACGGGCGGGGCGAACCGGGCCAACGCCTGCCCGAGGTTGAACACCACGAGCCCGACCGCGAGCGTCGCCCACCAGCCACCGTCCACCATCTGGCGCGCGACCATGGTGAGCGTCGATGGGTCGGCGTCGGTGTCGCCGCGCCGCACCTGCTTGACCAGCCGGGACCGCTCTCGCATGCCCATCGCCCACAGTGGGGACTGCCGGCGGGACCGGAGCCGCCCGTGACGGGCGGCCCACACCAGCGCACCGACCTCGACCAGCAGGCCGAGGACGGTGAGCGCGAGCCCGGTGACCTGCGCCCACTCCGGCGTCCGTCCCTGCGGCCAGGACGGCAGGTTCCCGCCGTTCACCTGCCGGGCGATCAGCACGCCGAGCAGGCCGCCCAGCAGCGGCACGCCGAGCATGCTCCAGAGGAACCGGCGTCGGCCGCGCCGGATCAGGTGTGCCTGGTCGCTTCGACCGTCCATCATGGGCCCCCGTTCGTTGCCCGGGGCGTACCCAGCGGGGGCCGCCGGTCAAACGGCGGTCAGTGCGGGGCCCAGCCGAAGCGCGGCGGCCGGCGCTCGTTGGCCGCCGCCACCCCCTCGCGGGCCTCGCCACTGTCCCGCACCTGCGCGTGCCACCAGGCGATCCGGTCGGCGTCGGCACGCCCGTCGACGATCTCCTTCGCGGCGGTCACGGTGAGCCGGGAGCGCCCGGCCACGGTGGCGGTCAACGCCGCCACCCGATCGGGAAGCCCGGCGGCCGGCAACACCTCGTCGACCAGGCCGATCCGCAACGCCCGCTCGGCGTCGACGAGGTCGCCGGTGAACAGCAGGTGCTTGGCCGCAGACGGCCCGACCAGGCCGGCCAGCCGCCGGGTGGTCGGCGCGGGATAGACCAGGCCGAGCCGCGCCGGCGGTACGCCGAACCGGGCGTCCGCCGCGGCCAGCCGCAGGTCGCAGGCGACGGCGAGCTGGCAGCCGCCGCCCACGCAGGCGCCCTCGATCGCGGCGACGGTGGGGCGGCCGAACGCGGCGAGTCGTTCCTCGGCGGCCACCGCGATGCTCCCGTCGCCGGCGGCCAGCAGCTCGTCCAGGTCACCCAGGTCGGCGCCGGCGCAGAACGTGCCGCCCGCCCCGGTGAGCACCAGCACCCGGACCGCCGGGTCCGCCTCCAGGCCGTCGAGCAGCACCGGGAGCTGCCGCCACATGGCCGGGGTCATGGCGTTGCGGCGGGCCGGGTTCCGGATCACCACGGTCGCCACCGGGCCGTCCACCGTGACGGTCAACTCCGCGTCGGACATGGGTCCGACCGTAACGGGCGGGGCCCGGTGACCACCCGCGTGGGGTGGCCGCCGGGCCCCGAGGTCGGGCGGTCAGGTCAGGAGACGTCGACCGCGGTGTCGTCGATCACGAACGAGGTCTGGAGGGACGCGTCCTCGGTGCCGGTGAACTTCAACGTGACGGTCTGCCCGGCGTACGCGGCCAGGGAGAACGACCGCTGGGTGTAGCCGGTGGCCTTGTTCAGGTTCGAGTAGGTCGCCAGCGTCGCCAGCACGGTGCCGGACGAGTTGAGCACCTGCACGTTCAGCTTGTCGTACTGCACGCTGGTGGTGGACTCGGCCGAGTCGATGTGCAGCCAGAAGCTGAAGTTGTAGGTCGAGCAGCCGCTCGGCAGCGCCACCGACTGCGCGATGTTCTCGTTGCTGCTGTAGCCGTAGCCGTTCAGCCAGGCGAACCGGGTGCCGCCGTGCGCCGACTGGCCGGTGAAGGCGCCGATCGCGCCGGTGGTGCCGGTCCACGGGCTGGTGCCGGTCTCGAAGCCCGCGTTGCCGAGCTTCTGGCCGGCGCCGGTGCAGCCGCCGCCGGTGCCGGTGACGGTCAGCGAGTACGTGGCGGACTTCGTGCCCGACGTCGCGCTGCCGGTGACCGTCACCGAGTAGGTGCCGGGCGTGGTGCTCGCGCTGGTGGCGATGGTGAGGGTGGACGAGGCGCCCGAGGTCACCGAGGCGGGGCTGAACGACGCGGTGGCGCCGCTCGGCAGGCCGGACGCGGAGAACGTGACGGTCTGCGCGGTCCCGCTGGTGGTGCCGGTGCCGACGGTGGCGGAGACGGAACCGCCCTGGGCCACCGACCCGGCGGTCGGGGAGAGCGAGACGGAGAAGTCGTTACCGGTGGAGCTGCACGGCGCGTCGCTGCCGGCCACGTTCACCGCGGTCCACGCCGCCTGGACGGCCTTGTACTCGGTCGAGCAGTTGCCGTACAGGTCGGTCGCCGCCCGCAGGCTGTAGGCCCGGGCGGTGTTCGACGGGGTGGTGGTGTTGACGTACGAGGTGTTCGAGGTGAAGTACACGTCGAGCGCCCGGTACCAGATCTTCTCCGCCTTGGCGCGACCGATGCCGGTCACCGCCGGGGCCGAGCCGCAGACCGGCGAGGTGCCGTACGCGGTGGCGCCGGTGCCCTCGGCCAGGTTGAAGTAGAAGTGGTTGCCCACGCCGGAGGAGTAGTGCACGTCCTTGTTCTTCGTGCTGGTGGACCAGCAGGAGTCGGACGAGCCGTCCAGCGACGGGTTGTACATGTAGCGCAGCGGCGTACCGTTGCCGTTGATGTTGATCTTCTCGCCGACCTGGTAGTCGCCCGGGTCGCTGGGCGCGGCGGCGTAGAACTCCATCATGTTGCCGAAGATGTCGCTGGTGGCCTCGTTGAGGCCGCCGGACTCACCGGAGTAGACCAGGCCGGACAGCGCCTCGGTGACGCCGTGGCTCATCTCGTGCCCGGCCACGTCCAGCGAGACCAGCGGGCGGGAGTTGCCCGAACCGTCGCCGTAGGTCATCTGGGCGCCGTCCCAGAACGCGTTGACGTAGTTGCTGCCGTAGTGCACCCGGCTCGGCACGCCCTGGCCGTTGCCGAAGATTCCGTTGCGGCCGTGCACGTTGAGGAAGTAGTCGAACGTCTTCGCGGCGCCGAAGTGGGCGTCCACGGCGGCCGACTGCCGGTTGGAGTTGGCGCCGTTGCCCCACGCGTTGTCGGCGTCGGTGAAGGTGGTGCAGGTGGAGGTGCCGTTGTTCATGTCGCAGGTACGGCCGTTGCCGTGCGACGGGTCGATCATCTGGTAGGTGCTGCCGGAGAGCGTCGTGTCGATGCTGACCGTGCCGGTGTAGATGCCCTGGCCGCTGCCGACCACCGACTCGATCTCGTCGTACGAGCCGATCACCTTGCCGGTGGTGGCGTCGGTGACGACGTGCAGCTTCGACGGCGTCTGCTTGTCCGCCTTCCAGCCGGAGGCGACCGTCTCCCAGGCCAGCCGGCCCTTGCCGCTGCTGGCGTCGACGAACAGCTCGGGCGTGCCGACGGAGGTGAGGCTGCCGGAGAACGCCTTGCGCGCGCTGGCCTTGGCCGCGGCCGCGCCGACCTTGGCGCTGGTGCCGAGCGTGAGCGGGGCGGACAGGCCGACCGAGGTGCCGGTCATGGTGCCGTTCGGAGCGGTGTGGACGACGAAGTCACCGCCGTAGACCCGCAGGCCCTGATAGGTCCGGGTGTAGCGGGTGTGCGCCGCCCCGGAGGGGTCGACCTTGGTGCGGACGGCCTGGTACGCCTCCCCGCTGGCACCCTGCACGGCGCCGGGGTTGGCGCGGAGCAGGCTGTCGGCGCGCGCCGCGGCGGCGCGCTCGGGGCTGGGGGCGCTGGGCGCTGCCGCTTGCGCCGTGCTGGTGACGCAGGCCAGCACGCCGCTGGTGAGCAGCGCTGCGCTGACGGCGGCGACGGTTCTTTTCACGTGCCCTCCTGAAAGGAAGTTGTGACGGGGGTAGTCACTGATGTAGATATAGCTGAGACATCGAAGGACGTGAAAGAGGGCGACGGTTTCCCGCCTCAGACACTGACCGAACGGATGAGGGGGGCGCGGTGGTCCGGAACCGGGTGGCCCCGTCGTGCGTCCGATCGGTATGAGAGCAGCCCCCGCCGCGGCGATCGCCCTCGCCGCCGTCCTCACCCCGCTCGCCGGCTGCGCCCGCGCCGACGCACCGGCCCCCGTCGGGCCGGCCGCCACCGCGCTGCCCGGCGTCGAGGTGGTGCTCGTGCGGTCCGGCGGCATCGCCGGGCTGACCGACACCGTCACCGTGCGGCCGGACGGCCACTGGACGAAGACCGACCGGGCCGGCGCCGCCCGCGACGGCCAGCTCGCCGACGCCGACCTCGACCGGCTGCGGCAGCTCATCGCCGATCCCCGACTGGCCGCCGAGGCCGCCGTCACGGCGCCGGCCACCATGTGCGCCGACGCGTTCCACTACCGGCTCACCGTCGGCCGGACCACCAGCTCCTACGTCGACTGCCCGCCGCAGGCCACCCCGCCGGCCGCCACCGCCGACGTGGTCGACCTGCTCACCCGCGCCACCGGCTGACCGGCCCGCTCACCAGCCCGGCGCCGCCGTCAGCAGCGCCCGGCGCACGGCCTGCACCTCGCGCCGCCCGGCCGCCCCCGGCCGGGCCGCCAGGAAGAGCGTGTTCAGCGGCGGCACCGGCGGCGCGAGCAGCGCCCGCACCGCGCCCGAGGCCAGCTCCCCCCGGCAGAGGTACGCGGGCAGCACGCTTGCCCCGGCGCCCGCCACCACCGCCGACCGGACCGCCCGCAGATCGGCCACGACCAGGCTGGGGGTGCGGGTGAGCCGGGTGTCGAAGACGGTCCGCCAGTAGCGGCGCAGGATCGGCGCCTCCTCCCCATAGGCGACCAGCGGCACGTCGCGCAGCGCCGCCGGGGTCACCGGGTCGGGCAGCCGCTCCGCCCAGGCCGGCGCCGCCACCAGCACGAACTCCTCGTCATAGAGTGCCTCCACGACCACGCCACGCCGACGCGGGCGCACGCTCGTCACCGCCAGGTCGAGCCGGCCGGCCACCAGGTCGTCCAGCAGCCGCTCCGGCATCCCGGCCACCGCCCGCAGCTCCAGACCGTCGGCGACCAGACCGGCGAGCGCCGGCAGCACCCGCTCCGCGAGCAGCTCGGCCGGCCCGCCGAGAAAGACCGTCCGGGCGTACGCCGCACCCGGCTCGTCGGTCAGCACGGCGGCGAGCCGGTCCAGCGGCTCGGCCACCCGGCGGGCCAGCTCGTCCCCGGCGACGGTCGGGGTGACGCCCCGGGGCAGCCGGTCGAACAGCGGTCGCCCGACCGCCTCCTCCAACGCCCGGAGCTGCGCGGTCACCGTGGGCTGCGCCACACCCAGCAGCTCGGCCGCGCCGGTGACCGACCCGGCGCGGTGCACGGCGAGAAAGCTGCGGAGCAGGTCCAACGACACCTTCACATCAGTAAACCTATCGCCGACGTGACTCTCGCCTATTGGTCAGCTATGGCTCGGCGCGCCAGCATGGATCCCATGACTCGTGCACTCATCGCGCTGACCAGCCATTCCGACCTCGGCACCACCGGCCGCAAGACCGGCTACTACGTCGGCGAGGCCGCCGAACCGTGGGAGGTCTTCCGCGCCGCCGGGTACGACGTCGACCTGGTCTCGGTGGCCGGCGGCGAGCCGCCGACCGACGGCCGGGACGAGACCGACCGGACCCAGAACGACTTCCTCGCCACCGCCGGCGTGACCGACACCCCGAAGGCGGCGGACGTCGACCCGGCCGGCTACGACGTGATCGTCTTCGCCGGCGGCCACGGCACCATGTGGGACTTCCCCGACGACCCCGACCTGGCCCGGATCGCCCGCTCGGTCTACGAGCGCGGCGGCGTGGTCGCCGCCGTCTGCCACGGCCCGTCCGCGCTGGTTAACCTCACCCTCTCCGACGGCTCCCGCCTGGTCGCCGGCAAGCGGGTCGCCGGCTTCACCAACGACGAGGAGGCCGCCGTCGGCCTCACCGACGCGGTGCCGTTCCTGCTCGCCGACAAGCTCGCCGAGGCCGGCGCGCAGCACGTCCCGGCGCCGAACTTCACCGAGCACGTGGTGGTCGACGGCCGCCTGGTCACCGGCCAGAACCCGCAGTCCGCCCGCGCCCTCGCCGACGCCGTGGTGAAGCTGCGCGGCTGACCCCGGCATCGGGCCACGGCGCGCCCCGCGCCCCCGCCCCCGTGCTCACATTCACCGAAAGAGTGGCTATCCGAGCCCGAACAGCCACTCTTTCCGTGAAACTGCGGGGTGCGTGGGGTGCGTGGGGTGCGACGCGGCGGCGTCGGGTTGCGGGGGGCGGCCCGGCTCCGGCCCGGGTGAGCGGACGGTTTAGAACCGGTAGTCGTCGGGCAGGCCGGTGGCGCGCAGCTCGGGCGGCAGGTGGGCGGCGTCGTTCACCGCGAGCACCGTCGGCGGGCCGGCCGAGCTGTAACGGATCACGGTCAACGCGCAGTTGGCGTGGGCGAGCCCGATCCACCGGTGTGCCGGCGCCTCCAGCGCGTGCCGGACCAGCCAGGCGACCAGGAAGTTGTGGGTCACCACCAGCTCGCGTACGTCGCCCTCGGCGGGGGCGGTGGCGAACCGGGCCACCGCCCCCGCCGTCACGCGCGGCCCGTCCCGCCGCTCCGCCTCGGTGAACTGCGTCAGGAACGCCGCGTGCCGTTCCGGCAGGCCGGCCGGGTCGGTGTCGTGCGGCATGTGGTCACCGGCCCGGTCGTCGACGTGGACCGGGACACCCGGCAACGACGCCGCGACCAGCGCGGCGGTCTCCGCGGCCCGAGCCAGCGGCCCGTGGTGCACCGCGTCGAGGCGCGCGTCGCGCAGGCGCTCGCCGAGCAGCGTCGCCTGGCGGCGGCCCCGCGCCGACAGGCCGGTGTCCGCCTCCTCCTCGGGGCGGTCCTGCTCGCCGTGCCGGGCCAGGAACAACAGCCGGCTTCCCATCGGTCACCTCACCAAGATCGGGAAAGCCGACCCTAGCCCGCCGCCCCCGGCACCCGCAGCCCCGCGCTCAGCCGTTCGCCCACCGCTCGCGCGGGTGCATCTGACCGATCCGGATCCGGTTGCCGAACGGGTCGCGGATGCCGAAGTCGATCCCGTACGGCCGCTCGGTCGGCTCGTCGGTGATGTCCACGCCCTTGGCCACCAGGTCCGCGTGCGCCTTGTGCGCGTCGTCAGTGGTCAGGAACAGGAAGCCGCCGGTGGCGCCCTTCGTGAGCAGCTCCCGGACCAGCTCGGCGGTCTTCGGGTCCAGCGCCGGCGGGCCGGGCTTCTCCAGCAGGATCTCCCGGTCGGGGTCACCCGGCACGTTGACCGTGAGCCAGCGCATGAAGCCGAGATCCTGATCGGTGTTGATCTCGAGGCCGAGCTTGCCGACGTAGAAGTCGAGCGCCTCGTCCTGGTCCAGCACATAGATCTGAGAGCGGGAAATAGCGGTCATCGTCATGCCGAGGACGCTAGAGCAGGCGTCCGGCCTGCTGCTTATCCAAAACTGCCTGTTCGGGCCGCAGCACGCCGATGCCCGCCCTGCACCGCTTTGTCCTCGACGGGACCGACCACCGCCGGTGCCGGCCCGGCCGGTCGGCCGGCAGCGGCGCTCGGGCGCATCCATGCCCTGGTGAAGCAGCTCGGCACGTCGGCCAGGGCGGCCCTGCGGCGGCGGTAGGCGGAGGGAGACTCGCCGACGATGTCGTGGAACGTCCGGCTGAACGTGCCGAGGCTGCCGAACCCGACCAGATGGCAGATCTCGGTGACCGGCTCCGCGGTGCGCACCAGCAGGTACATGGCCCGCTCGATCCGGCGACGTTGCAGATAGCGGTGCGGCGTCTCGCCGAACGTCGCCCGGAAGGTGCGAATGAAGTGCGCCTCGGAGACGTGCGCGACCCGGGCCAGCGCCGGAATGTCCAGCGGCTGGGCGTACGCCCGGTCCATCGCGTCCCGGGCCCGCAGCATCGCCCGGTTCGACTTCTCCACCGCCCGGCTCATCCGGACCGCGCCTCGGCCACCTCGGCACCGTACCGGGTGCCGAGTCAACCCCCGCGTGCCGTGCCCGCCGTACCGCCTCCGCCGTCGGCCGGCGCTCGCCCGCCGGCGCGGCGGCGCAGCGCCAGGGCCGCCGCGCCGGCCGCGCCCAGCGTCACGACGCCGCCCACCGCGAGCCCGGTGGTGGTGTCCTTCGCGGTCCGGCCGCCGTCGCCGGTCCGGGCCGCGCCCGAGGGCAGCACCTCCACCGGACGCATCATGTCGTTGTCCTGATGCTCCAGGATGTGGCAGTGCCAGACGTACCGGCCGGGATACCGGAACCGGGCCACGATCCGGGTCGTCTCACCCGGCTGGACCATGACCGTGTCGAGCGGGCCGCGTTCCTGCGGCGGCACTGCGCCGTCCCCGCGCGGCCCTCGGCCCAGCAGCAGGAAATGGGTGCCGTGCAGGTGGATCGGGTGGGCCGAGGGAGTGTGGTTGTGCAGCTCCCAGATCTCCGACTCCCCCGCCACGGGCGTCTCCGTGACCGGGTCGTCGAAGTGCAGCGGCCGCTCGCGCCCCCGGGCGTCCACGGTGCCGAGCAGGAACGCGGCGGGTTCCCGCTCCGCCCGGCGCTCGGCCAGGAGCAGCCGGCGGGTCCGCCGGGCGGCGCCCGGGGGCGGGGGCGCCGGGAGTGAGAGCTGGTCCGGGGGTACGGTGCGGTCCGCCCCGACGCGGTCGACAACCATCAGCTTGAGCACCTGCCCGGTGGTACCCGGGTCGGTTGCGTCATGCCCGCCGGCGCCCTGGTGTGCCGGGTCGGAGCCCTCGTTGACGAGGTACAGCGTCGTGCCCGCCGGCACGGCGGTGAAGTCGACGACGACATCGGCCCGCTGGGCGGCGGCGAGCGGGAGGCGGTCCAGCCGGACCGGCGCGGGAAGGAAGCCGACGTCCGAGCCGATCTGCCAGAGCGGCGGCTCGGGCCGCGCCGGCCGCGCCGTCGGGTGGGCGGCGATCGAGAGCGTCAGCGTACGACCGTTGCAGCCGTTCAGCAGCCGGAACCGGTACCGGCGCCGCTCGACCCGCAGCACCGGCCAGGTGACGCCGTTGACCACCATGGTGTTCCCCAGGAACATCGGGACCCAGATCGGGGGCACCGACGGGTCCGCGGCCGGCCCGTCCCCGCGCTCGGCGCTGCGGTCGGGATAGAACAACGAGCCGTCGGCCCGGAAGGACCGGTCCTGGATCGTCAGCGGGATCTCGTGCGGGCCACCGGGCAGTACGCCGGCCGGCAGGTCGTGCGGACCGCCGCGCAACAGGTAGAGCCCGGCCAGCCCGGCGTAGATGGTCAACCGGTCCACGCCGAGGGTGTGATCGTGGTACCAGAGCGCGGTGGGCGGCTGCTCGTTCGGATACCGGTAGGTGGCCGAGCCGGGCCGCCAGCGCAGGCCGGCGCGCTCGCGGGCGGCCTCGGCGTACCGGTCGTACCAGCTCCCCACCCGGGCGTAGCCGGCCGGGATGTCGCGGGCGTCCGGCAGGAACCACGCCTCGGAATGCCCGTCGAACTCCGGCTGGGTGAGCTGGCCGTGCAGGTGCGTGACCAGCGGCACCGGGCCGTCGTAGTGGTTCGGACCGGCGGCGTCCACGAGCGAGCCCCGCGAGTCCCGCCCGCGTACCCCGCCCGGCGGGTTGGCCCAGTGCAGCGTCGGGTCCACCGGCAGGAAGAAGCGCAGGTAACGCCCGTTGCTGTCGACGAGCTGGTTGAGCCAGGTGACCTGCACCGGCCGGCCGACCCGGGCCTCGATCGTCCGGCCCGGCCAACGGAACGTCCCCGGATGGTCCGCCGAGCCGTACCCCCAGACCGTCGTGCGGGGCAGCCCGACCGGCAGGACCTGCTGCGCGAACTGCCGTCCCGCGATGCGGTACTCGTCGACGTCACCGGCGGACCGGACCGCCGGCATCCGCCCGGGGAGCGGCAGCGAGGTGACGTACTTCGGGATCGTCGCCGGATCGAGCAGCGGCGTCGCGCCGGTCGCGGCCGGCGTTTCAGGGCTACGGGCTCCGGCCAGCGCGCCGGACCAGGATGCGACCGAGCCGCCGGCCAGGCCGGCGAGGCCGGCCACGATGACGTTCCGTCGAGTTGTCACGGGTGCTTCCTTCCGGACGAGCGCACCCGCAACGATTACCAGGGGATTCATGGCGCTATGGGCGGTATAGGGCTTCCGCCCTGGAATGCAACCCTTGCGGGGAATGGTGGACACCCCAGCCCGCCGTCGTTCCGGGCGATGACGCAGCGAGGACTGCCCGAGCGGCCGATCCGCCACCGCGCCCATCCACAGCAGGCCGAAAGCGTGACAGTCATCGATTGAGCAAATCGCGCCGGGAGGAGCCGCCATGGACGCACTGAGGAAGACCTGGCTGGTCGCGGGCGGGTGCTACGTGCTCGCCTGCGTCGGCACCGCCGTCGTGCTGTTCCGCCGTCGCGGCCCTCCCCATCGCGGTGTGGGAGTTCTCGCTGGGCGTCTACCTGATCGCCAAAGGCTTCCGGCCCGCGCCGGCCACCGTCGGCGCCCGGACCGTCCAGAACGCCACCGGCTGACTGTCGCGCGTGGGCTGTCCGCCGGGAAACGTCTTGTGGAATTGGAGCCCCCGGCCGGGATCGAACCGGCGACATCTCGCTTACAAGGCGAGTGCTCTGGCCAGCTGAGCTACAGGGGCGCGTGTGACGGGCTCAGCATAGCGACTGGGCTCGGGAAATCCCGCCTGGCAGGGGTCCCGAGCACGGAAAACGTCACTTTCCTGACCGGGGCGGCGGGCGGATCGTCCTCTGATCACGCTCACAACGGGGAGATTGATGCCTCCCAGTGCCTGGGTGACCGAAATGTGTATGCCGTCCGTCCCACCCGCTGCTCTCCGTCTTGGCACGATCGCGAAAGCCGTTTACGGTTCAGTGACACGGACGACACTCCGGCCGGCCTTGGCTGCCCGGGCGACGCCCCCGTTGGCCGGCACCTCGGGTGCCGGTCGCTCCTTCACTCGGATCGTCCGGCACGTTCCTGCCGGTGAAAGGAAGCGCTCCCTCATGGCTACGGTCACCTACGCGAAGGCGTCCCGGATCTATCCGGGCACCGAGCGCCCCGCCGTCAACCAGCTCGACCTCCAGATCGGTGACGGGGAGTTCCTCGTCCTGGTCGGTCCGTCCGGCTGCGGAAAGTCCACCAGCCTGCGGATGCTCGCCGGCCTGGAGGACGTCGACGACGGCGCGATCTACATCGACGACCGGGACGTCACCCACCTCCCGCCGAAGGCCCGCGACATCGCGATGGTCTTCCAGAACTACGCGCTCTACCCGCACATGACGGTGTACGAGAACATGGCGTTCGCGCTGAAGCTGCGCAAGACCTCGAAGTCGGAGATCGACCGGCGGGTCAAGGAGGCGGCCGGGCTGCTCCAGCTCGAGGAGTTCCTCAGCCGCAAGCCGAAGGCGCTCTCCGGTGGTCAGCGCCAGCGGGTCGCCATGGGCCGCGCGATCGTCCGGGAGCCGCAGGTCTTCCTCATGGACGAGCCGCTGTCGAACCTCGACGCCAAGCTCCGGGTGCAGACCCGTACCCAGATCGCCTCGCTCCAGGCGAAGCTCGGCGTCACCACCGTCTACGTCACCCACGACCAGGTCGAGGCCATGACCATGGGTCACCGGGTGGCGGTCATGCTGGACGGCGTGCTCCAGCAGGTGGACACCCCGCGGGCGCTCTACGACACCCCCTCCAACGTCTTCGTCGCCGGCTTCATGGGCTCCCCCGCCATGAACATCAAGACGGTGCCGCTGACCGAGCAGGGCGGCGCGTTCGCCGAGATGATCATCCCGCTCACCCGTGAGCAGATCGCGGCGGCCCGCGCCGAGGGCGGCGACAACAAGGTCACCGTCGGCTTCCGGCCGGAGGACTGCGACCTGGTGAGCCCGTCCGAGGGCGGCATGCCGGTCGTGGTCGAGCTGGTCGAGGACCTGGGCTCCGACGCCAACGTCTACGGCCACGCCGCGCTCGAGGGCCACAACGAGCGGTTCGTGGTCCGCACCGACCGGCGCAGCATGCCGAACATGGGCGACACCGTGTTCGTCAAGCCGCGTGCCGGCCGCAACCACGTCTTCAACGCCAGCACCGGCAAGCGGATCTGACGTACGCGAAGAAAGGGGCGGCCCGCCACGGCGGACCGCCCCTTTTCGGGTTTCCGGGTCAGGCCTCGACGGCGCGACGGCGCGCGACCTCGGCGAGCGTGACCGCGGCGGCGACGCTCGCGTTGAGCGACTCCACGTCGGAGACCATCGGGATGCTGACGGTCAGGTCACAGGTCTCGCCGACCAGGCGGGACAGGCCGCGCCCCTCCGAGCCGACCACCACGACCAGCGGGCCGACCGCGGCCTCCAGGTCGTAGAGGTCGGTCTGCCCGTCGGCGTCCAGGCCGACCACGACGAAGCCGGCCTCCTTGCACGCCTTGAGCGACCGGGTCAGGTTGGTGACCTGGGCGACCGGGACGCGCGCGGCCGCGCCGGCACTGGTCCGCCACGCGGTCGCGGTGATCCCGGCGGCACGCCGCTCGGGTACGAAGACACCCTGCGCGCCGAACGCGGCGGCCGACCGGATCACCGCGCCGAGGTTGCGCGGGTCGGTGACGCCGTCCAGCGCGACCAGCAGCGGGGCGGCCTGCTCCAGCGCGGCGGTGACCAGGTCCTCGAACGGCTCGTAGGCGAACGGCGGCACCTGGAGGCCGACGCCCTGGTGCAGCACCCCGCCGGTCATCCGGTCCAGCTCGGCGCGGCTGATCTCGAGGATCGCGATGCCCCGGTCGGCGGCGGTGCGGACGATCTCCTTGACCCGGTCGTCGACGTCGATGCCCTGCGCGGTGTAGAGCGCGGTCGCCGGCACCTGGGCGCGCAGCGACTCCAGCACCGGGTTCCGCCCGACGAGCAGCTCGGGGCTGTCCTTCGCCGGGTTCGACTTGCGGCCCGGGGCGACCCGGGGCCCGCCGGACCGGCCGGCCGGCTTGCCGCCGCCGCGGCCCTTGGCGGTGGGTACGCCCCGACCGCCGCCCTTGCCCCAGGTGGTGTCCTTGCTGCCGGGCTGGCCGATCTTGGGCGCCCGGCCCTCCTCGGCGGCGGCGCGGCGCTCCTTGTCCTGCTTCCAGGCGGTGCGCTGGGGCAGCTTCTCGGTGCCGGAGTATGCCTTGTGCCAGGGGCGCTCGTCGGCCGGCAGGGTGCGACCCCGACCGGCGAGGGAGTCCTTGTTCTTGCCACCGGTGCCCTTGGGGGCGCCTGCCTTCGGCGTCAGTCGCCGGCCACGGCGCTGCGAGTTGCCGGCCATCAGTCCTGCTCTCCAATAGTCCAACGCGGGCCCTGGGGGGTGTCCTCGACGACCACGCCGGCCTGCTTGAGCTGGTCGCGTACGGCGTCGGCGGCGGCCCAGTCCTTGCGGCTGCGGGCCTGGGCGCGCTGCTCCAGGGCCAGCGCGATCAGCGAGTCCACCACACCGCGCAGGTCGTCCGTGCGCCCGCCGCCGGTCCAGGCCGGGTCCAGGGGGTCGACGCCGAGGATATCCAGCATCCCCCGCGCGGCGGCGAGCGTCGTGCGGACGGTCACATCGTCGCCGCCGCTCAACGCCGTGTTGCCGTCCCGGACGACCTCGTGCAGCACGGCGAGCGCCGCCGAGGTGTTGAGGTCGTCGTCCATCGCCGCCACGAACCCGGCCGGCAGCCCACCGGGTCGGCCCTCGCCGACCCGCTCGGCGGCCCGCTGCACGAAGCCCTCGATCCTCCGGTACGCGACAGCGGCCTCGCGCAGCGCGTCCTCCGAGTAGTCGATGCGGGACCGGTAGTGCGCGGCGGCGTAGTAGTAGCGCAGCTCGACCGGGCGCACCCCGAGCGAGGCCACGTAGTCGAGGTCGAGCGTGTTGCCGAGCGACTTGCCCATCTTGGTGCCGCCGATGCCGAGCAGGCCGTGGTGCACCCAGTAGCGGGCGAACGGCAGGTCGGCGGCCTGCGACTGGGCGATCTCGTTCTCGTGGTGCGGGAACGTCAGGTCGAGCCCGCCGCCGTGGATGTCGAACTCGGCGCCCAGGTATCGCCAGCACATCGCCGAGCACTCGATGTGCCAGCCGGGCCGGCCGCGGCCCCACGGCGAGGGCCAGGAGGCGTCGACTGGCTCGCCCGGCTTGACGCCCTTCCAGAGCGCGAAGTCACGCGGGTCGCGCTTGCCCCGGTCGGGCGCGTCGCCGGCCGGTTGCATGTCGGCCGGGGACTGCCCGGACAGCGAGCCGTACGCCGGCCAGGACGCCACGTCGAAGTAGACGTCGCCGGAGCCGTCGGTGGCCGGGTAGGCGTGCCCGGTCTCGATCAGGCGGGCGATCAGCTCGTGCATCTCCGGAATGTGACCGGTGGCCCGCGGCTCGTGGGTCGGCGGGAGCACGTTCAACGCCCGGTAGGAGGCGGCGAGGATCTGCTCGTTGGCGTACGCGATCGACCAGAACGGCCGGCCCTGCTCGACGGCCTTCGCCAGGACCTTGTCGTCGATGTCGGTCAGGTTGCGGATGAAGGTGACCTCGAACCCGTTGCCGACCAGCCAGCGACGCAGCACGTCGTAGTTGACGCCGGAGCGAAGGTGGCCGATGTGCGGCGGCGCCTGGAGCGTGAGACCACACAGGTAGACCCCCACCTTGCCGGCTTCCCGCGGGACGAAGTCCCGCACCGATCGGGTGGCGGTGTCATACAGGCGTAGCGTCACCTCACAAGGGTAGCCCTCCACACATTTCCGGGTTGGCCGGAGCCGGGTCGTACGCTGCGTGCTGTGGACACGGCGGCACGCCCGGGAGAGACCGCGCAGACCCTGGACCGGGGTCTGCGCCTGCTGCACCTCGTCGCGGACGCGCCGGGCGGGCTGACCGTCACCGAGGCCGCGCACCGGCTCGGCATCGGCCGGGCGGCCGTCTACCGGCTGGTCGGCGCGTTGACCGCGCACGGCATGCTCCGGCGCGACGGCGAGGGCCGGCTCCGGCTGGGGGTGGGCGTGCTGCACCTGGCCCGCCGGGCGCAGCCGCTGCTCGCCGAGGGTGCGCTGCCGGCACTGCGCCGGCTCGCCGAGCAGACCGGGGCGACCGCCCACCTGACGGTGGTGGAGGGCGGCGAGGGGGTCGCGCTGGCCGTGGTCGAGCCGAGCTGGACCGCGTTCCACGTCGCGTACCGGACCGGCACCCGGCACCCGTTGGCGCGGGGCGCGGCGGGCCGGGCCGTGCTGGCCGGGCGGGCCGGCGAGTCCGGCCCGGTGAGCACCAGCGGTGAGCTCCAGTCCGGCGCGTACGGGGTGGCGGCGCCGGTGCTCGGCGTGCCCGGGCTGGAGGGGAGCGTCGGCGTGGTGTCGCTGACCCCGCTCGACGTGACCGAGGTCGGCGCCCAGGTCACCGCCGCCGCCGAGGCGGTCGCCGCCGCGCTCTCCTGACCGAACCGCCCCGCCTGGGCTGGCGGGCTGGCGGGCGCAAGTTCGGGGAAGTGGCGGCATCCGCCCGGCTCGCATACGCCCACCTCGGCGAAATGGCGGCGCCACCCGCTGCGGATACGCCCATCTCGCCGGAACGGCGTCGCTCCTGACCGCGGCGCGGTTCGGGAACGGGTGCAGGCCCTAGCACATCGCGGGCGTCGGTGGGGGCTGTCCACAGGCGTGGTACGGACTCGGCAGTGGTGATTGTCCACAGGGGTGTCGACAGCCGCCTCGGAGCCACCACGCTTGCCGTATGCCACCTCACCCTCACCGCCCGCCGCAGTTGGCCTGGCAGGTCTTTCGTGGCTCGGACGCGGTCCGGCGCGGCCTTCTCTCGCGCCACCACCTCCGGGGCGCGTCCTGGCTCCGGCTCCGGCATGACGTCTACGCCGACGCCCGCCTCGACCGCGACCACGAGCTGGCCTGCCGCGCCGTGTTGCTCCGCATGCCGCCCGGCACGTTGATCGCCGGGCCGTCGGCGGCCTACCTGCACGGGGTCGAGCACGCCGCCGACTTCACCGACGACGTGCACGTCCTGCTGCCGGCCACGGTCCGAGCCGACTCCCAACCCGGCGTCCGGGTGCACCACGCCCCGGTGTCCAGCACCCGCAGCGGCCTGCTGGTTCCCGCCGGCACCGTCACGGCACCGATGAACACCGCCGCGCCGACCGGCTTCGGCCCGATGCCGGCACGCGCCGCCATCTCGACCGGCACGACCACTCGGCGCGGCGCGGGCAGACGACTCCCGGCCGTCCGGCCACCCGACGCGGCGGACCCGGGCCGTCCGCCGGTTCGGCACCGCCCGCCGCGTCCGGCCGGCCCGACGACTCCCCCCGGGTCGCCGGCCGGATCGACCGGTCCCCCGGAGCTGATGAGACCCCCCGCCCCGGTCGGGCCGCCGGACCCGAGAACACCCACCCCGGCCGGGCCGCCGGACCCGAGAACACCCACCCCGGCCGGGCTGCCGAACCCGAGAACACCCACCCCGGCCGGGCTGCCGAACCCGAGGCCGCCCGCCCCGGCCGGACCGCCGCCCCGCACCGCACCCGTCGCCTGCGCCTGGGAGACGGCGGTCTGGGCCGATCCCGTGCGTGCCGTCGGCATCATCGACGGGCTGCTGCGCATCCGTGCGGTCAGCCCGGCCGGGCTCGCCACCGAGGCGGCGCGGAACGCCGGCCGTCCGGGCGGCCGGCGGGCGTCCTGGGTGTTCGGCCTGACCGACGGATGCGCCCAGTCACCGCCCGAGTCACATCTGCGGGTGCGGCTCGTGCTCGCCGGTCTGCCGCGCCCGGTGGCGCAGCACCCGGTACGCGTGCCGGCCGGCCCTGTCCTGCATCCCGACCTGGCGTGGCCGGAGTTCCGCGTGGCGGTCGAGTACGACGGCCGGTGGCACGCGGATCCCGATCGGATGCACCTCGACCGGTGTCGGCTCAACCAGCTCGTGGGGGCAGGCTGGCTGGTGCTGCACGTGACCGGCCGACGCCTGCGCCAGGAGTTCCCGGCCCTGGTTCGCGAGATCCGCGCCGCGCTGGTGGCCCGCGGCTGGCGCCCGTGACCTCTCCACTCCGGCGCACCGGTCCGAACACGCGCACCCGTCGCGCCAACTTCGCCGGTGTCGCCTCACCACTCGGAGAGGCGGCGACGCCCGGGAGATCCGGACGCCGCCGCACCGGTTTCCGGTCAGGCCGGCGTCGTCACGGCGACGATGCCGCTGAACGCCGAGCTGCCGAACGAGTTCACCGCCTGGATCCGGTAGTAGTAGGTCGTCGACCGGGCCCGCCCGGTGTCGCTGTAGCTTCGGGCGCTTCCGGCCAGGGTGAACGTGGCCAGGTTGGCGGTGAACGCCACGTTGGTCGCCCGCTGGAGCACGAAGCTGGTGACCACGCTGCTGGCGCTCTCCTGCCAGGTGAGGTTCACGGTCGCGGTGCCGCCGGCCACGGCGACGGCCGTGCCAGCAAGGTTCGTCGGGGCAGCCGGCGGGCCGCCGACGGCGATCGTGGCGGTGTTCGACCAGGGCGAGCCGACGCCAAGATAGACGGTACGCACCCGGTAGTAGTAGGTGGTGCCGGCCACGACGGTGGTGTCGGTGTAGCTGGTCGCGTTGGCGGCCAACGTGACGGTGGTCAGCCCGGTGGTGAAGGCGGCGTTGGTCGCCCGTTGGAGTTCCACCGAGGTGGAGTACGACCGGTTGATCCAGTTCAGGGTGACCCGCACCGGGGCGCTGCCCGGCTGGGTGGCGGTCAGGTTCGTGGGCGCGCTCAGGGTGACCACTGCCGACGCGGTGTTCGACCAGCCGGAGTAGCTGGCGCTGTTCTCCCGCCGCACCCGGTAGAAGTAGGTGGTTCCGGGCACCGCTGTCGAGTCGGTGTAGCTGGTCGCGCCCGCCGCGAGGGTGAAGGTGGTGAGGTTGGCGGTGAACGTGGAGTTGGTCGAGCGCTGCACGAGGACCTGGGTGGCGGCCGGCAGGCCGGCGGGGTTCGTCCAGTTCAGCACGATCCCCGGCGGGACCGTGGTCGATCCGGCGGTGGCGGTGGCGGTGAGGTTGGTCGGCGGCGCCGGCGACACCCGGATCACCATCGGCCGCATCATGTCGAAGTCCTCGTGGTCGACCATGTGGCAGTGCCAGACATACTCCCAGCCGAAGTTGTAGGGCTGGTTGGTGACGACGGCCGGGTCGCCGGTCTGCGGGTCGATCTGGGCGAAGCCGTTCGTGGTGCCGGGGACCTGGGTCGGGTCGAGCAGCCGGACGCTGTCGCCGATCTTGAACGGCAGGTTGACCGGCAGCGAGGGCCGCATGGCCACGATGCAGTCCTCGAGCGGATTCATCCGCACGGTCTCCTTCCACCCGACCTCGTTGGCGTCCGGCGGCTTGTAGACGCCGTCCCAGCCGACCCGGTTGACCAGTTGCACGTTGAAGTAGTGGAAGTGCATGAAGTGGGTGTCCACGCCGTTGTGGGTGACCTTCCAGATCTGGGTGCCGTCACCGGTGGAGCCGACCGGGGTGGCCAGGTTGGACATGTAGAGGATCTCGGTCGGCGGGTCGATGTAGCCCAGCGGGATCGTGGTCTGGATGAACGCGCTGGTCTTGGGCAGCTCGACACCGAGCGTCGGCAACGCCCGGCCGTAGATCGGGTCGAACTCCTCGACGATCGCCTTTGGTTGCAGGTCGAGGGTGACCGGGGTGGTGCCGCCCACCGGGACGTAGGTGATGGTGGTGTCCTGGATCGCCACGTAGTGGTTCGTGTAGTTGGTCCCGAACGCCGCGTTGTACGCCTTCTCCGGCACGATCGGCTTCGGCTGGCTCTGCGCGTACGCCTGGGGCAGTCGGGTCCGGAGCCGGGCGAGGTCGAACGGCGCGGCCGGGGTGCCCACGACGCGGATCTGCATGATGGTCCGGGTGTTCGGGCCGTAGCCGGGCTGGGTGGTGGGCGCCCCGCCGGTGTCGGTCTGGTCCGGGTCGCCGGTGTAGTAGTCGTACCGGGTGTCGTAGGCGGGCATGGGCGCCGGGGCGTCGTTGTAGAGGATGATCGTCGACCCGGGCGCGACCGTGGAGAAGTCGACGATCACGTCTGCGCGTTCGGCCGGGCCGATCAGCAGCGAGTGGTCGGAGACGTTGAGCACCGTGATCGAGCGGCGGTCGTACTCGTAGTTGATGGGCTGGGGCGGGATGACGGCGACCTCCGGCAGGAGCCCGCCCTCGTTGCCGATCTGGATCCAGTCCGGGCCGACCGCGCTCGGGGCGGGCACGCCGCCCTCCCGGCCGTCGGTGGGCCAGGTCGGCGGGAAGGCCGGGTTCGGGCACGCCTCGACCATCGGCACCTCGCCGGAGGCGCCGTCGTTCAACGTGCCGTCCGGCTTCCACATCGTCCCGTTCGAGGCGGCGTGGTAGAGCTGGAGGTTGAGCGCCCGGTCGTTGCACGCGTTGAGGATCCGGAACCGGTACGCCTTCGGCTCGACCTGCAACGTCGGGTAGGCGCAGCCGTTCACGATCGGGGTGTCCATGAACGCCTCGGGCGTGATGGTGGGCAGCGGCGTCCCGGGCTGCACCGGCGGCTCCCAGGGCCGGGTCACCGGGTCGTAGTAGGGGTTGGGCACCGGCCCCTGCTCGATGCCGGTGAACGGCGGCCAGAACCACGGTCCGTAGTCCCAGCGGCCCATCGGGTTGGCGCCTGCGGCGTTGAAGGGGTTCTGGTTGGGCATGTAGACGTGCGGCATCCACAGGCTGCCCGCGTCGCCCCAGTTGGCGGTGTCCCAGGTGGGGTCCTGCCGGGCGAGCTGGCTCGGACCCGGCACGAACGTCTTGTCCTGGAACATCAGGGGGATCTCCTCGGCGGGGATGACGCCGTCGGTCACCAGTTGCCGCTCCACCGGGTCCTGGAGCAGGAGCATCCCGAGCTGCCCGCTGTACGGGTTGAGGTGGGTGATCCCCTCGGTGTGGTCGTGGAACCACATCATCCGGGCGCTCTGCTGCATCGCGTAGTAGAGCGTGACCGCGCCCGGGCCGGGGTCGGGCATGTCCGGCACGTTCGCGTAGCTGGCCCCCTTCGGGTAGGACGTGACCTCGCCGGCCGGGGTGAACCACTGGAGCGGGGTGCCGTCACTGATCCACTGTGTCTCGGAGCCGTGCATGTGCATGACGATCCGGTTCTGCGGGTAGAGCTCGGTGTTGTTGAGCGGGCCGGTGCCGTTGCCGGTGAGCGTGATGTCGACGGGCAGGAGCAGGTTGCCGGCCGTGCCGGTGGGCAGTTGGTTGATCAGCTTGATCCGGATCGGGCGGTCCCGTCGGGCGTAGATGAGTGGGCCGCCGTAGAACGGGCGGGGCGGCGGCGGCACGGTGTTGTGCCCGTTGGCGTCGGTGCCGTAGTTGATCTGCTTGTAGCCGCGCAGGCGGGTGCCCGGCACGTCCTTGTGCAGTTGCTGGGAGTACCGCTGGACCCAGATCTCGTAGTAGTCGCTGCCGGGGTAGGTGATGGTGTCCGGCACCGCCACCGGCAGGTAGTTGCCCAGGTCGTTCGCGTTGCCGGGGCCGACGCCCGGCAGGGTGTCGACGAACTTGCGCACCCCGGTGCCCGGTTGCACCACTCCGCCGACGACGGTCGGGAGCGGGCTGTTCGCAAAGTTCGGGATGAACCCGAAGTAGTCCGGTGGCGCGGCGGCCACCGCCGCCTCGGTCGCGCCCTGCTTCGGGACGGCAGCCTTGCGGATGGTCTCCTCGGACATGTCGCTCCTCCTCCGCGGGGGCCGCCGCAGCAGCACCGCTCGCAGCCCAATGATCACTATCAGTAACCATTGAAGTCGAGCGACATCGCTGAAGGAAGGGACTTCCGGCCCAGTCGGAGGGGGTTTGAGCTGCACGAATGCCAAATCACACCAACCGGACAGCGTCCGGCGGGAAGACCACGGTGCGCATTCTCCAGGCGCGGAGAAGCCCGGGCGACGTACGCCGCCCGGGCTTCTCGTGATGCGGTGTGCTTACGGCCGCGCGTTGGGCTTCAGCGGCGTCTTCACCGCCGCGTAGGCGTCGACGATGCCGTAGCCGTAGAAGCCGTTGAAGTTCAACGAACCCGCGCAGTACGCGTTGTACGTCTCGTCCCGGCCCTCGTTGGTGTAGGTCTGCAGCCGCGGCTCCGGGCAGGCGTGCTCGGCCGCCGTCCGGTAGAGGTGCTGCTCGACCAGGTCCGGCGCCATGCCGAAGCCGTTACGGCCCTGCTGCTTGCCGTACCGGCTGACGATCAGCGCGGCCACACCGGCGGCGTGCGGGGACGCCATCGACGTGCCCTGGAGGTAGGTGTAGTAGCCGCACTCACCCTTGGCCGTGCACTGCTTGAACACCGAGTCCTCGAAGCCGGCCACGATGTTGCCGTTCTCGTCGACCGACCCCTCCTCCTGGAGCACCTTCTTCGGGTACGTGGAGAGGATCATGTTGGCGTCGGTGCGGTACGTGTCGGTGCCGAAGCCGTCCCGGAACCAGCCGCCCGGGGCCGCCACCGAGGTCTGCTCGGTGCCGTAGTTCGAGTAGTCGGCCTTCTTGCCGGACGGGCCGACGGACGACACGCTGATCACGTGCGGGCCCTCGGTGGGCAGGTCCCAGCAGCTCGCGTTGTCGATCGGCCGCGGGTACGGCGGGGTGTCGCCGTAGTCCGGGCTGCTCTCGTCGACGCGGGGGTCGCCCAGGTCCTCGTTGTTGTTGCCCAGCGCGCCGACCAGCGTGACGCCCTTGCGGTGGGCGAAGGTCAGGGCCCGCTTCATGGCCTCGATGATGGTCCGCTGCTCGGCCTGCTGCTCCGGGGTGTCGGCCGGGTTGGCGGTGCAGTTGTAGAGCCACGGGTCGACGTAGAACGACATGTTGACCACGTCGAGCCCGGAACGGCCGGCGTGCACCAGCGCGTTGACCACCGGGTTGAGGAAGAAGTAGCCGCTGTCCTGGCCACCCTTCAGCTCGACCAGGGAGATCTTCGGGGCCACGCCGGAGAGGCCGAAGCCGTTGGCGGCCGCGCCGATCGTGCCGGCCACGTGGGTGCCGTGGCCACCGTCGTCGGTGCCGACCGGGTCGAGGCAGCTCGCCACCTCGCAGGGGCCGTCGACGTCGGGGAGGTCCGGCGCGAAGTTGCGGGACAGCGCCCAGTTGAAGTTCGGGGCCAGGTCGGGCTGGCTGGCGTCGACGCCGGTGTCCAGGACGCCGACGGTCACCCGACGGTCACCCGGCTCGATCTTGCGCGCCTGGTCGGCCCGGATCATGTCCAGACCCCACAGCTTGTCGTCCAGCGGGTCCATCTTCTTGGCGTTGCCCTTGGCGGCCCGGCCCTTGCTCGCGGCGGCGGCGGCCAGGTGTTCCTGCTCGACCCGGTCGAGCTTCGGCTTCCGGCCGATCGCCTTCTCCTCGGCCGCGCCGAGCAGCGCGCCGGCGGCGGTGGCCCGGCTGGCGAAGTCCGCCCGGTCGCTGGTCACCTGGAACAGGCCCACGTCGTCGGTGCGGGAGACGATCGTGCCGCCGGCCGCCTTGATCGCGGCGATCGCGGCGTCGTTGGACACGCCGCTCTCCGCCAGCACGGTGAAGGTCCGGGTGTTGGACGGCGCAGCCGTCGCCGGGACACCGAGGCCGGTCACCGTGAGTGCCAGCGAGGCCGCGACCGCGACCGCACCGGCGGTGAAGCGCTTGCTCACCACATTCAGATCCTCTCGTTGAGGGACGTGGCTGTCATCCCACATCACGGGAGCAGGTTTCGCCAGGTGTACGCCCGGAATAGCCCTCAATCAGGCATTCGCGCTCGTCAACGCGGCCAGCACCCCGGGCAGCTCGGCCAACGTGGACACCTCGGCGTCGGGTTCGAGGCCGCGCGGGCGGGGCAGTCCGGCCCGGTTGAGCCAGACGGCCCGCAGGCCGGCCCGCTGGGCGGCGGCCACGTCGTGTTCCGGCGAGTCGCCGACGTGCACGATCCGGGCGGCGGGCAGCCCGGCGGCCGCCACCACGGCGGCGAAGAACGCCGGCGCCGGCTTCTCCGGCAGGCCGCCCTCGTGCGCGTACCGGGCGAAGGCGAACTGGCCGTCGAGTCCACAGCGTTCGGCACGGCTGTTGCCGTTGGTGGCGAAGCCCAGCAGGTGGTGCGGGCGCAACGCGGCCAGCGCCGGCAGCACGTCGGGGAACGGCCGGCTCAGGGCGTACCGGCGGGCGAAGAAGAGTGCCGCGAACTCGTCCAGGTGGGCGTCCAGCCCGGCCCGGGCCAGCGAGCGGGCCAGCGCGACGCGCCGGATCTCCCCCACCGGGGCCGCGCTGAGCGCGCCGAAGACCGCGCCCCAGTCCCCCTCCAGGTCCGCGAGCGACACCTCGGCCGCCGCCGGGGTCCGCCGCCGCATCTCCTCGAGTACGGTCGCCAGCGCGCCGGTGACCGCCGGGCGCAGGTCGATCAGGGTCTCGTCGGCGTCGAAGACGACTGCGGTTCGGGGCGCGGTCACCGCTCACCGGCCAGCGCCGACTCGGCCGGGACCGGCGACACCGCCCCGGGGTCGGCCCGCAGCTCGTCCACCCGGACCAGCGCGACGCCGCCGACGATGAGCGCGCCGCCGACGAGTTGGATCGCGCTCGGCAGCTCGTTCAGCACCAGCCAGGCGATCAGCACCGCGAACATCACCTCGGTCAACCCCACGAAGGACGAGAGCCGGGCGCCGAGCAGCCGTGCCCCGGCGACGCCGGACAGGTACGCGACCACTGCGGCGATCAGCGACAGCCCGAGGATCGGCACCAGCCAGCTCACCCGGTGCCCGGCGAAGCTGACGTCGGCGGTGCCGGCGGCCAGCGGGAGCACCCCCAGCGCGCCGAGCAGCAGCAGCACCAGTGCGCCGACGGCCATGCCACCGCTGGCCATCACCACCGAGGGCAGTTCGGCGTCGAGGCGGCCGGCGATGACGAAGTAGCCGGCCAGCCCGATCCCGGCGCCGAGCCCCCAGAGCACGCCCACCGGGTCGAGGCGGCCGGCGCCGGTGAGGTCGAGGACGAGCACCAGCCCGGCCAGCGCGGTGAGCGAACCGGCCACGGTCAGCACCCGGGGGCGTTGCCCGTGGACCAGCCACATCCAGCCGACCACCAGCACGATGCCGAGGTATTCCAGCAGCAGCGCCACGCCGACCGGAAGGTACCGGACCGCGTTGAAGAAGCATGCCTGGGCCAGGGCCACGCCGAGCAGCCCGAACAGCACCACGGTGAGCGCGTGGCGGCGCAGCACCGGCCAGCGACCGCGCAACACCAGCAGGGCGGGCACGGCCAGCACCAGGGCGGCGATGCCGACCCGGGCGATCACCACCGCCACCGCCGACCACTCACCGGTGATCAGCGGACGGGCGAACGTGCCCGAGGTGGCGAACGTGAGCGCGGAGAGCAGGGCCAAGCCGAGCCCGGCGCCGGACCGTTCACGCATCGGCATCTCCTGGTCATGAGTGAAGAAGGGGTACGCTGATGACGTTAGGGGTGCCGTCGGACAGGAGTCAAGTTGCTTTTCGCCCATGACACCGAGTGCGGGTTGGTGGCCGCCGCCGCGTTGGTGAACACCGCCGGCCCGGGCCGGGAGGGCCTGCCGGACGTGGCCGCGCTCGACGGGTTCTTCACCGCGTACGGGTGGAGCGGCCGGCACGAGCACACCGACGCCGAACTGCGCCAGGTCCGCGCGTTGCGGCCCCGGCTGCGCCGGATCTGGTACGCCGACACCGACGAGGTGGTGGAGATCGTCAACGGGCTGCTCCGCGAGTCGCACGCCCTGCCGCAGCTCATCCGGCACGACGACGAGCCGTACCATGTGCACGCCGTGCCCCGCGACGCGCCGCTGGCCACCCGGATGGCGGTCGAGGCCGCGATGGCCGTGGCCGACCTGGTCCGCTCCGGTGAGCTGACCCGGCTGCGCCGCTGCGACCACCCCGACTGCGACAACGTGCTGGTCGACCTGTCGAAGAACCGGTCCCGCCGGTTCTGCGACGCCGGCTGCGGCAACCGGGCCGCGGTCAGCGCCTACCGGGCCCGCAGGGCGGCGTCCCACTCCTGACGGATCGCGGGCCAGTCCTGGGCGAGCAGCTCGTACTCCACCTCGCCGTGCTCCGTACCCGGGATCGGGTCGTCGAAGACGAGGTGGAACGTGCGGGTGTAGCGCAACCCGGCGCGGGCCATCACCGCGCGGGACCGGTCGTTGACGGCCATGGTCTGGGCCCACACCCGCCGCACCCCGACCGTGTCGAACGCGTGCCGCACCAACGCGCGCGCGCCCTCGGTGGCCAGCCCGTGCCCCCACACCGCGCGATGCAACCGGTAGCCCAGCTCCGCCTCGACGCCGTCGTCGGACGGGTCGAGCGCCAGCCAGCCGAGGAACTCCCCGCTCAACCGGTCGAGCGCGGCCCAGCGACCCAGCCCGGGATGACGGCCGTACTGTGCCAGCAGCCGGGGCAGCACGTCGTCCCGGATCGTCGCGGCCGGCGTCGCCTCGCCGCCGGTCAGGAAGCGCATGACCTCCGGGTCGGCGTCCAACTCGACCAACCGGTCCACGTCGGCCATGGTGAACCGGCGCAACGTCAGCCGCTCGGTCTCCCGCAACACCCCGTCGTCGTCAGGCACGGTCGGATCATCCCGCCCTGCCGGTGACCGGTCGAGGCAATTACCGCCGCGGTGGCGAAGCCCACCCGGGTTGGCCGCACTGCGGCTGGGATGCGGTAGATCTTGGAAGAATCGCGCCCCTCTGGGGGCCATTTCGTACCAAGATCTGTGGTCACCGCCAGCTCGGAAGATCCTCGGCGACCCACAGGCCGCGACCCTGTAGGCCCACGAGCAGGCCCCGGTCCTGAAGGATGATGATCGCCCGCTGCACGGTCGTGACGCTCACGCTGTACAGGTCGGCGAGCTCCTTGTAGGTGGGCAACCGCTCACCCGGCGGGTACTCGCCACTTCTGATCCGGGTGGTCAGATCTTCGGCCACCTCTCGGTAGCCACCGCTCGGTATGGGCATGGGAGGTTCCTTCGTTCGGCAAGCGACGAACCGAGCCACGCAGCCGTCCGGGCAGGCACGGGCCTGGTCCCCAGGACGGCGTCGCGGTGGGACCGTCCCGCTCCCCCGGCCGGGCGGTCCCACCCCAGCCGGGGCGGCAGCGATATCACCAACGACTCAGCTCGAAAGGGACCGCACATGCCCCTACCTGACCGGCCCCACCTGGCGTTGCGCCCGCTCTGGCTGTGCCGGACGTGCGGCACGCCCTGGCCGTGCGCCGACGGGCGATGCCCCGACCTCAGGGGTGCGTCATCCGGAGCAGGTCCAGCGCCTCGTCCAACTGGGTCTCGGTGAGCTTGCCCGAGTCGACGTGGCCCCGGGAGATCACCACCTCGCGGATGGAGACCTGCTTGGCCAGCGCCTCCTTCGCGATCGAGGCGGCCTCGTCGTACCCGAGGTGGCGGTTGAGCGGGGTGACGATCGACGGCGAGCCCTCCGCGTACGCCAGGCAGACCTCGGCGTCCGCGACCAGGCCGGCCACCAGGCGCTCGGCGAACAGCCGGCTGGACGCGGCGATCAGCTTGATCGACTCCAGCAGGTTGCGGCCCATCACCGGCAGCATCACGTTCAGCTCGAAGTCGCCCTGCGAGCCGGCGAAGGCCACCGCCGCGTCGTTGCCGATCACCTGCGCGCAGACCTGGCGCATCGCCTCGGCCACCACCGGGTTGACCTTGCCCGGCATGATCGACGAACCGGGCTGAAGGTCGGGGATGCGCAGCTCGCGCAGGCCGGCGCGGGGGCCGGAACCCATCCAGCGTACGTCGTTGGCGATCTTGTAGAGGCCGACCGCGACGGTGCGGAGCTGCCCGGACGTCTCCACCAGCGCGTCCCGCGCGCCCTGCGCCTCGAAGTGGTTGCGCGCCTCGGACAGCGGCAGGCCGGTCGACTCCCGCAGCCGCCCGATCACCTTGCCCGCGAAACCGAGCGGGGTGTTGATGCCGGTGCCCACCGCGGTGCCGCCCAGCGGCAGCTCGGCCAGCCGGGGCAGCGCCGCCTCCAACCGCTCCACGCCGTAGCGGACCTGCGCGGCGTACCCGCCGAACTCCTGCCCGAGGGTGACCGGGGTGGCGTCCATCAGGTGGGTACGGCCGGCCTTGACCACCGTCTCGAACTCGGCCGCCTTCGCCTCCAACGCCATGGCGAGCTGCGTCAAGGACGGGAGCAGATCCTCCACCACGAACTGGGTGGCGGCCAGGTGGATCGAGGTCGGGAACACGTCGTTGCTGGACTGCGACGCGTTCACGTGGTCGTTCGGGTGCACGTCGCGGCCCAGCTCGCGGCTCGCCAGCGACGCGATCACCTCGTTGGTGTTCATGTTGGACGACGTGCCGGACCCGGTCTGGAACACGTCCACCGGGAACTGGTCGTCGTAGCCGCCGGCGACCACGTGCGCGGCGGCGGTGGCGATCGCCTCGGCCACGTCCGCGTCGATCACCCCCAGCTCGCCGTTGACCTCGGCGGCCGCGCCCTTGATCTGGGCCAGTGCCTTGATCTGGGCCGGTTCGAGCCCGCGCCCCGAGATCGGGAAGTTCTGCACCGCGCGCTGGGTCTGCGCGCGCCACAGCGCCTCGGCGGGCACCTCCACCTCACCCATCGAGTCACGTTCGATCCGGTAACCGGTCGCCTCTGGAGTCGTCACGCGTACCATCCTGCCGCGCCGCCGGCCGGTACGCAGGGAAAGCGACGCGGCCCTCAGCCCAGCTCGGCCACCAACTCCTCGGTCGCCCGCTGCTCCGGGGACTCGATCTGACGGAACAGCACCAGCGCCCGGCCGGCGAACCGGCGGGCCTGCTCGGCATCCGTGTCGCGCAGGCAGCGGGCCATGCCGTCCAGCGCACGGGCCTGCTCGTAGCGGGCGCCGAGCCGGGTGGCGTCGGCGAGCACCCGGCGGTGCAGGTCGAGCGCGCTGGCCACGTCACCCTGGTCGAGCAACGCCTGGGCGAGCAGGTTGCGCGAGGCGCCCTGACCGATCCGGTCGCCGGAGTCGGTCACCACCACCAGCGCCTCCCGGTGCAGGTCGGCCGCACGCTCGGGCCGACCGACCCGCCGCTCCAGGACGCCCATCTCGTTGAGCACCTCCGCCTCGCCGTACCGGCCGATGTACGTCTTCTTGAGGCGCAGGGCGACCCGCAGCAGCCGGCGGGCCGGCTCCAGGTGACCCATCCGGTGCCGGATCATGCCGGTGTGCGCGACCGCGTTCGCCAACTGCCGGAAATCGCCGTTCTGCCGCGCCAGCACCAGGTGGGACCGGCTGAGGCGGAGCGCCTCCGCATGGCGGCCGGCCGCCAGCAGCGCGTAGGCGACGTTGTTGATCAGGTTGGCCAGCTCCGCCGTGTGGTCGGCGCCGCGGATCATCTGCATCGCGGCGTCGAAGCACTCCATCCCCTGCTGGTGGTCCCCGTTCGCCGAGTAGGACACGCCGAGGTTCCACAGCGACACCCGCATCTCGTCGCGGAGCCCGAGCCGGCGACGGATCTCGAGCGCCTGCCGCATCAGCCGGATGGCGTCGGGGAACCGGGCCTGCCGGTAGTAGACCGAGGACAGGTAGTTGTAGATCGTGCCCACCGCCGCCTCGTCGCCGAGCGCCTCGGCCGCGCGCAGGCCGACGGTGTGCGTCTCCAGCAGGTCGTCCAGGTGTCCACTGTCGAAGTTAGCCCGCCAGCAGGCCCGGGCGAGCTGCCAGCAGTGCCGCAGGAAGCCCTCCGCCTCGGCGAGCTGCACCAGCGCGGTCAACAGCGCCGCGTGCTCGTCGAACCAGGCCCGGCCCTGCGGGAGCGAGGCGGCGACCAGATCGGGCCGGCGCGGCGGGTTGGTGGGCAGGGACCGCAGGCTGCCCGCCGACTCGATCGTCCGGGCGATGGCGATCGCCACGTCGAGGTGATGGTCCAGCAGCCGTTCCAGGGCCGTCCGGCGCTCCGCGGCCCGGTCCGGCTCGGCGAGCAGCGTCCGGGCGTACTCGCGGATCAGGTCGTGCAGCCGGTAGCGGCCCGGCTCGCCCTCCTCCACCAGGTGCGCGTCCACCAGCTCGTCGAGGAGATCCTGCGCCTCGGCCAGCGAGATCTCGGCCAGCGCGGCGGCCACCCGGTTGTCGAAACCACCCCCCGGTGGCAGGCCGAGCAACCGGAGCATCCGCTGCGCCGTGGGCGACACCTGGGCGTACGAGAGCGCGAACGCCTGCCCGACGGAACGTTCCCCGGCGGCCAGCTCGGCCAGCGGATCCGGGCTGGTGGCCAGCCGTTCGGCCAGGTCCGCGACCCGCCAGCGGGGCCGGTGCGCCAGCCGGGCCGCCGCCAGCCGCAGGGCCAACGGCAGGTGCCCGCAGCGCCGCGCCACCTCGGCGGCCGCCTCCGGTTCGGCGGCGACCCGGTCCCGGCCGCCGATCCGGCCGAGCAGCTCCACCGCCTCCTCCGGATCGAGGACGGGCAGGGACGACGGGCGGCCCTCGTCCAGCCCGACCAGCCGGCGGCGACTCGTGATCAGGACGAGGCAGTCCGGGCCGTTCGGCAACAGCGGGGTGACCTGCGCGGTGTCGGCCGCGTTGTCGAGCACCACGAGCGCGCGGCGGCCGGCCAGCTCGGTACGCCACAGCGTCAACCGGTCCGCCAGGTCCAGCGGCATCCGCTCCGGCGGCACCCCGAGCTGGCGCAGCAGGACCGCCACCGCCGCCGCCGGGGTCAGCGGCATGCGCTCGCTGTGCCCGTGCAGGTCGACGAAGAGATGCGCATCCGGGTAGCGGTCACCGAGGGCGGCCGCCAGGTGCACCGCCAGCGTGGTCTTGCCGCTGCCGGCCATGCCGTCGATGAGCTGGACCCGGACCCGGTCCTCCTCGATCTCCTTCACCAGCCGGACCACGGTCTGCTGACGGCCGGTGAAGTCACTGATCGCCCGGGGCAGCGAGCGGACCGGCGTGGTGGACCGGTTCTCCGGGACGCCCAGCGCCAGATCGCCGGCGAGCACCCGTTGGTGCAGGTCCTGAAGCTCCGGACCGGGCTCGATGCCCAACTCCTCGGCGTACACCCGGCGGCCCTCGCGGTAGACGGCGAGCGCGTCGGCCTGCCGGCCCACCGCGGCGAGGGCGCGCATGAGCTGGCCGCGTAGCAGCTCCCGCAGCGGGTTCCGCTCGACGCTCTCGGCCAGCTCGTCGACGAGGTCGGCCGCCGGCCACAGGCGCAGCTCGATCTCGACGCACTCCTCCAACGCGGCCAGTCGCTGCTCGTCGAGGGCCTGCGCCCGCCCGCGTACGCTCCGGCTGGTGATGCCGCTGAGCGCGGGCCCCCGCCAGAGGGCCAGCGCGGTCCGGTAGTGACGTCGCGCCTCGTCGGGCCGGCCGGCGGCGACCGCGGCCCGCCCGGCGTCGACCGCCCGACCGAAGACGTCGGCGTCGAGGTCGTCCGGCGCGACCCGGATGCCGTAGCCGACCGGATCGGTGACGATGACGTCGGGCGGCAGCCCCAGGACCGCGAGGCGCTGTCGCAGTCGCGACACGCAGATCTGCAGCTGAGCTCTGGCGGTGGCCGGTGGGCGTTCCTCCCAGACGGCGTCGATCAGCTCGTCGGACGGCACCACGCGGCCGGCGCGCAACAGCAGCAGGGCGAGCACGACCCGGTCCCGACCTGCGGTGACGGTGGCTTCACCGCCGCCTACCCGCAGTGGTCCCAGGATCCCGAACCGCATGCGCCGCCCCCGTACGCCCCTTGTGCACTTACTGCAGCGTAACCCGCTGGTCACCGAACGGCTCTGGCACACATTGACGCGTCGGCATGCCCGTCACACCGTCTTGGCGGCGGGCGACCTGGAAGCGGTCGCGGTGGCGTGGGGCAGTCGAGCGGGCAGCCCGGCGCTACCGGCTGTAGGGCTCACTCAGGAGCACGACGGCCATGGCGCCCTGGCCCTCACCGAACTCCCAACCGGCGATCACCTTGCTGCCCGGCAGGTCGGCGATCGGCCGCAAATCGTGCGGGCACTCACCGGGGCCGAGGTAGTACGCGCCGGTCATCCGCGCCCAGTGAGCGTCGAGGCACAGCCCGCGGAGGTGCCGTCGCAGCGCATCGTCGCCGACCTGGTCCAGGGCCGATTCCCAGCGAGGGTCGACCACACTCACCTCGGGCTTGACATACCCCTCCTGGACGAGGCTGTCGCCGATGTCGCACAGGCCGTCGGGAGCGCTCATCGTCCACGTCGCCGTCCGCATCGCGTCCAGCAGCGAGCCGTCCGTCCGCGGCCGCAGGAGCAGATGGGGATACTGCCGGTAGCCGTCGGGGCTGAGCTCGTCGAGACTCAGCGAGCCAGCCTGTAGCGCCCTGCCGAGGTCCCTGCCCCACACCATGGCCCGGCCGTCGTCAGTCGTGCCGGTGAGCAGCGGCTGGAGCGCGGCGGGCCGCACCTCCGTGGCGATGAACGCCGACCTGGCCAGGTCGTCCATCCAGCGGTCCGGGTAGAGCCAGTCACCGCCGTTGTCGCCTGACCTTCCGTTGACGTCGGCGACGAGTTCTGCGGGATCAAGGTCCTCGAGCACCTCGCCGGCGGTCTCGTCGTCGTAGTGGAAGACCGCGTACGTCCCCGCCGCGTCGAACTCCGCCAGCGGCCGGCCGAGCATCAGCCCGAACGCGTGACCCAGCAGATCGTCCCAAGAGGACACGCCGTCTCCTTCCGGTAGCTGCCGCCTAGCGTGACCGGTGACCCGGGACCGCTCACAGATGATGATGCCAGCCCTACATCCGAGGCTGAACGGCGGAGGCATTCGAGACAGCTCTACCTGCCGTTCGTGATGGGGGCGCGCTTGTCCGGGAGCGAGACGGCCGCCAGGATGCCCCCGAACGACGCGTCGAGGCGATAGTGATCTGATAGCGGATCGACAGCGACGCCGTCCAGACTCGTCGCGGGTTGTCGGTGACGACATCCGACGGGGGCGGTGCGCCCGTCCGGCCGCGAGGTCGGGCGAGCGCACCGATGTCGGAAGGTGGAACCGGGCGGGTCGAAGCGGGCGTCAGCGGCGGCCGACGGTGAGCACCGGCTTGGTGACCTCGGCGAAGAAGTCGCTGCCCTTGTCGTCGACCACGATGAAGGCCGGGAAGTCCTCCACCTCGATCCGCCAGACCGCCTCCATGCCCAGCTCCGGGTATTCGAGCACCTCGACGTGCTTGATGCAGTCCTGGGCCAGCCGGGCGGCCGGGCCACCGATCGACCCGAGGTAGAACCCGCCGTGGGTGTGGCAGGAGCGGGTGACCTGGGCGGACCGGTTGCCCTTGGCCAGCATCACCAGCGAGCCGCCGGCCGCCTGGAACTTCTCCACGTAGGCGTCCATCCGGCCGGCAGTGGTCGGGCCGAACGAGCCGGAGGCGTAGCCCTCGGGCGTCTTGGCCGGACCGGCGTAGTAGACCGCGTGGTCGCGCAGATATTGCGGCATCGGCTCGCCCGCGTCCAGCCGCTCGGCGATCTTCGCGTGGGCGATGTCCCGCGCGACGACCAGCGGGCCGGTCAGGGACAGGCGCGTCTTCACCGGGTATTTCGACAGCTCGGCGCGGATCTCGCCCATCGGCCGGTTCAGGTCGACGCGGACGACCTCCTCGGTGTCGAGCGCCTCGTCGGTGACGTCGGGCAGGAACCGCGCCGGGTCGGTCTCGAGTCGCTCCAGCCAGACGCCCGACGGGGTGATCTTGGCAACCGCCTGCCGGTCGGCGGAGCAGGAGACCGCGATCGCGACCGGGCAGGAGGCGCCGTGCCGGGGCAGCCGGACCACCCGGACGTCGTGGCAGAAGTAGCGCCCGCCGAACTGCGCGCCGATGCCGAAGTTGCGGGTCAGCTCCAGCACCTCCGCCTCCAGCTCCAGGTCGCGGAAACCGTGCGCGCTCATCGAACCCTGCGTGGGCAGCGCGTCCAGGTATTTCGCGGAGGCGTACTTGGCGGTCTTCAACGCGTACTCCGCGGAGGTGCCGCCGATGACGATGGCCAGGTGGTAGGGCGGGCAGGCGGCGGTGCCGATCAGCCGCAGCTTCTCCTCCAGGAACTGCATCATCCGCGTCGGATTCAACAGCGCCTTCGTCTCCTGGTAGAGGTAGGACTTGTTGGCCGAGCCCCCACCCTTCGCCATGAACAGGAACTTGTACGCGTCCGGGTGGCCGTCCGGGTCCTCCGCGTAGAGCTCCACCTGGGCCGGCAGGTTGCTGCCGGTGTTCCGCTCGTCCCACATGGTCAGCGGCGCGAGCTGCGAGTAGCGCAGGTTGAGCCGGGTGTACGCCTGGTAGACGCCGCGCGAGATCGCCTCCGCGTCGGCGCCGTCGGTGAGCACGTGCCGGCCGCGCTTGCCCATCACGATCGCGGTGCCGGTGTCCTGGCACATCGGCAGCACGCCCCCGGCCGCGATGTTGGCGTTGCGCAGCAGGTCGAGCGCGACGAACCGGTCGTTCGGCGAGGCCGCCGGGTCGTCGATGATCGACCGGAGCTGGGCCAGGTGGGCCGGGCGCAGGAAGTGGGCGATGTCGTGCATGGCCTCGGCGGTCAACGCGGTCAGCGCGGCCGGTTCCACGGTGAGGAAGCGGCGGCCACCCGGGCCGTTGACGACGTCCACGCCCTCGTCGGTGACCAGGCGATATTCGGTCTGGTCGGGGCCGGTCGGCAGGAGGGGCGCGTACGAGAAGGCGGCAGCACTGCTCATGACCGAAAAGCCTAGGGCAGAGCGGTCGATCGGTGACACCCGCCGGTGGGTCCTGGGACGCCGATCTCACCCGGCGTCACTTCCCGTCGGCGCAGAGTTCCTTCTTCGGCCCGCAGTCGTCCTGGTCGCTCGGGGGACGCCAGGTGTCACCCGGGTCGGGCACCGGCACGGCGCCCTGGTCGGCCGGCGGCGCACCGGTGCCGCCGGCGCCCCAGCGGACGTACCCGATCTCCCGCCCCTCCCCGATGATCATGCCGTTCGGGCCGACCGCCAGCGCGTTCGCCGAGGTGCGCAGCTCGGCCAGCACCCGCCCGCCGCGCGGCTCGGCCGCGACCAGCCGGGACGGCTTCTCCTCCGTGATCACCACCGCGTACGGGGTGAGCGCCGCGCCGCTCTTCTGACCGGCCGGGCGGGTCCACCGGGTCCGGTCGGCGGACAGCTCGCGGCCGAGCAGGGAATCCTTGTCGGCGCTGCGCACCACCGCGTACCGGTCGTCGACGGCGAGCAGCTTCTCGCCCTCCGCGCCCACCTGGAGCAGTCGGCCGTCGTAGCCGTCGAGCACCGCCTCGCGGCCGTCCGGGGCCACCCCGATGAGCACGTTGCGGGCGCCCTGCGGGTCCTCCCGCTGCACGCAGCCGGCGGCGTCCGCGGTCCGCAGGTTGACCCCGGCCCGCCGCCACACCTGCTGGCCGGTGGCCGGGTCGACGGCGGTGATGACGAAATAGCAGCTCCCGTCGCGAGAGGTGGCCGCGATCCGGAGCAGCCGGCCGCCGACCACCGCGAGCCGCTCCTCCCGACCGGGCTGGACGTTCTGCAGCACCCGGCCGGTGGCGGTGTCCACCACGTGCACCCGGCCGTCGACCGGGAAGCCGAGCAGCGGCGGGACCGACTCCGGCCCGGCCACCCCGCCGTCGATGCGGGTCGCGCCCAGCCGGCGGGTGCCGAGCAGCTCCGGGTTGTCGGCGAGCAGGCCGCTGTGCACGCCGGGCAGGAACGCGCTCCACAGCGGAGCGGTCCCGCGCGGCTCCCAGGCCCGCAGCGTGCAGTCGGTGGCCTGCACACAGTACGCGTCGAGCAGCAGGTTCCGGTACGTCCAGACGGCGACCGCGCGATCGTCGCGCCGACGGGTCACGCCGGTGGTCGGGTCGAGCACCTCGTACCCCTTGTCGAGCAGCTTGCCCACGGCGACGACCGACCCCTGGCCGCTGCCGGCCACCGCCGACCAGTCGGCCTTGCGCTCCCAGAGCTGGCTGCCGTCGGCGAGCTTGCGGGCCTCGATCCGGGTGCGCTGCTCGACGATCACGGTGTCGCCGGCGATGGTGACGCTGCGCGGGGTGCCGCCGACGCGTTGCTGCCAGACCACGTCCGGCTCGGAGATCGGCTTGCTCCGGTCGACCCAGTCCCACAGGCCGGGGAAGGGATTCCAGACGCCGGTGGCGGCGAGCACGACCACGGTGATGAGCCCGAGCAGCAACCAGCCGCGTACGCCTAGGCCCTTCACACCGGACACGGTAGCGACGATCACCGTTCCCCGGGCTCCGTGCGGGGCGTGTCGCGCCGCTTCTTGCCCGGCCCGAGGTGTTAAGAGGGGGCCCCGCCTCTACCGAATGCGTTAAGCGGGGGCCCTTCCTTCCCCTCGGCCGCGGAGCGGACGAGGGGCAACGTGCGGTAGGGGATCTGCTCGGCCAGCGCGATGATGGTGGAGGCGCGCCGGATGCCCTCCGAGGCGACGATCTGGTCGATGACCCGCTGGAGGTCGGTGTTCGACCGGGCCACGATGCGGCAGAGCAGGTCGCTGGAGCCGGTGATGGTGTGCGCCTCCAGCACCTCCGGGATGGCGGCCAGGTGCGCGGTGACCTGGTCGTGGCCGTGCCGCTGGCTGATCTCCAGCGTGACGAAGCTGGTCACCCCGAAGCCGATCGCGGCCGGGGAGATCTCCGGCCCGAACCCGCCCACCACGCCGCGCCCGACCAGCTTGTCGAGCCGCGCCTGCACGGTGCCCCGGGCCACGCTGAGCCGGCGCGAGCACTCCAGCACCCCGATCCGGGGTTCCTCCGCGAGCAGTTCGATCAAGCGCGCGTCCAGCTCGTCGAGCTGTACATCCTGACCAGTGTTCACGGTGGTCAACGGTACCAAATGTGCAACCTGACCAGGAATACCGCCAACTATTGCCCAATTCCCGGGCGTCCGGCGATGCTCGCCGGAAGCACATCCACGGCGGCCCACGAGGCCGGCCGGTACGCGAGGGAGGCCACCATGACCCAGGCGATCGACCGACCCCAGTCGACCGAGGAGGTCGACGCCGACGTTCTCGTCGGCGCCGTCGACCACGACATCAGCCGGGACCCGTTCCCGGTCAAGGGCCTCGACCACCTGCACTTCCTGGTCGGCAACGCCAAGCAGGCGGCGCACTACTACTCCACCGCCTACGGCATGACCTGCGTGGCGTACCGGGGGCCGGAGCAGGGCTACCGGGACCACGCGCAGTACGTGCTGACCAGCGGGTCGGCCCGGTTCGTGCTGACCGGCGTGGTCCGCCCCGGCGCCGACGGCGAGGCGCACGTGGCCAAGCACAGCGACGGCATCTCCGACATCGCGCTGGAGGTGCCGGACGTGGACGCCGCGTACGCGCACGCCACCGCGCAGGGCGCGACCGGCCTGCTGGAGCCGCACGACGTCAGCGACGAGCACGGCACCGTCCGGATCGCGTCCATCGGCGCGTACGGCGACACCCGGCACACGCTGATCGACCGGTCCCGCTACACCGGGCCGTTCCTGCCCGGCTTCGTGGCCCGCGGCCCGATCGTGGACCGGCAGCCGATGATCGACGCCGGCCTCCAGCCGAAGCGCTTCTTCCAGGCCGTCGACCACGTGGTCGGCAACGTGGAGCTGGGCCGGATGGACGAGTGGGTCGAGTTCTACAAGCGGGTCATGGGCTTCAGCAACATGGCCGAGTTCATCGGCGACGACATCGCCACCGACTACTCCGCGCTGATGAGCAAGGTGGTGGCGAGCGGCACCCGCAAGGTGAAGTTCCCGCTCAACGAGCCGGCGGTGGCCCGCAAGAAGTCGCAGATCGACGAGTACCTGGAGTTCTACCAGGGCCCCGGCGCCCAGCACGTCGCGGTGGCCACCAACGACATCCTGGCCAGCGTGGACGCCATGCGGGCGGCCGGCGTGGAGTTCCTGGACACCCCGGACTCCTACTACCAGGACCCGGAGCTGCGCGCCCGCATCGGCAACGTGCGGGTGCCGATCGAGGAGCTCCAGTCCCGCAAGATCCTGGTGGACCGGGACGAGGACGGCTACCTGCTCCAGATCTTCACCAAGCCGGTGCAGGACCGCCCCACCGTCTTCTTCGAGCTGATCGAGCGGCACGGCTCCCTCGGCTTCGGCAAGGGCAACTTCAAGGCCCTGTTCGAGGCGATCGAGCGGGAGCAGGAGAAGCGCGGCAATCTGTGACACTGTCCGCGTGACCCAGCCTCCCCCGAACACGACGCCGCCGCCCGCCGGGCCCCCGCCCGTGGGCGGCGGCTTCGCGCCGCCGACCGGCCCGGCGGTGCCCGCGCAACACACCCCGCCGACGTACGCGGGCCTCCCCGGCTATCCCCCACCTCCCGGGTACGCCCCGCACGTCGCGTTCGCGCCACCGGCGCTGGCCCCGAACGGCCAGCCGCTGGCCGGGTTCGGCGAACGGCTGGTGGCCTGGCTGATCGACACGGCGGTCGCCTCCGCGGTGGCGATGGTGCTCTTCACGCCGGTCTTCATCTGGCTCTTCCTCCGCATGATCGACCGGATGCCGGCGCCCGGCCCGGACGGCACGGTGGCCGAGCCCGACCCCTGGGTCGTCTTCGGCGACTTCCTCCTGCCGGTGCTCCTGGCCGAGCTGGGGCTGTTCCTGCTGCTGCTGGTCTTCTACTGGCTCTACCACGTCGAGTACGCCCGCCGGACCGGCCAGACGCTCGGCAAGAAGGTGATGAAGCTGCGGATCATTCCGGCCCGGCCCGACGCCACGCTGACCCGCGGCATGCTCGGCAAGCGCTACCTGGTCGAGTTCGTCGCCGCCTCGCTGGTGCCGTTCCTCAACTACCTCGACGGTCTCTGGCAGCTCTGGGACAAGCCCTGGCAGCAGTGCCTGCATGACAAGGCTGCCGGCACGGTCGTCGTTAAGGTTGCACCGTGAGCGTGAGGAGCGAGCCGGGCCTGCGAGCCCCGCAGTCGCGAACTGAAGGGACACCGTGAGCGTGAGGAGCGAGCCGGGCCTGCGAGCCCCGCAGTCGCGAACTGAAGGGGCACCGTGAGCGTGAGGAGCGAGCCGGGCCTGCGAGCCCCGCAGTCGCGAACTGAAGGGGCACCGTGAGCGTGAACGAGCACCGCGAGGCATGTCCGTGAGTCTGGAACCCGGCTGGTACGTCGACCCCGCCGAACCGGAGACCCGCCGCTGGTGGGACGGGGAGGGCTGGATCGGCGCGCCGATCCCGGTCGACGTCACCCCGCCCGACGGCCCACCGCCCGCCGAGCCCGAACCGGCCGTCGCGACGCCGGCCACCGGCTCCGCCGCCGACCGCCCGACCTCCGGCCCGGCGGGTGGCCCCACCGGTCAGCCGGCCGGGCCGGTCCCGCCCGGGCAGCCCGGCCCGGGGTGGGGGCAGCCGGGCCAGGCCGGACCGTGGCCAGGGCAGCCCGGACAGCCGGGCCAGGCGGGACCGTGGCCAGGGCAGCCCGGACAGCCGGGCCAGGCGGGACCGTGGCCGGGACAGCCGCCCCAGCACGGCCAGCCGGGCCAGGCCGGACCGTGGCCGGGCCAGCAGGGGCAGCCGGGTCAGCAGGGACCGCCGCCGGGCTGGCCGTACCCGCAGTGGCCGGGCCGGCCGCCGGTGCCGCGCCCGCATGGGCTGCCGCTCGCCTCGTACGGCGCCCGGCTGGTCGCCCGCCTGATCGACCTCGGCGTGGTGTTCCTGCTCAACGTGCTGGTCAACGGGTGGTTCGTCTGGCGCTACTTCGAGGCGATCGAGCCCTACCTGCGGGAGACGATGCGCCGGGCGTTGAACGGCGACACCTCGACCGAGGGGCTGCCCCAGATCGACGACCAGGCCGGCGGGTTGCAGGTCGCCATCCTGCTGATCGCCACCGCGCTCTGGTTCGCGTACGAGGTGCCGTCGATGGCGGCCCGCGGGCAGACGTTCGGCAAGCGGGTGGCCGGCGTACGCGCCCTGCCGGTCGAGGCGGACCAGCCGCTCGGCTTCGGCCGGGCCTTCCGGCGCTGGAGCACGCTCGGGATGCCCACCCTGCTCTGGTACTGCTGCGGGCTGGGCCTGCTGCTCCAGTTCGTGGACGCCGTCTCGCCCCTGTTCGACCAGCCGCTGCGCCAGGCGCTGCACGACAAGCGGGCGCAGACCGTGGTGGTCCAACTCCCCCGTAACCGGCCCGACCCCCGTACCGCCCCGCGCGACCGCGCCGACCCCCCGGGAGACAATCCATGACCGAGACCGGACGTCACCAGCCCGCGCCGCGGCTCACCCGCGTCGACCTGGACGCGCTGCCCAACTACGTGCCCGGCCGCAGCCCCGCCGACCTGGCCCGGGAGCTGGGCCTGCCCGAGGCGATCAAGCTGGCCAGCAACGAGGTGCCGTACGGCCCGCTGCCCGGCGTGGTCGAGGCGGTCGCCGAGGCGGTCGCCGGTTCGCACCGCTACCCGGACATGGGCGTGGTGGCGCTGCGCCAGGCGCTCGCCGAGCGCTACGGCGTGGACGCCGACCGGATCGCCACCGGCTGCGGTTCGGTGGCGCTGGCCGAGCACCTGGTGCGGGCCACCTGCCTGCCCGGCGACGAGCTGCTCTACTCGTGGCGCTCGTTCGAGGCGTACCCGATCATCGCGGCGACCAGCGGCGCGACCAGCGTGCGGGTGCCGAACGACGCCGGCCACGGGCACGACCTCGCGGCGATGGCGGCGGCGGTGACCGACCGGACCCGGATGATCCTGGTCTGCAACCCGAACAACCCCACCGGTACGGCGGTGCGCAAGGCCGAGCTGGACCGCTTCCTCGACGCGGTGCCGGACGACGTGCTCGTGGTGATCGACGAGGCGTACCGGGAGTTCGTCACCGACGCCGAGGTGCCGGACGGCCTGAGCTACCTGGACCGGCCGAACGTGGCGGTGCTGCGCACCCTCTCCAAGGCGTGGGGCCTGGCCGGCCTGCGAATCGGCTGGCTGGTGGCCGCGCCGGCCGTGGCCGCCGCCGTCCGCAAGGTGGTCACCCCGTTCTCCACCAGCATGGCCGCCCAGGCCGGCGCGCTGGCCGCGCTCGCCCAGGCCGACGAGGTGCAGCGGCGCTGCGCGCTGGTGGTGGCCGAACGGGACCGGGTCACCGAGGCGCTGCGCAAGTTCGTGCCGGACGTGCCGGAGAGCCAGGCCAACTTCGTCTGGCTGCCGCTGGGCGATCGGGCCGTGGAGTTCGGCCGGGCGTGCGAGACGCGCGGCGTGATCGTCCGGCCGTTCCCGGGCGACGGGGTACGGGTCACCATCGGCACCCCGGCGGAGAACGACGCGTTCCTGGCCGCCGCCGAGGCCGCGCTCGCCTGAGAGGTAAGGAGGGGCCCCTGCTTAACGCCTGGCGTCGAGAAGGGGCCCCTTCTCACCGGCCGGCCGATCAGGTGGCGGCGAGCAGCACCGACTCGGCCATCAGGTAATAGCCCTGGTCGTCGTCGTCGGGGGTGGCGTCCTCGCGGACCCGCTCCACCGCGACGTAGCCGTCCACCGCGTACGCCCGGCCCGGCTGCCAGCCGATCCCGTCCCGCCCGACGTCCAGCACGAACTCGGACCGGGTCGCGCCGGTGAGCGGGTCCAGCGTGACCAGTTCCCGCCGGTCGGTCAGCAGGTGCACCCGTCCCGGCTCGACCGCGAGCACCCGGGCCGGGTGGACGTCGGCCCGTCGCCACAGCTCCTCGCCGGTACGCGGGGACCGCCCGGTCACCACGCCGCCGGACGTGTCCACCACCCGCTCGCCGTCCAGCACCGACGCCGGCCCGTCCAGGCCCGGCGCGGCGGTCGGCTCGCCGGGATCCGTCACCAGCCAGCCCCGGCTGCGCCCACCGTCCGGCCCGGCGGTACGCAGGCCACGGCAGCCGGAGTGCCCGTAGTGGCAGCCGACCGCTGTGACCACGAGTCGGTCCGGCGCGTCCGGTGGCCGCCAGCGGGTGCGCACCACGCCGGTCGCCGCGTCCCGCAGCTCGAGCGCGGCCGGTCCGTCGCAGGTGTCCACGCCGACGAGTTCGCCGCTCGCGGTGCTGCCCACGTCGACCCGGCAGCCCCGGCCGACGTCGGCGCGCCACAGTCGGCGGCCGTCCGTCAACGCGTACCCGCCGACCGCGCCGGGACCGGCGGCGAGCAGCACGTCGCGGCCGTCGGCGGTGCGGGCCACGTGCAGGCCGGCCGGATCCCAGACCGTGGCGGCGAACGTGCGGCGGGGCTTCGGCACCGACCCCGGCTCGGGCCCGTCGGCCCGCCAGGCCACCCGGCCGGTACGCGCGTCCAGCGCCACCAGCTTCCCGTCGGACCAGCGGCTGACCACGGTGGTGCCCTCGGCCAGCACGCCGACCAGCGTCGCCGGCCACCGTCGGTAGGACCAGAACGGGGTGACCCGGTGCCGACCGGTGACCGGCTGGTCCGCGTACACCTGGCGGGTGCCGGCGTAGACGCGGAGCCGGCCGTCCACGACCAGCGGCGCCACCGGCAGCCGCCCGATCACCCCGGCGGTCGGTGTGGTCGCCTCCGGGTACGCGCCCCGGGCCTCGGTCTCGACCTCGGCCGGCGCCAGCACCCGGACGACCACGGCGACCGACGCCGCGACGGCCAGCACCGCCACCAGCGCCACCACGGCCCGCCGCCTGCCGGCCTTCGCCATCCGCCACCTCCGCCCCGGCACCCTACCGGCCGGGGCACGACCGCGATCCGGTCGCCCGACCCTCGGCTCAGGCGGCCTCGGTGGAGCGGCTGGGGCCGGCGGCCAGCGCCAGGTCGGCCAGGTCACGCCGGAGCGCGCCCTCCACCGCCCGGGCGGCCAGGCCGCCGAGGATCAGCGCCAGCACCCGACCGTACGGCCGGGTGGGCACCGCCTCCTGCTCGACGGTGACCTCGGTGCAGCCGCGCCGCCGCCGCTCGACCGTGCGCAGCGTGAAGGTGATCCGGTAGTCGACGCCGGACCCGGGAGAGCCGAGCACCAGGCGGCGCGGCGCGACGGCCTCGACGACCTCGAACTCCTCCGGCTCGGCTCCGCCGTCCGGTCGGAGGCGGGTCTCCCGCCAGGTGGTGCCGGGCCCGAACCCACCGGCGGTGAGCACCTCGACCGCGCCGACCGCGGAGAGCCAGTCGGCACGGGCCGGAAGGTCGGTGAGCAGGCGCCAGAGGTCGGCGTCCTGCGCTTCGATGAAGGCGGAAACGGTTACCGTGGACATGGCACCTCCCGTGTCGTCCACGGTACGGGCCGTCACCGGTGTGGGGGAGCCCCATGGTGACAATTCCGCCGCCGGCGCCCCCGGCGGGGCACCGGGGTCGCCGGGATCGATCAGCCGCGGAAGGCGTCGCGCCGCAACGCCGTGACGAACGCGGTCCACCCCGGTGGGCTCACCGCGAGTGCCGGACCGCTGGGGTCCTTCGAGTCGCGTACGCCCACCACGCCGTGCGCGGCCACCACGTTCGTGGCCACCTCGACGCAGAGGCCCTGATCGTTGGAACGGCTGCTGGTGCGCCAGACGGCACCGATCAGCTCGGTCATGCTCGGTCCTCCCTGTGTTTCCTCGTGGGTGCGTACCGGACCGGCACCGCCCGCGCGCACCCGATCCGCGTCGATCAACGCACGAGGAAACGGCCCCGGTCGCACAGTGGGTGCGACCGGGGCCTTCGGTTCGGGAAACCGGATCTCAGCGGGCCGGGAGGACCGTCCCGGTGACCTCGCCGAGCGCGATCGTGGTGCCGTCCGGGCCGGGCGCGGTGGCGGTGATCGTCACCGTGTCGCCGTCGGCCAGGAACGTCCGCTGGCTGCCGTCGGCGAACGTCACCGGCTCGGACCCGCCCCAGGTGAGTTCCAGGAACGAGCCGACCTGGCCGCGTTCCGGGCCGGAGACGGTGCCGGAGGCGTAGAGGTCGCCGGTGCGCAGCGACGCCCCGTTGACGGTGAGGTGGGCGAGCTGCTGGGCCGGCGTCCAGTACATGGTGGCGAACGGCGGCTCGGTCACCCGCTCGCCGTTCCACTCCACCGACAGCGTCAGGTCCAGCCCGAGGTGCGGGGTGTCGCGCAGGTAGTCCTGCACCGGCGGGTCCTGGTCGGGCGCGGGCACGAACGCGGCGCCGAGCGCGTCCAGCGGCGTGACCCAGCCGGCCACCGAGGTGGCGAACGACTTGCCCAGGAACGGGCCGAGCGGCTGATATTCCCAGGCCTGGATGTCCCGGGCCGACCAGTCGTTGACCAGCACCACGCCGAAGACGTGGTCGGCGAAGTCGGCCACCGGCACCGGCTCGCCGAGCCGGCTCGGCACGCCGACCACGAAGCCGACCTCGGCCTCGATGTCGAGGCGTACGGAGGCGCCGGTGGTGGGGCCCTGCGCGCTGGCGCGCTGCCCGCTGGGGCGTACCACCGGCGTGCCGGAGACGACCACCGTGCCGGCCCGGCCGTGGTAGCCGATCGGCACGTGCTTCCAGTTCGGCAGCAGCGGCGGCTGGCCGGGCCGGAAGATCTGCCCGACGTTCGAGGCGTGGTGCTCGGAGGAATAGAAGTCGACGTAGTCCGCCACCTCGAACGGCAGCAGCAGCTCGACCTCACCGACCGGCACCAGCAGCGGCTCCACCGCCGGCCGGTGCGCCGGGTCGGTGAGCAGCTCGGTGACGCGCTCCCGGACGGCGGTCCACTGCGGCCGGCCGAGCGCCAGGAACGCGTTCAGCGTGTGCCCGCCCAGCGCGCCGCCGGCCAGCACCAGACCGGCGGCCTCCGCGCCGGCCAGGTCCAGCACGAGATCGCCGATGCGGACGCCGATGCGCGGCTCGCGCTCACCGTGGCGGAACACGCCGTACGGCAGGTTCGTCACCCCGTACGGCGAACCCGCCGCCCCAGGAACCCAGCTCACGATTCGAAGCCTCCGTTCACCAGCCCCAGCCGGATCAGATCGGTAAGTGGTTCGGCGATGCTGCACGAGCCGTACCCGACCCAGAGCGGGCGCTGCGCCTCGCGCCGGGCCCGGGCCGCCTCGACCACGCGCACCGAGTCGGTGACGGCCAGCAGCTCGGCCACACCGTCCACCTCGGCGCCCTCGACCGCGGCCAGCGTGGCGGCCAGCACGTTGACGAAACCGTGGTGGGTGAAGCCGGTCTCCGGATCGCGGTGCCGGATCGCGTGGTGCAGCCCGGCGGTGAGCTTGAACGGCAGGTCCCGGTCCCGGCAGGCGCAGATGACCGCGGCCAGCTCGACCGGGGTCGGGAACAGCTCGGCGGCCAGCCCGCCGGTGCGGAACTTGGCCGCCACCGGCAGTCCGCCGGCCCGGGCCTCGGCGAGCGCGTCCAGCGCGCCCATCAGCCCGAACGTCAGTGGGATCTCCGCGTAGACGGCGGTGCCGTCGAGCCGCCCGGCGAGCGCGACCAGCTCGGCCAGGCCGGGTTGCGGGTCCTCGCCCCGCTTGGCGACCGGCGCCTCGACCTGCCGGGCGGTGACGCCGTCCGGCGTGAGGGCGGCGAGCGCGGCGGGTAGCCGGTCGAGGCCGGTGTCGCCGATCAGCCCGATGACGAAGCCATCGGCCGGGTCCACCTGCCCGCGCAGCGCGCCGTCCTCGATCTCCGAGGCGGGCAGCAGCAGCGGGCCGACCAGGCCGGCGTACCAGGCGTCGCGGTGCCGGCGGTGCGCGGTCACCGCGTCGGGCAGCGCGGCGTTGCCGGGCGGAAAGACCGCGGCGTCGTCGACCAGGCCGGTGAGGAGGCGGGGCACCTGCGTTGACACGAGAGAAGAATGTACGGGACGCTACGAGGAACGGACAACCGCGTCCGATTATCGGACGCCACCGGCCGGCCAACGGGACATAACGGAGGCGAGATGCCGTACTACCGCAGCGTGGGCGAGGTGCCCCGCAAGCGCCACACCCAGTTCCGGCAGCCCGACGGCACGCTCTACGCCGAGGAACTGGTCGGCCAGGAGGGCTTCTCGTCCGACTCGTCGCTGCTCTACCACCGGCACGCGCCGACCGCGATCCTCGCCGCCGAGGAGTTCGCCCCGCCCACCGTCACCCGGGTGCCGAACCTGCCGCTCAAGCCGCGCCACCTGCGCACGCACAAGCTCGACGGCAGCGGTGCGGACCCGGTGCTCGGCCGGCGGTACCTGCTCGCCAACGACGACGTCCGGATCGCGTACGTGCTGGCCGACCGGCCGTCGCCGCTGTTCCGCGACGCCACCGGCGACCACTGCCTCTATCTCGAATCCGGCTCGCTGCGGGTGGAGTCGCCGTTCGGCGCGCTCGACGCCGTGGCCGGCGACTACGTCGTCATCCCCACCTCGACCATCCACCGCCTGGTGCCGACCGGCGACGAGCCGACCCGGCTGCTCGCCGTCGAGGCGTCCGGCCACATCGGCCCGCCCAAGCGCTACCTCTCCGTACGCGGGCAGTTCCTGGAGCACTCGCCCTACTGCGAGCGCGACGTCCGGGGACCGGACACCCCGCTGCTGGTCGACGGCGAGGAGGTGGAGGTGCTCGTGAAGCACCGCCGCGGATGGACGAGGTACGTCTACGCCAACCACCCGTTCGACGTGGTCGGCTGGGACGGGCACCTGTACCCGTGGGCGTTCTCCATCCACGACTTCGAGCCGATCACCGGGCGGATCCACCAGCCGCCGCCGGTGCACCAGACCTTCCAGGGCCCGAACTTCGTGATCTGCTCGTTCGTGCCGCGCAAGGTCGACTACCACCCGGCCGCCATCCCGGTGCCGTACAACCACCACAACGTCGACTCCGACGAGATGCTGTTCTACACCGGCGGCAACTACGAGGCCCGGCGCGGCTCCGGCATCGAGCAGGGCTCGATCTCGCTGCACCCGTCCGGCTTCACCCACGGCCCGCAGCCGGGCGCCGCCGAGCGGTCGATCGGGGCGGACTTCTTCGACGAGCTGGCGGTCATGGTCGACACGTTCCGCCCGCTGGACCTCTGCGACGCGGGCACCGCCTGCGAGGACGACGGCTACGCCTGGACCTGGGCGCGCAAGCCCTGACGTACGACGAAGGGGGCCGCGCGAACGCGGCCCCCTTCCTCGCATCGGATCGTCAGAACGTCGAGGCGTCGATGACGAAGCGGTAGCGCACGTCGGAGGCGAGCACCCGCTCGTACGCCTCGTTGATCTTCTCGGCCGGGATCACCTCGATCTCGGCACCCAGCCCGTGCTCGGCGCAGAAGTCGAGCATCTCCTGGGTCTCCGCGATGCCGCCGATCATCGAGCCGGCGAACGACCGCCGGGCCGGGATCAGCGAGAACGCGCGCACCGACAGCGGGTCCTCCGGCGCGCCCACGTTCACCAGCGTCCCGTCCACGGCCAGCAGGCCCAGGTAGGCGTCCAGGTCGATGGTCGCGCTGACGGTGTTGACGATCAGGTCGAACGAGCCGGCCAGCTCCGTGAACGTCCCCTCGTCCGAGGTGGCGAAGTAGTGGTCGGCACCGAGCCGCAGCCCGTCCTCCCGCTTCTTCAACGACTGGGACAGCACGGTCACCTCGGCGCCCATGGCGTGCGCGAGCTTGACGGCCATGTGACCGAGGCCGCCCATGCCGATCACGGCCACCTTCCGGCCCGGCCCGGCGTTCCAGTGCCGCAGCGGCGAGTAGGTGGTGATGCCGGCGCAGAGCAGCGGCGCGGCGGCGTCCAGCTCGATGCCGTCCGGGATGCGCAGCACGAAGTCCTCGGTGACCACGATGGCCTGTGCGTAGCCGCCCTGGGTCGGCTGGCCGTCCCGGCCGACCGCCCCGTACGTGCCGATGTTGCCCTTGAGGCAGTACTGCTCCAGACCCCGGCGGCAGTTGTCGCACTCCCGGCAGGAGTCGACCATGCAGCCGACGCCGACCCGGTCGCCGACGGCGAACTTCGTCACCGCGGAGCCGACCTCCCGCACCACGCCGGCGATCTCGTGGCCGACGACGATCGGATAGGTGGTCGGGCCCCACTCGCTGCGCGCGGTGTGGATGTCGGAGTGGCAGATGCCGGCGAACTTGATGTCGATGAGGACGTCGTCCGGTCCGAGGTCCCGCCGCTCGATGGTGGTCGGCGTGAGCGGGTCGGTCGCGGACGTCGCCGCGTAGGCGTTGACAGTCAGCATTCGACCTTCCTACCCCGGGACCACCGGCCGGCACACGTATGCTTCCTCACCCGGGCCAGCGGGAATACCCGTTCAGCGCCGGGTGAGCGCGACGAACCCGGCGACCACCGTGGCGGTGATCGCCCCGACCAGCGGCCACGGGCCACCGACCAACGCGTAGACCAGCAGCAGCAGCGGCGCGGCGGCCCCCGCGTACACCGCCGGGGCCAGACCGCGCGACATCGCGTCCCGCACGCCGGGCAGCCGGGTCAGCGGCCGCCAGGCCAGCAGCACCGCCCCGACCGCCGCCAGCGCCGCGAGCAGCCGGGACACGCCCGGCGCGGTCGGGGCCAGCGCGGCGACCAGCAGGGAGGCGGCCAGCGACCAACCGGCGGCGGACAGCACCAGCCGGCGCACACCGGCATCGACGGTCCGCACCGGGTCGGGCCCGGCCGGGGAGATGTCGGCCACCTCGGTCAGGTGCTCCAGCGTCTCCGCGTAGCGCCGCCGCTCCAGCCGGGCCACGCCCGGGTCCTGCCCCGCGCCGGCCAGCTCCGGGTCCAGTCGCAACGCCTCCCGGTAGGCGCGCTCGGCCAGGTCGAACAGCTCCAGCCGGACCGCGACCAGGCCGAGCACGAGGTGCGCCTCCGGTTCGTCCGGCGTCAGCTCGACCCCCCGCCAGGCCGCGTCCAGCGCCGGCTGCCCGTTGCGCGCGGCGGACAGGATCGCGGCGGCGCTGCGCTGCGCGTACGCGTCGGTGGGGTCGAGCGCCAGGAGCTCGTCCGCGGTGCTCGCGGCGGCCTTCCAGCGCTCCAGGTCGAGCAGCGCGAACCCGCGTGCCACCAGCGCCGGCGCGCCACCCGGGTCGGCGGCGACCGCCGCCTCGGCCACCGTCAGCGCCTCGGCGGGACGACCGGCGGCGAGCTGCATCCGGGCCAGCATGGTCAGCGCGGCGAGGTGCGCGGGCTCCACCGCGATCAGCGCGGTCAGCTCGCCGATCCCCTCGTCGTAGCGGCCCAGCTCGGCGAGGAGGTGCGCGCGTTGCAGGTAGCCGTCGGCGGCGGACTGGTCGGGGGCGGCGTCACTCGGCATCCCGGCGAGCGTAACCGCCGTCACCCGGCGACGCGGAACGGGTCAGTGCGCCGGTGCCTCGTACACCAGCGCCACCGCGATGCCGGCCAGCCCCTCGCCGCGCCCGGTGAAGCCGAGGCCGTCGGTGGTCGCCGCGGACACCGTGACCGGCGCGCCGGCCGCCTCGGAGAGCACGCGTTGCGCCTCGTCCCGACGGGACCCGATCCGGGGCCGGTTGCCGACCACCTGCACCGACACGTTGCCGATCGTGAAGCCGGCCGCCCGCACCCGGCGCGCGCTCTCGGTCAGCAGCGCCACCCCGGAGGCGCCCGCCCACTCCGGCTGGTCGACCCCGAAGTTGGCGCCCAGGTCGCCGAGGCCGGCGGCGGAGAGCAACGCGTTGCAGGCGGCGTGCGCCACCACGTCGGCGTCCGAGTGGCCGGCCAGGCCGTCCTGCCCGGGCCAGTGCAGGCCGGCGACCCAGCAGGGCCGTCCGGCCGCGAACGCGTGCACGTCGGTGCCGACGGCCACCCGAGGAACGATCATGACCCGAGCGTACGCGTCGCTCCTGGACGATCGCGTGGGCTAGCGCTAGCTTTGTCCCGTACGCCCCAGTGTCGCCTCTGCCTCGTGCATGCGCCTGGGGCTCTTTTCGCTCCGGCATCGTGAGAGACCCCGGACCACTGGGTCCGGACCGCTCTGTGTGCTCTCCTCGTGCAAATCAGATCTCCGGGCGGTTGCCAGCGTGGCGTCGCGCCTTCAACACCCCACGCGCCCAATTCAGCATCGAGCACCCATCTTCCCGGCACTGCGCGTCCGGGTGGTCCAGCTCACCAGCCGGCCCGACTTCCCCGAGCCGTTCGAACGCCTAGCCGGTGGCTCCGTCTGGTGGGCGGAAGACGTAGAGCGTTGGATCGCGGAACACCAGCCGTGGAAGGCACGCGGCGCGGACGAGCCGCCGCCACCCGAGAGCTGAACAAGGCTGACTAGCACTACCTCACCGGGCATGCCACCACTCCGTCGCCGCCCACGTCGATCAAGGAGTTCGCGTCACGAGGGACCGTGCGGCCGACGCAAACTCCTTGATCGACGCAGCACGGGGACGGTCAGGCGCCGGCGGTCAGGAGGTGTTCGGCGAGGGTCAGGTCGAACGGGCGGGTGATCTTCAGGGCCAGCTCGGAGCCGGGCACGCAGAAGACCGCGACGCCCTGCTTCTCCACCAGGCCGGCGTCGTCGGTGAGCGGATCACCGGCCGCCCGGTGCGCGGCGGTCAGCACCGGCCGGCGGAAGCCCTGGGGGGTCTGCACCGCGCGCAGGACGGCCCGGTCGACGGTGCCGAGCACCCGCTCGGCGGCGTCGACCTCCTTGATCGTGTCGACCACCGGCAGCACCGGGATCACCGCGTCGTGCCCGCCGCGGACCGCCTCGGCCACCGCCTCGACCAGTTCGGGCGGGGTGAGCGCCCGGGCCGCGTCGTGGACCAGGACGATCTCCGGCCCGGCCGGCACGGCGGCGAGGGCCGCCGCGACGGAGGCCTGGCGTTCGGCGCCACCCGGCACCACGGTCACCGGTGCCACCGGGGCCAGCAGCGCCCGGACCGACTCGACGTCGGCGGCGGGCGCGGCCACCACGATCGTGTGCACCGACGGCGCGGCGGCGATCCGCCGGACGGCGTGCACCAGCAGCGGCTCGCCGCCCAGCGCTCGGAGCGCCTTCGGAGCGCCGGGGCCGAGGCGTACGCCGGCACCGGCCGCAGGAACGAGGACCGCGACGTCACCGCGCGGATTGAGCTGCGCGGTCACGTCGCGGTCCTCGGTTTCGTTCCTGGTGCTGCGGGTAGAGGCAGCGGTGCGGATCAGGCTTCGGTCAGCACCTTGTCGAGCAGCGACTCCGCCTCGTCCTTGGTGCTCTTCTCGGCCAGCGCGACCTCGCCCACGAGGATGTCACGAGCCTTGGCGAGCATGCGCTTCTCGCCCGCCGACAGGCCCCGCTCCCGCTCCCGGCGCCACAGGTCGCGGACGACCTCGGCCACCTTCAGCGGGTTGCCGGAGGCCAGCTTCTCCAGATTCGCCTTGTAACGCCGCGACCAGTTGGTGGGCTCCTCGGTGTGCGGAGCACGGAGCACGTCGAAGACCTTGCCCAGGCCCTCTTCGCCGACCACCTCGCGCACACCCACGATCTCGGCGTTCTCGGCGGGCACCCGGACCGTCAGGTCACCCTGCGCGACCCTCAGGACGAGGTATTCCCTGGGCTCGCCCTTGATGACCCGAGTCTCGATTGCCTCGATGAGTGCGGCCCCGTGGTGGGGGTAAACAACGGTCTCGCCGACACTGAAAACCATAGGTTCGAAACCCCTTTCGCTGTGTCTAGGGTAACACGCTCAGGCACCGATGTCTCACCGCTGTCCTGATCGTTGGCGCAGCTCAGGGGCCCTGTGAGAGGTATTTCTTCGGCTTGACAGGAGGCCAAGACGATGGATTGAACACGCTCCGTGACGAACAAATGACAACCCGGTACGGGTGACCGGAGCGTACGGATCTAGGGCAATGCGCTTCTTCCATGGTAGCTCCGTAACTCCACCCGCGCCCAGGTGTGGCGGTACGGCCCCCGGTGCGGGACCCTGATGGTGGACGTGACGTCCGCTCGCCGAGACGTTCCTGGGGGTCCGATGGGCGTGCCTGACGCGGACGGCCAAGGCCCGGCGGACGGGCTGCCGGGGCTGCCTCCGGAATGGGGCCGGGTCGTCGTGCCCGACGACGCCTCGGCGCTCGCCGACGAGGCCCGGCAGGTCCGCCGCGAGCTGCGCCGCGCGCCTCGACGCACCGGCCGGCCGGCCCGGTTCACGCTCCCCCTGCTGACGCTGCTGGTCTCGGTGCTGATCACACTCGCCGGGCTGGCCGCCGTCACCTGGCCGCGACCGCACCGCTCCCCCGGTGCGCCGACCGTGCTCCCCCGGGCCAGCGCTCCCACGCCGGCGGCGGTCGGCCCGCTGCCCGCGCTCGACCTGGTCGGCGCCGACGACACACCGGTGCCGCTGCGCAGCCTGCTCCCCGCCATGATCATCCTGGTCGACGCCTGCGCCTGCGTCGACCAGGTCGGCACGGCGGCGGCCACCGCACCCACCGGCGTCACAGTGGTCACCGTGACCGAGGGCCGCAGCGCCGGGCCCGCCACCGCTCCCGGGGTACGCCCACTCGGCGACCCGGCCGGCGGCCTGCGCTCCTACCTGCACCTCTCGGCCCACCCGGGCACCGCCGCCGCGCTGCTCGTGGACCGACGGGGCACGCTCGTCCGGGTGGTGCCGGAACTGGGACCGGCGGCGGACTACCAGGCCGACCTGGCCCGGTTGGCCGGCTGAACCCGGCTCAGTAGAGCGCCTCCATCCGCGCGTCCAGCTCGACCTCGCCCCGTACCGCGGCGAACCGCACCAACACCGGCGCGCCCGTGCCGCCCAGGAGCGAGACGTTCACCCGCCCACCGCAGCCCATCACCCGCTCCACGCCGTCGGAGCCGGCCCCGGACACCGTCATCGAGACGGCCCCGTCGCCGGCACAGCTCACCGACAGCCGGTACTCGTCGTCCCGCGACGGATTCGCCTGCCGCACGACCGGCGGCCCGCCCGGCGACAGCCGGGACGTCTCCCGCCACACCACGTGCGACACGTCCCCCTGGCGCGTCCCACCGTCGGGCTCCACGTCGACCACCACCGGCGAACGGACCTCGCCGGTACGGGGATCGACCTCGACCACCATCCTGGAGCGGGCTGTCGGCTGCTCCGGTGGCGCCGCCCCGACCGCGGCGTCGACATCGACGCGGGACCGGGCGAGGTCGTCGGCGGAGGCGCCCACGGTCGTGCCCAGCCAGGGCGCCGTCGACCGCCACCACCACCCGCCGAGCGCCACCGCCAGCACGGTCAGGCCGACCAGCATCGCCGCCCGGATCCGCTCCTCCGAGACCATGCCGAGCAGCGTATCGACGCGACCGGCGGCCCGTCAGCCCGCGCGCTCCAGCAACGCCGCGTAGAGCGTCAGCCCCGGCCCGAACGCGAGCATCACCACCCGACGCGGCGGCGACGGCCTACCGGCCAGCCGGTCCAGGATCAGCAGCACCGTCGGGGACGAGCAGTTGCCGTGCTCGGCCAGCGTCTCCCGGGACGCCGCCAGCGCCGTCGGCGGCAGCTCCAGCTCACGCTCCACCACGTTGAGGATCCGCGGGCCACCCGGGTGCACCGCCCAGCCGTCCACCTCGGACCGGTCGCAGCCGTGCCGGGCCAACAGGTCGTCCACCAGGTCGCGGACGAACCGGGACAGCACCGTGGGCACCTTCGGCGACAGCCCCATCCGGAAGCCGGTGTCGGTGACGTCCCAGGTCATGTGGTCGGCGGTGGAGGTGTCGGTGACGGAGGTGACCTCGCGCACCGCGTACCCCCGGCCCCCGGGGACGACCACGGCGGCGACCGCCGCGTCCGAGAAGAGCGCGTGCGAGACGATCTGCTGGGTGTCCACCCGGGCACCCGGCGGCTGGATGTGCAGGCTGGTCAGCTCCGCGCAGAGCAGCAGCGCCGGCCGCCCCCGGGCGGTGACGAAGTCGCTCACCGCACCCAGCCCGGGCAGCGCCGCGTAGCAACCCATGTGCCCCACGAACATGCGCTGGGTGCCCGGGGCCATGCCGAGGTCACGGGCCAGCAGGATGTCCAGGCCGGGCGTGGCGTAACCGGTGCAGGAACAGACCACGAACAGGCCGACGTCGGAGGCGTCCAGGCCGGCGGCGGTGAGCGCGCGGCTGACCGCCTCCTTCCCGAGCGGCAGCGCCTCGACCTGATAGCGGCGCATCCGGCGCTCGGTCGGCCACTCCGAGACATCCTCCAGCAGCGGGTTCACCGCCGCCTGCCGCCGGGTCACCCCGGAGTTGGCGAAGATCTTCTCGGCCAGCACCCGCGTGGTGCCCGAGAAGTGCTTCTCGAAGAAACCCGTCCACAGCTCGTCCTGCGCGGCGCCCGGCGGCAGCGCCATGCCCAGACCCGCGATCACCGGTACGCCCACGTCCCCCACCTCTCGACAACGTTCCCCGCTCCCGGGCCGGCCTTCGTTCGCGACTGCGGGGCTCGCAGAACCGGCTCACTCCTCGCGCTCACCAACGAGGGACCGAGCCGTCCCGGTCCGGGTCGCCGCCGAGCGCGGCGATGCCGAGCCAGTCGGCGCACACGTCGGAGGTGGCCGGATGCAGCGAGCCGCACCGGGCGTCCCGGTAGAGGCGCTCCAACGGATGACCCCGGCGGGTCGCCGACGTGCCGGCCGCCTCCAGCATGGACGCCGCCACGTCGGCCGCCGTGGTGCCGGCCAGCAGCTTGGCCCGCCACACCCAGCGGTTCGTCTCGGCGGAGCCGGGTTCCTCGTCGACCCGACGGGCCGCCTCGGCGACCACCAGCTCGGCGGCGGCGGTGGCCGCGTCCGCCCGACCCAGGCGGGCCCGGACCGCCGGCAACCCGGCCAGGCCGCGGGTGTTCAGGTGCTCGGCGGCCGCGTCGATCGCGGCCCGGGCCACCCCGACGTAGACGGCGGCATAGCTGGCCACCAACCAGTGCGGCATGAGCTGGGCCACCACCAGCGCCAACCCCTCCACGCCGCCGAGCAGCCGGTCGGCCGGGACGGTCACGTCCAGGTGCAGGTCGTGCGACGAGGTGGCGCGCATGCCGAGCGAGTCCCAGGTCGGCTCGACCGTGATCCCCGCCCCGGCCGGGACCAGGAACTGGGAGACCAGCGACTGGTCGGTGGCGCTGCGCGCGGCCACCAGGTAGCCGTCCGGGTGGCCGGCGCCGGAGCAGAACGTCTTGGCGCCCTTGATGTGCCAGCCACCGTCGACCGGCTCGTAGACGGTGCTGAGCTGGGACAACCGCGCGCCGGCGCCGCGCTCGCTCATCGCCACCGCATACCACGCGCCGTCGGCCGCCGCGCGCAACAGCCGGTCGCGGGCGGCCAGCGCCTCCTCCGGTACGCCGAGCGCCTCGGCCAGTTCCTCGGTCACCGCGCCCAGCGCCCCGGTGACCGAGGCGTGCATGTTGAACACCAGCGCGGTGGCGCCGTTGCCGCGGGCCAGTTCGGTGGCGACGGCGGCGTACTCGGCGAAGGTCGCGCCCTGCCCGCCCAGCTCGCGCGGGACCATCAGCCCGAACAGGCCGGCCTGGCGAAGGTCGGCGAAGTCGTCCACCGGGAACGAGCCGTCCCGGTCGTGCCCGGCCGCCCGGGCGGCCAGTCGCGGCGCCAACCGGCGGGCCGCCTCCAGCGCGTACACGGTCATGTCGCCCCCTTCTCGGCGTCCCTTACCCCCGGTGACCTCCGCTATCCGCCCCGGCGTCCACTGCCCTGGTAGAGCACCGCGGTCGACCGCGTCGGCACGATGCGCGGCTCCGTCCGGACCGGACGGTCGCCGCCCCGCCACCGGCGCAGCAACCAGGCCAGCGTGCCGCCCAGCTCCGGCCGGACCCCGCGCAGGCGCAACGACACGCCGTGCCGGGCACACTCGGCGACCAGCGCCCGGGCGTCCACGAAGAGCCGGTGGTCGTGGATGCCGCGCGGCACGGTCGGCAGCCGTTCACCCAGCTCCACCGCGACCAGCCGGGCCAGCAGCGTGTCGTTGAGCGTGTCCAGCACCAGCAGCCCGCCGGGCCGCAGCAACCGGCACGCCTCGGCCACCGCCCGTCGCCAGTCCGGCACGTGCTCCAGCAGCTCGCCGGCGGAGACCACGGCGGCGCACCCGTCGACCAGCGGCACGGCGGTGGCGTCACCCTGGAGCACTGTCACGCCGTGCGCGGCGGCCTGGTCGAGCGCGGAGCGGGTCAGGTCCACCCCGACGTGCCGGTAGCCCTTGCCGGCCAGGTGCGGCGCCAGCAGCCCGGCCCCGCAGCCGAGGTCGACCAGCAGGTCGTCCGGGGTGGACGCCGGGGGCACCAGGGCGGCGCGGGCGCGCGCCAGCCAGTGCAGCATGGCGAAGGCGCCGTCCGGCCGCCACCACTCGCCGGCCAGGTCGTCGTACTGCCGGGGGTCGTTCGGGGGCAGCGCCCGGTGCGGGCTCGGCACCGCCGACACGTCTGGCATGGACCGAGCGTGGCACGACTCCCCGGTAACGACCAGACTTCCCTTATGTCGACGCGGGTGTTAGGGCTGGTCAGGGCGAGTCATCCGGAGCCGGCGGCGGCGGTCGTGGTGGTCGCCGCGCTGCTCGCCGCCGGCGTCGGGCACACCGCCGTGGGAATCGTGACGGTGGCGCTGACGGTGCTGGCCAGCCAGCTCGCGGTCGGCTGGAGCAACGACCTGATCGACGCCGACCGGGACGCCGCGGTGGGGCGTACCGACAAGCCGGTGACCACCGGCGCGGTCAGCCGGCCGACGCTGGCCCGGGCCACCGCGGTGGCCGCCGTCGCCACCGGACTGCTGGCGCTGGCCGGCGGCCCGGCCGCGGCGGCCTGCGCCACGCTGGGGCTGGTCTCCGCGCTGCTCTACAACAAGCCGCTGAAGTCGACGCCGGTGTCGGTGCTGCCCTACGCGGTCTCGTTCGGCGCGCTGCCCGCGTTCGTGGTGCTGGCCCGGCCCGGCTCGCCCGCGCCGCCGGTCTGGCTGGTGGCCGCCGCCGCCCTGCTGGGCGCCGGGGCGCACTTCGCGAACGTGCTGCCCGACCTGGCCGACGACGCCCGCACCGGAGTGCGCGGGCTGCCCCACCGGCTGGGCCCCGCGGGCAGCCGGTGGGCCGCCGCCGGGCTGCTCCTCGCCGCCACCGTCGCCCTGGTGTTCGGTCCGCCCGGGCCGCCGTCGTGGACCGGCCTGTCGGCGGTCGCCGCCGCCGTCGCGGTGCCGGCCCTCGGGTGGTACGTCGGACGCGCCGCGGCCGGGACCGGCGGCCGTCCGGTGGCCGCCTTCCGGTCGGTGCTGGTGGTGGCGCTCATCGATGTGGTGCTGCTGGTGGCGAACGGCCGGGTGGTCTGAGCCGTCGCCACCGAGGGTGGCATTGCCGGGTCCGCGTGCGGGCCTCGATCAGCTCCAACTACCCTGGAGCGCGGTCTGCGCGGGTATGGCCACCCCGTGTCCGGGGGTCGACCGGGCGGGGATCGTGACGAGGAGGACCGACGTGACGCGCTCGATCAGGGGTTCCCGGCGGCCGGCCCTGCTGCTGGCCGGCACGGCGGCGGCGGCGAGCCTGCTGCTGTCCGGGTGCGGCGCCGGGCAGGTGGCCGAGACCGCCAACAAGATCCCGTCGGTCCAGGGCGTCAACGTCCAGACCTCCGACAACCTCTACAAGGTGCGCGGGCTCTACGTGCAGTTCCCCGGCCCGGAGGGCTACCAGGCCGGCGCGAACGCGCCGCTGAACGTCGTGATCTACAACGACAGCCAGGCCCCGGTGACGGTGACCGTCACCACCGACAGCGCCCGTGAGATCCTGCTCACCGGCGCGGCCGGCGCCAGCGGCGCGGCCACCCCGACCGGCTCGCCGACCGAGCCGGCGTCGGCGTCGCCCACCGCCGCCGACCCCAGCGCCTCCCCCAGCCAGTCGCTGGAGGTGCCCGCCTCACCGTCCGCCTCGCCCAGCGAGTCGCCGTCGGGGAGCGCGTCGCCGTCGGAGAGCGCGTCGGCACCGGCCGGCCAGCCGGCCCGGATCGAGATCCCGGCGCTCGGCTACGCGCAGCTCAACAGCGGCAACCCGCAGTTCCTCCAGCTCGTCGGCCTGAACCAGAAGCTCCTCGTCGGCCAGCAGGTCAACCTGACCTTCGACTTCGGCGACGGCAAGGTGATCAAGACGCCGGCGCCGATCGGTGTCCCGCTGACCCCGCCGGCGCAGCCGTCCCAGATCGTCAACCCGCGCGAGCACTCCGCCGAAGAGGGTGGCACCGAGGGCGGCAGCCACGGCTGACGCCGTACCCGTTCCGTCCGACACCGCCGCGGTGGCCAGCGCCACGCGGCGGTGTCGTCGTCTCGGCGGTGGGCTTTCGTCACACCGGCCGGATAGCGTCCGGTGGTGACCACGCCCCGATCGACCCCGTCCCGCGCCGGCGCCGGCCGCGGTCGCGCCGCCACCCGCGAGCCCCGCCCGGCCTACGAGTGCGACGCCTGCGGCCACCAGCCGCCCAAGTGGATGGGGCGGTGCCCCGAGTGCGGCGAGTGGGGTTCGGTGGTCGAGTCCACGGTCACCGGCCCACTGGTCTCCGGCCGGGTGGTCAGCTCCCGGATGCCGGCCGAGCCGGCCCGGCCGATCGCCACCATCAGCGCCGCGCCGGCTCGGGCCCGGCCGACCGGCGTCAGCGAGCTCGACCGGGTGCTCGGCGGCGGGCTGGTGCCCGGCGCGGTGGTGCTGCTGGCCGGTGAGCCCGGCGTCGGCAAGTCGACCCTGCTGCTCGACGTGGCCCAGCAGTGGGCCGCCGGCGCGGGCAGCCCGTCGCTGGTGGTCAGCGGCGAGGAGTCGGTCAGCCAGGTGCGGCTGCGGGCCGAGCGCATGGGCACCCTGCACGACCAGCTCTACCTGGCCGCCGAGAGTGACCTGGCGGCGGTGCTCGGCCACCTCGACGCGGTCAAGCCGGGGCTGTTGGTGCTCGACTCGGTGCAGACCATCTCCACCACCGGCACCGAGGGGGTGCCCGGTGGGGTGACCCAGGTGCGCGCGGTCACCGCGGCGGTGGTCGCGGTGGCCAAGGAACGGGGCATCGCCACCGTGCTGGTCGGGCACGTCACCAAGGACGGCCAGGTGGCCGGCCCCCGGGTGCTGGAGCACCTGGTGGACGTGGTGCTCCACTTCGAGGGCGACAAGCACTCCTCGCTGCGCATGGTGCGCGGCGTGAAGAACCGGTTCGGCGCGGCCGACGAGGTGGGCTGCTTCGAGATGCACGAGGGCGGCATCAGCAGCCTGGCCGACCCGTCCGGCCTGTTCCTGACCCGCTATTCCGAGCCGGTGCCGGGCACCTGCGTCACGGTGGCCATGGAGGGCCGGCGGGCGCTGGTCACCGAGGTGCAGGCGCTCATCGGGGCCACGGTCGCCGGCTCGCCGCGACGCACCGTCTCCGGTCTCGACGGCGCCCGGCTGGCCATGGTCCTGGCCGTGCTCCAGCGACGCACCGAGCGGCTGACGCTGCACGACCGTGAGGTCTTCGCCGCCACCGTCGGCGGCATCCGGGTGGTCGAGCCGGCCGCCGACCTGGCGGTGGCGCTCGCGGTGGCCTCCGGCGGGCTCAACCTCGCGCTCAACCCGCACCTGGTCGCCATCGGCGAGGTCGGGCTCACCGGCGAGGTACGCCGGGTCGGCGCGGTGCCCCGGCGGCTGGCCGAGGCCGCCCGGCTGGGCTTCCGGCTGGCCCTGGTGCCGCCCGGTTGCGGCCCCGGCAGCAGCGGCGTCGCCCCTGAGCAGATGCGGGTGATCGAGGTCACGGACGTGCGAGCGGCGCTCCAGGCCGCCGCCCGGGCATCCGCGGAGTGACAGTGGGTAGTCACGTGCCGGGAGCGGCCGGGCGATTCCGGACAGGCCGTCCCGCCCGGCGGCCCCCCGCCGCGCCGGACACCACGACACATCACAGTAACCACGAGAGCACCCACCGCACCGCAGTCCGTAGACTGTGCGCGTGCCGATCGACCGCGATGCCACCAAGCCCGCAACGGCGACGCCGCACGCCCGCACCGGCGCCGTGAGCGGCAACCCCACCCGTGCCATCAGCGTGAGCGTCGCCGGCAGCGGCGCCGGCGCCGGCGCCGACCCGCTACGGGCCAACCTCGCCCTGATGGCACCGGGCACCGCGCTCCGCGACGGCCTGGAGCGGATCCTGCGCGGTCGCACCGGCGCGCTCATCGTGCTCGGCTACGACAAGGTGGTCGAGCAGATCTGCACCGGCGGCTTCCCGATGGATGTGGAGTTCTCCGCCACCCGGGTCCGTGAGCTGTGCAAGATGGACGGCGCCGTGGTGCTCTCCAGCGACGGCACCCGGATCGTCCAGGCCGGCGCGCACCTGATGCCCGACCCGTCCATCCCCACCGAGGAGTCCGGCACCCGGCACCGCACCGCCGAGCGGGTGGCCCGACAGACCGGCTACCCGGTCATCTCGGTCAGCCAGTCGATGCGGATCATCAGCCTCTACGTCAACGGCCAGCGGCACGTGCTGGACGACTCGGCGGCGATCCTGTCCCGGGCCAACCAGGCCCTGGCCACGCTGGAGCGCTACAAGCTCCGGCTGGACGAGGTCTCCGGCACGCTGTCCGCCCTGGAGATCGAAGACCTGGTCACCGTCCGCGACGCGGTGGCCGTGGTGCAGCGGCTGGAGATGGTCCGGCGGATCGCCGACGAGATCGCCGGCTACGTGGTGGAGCTGGGCACCGACGGCCGGCTGCTGGCGCTCCAGCTCGACGAGCTGATGGCCGGCGTGGACGCCGACCGCACCCTGGTCATCCGCGACTACCTGCCGGTCGGCCGCAAGTCGCGCACACTCGACGAAGGGCTGGTCGAGCTGGACCTGCTCAGCGCCACCGAGCTGATCGACCTGGTGGCGGTGGCCAAGGCGATCGGCTACCCGTCCGCCTCGGACGCGCTCGACGCGGCGGTCAGCCCGCGCGGGTTCCGACTGCTGGCCAAGGTGCCCCGGCTGCCCGCGGCCGTGGTCGACCGGCTGGTGGTGCACTTCGGCAGCCTCCAGCGACTGCTCGGCGCGACAGTCGAGGACCTCCAGGCCGTCGAGGGGGTGGGCGACGCCCGCGCCCGGGGCGTCCGCGAGGGCCTGTCCCGGCTCGCCGAGGCGTCGATCCTGGAGCGGTACGTCTGACCCGCCTCAGCCGGTGACGGTCAACTTCACCGGCTCGCTGATCTTGGTGCCGACCCGGGCGAAGACCTGGTACGTGCCGATCGGGGCGTACGGGCCGGCGGCCAGCCCGTCGGCGCAGCGGCTGGTGTCCCGCCCGTTCCAGCCCAGCTCGTAGGCGCGCTCGAAGTTCGGCGTGAACGACTGCACATCCGAGCCCTTGCCGGTGCCGCAGGTGTCCGACGACCAGATCTTCTCCGCGCCGGCCTTGACGTAGAGCTCCTGGAGATCGGCGCCGACGTCCCGGCTGCACGTGCGGTTCGAGACGTTCTTGACCTTGAGGCGCAGCGTGACCACCGTGCCCCGCTGGGCGGTGGCCGGCACCGCTACCGGCGTCACCTGAAGCTCGGCGTCGGTGCAGGCGCCGTCGGCGGAGACCGGCTCCCCGGACGCGCCGCCGTCGCCCGAGCCGTCACCCGTGCCCGAGCCGCCCCCGGTGCTCGTGCCGCCGCCACTGCTCGTGCCACCACCGCTGCTGGTGCCACCACCATCGGCGCCGGTGTCACCACCCGAGGCATCCGGCGCCGGCGACGGGCTGGCCGTCTGCGGGCTCAACACCGAGCCGGAGGGACCCGGGGCCGCCCCGGCGGAGCCGCCCGGCGACGGATCACCCCCGCCCGGCCCGCCGGCGTTGCGGTCCGTGCCGGTGCAGGAGTAGAGCAGGACAATCAGGAAGAGCAGGCCCGCGCCGAGCACGACGGCACGACGCCGCCAGTACACGGTGGGGGGCAGGGGGCCGACCGTCAGACGCATGATGCGCCTACCGTAGCCGCGCGGCGCTCGGTGCGCCGGTCCGACGCGCCGGTAACCGCGTGTCACCCCAGCCGATCGTCCACGATGGAGCGTGCCGGACCGGTCAGAGATAGACCTGGCGCTGGTAGACGGCGTGCGCCCCGGCGACCCGGTCGAGAAAGAGCAACCCGGCGCAGTGGTCGATCTCGTGCTGGAGCGCACGCGCCTCGAAACCGTCGGTCACCAGTCGCACCGGCTCCCCGCTGCCCGGCAGCACGCCCGCCACCACCAGCCGGCTGGCCCGCTTCACGTCACCGGTCAGGTCCGGCACCGACATGCAGCCCTCCCGGCCGGCCTTCCACCGGCTCGCCTCCACCACCCGGGCGTTGCAGAGCACGAACGTGCCGTGCACGGTGACCGCCTTCGGGTGCCCGGTCACGTCCACCGCGAACACCTGGGCGTTCACCCCGACCTGCGGCGCCGCCAGACCCACGCAGCCCGGCGAGACGCGCATGGTGGCCACCAGGTCGGCGGCCAGCCGCACCACCTCGTCCGCGGTGGGGTCGACCTCCGGACCGGGTCGGCTCAGCACCGGCTCCGGGGCGGCGACCACCGGACGGACCTCGCCCCGCACGCCCAGCTTCTCCGGCGTCCAGCCGCCCAGGCCGGCGTACCCCTCGGTGGTCACAGCAGGTCCGAGTCCGCCGGGCGGAGGCTGACGCCGACACCCAACTCGGCCGCCGCCCGGGTGAGCCGGCCGGCCACCTCGTCCGAGCTGCCCGGCGGCAACTCCACCTCGGCGACCACCACGTAGAGCGAGCCGGTCAGCCGAGTGCTCAGGTCGGTCACGTTGCCGCCGGCGTCGGCCAGCACCCGGGTCATCGCCGCCACGATGCCCATCCGGTCCGCGCCGTGCACCGCCAGCACGTACGGCTCACCGGCCGCCGCGCTGCCGCCGTCCGGCGTGACCGCGCGTACGGTGGCCAGCAGGTGCCCGTCGGCGGCCAGCGGGGCCAGCGCGGCCTCGACGTCGGCGGCGGCCGGCCCGACACAGATCAACGTCATCGCGAAGTGCCCGCGCAACCGGGTCATCGTCGAGTCGGTGAGGTTCGCGCCGAGCCGGGCGAGGGCCTCCGCGACGTCGGCGACGATGCCCGGCCGGTCCCGGCCGATGACGGTGATCGCGAGCTCGTTCATTCGGACATTCTGCCCCGCCGCCGAAGTCCCGCCACGCCGGGCCCACCCGGCCCGCCCAACCAGCGGGAAAGCCGCCCGTGACATCATCGGCACCGCCATGACTGAGCCCACCTTCGCCACCCAGGTCAGCCGGTGGTACGAGCGCAACGCCCGCGATCTGCCCTGGCGCAAGCCCGGCATCGGCGCCTGGGCGATCCTGGTCAGCGAGGTCATGCTCCAGCAGACCCCGGTGGTCCGGGTGGTGCCGGCGTGGGAGGCGTGGCTGGCCCGCTGGCCGGAGCCGCGGGCGCTGGCCGAGGACACCCCGGCCGAGGCGATCCGGATGTGGGGCCGGCTCGGCTACCCCCGCCGGGCGGTACGCCTGCGCGAGTGCGCGGTGGCCGTCGTGGAGCGGCACGGCGGCGTGGTGCCCGACCGGCTGGACCAGTTGCTGGCGCTGCCCGGCGTCGGCACGTACACGGCCCGGGCGGTGGCCGCGTTCGCGTACGGGCAGCGGCACCCGGTGGTCGACACCAACGTCCGGCGGGTGGTGTGCCGGGCGATCGCCGGTGAGCCGGACGCCGGCCCGACCACCCGCCCCGCCGACCTGGTCGCCACCGAGGAGCTGCTGCCGACCGAGCCGGCCGCGGCAGCCCTGGCCAGCGCCGCGTTCATGGAACTCGGGGCGGTCGTCTGCACCGCCCGCGTGCCCCGGTGCGCGGTGTGCCCGGTCGAGTCCAGCTGCGCCTGGCGGGCCTCCGGGCAGGCCGCGCCGACCGGGCCGACCCGCCGGCCGCAGCGCTACGCCGGCACCGACCGGCAGGTACGCGGACTGCTCCTCGCGGTGCTGCGGGAGACCAGCGGACCGGTGCCGCACCAGCGGCTGGACCAGGTCTGGCACGACGACGTGCAGCGGGCCCGGGCACTGGCCGGGCTGGTCACCGACGGGCTGGTGGAACCGGTGGGCCCGGAGTCCTTCCGGCTCGCCGGCGACGGCCCACCGGTCCCCCTGCCCTGACGGCTCCCCCTCACCTGGACCCCGCACCGAGCGGTGATCAGGGAGCTCGCGTCGCCAACGAACGCAAACTCCTTGTTCACCGGGACGGGCGGGGGCGGCACGGGAAAGGCGACGGCCCCGGTGGCTCTCGCCGACCGGGGCCGTCGCCCTGGGAACAGTTGCCCGCTTACGCGGCGGCGTCGTCCGCGCCGGTGGCGGCGGCGCCGAGATCCGCCGGGACCGCGTCCGGCACGGCGTCCGGCCGGTCCGCGCCCCGGAAGACCAGCTTGGACTTGTCGATGTTCTCCGGGTCGCCCTCGCAGTCCACCACCACGATCTGACCCGGGGTCAGCTCGTTGAAGAGGATCCGCTCGGACAGGTTGTCCTCGATGTCGCGCTGGATCGTGCGACGCAGCGGCCGCGCGCCCAGCACCGGGTCGAAGCCCTTCTTCGCCAGGTACTTCTTGGCGTTGTCGGTCAGCTCCAGGCCCATGTCCTTGTTGCGCAGCTGGCCCTCGATCCGCTGGATCATGATGTCCACGATCGAGAGGATCTCGAGCTCGCGCAGCTGGTGGAAGACGATGGTGTCGTCGATCCGGTTCAGGAACTCGGGCCGGAAGTGCTGCTTGAGCTCGTCGTTGACCTTCTGCTTCATCCGGTCGTAGTTCGACTCGGAGTCCTCGGAGGCCTGGAAGCCCAGGGAGACCGCCTTGGCGACGTCCCGCGTGCCGAGGTTGGTGGTCAGGATGATGACCGTGTTCTTGAAGTCCACGATCCGGCCCTGGCCGTCGGTGAGGCGCCCGTCCTCCAGGATCTGGAGGAGCGTGTTGAACACATCCGGGTGGGCCTTCTCGATCTCGTCGAAGAGGACCACCGAGAACGGCCGGCGACGCACCTTCTCGGTCAGCTGGCCGCCCTCGTCGTAGCCGACGTAGCCGGGAGGGGCACCCACCAGCCGGGAGACCGTGTAGCGGTCGTGGAACTCGGACATGTCGAGCTGGATGAGGGCGTCCTCGCTGCCGAAGAGGAACTCGGCGAGCGCCTTGGACAGCTCGGTCTTACCGACACCGGACGGGCCGGCGAAGATGAACGAGCCGGACGGGCGCTTCGGGTCCTTCAGGCCGGCCCGGGTGCGCCGGATCGCCTTCGAGACCGCCTTGACCGCGTCCTCCTGGCCGATGACGCGCTTGTGCAGCTCGTCCTCCATGCGCAGCAGGCGCGAGGTCTCCTCCTCGGTCAGCTTGTAGACCGGGATGCCGGTCCAGTTGCCGAGCACCTCGGCGATCTGCTCGTCGTCGACCTCGCTGACGACGTCCAGGTCACCGGCCTTCCACTCCTTCTCCCGCTGGGCCTTCTGGCCGAGGAGCTGCTTCTCCTTGTCGCGGAGCTGAGCGGCCCGCTCGAAGTCCTGCGCGTCGATCGCGGACTCCTTGTCGCGACGCACCTGGGCGATGCGCTCGTCGAAGTCACGCAGGTCCGGCGGCGCGGTCATCCGGCGGATGCGCATCCGGGCACCGGCCTCGTCGATCAGGTCGATCGCCTTGTCCGGCAGGAAGCGGTCCGAGATGTACCTGTCGGCCAGCGTCGCGGCAGCCACGAGCGCGGCGTCGGTGATGCTCACCCGGTGGTGTGCCTCGTAGCGGTCCCGCAGGCCCTTGAGGATCTCGATGGTGTGGGCCAGCGACGGCTCACCCACCTGGATCGGCTGGAAGCGGCGCTCGAGAGCGGCGTCCTTCTCCAGGTGCTTGCGGTATTCGTCGAGCGTGGTGGCGCCGATGGTCTGCAGCTCACCGCGGGCCAGCATCGGCTTGAGGATGCTGGCGGCGTCGATCGCGCCCTCGGCGGCGCCCGCGCCGACCAGGGTGTGGATCTCGTCGATGAACAGGATGATGTCGCCGCGGGTGCGGATCTCCTTGAGCACCTTCTTGAGGCGCTCCTCGAAGTCACCGCGGTAACGCGAACCGGCCACCAGGGCACCGAGGTCGAGCGTGTAGAGCTGCTTGTCCTTCAGCGTCTCGGGCACCTCGCCCTTGATGATCTTCTGGGACAGCCCCTCCACCACGGCGGTCTTGCCGACGCCGGGCTCACCGATCAGCACCGGGTTGTTCTTGGTGCGGCGGGACAGCACCTGCATGACCCGCTCGATCTCCTTCTCGCGCCCGATGACCGGGTCGAGCTTGCCCTCGCGGGCGGCCTGGGTCAGGTTGCGGCCGAACTGGTCCAGCACCAGGCTGGTCGACGGCGCGGCCTCGCCCGGCGCGGCGCCCGCGGCGGCCGGCTCCTTGCCCTGGTAACCGGAGAGGAGCTGGATCACCTGCTGGCGGACCCGGTTGAGGTCGGCGCCGAGCTTGACCAGCACCTGGGCGGCAACGCCCTCGCCCTCGCGGATCAGGCCGAGCAGGATGTGCTCGGTGCCGATGTAGTTGTGGCCGAGCTGCAGCGCCTCGCGCAGCGACAGCTCCAGCACCTTCTTGGCCCGCGGCGTGAACGGGATGTGCCCGCTCGGCGCCTGCTGGCCCTGGCCGATGATCTCCTCGACCTGCTGACGGACGCCCTCCAGGGAGATGCCGAGGCTCTCCAGGGCCTTTGCCGCGACACCCTCACCCTCGTGGATCAGGCCCAGCAGGATGTGCTCCGTACCGATGTAGTTGTGGTTGAGCATCCGGGCCTCTTCTTGGGCCAGGACGACAACCCGTCGCGCTCGGTCGGTGAACCGCTCGAACATGCCCTCGTGCTCCTCACATGCCGTGCGCCTTGATGGTCAGATCTCGGCGGGGCCGGTGCGCGAACGTCCGGGACGGGCGTCCGTGCCTCCTTACTCTATCGCCGCGGACCGTCCCCGCTGAGGTCGTGTGACCCCGCCGATGACCGTTCCGACGTCGTTTCTGCCAACCGTCCACGCTCAGGAGGTGTTCCGGGACCCCCGCCTGTACGCGCAGAGCGAAATTCGACAGTCGGCGGAGGGCCCGGTCGAGGGGGCTGCGGCGGCGTCGACGCGCCCGCCGCGGTCGGTCGTCCACAGCCTGTGGACGGAATCTCCACCGCCTGTGGACAACTCCCCGGGACGCCGGATTCTTCCCCGCGCCGACGATCCGGCCGGACCATCCACCGATCCCGGCCCGAAGCGGACATCGCTAACGAACGGGTCGAAATGCCGACGCCGGCCCGGGAGTCATCCGGGCCGGCGTCGGTCGCCGTCGCGTACGTCGGGGTCAGTGCCCCGCCTTCGCGTGGTACTCGTCCACGATCTCCTGCGGGATCCGACCCCGGTCGGAGATGTCCTTGCCGGCCTTCTTGGCCCACTCGCGGATGGCCCGGTTCTGCTCGCGGTCGGCGGTCGCACCGCCCCGGCCACGTGCGGCCCGGCCGCCCACGACCACTCCCCCGCGACCGACCTTCGTCCCGTGCGCGATGTACTGCGCGAATGCATCGCGCAATTTTTCAGCGTTGGAAGCCGACAGGTCGATCTCGTACTGCACGCCGTCCAGCGCGAACTTGACAGTCTCGTCAGCGTCCCCGCCGTCCAGGTCATCGACCAGCTTGTGAATGATCTGCTTGGCCACGTCCCACATTCCTTTCGAGCAGGGTTGCGCTCCTGCATTACCCCGAGCACGATAACCTGCCCGATGCTTGCTCCGTCAATAGGACGGCGTAACAAGCCGGAGAAGCTTTGCGGCCCTACTCGGGCCGGACCAAGGGGAACAGGATGGTTTCCCGAATTCCCAGGCCGGTCAGCGCCATCAGGAGCCGGTCGATTCCCATTCCCATACCGCCGGCCGGCGGCATTCCATACTCCATCGCCCGGAGAAAGTCCTCGTCGAGTCGCATGGCCTCGTCGTCGCCACGCGCCGCGAGCTGCGCCTGGGCCACCAGCCGCTCCCGCTGCACGACCGGGTCCACCAGCTCGGAGTACGCGGTGCCCAGCTCGAAGCCGAGCACGTAGAGGTCCCACTTCTCGGCCAGGCCGGGCTCGCTGCGGTGCGCCCGGGTCAACGGGCTGGTCTCCTCCGGGTAGTCGCGGACGAACGTGGGCGCCTGCAGGGACGGCACCACCAGTTCCTCGAACAACTCCTCGGCCAGCTTGCCGGGACCCCACTTCGGGTCGACGGAGAGGCCGATCTTGTCTGCGTACTCGACCAGGCGTGACCTTTCGGTGCGGACGGTGACCTCCTCACCGAGCGCCTCGGAAAGAACACCGAACAGCGTCACCGACCGCCACTCGCCGCCCAGGTCGAACTCGCGGCCGTCCGCATGGGTCACCACCGTCGAGCCGGCGACCGCGACGGCGGCCTGCTGCACCAGATTTCGGGTCAGCGCGGCCATCGTGTCGTAGTCGCCGTACGCCTGGTAGGTCTCCAGCATCGCGAACTCGGGCGAGTGCGAGGAGTCGATGCCCTCATTACGGAAGTTGCGGTTGATCTCGAAGACGCGGTCGACGCCGCCCACGACCGCCCGCTTGAGAAACAGTTCCGGTGCGATTCGCAGATACAGATCGGTGTCGAGCGCATTGCTGTGGGTCACGAATGGCCGGGCGGTCGCGCCGCCGTGCAGCAGTTGCAGCATCGGCGTCTCGACCTCGATGAAGTCCTGCCCGTGCAGGGTGTCCCGCAGGCTGCGGACCGCGGCGGCCCGGGTCCGCACCATCTGCCGGGCCTGCGGACGGACCACCAGGTCCACGTAGCGCTGGCGGACCCGGGACTCCTCGCTCAGCGGCTTGTGCGCCACCGGCAGCGGGCGCAGCGCCTTGGCGGTGACCACCCACTCGTCGGCCAGCACCGACAGCTCGCCGCGCCGGCTGGTGATCACCTCGCCGGTCACGCCGACGTGGTCACCGAGGTCCACCAGGCGCTTCCAGTCCGCCAGCCGCTCCGGGCCGACCCGGTCCAGCGAGAGCATCGCCTGGAGCTCCGTGCCGTCGCCGTCGCGCAGCGTGGCGAAGCAGAGCTTGCCGGTGTTGCGAATGAAGATCACCCGCCCCGTCACCGAGGCCCGGTCGCCGGTGGCGGTGTCGGTGGGCAGGTCGGCGTAGCGCTCGCGGAGCCGTGCCAGCGTGGTGGTCCGGGGGAAGCCGACCGGGTACGGCTCGACGCCCTCGGCGAGCATCCGGTCCCGCTTCTCCCGGCGGACCTTCATCTGCTCGGGAAGGTCGTCGGCGGGATCTGTTGGCAGGGCGTTCTGCTCGGTCACGGCACGCTTCCTCAGGCCTTGGGGAACATCGGCGGGGTCAGCCCATGAGCGTACTCAAGCGCCGTGGCGGCCGTTACGGGATAACGTGCCCGCCATGACCGACCCCACTGCGGCGCTCTCGTTCGGCGCCGCCGCCGCCGCGTACGACCGCTTCCGCCCCCGGTACCCGGAGGCGGCGCTGCGCTGGGCGCTGGACGGGTCGCCGGCCCCGGCCCGGGTGGTGGACCTCGGCGCCGGCACCGGCATCCTCACGCGTGGCCTGGCAGCGCTCGGGCACCACGTCGTACCCGTGGAACCCGATCCGGGGATGCGGGCGCAACTGGCCGCCGCCACGCCGGGCACGGCGGCGCTGGCCGGCAGCGCCGAAGCGGTGCCGCTGCCCGACGACGCCGCGGACGCGGTGCTGGTCGGGCAGGCCTACCACTGGTTCGACCGGGACCGGGCGCACGCCGAGGTCGCCCGCGTGCTGCGCCCGGGCGGCACGTTCGCGCCGGTGTGGAACGTCCGGGACGAACGGGTCGGCTGGGTGGCGGAGCTGACCCGGATCGCCCACCTCGACCACACCGCGAGCGACGTCACCGAGCGGTACGCCGACTTCGGGCCCGCGTTCACCCCGGTCGAGGTGGGCGAGTTCGCGCACACGACCACGCTCACGCCGGACGAGCTGGCGGCCATGCTGCACACCCGCTCCTACTGGCTGACCGCCACGCCCGCCGAGCGGGCCCGGGTCGACGAAGGGCTGACGGAGCTGTTCGCCACCCACCCCGACCTGACCGGCCGGGCCACCGTCGAGCTGCCCTACCGCACGTTCGTGCTCCGGGCGCGACGGCGTTAACAGGGGGCCCCTCCTCTACCGGAGGCGTTAACCGGGGGCCCCTCCTTGCACCTCAGGTGTTGCGCTCGTAGACCATCCGCAGGCCGATCAGGGTGATCATCGGCTCCTGGTGGGTGATGGTGCGGCACTCGCCCACCACCAGCGAGGCCAGCCCGCCGGTGGCGATCACCGCCTTCACCTCGCCCAGCTCCTCGGACATCCGCTCGACGATGCGGTCCACCTGGCCGGCGAAGCCGAAGTAGAGCCCGGACTGGAGGCACTCGACCGTGTTCTTGCCGATCACCGAGCGCGGCCGGGTGGCCTCCACCTTGCGCAGCTGCGCGGCGCGCGCGGCCAGCGCGTCGAAGGAGATCTCGATGCCGGGCGCGAACGCCCCGCCGAGGAACTCGCCCCGGCCACTGATCACGTCGAAGTTGGTGGTGGTGCCGAAGTCGACAACGATCGACGGCCCGCCGTAGAGCGTGTACGCGGCCAGCGTGTTCACCACCCGGTCCGCGCCCACCTCCTTCGGGTTGTCGATGGCGAGCTGCACGCCGGTACGGACCCCCGGCTCGACGATCACGCTGGGCAGGTCGGCGTAGTAACGGCTCAGCATGGTGCGCAGCGACCGCAACGCGGCCGGCACGGTCGAGCAGGCGGCCACCCCGGTGATCTCCACGGCGTCACCGGCGAGCAGCCCGCGGAACATCAGGCCCAGCTCGTCCGCGGTGGAACGGGCGTCGGTCTTGATCCGCCACGAGTGCACCAGCTTGTCGCCGTCGAAGGTCGCCAGCACGGTGTTGGTGTTTCCGATGTCGATGCAGAGCAGCACAGCGGCAGCCTAGACGGTTACTTCTCGCGCAGGTCGAGGGCGATGTCGAGGATCGGCGAGGAGTGGGTCAACGCGCCGACGGAGAGGAAGTCGACGCCGGTCGCGCCGTACTCGGCAGCCACCGGCAGGGTCAGCCCGCCGGTCGCCTCCAGCTCCGCCCGGTCGCCCACCGTGGCCACCACCTCGCGTAGCTGCGCCGGGGTCATGTTGTCCAGCAGCAGGAAGCCCGCGCCGGCCTCGACCGCCTCCACCGCCTCCGCCGGCGTGTCCACCTCCACCTGCACCGGCACGTCCGGGAACGCCTCCCGCACCCGACGGAACGCGGCCGCGATCCCGCCGGCCGCCACCTTGTGGTTGTCCTTGATCATGGCGACGTCGTGCAGGCCCATCCGCTTGTTGGTGCCGCCGCCGGCCCGTACCGCGTACTTCTCCAGCGCGCGCAGCCCCGGCGTGGTCTTCCGGGTGTCCAGCACCATGGCCTTCGTGCCGGCCAGCGCGTCGGCCCAGGCCCGGGTGTGGGTCGCCACCCCGGACATCCGGGAGAGCAGGTTGAGCGCCGTCCGCTCGGCGGTCAGCAGCAGCCGGGTCGGCCCGGTCACGGTGGCCAGCACGTCGCCGCGGGCCACCCGCTGCCCGTCGTGGGCCACCAACGACACCTCGACCGTACGGCCGGCGCCGGTCACGTCGCCCACCAGCTCGAACACGGCGGCGGCCACCGGCAGCCCGGCGACCACCCCGTCGGCGCGCGCCACCAGGTCGGCGGTGTCGTGCTGCGCGTCCGGGACGGTGGCGACGCTCGTCACGTCGAGGAAGTCCGCGCCGAGGTCCTCGGCCAGCGCGTCGACGACGACCCGCCGGACCCGCTCCGGGTCCAGGCCGCCCTCCCGCAGCGCCCGCACCGTCGACTCGATCATGAATTCCCCTCCCAATGTTCGGCCAACCGCCCGTCCGGGCCCACCTCGGCCACCAGGTGCCCCCGCCACCTGTCGTCGGCCGCCGGGAAGTCCTCCCGCCAGTGGCAGCCCCGCGTCTCCTCCCTGGCGTACGCGGCGGCGACCAGCGTCGACGCCACGGTGAGCAGGTTCGTCGCCTCCCAGTCGGCGGTACGCGGCACGCCCCGCCCCTCGCCCAGCGCGCGCAGCGTGGCGGCGGTGTCGGTCAGCGTCCCCGCCGAGCGGAGCACGCCCGCGCCCCGCGTCATCGCCCGTTGCAGCTCCGGCGTGCCCGCCGCCGGCACCAGCCGGCCCGGCCCGCCCACCCAGGCACCGGTCTCCGCCGGGCGGGCCTGCTCGGGCAGCCCGGCGGCGACGTCCTCGGCGATCCGGCGGGAGAAGACCAGCCCCTCCAGCAGCGAGTTGCTGGCCAGCCGGTTGGCGCCGTGCACGCCGGTGCAGGCCACCTCGCCGCACGCGTACAGGCCGGGGATCGAGGTGCGGCCGTGCAGGTCGGTGCGGACGCCGCCGGAGGCGTAGTGGGCGGCCGGCGCGACCGGGATCAGGTCGGTCGCCGGGTCCACGCCGATGGCCAGGCAGGACGCCACGATGGTGGGGAACCGCCGGGCCAGGAAGTCGCCGCCCAGGTGCCGCGCGTCCAGGAAGACATGGTCCGCACCGGTGGCGAGGAGCACCCGGTGGATGCCCTTGGCCACCACGTCCCGGGGGGCCAGCTCGGCCAGCTCGTGCTGACCGACCATGAACCGCTTGCCGTCGCCGTCGACCAGGTGGGCGCCCTCGCCCCGGAGCGCCTCGGAGACCAGCGGCTGCTGCGCCAGACCGGCACCCGGCCCGCCGGCCGGCACGATCAACGCGGTCGGGTGGAACTGGACGAACTCCACGTCGGTGACGGCCGCGCCGGCGCGCAGCGCCAACGCCACCCCGTCGCCGGTGGAGACCGCCGGGTTGGTGGTGGCCGCGAAGACCTGCCCCATCCCGCCGGTGGCCAGCACCACCGCGCGGCCGAGGATCGCGCCGACGCCGTCCTCACTGCCCTCGCCGAGCACGTGCAGCGTGATGCCGCAGGCCGGCCCGAGCCCGCCGGGACCGTCGCCCGGGGCGCGCAGCAGGTCCAGCACCAGCGCGTGCTCGACCAGCCGGATCCACGGGTCGCGGCGTACCGCGGCGTGCAGCGCGCGCTGCACCTCAGCGCCGGTGGCGTCCCCGCCGGCGTGCACGATCCGGTCGGCCCGGTGGCCGCCCTCCCGGGTGAGCATCAGCGAGCCGTCCGGGTTCCGGTCGAACTCCGCCCCGATCCGCATCAGCTCGCGCAGCCGGGTCGGGCCCTCCTCCACCAGCACCCGCACCGCCGCCGGGTCGCAGAGGCCGACGCCGGCCACCTCGGTGTCGCGGGCGTGCGCGGCCGGACTGTCCGCCGGGTCGAGCACCGCGGCGATCCCGCCCTGCGCCCAGCGGGTCGAGCCCTCGTCGATGTCGACCTTGGTGACGACCGTGACGTGCAGGCCGGCCTCGCGCAGGTGCAGCGCGGCGGTCAGCCCGGCCACCCCGGAGCCGACGACGATCACGTCGGTCGTCTCCACCCAGCCGGGCGCGGGCGCGGCGAGCAGCCGGGGCAGCGCCGGCAGGTCGGCGGTGGGAAGGTCCATGAGCACAGTCAACCCGAAGCATCCTCGTCCCGGGCGACGGGGGCGGGACGAGTGGTTCCGGCTACCGCGTCCGGACCGGCATCCCGGCCGGACCGACGCCCTTCAACGAGGCACTCACCTTCCGGTCGCTGAGCCACAGATAGCAGCGGACCCCGCGGTCGCCGACCGCCCAGCGACCGGTGCCGGGCGGCCGGACCACCACGTTGCTGCGGTAGCGCAGCACCGGGTCGGCGGCCACCCCGGTCCAGCGCGCGATCGCGGCGTAGCAGCCGGCGTAGAGCGGGGCCCAGTCCGCCGGCTTCTTCGGGTACGGCCGGGCCGGCGCCACCCACACGCCGACGAACTCGGCGTCGTGCGCCGTCGCGCAGTCGACCGGGGTGAGCGTCTGCACCCGCCGCTGGTCCTGCCCGGTGCGCTGGCAGCCCAGGCGCAGCGGGGACGGCGACCTGAGCGCGTCGCGCAGGCTGCCCGTCCGGGTCACCACGGTGGCCGCCGCCTCGGTCGTGTTCAGCTCGGTCAGGTCGCAGCGGTACCAGCGGGAGCCGGCCGTCCACCCGGTGCCGGTGGGCATCGCCACGGCCAGCCGGAGCCGGCCGGCACGCCAGTCGTCGCCGACGTAGCCGCTGGCCCGGGTGTCGCAGTCGGCGAACGCGGTCCGCAGCTCCGGTGAGGTGAGCGCCGGCGGGGTGGCCCGGTCGACGGCGAACGCCCCGACGTGCACCGTCTCCACCCGATGGGGCAGGTCGCAGCCGACCGGGGCGTAGCCGGCCAGGCCCACGGTCGGGGTGAAGTCGGCGACCTGGCAGACGCCGGCCACCGGCGTGAACGGCCCGGGGGCGCCCAGCGCCGGCCAGTCGTCGACGAGATCCCCGTCCACCCCGCCCGACGAGGCACACCCGGCCAGCATCGCGCCCGCGACCACCGCGGCGACGACGCTGCGCATCGCACGGCCCATCGCGCCTCCCCCAGCCCGACGACCGTCGATTCCGACGGCCCGCCCAGGGTAGCCGAAAATGACCTTCCGGTAACAGACCGCGCTCGCCCCACCCCCGCCCCCGTCCCGGCGATCTTGCACTTGCCGCCCCGACAAAAGGGGCAAAAAACGTGGCGGAGGGGCACCAACTGCAAGGTCGCGGGAGTGGGGGGTTGGGGTCAGGGTAGGGCGGCGGCCAGGGGGTTGGGGACGGGGGTGCCGGCGGTGCCGGGGGCGGCGGTGGTGGGGTCGGCGGTCAGGTCGACGATGCGGTTGTCGGCGTCGACGTGCACCACCCGGGGCTGCCAGGCACGCGCCTCGGCGTCGTCCATCTGCCCGTACGAGATGAGGATGACCAGGTCACCGGGGTGCACCAGGTGCGCGGCGGCACCGTTGATGCCGATCACGCCGCTGCCCCGCCGGCCCGGGATCACGTACGTCTCCAGCCGGGCGCCGTTGGTGATGTCCACGATCGCGACCTGCTCGCCGGGAATCAGGTCCGCCGCGTCCAGCAGATCCTCGTCCACCGTCACCGAGCCGACGTAGTGCAGGTCGGCCTGGGTCACCGTGGCCCGGTGGATCTTCGACTTGAGCATGGTCCGGAGCATCGGGGTGCCTTTCCGCATTTCGTGGTGGGGTCAGGGACGCGGCGCGAGATGGATCGCCGTGTTGTCGATCAGGCGGGTGGCGCCCACCCAGGCGGCGATCAGCAGCCGGGCCGCGCCGGAGACCGGGCCGGGCTCCAGCTCCGGATCGGTGAGCACCAGGTAGTCGAGGCGGGCCTCCGGCGCGTCGAACGCCCGGTGCGCGGCGGCCAGCACCGCGCCCGCGTCGTCGCCCCGCTCCGCCGCCGCCACACCCGCGCGCAGCGCGGCGGAGAGGCTCAGCGCGGCCTGCCGCTCCGACGCGGAGAGGTAGCGGTTGCGGCTGGACAGCGCCAGGCCGTCCGGCTCCCGTACGGTCGGCACGCCGACGATCTCGGTCGGCACGTCGAGGTCGCGGACCATCCGGCGGACCAGGGTGAGCTGCTGGTAGTCCTTCTCGCCGAAGAAGGCCAGGTCCGGGCGGGTGAGCTGGAGCAGCTTCAGGACCACGGTGAGCACCCCGTGGAAGAAGCCGGGCCGGCTCAGGCCCTCCAGGTCCTCGCCGAGCGGGCCCGGGTTCAGCCGCACGGTCGGCTGGCCCCCCGGATACATCTCGTTCACCGGGGGCGCGAAGACCAGGTCCACCCCGGCCCGCCGGCAGATCTCCAGGTCCGCGTCGAGGGTGCGCGGATAGCGGTCGAAGTCCTCGTTAGGGCCGAACTGGAGCGGATTCACGAAGATCGTCACCAGCACGTGGTCGGCCCGTTCCCGGGCGGCCCGCAGCAGCGTCTCGTGCCCTTCGTGCAGCGCGCCCATGGTCATCACCACACCGACCGTGCCGGCCAACCCGTCCCGGGCCGCCGCCAACTCCTTGCGCGTGTGCACCACGTTCACCACGAGGAGGCCACCTCCATCCCGTCCAGCACGTCCCGCAGCGGCGCCGCGTCCGCCGGGCGGAGCCGGCCCGCCGCGACGGCGCGGTCCGCCGTCCGTCGGGCCAACGCCAGGTAGGCCGGCACCGATTCCGGCGCGGTCGCGGCCAGCCGGTCCAGGTGCCGGCGTACGGTGCCCGCGTCGCCCCGGGAGACCGGGCCGGTCAGCGCGTCGTCGCCCAGCCCCAGCGCGTTCTCCAGGGCGGCCCGCAGCAGCGGGGCGAGCACCTTCTCCGGCCGGTCCACCCCGGCGTCGCGCAGCCGGTCCGCCGCGTCGTTGACCAGTGTCACCAGGTGGTTGGCGCCGTGCGCGAGCGCCGCGTGGTAGAGCGGTCGGTCGGCCTCGCCCACCCACTCCGGCACCCCGCCCAGGTCGGCCACCAGCCGGGCCGCGAACGGGCGCAGCTCGGCCGGGGCGGTCACCCCGTAGGAGCAGCCGGCCAGGCGGGACAGGTCGTCCGGCGTACCGGTGAAGGTCATCGCCGGGTGCAGCGCGAGCGGCCGGGCGCCGGACGCGGCGGCCGGAGCCAGCACGGCGAGCCCGTGCGCACCCGAGGTGTGCGCCACCACCTGCCCGGGGCGCAGCGCGCCGGACGCGGCCAGGTCGGCGACCACAGCGGCCAGGGCGTCGTCGGGGACCGCCACGATCAGCAGGTCGGTGGCGGCGCGCGCCACGGCGGGCGCGGCGCGGTGCGGGGTCTGCGGCAGCAGCAGCGCCAGCCGGGCCCGCGAGGCGCCGGACGTGCCGGACGCGGCGACCACCCGGTGACCGGCGGCGGCGAGGGTCGCGCCGAGCACGGCGCCGACCCGGCCGGTGCCCAGCACACCGACGGTGAGGGTACGGGGAAAGGCGAGCGGGGCGCGGTGGGCCCGCGGGCGCAGCGGTGCGCTCATGGCAGCGATCCAGTCCTCGAAGGGGGTACCGGTCGATGGCAAGTATGCGCCGCGGTCAGGGAGCCGGAACAAGCATGTGTGAAATCGTTCACCGCCACCCGGACCGGGGCACCGCCACCGGCGCGGGGATCGTGGCCCGTCCCCGGTTCGCGCGCCGTAGGGTCGGCACGGTGACGTCCGGGGAACGAGGCATGCAGTGACGGCGCTGCGCTGGCGCGACGCGATGGAGGCCGCGCTCTACGGCCCGGACGGCTTCTTCGTCTCCGGCCCCGGGCCGGCGGCCCACTTCCGCACCAGCGTGCACGCGTCCCCGGTCTTCGCGTCGTGCCTCCGGCACCTGGTCACCGCGCTCGACCTCGCGCTCGGCCACCCCGCCCGGCTGGACGTGGTGGACGTGGGCGCCGGCCGGGCCGAGCTGCTCCGGTCGTTGCTCGGTGCCCTCGTGGAAGCACCCACCGATCCGTCGCTGGCGGAACGGGTCCGTCTCGTCGCCGTCGAGAAGGCCGGCCGCCCGGACGACCTGCCGGCGGAGATCGAGTGGCGGGACGAGATCCCCGACGACGTCACCGGCCTGCTGCTGGCCACCGAATGGCTCGACAACGTCCCCCTCGACGTCGCCACCGACACCCCCGACGGCTGGCGCCACGTCCTGGTCGACCCCGCCACCGGCGCGGAGTCCCCCGGCCCCCCGCTCTCCCCCGCCGACACCGCCTGGCTGACCCACTGGTGGCCGCTCCCGTCTCCCCCGTCCCCGGTGATCAAGGAGTTCGCGTCGGGCGGAGGCCCGGACCGCGACGCGAACTCCTTGATCACCGCCGTGAAGGGTGGGCGGGTGGAGATCGGGTGGGGGCGGGACGCGGCCTGGGCCGAAGCGGTGGGGCGGGTGCGGCGGGGGGCGGCGCTGGCGGTCGACTACGGGCACCTGCGGGACGCCCGACCGGTGGACGGGACGTTGACCGGGTATCGGGGCGGGCGGCAGGTGCCACCGGTGCCGGACGGGTCGTGCGACGTGACCGCGCACGTGGCCATCGACTCGGTCGCCTCTGCCGGTGAGCGGGTCGCGCGGTGTGCGTACACCCTGGTGTCGCAGCGGGCGGCGCTGCTGGCGCTCGGGGCCGACGGCGGGCGACCGCCGCTGAGCCTGGCCTCCCGGGACCCGGCCGGCTACCTGCGCGCGCTGGCCGCGGCGTCGGCGGTGGCCGAGCTGACCGACCCGGCCGGCCTCGGCGGGCACTGGTGGCTGTGGCAGCCGGTCGGCGTCGACCTCGATCCGCTTCTGGCACGATGACGGGCATGACCACGGACGCCGGCGACCTCCGCGAGCTGACCGTCGGGACCGGCGCCGGCGGTGAGCAGCTCGGCACCGACATGGTGCTCAACATCGGGCCGCAGCACCCGTCGACGCACGGCGTGCTCCGGCTGCGCCTGGTGCTCGACGGGGAGCGGGTGGTCGCCGCCGAGCCGATCGTCGGCTACATGCACCGGGGGGCGGAGAAGCTCTTCGAGGTACGCGACTACCGGCAGATCATCGTGCTCGCCAACCGGCACGACTGGCTGTCCGCGTTCTCCAACGAGCTGGGCGTGGTGCTCGCTGTCGAGCGGCTGATGGGCATGGAGGTGCCGGAGCGCGCCACCTGGCTGCGGATGGCGCTGGCCGAGCTGAACCGGGTGCTCAACCACCTGATGTTCCTCGGCTCCTACCCGCTGGAGATCGGCGCGATCACGCCGATGTTCTACGCGTTCCGGGAACGGGAGACCATCCAGGCGGTGATGGAGGAGGTCTCCGGCGGCCGGATCCACTACATGTTCAACCGGGTCGGCGGCCTGAAGGAGGAGGTGCCGGCCGGCTGGACCGGCCGCGCCCGCGCCGCCATCGCCGAGGTACGCAGGCGCATGCCCGACCTGGACAACCTGATCCGGCGCAACGAGATCTTCCTGGCCCGCACCGTCGGCGTCGGCGTGCTCTCCGCCGCCGACGCCGCCGCGTTCGGCGCGTCCGGGCCGGTCGGCCGGGCCTCCGGCCTCGACCTCGACCTGCGCCGGGACGAGCCCTACCTGGCGTACGACCAGCTCGACGTGCCGGTGGTGACGAAGACCGCCGGGGACTGCCACGCCCGGTTCGAGGTGCTGCTCGACCAGGTGTACGCGTCGCTGGACCTCGCCGAGCAGTGCCTGGACCGGGTGGACCGGATCAGCGGGCCGGTGAACACCCGGCTGCCCAAGGTCGTCAAGGCGCCCGAGGGACACACGTACGCCTGGACCGAGAACCCGCTCGGCATCAACGGCTACTACCTGGTGTCCCGGGGCGAGAAGACGCCGTGGCGGTTGAAGCTGCGCACCGCCTCGTACGCGAACGTGCAGGCGCTGTCGACGCTGCTGCCCGGGTGCCTGGTGCCGGACCTGATCGCCATCCTCGGCTCGATGTTCTTCGTGGTCGGCGACATCGACAAGTGACCTCCGGCGCGGCGGCACCGCCGCACGGACGGTCGGGTCCCGGTCAGCGCCAGCGGTCGGCGGCGTCCTGGTCAGCGCCAGCGGTCGGCGGCGTCCCGGTCAGCGCCAGCGGTCGGCGGCGTCCTGGTCAGCGCCAGCGGTCGGCGGCGTCCCGGTCAGTGCCAGCGGTCGGCGGCGTCCCGGGGCGTCGGGCCGTAGCCGTCGGGCTCCGGGCGGCGCCACTCCGGCTCGGGCTGCCGCCATTCCGGCGTGAGCTGCTGCCACTCCGGCTCGGGCTGCCGCCACTCGGGCTGGCCGCTGCGTTGGGTCGGCGGTCGCCACGCGTCCGGCGTCGGCACCCCGCCGGCCGGCAGCGCCGGCTGACCCTCGCCCGACCAGCCGCCGCCCGACGGCTCCCGGTCGGGTCGGGGCGCGCCGCCGTCGTGGTACGCCGACCCCCGGTCGTGGCGCGTCGGGCCGGCGCTGTCGTAGCCGGGTGGCGTGCCGCGGACGGAGGCCCACCGGTCCTCGACCCGGTACCCGGTGCCGCCGCCGTCGGCGTGCGCCGAGGCCCGCCGCTCCCCGACCCGGACCTCCCGCCCCTGGCCGTCGTCGCGGACCTCGGCCCAGCGGTTGCCGGCGCGCAACTCGGACCAGTGGCCGCCATCCGGCTCGCCGATCGCCGCCCGGCCGTACGGCTCGGGCGACGCCGCCCGCTCATGGTCCCCGGCCGACGGCCGACCGGCCTCTCCCGCCGGCGGCCAACCAGCCTCTCCCGCCGGCGGCCAACCGGCCTCTCCCGTCGACGGCCGACCGGTCCGGTCGTCATCCGACCCGGGCCAGGGCCGAGGCTCGTCCGCCGACCGGCCCGGTCGCGGGCCGGTCGACCAACCGTCCTCCGCCGGACGCGCCGGCCAGCCCCGGTCACCGCCTGCGGCACGACCCACGCCGGCCCACGGGTGCTCCCGCCCGCCGTCGGCCCGCGAACCCGACCACGCCGCACCGTCCCGCGAGCCGTCGTCCCGCGTGGCGGGCCACGCCCCGCCGTCCCGCGCGCCACCGGCCGAGGCACCGGGCCAGGGCTGCTCCGGGCCGGACCGCGGCGCTCCGGGCCAGGCGTCCTGCCCCGCACCGGACCAACCGGGGCGCGCCGGCTCGTCCCCGACCGGCTCCCGGTGGCCGGCGGCGCGCTGCCCGACCGGTTCCGCGCCCCTCGGCCGTTCCTCCGCCGACGGGGACCAGCGGCCCGCGTACCCGCCGTACCGGGAACCGGCCGCGTCGCCGCCGTCCACGATGGTGTGCCGGGTGGTGACGTGCACGGTCTCGGTGTGGTGGACCACCCCGACCGGGCGGGATTCCGGCCGGGCCCCCGGCTCGGGCACCCGCGCCGCGCCGTACACGCCGCCGGCGGCCCGTCCCGCGTCCCGCCCGGCCGGTGTCGACGTGCCGTAGGCGCCGAACTCCGTACGCTCCGCGCGCGGCCGGGGCGGGCCGGCCGGGTAGTCGCCGAACTCCGCGTGCTCATCGGCCGAGCGGTCGAGATCGGTGCCGAGCGGCTCCGGTCGCGCCCGCCCCTCGGCGGCGTACGCGTCGGATCCGGACCGTTCGGCCCGGCCGTCGACGTGACGGCCGGTGGCGTCGGAACGGGCCGGCCACGGCGAGTCGACCCGCCGGTCGGCGCCGGGGCGACCGCCCGCCGACCGGCTCGACGCGTCCTCGTCGGGGCCGGCCGGTTGCGCCCGCCCCGCGTCGTACGCCTCGACGACCGGCACCCGGGCCCGCCCGCCCGGACGTTCCTCGGCGGGTGGGGCGGCCAGGCCGGCGGCCGCCGCGTCGAGCCGGTGACGCACCGTGCCGGCCGCTTCCTCCGCCCGTCGCGCCTGGTCGAGCGCCTCGTTGCCGCGCTGGGCGGCGGCCACGATCTCGGCCCGCAACTCCCGCCGGAGCTGCTCCAACTCCTCGCGCAACCCCTCGGACACGGTCCCGTCGGCGCCGTTCTCGGCCCGCAGCGCCATGGAGAGGCCGATCAGCACGACGGCGAGGATCGCGAGCACGGCGCCGAACCGGAGCGTGCCGTTGCCGTCGGCGACCAGCAGGATCAGCGCCGCCAGGGGCGCCAACCCCACACCGGTCCAGAACAGGACCGTCAGCAGCGTCGGGGTGCGCTTGTCGGTGGGGGCGACCGAGGCGGGCATGGGTGAGCAGCGTACCGAGAGTTCCATCGGAGTGGAACGGCTCGGCACCGTCGGATGCCCGCACCGCCGGCCGGGCCATCAGCCCCGACGCGCCGCCGGCCGGCCGGTGCGACCGGCCGGCGGCGACCGGTCAGCTCGTGGCGAGCGCCGCGTCGGAGGAGAAGACCAGACCGACGCTGGCGGAACCGGTCTTCAGCGCGTTCTTGGTCTGCGGGCCGCCCGCGTCCAGCGAGCTGAACGAACCGGCCTTGAAGTCGTAGACCTCGACGAGCCCGGCCTGGCACTTCGGCCGCTGCGGGCACTCCGGCGGGCCGGCCAGCACGGTGGCCTGGCCGGAGCACTTGGCGGCCAGGTCGGAGAGCGTGGACACGCCGTACTTGTCGGCGAAGGCCTTGGTGACCGCGAAGGCGTTCTGGTCCTGCGCCTGGGACGGCTGGCCGAACACCAGGCCGGACTTCTCGCCCTCGGTCTTGAGCGCCGCGACCGTCTTCTCCAGCTCGGGCGAGGAGATCGGCTGGGCGTCCTTGCCGTTGGCCTTGGTGTTGAGGAACTCCGCCATGGTGGCGGCGTACTCCGGGACGACCTGGATCTGCCCCTTCTCCAGGGCCGGCTCGTAGAGCTCCCGGTTGCCGATGGTCTGCACCTTGACCTGGTAGCCGGCCGCGGTGAGCGCGATCTTGTAGAGCTCGGCGACGGTCTGGCTCTCGCTGAAGTTGCCGGCGCCGACCGTCACCTGGCCGCCCGGACCCTTCTCGATGCCGTCGGTCACGCCGTTGGCGCCGGCGAACTCCTGCGCCGCCACCTGAGGCGTCTTCCGGTCGACGTCGACCGCCCGGTTGAGCTGGATCAGCTTGGTGGTGTCGAGCTTCGCGGAGACCTTGTCCAGCGCGGCGACCAGCTGCGGGGTGGCCGCCTTCTGGTTGATCGCGGGAAGGACGTTGTCGGTGTTCTGGAGCTTCTTGTCGTCGGTGAGGACGACGAGCTGGTCACCCGCCACCGGGGCGCAACCGGCGCCCGAGGCGCCCGCCTCGGGCGCGTCGGTGCCGGACGAGCCGGCGTCGCCGCAGCCGGTGAGAAGACCCGCCGCGAGGAGGGCGCCGAACGCCCCCGCGGCCAGCCGTGAACGTGCGCGCATCAGATGCCCGCCTTCCGTGTCCCGGCGCGGCCCCTTCGGGCCGGCCGCGTGTCCGACGGGCGATCCGTACGCCGCCCGTGACTTCACCCAACATCCTCACGGACCGGACCGACAAATTCGGAGCGGTTTTCGTCATCGGATCGTCATCCGGAGGCCGCCCGACAGTGACCGGCGTCTCGGCGCCCGCCCCCGGACGCCGGGCGTCAGCCGCCGGCAGTGGCCGCCGCCGCGCGGCGGTTCGCCCGCCGTCGGACCCGGCGCAGCGGACGCGGTGTGACCAGCCGCTCCAGCACCGCGAGCACGCCCTCGACCAGCAGCGCCAAGCCGGCCACCAGGACGCCGCCGGCGATGATCTGGCCGCCCCCGGCGGCGATGTCGAGGCCGAAGCCGGCGCGGATGATCTGCCCCAGCCCACCGCCGTTGACGAACGAGGCCAGCGCGGCGGTGGCCACCACCTGCACGGCCGCGGTCCGGAACCCGGCCGCCAGGTAGGGCACCGCCAGCGGCAACTCCACCCGGCGCAGCACCTGCCCGCCGGAGAGCCCCATGCCGCGGGCGGCGTCCCGGGCCTCCGCGTCGGCCTGCCGGACCCCGGTGTACGCGTTCGCCAGCAGCGGCGGCACCGCGAAGACGGCGAGCGCCACCACCACTGACGCGCGGCCGAACCCGAGGAAGGTCAGCGGCAGGATGGTCAGCAGGGCCAGGGTGGGGATCGCCAGCGTCACGTTGGAGACCAGCAGCACCAGGCCACCACCCCGACCGCTGTGCCCGAGCCAGAGGCCGATCGGCCAGGCCACCAGGCAACCGAGCAGCACCGCCAGGGCGGACATGCTCAGGTGCTCGCCCAGCCGGTCCAGCACGCCGCCCGGGTTGGTCCAGTTCAGCGGGTCGTTCAGCCAGGTCACCGCCGCCGGCACCGGGTTCACCGGGCTGACCTTTCGCGCAGCCAGGGGGTGAGCAGCCGGCCCACGCCGGCCAGGACCAGGTCGAGCACCAGCGCCAGCAGCACGCAGAGCACCGTGCCGGTCATGATCTGCGCCTTGTAGAAGTTGTTCTGGAAGCCGGCGAAGATGAGCTGGCCGAGCCCGCCCCGGCCCACCACCACCCCGACCGTGACCAGCGCGACAGTGGAGACGGTGGCCAGGCGTACGCCGGTGAGGATGCCGGGCAGCGCCAGCGGCAGCTCGATCCGGAACAGCCGACCCCAGCGGCCGTACCCCATGCCCTCGGCGGCCTCCCGCACCTCGGGCGGCACCTGGTTCAGGCCGGCCAGCGTGTTGCGCACGATCACCAGCAACGCGTACAGCGCCACCACGGTGAGCACGGTCACCGCGCCGATGCCGAGGTAGGGGGCGAGGAATGCGAACAGCGCCAGCGACGGGATCGTGTAGAGCACCCCGGTCAGCGCCAGGATGGACGCGGCCAGCGACCGGAACCAGTACGCTGCCACCGCGAGCGGCAGCGCCACCAGCGCGGCGATCACCACGGCCCGGGCGGTCAGCCAGGTGTGCTCGCGCACCGCGGCGAGGATGCTGTCAGAGTTGTCCCGCACGTACTGCCAGGAGAACCACGGATTACCCGGGGCGGCCCGGTAGCTCAGGTGGAGGAACACACGTGGACGTTACCCCGGAGACCCCCGCCGGTCACGGCGCCGCCTCGATCACGCTGGAGGGCATCCGCAAGCGCTACCCGGACGGCACCGAGGCGGTCCGCGGGCTGAGCCTGGAGGTCCGGGCCGGCGAGCTGGTGGTGCTGATCGGCCCGTCCGGCTGCGGCAAGTCCACGGTGCTGCGGATGATCAACCGGCTGATCGAGCCGACCGACGGGCGGATCATGCTCGGCGACGACGACGTCACAAGGGTCGACCCGGTGACGCTGCGCCGCCGCATCGGCTACGTGATCCAGAACGTCGGCCTCTTCCCGCACCAGACCGTGGCCGCCAACGTGGCGACCGTGCCGGGGCTGCTGGGCTGGCCCCGGGAGCGCACCCGGGCCCGGGTCGGCGAGCTGCTGGAACTGGTCGGGCTCGACCCCGCGCAGTTCGGCAAGCGCTACCCGCACGAGCTCTCCGGCGGCCAGCGGCAGCGGGTGGGGGTGGCGCGGGCGCTCGCCGCCGACCCGGTGGTGCTGCTGATGGACGAGCCGTTCTCGGCCGTCGACCCGATCGTCCGGACCCGGTTGCAGGAGGAGTTCCTCCGGTTGCAGGCCGAGGTCCGCAAGACCATCGTGCTGGTCACCCACGACCTCGACGAGGCGGTCCGGCTGGGCGACCGGATCGCGGTGCTGTCCGAGGGCGGCGTCCTCGAGCAGTACGACCGGCCCGCCGCGCTGCTCGGCTCGCCCGCCTCGGCGTTCGTCCGCGAGTTCGTCGGCGCCGACCGGGGCATCCGCCGCCTCGCGGTCACCCCGGTGACCCGCGCGGTGCTCGACCCGCTCCCGGCCGGCACCGCCGACGGGCTGCCCACGGTGCCGCTGGGCAGCTCGGCCTACGACGCGCTGGGCACGCTGCTCACCGCCGGCGCCGACCAGGCGGTGGTCACCGAGGACGGCCGCCCGCTGGGCCTGCTCGCCCGAACCCGGGTGCTGACCCTGGGCGCGGTCGACTGAGACGACCCGACCGGGGGTCAGGCCCGGCCGGCTCGACCTGGCCAGGCCGACGATCCCCGCTAGGTCAGGCCCGGCCGCCCAGGCTGGCCAGGCCGACGATCCAGCCGGCGAAGAAGCCGTACGCGGCGCCGGCGCTCGCCGCCTGGAACGCGGCGTAGAGCGTGCCGTGCGGCCCGAGAAGCGTGGCCAGCAGGGCGCTGAGCCCGGCGGCCAGGGCGTACGCGCCCCAGCCGGAGAGGAACTGGCTGCCCGAGGCCGCCACCCGGTCGACCTGTGGGCCGGGCAGCAGGTAGAGCAGCGCCGCGGCCAGCACGATCAGCAGGATCGCCCGCAGGTTGGTGGCGAGCATCCCCTCGTCCGCGTGCCACCGCCAGGCCGGCCAGGCCAGCAGCCGCAGGAACCAGCCGCCGGCGCCGGACGGGTCGGTGTGCTCCTGCGCCCAGCCGACGTACATCGGGCTGCCGCCGACCGCGACGAGCAGGAACGCGGCGAGCGTGCCGGTGCCGGCGGCCGTGCCGTACCGGCCGACGGTGCGGGGGCGGTTGGTGAGGGCCATGGAGCGGTCAGTTCCCGGGCCGCCGCGCCGGGCAAACCTGCCCGGTCGCCGGGCCGGCGTCGGCCGGCGCGCGGCCACCGGGTCAGTGCTTCATCAGGTAGTCGATGAAGGCGGCGCGCAGCAGCGGCGCGGACTCCTCGTAGCCGTGCCCGGTCAGCTCACGCCACAGCGCGTTGGCCTCGTCGATGGTCGGCCCGACCGAGTTGGGCGCACCGTCCAGGGCCGCGGCCTCGTCGGCGTTCGGCAGGTGCCGCAGCACCGACCAGAAGAACCCCACGTCACGACGCTCCCGGGCCAGGTGGAACGCCTGCTCGCGCAGCTCCTCGGTGGAGAGCTTGTCGAGTTCGTCGAAGGTACGGCCGCCGGGGGCAGGAGTCTCCGTCATGCCGCCGAGCCTAACCGGCGAGATCAGCTCCGGCCCGTCGGACGCGACGCCGCCGGCCGACGTCAGCGGCCGTCGGTGTCCCAGCGTCGCGGCTCGTTCTCCCAGCGCGGCGCCTCCCAGGCGTCGACCGGGGTGTCGGTGTCCCGCACCGGCAGCACCGACGGCCAGGTGTCGGTGGGCTCGGGCCTCGGCGGCATCACCCAACCGCCGCTGATCGTGCCGTCGCCGGGGGGCCGGAGCGGCACCGGCGTGCCCGCTCCCGGCCCGGCCCCCGGGCGGGGGCGACCGAACGTCTCCACCAGGCGGGTGACCACCAGACCGGCACCGAGGACGGCACCGCCCACCGCCCAGCGGCTGACCGTCCAGTCGTGCGCGCCGGCCCAGGCCAGGAACACCACCACCAGGCAGACCGCCAGCAGGGCGCCGAAGATGCCGCCGCGCCGGCCGTACGCGCTGGTGCCGCCGAGCAGCACGGTGCCGACCGCCAGCACGGACCAGTCCAGCCCGGTGCCCGGCGGGACCGGGCCGTCGGAGTTCGCGGCCACCAGCACCCCGCCGAGCATCGCCAGCACGGTGGAGCCGACGAGCGCCAACGCGGTCACCGTGGCGGCCACCGCGCCCCGCCGTCGGGCCGGGTCGGCGACCGGGCGGAACCGGCCGAGCAGCCGGCGTACCGGTTTGATCGCGCCGAACAGGCCGCCCAGGACGGCCACCGCGGCGAACCCGACGAAGAGGTAGAGCGCGGTGCGGCGGGGGTCGTAGTCGCCCTGGACCGCGACCGGGGCGGTCCGCCGCTCCAGCCAGACGATCACGCCGGCCGCGCCGGCCAGGCTCGCCGCCCAGCCGGGCACGTGCAGCACCACCACGGCCAGGGCGAGGGCCAGCCCACCGGCCGCCGCCACCCCGAGCGCCGGCAGCAGCGCGTCCCGCAGGCCCCGGTCACCCTGCTCGGCGAAGTGCACCGCGGCGGCCAGCGCGACCGGGCCGACCGCGAGGTTCACCGCGGCGGCCCGCAGGCTCAGGCCGGCGGCCAGCGTGAGCAGGCCCAGCCCGGCCACGTCGACCAGCAGCATCTTCAACGCGCCGCCGCGCAACGCGTCCGAATCCTCCCGCCAGAGCAGCCAGGTCACCGCGACCAGGCCGGCCAGCAGCACGAACTCCCAGACCACGTGCACCGCGATCCGGTCCCGGCCGGGCTCACCGTGGGACGGGTCGTCGAAGACGTTCTCCAGCACCGCGGCGGGCACGCCGGACGACGTCTCCGGTGGCGCCGTCCGGCCCGACTCGTCGTACCCCATTGGCCCGTGCCTCCCAGTGGCCGCGTCCGGCCCACGCCGCGGGCGGACCGGTGGCGGCCGTCGCTCTCCGGTCGCCAGGGACGGTACCTGCGGGCGGAAGCGGGGGAAACCCTCCGCTCAGCGGCGCCCGCGTGGTGTCTCGCGATCGCCAGGCTCGCGGTCGTCGTCGTCCTCCTGCTCGGGCACCCGGCACGAGCGCTCCAGCCAGAGCGCGGCGGCGACCAGGGCCAGCGAGGCGACCAGCCCGGCCAGCGCGGCCGGGCGGTCGCCGGCGGCGGCCTTGGTCCGCTCCACGAGGAGCCAGCCGGCCAGCCCGGCGTAGAAGCCGGCGAAGATGGCCCCGGCCAGCGCGGACGCCTTGGCGAGCACCACGAACCGGGCGACCAGGAGCGGGTTCACCGGCTCCCGGCCGGGCCGCCGCTCGACCCGGGCACGGGTGTTGGCCGCCGCGTAGCCCTCCAGCACGGCCAGCCCGGCCAGCGTGATCACCGGCAGCCACGGCAGGTCGGGGGCGAAGTCGTAGTAGAAGCCGCTGATCAGCAGCCAGGCCACCGCGGCGGCGGCCAGACCGGCGACGACCAGCGTGGAGACCCGGGTCGGACCCATCCGGAAGCGGTCGGGGTCCTGCGGGGGCCGGGCCGTACTCATGCGTCCGACTCTAGCGTCAGATCGGGCCGCGGGCTCAGTTCCAGGGCGTCGGCGGCCAGCGGCTCGGCGTTGAGCAGGTCGGTCAGCCAGCCGTGCCCGGGCAGCCGGCCGTGCGGCTCGATGTCGATCCACGGCCGCAGCACGAAGGCACGCTGGTGCGCCCGGGGATGCGGCAGGGTCAGCTCGGGGTCGTCGCTGAGCACCGGCTGCCCGGCGGCGTCCCAGACCGCGATCACGTCCACGTCGAGCGTGCGCGGCCCGTACCGGCGGGCCGGGTCGCGGGTCCGGCCGGCCGCCGCCTCCGCGGCCCGGGCCCGCGCCAGCCAGTCGCCCGGCGCCGCCGCCGGGTCCGCGACCATCACCACGGCGTTCAGGTACGCGGGCTGGTCCGCGTCCCCCCACGGTGGGGTCTCGTAGACGCCGGAGACCAGCAGCACGTCGCCGCCGAGCGCGGCCACCGCGCCGCGCAGGTGGTCGAGGCGGTCGCCGAGGTTGCTGCCGATCGACAGCACGGCGCGGGTCACCGGGTACGCCGCATGATGACGGCCACGTCGCGGAACGCGTGCGGGATGGGGGCCTCCGGCTTGTGCACGGTCACCGTCGCGGCGGCGACCCGCGGCTCGGCCAGGCAGACCGCGAGCAGCCGGTCGGCGAGCGTCTCGATCAGGTTCACCGGCTCGCCGGTGAGCACCGCGACCAGCCGCTCGGCCAGCTCGCCGTAGTGCACGGTGTCGGTCACCTCGTCCGACCGGGCGGCCGGCGCCAGGTCGAGTTCGAGCACCGCGTCGACCACGAACTCCTGCCCCTGGGCCCGCTCGAAGTCGTAGACCCCGTGCCGCCCGTGCGCCCGCAGGCCGGTCAGCTCGATCCGGTCGGTCATCGGTCCCCTCCGCTGTGGACGGCGGCCCGCGCCGCGCTCGCCAGCCGTGGGCGGCCGGTCGCCCGCCAGACCGCGAGCGCGTCGGTGGTGCCGCGGACGTCGTGCACGCGTACCCCCCACGCGCCGGCGGCCACGGCCAGCACGCTGGTCGCGATGGTCGCGGCCGCCCGCCCGGCGGTGGGGCGCGGCTCGCCGGCCGGGTCGGCGAGCAGCCGACCCAGGTAGGACTTGCGGCTGGCCCCGAAGAGCAGCGGGAAGCCGAGGTCGACCAGCTCGGGCAGGCGGGCGCTGAGCTCCCAGTTGTGCGCGGCGGTCTTGGCGAAGCCGAGCCCCGGGTCGACGATGATCCGGTCGGCGGCGACGCCGGCGGCGAGCGCCGCGTCGACCCGCTGCCCCAGCTCGGCCCGGACGTCGGCCACCACGTCGGTGTAGGTGGCCAGGTCGCGCATGCCGCGGGAGTGGCCCCGCCAGTGCATGAGCACCCAGGGGCAGCCGGCGTCCCGGACCACCCGGCCCATGTCCGGGTCGGCGAGCCCGCCGGAGACGTCGTTCACCACCACCGCGCCGGCCGCGAGCACCGCCTCGGCGACCCGGGCCCGGCTGGTGTCGATGCTGACCGGGATGCCGGCGGCGCTCAGTTCGCGGATCACCGGCAGCACCCGGGCGGTCTCGGTCTCCGCGTCGACCCGGTCGGCGCCGGGCCGGGTGGACTCGCCGCCGACGTCGACCAGGTCCGCGCCGGCCTCGCGGAGTCGCACCCCGTGTGCGACGGCAGCGTCCAGATCGGCGTATCTGCCGCCGTCGGAGAACGAGTCGGGCGTGACGTTCAGGACGCCCATCACCACCGGGGCGTCCGCCCGTACCAGATCGGTCACGGACCCGACAGTACCGTTCGCCGGCAGGGCTTCCGGCGACCGGGCGCGACCCGGACGCGGTGCCCCTGACGTGCACATTGGAACAGGTGTACGATCGGTCGTCCGGGTCGAAGCGGGCCCACTCTTCGCGGCTTGTCGCAAAGGTGGCCGGCCCGTACGCTTTGGAATTGCCCAGCATCGAGATGGCGAAGCCCGGAGGGAGGGCCGAAGCGGGAACAATCCGCCCAAAGCTCACCACTGAGCGTGGTGGGTGACGGACTCAGCGTCGACGGCGCTGTTCCGATCGAGCACCATCCCGCCAGGCTTGTCCTAACTGCACCATCGCGGCGCCGCCGGCCGCGACCTTTGGGGAGGTTTCCAGTGATCGCCATCGAGCTCATGGCAACGGCGTCCACCGCCGTCGACCACGCGCTCCACACCCTGGCGTCGACTCCACTCGCCGAGCCGGCTCCGAAGGGCATCGACACCGACAACGTCGTCACATTCTTCGCCAGCAAGGTCGCGCCGATCCTGCTCGCCGTGCTCGGCGTGATCTTCATCGGCCGGGCCAGCCGGGGTGAGATCTCCAAGGTGCTGACCAGCTCCGCCATCGCCATCATCGGGCTGGCCTTCATCGCCGGCGCGGCCACACTCTTCTTCGTCGGCGACTACCTGATCAACCTCATCTTCGAGTAGGGCGTTGGGCGACGATGCGGCTGCGCACCGACGACGACATCTACCGGGCTCGCCTCGTCTACCTGGGGCCGCCCGGCTACACCCTGCCCGTCCATCTGCCGTACGCCCAGTACGGCCTGTTCATGCTGCTCGTACCCCTCTACGTGTTCATCCACTGGTTGTTCACGCTCCAGGTCGAGCTCTTCCCCGCGTGGGAGATCTCGCTGGCCATCGTGACGACCTCGTTCATCTTCCGGTACGTCGACCCGGACCGGCCGGCGCGCATGGTCATCCGGACCGCGCTGACCGACTGGCGACGCACCCGGGAGCCGGCCGCCGAGCTGCGCGACCCGCGCCTCGTCGCGAGCCGGATCAGGATCCGGGAGGAACTGGCATGACCGGGCGCAGGCCGACGGTGCAGACGAACGACGCGGGTGAGGCGGTCGCATGAGTCGCTCTTCCACGCCGGGTTCCCCGGCCGGGCGCCCGGCCGGCACGCCCGGTAACCGTGCGCGATCGTTCGACTACCCACCGGACGAGGACCTGGACGAGGTCGTGCTCGACCCGGCGCTCGTCACCAGCCCCGGCCACGGCCGGGTCGGCGTGTTCCAGCCGCCCCGCCCGCTCGCCGCGCGCGGCGCCGACCCGCGGGAGCCGGTCCGCCCCGACGGCGACATCGACTCGCCCTTCCTCGACCTGTTCGGCGGCGCACAACCCCGGGTCCGCCGCCCGGCCGCCGGGCCCACCCCGCCGGCGCCGCCGATCGAGCCGGTCGTCGCGCCGCCCCGCCGCGGGGTCGGCCGGGACGCGCTGCCGATCCCGCACCAGCCGGCCGTGCCGGTCGAGCCGGCGCCGCCGGTCCAGCCCGAGCCGCCGGCCCGGGAACACACCCCCGGCGTACGCGCGGTCGGGCGCCCCCGCCCGGAGCCCGTGCTCCCCGCGCCCGTCGAGCCACCCGCGCTCGACCCGCCACCGGCGGCCCGTAACCGGGTGCCGCTCCAGGCCGGGGACCGGCTGCCCGCCCTCCGGCCCACCACCGAACCGGAGCCGACCCCCGAGCCGCTCGCCCCGCCGCCGCCCGTCGAGGCGCGCGGTCCCGCCCACCGGCGCGAGCCGGACCTCGAACCGGTGGACGCCCCCACGGCGCTGGCCGCACCGTCCCGGGAGGTCGGGCGGCCGGCGCACCGCGAGGTCACGCCGCCCCGGCAGCGCTCGGCCGAGCGCCGGAACAAGCCCGCCAAGCCGGTCCGGGTCCGCGCCCCGAAGATCAAGTTCGGTGACCGGGACCCGGCGGTCGAGCTGGCCATCACCGAGATCGCCGGTCACCTCACCTTCACCCCCAACACGGTCACCGCCTGGTACTGGCTGCCCGAGGTGCGCTGGGCGTTCCGCCCGGACGCGGAACGCGAGGCGCTCCTCTCGGCGATCTCCGAGCAGTACGCCGGCCTGGCCGGGTTCCGGCTGCACCTGCGCCGCACCACCCGGCCCTTCCCGGCCGACGAGTGGGCCCGCACCATCGACGCGCACACCGCCACCCCGCTGCCCGACGTGGCCGGCACCGCCGGCTGGGCCGACCACCTGGTCGCCGCCCAGCGGCACCTCATGTCCGTCAACCACGCCGAGGGCCAGACCTACCTCGGCGTCACCTTCGCCCGCCGGTCGCTCGGCGACTCGCTCACCGAGCGCCTGCTGCGCACGTTCGGCCGGGGCACCGCCGACGGCGAACGGCGCCGGCTGGGCCGCACCGTCGAGCAGTTCGACGAGGTGCTCGGCGCGTTCGGCATGCGCGGCCGCCGGGTCACCGCGCCCGAGCTGGAGTGGCTGCTCTACCGCTCGGTGGCGCTCTGCATGGCGCCGCCCGGCGTGCTCTCCCCGATCACCAACGGCCGGTGGGAACGCGGCGACCTGCTGGCCCTCACCGAGCAGGTCGAGCGCTACCGCACCCCGTACGGCTCCACGGTGAAGCTGGTCAACCGGATGACCGGCGAGGAACGGCACGTGGCCGTGCTCGCGGTCGGCCGGATGGAACCGCTGGAGATCCCCGAGCGGCACGAGCCCTGGCTGCACTTCCACGAGCGGCTGCCGTGGCCGATGGAACTCTCCACCCGGGTCGACCTGCTCGGCCCCAACGACTCCTTCCGGAACCTCGAACACCGGCTCCGGATGATCCGCTCCCAGCAGCTCGACTACGCCGAGCACGGCATCGACGCCCCGCCCGAGCTGGAACGGCTGGCCAAGCGGGCGCTGGTGATCGGTGACGAGATGACCACCGGGCTGCCGGTCGACTCGGCCCGCGCGCACGGCTGGCACCGGATCGCGGTCGGCGGTCGTACCCGGGAGGAGTGCCTGGAACGGGCCCGCCGGCTCATCCAGCTCTACTCCCGCGAGCTGCGGATCTCGCTCCAGCACCCGAAGAACCAGGACTGGCTGGCCCGCGAGTTCATCCCCGGCGAGCCGATCGCCAACACCGGATACGTCCGGCGGATGCCGGTCCAACTGCTCGCCGCCGCGCTGCCCCAGGCCGCGTCCACCGTCGGCGACCGGCGCGGCGACCTGATCGGCCGGACCGCCGGCACCTGCCGCCGCCCGGTCTTCCTCGACCTGCACTTCCCGATGGAGGTACGCGAGCGCTCCGGGCTCGCCGTCTTCGTCGCCGAGCCGGGCGGCGGCAAGTCCACGCTGCTCGGCGCGCTCGGCTACCTGGCCGCACGACGCGGCGTGCAGGTGACGCTGCTCGACCCGTCCGGCCCGCTGGCCCGGCTCTGCGCCATGCCCGAGCTGGCGCCCTACTCGCGGGTGCTCAACCTGACCGGCTCGGAACAGGGCACCCTGGCCCCGTACGCGCTGATCCCCACGCCGCTGCGCAGCGAGTTCGGCACCGGGGCGGCCGGCGACCGGGAGTTCGAGATCGCCGTCTCCAACGCCCGCGCCGAGCGCCGGATGCTGGTGCAGGACATCTGCATGATGCTGGTGCCGCCGCAGGTGGCCCGGGAGGCGTCCACCGCCACGCTGTTCCGGCACGCCGTACGCCAGGTGCCGGCCGAGGAGACCTCCACCCTGGACGACGTGGTCGCCTGCCTCCAGGGGCTCGACGACGACGCCGGCCGCGAACTGGCGAACCTGCTGCTCGACACCGCCGAGATGCCGCTGGCCATGCTCTTCTTCGGCCGGCCGCCGGAGGGGCTGCTCGGCGCCGACGCCGCGCTCACCGTGATCACCATGGCCGGCCTCCGGCTGCCCGACCTCAAGATCGAGCGGGAGTACTGGTCGGCCGAGGAGGCCCTGGCCCTGCCGATGCTGCACACCGCGCACCGGCTGGCGGTCCGCCGCTGCTACGGCGGGTCGATGGCCTCCCGGAAGCTGGTCGGCCTGGACGAGGCGCACTTCATGGAGGGCTGGCGCTCCGGACGCTCGTTCCTGGTCCGGCTCGCCCGGGACTCCCGGAAGTGGAACCTGGCCGCGCTGGTCGCCTCGCAGAACCCGAAGGACATCCTCGGCCTCGACGTGCAGAACCTCGTCTCCACCGTCTTCGTCGGCCGGATCGCCGAGGACAGCGAGATCGCCTCCGAGGCACTGCGGCTGCTCCGGGTGCCGGTCGACGACGGCTACGAGGCCACCCTCGCCTCGCTCTCCCAGGCGGACAGCGGTTCGGCCAACCGGCTCGGGTTCCGTGAGTTCGTCATGCGCGACGTCGACGGGCGCGTGCAGAAGGTCCGGGTCGACGTGTCGTACGTCGACGGGCTGCTGAAGCACCTGGACACCACCCCCGCCGCGGTCGCCCAGGCCGCCGGCCAACTGCCGACCGTGCTGGCTGATCTGGAGGCGTGACATGGCGAGGGCCCGGGCACGGATCACGGCGCTCCTCATCGCTCTAGGCGTACTCGCCGGGGCCACGATCTCCTGGCCGCTGATCGGGGCCACACCCGCGTACGCGGCCGGCCCGGTCGCCCAGGCGCGGGCCGAGCTGTGCAGCACCAAGGAGTGGCAGGCCGACTTCCGGGCCTGCGTGGGCAAGCTCAAGGCGGTCAGCGAGGACCAGGTCGAGTGCCGCAACGCGCCGGTGCCCGGCGCGCCGGACTCCGGCCTCGCCGGCTGGTTCGCGGCCCGGCCCGACTCCGCCAAGCAGCCCGGCCCCAAGGGCCTCTACAGCGACTACGGGTACGCCGGGTACAGCTACACCACGTACGACGTGGACGGCGGCTGCGCCTCGTCCGTGCTCCACCCGGACTACCGCTTCACCACCATGGTGGCGAACGGCGAGTTCATGTTCGCGAACGCGGTGATCGGCGCGTCGAACGCGTTGCGTGAGCGCGCGTGGGACCCGCGGACCATGTGGCGCTGGGCGGACCCGCTGGTGGAGCAGGCCACCAAGGCCGTCTACCAGAAGGTGTTCAGCGTCTTCGGCATCATCACCATCTGCGTGGTCGGTCTCTACCTGCTCTGGCGCTCCCGCCAGTCGGACATGAGCAACGCGATGACCACAGCCGGTTGGGCGATCCTGGTGATGGTGGCGGTGACCGCGCTGGCCGCCTGGCCGGTGAAGTCCGCCAACATCGCCGACAGCACCCTGATAACCACCCTGGGCGTGGTCCACGACGCCGTCGGCCCGTCCACCAAGGACATCCCGCCGGGTAAGTGCGTGCTGCCCAACCCGGACGCCTGTGTCGACAAGCGTCCGCCCGCCGTACGGGCCAGCGACACCGCGACCGAGACCATGCTGTACCGCAACTGGCTGCGCGGCGTGCTCGGCTCCGCGGACAGCGAGACCGCCAAGAAGTACGGCCAGGCACTCTACGACGCCAAGTCACTGACCTGGGAGGAGGCGGAGAAACTCCGCCAGAACCCGGCAACCCGCGAAGGCACCATCAAGGCCAAGCAGCAGCAGTGGGCGCGGGTCGCCGAGCAGATCAAGTCGGAGGATCCGGAGGCGTACGAGTACCTCCAGGGCACCAAGGACATGGACCGGATCGGTGCCGGCTTCATCGCGGTACTGGCCTCGCTGCTCTTCGCCATGTTCGACCTCACCGCGTCGGTGCTGGTGCTGCTCGGCTTCCTGATCTTCCGCTGGGCGGTGATCGCCGCGCCCATCCTCGGCACGGTCGGGCTGATGCGCCCGGCCAGCGCCGGGCTCCGCCGGCTGGCGAACGCGGTGGTCGCCGCCGTGTTCAACATCGCCATCTTCGGCACCGGCGCCGCCATCTACCTCTTCGCCGTCGACCTGATCATGAATACCGCCACGCTGCCCGGCTGGCTCCAGGTGGTGCTGGTCTGGCTCTGCGGGGTGGTGGGCTGGCTGTTGCTGCGACCGTACCGGCGGATCACCCAACTCGGCGGCAAGGACAGCAGCGAGGCGGTCAGCTCGGCCGGCTCGTGGCACCGGCGGTTCTTCCGGGACATGCGGGTCGCCGCCCGGCTGGACGTGGCCGAGCCCGGCGGCACCAACGAGCCGGCGTTCGGCAGGCGTCGCGGCGTCGTGGCCGACCAGCGCAGTCTCCGACCGGAGGCGCGGCACGAGGATCCGGCGCACGCCGCCACAGCGGTCGAGCGGGATCGGCCGGACGGACGGGAACGGCCCGATGAGGCGCCCGCGCCCGAGCGCACCGGTGGACGGCCCACCACTGCCCCCCGGCCGCGCCGCGCACCGTCCACCTGGACCGAGCCGGACGTGCCCGAGGAGGTTCCCTCCTACGCCGTCTACCGGCCCGACTCGGCGGACCGAGCGACCGCACCGGCCACCCGGCCGGCGCCGCGGATCCGCTCCGAGGCCAGGTGACCTCCGATGCGACGGGCGCTGGAGTTCCTCTTCAGCCGGGTCCTGCGGTCCCGGCTCGGCATCGCGCTGGTGATCGCCGTTCTCGTCTTCGGGGTGATCGGCACGGCCCGGCTGGTCTCCGGAGCCGGCGACGGGGGCGTCGGCGTCGCCGTCCGCCCCACCCAGCCGATCAGCACCGTGGATCCCGAGGCCGGTGAGGACGGGGTGCTGTCCAGCCCACCGGCCGCGGTCGCCCCGAGGACCCGCCCGGGTGAGCCCACCCCCGAGCAGGTGGCCGGGCGGTTCACCACCGCCTGGCTGGCCGGTCCGGGCAGCACCGGTGCGGCCTGGCAGGCCCGGCTGCGTCCGCTCTCCACCCCCGCGCTGGTCGAGAAGATGGCCGGCGCCGACCCGGAGACCGTGCCGGCCCGGCGGACCACCGGTCCGCCGACGCTCCGCCCCCGTACGGAGTCCTTCGTGGAGGCGTCGATTCCCTTGGACAACGGCACGCTCCGGCTCGAACTGGTCGCCCCGGACGGACCGTGGCTGGTGGACGCGGTCGACTGGGAGCGGTCGTGAGCGCCGGGGCGGCCGCCGTCGGGCAGGTCCGCCGCAAGGTGCGGGTCGGCGTGCTGGCCACCGCGGTGACCGGGGTGCTCGCCCTGCTCTGCTGCGTGGGCGGCGCCGGCGCCTTCTTCCTCACCGAACTGGGCGGCGACCGGGAGGACCCGAAGCTCGCCAGTCTGACCTGCGACCCCACCTATCAGGTCAACCTGACCGGGGACATGCCGCGCTTCGCCGCGTACGGCGACGGCCAACTGCGCAACGCTGCCGCCATCATCAAGACCGGCCAGGACATGAAGGTGCCCGCCCGGGGCTGGGTGATCGCGTTGGCCACCGCGATGCAGGAGTCGGCGCTGCGCAACCTGGCCAACAGCCGCGTGCCGGCGTCGCTGGCGCTGCCGCACGAGGGGGTCGGCGCCGACCACGACTCGGTGGGTCTGTTCCAGCAGCGGCCCGGCTGGGGCAGCGTCGAACAGCGGATGACGCCGTCGTATGCGGCGCGCAAGTTCTACCAGAAGATGGTGAAGGTGCCGAACTGGCAGCAGCGGCCGCTGTCCGTGGTGGCGCAGCGGGTCCAGGTCAGCGCATTCCCGGATGCCTATGCCAAGCACGAGGAGCTGGCCGGACGGATCGTCGACGCACTCGCCGGCGGAGCGGCCCGGACCGTGGAGATCGCCGGGAAGGCCGTCTGCGACGCCGCCGCCGGGGCCCGGATCGCCGCCTCCGGCTGGACCGCGCCGCTGCCCGGCGGCGTGGTCTCCGGTTTCCGGACCGACGCCCGCCCGAGCCACGACGGTGTGGACCTGGCCGCGGAGAAACGCACCGAGATCCACGCCGCCTCGGCCGGCCGGGTGCTGGTCTCCCGCTGCGACCCCGACCACTCCGGCCGGCGGGACTGCGATCGGGACGGCTGGCCGGACAAGGGTGGCTGCGGGTGGTTCGTCGACATCCTGCACGCCGGGGGATTCATCACCCGCTACTGCCACATGATCGAACGACCCCGGGTGCGTCCGGGGCAGGAGGTCGCGGCCGGTGAGGTGATCGGGCTCTCCGGCACCAGCGGCAACTCCTCCGGCCCGCACCTGCACTTCGAGGTGCACCACGACAGCGACCGGTCCAGCCGCGGTGCGGAGAACCCGGTGCCGTTCATGCGCGAGCGTGGTGCGCCGCTCACCGGGACCGGATGAGTTCACCGCCGATGAGCAACCCGCTGCCCGACCCGTTCGCGGACCGCCCCGACTGGGCCCCGCTGCCGCCCCGCCCGATCGAGGTCGTGCCCGCCACCGGCGGAGCCGAGCTGCGCGGTCGCCGGGTGCTGGTCGGTCTGCCCGGCCTCGGCTGGCGCGGTGACCTACGCGCCGACGAGCGGGTGGTGCAGGGCAGCCGCACCTACGTGCCGGTCATCCCGGAACACGAGTGGTACCGGGCCGAGTCCGAGCAGGTGGAGGTGTTCGCGCCGCTGGTGCCGGTGGAACGCGTCTGGGTGGAGACGGTCGGCGGACGACGACCGCCGGTCGGGCCGACCGAGTCCGGCATCCGGCTGGTGTCGCTCGACGCACCCACCCGCCGGCCGCCCACCCCGGTCTTCGAGGCCGACGCGGTGACCGGGCGGCGCGTGGTGCACGTGGACGACGGCGCGGAGCGGCGTGACCTGCGGGCCGTCACCGAGACCTACTCCGGCGCGGACGGCGACATCTGCGTCCGGGTGGCACCTGAGCTGGAGTGGTACCGCTGGGCGTGGCGAGGGCAGCCACCCACCACCCTGGAGGTGCCGGTCCACCTGCTCTGGCTGGAATAGGCCGGGCTCAACTGCTGCGCTGGGCCGTGCATACGCCCCAGCCGTCTCCCCGCCTCGTCTCGAACCGCCAGCCCTGCCGGTCGGTCTGCGAGATGCCGTCGACGGAAGCGGAGATGATGAGCTCGACCTCGACCGCCGCGACGTCGCCGGACTCCCGGGCGGTCAGCGGGCCCCAACTCACCGAAATCTTCGTGTCGAACCGCCGCTCCCTGGCGACGAGGTCGTCCCGGAGCGACCGCAGGCCGTTCAGGTCGGTCCGGCCGTCGCAGGTGTACTGCGCCGCCTTGGTGTCGTTGCGGTCTACCAGAAGCGCCCGCACGTAGTTGTCGACCACCACGTCTGGGGCGCTGCGGTCCGGTGCTGTCGCGCGGTCGTACAGCACGAAGCCGACCACCGCGCCGCCCGCGCAGAGCAACGCCACCACCCCCGCGACGACCGCGAGCACGGTGCGCAGCGGGCGCTTGGCGCGGACCGGAGCCGGAGCCGGCGCGGGGGGCGCCAACTGCTCCGGCGGGGTCCGCTGCGCCGGTACGCGGGAGACCTGGGAACCGGCGGGGGGCTGCACTGATTCCACCTCCTGAGGCTATCGGCTGCGCGCCGCGTACCCAATGCCTCAGAACTGGCGGATCGTGGCGAACCGCCGTACGGACGCCGCCCGGCGCGGGGGTGAGGCTGCTCACCGGCGCGCAGCTCACCGCGCCGACCGACATCCCGGTGGACGGCTCCCGGCTGGGTTACCGTCACAGCTCGGGGGGAAGATGTCGGCCTCGGGAAGAGAGGTGGACGCGGTGGCGACTCCGAAGGCGCGTGCCGGCCGGGCCGCCGCGTTGCACCGCAGGGCCGAGGCCGCGGCGACCGCGGCGGCCGGCATCCTCGACGAGATCCGGCCCGCGCCCGCCGACCATCACCGGCAGTACGAGCTGGCCGAGCGCCTGCGCGTGGCCGCCGAGCGGGTGGCGCCCGGCTGGGCCGGCGCGGCGCTGGAGGACCTGACGCCGGCCACGCCGCCCGGCGACGGTCCGCCGGCCCGGGTCCGGGTCGGCAGCGCCGCGCCGCTGGACGACGTCCGCTTCCCGGCGCTGGTGCCGCTGTTCGGCAGCGGCCACCTGAGCATCGACGGCGACGCCACCGATCCGCGGGTGGCAGGGCTGCTCCGGGCGCTGCTGCTGCGTTTCTTCGCGGCGACGCCGGCGGGCGCGCTGCTGGCCCGGGTGGTCGACGCGGGGCCGGGTGAGACGTTCGCCGGTTACGCGGCGCTCGCCGACGCCGGCCTGCTGCCGCCGCCCGCCACCGATCCGGCCGGGCTGCGTGCGGTGCTGGCCGAGGCGGAGCAGTGGGTGGCCGCCGGCACCGCCCGGCAACGTGGACACGACCGTACGCTGCTGCTCGTGGTGGCCGCGCTGCCCGACGGCACCACCCCGGCCGACCTGGACCGGCTCACCGACCTGGCCGAACGGGGTCCCCGGGCCGGGTTGCACCTGGTGGTCGCCGGCTGGCCGGCCGTGGCTCCGCTGCCCCGGGCCACGCCGCTGGCGGTGCGCACCGCGTACGCGCTGGTCGGTGACCCACCGGCGGCCGGGTTCAGCAGCCCGGGCGCCGAGGCACCCGGCGGGTTGAACTCGCCGGTGTTCCTGGACGAGGATCCGCCGGCCGAGCTGGTCGCCGAGGTGTGCGGACGGTTGGCGCGGCAGATCGAGGACGGGTCGCGGCTGGCCCTGGCCGATCTGCTGCCGGCTGACGGGCTCTGGACCGCCGGCTCGGCCGACGGGCTCAGCACCACTGTCGGTGACGCGGCCGGTCGCCCGGTGAGCCTCGGGTTCACCGAGCTGACCCCGCACTGGCTGGTGAGTGGCCGGTCGCAGGCCGGGCGCTCGGCGTTCCTCACCGACGCGCTGTTCGGGTTGGCCACCCGCTACGGTCCGGACGAGCTGGTGCTCTACCTGGCCGACCTGGGCGACGGCGAGTCCTTCGTGGAGTTCCTCCAGACCGAGCGGGACCGTTCCTGGGTGCCGCAGGTCCGCGCCGCCGGGATGGCCGCCGACCGGGAGTACGTCGCGGACCTGTTCGGTGAGCTGGAGGCGGAGGCGCGTCGCCGCGAGGAGGCGTCCCGGCGGGCGGGCGGGCAGCGTTACGCCGAGTTGCGCCAGCATCAGCCGCTGCCCCGGATCGTCTGCGTGATCGACAACTTTCCGCTGCTGCTGCGCGACCGGGACCGGCTCGCCACCGACCTGCTGGCCCGGCTCGACGCGTTGGCCCGGGCCGCTCGTTCGTACGGGATCCACCTGGTCCTGGCCGGCGAGGGTGACCTGGGCATCGGTGGCCCGCGCGATCCGCTGCTCGGCCAGTTCCCGGTGCGGGTGGCGCTGCCCGGCGGCTCGGCGGTGCTGGAGCCGGCCAACGACTCGGCGGCCGGCCTGCCGGTGGGCAGCGCGGTGGTGAACACGGCCGGCGGCCTCGGCGGCCCGCGCGGCGCGACCCGGGGCCACGAGCGGATGATCCGCTTCCCGGACCCGTACGGGGATCCGGACGTCCTCACCGACCTGCGGCGGCGGCTGTGGTCGGCCCGGCCGGAGACGGCGGTCCCGCCGGTGGTGTTCGCCGGCTATGCCCGCCCGCTGCTCGCCAACGACCCGCGGCACCGGGCCGCGCTGGCCGGTCGGGTGCACGCGCCGGCCGCGCTGCTGGGGCGCGCGGTGGACGTGCGGCGCACCACCGTGGCCGTGCCGCTCGGTCCGGCCGCGGGCCGGAACCTGGCGGTGCTGGGTCGGGACGAGGAGGCCGAGCGGCTGCTGGTCACCGCTGTGCGCAGCGCGGCGGCGGCGCACCCGGACGCCGGGCGGTTCGTGCTGGCGCCGCTGGCGAACGGGTCGGCCGAGCCGGCCGGCGTGCTCGCGGCCGAGCTGGCCGGGCGGCACCGGGTGGAGACGGTCGACTCCGGCGGGTTGCGGGCGGCCATCGAGGCGGACGAGCCGGGTTACCTGGTGGTGTTCGGCCTGGACGTGCCGGACGCCGCCGAGTTGCCGCCGGAGCTGCTGCGGACGCTGCTGCTGGAGGGGCCCCCGGCCGGCCGGCACCTGCTCGGCTGGTGGCGTACGCCGGCTCCGCTGGCCGGGCTGCTGGGTTCGGGGGGCGAGGTGGACAAGCTCACCGCCGTGGCGGTCACCGACGTGCCGGGTGGGCGGCTGGAGCGGCTCTTCGACCGGCCGGTGTGGTGGCATCCGCGGCCCGGTCGCGCGGTGCTCTGGGACGGCCCGGAGGAGCAGGGCACGGTCTTCGTGCCGTTCGGCGCCGGGGAGGCGGCCTGATGAGCGAGACTCCGACGGCGGTGCCCGGGCCTCGGGTGGGTGATCCGACGGTGACGGTGGACGCCACCGAGTCGGCCTGGGCGGAGTACGTGGCAGCCGCGCGGCAGCTCGACGGCGTACGCCGCGCGGCGTCGACCGCCGCCGGGGAGCAGGCCCGGTCGGTGACGGCGGCCCGGGAGGAGCTGACCGGGGTCCGCGAGCGGCTGGCCGCGCAGCAGTCCCGGCTTCGTGAGCTGGGCGTACCGGCGATCTCGCTGGCCCCGACGCCGCCGGAGGTGAGCGAGGCGGCCCGGTCGATGGCGGGTGGGCCGTCGGCCGTGCTGGCGGCGCTGCGGGCGGCCGGCGGCTGGGCGGACGCCGCTGACGACACGCTCGCCGCGCGGGGGCTGCCAAGGCTGGCCCGGTGGCCGGCCCGCCCGCGCAACCTGCTGGTGTACGGGCCGCTGGCGCTGGTGGTGCCGCTGCTGCAACTCATCCTCTACGCGGTCACCGGCCCGGGGCCGGTGACCGTGCTGGCGCTGCTGGTCGGGCTGCCGCTGCCGGCGGTGGCGTTCATGCTGGGCTGGCTGGCGGTCGGGCGGGTGTTCCGCCCGCGACCTACCGACCGGGTGGACCGGACGCCCCGGTTCGGCGCGTTGGTCTGTCTGGTCCCGGCCGTGCTCACCGCCGCCGGCCTGCTGCTGGCCATGCTGCCGGGCTGACCGGCCCGGGGACGGGCACGGCCGCGCTCCCGAGGGGAGGCGCGGCCGTCGGTGCCGGCGGGGTCAGCGGTGCATGATCAGTGCCATCGCCTCGGCCCGCGACTTGGCGTCGTTCTGGAGGCCGCCCCGGACCGCCGAGGTGATGGTCTTGGCGCCGGACTTCTGGATGCCCCGCATCGCCATGCACATGTGCTCGCATTCGAGCACCACGATGACGCCGCGCGGGGCGAGGCTGGACATCAGCAGGTCGGCGATCTGCGACGTGAGCCGCTCCTGCACCTGCGGCCGGCGGGCGAACACCTCGACCAGCCGGGCCAGCTTGGAGAGGCCGGTGATGCGGCCGTCCGGCCCGGGGATGTAGCCGATGTGCGCGCTGCCCCGGAACGGCAGCAGGTGGTGCTCGCACAGGCTCATCACGTCGATGTCCCGGACGAGCACCAACTCCTCGTGGTTGGCCTCGAAGGTGGTGCGGAGCACCTGCGCCGGGTCGACGCGCAGGCCGGCGAAGAGTTCGGCGTAGGCGCGGGCGACCCGGGCCGGCGTCTGCTGGAGGCCGTCCCGGTCCGGGTCCTCACCGACCGCGATGAGGATCTCCCGGACCGCCTTCTCGATCCGGCCGAGGTCGACGCTGTCCTCGACCGGGCCGCCGGTGAGCTTGCCGCTGATCAGGCGCGCGGCCACGTAGTCGAGCGCGTCGTCCCCGTCGGGCTCGGTAGCGGAAACGGCCGGCTCCCGATGAGGGGAGCCGGCCGTCGGGTCGGTGCTCAGTGCGTACCGTCCGAGTTGTTGCTGGCGCCGCCGACCGAGATGCCGTCGGCGGTGGCCTGCGCCTTGAGCGCGTCCTTCTCGGCCGGGGTGAGGACCGGCGGCTCGGTGGAGGGCAGGCGCTTGCCGAAGCCGTGGTAGGGCGCCATCGGCGGACGCTTGACCACCCGGGCGCAGATCCGGGCCATGTCGGCGGTGGAGAGCGTCTCCTTCTCCATCAGCTCCAGGACCATGTTGTCCAGGACGTCCCGGTATTCCACCAGGATCTCCCAGGCCTCGTCGTGGGCCAGCTCGATCAGCGCGCGCATCTCGCCGTCGATCTCGGCGGCCACCGAGTCGGAGTAGTCCCGCTCGTGGCCCATGTTGCGGCCGAGGAACGGTTCGTCGCCGCTGGTGCCGTACTTGATCGCACCGAGCTTGGAGCTCATGCCGTACTGGGTGATCATCGCGCGGGCCAGTTGGGTGGCCTTCTCGATGTCGTTGCCGGCGCCGGTGGTCGGCTCGTGGAACACGAGTTCCTCGGCCGCCCGGCCGCCCAGCGCGTACGCCAGGGTGTCGATCATCTCGGCCCGGGTCTGGGTGTACTTGTCCTCGGTCGGGAGGACCAGCGTGTGACCCAGCGAGCGGCCCCGGGACAGGATGGTCACCTTGTGCACCGGCGCGGCGTGCGGCAGCGCCCAGGCGACCAGCGCGTGCCCACCCTCGTGGTAGGCCGTGATCTTCTTCTCCTGGTCGCTCATCACCCGGGTGCGCCGCTGCGGGCCGGCGATCACCCGGTCGATCGACTCCTCGAGCGAGTCGTTGGAGATCGCCCGCTGCTCCTTGCGTGCGGTGAGCAGCGCGGACTCGTTGATCACGTTGGCCAGGTCGGCGCCGGAGAAGCCCGGGGTACGCCGGGCGACCGCGTCGAGGTCGACGTCGGGCGTGAACGGCTTGCCCTTGGCGTGCACCCGCAGGATGGCCTTGCGGCCCTCCATGTCGGGGGCGTCGACCGGGATCTGCCGGTCGAACCGGCCCGGGCGCAGCAGCGCCGGGTCGAGGATGTCCGGCCGGTTGGTGGCGGCGATCAGGATGACGCCGCCCTTGGTGTCGAAGCCGTCCATCTCGACCAGGAGCTGGTTGAGCGTCTGCTCCCGCTCGTCGTGGCCGCCGCCCATGCCGGCCCCACGGTGGCGGCCGACCGCGTCGATCTCGTCGACGAAGACGATCGCCGGCGCGTTCGACTTGGCCTGCTCGAACAGGTCACGGACCCGGCTGGCGCCGACACCGACGAACATCTCGACGAAGTCGGAGCCGGAGATGGAGTAGAAGGGCACCCCGGCCTCACCGGCGACGGCGCGGGCCAGCAGCGTCTTACCGGTGCCGGGCGGGCCGAAGAGCAGCACGCCCTTCGGGATCTTGGCGCCCAGGGCCTGATATTTCGCCGGGTTCTGCAGGAAGTCCTTGATCTCGTGCAGTTCCTCGACGGCCTCTTCCGCCCCGGCCACGTCCGCGAAGGTGGTCTTCGGCGTGTCCTTGGTGATCATCTTCGCCTTGGACTTGCCGAAGTTGAGCACCCGCGAGCCGCCACCCTGCATCTGCGACATGAAGAACAGCAGCAGGAGCACGAGCAGCGCGATGGGAAGGAGGTTGACCAGCAGGCTGACCCAGATGCTGTCCGACGACACCTTGGTGTCGACCGGGCCGGTGATCCGGTCCGCCGCCTCGGCCTCGCGGACCTGGTTCCAGACCTGGCCGCCGACCTCGTACGGGAACTGCGCCTCGATCTTGTCGGTGGTGGTGTCGTCGAACTTGGCCTTGTCCTTCAGGTCGAGCTGGAGCGTCTGCTCCTTGTCCTGGAAGACGACCTTCTCGATACCGCCCTTGTTGAGCTGGTCGAGCGCGACGGACGTGTCCACGCGGTGGTAGCTGGGACCAGCGGTGAACAGTTGACTGAGCACAACGGCGCCGAGGATGACCAGGATGATCCAGACCACCGGTCGGCGGAAGAAACGCGTACGTTCCATGCTGTCGTCGGGCACCGAGGCGCCCGCATCCTCCTGATCGACGTCCTGACCGTCTGAATGGTGTCGCCGCCTCGGGCGGCGGCCGGGGCCGCCGTGCGGGCCGGCCCGACCCCCGGGGCACGCGAACTGCCGCACCACGGTCATTCGACCGTACACCGTGTGCGCGAGGAGTGAGCTTGCGAGCCCGGCACTTACGCGTACGGCGAACCAGGGTTTGAGCCGGCGTGGCGGGGAGCTCCGCACCCGACCGATGCATGCCGCACGGTCACGCGGCTCGAACGGTCGGGCGTGGAGGGTGCCTCCACGTCACCGACCCCTACCGTAGACCGAAAGACTGAGAGCCCGCTGAATGTCAGCTGACGAGCGGCTCGACGGTGGTGCTCAGGCCCGCGCGTAGACCTCGGGCTTGAGCACCCCGACGTACGGCACCTCGCGGTACCGCTCGCCGAAGTCCAGCCCGTAGCCGACCACGAACTCGGTCGGGATGTCGAAGCCGACGTACTTCACCGGCACCTGCACCTTGACCGCGTCCGGCTTGCGGAACAGGGCGACCACCTCGACGCTGGCCGCGGAGCGCGACTCGAGGTAGCGCAGCAGCCAGGACAGGGTCAGCCCGGAGTCGACGATGTCCTCGACCACCACCACGTGCCGGCCGGCGATGTCGCGGTCCAGGTCCTTGAGGATGCGGACCACCCCGGACGAGGTGGTGCCCTGGCCGTACGACGAGACGGCCATGAACTCCAGCTCGGCGGGCGGGCCCTGGCGGCCCAACGCGCGGGCGAAGTCGGCCATGAACATGACCGCGCCCTTGAGCACGCAGACGAGCAGGAGACCGTCCTCGACGTGTGCGTAGTCCGCCGAGACCTGCTTGGCGAGTTCCGCGGTCTTCTCGCGGATCTGCGCCTCGGAGATGATCACGTGGTCGATGTCGGCGTCGTACCAGGAGCCGTCAGCCATGCTCCTAGCCTGCCGTACGCCGGATGGCCGCCGTCGGCGGGGCCGCCCCTTTTGGCGCGGTCCCGCCGGGGATCTTCGGCGCGATCGGGGCAAATCACCTCAGCAGGTGCGGGAGCGCCAGCGCCGCCCGTCGTCGGTCGGCTTCCAGTCGGCCGAGTCGCGGGTGTCGGCGGTGAGCCCGAGGGCGCTGGCACCGGCCAGCAGGAGCAGGAAGAGCAGGAGCAGCAGGACGATCATGGCGGCGCTCGCTTTCGCATGGTTGGTTCGCTTTTCGCCGCCGGTGCGCACCGGACACCACCAAGTCTGCGACCCGCCGTCCGACCCGGACAGTGGCAGGAATGCCCGTGAGCATCGATTTCCTGCCACCTGCCGGGTTACCCTCGTCACATGCTGCGCTCGGTTGCCGTGCTCGCGATGGACCGGGTCGCCACGTTCGAGCTGGGCGTGTTCGCCGAGGTGTTCGGCACCGACCGCACCGACGACGGCTTCCCCGCCTACCGGTTCCAGGTCTGCTCGCCGGACGGCGGGGCGGTGCGTACCTCGTCCGGGTTCGACCTCCAGCCGCACGCCGACCTGGCGCCGCTCGACGACGCCGACCTCGTCGCGGTGCCCGCGCACTTCAGCGGCGTCACCGTGCCCGGCGAGGACGACCTGCGGGCGATCCCGCCCGCCGTGCCGGCCGCGCTGCGGCGGGCCGCCGCCCGCGGGGCGTACGTGTTGAGTGTCTGCTCGGGCGCGTTCGTGCTCGGCGCGGCCGGCCTGCTGGACGACCGGGAGTGCACCACCCACTGGCTCTACGTCGACGAGTTGCAGCGCCGCAATCCCCGGGCCCGGGTCCGGTGCAACTCGCTCTACGTCCAGGACGGCCGGCTGCTCACCAGCGCCGGCACCGCCGCCGGGATCGACGCCTGCCTGCACCTGGTACGCCAGGAGCACGGCTCGGCGACCGCCACCCGGCTGGCCCGGCGGATGGTGGTCCCACCGCACCGCGACGGCGGCCAGGCGCAGTACGTCGAGGCGCCGATCCCGAAGGCGCCGGAGGCGCCCACCCTCGAACCGGTGCTGGAATGGCTGATGGGCCACCTCGACCGCGGCGTGACAGTGGACGAGCTGGCCGCCCGCGCCGGGATGGCGCCGCGCACCTTCGCCCGCCGGTTCCGCGCCGAGACCGGCACCACGCCGCACGACTGGCTGACCAACCAACGGGTGCTGCTGGCCCGGCGGCTGCTGGAGGACACCCGGCTGAGCGTGGAGAGCGTCGCCGACCAGGCCGGCTTCGGCGACGCGGCGGCGCTGCGGCACCACTTCACCCGCCGGGTCGGCACCACGCCGCACGCCTACCGGACCACCTTCCGCGAACGCGCCGACGCCTGACCGGGCCGCCCTCGTTGTCAAGCGGGGCCCCCGCCTATGCCGAAGGCGTTAAGCGGGGCCCCCTCCTTACACCAGGCGACCGTCGTGTCGGCGTACCGGGCGGCCGCCTGGCAGGTACGCGGGGCCCTGCCCGCGCCACGCGGTGACCAGCGCGTCCAGCGCCGCCACGTGCCGGTGGGACAGCGCGGCCGGCGCGGCGCCCAGCTCCCGCGCCCAGGCGTGCAGCACCCGGGTGCGGACCGCCGCCGGCAGCCCGGCCAACCCGTCGACCGAGAGCCCGCCACCGGCGGCCCGCACGTCGGCGAGCGCGTCACCGGCCAGCGCGTCGAGCGCGGCGGTGTCCGCCGCGAGCAGGCGCGCGGTCCGGGCCAGGTTCGCCACCACACCCGGCCCGAGCGCGTCGACGAGCGCCGGCAACGCCTCGGCCCGGACCCGGGCCCGGGCGTACGCGGGATCGGTGTTGTGCGGGTCGGCCCACGCCGCCAGGCCGAGCGCGGCACAGGCCGCCCGGGTGTCGGACCGGGTCACGTCGAGCAGCGGACGCAGCAGCGGCACCCCGTCCCGCTCCCGCCGCTCCGGCATCCCGGACAGCCCGCGTGGCCCGGCGCCCCGGGCCAGCGCGAGCAGCACGGTCTCCGCCTGGTCGTCCCGGGTGTGCCCGAGCAGCACCCCGGCCGCGTCGTGCCGTCGGGCAGCGGCGACCAGCGCCTCGTAGCGGGCCTCCCGGGCGGCCGCCTCGGGGCCGCCGTCGCGCCCGGCCACCCGTACCGGAATCACCTCGACCGGGTCGAACCCGGCCGTGCGGGCCCAGCCGGCGACCGCGTCGGCCCGCTCCGCCGAGCCGGCTTGCAGACCGTGGTCGACGGTCACCAGGCCGGCGCGGCGGCCGAGGCGGGGCGCCACGAACGCGGTGGCCGCGGCGAGCGCCAGCGAGTCGGCCCCGCCGGAGCAGGCCACCAGCACCGGTCCGGGCCCGGGCAGGTCGGTCAGCAACCGGCGTACGGCGAGCCGCACGGCGGCCACGGACGGCGCAGGCGCAGGCGCCGTCGGCGCGGCCGGTCCCTGCGGCGCGGCCGGTTCAGCCGGCGGTCGGGGTGGCACCGGCCGGCCCGTGCACCCGGGACACCCAGGCGTCCGGGTCGCCCAGCTCGTCGAGCCGGGGCAGCGTGAGCGGGGAGGAGAAGATCTTGTTGAAGCCGGTCATGCCGACCCGGTCGACCACGCCGTGCACGAACTTCCGGCCCTCGGCGTACTGGCGCATCTTGACCTCGACGCCGAGCAGCCGGCGGATCGCCTTCTCCAGCGGGTTGCCGGACTCGCGACGGCGGTTGAACGACGCCCGGATCGACCCGACGCTGGGGATGACCTGCGGACCGACGCCGTCCATCACGAACTCGGCATGCCCCTCCAGCAGCGTCATCAGCGCGGTCAGCCGGTCCAGCACGGCGCGCTGCGCCGGGGTCTGCACGATGTCGAGCACGCTGGCCCGGCTCTCCGGGTCCTTGACCGCGTCGGAGAGCGTGGCGACGCCGCGGCGCAGGCGCTCCAGCAGGTGCTCGCCGCCCTGCGAGGCGTCCACGAACGCCTGCACCTCGCCGAGGAAGTAGGCGCGCATCCACGGCACGGCGGTGAACTGGGTGCGGTGGGTGACCTCGTGCAGGCACACCCACAGCCGGAAGTCACGCGGGTCGGCGCCGAGCTTCCGCTCCACCTCGACGATGTTCGGCGCCACCAGCAGCAACTGGCCGGGGTCGCCGGCGAAGACCTCGTACTGGCCGAGCACCCGGCCGGACAGGTAGGCCAGCACGGTGCCGGCCTGCACGCCGGTCACCCGGGAGCCGATCGCCTCGGTGAGCGCGCCCGGCCGCTTGTCCCCGGAGAGCCGCTCCACCAGCGGGGTGACGACCTCGCGCAGCCCGGCGATGTTGGCCGCCGCCCAGTCCCGGCGGTCGACCACGCGGACCGGCGGATGCGCCACCTGGGCCCGCAGGCCGGTGTAGTCGGCGACGTGACCGGCGGCTTCCTCGGTCAGCCGCCGCAGGTCGCCGACCACGTCGGTGGCCTCGGCGTACGACACCCGGGGGCCCGACTTGCTCAGCGCCCCCGCGGTAGCGGCGGCCAGATCCCAGTCCACGAACTGCGCCATGAACCCACCGTACCCGCGCCGGCACACCCCCACCGGGCTCGCGCCGGCGGATCGACGCCGGTCGGTCAGCGGCAGCCGCAGCCGGCCAGCGCGGAGGTGATCCGGTCGAGCGCCTGCCGGGTCTCGTCGAGCGAGCCCTGCGTCCGGTCGGTGAGCACGGCGAACGTGAGCAGCCGACCCTCGACCGTCGTGACCGTGCCGGCGATGGCGTTCACCCCGGTCAGCGTGCCGGTCTTGGCGCGCACCACGCCGGCGCCGGCCCGCGTCGCGGCCACCTGGTAACGCTCGTCCAGGGTGCCGGACCAGCCGCCCACCGGCAGGCCGCCGAAGATCGCGGCCAACTCGGGGTGGCTCCCGTTGCCGGCGAGCGTGATCAGGTCGGTGAGCAGCGAAGGGCTGATCCGGTTGGTGCGGGACAGCCCGCTGCCGTCGGCCAGGCTGATCTCGCCGGCCGGCAGGCCGAGTTCGCCGAGCACCTCGTCGGTGGCCGCCGCGCCACCGACGAAGGACCCGGGCTTGCCCTTGGCCAGCGCCACCTGGCGGGCCATCGCCTCGGCGATCACGTTGTCGCTGTCGCTGATCATGAGGTCGACCAGCCGGATCACCGGCAGGGACTCGACAGTGCCCAGCTCGGCGCCGGGCGCGGTGCCGGACCCACCGGCGGCCGGTGCGGTGCCCCGCGTCACCTGTGCGGCGTTCCCGGTGAGCCCGAGCAGCTTCGCGAACTGCCGGCCGGCGGTCAGCTCCGGCTGGGGCACCCGCTCGGCGGCGTGGTTGGTCTCCTCCGCGGTGCGCCGGGCCTGGACCGGGTCCTTCCGGGCGCCGTCGGTCATCAGCGCGGTGATCGCCGCGCCGAACCCGCCGGTGGGGATGTCGGCGTCCCAGCCGGGCTCGAAGACCGGGCCGCTGAACAGCGTCGAATCCACGATCACCTTGGTCGGGGCGGTGCCACCGAGCGCGGTGCGCACCTGGGCGGCCAGGTCGTCCAGCCGGGCCGCGCCCGGGTAGAAGGCGTTCTTCCGGTCCACCGCGAGCGTGGGGTCACCGCCGCCGACCAGGACCACCTCGCCCGGGTTCGCGCCGGCCACCGCACGGGTGGGGATCCGGTACGCGGGGCCGCGCGCGGCGAGCACCGCGACGCCGGTGGCGAGCTTGGTCACCGAGGCGGGCACGGTCGGCGCGTCCGCTCCCCGGCCGTAGAGCGCCTGGCCGGTGGTCACGTCCGCCACCGAGACGTTCACCCGGTCACCGAGTGCGGCGGCGCGTACCAGCGGATCCAGCGCGGCGCGGAGCCCGGCAGCGGTGGGCAGCGGGGCGTTGCCGTCCGGACCGGCGAGCACCACCGGCGGGTCGGGCTCGGGCGGCGCGGCGGTCGCGCCGGACGCGGTGCCCTCGCTGCCCAGCCAGCCGGCCACCGGGCCGGGGCGGAGCACCGCCAGCCCGGCCACGGCCAGGGCCAGCACCAGCACGCCGGCCAGCGCCGCGACCAGCCGGGTGCGGCGGCGCGACGGGACCGGGGGCGGGGGGAGCGGGGGCGGCGCGGTGCCGGCCGGCGGGACCGGCGGGCTCACCGGCGCCGGCCCGGGCCAGTTGCCGGCCGCCCGGTCGGCCGGGCGGGCCGAGCCGGTGGCCGGTGGCGCGCGGTGGGTGAGGTTGGCACCCGGGACGGACACCCGTCCGGTGGCGCCGGCCGGGCCGGAATCGGATCCGACGGACCGCCGCCCGTCAACCCCCTCGGGGCGGTAGTGTGAATCTTCCCTCCCCACGGCCCCCTCCTCCCCCGCTCGGAATCACCTTGGGTGACACTACTTCGGTCCGAACACTATGCGGCGGCCGGAGCCGGCGGGGGGCGTTCCTCCCGTGCGGGCGGCGAGCCGGTGGTTCCGTTAGCCAGCGTGGGCAAACGAGGGAGCGTGGGAGATGGATTTCGACGTCACGGTTGAGATCCCCAAGGGTCACCGCAACAAGTACGAGGTGGACCACGCGACCGGCCGGATCCGGCTGGACCGCACCCTCTTCACCTCCACGCAGTACCCCGCCGACTACGGCTTCATCGAGGGCACGCTGGGCGAGGACGGCGACCCGCTGGACGCGCTCGTGCTGGTGCCGGAACCCACCTTCCCGGGCTGCCTGATCCGCTGCCGCACCATCGGCATGTTCCGGATGACCGACGAGAAGGGTGGCGACGACAAGGTCCTCTGCGTGCCCTACGAGGACCCGCGCCAGGAGCACCTGCGCGACATCCACCACCTGGGCGAGTTCGACCGGCTGGAGATCCAGCACTTCTTCGAGGTCTACAAGGACCTGGAGCCGGGCAAGTCGGTCGAGGGCGCGACCTGGGTGGGTCGGGTCGAGGCGGAGGCCGAGATCGTCAACTCGTACCGCCGGGCCAAGGAGGCCGCGGAGCGCGGCGAGACGCTGCACTGACGGCGAGACTTCTCCGGGCCCGGGTCGCATCGGCGACCCGGGCCCCGCGTCGTTCAGGCGAGCAGGCCGCGGGCCCGGTCGTAGAGGTCGAGCACCGCGCAGGCCACCGGCACCACGGCCACCACCAGCGCGGTGTCGGTCAGGTCGGCCAGCCGACCGAGGTACGGCGACACCGGCCGGCGGGCGTACGTGGCGCCGGCGGTGACCGCCACCAGGGCCAGGGTCAGCCCGCCGACGGCCAGCGCGAGCCGGCCGCCCGGCCCGGCCCGTTCCGCGAGCACCACGCCGAGCAGCGCGAACCCGGCCAGGCCGGCGGCGACGGCCGGCACCCGGTGCCGCACCGCCACGAAGAGCCGGGAGCGCAGCAGCAGCACTCCGGCGGCGACGGCGACCAGCAGTCGCCCGGCGGTCCCGCCGGTGGCGACGAGCACCGTGGCGGCACCCACCGCCAGCACCGCGTGCCCGAGCAGCATCCCGGTCAGCGCCTCCTCGGCGCGGGCCACGGCCGCGTGCACCCGACCCCGGTCGGGCAGGTCGCGGGTGCCGGCGGGGGCGGGCAGCGTGAGCGGCGGCAGCGGTAGCTTGCCGACCCGGATGGCCAGCAGCGGCAGCCCGCCGAGCGCGAAGACTCCGACGGCGAGCAGCACGGCCGCAGTGCCGGCCGGGTCGAGCAGCAACGCACCGAGCGCGGCCGCCGCGCCGGCCACGCCGACCGTCACGCCGGCCACCGGCACCCGGGACCGGTGCGCCACGCCGAGCAGGCCGAGCACCGCCACCAGCAGCACCGCCACCGAGCCGACGAGCAGCTCGGGGGCACCGACCCAGCGCAGGCCGGGAAGTGGGCCGACCGGGTCGCCCGAGCCGACCGCGAGCGCGCCCGCCGCCGCCGCCCAGGGCAGCGCGTATCCGCCGAGGGTCGCGCCGACCGGGCCGTCGCCGTAGGCCCGGGAGGCCGCGGTGGCGGCGAGCACGAGGATCAGGGCGGCCGCGGCGGCGACCGCCCAGCCGCGCCCGCCGGGGCCGGCGGACAGCACCGCGACCAGTCCGACCGCCAGCGGCACGGCGGCACCGGCCAGCGCGGCGGCCCGGGTCGCCCCGGCCGACCAGGCGGCACCGCGGCGGCGGGCCCCGTCGACGATCGCCTCGACCACGTCGTCGTACTCCAGCTCGGGCCATTCGGCGCGGGCCGGTACGAGATGCAGCACCTCACCGTCGCGGACGCCCTGCGGCAGCAGCGCCTGGGCGGTGGCCAGCACCGCGCCGTCGGTGCGCCGCAGCACCCAGCCGCCGTGCCGTTCGCCGTCGTCGGCGAGCCCCTCCCCGGCGTGCCGGAGCACCTCGGGCAGCAGCTCGGCCAGGGGGACCTGCTCCGGCAGGGCCACGTCGACCCGTCGCCGGGGCGCGCTGATCGTGACCCGGGCGAGCCCGCTTGTCATCGACGTATCTCCATCATCGAGCCGGAACGGTGGGCTGACGGACGAGTGGACTTTACCTACTATGAGCCAGGCTCGGGTTACCGAGAGCCATGGGAGGCTGCGTGTCCACTGTCGTCATCAAGCGGCCGCCGCGCCGACCGGCCCCGGAGATCCCGGTCGGCGAGCTGCCCGTCGAGGCGCCGCCGGAGATCCCGGTGGCGGCCGGCGGGCGCTGGCAGCAGGCGCTGATGGTGCTGCCGATGCTCGGCGGGACGGTGGCCATGGCGATGATGTTCGGCCGGGGCGGCGGCGCCTACTCGTACGTGGTGGGCGGCATGTTCGGGCTCTCCTCGCTGGCCATGCTGGTGACCACCTGGGGCAGCGCCGGCCCGAAGAAGTCCGAGCTGATGGCCGCCCGGCGGGAGTACCTGCGCCACCTGGCCACGCTGCGTCGCCGGGTCCGGGAGACGGCCGGCGCCCAACGCGCCGGGCTCGCCTACCGCCACCCGGAGCCGGGTCGGCTCTGGTCCACCGTCGACAGTCACCGGGTCTGGGAACGCCGGCCGGGCGACCCGGACTTCGCCGTGGTCCGGGTCGGCGTCGGGCCGCAGACGCTGGCCACCCCGCTGGTCCCGCCGGTCACCCGGCCGCTGGAGGAACTGGAGCCGATGACCGCCGGGGCGTTACGGCGCTTCCTGGACGCGTACTCGGTGGTGCCGGACCTGCCGGTGGCGCTGTCGCTGCGCAGCTTCGCCCGGGTCTTCGTGCGCGGCCCGGCCGGCGAGGTACGCGGCACCGGCTCACCGGCCGCCCAGGCGCTGGCCCGGGCGGTGCTCACCCAGCTCGCCGTCTTCCACGCCCCGGACGAACTGCTGATCGCGGTCTGCGCCGGCCCGGAGCGCCGGGACCGGTGGGAGTGGGTGAAGTGGCTGCCGCACGCCCACCACCCGGCGCGCGCCGACGCACTCGGCCCGGTCCGGCTGGTCACCAGCGCCGCCGCCGACCTGGAACGGCTCCTCGACGACGTGCTCGGCAGCCGCTCCCGGTTCAGCCCACACGGCCCGGCCACCGACGGGCCGCACGTGGTGGTGGTGCTCGACGGCGGCGACCTGACCGGGGCCGCCGACCTGGCCGGCGACGGCGGCATCGACGCGGTCACCGTGCTCGACCTGGACACGCCGCCACCCCGGCTGCTCGACCGGTACGCCCTGCTGCTCGACCTGGTCGACGGCCGGCTGCACTCGCACTCCGCGGAGGGGCACGCCGAGGTGGGCGCCGCCGACGCGCTGGCGGCGGCCGACGCCGAGGCGGTGGCCCGGCGGCTCGCGCCGCTGCGGCTGGCCGGCACGGTACGCGGGCCGGACGCGCCGCCCGGCGCCGAGCCGGGCCTGCCGGAGCTGCTCGGCCTCGGCGACCCGGACGGTTTCACCGCGGAACAGGGCTGGGCGCCCCGCGCCGCCCGGGACCGGCTGCGGGTGCCGATCGGGGTGGGCGCCGACGGCGGGGCGATCGACCTCGACCTGAAGGAGTCGGCGCTGGACGGGATGGGCCCGCACGGGCTGCTGATCGGCGCCACCGGCTCGGGCAAGTCGGAGCTGCTCCGCACGCTGGTGCTCGGCCTGGCCGCGACGCACAGTTCGGAGCAGCTCAACTTCGTACTCGTCGACTTCAAGGGCGGCGCCACGTTCGCGCCGTTCGCGCGGCTGCCGCACACCGCCGCCGTGATCACCAACCTGGCCGACGCGCTGCCCCTGGTCGACCGCATGGTCGACGCGATCAACGGGGAGCTGATGCGCCGCCAGGAGCTGCTGCGCCGGGCGGGCAACTTCGCGAGCGTGCGCGACTACGAGCGGGCCCGCGCGGCCGGCAACCCGTTCGCCCCGCTGCCGTCGCTGCTGCTGATCTGCGACGAGTTCTCCGAGCTGCTCTCCGCCAAGCCCGACTTCATCGACCTGTTCGTGCAGATCGGCCGGCTGGGCCGGTCGCTCGGCGTGCACCTGCTGCTGGCCAGCCAGCGGCTGGAGGAGGGGCGGCTGCGGGGGTTGGACACCCACCTGTCGTACCGGATCGGGTTGCGCACGTTCTCCGCGCTGGAGTCCCGGACGGTGCTGGGTGTCCCGGACGCGCACGAGCTGCCCCGCAGCCCGGGGCACGGCTACCTGCGTTCCGGCACCGACCCGCTGGTCCGCTTCAAGGCCGCGTACGTCTCCGGCGCGGTCCGCCGCCGCCACGGTCCGGCGGGCCCGCCCGGCGCCGGCGACGCGCGGGTGCTGGCGTTCTCCACCCACCTCACGCCGGTGCCCGAGCCGCCGACACCGGCCGCGCTCCCGGCCGAGGAGGAGAGCGGTGAGACGCTGCTCGACCTGCTGGTCGACCGGCTGGCCGGGCAGGGTCCGCCGGCGCACCAGGTGTGGCTGCCGCCGCTGGACGCCTCCCCCACGCTCGACGAGCTGCTCGGCCCGGTCGGCGTCGACCCGGCCCGCGGGCTCACCGTGGCCAATCCCGAGCTGCACGGCGCGTTGCAGGTGCCGGTGGCGGTGGTGGACAAGCCGTTCGAGCAGCGGCGGGACCTGTTCTGGCTGGCGTTGGACGGCGCGGCCGGGCACGTCGCGGTGGTCGGCACCACCCGCAGCGGCCGGTCCGCCCTGCTGCGCACGCTGGTCTGCGCGCTGGCGCTCACCCACACCCCGGCCGAGGTGCAGGTCTACTGCCTCGACTTCGGCGGCGGCACGCTCGGCGCGCTGCGGGACCTGCCGCACGTCGGCGGCGTGAGCGGGCGGACCGACGGCACCGCGGTCCGCCGTACCGTCGGGGAGGTCGCCGGCCTGCTCGCCGAGCGGGAGCGGCGCTTCACCGGGTCCGGCGTGGAGTCGATGGCGGCCTGGCGCCGGCGGCGGGCCGTGACCCCGGCGGCGGGCGTCGACCCGTTCGGGGACGTGTTCCTGGTCGTCGACGGCTGGAACACGCTGCGCGGCGAGTACGAGGACCTGGAACCGCTGGTCACCGAGCTGGCCACCCGGGGGCTGGCGTACGGGGTGCACGTGGTGGCGAGCGCGCTGCGCTGGTCGGACTTCCGGCCGGCGATCCGTGACCTGTTCGGCTCCCGGCTGGAGCTGCGCCTCGGCGACCCGGCCGACTCGGTGGTGGTCAAGCGCGCGCTGGCGGCGACCGTGCCGGAGGAGCGGCCGGGGCGCGGGATCACCGCGGGCGGGCTGCACTTCCTCACCGCCGAGCCCCGGCTGGCCGCGCTGGGCGATGGCACCGCCGACCTGGTGAAGGCCGTCGCCGGTGGGTGGTCCGGTCCGGTGGCGCCCCGGGTGCGGCTGCTCCCGCCGGTGCTGCCGTACGCCGAGCTGGACCAGACCGCGACGACCGGGCTGGCGTTCCCGGTCGGGGTGGCCGAGGCGGACCTGGCCCCGGTGGTGCTGGATTTCGCCACCGAGCCGAACTTCGTGGTCTTCGGCGACGCCGAGTGCGGCAAGTCCTCGTTCCTGCGCGCGCTGGCCACCTCGATCGTCCGCCGGTTCACCCCGGAGCAGGCCCGGGTGATCCTGGTCGACTACCGGCGCAGCCTGATGGGCACCATCGAGACGGCGCACCTGATCGGGTACGGCACGGCCGCGCCGCACACCACCGAGCTGATCGAGTCGGCGGCCGGTTACCTCCAGGGGCGGCAGCCCGGCCCGGAGGTGACCCCGGCCGAGTTGCGCACCCGGTCGTGGTGGACCGGGCCGGAGCTGTTCGTGCTGGTGGACGACTATGACCTGGTGGCCGGCGGGCCGACGAACCCGCTGCGCGCGCTGGAGGAGCACCTTCCGCACGCCCGGGACGTCGGGCTGCACCTGGTGCTGGCGCGGCGCTCCGGCGGCGCCGGCCGGACCTCGTACGAGCCGATCATCCAGCGGCTGCGGGAGCTGTCCACGGCCGGGTTGGTGATGTCCGGTGGCCCGGAGGAGGGGCCGCTGGTCGGCCAGGTGAAGGCCGGGCCGCTGCCGCCGGGCCGGGCCCGCCTGGTCACCCGCCGTGAGGGCGTACGTCTGGTGCAGTTGGCGCATCTGCCGCCCGGGTGAGGCGGGTGTGCGGAGTTGCCCCGTGACGGCCGGGACTACCGGTAATCTCCGAGCAGCATGTGTCTGACGCGACGGAATGGCTGGGGAATGTGACCAGGGATCGGCAGGGACGTCCCGGCGTGCCGTCCCGGCGTCTCGCCGGGCGGGCGTTGCTGGCCGGCGCGGCGGCGTTGGCCGTCACGGCCGGCCCGCTGGTCCCACCGGCGCACGCCGCGCCGGCGGCCGCCGTCGCGGCCCCGTCCTGGTCCGTGCCGGACCGGCTGTTCCGCGCCGACCAGGTCCGCGACGAGCAGTGGCAGTTGACGGAGCTGCGGGCGAAGACCGCCTGGCGGACGTCGACCGGGCGCGGCGTGGTGGTCGCGGTGATCGACTCGGGGGTGGACGGTTCCCATCCCGACCTGGCCGGTCAGGTGCTGCCGGGCCTCGACCTGGTCGAGCCGGGCGGCACGGACGAGCCGGACCCGGTGGGGCACGGCACCACGGTGGCCGGGCTGATCGCCGGGCGGGCCGACGACGACCGCGGCGTGGTGGGGCTGGCGCCGGACGCCCGGATCCTGCCGGTCCGGGTGCTGGACGCGGAGAACCGGTACGATGACGCGTTGATCATCGCGAAGGCGGTGCGCTGGGCGGTCGACAACGGCGCCCGGGTGGTGAACCTGTCACTCGGTGGCAGCGGCGACAGCCCGGCGCTGGCGGCGGCGCTCGACTACGCGTTCGCCCGGGACGTGGTGGTGGTCGCCTGCACCGGCAACCTGGCCACCTCGACCACCACCAAGGTCTGGTACCCGGCCCGTGAGCCGGGCGTGCTGGCGGTCACCGGCCTGGACCGCGACAGCGAGAACCTCTGGTCCGGTTCGATCACCGGCCACGAGACCACGCTCAGCGCCCCGGCCACCGCGCTCTACGGCGCCCGCTCCCGGGGCGGCTACTGGCGGGTGCAGGGGACGAGCTTCGCCGCGCCGCTGGTCGCCGCGACGGCCGCCCTGGTCCGGGCCCGCTACCCGCGCATGTCGGCCGGGGACGTGGTCAACCGGCTGATCAGCACCGCCCGGGATCTCGGCCCGACCGGCCGGGACGACCGGTTCGGCTACGGCATGGTCGATCCGGTGGCCGCGCTCACCGCCGACGTGCCGCTGGTGGGGCGCAACCCACTCGACGACAACGCCTCCCCCGGCGTGGTGGGTTTCGGTCCCGCCCCGGGCGAGGGGCCGGACACCCGGGCCGCGGCGGCGGGAAAGGGCGGTGACCCGTTCGGTCGCCCGCCGGCGGCCGGGTGGTCGGCCCGCGCGGCGGGCCAGGCCGACACGTCCACGCCGGGACGGCTCTGGACCGGGCTGGCGCTGCTCGTCGCCCTGGTCACCGGCACCGCGCTGATGGTGCGCCGGTTCCGGCAGGCCCGCCGCTGACCGGCGGGTCTGACGACGCCCTGCCCTGGGTAGTGAACGGCGCATGAACAGCACCGGCCCGATGTCCACGCGTGACCGGTCGTGGCGGCGTCGCCGCCTCGACCCCGACCACTCGCTGGGTCTGCGGCTCACCCTGGCCGCCGCCGCGGCGGTGCTGGTGCTGGTGCCGTTCGCGCTGCTCGCGCTGCTGGTGCTGGGGGCCTGGCCGCCGCTGCTCCGGCTGGACGCCTCGGTGACCGAGGCGTTCCACGGGTATGCCGTGCACCACCCGCTGTGGGTCCGGGTGATGACGGTGTGGACGCACGCGTTCGGGCCGGGCCCGCTGCGGGTGGCCGCCGCGGTGACGGTGGTCTGGTTGCTGCGCCGTGGGGCGCCGCGACTGGCGGTCTGGGTGGTCACCACGATGCTGGTCGGCGGCCTGCTCGGCGCGCTGCTCAAGCTGCTGGTCGGGCGGGACCGGCCGGACCTGCTCGAACCGGTGGCCCGGGCCGCCGGCTACTCCTTCCCGTCCGGTCACGCGCTGAACGCGGCGCTGGCCGCCGGGGTGCTGCTGCTGGTCTTCCTGCCGTTCGCCCGGGACAGTCGGGCCGGCCGGGTCGCGCTCTGGACGGCGGCGACGCTGCTCACGGTGGTGACCGGGTTGAGTCGGATCGCGTTGGGCGTGCACTGGACCAGCGACGTGATCGGCGGCTGGGTGCTGGGCGTGGCCACGGTCGCCGCCACCGCGGCCGGGTTCGCCACCTGGCGCACCGGGACCGGCCGGCGACCGGCCCGTCCGCTGCGTGAGGGGGTCGAGCCGGAGGTGACCGAGGATCGACGGGCGTAACCGGACGCCCAGCGGGGTAAAGGGCGGCTCATGTCCGATGTCGCGGTTCAGATCGCCCGGCGCGTCCTGCTGCCGGTGGCCCTGCTCTTCGCCGTCATGGTGGGGCTGGGCCTGCTGGTCACCCGGGTGCTCACGCACACCTGGCCGTTCACCGTGGAGGACGCGGTGAACCGCGAGTTCGCCGGCGACCGGACGTCCGGCTGGAACGACGTGTCGCTGGTCTTCAGCACGCTGGCCAGCACCCAGATGATCGTCGTGGTGACGGTGCTGGCCGCGCTGGTGCTGCGGTTGGTGCTGCACCGCTGGCGGGAGCCGATCTTCCTGTGCGCGGCGGTGACCGCGCAGGCGCTGATCTTCCTGTTCACCACCATGGTCATCGACCGGAACCGGCCGACCGTGGAGCACCTGGACTCCTCCCCGCCGACGTCCAGCTTCCCCTCCGGGCACACCTCGGCGGCGACCGCGCTCTACGTCGGCCTCGCGGTGCTGCTGGCGCTGCGGGCACGCAGCACCCCCGCCAAGGTCACCTGGTGGACGCTGCTGGTGCTGGTGCCGGTCGGCGTGGCGCTCACCCGGATGTACCGGGGCATGCACCACCCCAGCGACGTGGTGGCCTCGTTCATCAACGGCGGCACCTGCGTGGCGATCATGGCGCGGGCGGTGCTCGACCGCACGCTCACCTGGGGCCGCGCGAACCTGTCGCTGAGCCGGCCGGGCGACGACGTGACGCCGGCCGGGGCCTCGGCGGGCGGCTGACCGCCGCGCCGGCTGACCACCGCGCCGGCCGGCCTGGCGTCGGTCGATTCAGGTGCAGTCGCCGGTGGCGACTCCCCGGGTACGCTCCGCGCCGGTCAGCGCCACCGAACGCGCCTCGGCGGCGGTCACCGCGAAGCCGGTGTTCGGGTCGTCCGCCGCCGCCGCGAAGATCACGCCCAGCACCAGCCCGTTCGAGGAGACCAGCGGGCCGCCGGAGTTGCCGCTGCGCACCAGCGCCCGGATCGTGTAGATCTCCCGCGTCACGTCCCCGGCCGAGTAGATGTCCGGCCCGGTGATCCGGTCGACGTCCCGCACCCGGGCCGGCCGGGCGTCGTACGGGCCGTCGAGGGGGAAGCCGAGCACGATCGCGTCGGCCCCGCTGGCGGCCGCCCCGGCGGCGAAGCGCAGCGACGGGCCGGGCAGCCCGGGCACGTACAGCACGGCCAGGTCCCGTTCCGGGTCGTAGACGACCACCTCGCCGTCGTAGCGCTCGCCACGAAGTTCCACCGCCACCGACCGGGTGCCGGCCACCACGTGCGCGTTGGTCATCACGCGGTCGTCGGCGTAGACGAAACCGGAGCCCTCGATCCGGCGGGAGCAGCTCGGTGCGGAGCCGAGCACCTTCACCACGGCCCGCTTGCTGTTCTGCACCACCTGGGAGTTGGCCAGCGCCGGGTCGGGCGGGGACACCTGCCGGGCGGTGGTGCGGTCCAGCCCGTTGAACACGTCCGGGAAGCCGTTCGTGTCGACCGTGTCGCGCAGCGCCGTGGACAGTTCCTGCGCCTGGTCCGGCAGGACCCGGTCGACCACGGTGAGCAGCGCGCTGTTCTTGACCGAGGCGGCCAGCCAGGGCACCGAGGAGGAGCCGAGCGGCACCGCGACGAGCCAGGCCACCAGCATGACCGCGATGACCGAGATGAACGCGCCGCCGACGTCGTCGATCTTCCTACCGGCCGGCCCGGTGATGGCCGCGCGCAGGTTGGAACCGAGCCAGCCGGCGAGCGCCTGCCCCAGCACGGCGAGCCCGAAGATCGCCACCAGGGAGATCAACACCCGGGTGCCGCTGGACGCGAACTGCCGGGCGATCAGCGGGCCGATCTGGAGGCCGAGCAACGCGCCCAGGAAGAACCCGGAGAACGACAGCGCTCCGATGACGAAGCCCTGGCGGTATCCGCTGATCGCGAACACGAGCATGAGCAGGAGCAGGACGAGATCCACGGCGGACACGCCCCAAGGGTACGGGCACCGGGCCGGTGGCCGGCTCAGCGCTCGCTGAACGTGACCTGAGGATGCGTGCGGGTGATCAGCGCACCGGACTCTCGTCGGCCGCGTCGGTGCCGGCCGAGGGGGCGGGCGCGGTGCCGACCGGAGGCAGTTCCCACACCCGCGAGCGCGGCCAGGGCCGGGCCCAGCCGCCCATCTCCAACAGCCGGTCGATCACGCCGGCGGTGAAGCCCCAGACCAGCATGCCGCGCACCGAGAACGCCGGGCCGATCCAGCCGCTGGGATGGCGTACCCGCATGCGGTTGTCCGGGTCGACCAGCTCGGCGACCGGCAGCCGGGCGACGTGCGCGACCTCGGCCGGCTCGCGGGGGTGGACCGGGTGCGGGTCGTGCCACCAGGCGAGCACCGGGGTCACCACGAAGTCGCTGACCGGGATCCACAGCCGGGGCAGTTCGGCCAGCACGGTGACGCTGCTCGGGTCGAGACCGACCTCCTCGTTCGCCTCCCGCAGCGCGGTGGCCCGGGCGTCGGCGTCCTCCGGGTCGGCCGCGCCACCCGGAAAGGCCGGCTGCCCGGCGTGGTTGCGCAGCGTCGCGGCGCGTTGGAGGACCAGCACGTCCGGCCCGGCGCCGGGCTCCTCGCCGAGCAGCACCAGCACGGCGCTCTCCCGGCCGCCGGTCTCCGGCGTGGTGAGCCGGGTGAAGTCCTCGGCCTGGGCGCCGCCGAGCCGGCCCAGCAGCGAGTCGAACCATCCGGGCGGTGGCCGGGTCACACCGACACCCCGAGATGCGTGCGGACGAGCGCGGCGAGGCGGGCGTCGTCGAGCGCGCCGGTGCCGTCGATGTGCCGGATCCGACCGTCGGAGCCGACCAGGACGGTGAGCGGGAACGCGCTGCGTTCGAGCGCGCGCTCGAACGCGTCGCCCTGGTCGACCAGCATCGGGAACCCGACGCCGAAGTCCTCGCCGAAGGACTGCGCGCCGCCCCGGCTGTCCCGGCTGTTCACGCCGATCACCTGGAACCGGCCGTCGGCGCGGTCGCTGAGCCGCTGGAACGCGGGCAGCTCCTTGCGGCAGGGCGGGCACCAGGACGCCCACACGTTGATCACGGCCGGGCCCCGCACGTCGCGCAGCTTGACCGGCGTGCCGCCGGTGAAGCAGTTGAGCGCCAGGTCGGGCAGCGGGTCACCGGGCTTGCCGGCCGGCGACGGCGCGGCCGAGGCCGGCGCCACGGTCAGCGGGGCGCAGTCGGCGAACGGCGAGGGGCGTTCCGCCCGGGTGGCGGGCGGCGGGCCGGCCGGCTGCTCGGCCGTGGCGGTGCAGCCCGCCGCCGCCAGCAGCAGCGGGACGAGCAGGTACGCGAGCCGGCGGGTCACGGCACGTCCGCCACGGTCGCCTGCTGCGGCACCAGGTCGGGGTCGAGGCCGACGGCCGCCGCGAGGTCCCGCGCGCGGGGGCCCTTGAGCAGCTTGGCCGCGGCGGCCGGCTCGGTCGGCCCGGTGCCGTACGCGGGGCAGAGCTTCGCCAGCGTGCACGCGCCGCAGGCCGGCTTGCGGGCGTGGCAGACCCGGCGGCCGTGGAAGATGATCCGGTGCGACAGCATGGTCCAGTCGCGCTTCGGGTAGAGCGCGCCGATCGCATGTTCGATCTTCACCGGGTCGGTCTCGGTGGTGAGCTGCCACCGCTGCACCAGCCGCTGGAAGTGGGTGTCGACGGTGATGCCGGGGACGTCGAACGCGTTGCCGAGGATGACGTTCGCGGTCTTGCGCCCGATCCCCGGCAGGGTGACCAGGTCGGCCAGCTTGCCGGGCACCTCGCCGTCGTACCGCTCGCAGAGCGCGCGGCCCAGGTTGATCAGCGAACTGGTCTTGTTGCGGTAGAACCCGGTGGGCCGGATCAGCTCCTCCAGCTCGGCGCGGTCCGCCCCGGCGTAGTCGGCGGCGCTGCGGTAGCGGGCGAACAGCTTCGGCGTGACCTCGTTGACCTTCTTGTCGGTGCACTGGGCGGACAGGATCGTGGCGACCGCCAGCTCCAGCGCGTTGCCGTGGTCGAGCTCGCAGTGCGCGTCGGGGTGGGTCTCGGTCAGCACCCGTCCGATGCGGCGGGCCCGACGCGTACGGCCGAGGTCGGTCTCGGGAGAGCGCGTGGTCACGCCGGCCAGCCTACGTCGCGGGGCCGACGCCCCGGTGGGTCGACGCGGGCGGCGTGCGCTCAGCCACCCGCCGGGGCGGTGATCTTGCCGCTCGCGTCGATCTTCGCGCCGGTGTCCGGGAAGTCCGCCCGGGTCACCTCGCGCACCAGCCCGAGGCCGCGGTCCTGCCGGTCGACGGAGGGCCGGCCGACGCCGTTCATCGCGGTCGAGGTGAACGTGCCGCCGACGAACCGGCCCTCGGCGGTGAGCGACACCTTGAGCACGCCGCCCCAGCCGAGCCGGCCGGCGCTCTGCAGCGACTTCCCGCCGCCGGCGAAGTTGCCGAGGCTGTAGGCGATCAGCTTGCCCTGGTAGAACTCCAGGCCCCGCAGCACGTGCGGCCCGTGCCCGATCACCAGGTCCGCGCCGGCGTCGATCACGGTGCGGGCGAAGCGCATCGGGTCGCCCCGGTTCTCGCCGACGTACATCTCGGTGCCGGGCTTGACCCGGGTCCGGTCCGCGCCCTCGGCGCCCATGTGCACCTGCACCACCACGAGCTTGGCCATCCCCTTGGCCATCTCGATGACCTGCTTGGCGGCGGCCAGGTCGATCAGGCTGTTGGACCAGGGGTACGACGAGAAGCCGACCACTGCCACCTTGACGCCCTTGACGTCCACCACGGTGATCTCACCGGGCGCGCCGGTGTGCTTGAGGCCGTGCGCCTCCAGCGCCGACTGGGTGTTCTCGTAGCCCTGCTGGCCGTAGTCGTTGCCGTGGTTGTTGGCCTGGTTGAGCAGCTGGAACCCGGCCGAGCGCAGGTGCGCGGCATAGCCGGGCGGCGCCCGGAACTGATAGCAGTTCTGCGGGTTCGGGCCGCACTTGCCGGCGCCGGTGTCGTCGGTGAGCGGCTCCTCCAGGTTGCCCATCACCAGGTCGCCCTTGAGCGCCGACTTCACGTCGTCGAAGAAGCCCTTGCCGCCGTTGGGGGGCAGCCGGTTCGGCGCGTTCCCCATGATCACGTCGCCGGTCGCGGTCAGCGAGATCGACGGTTCGGCCGGCGTGCCGGACGCGGCCGGCTGGTCGCCGGTCGCCGGCCCGGCGGACCCGGTCGAGCCACCGCCCTGCCCGGTCTGCCAGAGCGGGCCGTCGCCGCCGCCGGAGTCCGAGCAGCCGGCGACGAGCAGGACCGCGAAGAGCGCGGCCAACGCGGCCAGGCGCGGGCCGGCGACGGGACGGCGCCACCGGGGGCCGGCGAGGCGCGGGCCGGCGAGGCGCGGGGCGTGGCCGGCGGCGCGGCGGGGACGGGGCACAGAGCGGGCGGAAGCGTACATCGTCGGCGACGCTACCGTCCCCGGAACGCCGCGACGAGGGCCGAATGGTCGGAATACCGGTCTGCGCACGTCAGCCCGCCCGCCGGTCGGACCAGGGCACGACCGTGCCGGCGCCGCCGTCGCGTACGGCGGCGTGCACGGCCCGGGCCAGCGGGGCGCCCCAGGCCGAGCGCGGGCCGCCGTACGGGGCCGGCTCGCCGTCGGCCGGGCAGAGCACGGTGACCGCGTCGGTGGCGGTGCCGGTGGCCGTGAGCCCCAGCTCCCAGATCGCCTGCGCCTTCGCCTCGGTGGCCGTGGCCACGGCGTTGACCAGGGCGGCGTCCCCGAGCCGCACCGGCACGTACGCCACGATGTTGACCGTGCCGACCCGGTGCGCGGGCGCGGGCACGGCCGGCGCGGCGGGCCCGGGCGCGGCGGCCCAGACCGGGGTGCCCAGGCCGACCGTCGCCCAGACCTGCACCCCGGCGTCGGTCCGGCGCACCACCTCGGCCACGTCCACCCCGGTCAACAGCCCGACCCCGGGCCCGACCAGGTCCAGGTCGTGGGCCAGCTCGGCCAGGTGGGCGGCCGGGTCGTCCCGGTCGTACGTCATCGGCACCGTCGCGTTCAGCACCCACCGGCGGACGCCGAGCCCGCCGCCCAGCGGGGCGGACCCGACCGCCAGCAGCGGCGCCCCGGCCCGCCACACGAGCAGCGGGATGTCCCACCCGGCTTCGGACCGGCTGGTGAGGATCGGCTCGTACAGCACGCCGGTCACCCTACGATCACAGGTGGGGACCGGTGGTGCCCGGCCCGGTGCCGTGGGGCCGGATCCAGGGGTGCACCTCCGATTCCTGCTCATGTGCGCCTAGACTGGCGGCGCGCGAGGGATCAGCGGACGGCGGACCCGGGCCGACGGACGGCACGCGCAGGCGGAGGTGCGCGATGGACGAGGTACTGGCCCGCAGCGGGATCTTCCAGGGTGTCGACCCGGAGGCTGCCGAGGCGCTCGCCAAGGAGATGGAGACGATCGAGGTCCGCAAGGGCGAGGTCGTCTTCAACGAGGGCGAGCCCGGCGACAGTCTCTACATCCTCCTGTCCGGCAAGATCAAGGTGGGTCGCCGCGCGGCGGACGGCCGGCAGAACCTGATCGCCGTGATGGGCCCGTCGGACATGGTCGGCGAGTTGTCGCTGTTCGACCCCGGCCCGCGGACGGCGACCGCCACGGCGGTCACCGACACCCGGCTGGTCCGGCTGCGCAAGCAGGCGCTGCGGCCGTGGCTGAACAACCGGCCCGAGATCGCCGAGCAGCTCCTGCGGGTGCTGGCCCGCAGGCTGCGCCGGACGAACGACTCGCTCGCCGACCTGATCTTCACGGACGTGCCCGGCCGGGTCGCCAAGAACCTGCTCCAGATGGCCGGCCGGTTCGGCACCCGCGACGGCGGCGTGCTGCGGGTCACCCACGACCTCACCCAGGAGGAGATCGCCCAGCTCGTCGGCGCCTCCCGGGAGACCGTCAACAAGGCGCTCGCCGACTTCGCCTCGCGCGGCTGGCTGCGGCTGGACGGCAAGAGCATCATCATCCTCGACCCGGAGCGCCTGGCCCGCCGCGCACGCGTCTGACCCACCGGCCGGCGCTCCCGGCCCCCGATCCGTTCCGGCCCGGACCGCCCCGCGCGGTCCGGGCCGGTCCCGTCCCGGCGGGTACCCCCGAGGCGCGCACCGCCGGCCCGGACGTCTGCTGGACGCAGAATCGCTGGACGCCCGGTCCCCGGCTGCGCAGGCTGGGGCGATGCCTGACCGTGTCGCCGTCCTCTCCGACATCCACGGTGTGCTGCCGGCGCTGGAGGCCGTCCTGGCCGAGCCGGACGTGGCCGCCGCCGACCTGATCGTGCTCACCGGGGACATCGCGTCCGGCCCGCAGCCGGTCGAGGTGCTGGACCGGCTCGCCGCGCTCGGCGACCGCGCCAGCTGGGTCGGCGGGAACGGCGAACGGGAGCTGGTCGAGGCGCGGGCCGGGAAGCCGTCGGAGTTCGAGGTCGCCAACTGGGCCGCCGCGCAGCTCCGGGACGACCAGGTGGCCCGCCTGGCCGCGCTGCCGCCGCACGTCACGCTGCCGGTGACCGGGCTCGGCGAGGTGTTGTTCTGCCACGCGACGCCCCGCGACGACGAGGAGGTCGTGCTGGTCGACTCGCGGCCGGAGCGCTGGGCCGAGGTCTTCGCCGGCCTGCCGGCCGAGGTCGGCACCGTGGTCTGCGGGCACACCCACATGCCGTTCACCCGGTTGGTCGACCGCCGCCTGGTGGTCAACCCGGGCAGCGTCGGCATGCCGTACGGCGGCGCGGGCGCCTGGTGGGCGCTGCTCGGTCCGGGTGTGCAGCTCCGCCGCACCCGGTTCGACGTGGACGCCGCCTGCGCCCGGGTGGTCGCCGGGTCCGGCTTCCCCGAGGCGGCGCAGTGGGCCGACGAGTACCTGCGCGGGGGCTACTCCGACCTGGACGCGCTCACCGCGTTCGGCCCCCGGGACGGTCGCTGACCGGTACCCGACGTCCACGCTGGACGGGGGCGTCCTGAGCCGCGACTCTGCGATAGCGTGGCGTGATGGGACGGCGGTACCGGGTGCTCCTCGTCTCCAGCAGCGGCGGCGTCCTGCTGGATCTGCTCGCGCTCCGCCCCTGGTGGGAGCGGCACGATCCGGTCTGGGTGGCGGTCCGCGCCCCCGACACCGAGGTGGCGTTGGCCGGGCAGCGGGTGCACTGGCAGCCCGAGTTGTCGACGCGCACCCGGCTGCGGGTGCTGCCGGCGGCCTGGCGGGCGCTGCGGCTGCTGCGCCGCGAGCGACCCGACGTGGTGGTGTCCGCCGGCACCGGCGTCGCCGTCGGCGTCTTCCTCGCCGCCCGCCTGCTCCGGGTGCCGTCGCTGTGGCTGGAGACGTTCAACATGACCGGTCCCGCCGGGGCCGCCGCCCGGCTCTGCTCCCGGCTGGCCGCCGCGGTGCTGGTGCAGCGTCCCGCCCTGCTGGCGTCCCGCCCCCGCGCGGTGCTCGTCGGGGAGCTCTACTGACCATGGCCCGCGTCCTGGTCACCGTCGGCATGGGTCCGTGGCCGTTCGACCGCCTGGTCGACGCCGTCGCGCCGCTCTGCGCCGCGCACGAGGTGTTCGTCCAGACCGGCACGTCGACCGTGACGCCGCCCTGCCCGCACGAGGCGTTCCTGCCCCTGGACGACCTGCGGGAGCGGCTGGCCGCCGCCGACGTGGTGATCACCCACGCCGGGAACACCGTCCGGCTGGTCCAGCGGCTCGGCCGGGTGCCGGTCGCGGTGGCCCGGGAGGCGGCGCGGGGCGAGATGGGCAACGACCACCAGGTCGCCTACCTGCGCGACGAGGAGCGCTCGGGCCGGGTGGTCGCGGTGTGGGACGTGGCCGACCTGCCGGCCGCGCTGGCCGCGCACCCCGAGCGGCAACGGCGGTTGCTAGCCGAACGGCCGCTGCCCGGCGTGGTCGACGGCGCACGGCTGGCCGCCACGATGGACGCGCTCTGCGCGCGGCTGGTCCGATGAGCCGGGCCGACACGGCGACCCGCCGGCCGGGCCGGCCGCCCTTCGCCACCCACCCGCTGCGCCGCTACGCGTTCGCCTGGTCGGCGCTGGCCGGCCGCACCGGCCGGCACCTCGACCTGGGCTGCGGCCCCGGTGACTTCCTCGCCGTGCTGCACGAACACGGCACGGTGACCTGCGAGGGCGCCGACCCGCACCCGGGCTACCTCGCCCGGCTGGCCGACCGCCACCCCGACCTGCCGCTGCACCGGCTGCGGGTCGGTCGACCGCTGCCGTTCACCGACTGCCGCTTCGACTCGGTCAGCCTGCTCGACGTGCTGGAGCACGTGCCCGACGAGGCCGCGCTGCTCGCCGAGACGCACCGGGTGCTCGCCCCCGGTGGGCTGCTGGTGCTCACCGTCCCGCGCCGGCACGTCTTCAGCTTCCTCGACCCCGACAACGCGAAGTTCGACTTCCCCCGGCTGCACCGCCGGATCTACTCGTGGCGGTTCGGGTCCGAGGTGTGGCACAGCCGATTCGCCGACCTCTCGGACGACCTGCGCGGGGACATGTCTGTCGGCCGGGACCGGCACACCAACTACCGCACCGCGGACCTGCTCGACCTGCTGCGTACGGCGGGCTTCACGCCGGCCACGGTGACCGGCGCCAACCTGTTCTGGCGGTGGTTGCAGATCCCGGCGCTGCTCACCGGCGGGCCGGTACGCCGCCTGCTGGAGCGCGGCATCCACCTCGACGGCCGGCTGTTCCGCTCGGCCAACCTCTTCGTCGTCGCCCGGAGGTGCCCGTGAGCATCGCCCACCCCGTCCGGAGGCTGCCGTGAGCGTGACCGACACCGCGCGGCTGGCCTGGTTCTTCGGCCGGCTCGCGGTGAAGGAGCGGGTCGCGCCCCGGCTGCACGTCCGGCCGCTGGTCGCCGAGCTGTTCCTCACCGACAACTGCAACCTGCGCTGCACGAGTTGCGGCTGCTGGACCACCAACACCAAGGGTGAGCTGTCCACCGAGGAGTGGCGGGACGTCCTGCGCCAACTCGTCGCGATGCGCATCCACAAGGTGAACTTCACCGGCGGCGAGCCGTTGATCCGGCCGGACGCGCTGGCGCTGATGGCGTACGCCCGCGAGGTGGGCGTACGCCACCTGCACCTGAACACCAACGGCATCCGGCTCACCCCACCCGTCCTGGAGGAGGTGCTCGCGGCGGGCGTACGCAGCTTCAACGTCTCGGTCGACGGCCCGACGGCGTTGGTGCACGACCGGATCCGGGGCCGGCTCGGCGCGTTCGAGACGACCACCCGGCACCTGCGGAACCTGATCGCGGAGCGCGACCGGCTCGGCCTGAAGGTGCGGATGAACTTCACCGTCATGCGGGACAACGTGGACAGCCTGCCCGGCATCGCGGCGCTGGCCCAGGAGCTGGGCGTGACGCTCTATCTCAACCTGGTCACCGACCGGACGTTCCTGTTCCGCACCGACGCGGTCACCGGGCAGACCGACGTGGCCGGCGACCGGCTCGACGCGGCGCTGGCCGAGCTGGAGGCGATGGCCCGGGCCGACCGGCGGTGGCTGCCGCGCTACTCGGAGCTGCGCTACCTGCGCGGGCACTTCGACGATCTCGTGCAGCGTGACCTGCCCTGCGCCGAGTCGCAGCTCAAGCTGATGGTGCACTCCCGGGGCGAGATCGGTGGTTGCTGGGCGCACGACCCGACCGCCTCGGTCCGGCAGCGCCCGATCGCCGAGATCGTCGACGCCCCGGAATACCGCGCCGAGCACGCGCGGCTGTTCCGCAAGGAGTGTGTCGGCTGCGGCAGCAACTACAGCCTCAACCTGCGCTGGCGACCGGGCACCTATCTGGCCGACCGGCAGTGGCGGCGCGGGCGGCGCAGCCTTGTCTGAGCCGATGCGCCCGAGCCAGCCGCTGTACGACGCGCTGGCGCCCGGCTACGAGGAGCACTTCGCGGTGCCGCACCGGCGCGCGTACGACGATCTGGCGTGGGAGCGGGTGAGCGCGCTGCTGCCGCCGGACGGCCCGGTGGTGGACGCCGGCTGCGGGGTGGGCCGCTGGGCCCGGCGGCTGCTCGACCGGGGCCATCCGGTGACCGGCGTCGAGCAGGCGCCGGGGATGCTCGCCGAGCTGCGCCGCCGCCCGCCCGGTGCCGGCTTCACGCTGGTGGAGGGCTCGATGACGGCTGTGACGCTGCCCGCCACGGCCGGCGCGGTGCTGGCGATGGGCTCCCTGCAATACACCGCCGATCCCGAGCGGGCGGTCCGGCACCTGGCCGGCTGGCTGCGTCCGGGCGGGGTGTTGGCGGTGCTCGTCGACTCGCTGGTCGGCCTGGTGCTGGAGCTGGTCGGCGACGGTCGGGACGACGAGGCGGTGGACCGGTTGGCCCGGCGTCGGGGCGTCTGGCGTGCCGACGGGCACGCCGCCGACCTGCACCTGCTGGACCGCGCCCGGTTGGAGGCCGCGTTCGCCGCCGCCGGCCTGGTCGAGGTCCGCAGCGCCGGGTTGCTGGTCAGCGCCGGGCCGCTGGGCCGGGCGGGGCTGGCCGGGCGGCTCGCCGCCGACCGGGACGCGCTGCTGGCGTTGGAGCGCCGGCTGGGCGACGACCCGGTCCTCGCCGACGCCGGCAAGCAACTGCTGGTGACCGGCCGCCGCGCGGCGAGCTGAGGCAGCCGTCAGCCCAGGCAGCGGCGCAGCGCGGCGACCACCCGTTCCGCCTGTTCCACGGTGAGTTCCGACGACATCGGCAGGGCGAGCGCCTCGGCGTCCAGCCGGTCGGTCACCGGCAGCCGCTCGCCGCCGCCGAGCGGGCCGCGGTGGATCGCCGCGAAGTAGGGCTTGGTCTGCACGCCGAGCGCGGCCAGCGCGTCCGCCACCCGGTCCCGGTCGGCGATCCGGGCCACCCAGTGCACCCAGCAGTGCCGGTCTCCGGGGCGGACCTGCTGGAACTCCACCGGCAGGGTGCGGGCGGCGGCGGCGTACACCTCGGCCACCTCGGCCCGCCAGCGGACCAGCGTGTCCAGCTCGGCGAGCTGGTCGACCGCGACGACGGCGTGCAGCTCGTTCATCAGCTCGGAGCGGGTCCAGCCGGCCGGCGCGGTGAGCACCGCCTCGGCGGCGTCGGCGGGCAGCACCAGGGCGCCGCCGGCCCCGCCGGCGGAGACCACCTTGGCGAAGCTCATCGAGTACGAGTGGGCCAGCGCCTGCTGGGCCACCGGGCGGCCCCGGTGCAGGCTGCCGAGGGCGGCGGCGGAGTCGGCCAGCAGCGCCACCCCGGCGGGGTCGCAGACCGCCCGCAGGGCCGGGTAGTCGCACGGGTTGCCGAACGTGTCCACGCAGAGCACCAGCCGTACGCCGCCCTGCGCGATGGCGGTGGCGACGGCCGCCGGGTCCAGCGTCCAGGTCGCGGCGTCCACGTCGACGAAGCGCAGCGCGTACCCGAGTTGGACCAGGATCTCCGCGGTCGCGGGAAAGGTGTACGACGGCAGCACCGCCACGTCGCCGGGGCGGGCCGGGCCGACGGTGGCGGCCACCATGATCCGCAGCGCGGCGGTGCCCGACGCGGTGACCAGGACCCGGTGGTCGTCGTCGAGTTCCAGCTCCTTGCCCAGTCGTTCGGTCAGCTCCCGCGTCCACCGGTTGCCGTGCTTGACCTCGCCGCCGGCGAGCGCCGCCTGCTGGCGGGCGGCCACCAGCTCGGGGTTGGCCGGCGGTGGCGGCACGACGACCGGCAGCGGCGGCCGGAACACGGGTGCCCGGTCGGTGTCCACCGCGTCGACCAGCTCCGCCAGTCGTGGCCGGAGCGGTGGCACGCGGTGGCCGGCGGCGGTCAGCTTGTCGGTGACCACCAGGCCGGAGCTGTCCGGCGTGCGGCGGGGCGCGGTCAGCAGCGGCGCCGACGAGCCGCACAGGTCGCGGATCCAGGTGGCGAGGTCGACCAGTGGCACCGGCTCCCCACCGACGTTCCACACGCCGGGGCCGAGGCCGTCGAGCAGCATCGGGGCGAGGGCGTCGGCGGGCAGGAAGCTGCGTACGGCGTACGCGGTGACCGGCAGCGGCAGCCCCTGGCGGGCCCGGCGGACCAGCCGGGTGGCGACCCGATGCTGTCCCGCGCCGAAGGCGTTGGCGAGCCGGAGCACGGTCAGCCGGTCGGGGTCGACCGCGCCGGCGACGAGCCGTTCCTGGGCGAGCTTCGCCATCGCGTACGTCCACCGGCCGGTCGGGTCGGCGTCGGCCATGGCCCGGGCCAGCGGGGCGGCCCGCCAGGGCGGGCAGGGCGTCCGGGCCAGTTCGCGGGCGGCGGCGCACCAGCTGTCCACTTCCTCGACGGTCCACGGCAGGTCGGGCGTGGTCTCCTCGGTCAGCGGACCGGCCGCGGCGCCGTAGACCTCGACGGATGAGGTGAGCACCACCTGCCGGCCGGCGAGCCGGGGCAGCAGCCGGGCGGTGCTGATCGCGTTGTCCAGCGGCAGCGTCCAGGGCCGGCGGGGGCGCGGCTCGCTCGCGCCGAGCAGCACCACGACGGTGCCGGGCGGCAGCTCGGGCGGGTCGTCGACCAACAGGTCGACGCGGATCCAGTCGGGAGCGCCGGTGCTCGTGCCGGCCGGCGGATGCCGGTCCACGGTGGTCACCCGCGCGCCGGCGGCCAGCAGTGCCTCGGCGGTCGCGGTGCCCAGGAAACCGGACCCGCCGACCAGCACGAATTCATCCATCGTCGTGCCTCCCCGTGAACCGAGCACAGTATCGCGGAACGGAGCGTCCGGGAGTGTCGGATAGCGGCGACAGAAAAAAGTCAGGCTTGACTGTTTGTTTTTCGGCCGGCAGGCTGTGGGCGTGTCGACCCGCGTGCCTCAGCAGGAGCGCAGCCGTGCCACCCAGGCCCGGCTGCTGGAGGCGACCGTCGAATGCCTGGTCGAACACGGCTGGTCCGGCACCACGACCACTGTGGTGGCCGCCCGGGCCGGTGTCTCCCGGGGTGCGCAGCTGCACCACTACCCCACCAAGGCCGCCCTGGTCACCGCCGCCGTCGCCCACCTCGCCGAGCGCCGGGCGGTCGAGCTGCGCACCGAGGCGGACGCGCTGCCGGCCGGCCCGCAACGGCTGGACCGGGTGATCGACCTGCTCGGCGCCGCCTTCACCGGGCCGCTCTTCGTCGCCGCCCTCGAACTCTGGGTCGCCGCCCGCACCGACGCCGAGCTGCGCGACGCGCTGGTGCCGCTGGAGGCCACCGTGGGCCGGGAGATGCACCGGCTCACCGTCGAACTGCTCGGGGTGGACGAGCGCCGCCCCGGCATCCGCGAGGCCGTGCAGGCCACCCTCGACCTGCTCCGCGGGCTGGGCGTGGCCAACCTGCTCAGCGACGACTCACCCCGCCGCGCCGCGCTGCTGCGGATGTGGAAGCGCCAACTCGCCACCCTGCTCACCCCCGAGGCCCCCTGACCGGCAACCCCGCCCGGAGGCACCATGGTCGACGCGACCGCACTGCTCGCGGATCTCACCGCTGAGTCCGACCAACTCGACGCGCTCGTCAGCGGGCTGCCGCCGGAGGACTGGGCCCGGGACACCCTGGCCGCCGGCTGGACCGTCGCCCACCAGATCGCCCACCTGGCCTGGACCGACCACGTGGCCGGGCTCGCCGCCACCGACCCCGACGCGTTCTACGCCTCGGTGCTGTCCGCGCCCGACCCGGCCCGGATGGTCGACGACGGGGCCGAGTCCTTCCTCGCCCCGCCGGCCGCGCTGCTGGCCCGCTGGCGGGACGGCCGGACCGCGCTCGCGGCGGCCCTGGCCGCCACCCCGGCCGGCGAGAAGCTGCAGTGGTACGGGACCCGGATGTCGCCCGCCTCGATGGCCACCGCCCGGATCATGGAGACCTGGGCGCACGGCGAGGACGTCGCCGACGCGCTCGGCGTCACCCGCGCCCCGACCACCCGACTGCGGCACGTCGCGCACCTCGGCTTCCGTACCCTCGGGCACGGCTTCGCCGCGCACGGCCGCCCGGTGCCGACGGACCCGGTCCGGGTCGAACTCACCGCGCCGGCCGGCGACGAGGTCTGGGCCTACGGGCCGGCGGCGGCGACCGACCGGGTGATCGGGCCGGCGCTCGACTTCTGCCTGCTGGTCACGCAGCGCCGGCACCGCGCCGACCTGGCCCTGGTCGCGACCGGGCCGGTCGCCGACGCGTGGCTGGACGTGGCCCAGGCGTTCGCCGGGCCGCCGGGCGCCGGCCGGGCGGCGGAGGCCCGCCCATGAGCGGGGTGCTGCGCGTCGGCAACGCGTCCGGCTTCTACGGCGACCGCTTCTCCGCCTGGCGGGAGATGCTCGACGGCGGCGAGCTGGACGTGCTGACCGGCGACTACCTGGCCGAACTGACCATGCTGATCCTCGGCCGGGACCGGATGCGTGACGCGTCGCTCGGCTACGCGAAGACCTTCCTGCGGCAGGCGGAGGGCGTGCTCGGCACCGCGCGGGAGCGCGGGGTCACGCTGGTCACCAACGCCGGCGGCCTCAACCCGGCCGGCCTGGCCGACGCGATCCGGTCGCTCGCCGCACGACTCGGCCTCGACGTGCGCGTCGGGTACGTCGAGGGCGACGCGCTCCAGCGGCCGGACGCGCTGACCGCGAACGCCTACCTGGGCGCGTTCGGGATCGCGGCCTGCCTCGACGCGGGCGCGGACGTGGTGGTGACCGGGCGGGTCACCGACGCGTCGCTGGCGGTCGGCCCGGCCATCGCCCGCTTCGGCTGGACCCGGGACGACCTCGACGCGCTGGCCGGCGCGACAGTGGCCGGGCACCTGATCGAGTGCGGGGCGCAGGTCACCGGCGGCAACTTCAGCTTCTTCACCGAGTTGCCGGACGGCGGGCGCCGGCCCGGCTTCCCGATCGCCGAGCTGCATCCGGACGGTTCGTCGGTGCTCACCAAGCACCCCGGCACCGGCGGCGCGGTCACCGTCGAGACGGTCACCGCCCAACTGCTCTACGAGGTGGGCGGGCCGGATTACCTCGGGCCGGACGTGGTGACCCGGCTGGACACGGTCCGGCTGGAGCAGGCGGGACCGGACCGGGTACGCGTCTCCGGGGTGCGCGGCACGCCGCCGCCGGACACGCTGAAGGTGGGCGTCAACAACCTGGGCGGCTTCCGCAACTCGATGACGTTCGTCCTGTGCGGGCTGGACATCCCGGCCAAGGCGGACCTGGTCCGGGGCCAGGTGACGGATGCGGTGGGCCCGGACGGGCTGGAGTTCACGCTGGCCCGCACCGACCACCCGGACGCGGCGGACACCGAGGCGGCGAGCGCGCTGCTGCACGTACACCTGCGCGACAGTGACAGGGCGCGGGCCGGGCGGGCGTTCTCGGCGGCGGCGGTGGAGCTGGCGCTGGCCTCCTACCCGGGCTGCACGCTGACCACGTTGCCCGGTGACGCCACGCCGTACGGCGTCTTCACCGCCGACGCGGTCGCGCAGGACGCAGTGGCGCACGTGGCAGTGCTCCCCTCCGGCGAGCGCGTGCCCATCCCGCCGCCCTCGGTCACGAGGCGATTGGCGGGGCCCCCGCCTCTACCGAATGCGTTAAGCGGGGCCCCCGCCTTGCATCCCACCCGGCGGGGGGCGCTCGGTGAGGTGGTGGGGGCGCGGTCGGGGGACAAGGGTGGGGACGCCAACCTGGGCGTCTGGGCCCGGACGGACGCCACCTGGGCCTGGCTGCGCGGCTGGCTCACCGTGGCGCGGCTGGCGGAGCTGCTGCCGGAGACCGCACCGCTGACCGTGGAGCGGTACGAGCTGCCGAACCTGCGCGCGGTCAACTTCGTGATCCGGGGGCTGCTGGGGCAGGGCGTGGCCGCCTCCACCCGGTTCGACCCGCAGGCCAAGGCGCTCGGCGAGTTGCTCCGGGCCCGGGTGGTCGACCTGCCGGCGGAGGTGTCGGCGTGACCATCGTGGACAGCCCCGAGCGTCGCCAGTTGCGCGAGCTGACCCGCGCCTTCGTCACAAAGGAGGTGCTGCCGCACCTGGCCGACTGGGAGCGGGCCGGCGAGGTGCCCCGGTCGCTGCACGGGACCGCCGCGAAGGTCGGGCTGCTCGGCATCGGCTTCCCCGAGTCGGTCGGCGGCAGCGGTGGCGACCTGCTCGACTCGATCGTGGTCACCGAGGAGATCATCCGCTCGGGCGGCTCGTCCGGGCTGATCGCCGCGTTGTTCACGCACGGCATCGCGCTGCCGCACATCGTCGCCGCCAAGGACGAGCACCTCATCGAGACGTACGTGCGCCCGACACTGGCCGGGGCCGCGATCGGCGCACTGGCGATCACCGAGCCGGACGGCGGTTCGGACGTGGCCGCCATCCGCACCTGCGCGGTACGCGACGGCGACCACTACGTGGTGAACGGCTCGAAGACCTACATCACCAGCGGCGTGCGGGCGGACTTCGTGACCACCGCGGTCTGCACCGACTTCCCCGGCTCCGGCTCGCTCAGCCTGCTGGTGGTCGACAGGGGCACGCCCGGGTTCACCGTGGGCCGGCGGCTGGAGAAGCTGGGCTGGCACTGCTCGGACACCGCCGAGCTGTCCTTCGTCGACGTCCGGGTGCCGGTGACGAACCGGGTCGGCCCGGAGGACACCGGCTTCCTGGCCATCATGCAGCAGTTCGCCGCCGAGCGGCTGTCGCTGGCCACCCAGGCGTACGCGACCGCGCAGCGCTGCGTCGACCTGGCGGTGCAGTGGTGCCGGGACCGGTCCACGTTCGGTCGTCCGCTCGCGAGCCGGCAGCTCGTCCGGCACCGGCTGGCCGAGATGCACACCCGCGCCGAGGCGGCCCGCGCGTACGTGCACGAGGTGGCCGAGCGGGTGGCCGCCGGGCAGCCGGTGGTGACCGAGGTGGCGATGGCGAAGAACGTGGCGGTGGCCGCCTGCGACCACGTGGTGGACGCCGCGCTGCAACTGCACGGCGGCTTCGGCTACCTGCGCGACGCGGAGGTGGAGCGGCACTACCGGGACGCCCGGCTCCTCGGCATCGGCGGCGGCACCACCGAGATCATGAACGAGATCATCGCGAAGGGCATGGGCCTGTGAGCACCGTTCTCCAGAGCACGATCGACCCGTCCGCGCCGGCCTTCACCGCGAACCGGGAGGCGCTGCTGGAGCGCCTCGCCGAGCTGGACGCGGCGCTGGACCAGGCTCGGGCCGGCGGCGGTGAGAAGTACGTGACCCGGCACCACAAGCGCGGCAAGCTGCTGCCCCGGGAACGCATCGAGCTGCTGCTCGACCCGGACAGCCCGTTCCTGGAGCTGTCGCCGGTGGCCGCGTACGGCACGGACTTCCCGGTGGGCGCCAGCACCGTGACCGGCATCGGCGTGGTCGAGGGCGTGGAGTGCCTGATCGTGGCGAACGACCCGACGGTACGCGGCGGCGCGATCAACCCGTGGTCGCTGGCGAAGACGCGCCGGGCGGGCGAGATCGCGCTGGCCAACCGGCTGCCGATGGTGAACCTGGTCGAGTCGGCCGGCGCCGACCTGCCCTCCCAGGCGGAGATCTTCATTCCCGGCGGGCGGGTGTTCCGCGACCTGACCCGGCTCTCCGCGGCGAAGATCCCCACGGTCAGCGTGGTGTTCGGCAACGCCACCGCCGGCGGCGCGTACGTGCCCGGCATGTCGGACTTCACCATCATGATCCGGGACCGGTCGCAGGTCTACCTGGCCGGGCCGCCGCTGGTGAAGATGGCCACCGGCGAGGTCACCGACGACGAGTCGCTGGGCGGGGCGCGGATGCACGCCGGCACGTCCGGCCTGGCCGACTTCCTGGCCGAGGACGAGCGGGACGGCATCCGGCTGGCCCGGCAGTGCGTCCGCCGGCTCAACTGGCGCAAGGGCGGCCCGCCGCCGCGCACCCCGTCCCCGCGCCCACCCCGGTACGACCCGGAGGAACTGCTCGGCATCGCCAGCGCCGACCTGAAGGTGCCGTTCGACCCGCGTGAGGTCCTCGCCCGGGTGCTGGACGACAGCGCGTTCGACGAGTTCAAGCCCGGCTACGGCACGGCGCTGGTGACCGGCTGGGGTGAGCTGCACGGCTGGCCGGTCGGCGTGCTGGCGAACGCCCGGGGCGTGCTGTTCAGCGAGGAGGCGCAGAAGGCGGCCCAGTTCATCCAGCTCGCCAACGCGGCGGACACGCCGCTGGTCTTCCTCCAGAACACCACCGGCTACATGGTCGGCACCGAGTACGAGCAGCGCGGCATCATCAAGCACGGCGCGCTGATGATCAACGCGGTGTCGAACTCGACCGTGCCGCACCTGACGGTCAACCTGGGCGCCTCCTACGGCGCCGGCAACTACGGCATGTGCGGCCGGGCGTACGAGCCACGGTTCCTGTTCACCTGGCCGAACGCGAAGTCGGCGGTGATGGGCCCGGCGCAGTTGGCCGGCGTGCTGTCGATCGTGGCCCGGCAGGCCGCCGCGGCCCGGGGGCGCGACTACGACGAGGACTCCGACGCCGCCATGCGGATGATGGTCGAGCAGCAGATCGAGTCGCAGTCCGGGGCGCTGTTCCTCTCCGGTCGGCTCTACGACGACGGGGTGATCGACCCCCGGGACACCCGTACCGTCCTCGGGCTCTGCCTGTCGGCGATCCACAACGGACCGGTGAAGGGCGCCGACGGTTTCGGCGTCTTCCGGATGTAGGGGGTATCTGCATGATCACCCGACTTCTCGTCGCCAACCGGGGGGAGATCGCCCGCCGGATCCTCGCCACCTGCCGCGCGCTCGGCGTGGACACGGTCGCCGTGCACTCCGACGCGGACGCCGACGCGCCGTTCGTGGCCGAGGCCGACCAGGCGGTCCGACTGCCGGGGAACACGCCGGCCGAGACGTACCTGCGCATCGACCTCATCCTCGACGCGGCCCGCCGGGCCGGCGCGGACGCCGTCCACCCCGGCTACGGCTTCCTCGCCGAGAACGCCGAGTTCGCAGCGGCGGTCACCGACGCGGGCCTCACCTGGGTGGGTCCGTCGGCGAAGGCGATCGCCGCGATGGGCGACAAGATGGCCGCCAAGGCGATGCTCGCCGACGCGGGCGTGCCGATGCTGCCCACCTGGACCGACCCCGACCAGGTCACCGCGTTCCCGGTGCTGGTCAAGGCCAGTGCCGGCGGCGGCGGCCGGGGCATGCGGATCGTCCGCGACGCGGCCGGGCTCGCCGAGGCCGTCGCGGGCGCGCGCCGCGAGGCGGCGGCGGCGTTCGGCGACGGCACGGTCTTCATCGAGCGGTACGTCGAGCGCGGCCGGCACGTCGAGGTGCAGATCTTCGGCGACACCCACGGCACGGTGGTGGCGCTCGGGGTGCGCGACTGCTCGATCCAGCGCCGGCACCAGAAGATCGTCGAGGAGGCGCCCGGGGTGCTGCCCGACGACGTGCGCGAGCGGCTGCACTCCGCGGCGGTGGCCGCCGGCCGGGCGGTCGACTACGTCGGCGCGGGCACCGTGGAGTTCCTGCTGGCGCCGGACGGGCAGGTGCACTTCCTGGAGATGAACACCCGCCTCCAGGTGGAGCACCCGGTCACCGAGCTGACCACCGGCCTGGACCTGGTGCGGCTGCAACTGCTGGTCGCCGAGGGCGAGCCGCTGCCGGTCACCGGCACGCCGGCCCCGGACGGTCACGCCATCGAGGTGCGGCTCTGCGCCGAGGAACCGGCGCAGGGTTTCCGTCCGGCCACCGGCACGCTGCACCGGTTCGCGATCCCCGGCGTCGACGCCGAGTTCGGGCCGTCGCGCGGGCTGCGCCTGGACTCGGGTGTGGTGGACGGCTCGACGGTGGGCGTGCACTACGACTCGATGCTGGCCAAGCTGATCGCCTGGGCGCCCACCCGCGCCGAGGCGGCCCGTGCCCTGGCCGGCGCGCTGGCCCGGGCCGAGCTGCACGGCGTGGCCACCAACCGGGACCTGCTGGTCCGGGTGCTGCGCAGCGGCGAGTTCGCCGCCGCCGACGTGGACACCGGCTTCCTGGACCGACACCCCGAGGTCTTCGCACCGCTGCTGCCGGCCGACCAGCTCCCGCTGGCCGCGCTGGCGGCGGCGCTGGCCGGTGCCGCCGCGCGCCGGGCCGCCGCGCCGGTGCTGGCCGGGCTGCCCTCGGGCTGGCGCAACGTACCGGCCGTCCCGCAGGTCACCCGCTTCACCGACATCGAGATCCACTACCGCCTCACCCGCACCGGCGCCCTCGCCGAGTGGGGAAGGCGGGGGCCCCGCTTAACGGATTCGGTAGAGGCGGGGGCCCCGCCTAACACCCCGACGGTGGAGCTGGTGTCGGCCGCGCCGGACCGCGTGGTGCTCGACGTGGACGGGGTGCGGCGGGCTTTCCGCGTACACCGGGTGGGGTCGGACGTGTTCGTGGACGGCCCGGACGGGGCGGCGAGCCTCACCGAGCTGCCGCGCCTGCCCCCGCCCACCGTGGAGCTGGCGGCCGGGTCGCTGCTCGCGCCGCTGCCCGGCGCGGTGACCCGGGTGCACGTCGAGGTCGGCCAGCGGGTCGCCGCCGGCGACCTGCTGCTGACCCTGGAAGCGATGAAGCTCGAACATCCCGTGCTCGCCCCGGCCGACGGCGTGGTGGCGGCGCTGCCGGTCGCGCCCGGCGGCCAGGTGGAGACGGGCGCCGTGCTGGCCGTGGTCGACCCCGAGGAGGACCCGCAGTGAACTTCGACCTCACCGCCGAGCAGGACCAGCTCCGCGACGCCGTGCGCGCGCTGGGCCGCAGGTACGGCCACTCCTACTTCGTGTCCAAGGCCAAGTCGGGGGAGCACACCACCGAGCTGTGGCACGAGGCCGGACGGCTCGGCTACCTCGGCGTCAACATCCCCACCGAGTACGGCGGCGGGGGCGGCGGCATCACCGAGCTGGCGCTGGTCTGCGAGGAGCTGGCCGCGGCGGGCTGCCCGCTGCTGCTGCTCGTGGTCTCCCCCGCCATCGCCGCCACCGTGATCAACAAGCACGGTACGGAGGAGCAGCGCAAGCGGCACCTGCCCGGCCTCGCCGACGGCTCCCAGAAGATCGTCTTCGCGATCACCGAGCCGGACGCCGGGTCGAACTTCCACCGGCTCGGCACGGTGGCCCGCCGCGACGGCGACGACTGGCTGCTCACCGGCCGCAAGGTCTACATCTCCGGCGTCGACGAGGCCGGCCACGTGCTGGTGGTGGCCAGGACCGAGGATGCTTCCTCCGGCAAGCTCAAGCCGGCATTGTTCATCGTGCCGACCGACGCGCCCGGCCTGGAGAAGTCCAAGCTGGACATGGAGATCCTGTCCCCGGAGAACCAGTTCCAGCTCTTTCTCGACGACGTGCGGCTGCCGGCCGATGCGCTGGTCGGCGAGTCGCTGGACGCCGGCCTGCCGGCGCTGTTCGCCGGCCTCAACCCGGAGCGGATCACGGTCGCCGCGATGGGCGCCGGCACTGGCCGCTACGCCATCGAGAAGGCGTCCGACTACACCGCCACCCGCAAGATCTGGGGCGGGCGGTCGATCGGCTCGCACCAGGGCGTCGCGCACCCGCTCGCGCACGCCGCCGTGCAGGTCGAACTGGCCCGGCTGATGATCCACAAGGCGGCCACGCTCTACGACGCCGGCCGCGACCTGGAGGCCGGTGTCTCCGGCAACATGGCCAAGTACGCGGCCGGCGAGGCCGCCGCGCTCGCCGTGGACACCGCCGTCCAGGCGCTCGGCGGGGCCGGCATGACCACCGAGTACGGCGTGGCGACGCTGCTCGGCGCCGTGCGCGCCGGCCGGATCGCCCCGGTCAGCCGCGAGATGATCCTCAACTTCGTCGCCCAGCACGTGCTGGGCCAGGACAAGTCCTACTGACCGGTGAGTGGAACGCCATGGGTGCCTCCGGCCTCGTTTGACACCCATGGCGTTCCACTCCCGGTCGTTTCCTTCAGCGGGTGGTACACCATGGGTGTCAAAACGGGTGGGAGGGCACCCATGACGTTCCACCCGAGCGGTGGCGAGACTGGTGAGGTGGAGCGGGCGGGTGAACGGCTAGCTGGACCTCGGCCCCTACCTGGCGGACTTCGCCGAGCTGTCGGGCGGCGCGTCCACCCGCCACCTCGCGGAGGTCGTGCGGTGGTCGGCACCCGACGAACGGTCGAGACGCGAGCGGGACCGCTGGCTGACCTCCGACATCCCGGCCGAGTTGCTGTGGGCTGCGGCGGTGGCCGACGCGGGAACCCCACTCGGCGACGAGGCAGCCGACCTGACCGACCTGCTCCGCACCACGCGCTGACCCGGCCACCGGGCTGGCTCAGGTTCGGGCGCGGTCACGGGGCAGATCTTGGAAGCAAATGGCCCCCGGAGGGGCCCTCATCTTCCAAGATCCGGTTGCGGGGGCGCGTCAGGCGTCGACTGTGCACGCGTTCCCGCAGATCTTGGTACGCGCCCGCCCTGGAAGGGCGCCCCCGTACCAAGATCCCACGTGAGCCGCGCCGGTCAGCGGACCGTGCGGCAGGCGGCGTCGATGCGGTGGACCGGACGGACCCGGCGACCCAGCCCCTCCAACAGTGAGTCCTCCACGTGGAAGTCGCGCACCCGGAGCTGCCGCCGGGGCAGTTCGTCCTCGCTCGGGCAGAGCACCTGCGCGCGTACCTGGCCGACCGGCAGGTAGCGGACGCCGCCACGCTCCTGGAGCAGCACCACGTCGACGTCGTCCACGGTGACCACGTGACCGCGGACGTCCTCGGTGACGCCGGGTGACGTCTCGACAGTGGTGACGGTCAGCGGCAGCACCGGTGTGCTGATCACCGGCAGCGCGGCCCAGACCAGCATGGCCAGCACCGCCGCCTCGGTGACCGAGGCGAGCGGCCGGACCACCGCCGCCGGCAGCGGGCCGGTCACGAACAACGCCAACACCGGGGGTACGACCAGCAGCGCCAGCGCCAGCGTCTCCCCCTGGCGGCCGGCGTCGAGCAGGGTGGGCCCGAGCAGCCAGAGGTATCCGGCGAAGCCGGCGGCGAGCAGCAGCAGGCGGGGGACCCGCTGTTCGTGCAGCCGTTCCGGGCTGAGTTGGAACGCGGCCACGAACGCCGGCAGCAGCAGCGGCAGGTAGAGCAGCGGCCAGGTGACCAGCGCGAGCAGGAAGCTGGCCACCGCGAACCAGGCCGGCGTGCTGTCCACCCAGCGGGCGAAGAGCGGCCGGCGGATTCCGGGTGGCATCCGGTCCACGCTGACCCGGAGCACCGCGCCGAGCGCGAACACCGCGACCAGGGCGGTGGAGAGCAGCGCGGCGGCGGTGGTGAGGAAGCCGGCCAGCAGGTTGACCGTGCCGACGTTGGCCACCAGCAGCAGCGTGGTCTGCAACTCGCCGCCCGCCTCGACGCCGAGCCGCAGCACCGAGAAGACGGCCGGCACCCCGACCACCGCCGTCCAGAACGACTGGGTGGCCCGCGCGCGGCGCTCGGCCGGGTCGGCCGGCGCCGGCACGGCCCGGGTCGGCGCGGCGGCACCCGGGCCGGCAGTGGCAGCCCCCGGACCGGCGGTGCCGGCACCCGACCCGGCCGCACCCGCCGTTACGGCGTCCGCCGGGGCGGTCATCGCCGGGGCGCCTTGTCGTCGAAGTCGACGAGCTTCGGCACGTTCAGCGGCTGCGGCTGGGACTTGTCCGCCTTGAGCCACGGCCCGAGCGTGCGGTTGTACGCGGTCAGCCACGGGCTGCTGATCCCGTCCCGCCCCTCCAGGTAGCTCTTCTGGAGCGCGAACGCGACCAGGTCACGCAGCGCCGGGTCGCCGATCGGCACGCCGATGCCGAGCAGCTCACTGGTGCCGAACGGCATGTCGACGATCTCGAACTCGGTGGGGAACTGGGAGAGGAAGCCGGCCAGGATGGTCTCGTCGGAGCTGACCGCGTCGTACCGCTTCTCCCGGATGCCCCGCACGCAGTCGCCGACGGTCTTCACCACGTACGCCCGGACCTGGTGTTTCTCCAGCTCCGCCTCGGTGGTGGAGCCGCCGCTGGTGCAGACGCGCAGCCCCGGCCGGCGCAGGTCCTCGATGGTGCGGACCTGGTCGCGCAGGCGCGTCGGCACCATCACCTCCTGGGTGGTGACGAAGTACGGCCCGGCGAAGCTGATCAGCTTCTCGCGCTCCTCGGTCATCGAGAAGCTCGACACGACCAGGTCGACGGTGCCGCCCTGGAGTGCGGGAATGCGGTCCTCGGTGGCCAGCGCCACCCACTGGATGCGCTGCTCGCCCTGGAAACCGAGGGACGCGGCGATGTAGCGGGCGATCTCGACGTCGAAGCCGGTGTGCGCGCCGTCGCGCAGCTCGCCCATCAGCGGCTCGGTCTCCGACACCCCGATCTTGACCTTCGCCTGGCCGTCGATGTGCGAGTCGTGCAGCTTGTCGAGCACCGAGGGCAGCGGGGGTTCGCGGCGGTTGTCGCAGCCGGCGGCCGCGGCCAGGGTGAGCGTCAGTGCCACGGCCAGCGTGGTGGCGAGGGAGCGGAGCCGGCGGGAAGAGACCTCGGGCATCGGGCACCTCGATCGCGGGACACGACTACGGGACACTCAGGGTAGCGACCGCCACACAATGTGCTGTGTGGCGACTGCCCGGGGTACGGCGGGCGCCCGATCGCCCGCCGTACCCCGGGGGTCCGTCAGCGGACGGTCAGCGTGCCGACCCCCGGCCGCGGCGTGGCCACCGGCGGCAGCCGCTTCGGCTCGCCCCGACCGGGCGCACCGGCGCGGGCCAGCTCGCTCTTGGACGCGGCCACCCGGCCGGCGGCCGGGTCCTCCTGGAACGGCTGGGCGTCACCGACGCAGAGCGTGCCCTTGGCCGGCACCTTGCCGGTGAGCAGGTACGCGTCGATCTTGCCGGTCGCGCACGCGGAGGTGCCGTACGCGGTGTGCCCCCAGCTGTCGCTGCTCAGCAGCCGGCTGTTCGGCAGCAGCGCGGCCGAGCCGACCGCGCCCTGGTAGTTGGTCGCCGGGTCCCAGTAGTTGCCGACCACCAGCACCGGGGCGGTGGTGGTGCGGTTGAACGGGCCGGTGTAGGCGTCCTCGTCACGCACGGTCCAGGTGTTGCGGGCGCAGGGCGAGGTGCCCCAGGCCCAGGCCCGCCCGAAGTAGGGCGCCCGCTGGTCCTCCCTGGCCGACAGCGCCGGCCAGGCGTCCGCGCTCTTCGGGTGGTACGCGTCGGTGCAGTCCACGGTCAGGAACGTCTCCAGCCCGTTGTTGTACGGGAAGTCGTACCCCCGCTGCTGCCGGGCCTGCGCGGCGCGGGCGGCGAGCGCCTGGCGGGCCGTCGCGGCGGCGGCCTTGCCGGCGGCCGGGTCGGTAGCGGTCAGCAGCTGCTCGGTGATGTCCACGACCGACTGCCAGCCGTACGGGTCGTAGAGCGCGCTGAGCGTGGCGCCGACGAAGTCGGCGTAGCTGACGGTGAACGAGCCGTTGTCCGGGTCGTCGATCACGGCCGGCTTCTTGCGCAGCCGCTTCGCCACGGTCTCGTAGCCGGCGACCGGGTTCCCGCGGGCGGCCAGCGCGCACTGCTCGGCGCCGGCCTTGCCGCACCGCACCAGGATCTCGTGCAGCGCCTTGTACGCGCCGTCGGCGCTGCGCAGCCGCGCCTCCTGGACCTGGTTGCGGGCCTGGCCCTGGCCGACCCAGGCGTTCGGGTTGAGCACGCCGTCGACGACGAGCGCGCGGAACCGGTCCGGGAACATGTTGGCGTAGTACTGCCCGAGCGCGGTGCCGTAGCTGAAGCCCAGGTAGCTGAGCTTCTTGTCGCCGACCGCCCGGCGCAGGACGTCCATGTCGCGGGCCACCTCGGCGGTGGACGCCGCGCCGGTCAGCGGCTTGCCGGTGGTCGAGCACGCCGTGCCGACCGCCTTCGAGGCGGCGACGTACGCCTTCTCCTCCGCCTTCGTCCACGGGAACGCGACGTTCAGCCCGCCGTACGCCTTGGTCTGGTCCTTCACCGTGCGGAAGCACTTGATGTTGTCGCTGGCCTCGACGCCGCGCGGGTCGACGCCGACCACGTCGAAGCGGTCGAGCAGGTCGTCGCCGAGGAAGTAGGGCGCGGCGAGCGCGATGCTCGTGCCGGAGCCGCCCGGGCCACCCGGGTTGAGGAACAGGCTGCCGACCTTGTGCTGCTGGTCGCGGGCCTTGACCCGGAGCAGCGCGACCTCGGTGGTGGCGCCCTTCGGGTTGTCGTAGTCCAGCGGCAGCCGGACCGTGGCGCACTCGGCGTAGTCGTAGCAGGCGTACCAGTCGAGCTTCGGCGTCGGTACGCGATCCACCCGACGCGCCTCGGCCGCGCTGGTGCGGTCGTACGTCGTCGGTTGCGGGGTCGGCGCCGCCACGGCGGGCGAGACGGCCGACCCGGCGAGGAGGATCCCGGCGATCCCTGTTGCGGCGAGGGACCGGATTACACGGGGCATGTGACTGCCTTCCGGTGGGGAACAGATCCGTCGAGGGAACCTCGACCCCCGTCACTCTAGGATTCGACAGCCATCGGAGGTGACCCCCAAAAGCGGATCGACACCGCAAAAGACCAAGTCATGTAACGATTTTTTCTCGATCGACGCTTTTCGCACTCCGATGTGGAGCGCCGAGTGACGGGAAGCCGTCCCGGGCCGGCGGTTGACAGGTCGACGCGCTGGGCCATGCTTGTCGGGTGAGTTCGTTCCCGAGGTCCGATGCGCGGGTGAAGGCCGTCGCCGCGTCCGCGGCGACCGTGGCGGCGCTGGTGACGCTGGCGGTCTGGCGGCCGCCCGGCATCCTGTCGGTGGTGCTGGCCCTGGTCTGCGTCGTGCTCGGCATGGTCGCCGGCGTGACGATCACCGCCGCCCGGCAGTCCCCCGCCGGCAGCGTCACCCCACCGGCCGAGGGCTGGCCGGCCCCCGACCCGGACCACGGCGTGGACGCCGACACCCTCCAGGCGATCGACCCGCGCGCGGTGCGGAACCTGCGCACCCCGGGCGGCCCGCCGGTCGACGCGGACACGTTGGAGGCGCTCGACCCCCGGGCGGTCCGCCGCCTGCGCGCGGCCGGCGCGCTGGACGCCGACACGCTGGAGGCGCTCGACCCGAGGTCGGTGCGGCAGCAGCGGCCGGTGAACGGGGTCAGCGACCGGTGAGCGTGGGGCGGGCGAGCGCGTTCACGCCCTGCCCGGCCAGGCAGCGGTAGGTGCGGTCGGGCTCGCTCTCGGCCGGCGGCAACACCTCGAGGTTCCACCCGGTCGCCGGTTCGACGCCGCTGACCAGCCGGAACGTGCCCACGTTGCAGACCTTGCGGACGGTCGGGTCGGCGACGACCACGTCGTGCCCGGCCCCGGTGAGACCGCTCGGCAGGTCACCGGCGGCGTACGTCTCCCAGGTGTGCTGGCCGTCGCACGGCACCCGGCTCGCCTCGGCGCGTTCCCGACGGAGGCGTACCGGGCCGTAGCACTCCAACTCGGGCGCGCAGCGCGCCCCGGCCGGGAGCCGCACGTCGGCGGACGCGCAGCCGGGCAGCGGTGTCGCCCCGGCCACGCCGGTGGCCACCGGCGTCGGCGACACCACCGGCGGGGTGCCGCCGGCCAGCCACGCGCCGCCGCCGGCCGAGGCGGCCAACGCGAGCACCCCGGCCCCGCCGAGGAACCAGCGCCGCGGCCAGCGCCGGCTCCGCGCCGGGACGGTCGGGTGGTCGTCCTTGACCGGCTGCCGCGGGCTCGGGCCGCCGGTGCGGTCGTACGGGCCGCCGGTGCGGTCGTAGGGGCCGCCGACGAACGGGGGCGCCGGGGTGCCGGGGTCGAGCGGCAGCGCGGCGAGCAGGCCGCGCAGCTCGACGGCGGAGGGGCGCGCGCCCGGATCGTTGGACATGCCCAGGCGGAGCACGTCGATCAGCTCGTCGGGCACCCCGGGCAGGCCGGGGATCGGATGCTGGAACATCTCCAGCACGGTGACCAGGCTCGGGTTGCGCTCGGACTGCCAGCGCGGCGGCCGACCGTGCATCACCGCGTAGAGCGTGGCGCAGAGCGCGTAGACGTCGACGGCCGGGCTGGGCGGGCTGTGGCTGAACATCTCCGGCGGCGCGTACGCCGGGGTGAGCACCTCCAGCGTGACCGAGGCGTCGCGCACCTCGGCCAGCACCGCCAGACCGAAGTCGGCCAGCACCGCCGAGTTGAACTCGGAGTGCAGGATGTTGGCCGGCTTGACGTCGCGGTGCAGCACCCCCGCCGCGTGCGAGTGGGCCAGCGCGTCGGCGATCTTCACGCCGAGGTCGCGGGTCTCCAACGCGTCCAGCGGCGAGGTGCGCATCCGTTCCGCGTACGAGCCGTCGCACAGCTCCATGATCAGATAGGGGTGCTGGTCGACGGTGACCCCGACGTCGAAGAGGTCGACCACGTGCGGGTGCGACGACATCCGCCCGGCGGCGCGGGCCTCGCGCAGGAAGCGGGCCTGGTCGCGCTCGCTGTCCAGCGTCCGGTTCTCGACCTTGACGGCCACCTCGCGCCCCACCGAGATCTGAGTGGCCCGGTAGACGGTGGCGTAGCCGCCCCGGGCAAACACCGACAGGTCGGTCAGACCGGGCACGATGGGCTGCCGCAGGGCGCCGGGCGGGGTCTCGGTCACGGCTCGAAAATACCCAACGGTCCCGGTCGGTCAGCGCGCCGCGTCGGAGGCGGGCACCGGCGCGGAGCCGTCCGGACCGGACGGGACCGCCGGAGCGGCGGCCCCACGGCGGGCGTCCCACCACAGGCCGGCGGCGGTCGCGAGCGCGCCCAGCCCCTCCCAGGCGGCCACCCCGAAGAACCGGTCCGGCGCCACGTCGGAGAGCACCGCGATGGTGAACACGGTGAACGTGACCAGCCGGAACCAGACCGTGAAGCGGTAGAACGGCCGCCACTCGGTGGCCACCGCGAGCAGGTAGTAGACCCCCATGTTGAACGAGGCCATCGAGGACGCGGTGAGGAACGTGCCGGTGTAGTCACCGGGGGCACGCTCGGCCGGCACCTCGAAGCCGAGCAGGCGCAGCTGCGTCTCCGGCCAGATCAGACCCAGCGCGCCGAGCAGCAGCGCCAGGAGCCCGAAGACCGCGATCGTCCAGCCGGCGCCGGAGCGCGGCAGCCTCATCGTCCCTCCCCACGAACTCCTCCGGCGGCGCTCGCCGGCCGCACCACGCTAACCGGCCCCACCGACGAGCACATCCCCGGAACCGGCAGAACAGGGGTGCTCAGCCGGCGACGAGGCGGGCCCGCAGCGCGTCCGCGGCGACCCGCTCGCTGAGCTGCTCGGTGGCGTACGCCAGGCGGACCGCCTCGTCGGCGCTGGCCAGCGCCTCCGCCGGACGGCCGGCGGCGTCCAGCGCCTCGGCCAGCACCAGCCGCGCCACCACCTGGCTGCGGACGTCCTCGGCCGGGGCGGCGACCGCCCGCTGCGCCCAGTCCAACGCCTGCTCCCGCTGACCGTGGGCGAGCAGCGCGGCAGCGTACCGGGCCATCGTCTGCCGCCGGGAGATCAGCAGTGAGGGCGCGTTCGCCGCCACCATGGCCACCGGGGCGAGCAGTCCCACCGCGGTTCCCGGGTCACCGGCCGCGACCCGGGCCATCGCGAGCAGCACCCGCGGCGCGACCTGGGCCGGCGCCTGCGGGTTGTGCGGCTCCACACTGGTCAGCACCGACCGGGCCTCCCGCTCGGCGGTCTCGCAGTCGCCCATGTCCAGCGCGACGAAGCCGCGCAGCGTGCCGGCCATGCCGGTGAGCAGCGGATGGGTGGTGCGACCGGCGTACGCCAGCGCGTCGGAGAACAGGTCGGCGGCGTGCTCCGGCTCGCCCAGCCCGCGCGCCACCACGCCGCGCACCACCAGCGCGAAGCCCTGCCCCCAGTCGTCCCCCACCTCGGCGAAGTCCCGGTACGCGCGCCGCGCCGCCCGGTCCGCCTCGGCCAGATCACCCAGCTCGGCGGTGGCGTACGCCTCGACCGCCCGCAGCGTGCCCACCGCCCACGCCTCGCCGACCCGCTCCCCGAACGGCAGGAACACCCGGGCCAGCCGACACGCCTCCCGCAGCCGGCCGGCGAGCAGCCGGGCGAACGCGGTGGTGCCGCGCAGCCAGGCCCGCCCGTACGGATCCTTCAGCTCGGCGAACAACCGGGCGGCCCGGCCGAGCACCGCGTCGGTGCCGGCGAAGTCGCCCCGGGTGGTGGTCACCCAGGCCAGGTTCTGCAACGACCAGGCCTGCCCGCGCGGATCCTTCGCGGCGAGGCTGACCTGGTAGGAGGCGGCCAGCCGGCTGCTCGCCTGCCCCAGCCGGCCGGCGACGAAGTCGGCCATGCCGAGCCGGCGCATCGCCGAGGCCCGCAGCGTGGGCAGGTCGGCGTCGGTGGCCACCTGCAACGCCTCGGAGTAGCTGCGTTCGGCGCGCTCCACGTCACCCAACGTCTGCTGGGCCTGCCCGGCCAGCAGCAGCGCCGCGGCCCGGGTCGCCGGTTCGCCGGCGTTCGCGGCGATCTTCTCGGCCGAGGCGAGCGCGTCGGCCGGGCGGCCGATCTGCAACAACGCGCGGGCGTGCACCACCCGGTCGGCCGGGGGCACCGCGCCACGGGCCAGCTCGGCCGCGCGTTCGGCGTACTCGACGGCCAGCGCCGGCTCGCCGACGCGCAGCGACCGGCGGGCGGCCCGGCCCAGCGCGGACATGCCCAGCGAGGCGACCGCCCGAGCCGGCGCGTCCGGGCGGAGCTTGACCGCGTCGGCGAGCGCGGTCGCCCGTTCGACGTGCGCGGCGACGAAGTCGTCCCGGGCCGCCTCGGTGAACCCGCCCGCCGGGGCGCCCGCCTCGGCGACGCTCTCCGGGGCCGCCCAGCGGGCCAGCGCGGCGTGCCGCTCGGCCAGCTCGGCCTTGCTCACCCCGGTGTACGCGGCCTCCCGCATCAGCGGGGTGGCGAACGCGAACCCGGTGCGGGTGCGGTGCAGCATGCGGCGTTGCAGCAACTCCTCGACGGCCCGGTCCAGCTCGACCGCGGCCACCGCGGCCGGCCGCCCGTCCCGCCCGACCCGCTGTTCGCGCAGCGCCTCCAGCGCGCCGGCGGCCACCGTGTCGCCGACCACCGCGGCGTCCCGCAGCACCGAACGGGCGTCCGGTGGCAGCGCGTCGATCCGCGCCGCGAGCACGGCGGCCAGGTCCCGGGAGAGCAGCCGGCTGCCGAGCGAGCCGGGGGCCAGTCGCCAGGCCACGTCCGCGCCGCGGCCCGCGCCGGCGGTCAGCGCGCCGCGTTCCATCAGCAGCGTGACCAGTTCGGCCAGGTAGAACGGGTTGCCCTGGGCGGTGGCGAGCAGCCGGTCCGCGTCGGCCTGGGGCAGTCGGCCCCCGGCCAGGTAGCTGGTGAGCAGCCGGGCCGCGTCCGCGCCGCGCAGCGGCGGCAGCGCGTGCACCTCGGCGTCCGCGAGCCGGGTGAGCGCGCCGGCGGTGCGCACCAGCTCGGGACGGCCGAGCAGCAGCACCAGCACCGGCCCGGTGAGCCGGTTGAGGGCCAGCGCGAGCGCCTTCACCGTCTCGGCGGTGGCGTCGTGCAGGTCGTCCACCACGATCACCAGCGGCGCCTCGCCGGCCAGCGCGCTGAGCAGGTCCGCGACCGCGTTCGGCACCACCTCGGCGTCCGACGGCACGGTGGCGGCGTTCCACTCGACGCTCTCCGTGGCGGGCGGGAGTTCGGCGTACCCGAGCAGGGCCAGGAGCTGGTCCACGGCGATCGGCGGCGGGTCGCCGGGGAGCCGGGCGAGGCGCTGGCCGAGCCGGCGCAGGCGTTCCTCGACGGCCGCCCGGGTGACCGCGGTCGCCGCGTCGGTGGGCAGGCCGACGGCGGCGCGGACCAGGTCGGCCAGGGGTGCCAGCCGGCGCCGCTCGCCGAAGGCGGCGCAGCGGACCGAGAGCACCCGGGCGCCGGTGTGTGCCGCGTACCGGCCGGCGCCGACGTCGTAGCCGGCGGCGAGGCGCTCCACCTCGGCGGCGAACCGGGACTTGCCGATGCCCGCCTCGGCGGTCATCAGCAGCACCCGAGGCTCACCCCGGTCGATCACCTCGGCGAGCCGGCCGGCCATCCGGCCGATCTCGGTCTCCCGGCCCACGTAGGGCGCCTCGTCGCCGAGGCCGGACCGGGTGCCCGGCGCGTCCAGCAGGCCCAGCAGCTCGTACGCCTCGACCGGCTCACGCTTGCCCTTGAGCCGCAGCGGGCGCAGCGCCCGCCAGGAGGCCACGTGCCGGGTCGCGGTGGAGGTCCGCGCGCCGGCGTAGATCGCGCCGACCGCGGCGGCGTCGGCGAGCCGCGCGGCGGTGTTCACCGTGTCGCCGATGACTGTGTATTCGATGGCCGCCTGGATGCCGGCGATGACGTCGCCGGTGTTGAGCCCGACCCGCAGGCCGAGCGGCGCACCGCCGCCCCGTTCGTCGTCGAGCACCCGACGGACGGCCCGCTGCATGGACAGCGCCGCCCGGACCGCCCGCTCGGCGTCGTCCTCGTGCGCGACCGGCGCACCGAAGACCGCCATGATCCCGTCACCGGTGAGCTTGTCGACGTGCCCGCCGAACGTCTTGACCGCGCCGGCCAGGGCGGCGAGCACCCGGTCGGTGACCGCGCCGACCCGCTCCGGGTCCAGGTCCTCCGACCAGGAGGTGAACTCGGAGAGGTCGCCGAAGAGCACGGTGACCACCCGGCGTTCGGCGGCCGGCAGCGTGGCGGCGGCCGGCAGCGCCGCGCCGCAGTTGTGGCAGAACTTCGCGCCGGGCACGGCGACGGTCCCGCACACCGGGCAGGTCACGGCTGCTCCACCCCGAGGTGTTCGAGCTGGGCGCGGACCGACCACTCGGCGGCCCACCACAGCGACCGGTCGACGTCGGCGTAGACCACGGCGACCACCTCGGGCGCGGTGGTCGCACCGGCCGCCACGGCGGCGCGCACCTGGTCGAGCCGGGCCCGCCGGTGGGCCAGGTAGAACTCGGCCGCCGCGCCGCAGTCGGCCAGCGCCGGGCCGTGGCCGGGCAGCGCCGGGATCCCCCGGTACGTCGAGAGCAGCTCCAGGCTGGACAGGTAGTCGCCGAGGTGGCCGTCCGGGTGGGCGACCACTGTGGTGCCCCGGCCGAGGATGGTGTCGCCGGTCAGCACGACCCGTTCGCCGGCGTGCTCGACCAGGAGGCAGACCGAGTCGGCGGTGTGCCCGGGGGTGGGCAGCAGCCGGATGTCGAGCCCGGCGTCGAACGCGGTGGCCGTGGTCAGCGGCGGGCCGCCGGCGGTGTGCGCCGGGTCGGCGGCGAGCACCGGCACGCCGCCGAGCAGCTCACGGAGCCGGGGCGCGCCCTCGGTGTGGTCCGGGTGCCCGTGCGTGATCAGCACGAGCCCGACCGGCCGGTGCGCCGCGATCGCGGCCAGGTGCCCCTCGTCGGCCGGCCCCGGGTCGACCACCACGGCCGGCGCGTCCGGCCCGGCGCGCAGCACCCAGGTGTTCGTCCCGTCGAGCGTCATCGGCCCCGGGTTGGGCGCGCGCAGCAGCGAAACCCACCCCGGCAGTTCCTCCGCCAGCGCCCCTGCGGCCCCCACCAAACGCCCACCCATGGCAGCGATCGTACGACCCCGCCCGCCACTCCCCGCGATCTTGCACTTCCGGCCCGGGGTTTGTCCTCGTTCGGGGCTTGTGCCGGGGCGGAACCTGCAAGATCGCGGGGGTGGGCGTTACGCGACCTCGACGATGACCTCGACCTCGACCGGGGCGTCGAGGGGGAGTTCCGCCACGCCGACGGCGCTGCGGGCGTGGCGGCCGGCCTCGCCGAAGACGGCGCCGAACAGGTCGGAGGCGCCGTTGATGACGGCGGGCTGGCCGGTGAAGCCGGTGGCGCTGGCCACGAAGCCGGTCAGCTTCACGATCTTGACCACGTTCTCCAGCCCGACCAGCGCGTCGATCGCGGCGAGCGCGTTCAGCGCGCACCGCTCCGCCAGGTCCTTCGCCTGGTCGGCGGAGACGCCGTTGCCGACCTTGCCGGTGGCGAGCAGCTTGCCGTCGGCCATCGGAAGCTGACCCGAGACGTAGACGTGCTGCCCGGACTGGACGGCCGGCACGTAGCTGGCCACCGGCGGCACCACCTCGGGCAGCGTGAGACCGAGCTCGGCGAGCTTCGCGTGCGGTCCGTTGCTCATCGCGGTCAGCCCTTCGGGCGCTTCAGGTAGGCGACGAGCTGCTCCGGGTTCGGGCCGGGCACCACGGAGACCAGCTCCCAACCGTCCTCGCCCCAGTTGTCGAGGATCTGCTTGGTCGCGTGGACCAGCAGCGGCACCGTGGCGTATTCCCACTTCTGCATCGGAGGAGGGCTCCCTTGCCTGACTTGGACGTCGGTCAGGCACAGCCTACGGTCCGACCGCCTCAGCCGGACGCGGGACGCTGCTCCGGCGCGGGCGGCTCGCCACAGGGGCCCTCGTGCTCGTAGCGCTGCGGACAGCGGCCACGGTCGGGCAGCAGCAGGTCGCAGAAGACGCGGTGCCGGTTGTTCTGGTCGTCGGCGGTGGAGACGGTGGTCTCGCCGGCGTCCAGCTCGGCCAGGAAGCCGAGCGAGGTGGCCACGATGCCGGCGAGCGCGGTCGCGGCCGCCAGGTCGGGCACCCGCACCGGCAGGTGGATGACGTAGCCCGGCTCCTCCTCGTCCCGCCGCCGGCCGGCCGGCCGGAGCAGGGTGCGGACCACCTCGACCGGGGGCCGGTACGAGCGCTCGTTGAACGGTGTGCCCGCGCCGGGACCGTCGGCGTCGCCGGACCGTGCGGCCCGGTCACCGGGGGAAAACTGGGCTCGGGGAACGTTCTCCGCGTCGCGCATCCGCTGCCTCCGGACGTCATACCTGTTCATGGGCACCATCGTGCGGCTCGGAATCCCCCGGTCCGGCCGCCGTGTCGGGACGAACGTAGGACGTGGCCGGGTGCCCCGACAACGGGACGCGCATGACTGATCACGTCGAGTCACATATGTGACACAAGACTGGTCCGGAACGCGACGGCGTTCTCGCGTCCGGCACGTCATGACGCGGGGCTGGCAAGCGGCCCGCCGACCGCTACCCTTCCGGACTGGGCGCGCGCGGTCGCGCGTCCACCACCTCGACCCCGTGCCCGTCGCCTGGGGCGGCGACGGGCGCGCCGCAACCCGGGGGAGACCGATGACCCAACCGCCCGCCGGTGGCACTACCGGCACGCCCGGCGAACCGATCCCGCAGCCGAACTCCGCCGGGGCCACACCGCCGACCGGGCCCGGCCAGCCACCGCCCGGCTCCGGCCCACCACCGGGGCTCGGCCACCCGCCGTACCCGTCCGGGGCGCCGCCGCGCAAGCGCCCGACCCTGCTGATCGTCTCGCTCGTGCTGGCCGCGGCCGTCCTGCTGTGCGGCGGCGGTGGCACCGCCGCGTTCCTCGCGCTCCGCACCGGCGAGGACGGCCAGGGCGCGAAGGAGCCGCAGGTGGCGGTGGACGGGTTCCTCAAGGCCGTCTACCAGGACCGGGACGCCGACAAGGCGGCCACGTTCGTCTGCTCCGCCGCCCGCGACGACGAGAAGATCGCCGCCAAGGTCGCCGAGGTGCAGAAGTACGCCGGGCAGTACCAGAACCCCCGGTTCCGCTGGACCAGCCCGACCGTCGACAACCAGACCGGGGACCGGGCCACGGTCTCCACCCGGGTCACCATGACCACCGCCGACGAGAAGGTCGCCGATCAGGAACTGCGCTTCACCGTGGTGCGGAAGACGGGTTGGTGGGTCTGCGAGGTCGCCTGATCCCACCGGCTGGTTAGGCTCGACGGGTGGCAGCGAGTGAGCAGCCGGCCGAGTCCGCCGGCAGATGGCCGGGCCGCCTGCACGTGGTGACCGGCAAGGGTGGCACCGGGAAGACCAGCGTGGCCGCCGCGCTGGCCCTCGGCCTGGCCGCCGGGGGCCGGCGCACGCTGCTGGTCGAGGTCGAGGGGCGGCAGGGCATCGCCCAGCTCTTCGGCACCGACCCGCTGCCGTACGAGGAGCGGCACCTCACCGACGCGCCCGGCGGCGGTGAGGTGCGGGCGCTGGCGGTCGACGCCGAGGAGGCGCTCCTCGAATACCTGGACATGTTCTACAAGCTCGGCGCGGCCGGCCGGGCGCTGCGCAAGCTCGGCGCGATCGACTTCGCCACCACGATCGCCCCCGGGCTGCGCGACGTGCTGCTCACCGGCAAGGTCAAGGAGGCCACCACCCGCACCAGCGGGTCCCGCCGGGCGTACGACGCGGTGGTGCTGGACGCGCCGCCGACCGGGCGGATCGGCCGCTTCCTCAACGTCACCGCGGAGACCGCCCGGCTGGCCAAGGTCGGCCCGATCAAGACCCAGAGCGAGGGCGTCTCGGCGCTGCTCCGCTCGCCGATGACCGCCGTGCACGTGGTGACGCTGCTGGAGGAGATGCCGGTCCAGGAGACGCTCGACGCGGTGGCCGACCTGACCCAGTTCGGCTTCCCGGTCGGCCGGGTGATCGTGAACGGCGTCCGCCCGCCGGTGCCGGCCGGCCGCGCGGTGACCGCGGCCGAGCTGAAGCGCGGGTTGGCCGCCGCCGGCCTGCCGACCGACGCGCGGACCGTGGCCGGGCTCGCCGAGGAGGCCCGCGACCAGCGGGTACGCCGTGAGCTGGAGGATTCACTCCGGGGTGACCTGGTGGAGTTGGGACTGCCCCTGACCGAGCTGCCGTTGCTGCCCGACGGCGTCGACCGGGCCGGGCTGGAGACGCTGGCCGAGACGCTCGTCCGGGCGGATTGACTCACACCTGAGGCCGGCCCGGAGCAGAGAGCCCCTCGGGACCGATACGCTCGATTGGTGCCTTCCGAAGACGCGGCGCCTCCGCTGGACGTCGACCAGATCCTCGCCGACCCCGGCGTGCGGATCGTGGTCTGCTGCGGGGCGGGCGGTGTGGGCAAGACGACCACCGCCGCGGCGCTGGCGCTGCGGGCGGCCGAGCGGCACGGCCGGCGGACGGTGGTGCTCACCATCGACCCGGCGCGCCGGCTGGCCCAGTCGCTCGGCCTGACCGAGCTGGACAACACCCCCCGGCAGGTCAAGGGCCTCGACGTGGAGGTCAGCGGCGGCGAGCTGCACGCCATGATGCTCGACATGAAGCGCACGTTCGACGACGTGGTGCTCCAGCACACCGACCCGGCGAAGGCGGCGGAGATCTTCGCCAACCCCTTCTACCAGGCCATGAGCTCCACCTTCGCCGGCACGCAGGAATACATGGCGATGGAGAAGCTGGGCCAGCTCCACGCCCGGGGCGAGTGGGACCTGATCGTGGTGGACACGCCGCCGTCGCGCTCGGCGCTCGACTTCCTCGACGCGCCGGCCCGGCTGTCGCGGTTCCTCGACGGCCGGATGCTGCGGTTGCTGCTGGCCCCGGCGCGCAGCGGCGGCCGGAGCATGTTCAGCCTGGTGACGGCGAGCTTCGGGATGTTCTCGAAGGTGGTGCAGAAGGTGCTCGGCGCGCAACTGCTCACCGACCTGTCCGGCTTCGTCGCCGCACTCGACTCGATGTTCGGCGGGTTCCGGCAGCGGGCCGAGCAGACGTACCGGATCCTGCAGGCCGGGGAGACCGCGTTCCTGCTGGTCGCGGCGCCGGAGCCGGACGCGGTCCGGGAGGCCGCCTACTTCGCGGGCCGGTTGCGCGACGAGCGGATGCCGCTCGCCGGGCTGGTGCTGAACCGGGTGCACCGGCCGGCCGCGGCGGGGCTGTCCGCGGAGCGCAGCCTGGCCGCTGCGGAGCGGCTGGCGGGCGTCGGCGGGCACGAGGGCAGCGTCGAGGTGCTGCGCGCGCACGCCGCGCTGGCCCAGCAGGCGGATCGGGAGCAGCGGGTGGCGGCCCGGTTCACCGAGGCGTTCCCGGCGGTGCCGGCGGTGTCGGTGCCGGCGCAGCCCGCCGACGTGCACGACGTCGACGGGCTGCGGACGATCGGCGAGGCGATCAGCCGGCGGTGAACACGCCGGCCGGGCCCGCGGTCAGGAGGTGGCGGTGGTGACCAGGATCTTGTCCTTGCCGGCCTTCTCCTTGGCGTTCTTCTTCATGGCCGCCTCGAACATCTTGCGCCAGCTCGTCACCTGTGGGTGACGACGGAGCAGCGCGCGGCGTTCCCGTTCGGTCATGCCACCCCACACACCGAACTCGATCCGGTTGTCGAGCGCGTCGGCCAGGCACTCGTACCGAACTGGGCAGCTCCGGCAGATCCTCTTCGCCACGTTCTGTTCGGCGCCCTGTACGAACAACGCGTCCGGGTCCCCGTTCTGACACGCCGCCAGTGACGGCCAGTCAGTGATCATGCCCATCTGTACACGTCCCCCCTTGCAGTACCTACCGACGTCGCGCGAGCAGCCTCGAACTTCCCCCCGATCGTCCGGCCGGCCTCCCCAGGGCGGCGCGGACGACGTGTGACTGCGATCGCCGCCACCATCATGCTGTGTAGTCACCCGATTACGCAACGTTGTCGGCGAAATCCCTAATTTCCGGACACTCCCGGCTTCCCGGGCCTTCGCCCGCCGTCTACCCGGCCCCGGTACGGAAAAACGCCGCGCCACTCCCCCGTTCGGAGGAGACTTCTGCGGATCTCGCGCAACCTCGCACCAGGGTTCGTGCGTTTAGCACAACGAGGCCGGCGCGGGATGGAAATGGGGAAAGTTCCCCGTGCGCCGGCCGATCCCTGCTCGCGTACCCTGTCGAGGTGACCTGGATGCGGAAACGTGACCACAATGTCTTCACCAACGCCGCATCGCTGCTGATCTGTGGCCTACTGGCCGGTGTGGTGGTCGCCGCGGCGGCCTTCCCCGCAGTGGCGATGACCGGGCTTGCCGCGAAGGCCGGCTCGGAGACGTTCGGCGCGCTGCCCAAGGAGCTGACGGTGGCCCGGGCCCCGCAGATCACCTATCTGCTCGCCTCCGACGGCAAGACGCCGCTGGCCACCATGTACGACGAGAACCGCAAGGACGTCAAGCTCAAGGACATCTCGCCCTACATGGTGAAGGCCATCATCGCGGCCGAGGACCACGACTTCTACAAGCACAACGGCGTGGACCTCAACGGCGTCGCCCGGGCGTTCGTCAACAACCAGTCCGCCGGCTCGTCCCGGCAGGGCGCGTCCACGCTCACCATGCAGTACGTCCGGCTGGCCATCTCCTACTCGGCCGTCCACCCGGCCGACGTGGTCGCCGCCACCGAGGACACCAGCACCCGCAAGCTGCGCGAGATGAGCCTGGCGCTCCAGGTCGACAAGGAGCTCTCCAAGGACGAGATCCTGGAGCGCTACCTGAACATCGCCGCGTTCGGCAACGGCGCCTACGGCGTCTACGCCGCCAGCCAGGTCTACTTCGGCAAGCCGCCGAGCAAGCTCGACATCCAGCAGTCGGCGATGCTCGCCGGCATGGTGAAGGCGCCGACCGCGTTCGACCCGACCACCAAGGCCGGCTACCCGGAGGCGGTCGGCCGGCGCGACTACGTCATCCAGAACATGGTGCAGACGAAGGCGATCACCCAGGCCGAGGCGGACGCCGCCAAGAAGATCAAGCTCAAGGTGAACGACAAGCGCACGCCGAACGGCTGCGTGCAGACCAACACCAACTCCTGGGGCTTCTTCTGCGACTTCTTCTACCGCTGGTGGCTCCAGCAGGAGACGTTCGGCGGCACCTCGTACGACCGGGAGCGGCGGCTCAAGAGCGGCGGCTACACCATCGTCACCAGCATGGACGTGCAGGCGCAGAAGGCCGCCGACAAGGCGGTCCGCAACAAGCTGGGCGAGAGCAGCAAGGCGGCCCGGATGGTGGCCGTGGTGGAGCCGGGCACCGGCCGGGTCCGGGCCGTGGCGGTGAACCGCAAGTTCAAGATCGACGACCCGAAGAACCCGCAGAACAAGCTCTCCAGCGACCCGCGCAAGGCCAAGAAGAAGATCCGGGGCAACTACCCGAACACCGTGAACCCGCTGGTCACCGGCGGTCCCGGCATCTCCGGCTACCAGGCCGGCTCGACCTTCAAGATCTTCACGCTGGTCGCCGCGTTGGAGAAGGGCTACCCGCTCAGCTACAGCATCAACGCGCCACAGCAGTTCAAATCCGACTATCCGGTCGAGTTCAACTCCCCGGCCGCCTGCCCGGGCACCAACAAGTACTGCCCGACGAACGCGAACCCGGCGATGGCCGGCCCGCACAACATGTGGAGCGGCTTCGGCTTCTCGGTGAACACGTTCTTCATCGACCTCCAGCAGCGGGTCGGCGCGGAGAACGTGGTCAAGGCGGCGCAGAAGCTCGGCATCACGTTCCGCTCGTCGAGCGACGCCCAACTCGCCGCCAACCCGCACCAGTGGGGCGCGTTCAGCCTCGGCGTCTCGCAGACCACCCCGCTGGAGCTGGCCAACGCGTACGCCACGCTGGGCGCCGACGGGAAGTACTGCGAGCCGATCCCGGTGCAGGAGATCCGCGGCCCGGACGGCGACAAGCTCGACATCGCCAACCCGCGCTGCGAGCAGCGGATCAGCACCGAGGTGGCCCGCGCCGCCGTGGACGCCGCCCGCTGCCCGGTCGGTGACCGCTCCACCACGTCGAAGTGCGGCACCGCCACCGCCGGCAACGTCCGCGGCATCGTCAAGGCGCCGGTGGCCGGCAAGTCCGGCACCACCGACGGCGACAAGACGTCCGCCCTGGTCGCGATGACCAAGCAGTACGCGGTGGCCGGCATCATGGCCGACCCGGACTGGGCGCAGACCACCCAGAAGATGCTCCACAACGAGACGCCCCAGGGCATCAACCCGGCGGTCTACGAGACGCTGCGGGACGCCATGAAGGGCAAGGAACGGAAGAACTTCACCCCGCCGGACGGCAAGATCGTCATGGGTGACCAGCGCTCGATCCCCGGCGTGAAGTGCGAGTCCGTCGACACCGCCAAGTCGCGGATCAAGGGCGCCGGCTTCGAGGCGGTGGTGTCCAGCAACCGGGTGCCGTCGGAGTGCCCGGCGGGCACCGCGGCCGGCACCAGCCCGGACGGGCGCACCATCAAGGGCGGCGTGGTGCTGATCGAGGTCAGCTCCGGCCAGGGCGCGCCGAAGCCGGGCGACTCCACCGGGCCGGGCGGTCCGGCGAACCCGCCGGGCAACGGCAACGGCCGGCCGGGACGCCCACGCGGCTGACCGGCGAACGACGACGACGGGCGGGCACCCCAGCGGGTGCCCGCCCGTTCCGTCTCGGTCGGAGCGTCTACAGACCGAGCTGGCGGCGTACCTCGGCGGCGACCCGGCCCCCCTCGGCCCGGCCGGCCACCGCGGCCTGGGCCGCCTTCATGGCCGGGCCCATCTGCGCCTTGCCGGTGAAGCCGCCCGCGGCGAGCGCCCCCGAGACCAGCTCGGCCAGCTCGTCGTCGGGGAGCTGCTTCGGCAGGTAGCGCTCCAGCACCTCCCCCTCGGCGGTCTCCTTGCCGGCCTGCTCGGCGCGCCCGGCGTCGGCGAACGCGGTGGCCGCCTCGCGCCGCTTCTTCGCCTCCTTGGTCAGCACCGCGAGCACCTCGTCGTCGCTGAGCTCGCGCTTCTCGCGGCCGGCGACCTCGGCGTTGCCGACGGCCGCGAGGGCCATCCGCAGCGTGGAGGTGGTCAGCTCGTCGCGCGCCTTCAGCGCGGCGCGCATGTCGGTGGTGAGGCGGTCCTTCAGCGTGCTCATGGTCGGTGAAACTACCCTGAACAGCATGCGAAAGCGCACACTATTCCGGCTCGCGGCCGGAACCGCCGCCGCCGGCGCGGCCACGCTGGCCTACGCGTCGCTCGTCGAGCGCAACCTGTTCACCCTCCGCCGGTACGACGTGCCGGTGCTCCCGGCCGACGCCGAACCGCTGCGCGTGCTCCACCTGTCCGACCTGCACATGATGCCCAACCAGCGGCGCAAGCAGGACTGGGTGGCCTCGCTGGCCGCGCTCGACCCGGACCTGGTGGTGGTCACCGGCGACAACATGGCCGACCCGGAGGCGGTGCCCGGTGTGCTGCGCGCGCTCCAGCCGCTGCTCGACTTCCCCGGCGCGTTCGTGTTCGGCTCCAACGACTACACCGGGCCGGTCCTGAAGAACCCGTTCACCTACTTCCTGCCCGACCGGGAGTACACCGAGGGCGTGCCGCTGCCGTACGAGGAGCTGCGCGGCATCCTCACCGGCGCCGGCTGGGCGGACCTGAACAACGCCCGCACCACGCTCAAGGCCGGTGGGCGGGCGATCGAGGTGGCCGGGGTGGACGATCCCCACATCGAGCGGGACGACTACGACGCGGTGGCCGGGCCGGTCGGTGACGGGGCCGCGCTGTCGATCGCGCTGGCCCACTCGCCGGAGCCGGCCGTGCTGGACCGGATGGCCGCCGACGGCTTCGGGCTGCTGCTCGCCGGGCACACCCACGGCGGGCAGGTCTGCGTGCCCGGGTACGGCGCGCTGGTGACCAACTGCGGGCTGCCCCGGTCGATGGCGCGCGGGCTGCACCGCTGGCCCGGCTCGGACTCCTGGCTGCACGTCTCCGCCGGCCTGGGCACGCACCCCACCGCCCCGATCCGCTTCGCCTGCCCCCCCGAGGCGAGCATCCTGACCCTGATCCCCCGCTGACGCTGGCGATCTTGGTACGCATCCGCCCTCATCGGGGCGAATCCGTACCAACATCCAGGCGTCGCGCGGGGCCGGGGGGTACCGAATTTGATCCCGGGGGCGGGTGGGCTACTATTTGTCGGCACGCCTCGGGGTGTGGCGCAGCTTGGTAGCGCGCTTCGTTCGGGACGAAGAGGTCGTCGGTTCGAATCCGGCCACCCCGACCAGAGGTAACGCAGGTCAAGGCCCCTCCACGGAGGGGCCTTGACGCATTTCTGGGGTACGCCGCACCATGCGGCCTGGGTTGGGCTTCCGTCTGAGCGTCGCGCCACCGGCCACCGATGGTGATCGTGGATGTCGCTGATCGGCAGACGGGCCGACGACGCTTGCTCACGTACTGGGGGGATTGTGGTGCCTCGCGGCAATGCCCGACCCGAAGTGCCGCTCTGCCTCGTGCTGATGCTGGTTGGCGCTGGCCTGGCGGACCGCAGTCGAATCCACCTCGGACGAGAGTCGATCCCGGTCCCGGCGGCTCACGAAGCCAACGACCGCGAGCACCAACGCCGCCAACACCACGAGCGATACCACCACCGTCGTCATGCATCGACGCTACGACACGCGTACCACTCGCCGCCATGGTGGCAAGCAGGATCGGCTCAGTAGGATGCCGAGATGTCCCGGCCAGTGATCTTCGATCTCTTCCACACCCTGATCCAAGGGGCCGACGAGGAACGGGACCGGGTCGTCGGCGAGATGGCGGTCATGGTCGGGGTGGCTCCGGGCGACCTGGTCGCCGCGTACCACGCCAGCTGGCGGGACCGGCTGGTCCGGTGGGACGTGGAGGAGACCATCCGCATCCTCGTCGGACGCCTCGGCGGCACGCCGACCGACGAACAGGTGACACGGGCCGGTGAACATCGGCGAGCCCTCGGTCGCCGAGTGCTGCACAGCGTCTCGACCGCCACCCTGGACGTGCTCGACGCGCTACGCGGCGACGGGCATCCGCTGGCCCTCATCAGCAACGCCACCTCGGACACTGCCGAGGCATGGCCGCAAAGTCCGCTTGCCCAACGGTTCGACGTCGCGGTCTTCTCCTGCGACGTCCAGCTGGCCAAGCCCGATCCGGCGATCTATCGCCTTGCTGCCGAGCGTCTGGCTGCCCGGCCGGCGGAGTGCGTCTTCGTTGGCGACGGCGCAGACGGCGAACTGGCCGGGGCGGCAGCGGTCGGCATGACCGTCTTCCGGACCACGGAACACAACGACACCGACCCAGGTTGGCGCGGACCGGCCTTCGCCACGCTGGGCGGCCTGCCTGCCACACTCCGAGAATCGTCCAAGGTCCGCCAGGGTGCGTGACGTCACATAGCGTGGCGTTCAGGTGTACCTTCCGATGCGGTGGAGCGCGTTCCTCCTTCCTGCGCTGGGAGCGTCGTTGTGTCGCACATCGATCCGCGTTTCGGGAATCAGCTACGGGCACTGCGTGCCAGCCGGGGGCTGTCTCTGCGGGCGCTCGGGCAGCTCGCGCATCGGGCCAAGAGTCACCTGCACGACGCGGAGGCGAACGAACTGCTGGCTCGGGTGCGCGCCAGTGATGTGAGCGCCGAGACTCTGAGCCGGATCGAGACGGGCGTCGACGACCTGGCGAGTGCCTACGCGACCACGCGGCCGGTGGACCTGCTTCCGATGGTGCGGCGGCATCTGGCGTACGTGGGTCGACTGCTCGACGGCCGGGGCACCGTTGCCCAGCGGCGGCGTCTGATCGTTGCCGGCGGTTGGCTGACCGTGCTGCGGGCGACGGTGCACATCGACCTTGAGCAGGGTTCCGCAGCCGACGCGCATCTGGCCGCCGCAGCCAAGCTCGCCGAACACGGCGAGCATGCGGAGATCCAGGCGTGGTGCCTGGAGACCCGGGCCTGGGACCGGCTCACCTCGGGCGATCACCGGCAGGCGCTCGAACTGGCGCAGCAGGCCCAGCGGGTGGCACCCCGGGGAAGCTCGGCGCACATCCAGGCGACGGCGCAGGAGGCTCGGGTCTGGGCACGCGTCGGTGACGTCCGGCAAACCCGCGATGCGCTGGACCGCTTGGAGCGGGTGACCGCGAACCTGTCCGTGCCGCAGCGGGCCGAGCATCACTACCGGTACGACCCGACGAAGGCGTTGGCGTACACGGCGACGACGTTGTCCTGGGCGGGCGACCCGGCTGCGGAGCAGGTCGCCCGGGTCGTGTTGGCGGAGTTGGATCCGCGCGGAGACGGTGGCGACCGCCCTAGACGCTCCGCTTCCGCGCGTCTCGACCTGGCCTTGGCGCTGGTCGCGGCGGATCAGCCCGACGAAGCCAGCATGGTCGCCGCCGAGGCGATCCGCTCCGGACGGGTGGTGCCTTCGAACTGGTGGCGGGCGCGAGAGGTGCTCCGGCGGGTCGAGCAGACCGGCGCGAAAGACGCGTCGGCGCTGCGCGAGGCCTACGAGTCGTACCGGCCCGCCTCCTGACAGCGGACAGCCCGTTCGTTCAGCGGACACGCGCCGCCTTCAAGTAACCGACTCGTCACTCGATGCTGTGATCAGGGCGGATCACGTTCGGTCCGGTACCGCTGAGAAGCGGCCCGCCTGGAGCCGGGCGCCCGACGGCGATCACCGACCTCGCCGCCAGCCTCGGCACGGGCTGAGGACGACCAACGGGCGACGTACCGCCGACGATCTCCCGGCTGCGGGCGGCTGACGGGTTCACCTGGCAAGGTAGACGCATGCCAGCGATGATCCGATCCCGCCTGACCGATTGGACCACCGTCGTACCCGTGCTCGCCGTGCTCCTGCTCGTCTTCACCTGGGGCCGGGAGCTGCCCGGGGTGCTGATCTTCGTGGTGGCCGCCCTCCTCGCAGCAGCCGTGCTGGCCGCCGTCCACCACGCCGAGGTGGTGGCGCACAAGGTGGGTGAGCCGTACGGCTCACTGGTGCTGGCGGTGGCGGTCACCGTGATCGAGGTCGGTCTGATCGTCACGCTGATGATCAGTGGTGGGGACAAGACGCAGGCGCTGGCCCGGGACACCGTCTTCGCCGCCGTGATGATCACCTGCAACGGCATCCTCGGTCTGTCCCTGCTGCTCGGCGCGCTACGCCGGCAGGTGGCGGTGTTCAACCCGGAAGGCACCGGCGGGGCGCTGGCCACCGTGGCGACGCTCGCCACGCTCAGCATGGTGGTGCCCACGTTCACCACCAGCCGCCCCGGCCCGGAGTTCTCCCCGGCCCAGCTCGCCTTCGCTGCGGTCGCCTCGCTCGCGCTCTACCTGCTGTTCGTGATGGTGCAGACCGGGCGGCACCGCGACTACTTCCTCCCGGTCACCCAGGAGGGCAGCATCCTGGCGGAGGACACCGACGGCGACGGGCACGCCGAGCCGCCGTCCAGGCGTACCGCGCTGGCCAGCCTGGCGTTGCTGGTGGTGGCGCTGGTCGCGGTGGTCGGCGACGCGAAGACCATCTCCCCGGCGATCGAGAGCGCGGTGCAGGCGGCCAACCTGCCGCAGGCGTTCGTCGGCGTGATCATCGCGCTGCTGGTGCTGGCGCCGGAGACGCTGGCCGCCGCTCGGGCGGCCCGCCGGGACCGCGTGCAGATCAGTCTCAACCTGGCGCTCGGCTCGGCGATGGCCAGCATCGGCCTGACCATCCCGGCCATCGCGATCGCCTCGATCTGGCTGGACGGCCCGCTGCTGCTGGGCCTGGGCGGCACCCAGATGACGCTGCTCGCGCTGACCGCGGTGACCGCCGTGCTCACCGTGGTGCCGGGGCGGGCCACCGTGCTTCAGGGCGGGGTGCACCTGGTGCTGCTCGCCGCGTTCGTCTTCCTGGCCGCCAGCCCGTAACGGCGCTGCCGGGCCGGTCAGTCGTGCAGTTCGGTGCGGGCCACCTCGGCGAACGCCGCGGTCAGGTAGTCGGCGAACGGCCGCCCGGTGACCGCCAGCAGGTCGGCCACGAGCAGCGGGGCGTGCCGGGCGACCGCCGCCGGGTCGGGCGGGTTCTCGTCGTCGCCCGGGTCGTAGACGCCGAGCGCGCCGGCCAGCAGCACCAGCAGCACGTGCGGGTCGACCTCGGGCCACCACGTCGCGGCCGACCGGGCGCAGCGCTCCAGCACCTGGCGTACGTCGTCGCCGTCCAGCCCGTCCGGATGCCCCTCCTCCAGCAGCAGCCGTACCGCACCGCCGAGCACCAGCCCGGCCCGGTCGGCGGCGGCGAGCCGTTCCACCGCCGGCCGGTACGCGTCGGCGTCCCGCGCCCGGGCCGCGTCGACCGCGTCCGTGGCGGTCACCGCGATCTCGCGGGCCGGGGCGGGCAGATGACGCCAGGTCGTGGTCACCGGGCCAGCATGGCAGACCGGGTGGGCTTGCTCACCTTCCGGCTCCGCGCCCGTCCGGGGCGGGGGTAAACGGGTCGCGGTCGTCGTACCCGCCGCCCAGAATCCAGCCATGCTGCGCCGCGCCCTGCCCGCCCGTCCCGAAGCCCGCCGGATCCTCCTGGGCACCCTGCTCTCCGCCGTCGGGCGCGGCCTCACCCTGCCGTTCCTGTTCATCTACCTCACCGACGTACGCGGCCTGACCGACGCCCGCGCCGGCCTGGTGATCGGCTGGTTCGGCGCGGTGACACTGGTGCTCTCCCCGCTGGGCGGGACGCTGATCGACCGGTTCGGCGCCCGGCGGGTGGTGCTGCCGTGCCTGGTCGTCGAGGCCGTCGGCACCGGATCGCTGGCGCTGGTCGACTCCACCGCGTCGGCGTTCGGGGTGATGACCCTGGTCGCCGTCGGCAGCTCGGCGATCTGGGCCGGGCAGAACACGATCCTCGCGTCGCTCACCGGCGACGGTGAGCGGCAGCGGGTCTTCGGGTTGAACTTCGCCCTGCTCAACCTCGGCATCGGCGTCGGCGGCCTGATCTCCGGCGCGGTGGTCGACGTGGCGCGGCCGGCCACGTTCCAGGCGGTCTACCTGCTGGACGCGGTGAGCTACCTGACCCCGGCCCTGATCCTGCTCACGCTGCCGCACGTGGGACGCCGGCCGGCCATGGCCGCGGACGCGGGCGACGCCGCGCCGGCGGCCGGCGGCTACCTGGCGGTGCTCCGGGACCGGCCGTTCCGCCGGCTCGTCGTCTTCGGGCTGGTGCTCACCACCTGCGGGTACGCGCAGATCGAGGTGGGCTTCGCCGCGTACTCGGTGCGGGTGGTGGAGGTGACGCCGCGGGTGGTGGCCTGGGCGCTCGCCGCGAACACCGTGATGATCGTGCTCTCCCAGTTGTTGGTGCTCCGCCGGCTGGAGGGGCGCAGCCGCACCGGCGCGCTGGCGGCGGTGGGCGCGGTCTTCGCGGTCGCGTGGCTGGTGCTCGGTGCGGCCGGCGTGGTCGGTGGCGGCAACGCGCTGCTCGCGGCGCTCGGCGTGGTGGCCTGCTCGGCGATCTTCGGGTTCGGCGAGACCATGCTGTCGCCGATCATGCCCGCCCTGACCAACGCGTTGGCCACGGACGAGCTGCGCGGCCGCTACAACGCGATGAGCTCGATGATCTTCGGGATCAGCGGGGTCGTCGGTCCGGTCACCGCCGGGCCGCTGATCGGCGCGGCGGGCGGGCGGGTCTGGGTGGCGGTCGTGGTGGGTGGCTGCCTGGCCGCCTCGCTGCTCGCCCTGTCCCTGCGCCCCCTGCTCAGCACAGCCCAGGACGGCCGCCCCACCCCCACCCCCACCCCAACCCCCCACCTCACCCCCACGACCTGACCGTCCCCAGCCGTCGATCAAGGAGTTTGCGCCACCTTTTCACGCTCTGCCGGACGCGAACTCCTTGATCGCCGAGCGGGCGGTCGCGGGCGCGGACAAGGAACGGGCCCCGGAGCAACGCTCCGGGGCCCGTTCTCGGTGTGGTCGCCGTCAGGCGGCGGGGACCTCCGCGGTGGTCTGGATCCGGTCCAGCGCCGGCGCGGACACCGGCGACTTCTCGGTCAGGTACGCGGTGAAGGCGTCCAGGTCGATCTGGCCGGTCACCGCGTTGGTGCCGCCGGTCAGGACGCTGAAGCCGTCGCCGCCGCCGGCGAGGAAGTTGTTCACCGTGACCCGGTAGGTAGCGGTGTCGGTCACCGGGGTGCCGTTGATGGTGAGGCTGCCCCGGACGACCCGGCTGCCGGCACACGGCGTGCCGGCCGGCGCGGTGGTGCCGTTCACGTCGACGACGTAGTGCACGGACGAGGACGCGTAGAGCACCCGCGCCACGGTGAACTGCTGCTCCAGCATGCAGTAGAGCTGCGCGCCGGTCAGGTCCAGCGTCACCAGGTTGTTGGCGAACGGCTGCACGGTGAACGCCTCGGCGTAGGTGACCGGGCCGGCGTCGAGGTCGGCGCGGACACCACCGGGGTTCATGAACGCGGCGACCGCGTTCTGCTCGGTGTCGGTGGCGGCGAGCTGGGCGTCGGCGATCACGTTGCCCAGCGGCGACTCACCGGTCTGGTAGGTCGGCTTGCCGTTGGCGTCGACCCCGGTCTGGTACAGGTTCTCCTGGGTCTTGGTGATCGCGGTGGTGGTCTCACCCACCACCCGGTCGGCCACCGGGCCGAGCGCGGTCTTGTACCGGGTGATCAGCTCGGTCGAGGCCGGGTCCTTGGCGACGTCGCGGGTGACCACCACGTTGTTCGCCGACGCGCTGACCACGTCCCGGGTACGCGGGTCGATCTTCAGGTTGATGTCGGTGACGAGGCGGCCGAACGAGCTGGCGCTGGTGACCAGCTTGCCGTTGATGTTGCAGTTGTACGCGGCGTGGGTGTGCCCGCTGACGATCACGTCGATCGCCGGGTCCATCCGGTTGGCGATGTCGACGATCGGGCCGCTGAAGCCGGTGCAGTCGTTGATGCCGCCGCCGTTCTGCACGCCACCCTCGTGCAGCAGCACGACGATGCTCTTGACGCCGAGCAGCCGCAGGATCTTGGCGTACTTGTTGGCGGTGTCGGCCTCGTCGGTGAAGCGCAGCCCGGCCACACCCTGCTGGCTGACGATGTTCGGGGTGCCCTCCAGCGTCATGCCGATGAAGCCGATCGGCACACCCTTGACGATCTTGATGCCGAACGGCTGCATCAGCGGCAGGCCGGTGGAGGTCTTGAACGCGTTCGCCGAGAGGTACTTGAACTTCGCGCCCGCGAACGGCGTGCCGTCGGCGCAGCCGTCCACCGGGTGGCAGCCGCCGCGCTGCATCCGCAGCAGCTCGGTGGCGCCCTCGTCGAACTCGTGGTTGCCGACGCTGGCGAACTCGAGCCCGGCGAGGTTCATCTCCTCGATGGTGGGCTCGTCGTGGAACGCGGCGGAGAGCAGCGGCGAGGCGCCGATCAGGTCGCCCGCGGCGACGGTGACCGTGCCCTTGCCCTGCGCCTGGGCCGCGGCGCGCATCGCCTTCAGGTGGCTGGCCAGGTATTCCGCGCCACCGGCGGGCTGCCCGTCGATGGTGCCGCTGGAGCCGGTCGGGGGCTCCAGGTTGCCGTGGAAGTCGTTGATCGCGAGCAGCTGGACGTCGACCGGCTTCGAGTGGGCCTCGGCCTGGTCGGGGGTGACGGCGACGGCGGTGAACGCGGTCGCGGCGAGTGCGGCCAGGCCGACGACGGCCCGGCGGCGCATCCCGGGGACGGACATGGAACTCCTCGTGAGATACCGGCGCGTGATGTCCGGACGATGGTTCGCCCGGGGTAGCTTGTCATCCACCGGGCCGCAGGTCGAGCCCACGGCGCCGGCCCCCAGGGACCAGGGAGCCGGCGCCGCCGCTCATGTCACGCCGAAAACCTTGCTCTGGCAACCTTCCTGACCGGAAAAACTCCCGGCGGGCCACCCGTCGCCAACCGAACGGCCGTTCATGTCCACCGGTCCGGCGGCCAGAGCGGACTGTCCGAACTCGACCGGAGCGCCGGAGGGCGGGTTCGGGGCCGCGGCGTGGGCGGTGCCGACCAACGTCCGGAGCGCCGCCCGGGTCCACCGCCCGGCGACCCCCGGCCGCCCGGCCAGATAATCGACGGTGCGCGCGACGCCCCAGCCGTGCGCCTCCCGCAGTCCCCGGGCCACCATGCCCAGATAGACCGGCGCCGGCCGGGTCCAGGGCACCTCCACCGCGCGGTGCGGGGCGGTGAAGGTCAGCATCGGCCGGCCGTCGCGCTCACCGACCCGGAGCAGCGTCTCGTAGCGGCCCGGACCGAGCGTGGCCCGGCCGGTCGCGACCGCCGCCCGGATCCCGGCCAGGTCCGCGCCGGGCGGCCGGTACATCTCCTGGGCGGCGATGTCGGCGAACTGCTCGACCGTGACCAGGTAGCCGCGGACCGCCGCCCGGCCGGGCAGCTCCGGGTCGTAGAACGCCATGCCGCCGGTCCAGGCCCGGGACTCGCCGGCGAAGTAGACGCCGCCGGGGATCAGCGCCGGGACCGTCCGGTGCGGTGGTCGGCAGTCCCGACAACCCGGGTACGTGCGCAGCCCGCCCGGTGGACGCCCGCCGCGCAGATACCAGTCGAGGCGGGCGGCGTGCAGGTTGGAGCCGTACGCGACGTACCAGAGCAGGGGCACCGGAGCGGTCAGAAGCCGCACGTCCGGCCGGCGGCGTGGCTGACCTGGACGGTGTGCGTGACGCAGCCGCCGTCGGCCACCCGGTGCAGCAGGAACGCGGTCGGCTCGGCGACCCAGCCGATCTCGTCCTCGTCGGTCATGGTCAGGCTCGACTGGATCCAGGTGCTCGGCGCGCAGGTCAGCACCGTACCGGCGAACGCGCTGGTCACCTGGCGGTGCAGGTGGCCCGCGGCGACGCGTACGACGTGGGGGTGTCGGGCGATCACGGCGGCGAGCGCGTCGGCGTCGGCGAGCCCGATGGCGTCGGCGGCCGGGACGCCCACCGCGACCGGCGGATGGTGCAGACACACGACGGCGGGCGCCTCCGGCCGGCCGGCGAGCACACCGTCGAGCCAGTCGAGCTGCTCGTCGCCGAGCCGACCGCCGGAGCCGCCCGGGGTGAGCGAGTCGAGCACCACGAGCGTCGCGTCCGGGTGGTCGACGTGGTAGTGCGCGGAGAATCCGCCGGCCAGGTAGGGGGTCCCGCCGAACGTGTCGAGCAGCGACTCGCGGTCGTCGTGGTTGCCGGCGGCCAGGTGGACCGGCAGCGGGAACCGCCCGACGATCTCCCGGAGGGCGAGGTATTCGTCCGGCCGGCCGCTACCGGTGAGGTCACCGGTGATCACCACGCAGTCGGGCCGGGGGCGCAGGGCGAGCGCCGCGCCGAGCGCCCGGTGCAGGCCGGCCGCCGGCGCGGCGGCGAGCGGGCCGGTGGTCACGTGCGGATCGCTGAGCTGGGCGATGAGCATCGGCGCCTCCTCGGGCCGGGACCCTCACGCTACCGCCGCGCCGGCCCGCGCGTTACCCACAGGCCGCGTCCACAGCCTGTGGATAGCACATGTGTACGAAGGTCGAGAGCGGTCCCGCTGAGTACGCTTGATCGCGACCCGACCCCCTCCGAGCAGGAACGACGTGGATCACGAGCGAGTCCTCCGCGACGTCACGGTGCGCCTTCCCACGGCGTCGACCGTGCCGGAGGCGTGCCAGTGGACCGTCGCCGCGCTGGCCCGGCACACCCCGGCCACCGCCACCATCCTGCTGCGCGTCCACGACCGCCTCCGGTGCGTCGCGGCCACCGGTGCCTGGCAGGTCTTCTCCCACGTCCCGGCGACCGTCGACGGGGCGGCCCGGCACCGGCCCGAACCGTCGGTGGTGCGGCGGGTCTACGCCTCCGGCGAGACGGCCGCCGTGCCCGACGTCGCCGCCGACCCCGACTACCTGCCGGTCCGCCCGGACGTCACCGCCGAACTCTGCGTCCCGGTACGCGACCCGGCCGGCCGGCCGATCGGCGTGCTCGATCTCCAGTGGAGCGGGCCGGTGACGCTGGCGCCCTGGCGGGAGACCGCCGAGCGGCTGGCCGACCGGCTCGGCGCCCGGATCGCGGCGCTCGGCGGCCCGCCGGCCGAGAGCCGCAGCGAGAAGCTGCTCCGGCACGCCGCCGCGTTCACCACCGCCGGAACCGACTGGGACCTGATGACCGCCGCCATCGCCGCGGCCCGGGACGTCTCCGCGCTCTCGGCCGCCGTGCTGGTGCTCACCGGTCGGGACGGGCCCCGCCTCGGCGCGCCCACCGACACCCCGGGCGAACTGGAGGCCCGCATCCGGGCCGAACTGGCCGAGGCCGGCCCGGCCACGCTCGACCGGATGATCGACCGCGCCCACCGGTACGGCTCGGCGTACACGCTGGGCGAGGCGGGGCACCCGCCGACCGAGGAGTACCTGCCGCTGACCCGGGCCGGGGCGCGCACGCTGGTGGCGGTGCCGGTCGGCGCGCCGTCGAGCGGCGGCGTGCTGCTGGTCGCCGACGAACTGTCGCTGCGACCCGACCCGACCACTGTCAACCTGATCGAGCTGCTGGCCGGGCAGGCGTGGACCTGTCTCGACCGGCTACGGACGCTGGCGCGGCTCCGCGAGCAGGCCAGCTCGGACCCGCTCACCGGGCTGCGGCACACCGGGCCGTTCGGGCAGCGGATCGCCACCGCCACGCCGGGACGTACCGCGCTGCTGGCCATCGACGTGGACGGGTTCAAGGACGTCAACGACACGTACGGCCACCAGGCCGGCGACCGGCTGCTGGTGGGGCTGGCCCGGGCGCTGGAGGGCGCGCTGCGGCAGGGCGACGAGCTGTACCGGACCGGTGGCGACGAGTTCGTCGCGGTGATCGAGGTGAGCCACCCGCAGGAGGCGGTCCGGATCGCCGAACGGCTCACCGAGGCGGCCCGCCGCACCGGCCGGACGATCAGCGTCGGCATCGCGCTGCCCCGTCCCGACGAGCCCCCGGAGCGTACGCTGCACCGCGCCGACCAGGCCCTCTACGCGGTCAAGCGGCACGGCCGGGACGGCGTCCACCTCTCCGCCGCCTGACCCCTCCCCCTCCCCCGCGCCCTCCCGCCCCCGCATCCTCCCCCTCCCGCATCCTCCCCCTCCCGCGCCCTCCCCCTCCCGCGCCCTCCCTCCCCCGCCCCCCGCGTCCTCCCGCCCCCGCGTCCTCCCGCCCCCGCGTCCTCCCGCCCCGCGCCCTCCCCCTCCCGCGCCCGCGCCCTGTTTCACGGAAAGAGTGGCTATTCGGGCCCCCATAGCCACTCTTTCCGTGAATCGGGGGGGCGCACGAGGCGCGCGGGGGGCGCGGGGCGTACACGAGGCGCGCGGGGCGCGCGGGGCGCACACGAGGCGCGGGGCGCACACGAGGCGCGGGGCGCGCACGCGGTGCGCGAGGTGGCAGGGGGTCAGTGGGTCAGTTGCTTGGCCAGGAGTTCGGCGATCTGGGCGGTGTTGAGGGCGGCGCCCTTGCGGAGGTTGTCGCCGGTCACGAACAGGTCCAGCGCGCGCGGGTCGTCCACCGCGCGGCGGATGCGGCCCACCCAGGACGGGTCGGTGCCGACCGCGTCGATCGGCATCGGGAACTCCCCGGCGGCCGGGTCGTCGACCAGGATCACGCCCGGCGCGTTGCGCAGTGCCTCGCGGGCGCCCTCGGCGTCGACCTCGGTGGCGAAGACCGCGTGCACGGCGACCGAGTGGCCGGTCACCACCGGCACCCGTACGCAGGTCGCGGAGACCTTCAGGTCGGGCAGTCCGAGGATCTTGCGCGACTCGTTGCGGAGTTTCAGCTCCTCGGAGGACCAGCCGCCGTCGGCCAGCGCGCCGGCCCAGGGCACCACGTTGAGCGCGAGCGGGGCCGGGAACGGGCCCAGTTCCTCGCCGACCGCCTGTCGCACGTCGCCGGCACGGGAGCCGAGCGCCCGGTCGCCGGCGATCTTGGCGAGCTGGAGGTGCAGGGCGTCCACCCCGGTCTGCCCCGCCCCGGAGGCCGACTGGTAGGAGGCGAGGACCAACTCGCGCAGGCCGTACTCGCGGTGCAGCGGGGCGATCGCCACGATCATCGCCAGGGTGGTGCAGTTGGCGTTGGCGATGATGCCCTTGGGCCGGTTGCGTACCTGCTCGGGGTTGATCTCGGGGACCACCAGGGGCACGTCCCGGTCCATCCGGAACGCGCCGGAGTTGTCCACCACCACGGCGCCCCGGGACACCGCGATCGGCGCCCACTCGGCCGAGACGTCGTCGGGCAGGTCGAACATCGCCACGTCGACGCCGTCGAACGCGTCGGCGGTGAGCGCCCGGACGGTCAGCTCCTCGCCCCGGCACGGCACCCGGCGGCCGACCGAACGCTCGGAGGCGAGCAGCCGGATCTCGCCCCACACGTTGCGGCGGGAGGAGAGGAGCTGGCACATCACCGTGCCGACGGCACCGGTCGCCCCGACCACGGCAAGGGTGGGCAGCGACGGCATCCGCGCTACCGCCCGGTGCCGGCGTAGACGACGGCTTCGGTGTCACCACCCAGCTCGAAGGCGTCGTGGATGGCCTTGACCGCCTTGTCGAGGTCGGTGTCCCGGCAGACCACGGAGACCCGGATCTCGGACGTGGAGATCATTTCGATGTTCACGCCGGCGGTGCCGAGCGCGGCGAAGAAGCCGGCGGCGACGCCCGGGTGGGAACGCATGCCGGCACCGATCAGGGACACCTTGCCGACGTGGTCGTCGTAGAGCAGGCCCTTGAACTTGACCGGCTCCTGGATCTTGCTGAGCGCGGCCATCGCGGTCGGGCCGTCGGCCTTGGGCAGCGTGAACGAGATGTCGGTGCGGCCGGTGCCCTCGGTGGAGACGTTCTGCACGATCATGTCGATGTTGATCTCGGCACCGGCCACGGTGTCGAAGATCCGCGCGGCGGCACCCGGCTCGTCGGGCACCCCGACGATGGTGATCTTCGCCTCGCTGCGGTCGTGGGCGACCCCGGTGATCAGTGCCTGTTCCACGGGAAGGTCCTCCATCGATCCGGTGACCATGGTGCCGGTGTTGGTCGAGTATGACGAACGGACGTGGATCGGCAACCCCGCGCGCCGGGCGTACTCGACGCTGCGCAGGTGCAGCACCTTCGCGCCGCAGGCGGCCAGCTCCAGCATCTCCTCGTAGGTGATGTGCCTGATGTGCCGGGCGTTCGGCACGATGCGCGGGTCGGCGGAGAAGATGCCGTCCACGTCGGTGTAGATCTCGCAGACGTCCGCGTGGAGCGCGGCGGCGAGCGCCACCGCGGTGGTGTCCGAGCCGCCCCGGCCCAACGTGGTGACGTCCTTGGTGTCCTGCGAGACGCCCTGGAAGCCGGCGACGATCACCACCGCGCCCTCGTCCAGCGCGCCCTTGAGCCGCCCCGGCGTCACGTCGATGATCCGGGCCCGGCCGTGCACCGAGGTGGTGATCACGCCGGCCTGGGAACCGGTGAACGAGCGGGCTTCGTACCCCAGGTTGTGGATGGCCATGGCGAGCAGCGCCATGGAGATCCGCTCCCCGGCGGTGAGCAGCATGTCCAGCTCGCGGCCGGGCGGCAGCGGGCTGACCTGGTTGGCCAGGTCGAGCAGCTCGTCGGTGGTGTCGCCCATGGCGGAGACCACCACGACCACGTCGTCGCCCGCCTTGCGGGCCGCCACGATGCGCTCGGCCACCCGCTTGATCCGCTCGGCGTTGGCGACGGAGGACCCGCCGTATTTCTGCACCACGAGTGCCACGACGGCGCACTCCCTCCCGGTGACGACCCTGAGCGTGCCGACGCCGCCGGGTCTGAAGGGTCCGGCGGCGCGTGTCAGACAGCCTCAGGGTATCGGGCGGGCCACACCGCCGGGTCGGGTGATCCCACCATCCGGCCCGGCGTGGGGCGGCTCACCAGCCCCGGGCGTCACGCGACACGCCAAGCGGTACAGCCGTACGGTGGGCTGACCGGAGCCACTGTCGCACCGCAGAATGACCCGGTGCACGCTCATCGACGCGCGGCCCGCCGGCTGTCCGGCGTACTCGCGCTCACCCTGCCGGCGCTGCTGGCCGCCTGCGTCGCCGACCCGTCGGGGTCCGCGCCGGCCGGCACCGCCGATCCGGTGCCGGTGCAGGTCGACGCCGCCCGCGACGAGTTGGCCGGGTTGGCCGCCGCCGCGCAGGACCGGCACCTCACCGCCACGTACGCGTTCGCGCCTCCCGGCGGCCCCTCCCGCACGGTGACGGTGACCAGCGGGAACGACGGGAGTTGGCGGGTCGACGTGCCCGGCTGGGGGCGGGACGGCACGGTCGACGTCTCGCTCGCCGCCACCTCGGACGGGCTCTTCCAGTGCGCCCTGCCGTCGGCCGGCTGGACGCGACCCGCCGGCTGCGTACGCCTCGGCGACGCCGACGACGCGGTGCCCCGCCGGCTGGACCCCCGGGTGCAGCACCCGTTCACCGACTGGCTGGAGGTGCTCACCGACCGGCGGGCACCGTTGGCGGTCTCGCCCGCCAAGTCGCCGGCCGGCGTCACCGGCCGGTGCTATGCGGTCGACTCGACCTCGGCCTCGCTGAACGCGCCGCTGGACGTGGGCGTCTACTGCTTCGGCGAGGACGGCACGCCGCTGGCGGTCCGGGCCACGCTGGGCAGCCTCACGCTGACCGGCTCGCCCGGCCCGGCACCGGCGACCGTGGAGCTGGCCGGCGCGGTGACCGACGGCGAGCCGGTGAGCCGGGACATGCCGACACCCGGAACGTCGTAGCGCTTTGTCCGTTACGGGTGGTGTTGACCACATCGCTCCACCCCGGCCCGGACGACAAAACGGGCATCGGGGACGCTGTGGCCATGACCGACCTGACCCCGCTGCTGGCGTTCCGGTGGAGCCCCCGTGCGTTCGACCCCGATGCCGAGCTGACCGCCCCCGAGGTGGCCGCGCTGCTGGAGGCGGCCCGCTGGGCGCCGTCCGCCGGCAACGCCCAGCCGTGGCGGTTCGCGCTCGGCCACCGGCAGGACGAGACGTGGAAGCGGATCCTGGTCGGCCTGCCCGACGCCGACCAGGGCTGGGCCCGGCATGCGGCCACCCTGCTGCTCGCCGCGCACGCCGGCGACGACCCGGAGCGGAGCGCCTACGACCTGGGCCAGGCGGTCGCCCACCTCACCGTGCAGGCCACCGCGCTCGGCCTGCACGTACGCCAGGTCACCCGCCTGGACCGCCCCCGCCTCGCCGCCGAACTGGACCTCCCCGGTGACATCCGGCCGCTGGTGGTGGCCGCCGTCGGCCGCCTCGGCGACCCCGCCACGCTCCCCCCGGACCTGTACGCGCGGGAGACCGCGCTCCGCCGCCGCCGGCCCCTCCCCGCCCTGCTGCTCCACTGAGCCGGCCGACCGACGCCGACGTCGGACCGACCCGGTCGACGCCGGCCCCGGCGCGGCGCGCTCAGGTCCGGGCCGGTCGGCTCACCCGCCCCCGGCGGCGCGGAGCAGTACGGCGCCGACCTCGGTGTTGCGGTAGAGCACGTGCCGCCCGGCCGGGAAGCGCGCCACCAGCCCGGCGGCGTGCAGCGCGGACAGGTGCTGGGAGACGTTCCCGGCCGACATCCCGGTGAGCCGGGCCAGGTCGGTGGTGGTCACCGCCGTGTCGAGCAGGCGCAGCAGCGTGGCCCGGCCGGCACCGACCACCCGGACCAGCGGGTCACCGGGCGGGGCCGGGGCGCGCGCCCAGAGCGTCCCGACCGCCCGGACCGGGTACGCCCCGGCGGGCAGCGAATCCTCCAGCAGGTTCCACAGCACCCGCCGGTCGGTGAACACGCTCGGGTTCAACGCCAGCCCCCGACCTCGCAGGTCGAAGTCGCGCTCGAACGGGTCGTCGCTGACCACCCGGTCGCCGAGCCAGCGCAGGCTCGGGTGGAGCTGCTCGAACAACCGGCCCGCGCCGCCCTCCACGAGCCGGGCGGCCCGGTACGCCACATCGGCGTCGAGCAGCGCCCGCAAGCGCGGCCAGTCCGGGGCGATCGCCTCGTCGTACCAGACCCGTACCGCGTCCACGAGCTGCGGCAGCAGCCCGCGCGGGTCGGCGAGCAGCGCCTGACCGAACGGGCCCAACGGGCGGCGCGGGATGGTGGCCAGCAGGTCCTGGACCACCACGGCCGGCGGCGTCGCCGCGATCTGGTCGAGCTGCTCGGCCATCCCCGCGTCGGGCCGGGCCGCCGGGGTGAGGAAGTCGGGCAGCCAGCGGCCCGGGCGGGCCAGCTCCACCAGCGGGCGGACCCGGACGGCCACCTCCGGGCGGCGCAGCGTCACCCGGGCCCGGTCGATCCAGGGCAGGTGCACCGCGTAGCGGACCGGGTCGGCCAGCGCCCACATGCTCATGACCGTCTCGTTGGCCGGCGACACGGCGAACCGCACGCCCGCGACGTCGGCCAGGGTGAACCGCAACTCGGACACACGCACCCCCGGACGCAGGATTCGGCCCAGACTAAAGGGCTCGACCGGAGCGTGGGGGGCGCGGTTTGCTCACCGGCCATGGGGGCCAGGGAGAGCATCAGCACCGCCGTCCGACACGTCGTACCGCCGGCCGGGCTGACCCGCGCCCTGGCCGTGCAGGCCATGGTGTTCGCCGTCGGCCACGGCCTGTTCCAGGCCGGCAGCGCCGTCTTCTTCACCCGGGCGCTGGGGCTGAGCCCGGCCCAGGTGGGTCTCGGCCTGTCGCTGGCCGCCGGGGCGTCGCTGCTCGGCACCGTCCCGCTGGGTGGGCTCACCGACCGGTACGGCCCGCAGCGGGTGTGGATCGTCTGCCTGCTGCTCGACGCGGCGCTGTTCGCGACGTACCCGTTCGTCGGTGGCTTCGCCGGGTTCCTCGCCGTGGTGCTCGCGCTGGCCACGACCGGCGCCGCCACCGGCACCGCCCGCCAGGTCTACTCGATCAACGCGCTGCGCCCGGAGGAACGGGTCACCGCGATGGCCTACCAGCGGTCCTCGCTCAACGTCGGCTTCGGGCTGGGCGCGCTGATCAGCGGCCTGGTGCTGGCCGTGGACACGATCTGGGCGTACCGGGGCATGGTCTTCTTCATCGCGGCGGTCTACCTGGTGACCGCCGGCTTCGTGCGCCGGCTGCCCCGACTGCCGGAGGTGGCCCGGCCGGCCGAGCCGATGAGCCGGCTCGCGGTGCTGCGGGACCGCCCGTTCCTGGCGGTCACGCTGCTCTCCGGGATGCTCACCGCGCACCAGACGCTCTACCTGACCGTGATGCCGCTGTGGATCCTCACCCGCACCGACGCGCCGAAGACGCTCATCGCCGCGCTGGTGCTGCTCAACACCGTCCTGGTCGTGCTGCTCCAGGTGCGGGCCAGCCGGGGCGCGGACACCGCGCCGGGCGCCGCCCGGGCGTCCCGCCGGGGCGCCGTGCTGATCGCCCTGTTCTGTGTGGTCCTGCCGATCTCGGGACAGACCCGGGGCTGGCTCACCGTGGCGGCGCTGGTGGCCGCCGCGACGTTGCTCATCGTGGCCGAGCTGATCGAGTCGGCGGGCACCTGGGGGCTGACCGCCACGCTGCCGCCCGCCGCCCAACGCGGCGCGTACGTCGGCGCGTTCGCGCTCGGCTCGCAGTTGCAGTTCCTGATCGCCCCGGCCGGGCTGACCGCGCTCGGCGTGAGCACCGGCGGCTGGGGCTGGTACCCGGCGGCGGCGATCTTCGTGCTGGTCGGGCTCGCGATCGTGCCGGCGGTGGCCTGGGCGGAGCGGACGCCCCGGCTGGGCGCGACGCCCGAGTCCACCGAAGCGGTGACTCCGGTCCCATAGTCCGGACCGGCCTTCCCACCGTCCGTCCCACCACGTAGGGTAACCCTGTCATGTGGCAGGCGTACCTTCTCCTTGGCTGCCGCGACGAGGCCTGACCGGCCGGCACCTCGTCGCGGAGTTGAACCGCGCCGTCCAGCACATCCGAACTTCCTCTCGGCACCGCCGCGCACCGTCGCCCGGCACCTCGCCGACACCTTCCGATCTGCTGACGCCACATGTTCCCAGGGAGCACTCCGAGATGGCTCAACCTGTCACCGACCCGTTCGCCCAGCAGCGCCCCAGCCGCATGCCGGTGCACCGTTACCTCCCGTACGACAGGCAGTTCCGGGTCGAACTGCCGGACCGCGCCTGGCCGACCCGCCGCGTCGAGGCCGCGCCCCGCTGGTGCGCCGTCGACCTCCGCGACGGCAACCAGGCGCTGATCGACCCGATGTCGCCCGAGCGCAAGCGCCGGATGTTCCAGCTCCTGGTGCAGATGGGCTACAAGGAGATCGAGGTCGGCTTCCCGTCGGCCAGCCAGACCGACTACGACTTCGTCCGCCAGCTCATCGAGCAGGATCTGATCCCGGAGGACGTCACCATCCAGGTGCTGACCCAGTGCCGGGAGCACCTGATCGAGCGCACCTTCGAGTCGCTGCGCGGCGCGCGCCGGGCCATCGTGCACTTCTACAACTCCACCTCGACGCTCCAGCGCCGGGTGGTCTTCGGCCTGGACCGTGACGGCATCACCGACATCGCCACCCAGGGTGCCCGCCTCTGCCAGAAGTACGCGGAGATCCACACCCCGGACACCGACATCCACTACGAGTACTCGCCGGAGTCCTACACCGGCACCGAGCTGGAGTACGCGCTGGAGGTCTGCGCGGCGGTGATCGAGGTGGTCGACCCGACCCCGGACCGGAAACTGATCGTCAACCTGCCGGCCACTGTCGAGATGGCGATGCCGAACGTCTACGCCGACTCGATCGAGTGGATGCACCGGCACCTGCCCCGGCGGGACAGCCTCTCGCTGAGCCTGCACCCGCACAACGACCGGGGCACCGGCGTGGCCGCCGCCGAGCTGGGCCTGCTGGCCGGCGCCGACCGGATCGAGGGCTGCCTGTTCGGCAACGGCGAGCGCACCGGCAACGTGGACCTGGTGACGCTGGGCCTGAACCTGTTCTCCCAGGGCATCGACCCGATGATCGACTTCTCGAACATCGACGAGATCCGGCGCGCCGTCGAATACTGCAACCAGCTCCCGGTGCACGAGCGCCACCCGTACGCGGGCGACCTGGTCTACACCGCGTTCTCCGGCTCCCACCAGGACGCCATCAACAAGGGCTTCGCCGCGCTGCACGCCGACGCCACGGCGGCCGGCGTGCCGGTCGACGAGTTCACCTGGGCGGTGCCCTACCTGCCGATCGACCCGAAGGACCTGGGCCGCACCTACGAGGCGGTCATCCGGGTCAACTCGCAGTCCGGCAAGGGCGGCGTCGCGTACATCATGAAGTCCGAGCACCAGCTCGACCTGCCCCGCCGCCTCCAGATCGAGTTCTCCGGCGTGGTGCAGGCCGTCACCGACCACGACGGCGGCGAGGTCGAGCCGGGCACCATGTGGGAGATCTTCGCCCGCAACTACCTGGTCGACCACCAGGTCGACCCGGCGGTCACGCTGGCCGGCTACACCATCGGCACCGTCGACGGCAAGGTCGAGATCGACGCCCGGGTCGGCTTCGACGGCGGGACCCACGCGCTCACCGCGGTCGGCAACGGCCCGATCGACGCGTACGTCAACGCGTTGCAGTCGCTGGGCGTGACGGTACGGGTGCTCGACTACCACGAGCACGCGCTCGCCTCCGGCGGTGACGCGCAGGCCGCCGCGTACGTGGAGTGCGAGGTGGACGGGCGCACGGTGTGGGGCGTCGGGGTGGACGCCAACATCGTCACCGCCTCGATCAAGGCGGTCACCAGCGCCGTCAACCGCACCCGCTGACGTGCAAGGCGGGGCCCCTTCTTAACGCTTAACGCATAGGAAGGGGCCCCGCTTAACATGCGTCCTCGGCGCGAGCCCTGCGGTGTTAATAAGGGGCCCCGCCTCTACCGAATGCGTTAAGAAGGGCCCCCGCCTTGCCCCCGCGGGCGGTGGATGAGCACGGCGGCCAGCAGGGCGCCGACGAGCAGCAGCCCCGCGCACCACGCCAACGCCCCCCGGTACGCGTCGGCCAGCGCGCCCTTCTGCTCGTACCCGGTGCCGGACAGGCCGACCAGCAGCGGCAGCGCGGCCACCGCGAGCAGGCCGCCGGCCCGGGAGGCGGCGTTGTTGAAGCCGCTCGCCACCCCGGCGAACCGGTCCGCAACGGCGCCCAGCACCGACGTGGTCAGCGGCGCGACCACGAGCGTCAGGCCGGCGCCGAACAGCGCCACACCGGGCAGCACGTCCACCCAGTAGGACGCGCCCGGCCCGACGCGGCGCAGCAGCAGCAGGCCGGCGGCGGCGACCACCGGGCCGACGGTGAGCGGCAGCCGGGGGCCGATCCGGGCGGAGAGCGCGCCGGCCCGGGGCGAGCCGACCAGCAGCAGCAGCGTCATCGGCACCGTGGCCAGGCCGGTGAGCAGCGCCGACCAGCCGACCACGTTCTGCAGGTAGACGGCGAGGAAGAAGGTGAACCCGCCGAGCGCCGCGTACACCACCACGGTGAACACGTTGAGCACCGAGAAGAGCCGGCTGGAGAACAGCCCGGTGGGCAGCATCGCGGTATCCCCGCGCCGCCGCTCGACCAGCACGAAGACCGCCACGGCGGCCAGCCCGACCAGCGCCGCGGCCAGCACCGCCGGGGAGGCGCCCCGCGCCGGGGCGTCGATCAACGCGTAAGTGACGCCGCCGAGCGCCAGCGCGCCGAGCAACGCGCCGGCCACGTCGAACCCGCCGTGCCCACCGGTACGCGAGACCGCCTCGTCCCGGCTCTCCGGCACCCAGCGCATCGTGGCGAGCACCACGCCCACGGCCAGCGGCAGGTTCACGAAGAAGATCCACCGCCAGGAGAGCGCGTCGATCAGCCAACCGCCGACCAGCGGCCCGAGCGCGGTGGACACGCCGGAGAGGCCGGACCAGGTGCCGATCGCCCGGCCCCGGTCGTCGGGGTGGAAGCTGGCCTGGAGCACGGAGAGCGAGCCGGGGGTGAGCAGCGCCCCGCCGGCGCCCTGGAGGAAGCGGGCGGCGATGAGCCAGCCGGTGCCCTGGGCCAGCCCGCAGAGCACCGACGCCGCCGCGAACCAGACCACGCCGAGCAGGAAGATCCGCCGCCTGCCGAACCGGTCGCCGAGCGCGCCGCCGAGCAGCACGAACGCGGCGAGCATCAGCAGGTAGCCGTTCACGGTCCATTGCAGACCGGCCACGGTGGCCTTCAGTTCGGCGCCGAGGCGCGGCAGCGCCACGTTGACCACGGTGCTGTCCAGGAAGACCATGCCGGAGGCGAGGATCGCGGCGAGCAGCGTGCCGCGTCCGGCGGCGGAGCCGGTACGCAGTGCGGGAGCGGGAGCGGTCACGTCCATCCACTCTGCCCGTGATCTTCCGCCCACGCCACGAATCACGGAAACCGCCGCCGGGTACTGTGCGGACTCGCCCGGAGCCCGCAAGCTGGAGAGGTGTCGTCTGTGCGTACGAGATCAGGAGTCCAAGCCGGGCTGGCCGCCGCGCTCACCGCGGTGCTCGCCCTCGGCGTGGCCGGCTGTGATGGCCAGGTCACCGAGCCGGATGCGCCGCCGAGCGCTGCCGGGAACGTGAACAAGCAGCTCGGCGAGCTGACCGTGGCCGCCGCCGGGTCGATGAAGGGCTACAGCCGCTCCCGGTTCCCGCACTGGCGGGACACCGGCAAGAACTGCGACGTGCGGGACAGCATCCTCCAGAAGGACGGTGAGGGGATCAAGCTCTCCGGCTGCAACGTGGTCGGTGGGCGATGGGAGAGCGTCTACGACGGGGTGGAGCTGACCGACCCGTCGGACGTGGACATCGACCACACCGTGCCGCTGGCCAACGCCTGGCGCTCCGGCGCGGACGAGTGGGACGACTCGAAGCGCGGCGACTTCGCCAACGACCAGACCCGGCCGCAGCTCATCGCGGTTTCTCTCCGCTCCAACCGGGCAAAGGGTGACCAGGACCCGTCCCAGTGGAAGCCGGCGAACCGGTCGTACTGGTGCCAGTACGCGGCGGACTGGGTGACGGTCAAGCACTACTGGCGGCTGACGGTGACCAGTGCCGAGAAGGCCGCCCTCACCGACATGCTGGAGGGTTGCACATGGGCGAGCAAGCCGTGACCGGGGCGGATGGCACACCGGCCCCGGGGAGCACGCCGGACGCCACCGGCGACGACGCCGCGGCGGCCGGCACCGACCCGACCCCGACCGGTCCGGCCTCGGCCGGGATGACCGCGGACGGCCAGCAGGCCGCGCCCGCCGACGTCTCCGGGGCGGGCATGTCCGCCGACGCCGCACCGGGTGCGCCGACCGGCCCGGCGAGCCGGACCGCCGACATCACCGCCGGTCCGGGTGGGGTGATGACCGACGAGGTGGGCGTGGTGACCGGGGAGCTGACGTTGCGGAGCGAGCACGCCGACGGCCGGGTGACGCTGCGGGTGCAGTACAAGGACGCCGACGAGTGGTACGCGGTCACCGGTGGCTCGGCGCCGCTGGCCGACCCGGCCGGGCTGGACGCGGTGCACACGGTCGCGGTGGGCCTGCTGAACCGCCCCGAGGGCTGAGCCGGGTGGACGCGTCGGCCCCCGGGCGGGGGCCGACGCGTCGGTGTCACGGGGTCGGGATGAGTTCGCCGGTCTCGCCCGGCGCCGCGCCGTCGTCCGGGCGGACCAGCTCCGGCTCCACCTCGTGCGGCCGGATCCGGCCGGCCGCGATGTCCTCGGCGTAGTGGCAGGCGACCCGGTGCCCGTCGAGCACCTCGCGCAGCGCGGGCCGCTCGTCGGCGCAGCGGGTGGGCTGGGCCCACGGGCAGCGGGTGTGGAACCGGCAGCCGGCCGGCGGGTTCGCCGGTGACGGCAGGTCGCCGGCGAGCAGGATCCGCTCGCGGCGGTCCTCCACCTGGGGGTCGGGCACCGGCACCGCCGACATGAGCGCCCGGGTGTACGGGTGCATCGGCTCCCGGTAGAGGTCGTCGCTGGACGCCTCCTCGACCAGGCCACCGAGGTACATCACCCCGACCGTGTCGGCGATGTGCCGGACCACCGCCAGGTCGTGCGCGATGATCAGGTACGTGAGGCCGCGCTCCTCCTGCAACTCGTCGAGCAGGTTGAGCACCTGGGCCTGGATCGACACATCCAGCGCGGACACCGGCTCGTCGGCGACGATCAGGTCCGGTTCGAGCACCAGCGCGCGGGCGATGCCGATGCGCTGGCGCTGGCCGCCGGAGAACTCGTGCGGATACTTGCTGAGCGCGGACGCGGGCAGGCCGACCGCGGCGAGCGCGTCCCGGAGCCGCTTGTCGACGGCCGCCTTGTCCTTCGCCAGGCCGTGCGCCTTGAGGCCCTCGACCAGCAGCGATTCCACCGACTGCCGGGGGTCGAGGCTGGACAGCGGGTCCTGGAAGATCATCTGGATACGGCGGCGGATCCGGCGCATCGGCTCGGCCTTGAGCGAGCGCAGGTCGGTGCCGTCGAAGACGATCTCCCCGGCGGTCGGTTCGACCAGCCGCAGCAGGCCCCGGCCGAGCGTGGACTTGCCGCAGCCCGACTCGCCCACCAGCCCGTACGTCTCACCCTTGTTGATGGTGAGCGAGACGCCGTCGACGGCGTAGACGTGCCCGATGGTCCGGTCGACGAGCACGCCGCTCTTGATCGGGAAGTGGACCTTGACGTCGCGCAGTTCGATCAGGGGTTCGGTCGTCCGCTCGGTCGACTCGGTCACGGGACCGCCACCTCCTCGGAAACGGGGTTGTTGCAGCGCAGGTCGCCGCCGTTCGCGGTGGGCTCCAGCGGGGGCGGCCCGTCCAGGCAGGCGTCCACCACGTTGTCGCACCGGGGGGCGAACGCGCAGCCCTCCGCCCACGGGATGTTGTCGGCCACCGAGCCGCGGATGGCGTGCAGCCGCTCACCGCGCGGCGAGTCGAGCCTCGGCACGGAGTTGAGCAGCCCGTGCGTGTACGGGTGCCGGGGCCGGGCGAACAGTTCGTGCCGGGCCGCCCGCTCCACGATCTTGCCGCCGTAGAGCACGTTGACCGTGTCGCAGAGCCCGGCCACCACGCCCAGGTCGTGCGTGATCATGATCAGCGCGGTGCCGGTCTCGTCGACGAGCTGCTTGAGCAGCGTGAGGATCTGCGCCTGGATCGTCACGTCCAGCGCGGTGGTCGGCTCGTCGGCGATCAGCAGCCGCGGCTTGCAGGCCAGCGCGATGGCGATCAGCGCGCGTTGCCGCATGCCGCCGGAGATCTGGTGCGGGTACTCCTTCAACCGCCGGGTCGGGTCCGGGATGCCGACCGCGTCGAGCAGCTCCCGGGCCTCCTTCAGCGCCACCTTGCGGTCCATGCCCCGGTGCCGTTCGAGCACCTCGGCCACCTGGGTGCCGATCGGGATGACCGGGTTCAGCGAGGAGAGCGGGTCCTGGAAGATCATGCCGATGTCCCGGCCGCGCCGGTCCCGCAGGTCCTCCGGGCGCAGCTTCAGCAGGTCGGCGCCGTCGAAGTTCACCTCGCCGGTGACCTTGTTGCCGCGTTTCGGCAACAAGCCCATGATCGCCAGGCTGGTGACGCTCTTGCCGCAGCCGGACTCACCGACCAGGCCGACCGTCTGCCCCGGCTCCACGCTGAAGCTGACCTCGTCGACCGCGGTGAACGGCCGCTCACCCTTGCGCTGGAACACGACGCTCAGGTCGCGTACGTCGAGCAGGCTCATCGGGTCACGTCCTCACCGTGCTGGTCGTTGGTCCACACCGCGCTCACCGCCGGCTCTTCGGGTCGATCGCCTCGCGCATGCCCTCGCCCAGCAGGGTGAAGCCGAGCGCGACCACGATGATCGCGGCGGCCGGGAAGTAGGCCAGCTCCGGGCGGACCTCGAAGTACCGCTGACCGTCCACGCCGAGCATCAGCCCCCACTCGGCGCGGTTGATGTCGGGGTCACCGAGGCCGAGGAAGGAGAGCGACGCGGCCTCCAGGATCGCGGTGGAGAGCGTCAACGTCGCCTGCACGATCACCGCGGTCATCGCGTTGGGCAGCATGTGCCGCAGCACGATCGCCCCCCGCTTGACGCCGAGCGCGCGGGCGGCCAGCACGTGGTCGCTCTCCCGCTGGGCGAGCATCGAACCGCGCAGCAGCCGGGCGAAGATCGGCACGTTCACGATGGCCACCGCGAGGATGACCGTCCACTGGCTGGACCGGCTGGCCAGGGCCACCAGGCTGATCGCCAGCAGCAGCGCCGGCAGCGCCAGCATCACGTCGGTGAAGCGCATCAGGATGTTGTCGACCCAGCCGCCGAACGCGCCGGCGAGCGCGCCCACCAGTACGCCCAGGGCCAGCCCGATCAGCGTGGCGAGCACGCCGACGAACAGTGTCTGGCGGCTGCCGTGGATCATCCGGGACAGGAAGTCCCGGCCGAGCGGGTCGGAGCCGAGCGGGAACTCGCTGCTGGCGCCGGGGATGTTGTCCACGGTCAGGTTGCGGGTCAGCTCGTCGAAGCGCTGCGCCGGGTCGTGCGGGGCCAGCAGCGGGGCGAAGAGCGCGACCAGCACGAAGATCGCCACGATGGCCGCGCCGACCATCGCGGTCGGGTTGCGCCGCAACCGGCGGAACGCGTCCCGGACCAGGCTCACCCCGCCCTTGTCGGCGGTGGCCTGGGCCAACTGCTCCAGCCGGGCGCGCTTGCGCTCGCCGAGCCGGTCCAGGCCCCGGGGCAGGGTGCCCTCGGGCTTCTCGGTGACGGCCGACGGGTCCACGCTTTCACGCGGGGCCCCCACGGTGGGGCGGGTGATCGGATCGCTCATCGCACACGCACCCTCGGGTCGATGAAGGCGTAGGAGAGGTCGACCAGGAGGTTGACCAGCACGAAGACCAGCGCGGCCAGCAGGATCAGCGCCTGGAGCACCGGGTAGTCGCGACCGCCGCTGATCGAGTCGTAGATCAGCGTGCCGAGGCCGCCCCAGTTGTAGACCCGCTCGGTGAGCACGGCCCCGGAGAGCAGCGCACCGGTCTGCAGGCCGATGGTGGTGACCACCGGCAGCAGCGCGTTGCGCAGGATGTGCCGGCCCCGGATGGTCTTGTGCCGCAGCCCCTTCGCCTCGGCGGTGCGGACGAAGTCCTCGTTGAGGACGTCGAGCACGCTGGCCCGGGTGATCCGGACGACGACCGCGAGCGGGATGGTGGCCAGCGTGACCGCCGGGAGGATCAGGTGCCACAGCGCGTCGCCGGTGGCGTCGAACTCCCGGGTGAGCAGCCCGTCCAGCACGAAGAAACCGGTGATGTCGGTGTTGTCCATCCCGGTGCTGATCCGGCCGGACGGCGGGAACAGGTGCATGTTCTGGGTGAACACGTCCTTGAGCAGGTAGCCCAGGAAGAAGATCGGGATCGAGATGCCGAGCAGGGTGCCGCCGATGCTCAGGTTGTCGAGCAGCCGGCCGCGGTGCCGGGCGGCCAGGTAGCCGAGCGGCACACCGAGCCCGATCGCGATGATCATCGCGGCGGCGGCCAGCTCGACGGTCGCCGGGAACGCGCGGCCGATCACCTCGGTGACCGGGTCGCCGCTCCGGATCGAGTTGCCGAAGTCGCCGGTCAGCAGCCGCTGCATGAACTTCGCGTACTGGACCAGGATCGGCTGGTCGTAGCCGAGCGCCTTGACCAGCAGCGCGCGCCGCTCCGGCGTGGCCCGCTCACCGAGCAGCGCCTCGATCGGGCCGCCGGGCAGGTTCCGCAGCCAGACGAAGACCAGCGCGGACAGCCCTATCAGGGTCACCACCAGCTGGAGCAGGCGGCGAACTATGACTCGCAACATCTCTCACACACCAGATTCTCGGTTGAACAGCGGGTCGGCCCGGGCCGGGAGCGAGAGCCCGGCCCGGGCCGATTCCGCGTGTGGCGTCAGCGGTGGAGCCGCCTCAGCCGACGCTGACGGTGTTGAACCGCTCGTCGGTCAGCGGGCTGGCGACGAGACCCTTGACGTCCTTGGTGACCACGATGGCCGGCGGGGCGTGCCAGACCGGCACGGCCGGCAGCCACTTGGTGGCGATGTCACGGTTGACCTGCTCCCAGGCGGCCTTCTTGCCGGCCTCGTCGACCGTGCCGTCCGCCTTGGCGATGGCCTCGAACATCTCGGTCATGCCCTGGTCCCCGAACTCGACCTTCTCGCGGCCGAAGAAGGTGCCGACGAAGTTGCCCGGGTCGTTGTAGTCCCCGGTCCAGCCCAGCAGGTGCAGGTCGTGCTTGCCGAACTGCTGCACGTCGTCCTTGTAGCCGCCGTTCCACGGGCGGGCCACCCCGTTGACCGTGATGCCCACGGCCTTCAGGTCGTTGGCCAGCACGGTGAAGATCTCCTGCGGGTTCGGCATGTACGGCCGGGACACGTCGGTGGGGTAGTAGAAGTTGAGCGTCAACTTCTCCGCGCCCGCCTCCTTGAGCAGCTGCTTGGCCTTCTCCGGGTTGTAGTCGTACTTCTGCACGTCCGGGGCGTAGCCGAGCACCGTGTCCGGCATGAACTCGTCGGCGACCTTGGTGCCACCCGGGCCCTTGGTCTGGACGAGCTGCTGGCGGTTGAGCGCGTAGGCGATCGCCTGCCGGACCCGCAGGTCCTTCAGCTTCGGGTTCTTCTGGTTGATGCCGAGGTAGAGGATGTTGAACGCGGGGCGGTCGAGAACCTGGTAGCCCTCACCGGCCAGCGCCTTCCGGTCGGCCGGGGCCGGGAAGTCGATGCCCTGGACGGTGCCGGCGCGCAGCTCCTGCTTCCGGGTGTTCTCGTCCTTGATGATCTTGAGGACGAGCTTGTCGACCTTGGCCTTCTCGCCCCAGTAGTCGGCGTTGCGCTCCAGGGTGATCTCACCCTTGGTCTTGTCCCAGCCCGCGAACTTGAACGGGCCGGTGCCCACCGGGTGCTCGTTGGCGAACGCGCTGTACTCGAACGAGTCGCCGTTCTGCTTCACCGTGTCGGCGTCGTACTTCTTCAGCGCCTCGGGGCTGGCGATGGAGAGCGCGGTCAGCGCGAAGGCACCCGGGAAGGCGCCCTTGTACTGGTTCATCGTGACGACGGCGGTGCCGTCGTCCTTCGCCTCGCACTTGTTGTAGACCGGCTGGCCGACGCCCTCGGCCTCGTTCTTGGCGAAGCCGCCGAACGTGTCCGAGTAGTAGATCATCTGCGACTGGGCGGCGGCGCCCTTCATGTTGAACCAGCGGTCGAAGTTGAAGCAGACCGCGGCGGCGTTGAAGTCGGTGCCGTCGTGGAACTTCACGCCCTTGCGGAGCTTGAAGGTCCACACCTTGCCGTCCGGGTCGTGCTCCCAACTCTCCGCCAGGGCACCCTGCAGCTCGGCGGTGCCGGGCTTGTTCTGCACGAGGGTGTCGTACATCTGGCGGATCGGCCGGAACGACTCACCGTCGTCGTTGAAGATCGGGTCGAAGTTCTTCGGGTCCCCGGCGCCGGCGAAGACGAAGGTGCCGCCGCTCTTGGCGCCCCCACCCTCGTCGTCTCGGTCGCTCTTGGCGCAACCGGACGCACCGACCGCCAGGGCGGCCGCGGCCGCGAGGGCCATGGCCGTTTTCAGCCTGCTCGCCTGCATCTCTCACCTCTGTCATGCACATGTGTCCACGCCGAGCTGTGACTCAGTCCGTGAGCGGGAGGTTATGGCATGTCACACAGAAGAGGAACGGGCGAAGGGTAATCGCTATCAAGCCGACACCTTCCGAGGCCGCCTCACACCACGGCCCGGTGGTGGGCACACCGCCCACCACCGGGCCGGGAACTCAGACCGCCCGGCGCCCCTCGAAGGCGCGGCCCAGCGTGATCTCGTCGGCGTACTCCAGGTCGCCGCCGACCGGCAGGCCGCTGGCCAACCGGGTCACCGCGATCCCCATCGGCTTGACCATCAGCGCGAGATAGGTCGCCGTCGCCTCGCCCTCGGTGTTCGGGTCGGTGGCGAGGATCAGCTCGCGGACCTCACCGCCGCCCAGCCGGGTCATCAGCTCCCGGATCCGCAGGTTGTCCGGGCCGATGCCCTCCAGCGGATTGATCGCGCCGCCGAGCACGTGGTAGCGCCCGCGGAACTCGCCGGTCCGCTCGATCGCCACCACGTCCTTCGGCTCCTCGACCACGCAGAGCACCTCATCGGTACGCCGAGGATCGCGGCAGATCCGGCACTGCTCGGACTCGGCCACGTTGTAACAGGTCGTGCAGAACCGGACCAGGTCCTTGACCTTGCGCAGCGCGCCGGCCAGCCGGTTGACGTCGGCCGGATCCGCCGACAGGACGTGGAACGCGATCCGCTGGGCGCTCTTCGGGCCCACGCCCGGCAGCCGGCCCAACTCGTCGATCAGATCCTGGATGGCGCCTTCATACATCTGTCGGCTCAGAACCCGGGCAGGCCGAGGCCGCCCATCCCGCCCGCGACCGGGCCCATCTTCTTCTCGGTCAGCTCCCGGGCCGCCTCGGCGGCGTTGTGCACGGCGGCGACGACCAGGTCCTCCAGCGTCTCCACGTCCTCCGGGTCGACCGCCTTCGGGTCGATCTTGATCGCCTTCAGCTCGCCGGTGCCGGCGACGGTGGCGGTGACCAGGCCGCCGCCGGCGGTGCCGGTCAGCTCCGCCTCGGCCAGCTCGGCCTGGGCGTTGGCGATCTGCTGCTGCATCTTCTGCGCCTGCTTCAGCATCTGCTGCATGTTCGGCTGTCCACCTGGGCGCACGGACCGCTCCTTCTCGCACTCGTCTGCTCGGCCGCCGCTCAGCCTATCCGCTGAGCGGCTGGCTCCACCCCTGCGCGGCGGCCCGCCCGTCGCACCCGACACCGGGTGGGGACGGGCGGGTCGCACGGCCCGGACGGTCACCAGGGCTGCGTCCGGCCGCCGGACCAACCCGCGTCGACCGCGAAGACGTCGAGCTGACCGTTGGTGTCGCCGTACACCAGATTCGTCGCGTACGAGGTGAAGGGAACGAACCGGCCCTGGTAGTCGATGGAGGGGTCGTTGCTCCGGTCGTTGGCCTGGGCGCCCTCGGCGGAGACGCTCAGTCGGGTGGTCGTCCCGGTGGGCCACTCACTCAGGAAGACGTCCTCGACGCCGTTGGTGTCGCCCGGCACCAGGTTGGTGGCCACCGAGACGAACGCGACCCGCCGGCCGTCGCCGCTGAGCGCGGGCTGGTTGCTGGGCGCGTTGGCCTGCGCGCCACCGGCGGCGACGCTGACCCGACGCGTCACGCCGGTGACCAGGTCCCGGACGAAGACGTCCTCGACGCCGTTGGTGTCGCCCGGGACCAGGTTGGACGCCCGGGCGCTGAAGGCGGCGAAGCGGCCGTCGACGCTGATCGCCGGCCCGCTGCTGTCGCCGTTTCCCTGGACGCCGGCCGAGGAGACGCTGACCCGGGAGGTGACGCCGAGCAGCAGGTCGCGGACGAAGATGTCGGCGACCCCGTTGGTGTCGCCGGGCACCAGGTTGGACGCCGCCGAGTAGAAGATCGCGTACCGCCCGTTGCCGCTGATCATCGACGAGGTGAAGCCGCTGGGTCCGTTGCCCTGGACGCCCGCGCTGGAGACACTGACGCGGGTGGTGGTCCCGAGCAGCCGGTCCCGGACGAAGAGATCCGCCACCCCGTTGGTGTCGCCGGCCACGAGATTGGTCGCGTACGAGGTGAAGGCGACGAAGCGACCGTCGTGGCTGATGCTCGGCACGGTGCTCTCGCCGTTGCCCTGCGCGCCGGTGGTGGAGACGCTCACCAGGCTGGTCGTGGACGTCAGCCGGTCCCGGACGAAGATGTCGCGGACGCCGTTGGTGTCCCCCGGCACCAGGTTGGAGGCGACCGAGATGAAGGCGACGTAGCGGCCGGTGCCGCTGGTCGCCGCGCCGAAGCTCACGCCGTTGCCCTGGGCGCCGGCGCTGGAGAGGCTGACCAGGGACGTGGTGTGCAGCTCGCGGTCCCGGACGAAGACGTCGATGACGCCGTTGGTGTCCCCCGGCACCAGGTTCGTGGCGGCCGACTCGAACGAGACGTAGCGTCCGCTGCTCGAGCTGCTGCTGGCGGCGCTGCGGGCGTTCCCCTGGACCTGGTCACCGGACACGCTGATCCGGATGGTCGTCGGATCGGGCTGCGGTGCCGCGGCAGCTCCGGAGGCTGCTGCCACCGTCGTCGTCAGGGTCAGGGTCGCCACGAGGGCCGCGCCCACCGGAACAGTTCTCACTTTCCCCACCAACCCTCTCGAAAAGCACCAAACTGCATCGAGGGTTGCCTGTTCTGGCCCGCGCCGTCAAGGCCCTGACCAGGAGAAACGTCTATTTGTCCGGATGACGCGGACCGATGGATGCGGGTAGCCGGGAGGAGCCCTACCGGGCGTCCACCTCGTCGATCTGCTCGGCGCCGAACGCCTCACGGAGCAGCCGTACCGCCTGCTCCTGACTGGACTCGCGCGCGGTCCGCTCGTCGATGACCTCGTCCAGCGGCTCGTCACCCGGGTCGAAACCCTCGAAGTTCGCCGCCGCCGGCGTCGCGCCGCCGGAACGACCCGCGCCGCCGCGCACCGGGCCGTCGAAGTCCGGGTCGTACGGCGGCTCGCCGGCCCACTCGGCGTCTGCCGTCTTCCGGGCCGCCGCCGGCCCGGTACGCGGGCCACGTCCCGCCGCAGCCGCCCGGGCCGCCGCGATCGCACTGCTCACCGGCGGCCCCTTCGGCACGGCCGGCGCCGTCGAGGACGTGGCCGGTTCCGGTGCGGCCGGGACCGCGTGGGCCACCGGTGCGCCACCAGGCGGCGTACCGGCCGGTCGGGCCGATGCCGGCCGCTCGTCCGCGCTCGCGGAACCGCCCGGGCGCGCCGGCTCGGGCCACTCGTCCGCGCTGACGGCGGCGCCACCCGGGCGGGCCGGCTCGGGCCAGTCCTCGACCGCGTCCGCGGCGGGAGCACCATCGCGTCCCGCCTCACCAGCACCGGGATCGGCCCGGACCGTTTCACTCCGGCCGCCCGCGCCACCTGTCCGCCCCGGTCCGCCGACCGACCCCGGTCCGCCCGCCGACCCCGGTCCGCCCGCCGGCCCCGGTGCGCCCGCCGGGTCACGCGACAGGCCCGGTCCGCCCGCTGCGCCGCTTCCCGGCCTGCCGGACGCGTCGCGCGCGTTTCCCGGCCCGCCGTGGGCGCCGCCGGCACGACTCGTGCCGTTCGGGCCAGCGGCCCCGGCATGGCGGGACGGGTCGACACCGTCCGGCTGCTGGCGGACGGGCGTCTCCGGCGGCGGAGCTGCCGGGCGAGTCGGACGGGACGGGCCGCCGAGCGACACGCCGCCCCGCTCACCGGCCACCTCGCAGCGGATCTGCCAGCGACCGCCCAACTCCTCGTAGAGCGCGTCGGTGAGCACCGCGGCGTGGTCCGCCATCATCTTCGCCAGCACCGTCGACTTCACGGTCAGCACCAGCGTGTCGCCGTCCAGGTCACGCACCACGGCATCGCGCATCAACGCGGCGATCCGCTTGTTGCTCCGGTTGACCTTGCCGACCACCTCCGGCCAGGCCCGGCGCACCGCGACGGCGTCCAGCGCGCCCGGGCTCGCCGCGCCTGGACGGGGCGGCTCGGGCGTGGACGGATCGGGCATCACCGCCGACTGTGGCACCGGACGACGGACCGAGGCCGCCGACTCCGGACCGACCGGCCGGTGGGAGCCGGCATCCAGGCCCGCCGGCGACGAGCCGACACCCGGACCCGCCGACGCGGGAGAACCGTTGCGCGCGCCCGGGCCTGCCGGCGCGGGAGAACCGTTACGCGCGCCCGGATCCACCGACGCGGAGGACCCGGCGACCGCACCCGGCCCGGAGGCGTCGGCGACCGCGTCCCGCCCCGAAGCGTCGGCGACCGCGCCCGGATCCGCCGGCCCGGCTGAGCCGGTGCCCGCGCCCGGAACACCGGGGGTCGCTCGGGAGGCGGCCGCCAGGGCGGCGGCACGGGCGGCGGCCGGCCCGGTCGGGGCGTCGGCAGCCGCCGGCGTGCCGGCGGTGGACGGGTGGACCGCGGCGGCAGCCGCGCCCGGGGCGGGAGCGGCTGGGCGTACCTCCGGGGTGGGGGTGGTGGACGCGGACGGCGACGGCTCGGCGCCGCCCAGCGTGAGCCGGCGTTCCATCCGCTCCAGGCGCTGGAGCAGGCCGCCGGACGAGTCGTCCGCGCCGGGCAGGAGCATGCGCGCGCAGATCAGCTCCAGCAGCAGCCGGGGCGCGGTGGTGCCGCGCATCTCGACCAGGCCGTTGTGCACGATGTCGGCGCAACGCGACAGCGTGGCCGGGCCGAGGCGCTGCGCCTGGGCGGCCATCCGCTCGATCTGGTCGGCCGGGCCGTCGATGAGGCCCCTGGCGGCGGCATCAGGCACCTGCTGCAGGACGATCAGGTCGCGGAGGCGTTCCAGCAGGTCGGAGGCGAAGCGGCGCGAGTCGTGCCCGGCCTCGGCGACCCGGTCGACGGTGGCGTACGCGGCGGCGCCGTCACCGGCGGCGAGCGCGTCGCACATCTCGTCGATCAGCGCGGAGTCGGTGACGCCGAGCAGCGCGGCGGCCCGGGCGTAGCCGACCCCCTCCGGGCCCGCGCCGGCGATGAGCTGGTCGAGCACGGAGAGGCTGTCGCGCATGCTGCCCCCGCCGGCGCGCACCACCAGCGGGAAGACCGCCGGCTCGACCTTGACGCCCTCCGCCTCGCAGAGCTGCTCGAGATAGGGACGGACCACCTTCGGCGGGAACAGCCGGAACGGGTAGTGGTGGGTCCGCGACTTGATCGTGCCGAGGACCTTCTCCGGTTCGGTGGTGGCGAAGATGAACTTGACGTACTCCGGGGGCTCCTCGACCAGCTTGAGCAGCGCGTTGAAGCCGGCCGACGAGACCATGTGCGCCTCGTCGATGATGTAGATCTTGAAGCGGCTGCGGGCCGGGGCGAAGAACGCCTTCTCACGCAGCTCCCGGGCGTCGTCGACACCACCGTGGCTGGCCGCGTCGATCTCGATGACGTCGATCGAGCCGCCGCCGTCGGGAGCCAGCCCGCGACACGAGTCACACTGCCCGCACGGCTCGGGGGTGGGGCCCTGCTCGCAGTTGAGGGAGCGGGCCAGGATCCGGGCGCTGGAGGTCTTGCCGCAGCCCCGCGGACCGGAGAAGAGGTAGGCGTGGTTGAGCCGCCCGCTACGCAGCGCCTGCGACAGCGGCTCGGTGACCTGTTCCTGGCCGATCATCTCGGCGAACGTCCGCGGCCGGTACTTGCGGTAAAGGGCCAGTGCCACCCGTCCCGCCTCCTCTCGACCGAGCCATTCTGCGCCGGTCGGCCCCGGGTGACCACCCACCACCCCGTGACTCGACCCGCGGCGACGTTACCCGGACCCGGAGACAGAAAGGCCTCCCGTGCACCCGGCAGAGCTCGCTTATCCTTGCTGCCTTCCGGCCCTGGGGAGGTTCACGAGATACCGCCGCACGGGAGGTGACGCCAAGCCTACCCGAAGCCGTGTGGATCTTCCGGGAGGGTGGGGTGGCCCGCCGTCGCGGGACCTGTATCCTGGCTCGCGGAGGATTCGCCTAGAGGCCTAGGGCGCACGCTTGGAAAGCGTGTTGGGTTTACACCCTCACGAGTTCGAATCTCGTATCCTCCGCGCGTCACGACAGGGCCGGCCCCACGGGGACCGGCCCTGAGTCGTCTCCGGCCCGCCCCCACCCGGCCCGCCCCGGCGATCATGAGGTTGACGGCGATTCCAGTCCGAATTGCCGCCGCCAACTCATGATCGTGCCGTGCGGCCGCCCCTACTGACGGAAAGCCCCCGGGATCCGGCGGAGACCGTTGTTGACCAAGGAGTTCGCGTCCGGAGGCAGACCGAGTCCGGACGCGAACTCCTTGATCGCCACCTGGCGGTCAGGCGAGGGCGGGCAGCGGGACCGTTGATAACGATTTCTGGACCGGTTCATCGGGTTGGTGGGCACATCAGCGGCGGTTCAGGCATTGACAAAGTTAACCGGTTAAGCCGACCATCGTGGATATCTTCGCCGGGTCGGACGCCGGAAGGGCAACCGACGGTCCGACCCGTCCGGGCGGCGAGGGCTCCCCGCAACCACCATCCGTACGGGAGTTCTCATGATCCAACGCACCCGCACGCGGGCCTGCCTGGCCGGGGCGGCGGCAGCCGTCACCGCGCTGGCCACCGCGTTCGTCACCACACCACCCGCCCAGGCCGCCGCCGGCGCCTGCTCGGTGACCTGGCAGGTCACCAACGACTGGGGCGGCGGCGCCAGCACCACCGTCACCATCACCAACACCGGTGCCGCCGTGAACGGCTGGACGCTGGGCTGGGCGTTCCCCGGCAGCCAGGTGATCGGCGACATGTGGAACGCGACGAAGACGCAGTCCGGCGCGAACGCCACCGCCACGAACGTCTCCTACAACGCGAGCGTCCCGGCCGGTGGCACGGTGAGCTTCGGCTTCAACGTCACCTACAGCGGCTCGAACCCGGCCCCGACCGCGTTCACGTTCAACGGCGCGGCCTGCGGCGACACCACGCCACCGAGCCCGACCGGCAGCCCGACGCCGAGCCCGACCGGCAGCCCGAGCCCGAGCCCGACGGTGGACCCGAACCCGACCACCACCCCCACCGGCAACCTGGCGCTCAACCGGCCGGTCACCGCGTCGTCGACGGAGAGCCCGAACGCCGCCGGCCAGGCGGTCGACGGCAACGGCGGGACCCGTTGGTCCAGCCTCTACGCCGACCCGCAGTGGATCCAGGTCGACCTGGGCGCCACGTACCCGATCAACACGGTGCGGCTGCGCTGGGAGGCCGCGTACGGCAAGGCGTACCAGATCCAGACCTCGACCGACGGCACCACCTGGACGCCGGTGTTCAGCACCACGACCGGCGACGGCGGCACCGACGACGTGACGCCGGCCGGCGCGAGCGGCCGGTACGTGCGGATGTCCGGCACCGCGCGCGGCACCGCCTGGGGCTACTCGCTCTACGAGTTCGAGGTGTACGCGGTGAAGCCGCCCACCCCGCCCGGCCCGGACTGCGGCCAGGCCCCGGCCGACCCGCAGGCGAACTCGAAGGCCCGTAACCTGATCTGCTACCTGCGCACCCACACCTACGTCAGCGGCCAGACCGACCTGCCGGACGCGGACAAGGTGCAGCAGCTGACCGGCCGCTACCCGGCGATCGTGGCGTTCGACTTCATGGAGTACACCAAGGGCAGCATCCAGACCCAGCAGGTCATCGACTGGGCGAAGGCGCGCAACGGCATCGTGGCGTTCCAGTGGCACTGGTACTGCCCGCGCGGCGGCAACTACTCCGCGCCCTGCGACTTCCAGCCCGACCTGAACAACCCGTCGTCCCAGCTCTACAAGGACATCGACCTGGTGGTGCGCGAGCTGAAGAAGATGGGCGACGCCGGCGTGCCGGTGCTGTTCCGCCCGCTGCACGAGGCGAACAACAACTACATGTGGTGGGCGAAGAAGGGCCAGGACGCCTACAAGCAGCTCTGGCGGCTGATCTACCAGCGGGCGCAGCTCGCCGGCGCGCACAACATCGTCTGGGTGTTCAACGGCATGGCCAGCGGCCAGGGCACCTCGTTGGCGTCCTGGTACCCGGGCGACGGCTACGTCGACCTGGTCACCTCGGACTACTTCCAGAGCAGCAGCGACTTCGCCACCACCAAGGCGGTCAGCGGCGCCAAGACCACCGGCGTGGCGGAGACGTTCAGCCCGCTCAACCCGAACTCCGACCCGGCCTGGCCGTACTTCGTGGTCTGGGCGTCGCGGGACTGGAACGGCAGCGGCAAGGACGTGGCCGGGCTGTGGCGCACCGCGATGGCCAACCCGCGCACCATCTCCATCGACCAACTGCCCGACATGTCCGCGTGGTGACGACCTGATCGCCAGGGGGCCGGGCCCGTCGAGGGTCCGGCCCCCTTCTCGCGTACGCACAGAGCCAGCCACCTATGCGCCTTCTGTATACCGAGCAGTGACGCAGCGGGTTGAATGAGCCGATGACCGCGATGTCGAGGCGAGCCGGTTGCGCCCGCTGTGGGGCCGGCCTGGCGGCGGGCAACCACTCCGGGCGTTGCGCCCCCTGCCAACGGGCGGAGCGGGATCGGATCGTCGCAGCGCCCGACGTTCCGGCAGCCTTCTGGTCGCACGAACCGCTTCGCCGAGCCTTGGCGGAACGGCACCTCGGCCGCGTGATCCGCGCCTACCGCCACCATCCGTACCACGGCCGGCAGCCGCTGCCTCAGGCCACGGTGGCCAGTTGGTTCAGTGTCACCCAAGCGCAGCTCAGCCGCGTCGAGACCGGGCCGCCGATGGTGCACCTCGACCGGCTCGCGCATTGGGCTCGGATCCTGGGGATTCCCGCGCACATCCTGTGGTTTCGCCTCCAGCCCGGGCGGGACGCCGCTCCGCCACCCGTCGCCGGAGAAGCCGGTCCCCACCTGCTCCGCGCACTTCGATGTGCGGATCGGCAGATCGGCGGACGGAACCTGTACCGCGCGGCGCTGGCGCACATCACCGCGTTCTCACAGCCGACGGGGGAATCCTCAGCCATCCCTCGGCCGACGCTCCTGGCGGCAGCAACGCTGCACGAGATGGCCGGCTGGATGGCACACGATTCCGGCGACTCGGCCACCGGCCGCCAGCACTTCCGTGACGCGCTGGCGCTCGCCGTCGACAGCGGCGCCCACCTCCTTGTCGGTCAGATTCAGGGCAGTCTCAGCCATCTCGCATCCCACGACGGCAACGCAGCGGCAGCCATCGCCCATGCCATCGAAGGGCTCGGCGTAGTCGCGGACGAAGAAGCGGGCGCACGGGTCCGCGCGCGGCTGTTCGCCCTACAGGCGCGCGGTCTCGCGGCAGCGGGCCGAGCCACCGAGTGCCACTCGTCTCTCCGCCTCGCCGAAGCCGCACTCGGCCAGGCAGCAGCGTCGCCAAGCGCATGGTTGAGTCCGTTCGACCGCACCTCACTCGACATCGAGACGGCCCGGTGCTTCCTTCGTCTCGGTGATGTGACGGCCGCGCTACGCCTGCTCGACGACATCGTGACCGACGAGCCGACCACCCGGGTACGCAGTCAGGCACTTGCCCGGACGCTGCTGGTCACGGCGCTGGACGGGCAGGCCCGGATCGAGGAGGCGTGCCTGGTCACCCATCAGACCATCGACCTCACCCACGGGCTCGGTTCCACCGTCGTCCTCGATCAGCTCCGGCATCTCGCACTACTGCTGCGGTCGCATTCCGTCCACCTCCCCGACGTGCCGCAACTTCTGGACCGACTTCGCGACACGTTCCGGGAACGGAGTTGGATGGCACTGCCGCTGCCGACCGGATGAGAGCCGCCGACAATGGGCGTCATGGCCGACGAGCGCCCCCTGTACGAGCGAGATCCGGCAGCCTGGCGCGCGCACCTGGCCGAGGGCAACGCGCGCCAACCGCGTAAGCGGGTCGGGGTGGACGTGCTCCTGCGCAACGGACGTGGCGAGATCCTGCTCGTCGACCCCCGCTACAAGCCGGACTGGGACCTACCGGGCGGCATGGCCGAGGCCAACGAACCGCCGCACGTCACTGCCGTTCGGGAACTCCGCGAAGAACTCGGGCTGGAGCTTCGCGTCGGGTCGATGCTGGTGCTGGACTGGGTGGCCCCGCACGGCCCGTGGGACGACAGCCTGATGTTCGTCTTCGACGGCGGCCTGCTGCCGGCCACGGAACACCTTCGGCCGACGGACGGCGAGCTGGCCGAGGCGCGTTTCGTCGCGCTCGACGACGCGCGGGCGCTGCTTCGCCCGTACATCTGGCAGCGGTTGCGTCATGCGGTGGCCGCGCTCGCCGACGGACGCCCGAGGTATCTCGTCGGCGGCTCCTGACGTCAGCCGCGGAGGTGGCGCAGCACGGCCAGGACGCGACGGTTGTCGGTGTCCGACGACGGCAGGCCCAGCTTGGCGAAGATGTTCGCCACGTGCTTCTCCACCACTCCGGGCGTGATGACCAGCGCCGCCGCGATCCCGCTGTTGGATCGCCCCTCGGCCATCAGCGAGAGCACGTCCCGCTCCCGTGGGGTCAGCGACGCCACCCCGGTCGTCCCCTGCCCGGCCCGCATCAGGTGGCCGACGACCTCCGGGTCCAGCGCGGTGCCGCCGGACGCCACCCGGGTCAGCGCGTCCACGAAGTCGGCGACGTCGGCGACGCGGTCCTTGAGCAGGTAGCCGACGCCGCTCGGCCGGTCGGCGAGCAGCCGGGTCGCGTAGCGGGTCTCCACGTACTGCGAGAACACCAGCACGCCGACGTCGGGATGGTCGCGCCGGAGGTGGATCGCGGCGCGCAGTCCTTCGTCGGTGTGCGTCGGTGGCATCCGGATGTCGACGACCGCCACGTCCGGTACGGAGGCGGCGACCGCGGACCGCAACGCGTCCGCGTCCGCCACCGCCGCGCACACCTCGAAGCCCCGGTCGGTGAGCAGCCGGACCAGCCCTTCGCGCATCATCGCGGCGTCCTCCGCGATCACCACCCGCATGTCGTCGCCTCCGTTCACACGTGTGTGGGCAGCTCGATCGTGACCCGGGTCGGGCCGCCCGCCGGGCTGTGCACGCGCATCCTGCCGTCCACCACCGCGATGCGGCGGGCCAGGCCGGCCAGGCCGGGGCCGCCCGGGTTCGCCCCGCCGACGCCGTCGTCGGTGACGGTCAGCGTCAGACGCCCGCCGAAACGGACGACGCCGAGCCGGACGCGGGTCGCCCGGCTGTGCTTGGCCGCGTTCGCGAGCAGTTCGGCGGCGCAGAAGTACGCGATGGTCTCGATCGCGGGCGCCGGACGCTCGGGCAGGTCGACGTGCACCGCGGCCGGGACGGCGCTGTTCGTCGCGAGCGTCGCCAACGCGTCACCGAGCCCGTTGTCGAGCACCGGCGGGTGGATGCCACGCACCAGGTCGCGCAGGTCGGCGAGCGCGTCCTTCGCGCCCTGGTGGGCGAGCGCGACCAGCTCACGGGCCTGCCCGAGGTCGGGTGGCGGGCCGTCCACGCCGAGCTTCTCGGTCGCCATGCCGAGGTTCATCGCCAGCGTGGCCAGCCGGACCTGCGCGCCGTCGTGCAGGTCGCGTTCCAGCCGGCGCATCATGGTGGCCGCGTCGTCGATCGCGCGGGCGCGGCTGACCTGGAGTTCGCGTACCCGTTCGGCGAGCCGGCGCGGGCCGAGCAGCCACCGCATCGCGGCCACGTCCGCCGCCGTGCCGGCCCGCATCAGCCATGGCGCGACCAGCAGCATGGCCAGGCCGGCGGCGGCGATGAGGAACGTGCCGGGGAACGTCCGCGTGCCGAGGGGGCCGAACGGCGTGAGCGCCCACACCGGCCCGAGGCGGGTGCCGGGCGGGTGGTTGCGGAACAGCGGCCACCACAGCGGGTAGCTCAGGTTGGCCGGGCCGACCAGGTAGCAGAACGCGCCGTAGCCCTGCGGGATGGCCAGCGGCACCTTGAGCAGGCCGTACCCGACCGCGCGCCAGCCCGGCCCGTCGGCGACCAGCGCCCCGATCCGCGTCGAGCGCCGGGGCGGCGGATCGGCCACGCGCACGCCGAGCAGCCGGTACGCGAGCCGGCGATGCGCTGCTCCCGTCGCGCGCCCGATCGGGGCGGCCAGCACGACCAGCAGCCCGACGGTGAGCGGGAACAGCACCAGGAACACCGGCGCGACGGCCGGTGCGGGCTGCCGGGACGCGGCACCGGTCAGGCGCAGGACGAGGGCGGCCAGCGCCGGCACGATCGCCGGGACGGCCAGGATCCCGACCGCGCTGACCACGCCGACGAGGCAGAACACCGCCCGGCGCAGAGCCAGCGTGGTGAACGGTGCGCGCAGCGCGGTCATCGGTCCAGTGTCGCCGGTCACGCGTCGCGACGGCGCAGCAGCAGGCCGCCGCAGAGGATCGCCACCGCCGCGTACCCGCACATCACCAGCACGCTGAGCCAGCCGGCGAACAGCCCGGGTGTCGGCGTGGTCACCGCGACGGAGTTGAGCAGCATCAGCAGCGGGACGAAGCGGCCGACCGCGATGCCGTCGGCACCGAACAGGCCGACCGCGAACGACGGGACGAACACCAGCGCGAACAGCGTGCCGATCGCGGCGCCGGAGTGCCGTACGACAGTCCCGACGCCCACGCCGATCAGCGCGGTCGCGGCCAGGTAGCCGCCGGTGAGCAGCACCGCGCGCAGGATCGCCGGGTCGCCCAGGGAGGCGGCCGGGATGGCGGTGCCGCGGATCGCGAGTTGCCCGCCCAGGTAGCCGGCGAAGCTGGCGAGCAGGCCGACGACGAGCGCCGCGCCACCGCCGACGACGACCTTCGCGGCCAGGACGGTCCGGCGGCGGGGGACGGCGGCGAACGTCGAACGGATCATCCCGGTGCCGTACTCGCCGGTCACCGCGAGGATGCCGAGCGCGCCGAGCAGGAGTTGGGCCAGGATGGCACCGCTCAGGCTGTTGTTCAGGATCTGGGCGGTGGTGGCCACCGGCGTGTGCCCGCGGTAGCCGAGTCCCACCCCGACGCCGGCCGCCGCCATCGAGAGCACCGCCGCCGTCGCCAGCCACCACGTCGACCGGACGCTGGTCAGTTTGATCCGTTCCATCCGGGCCGCGTGCCGGAATCCGTAGCCGCTCATGACACATCCGTTCCGTGGTAGTCGGTGACCCGTGAGGTGAGCCGGAAGAACGTGTCCTCCAGGTTGTCGCCGCCGGCCGCGAGTTCGGCGACGGTGGTCTCGGCCAGCAGGCGGCCCCGGCCGATGACCACCAGCCGGTCCGCGGTCAGCGCCATCTCGGCGATCAGGTGGCTGGACACGAACACGGTCCGGCCTTCGGCGGCGAGCCGGCGCAGCAGGTCCCGGATCCAGCGGATGCCCTCCGGGTCCAGGCCGTTGACCGGCTCGTCGAGCAGGAGGACGCCCGGATCGCCGAGCAGCGCGACCGCGATCCCGAGTCGCTGGCGCATGCCCAGCGAGTAGGTGCCGGCACGCCGGTCCGCCACGTCGGACAGTCCGACCACGCGGAGCACCCGCTCGACCCGGGACCCGGAGATGTCGTTGCTCGCAGCCAGCGCGGCCAGGTGCGCGCGGCCGCTGCGGCCGGGGTGGAACGCGCCGGCGTCGAGCAGCGCGCCGACGGTCCGCAACGGCCAGGTCAGGTCCGCGTACCGGACGCCGTCGACAAGCGCCTCGCCGTGGTCCGGGGCGTCCAGGCCGAGGATCATCCGCATCGTCGTGGACTTCCCGGATCCGTTCGGGCCGAGGAAGCCGGTCACCGCGCCCGGCTGCACCCGGACGGTGAGCCTGTCCACGGCGGTCCGCTTCCCATAGCGTTTGGTCAACTCACGTAGTTCGATCACGGGATCGACGCTATGCACCGCGCTCGGGAGCGGTAAGCCGGAAACCATCCGACCTGGTCCGGGGGTTTTCCACCCCCGGCGGCGGGCTACCGTTCCAGGGCGACAGCAGGACCATCGTCGTACACATGTTCCATCCACAGCCTGTGGACGCCGAGAGGACCGGATGAGTTACCAGCTCAGCGCCGTGGTCGCCGACGTCGAGCTGCTGCGCGAGCAGACCGCCGACCTGGACCACGCGGTGCTGGCCGCGCTCCGGCAGGATTTCGCGCTGCTGCCGGTCACCCCGCAGCTCGTGGCGGAGCTGACCGGCGAGCCGCCGGATTTCGCCGCCGAGGAGCCCTGCGCGGTACGCCCGTTCCGGCTCGTCCTCTCGCCGCCCCTGGCGGAGCTGCTGGCCCGCTGGTCGAGGCGCGGGCCGGTGGCGTACCTGGAGGCGGAGTTCGCCGGCGGGCTCGGCCACCAGGCGGCGGTGGTGTGGCTGGACGGCGACGTGAGCTGGGGCCCGCGCTTCGACGGCGCGCTGGACCGGCCGCGCACGGAGTGGCCGATCAACACGGCGCTGGCGCGGCTCGGCGCCGAGCCGGGCGCGTGGATCGACCCGTTCGCCGAGCTGGGCCTGCACCTGGAGCGCGACACGGCCGGCTGGCTGGCGCACGGCCGGCGCGGGCTGTCCGCCGACTACTGGGACGAGCTGGCCGAGGAGTGGGAACTGCGCCAATCCGGCCCGCACCAGCAACCTCTTCGCCCCGGTCCCGTTGGGGACTGGGGGATTGCATGAAATTACGACAATTCGGCTTTATCGCCGCGCTGATGACTGCCGCTTCCGTCGCCGGGAGCGGCGTCCATCCACAGGGGCCGGACGTGCCGGCCCGACCGGTCGGCACCGCCGAGGTGGTCAGCCTGAGCGGCCTGCGCAACGCGGAGTTCGGCGCCACCGAGGAGGACCTGACCCGCCGCGGCCTGCTGCGCACCGACGAGGAGGCGTGCGGTGTCACGCTGACCGGGCACGGCTCGGTCAGCCCGATCTTCATCGACGACCGGCTCATCCTGCTCTGGCTCGACGACCCGATGACCACACCGGAGGGGATCGGCGCCGGCACGCCGGTCGGCGAGGTCCGCGCCGCGTACCCCGACGCCGCCGCGCTGCCGGCGCCGCCCGGCAGCCACCGCTTCGCCGGGCTACTCGCCCGCGACGGCGACCGCGCGTACCTGTTCCTGCACGACGGCGTCACCGTCCGAAAGATCATCGCCGGGTACGCGGACTGGGCCCGCCGCCTCTTCGCCGAGGGCTACGGCCCCTGCTGACCAGCCGGTCACGCGCGGTCCGACAAGCTGATTGTCCGACATCGACCACCGTGGAATCATCTCCTCGCTCGCGCAGATCGCGCAGCTCTAACGGGGGAGTACACCGTGCGTACAACCATGTCCGTTCCATGGTGGAGACTGCTGGCGAGGTGGGCGGCCGTCACCGCCCTGAGCGCCACCGCGGCGGGCCTGCTGGCCGGGCCCGCCGCCGCCGCCGCCCCGACGACCGATCCCTCGCCGCGACCGACGACGACGGCCGAGCAACCGCGTCCGGCGACCGTGCCGTCGGCGGCACCGACCACCACTCCGGCTCCCACCGCGACGCCGGCCCCGGCAAAGCCTGCGGCGGTCGCCAGCACGGCCGCCACCTGCGGTGGGCAGCTTCCGCTGGGCAAGGTCATGAACTGCGCGTCGATCACCGGCGCCGCGCAACACACCTGGACGGTCACCTCGACGGTCGACCAGGACACCCTGCTCGTCCGGCTCCGGCAGGTCTCGGGGGACGGTGTCGGCGCACAGGTCACCGGTCCCGACGGCAGCAACGCCTGCTACGCCGGCCCATACCTGAACGACTGCCGGCTCGGCGCGGCAGGCACCTACCGGATCACGGTGACGCTCACCTACGGCACCGGCAAGGGCGCCTACTCGCTGTCGGCGGAGTCGATGCGGGCGCCGTCCACCTGTGCGACGCTCTCCGAGAGCTTCTTCTCCTTCGCGTCGGCCGGACGCAGCGGCACGCTGCCCGCCGGCCTGGCCGCTCGCTGCTTCACGTTCACGCAGCCCACCGGCACGGTGCTGCACCTGGCCGACCCGGGCGGCGCCGAGGACATCCAGGGCAACATCCTGGACGGGCAGTTCCAGCCGATCTGCTCCGTGCGCTACGCCACCGAGTGCACGCTCGGCTCGCCGGGGCCGTACCGGCTCTTCCTGGAGGAGACCTACGGCACCAAGGCCGCCTACACCCTCAAGATGCCGCGGATCTCGCGGTCGGTCGGCTGCCCCGCCCTGCCCCTGACCACCTTCGGTGACCCGGGCTCGGCGGTCGGCACCGGCACCGTACCGCCGAGCGAGGGGGTTGGCTGCCAGAAGCTGCGGGTCACCACGCCCGGCCCGCTGCTCGTCCGGATCGAGCAGTACGCGAACCAGTACCTCAACTGGCAGGTGTACGACGACGCGGGCCAGGTGGTGTGCTCGGAGTACGACTCCTGGCGTTCCTGCGCGGCGCCGACCGTCGGCTCCTACACCCTGCTGATGCGGAACTGGAACTGGGAGCCGGTCACCTACCGGGTGGCGGTGGCGCGGCTCGACCAGGGCGTGGGCTGCGCCGACCCGACCGGACTCGCCTGGGACCAGCCGACCCTGACGGTGCACCAGACCTCGGCCGTGCAGACCAACTGCCAGCCGTTCCACGGCGAGGCCGGCGAGCGGGTCATGGTCTACCGGGCCCCGGACCGCTACAACGACCTCTACTCCTGGCTCGTCGACGAGCAGGGGGCCGTGCTGTGCACCGAGTGGTCGGAGGAGGACGGCTGCGTCCTGCCGTCGACCGGCACCTTCCGCGTCGTCTCCTACCTCTCCCGGTGGGAGCCGGAGGACACCGACCTGACCTACCGGCTACAGATCCGCCTCCTCGGCGACGCGACCGGCTGCCCGACGGTCACGCTCGGCGCGTACAACGCCGCGCCAGCAGGCGCGCTCGGCGGCATCCGCTGCCGCGTCCTGGACCTGCCCGAGGGCACCTTCCGGGTCAAGGCGGTCGGCGAGGACAACTACCGGCAGTACGCGACCGTCTACGACGACGCCGGGCACAAGGTCTGCACGGACGTGCGGTGCGAGATTCCCGCCGCCGGGCGGTACATCCTGGTGCTCAGCGGCGGCGCACCCGACGCGGTGATCGACGACAGCCTGCGGTACCACCTCGCGGTGCTGCCGTGGATGCCGTCGGACTGCCGGCCGGTGTCCGACACCGGTTGGCAGGACGCACCGGTGCGGGGACGCCTGAGCACACCGGCCCAGTTCGACTGCCTCCAGCTGAGCAGCCCCGCCGGCGCCCTTCTCACCGGGCTGTTCCCGGGCGACGCCACCGGAGCCGGCTGGCCCGAGATGACGGTGGTCGACGCCACCGGGGCCTCGGTGTGCGACGAGTACTCGTTGCGGCAGTACCACTGCGAGCTGACCGGCCAGGCACCGTTCCGCGCCGTACTCAACTCGGGCAACGGCGACGCGGACGGGCCGTACTCCCTCGCCTTTGCCCGCACCGACGGCCCGCCCGCCTGCCCGGCGCTGCCGGCGGGTGCGACGGGGGCCACGGTGACCACGGGCGCGGACCGCTTCGGGGTCTGCCTCTCGATCCCGGCCGACGCGCGCGGGGCCACGGAATCGATCACCTGGAAGCGGACCAGCGGCACCGGTGACGCCCGCCTGTCCGTGTTCGACTCGGCCGGCCGGCGCTACTGCGGGCCGACCGGCTACGCCGTCGAGCGAACGATCTCCTGCACGCTACCGGCCGGCCCGGTCACGGTGATCCTGGAGGCCGACGCGGTCGCCGCCACCTATCAGCTCACCCACCGGGACGCCAGCCTGCCGGCGAGCTGATCGGCGACGGAACGGGAGACGCCCGGTCGATCCTCGCGGATCGACCGGGCGTTCTCGCATTTCACGAGCGGTGGCGGCGGGATTTGAACCCGCGGAGGGCGTAAACCCTCACACGCTTTCGAGGCGTGCTCCTTAGGCCACTCGGACACGCCACCGCCGACGAGGGTACAGGACCACCGGTACCGACGCCGAACCGGTATCCCGTCCGCCGGCCTGGCAGGATCTTTGCCATGAGTACGCACATCGGCGCTGAGCCGGGAGAGATCGCCGAGCGGGTCCTGATGCCGGGTGACCCGCTGCGGGCCAAGTGGATCGCGGAGACCTACCTCGAGGAGGCCCGCTGCTACACGACGGTGCGCGGCATGCTGGGCTTCACCGGGCGGTGGAACGGCGTCGACGTCTCCGTCCAGGGCTCCGGCATGGGCATGCCGTCCGCCTCCATCTACGCCCACGAACTGATCAACGAGTACGGCGTGAAGACGCTGATCCGGGTCGGGTCGTGCGGGGCCCTGACCGAGGACCTGCAACTGCGGGACGTGGTGGCGGCCATCGGCTCGTCCACCGACTCGAACATGAACCGGATGCGCTTCGACGGGCTGATCGACTACGCCCCGGTGGCCGACTTCGGGCTGCTGCGTACCTCGGTCGAGGTGGCCGAGCGGCGCGGCATCACCATGCGGGTCGGGCCGATCCTGGCGGCGGACGCCTTCTACACCGACCGCCCGGACCTGTACGACACGCTCGCCGACTACGGCGTGCTGGCGGTGGAGATGGAGTCGGCGGCGCTCTACACGATCGCGGCCCGGTTCAAGGCCCGCGCGCTGACCATCCTGACCGTGAGCGACCACATCAAGACCGGCGAGAAGACCACCTCGCAGGAGCGTGAGCAGACCTTCGCCCAGATGGTCGAGATCGCCCTCGACACCGCCATCGCCTGACCGTTTCGTCGCCGCGCCGCCCCGGGACCGCATGGTGCCGGGGCGGTCGCCGTCCGTCCCCCCGCCAGAAGACGGGTCTCGCTTCACGCGATATGACACAGCGGCATAATTATGACGCTGTGTCATATCGCCGAACAGCAGGTCGTGCTTCGGCCGCGACACGCCGCCCCAGTCCGCGCGGACACGCGCTCAGCGGAAGAACGCGCGCAGCAACGCGGCGCTCTCCGTCTCCAGAACGCCGCCGTACACCTCGGGGCGGTGCGTGACCCGACGGTCGCGCAGCACGTCCCAGAGCGAGCCGACCGCGCCCGTCTTCGGTTCCCACGCCCCGAACACCACTGTCGAGACCCGGGCCAGCGCGATCGCGCCGGCGCACATGGTGCACGGCTCCAGCGTCACCACCAGCGTGCAGCCGTCCAGCCGCCACCGGCCCAGCCGCTGCGCGGCCCGGCGCAGCGCCAGCACCTCGGCGTGCGCGGTCGGATCGCCGGTCAACTCCCGCTCGTTGCGCCCGATCGCCAGTTCGGCGCCGTCGGGTCCGTAGAGCACCGCGCCGACCGGCACGTCGTCGGCGCCCTCGTCCGGCGTCGGCCCGTCCGGGCCGGTCGCCGCGACCTGGAGGGCCCGGCGCATCCACAGCTCGTGCCGCTGCCGGCGGCCCACCGGGCCCGGGTCGGCCATCGCCTCGTTCGCGCCGGGCAGCACCGACCCGTCGGGCTCAGACCTCACGCAGCTCCTCGACCTCGTCCACGCAGCCGAGCACCTGGCAGATCTCGGCCGTCACGTCGGCCGGCATGTTGCCCTCGTGTGCGCAGAGCGCGAGCAGCTTCGGCGCCGGGATGCCCAGGTCGGCGAGAAGGTCGGCGTCGCCCACCGGGTCGGCCTCCGGGTCCACGGCCGGCTGCTCGGTGTCGTCGTCGCCGCCGGACGGTCGCGGCTCGTCGACGTCCTCCAGCCCGGTGACCGAGGTCTTCAGGTCACCGACCAGCAGCGCGCCCAGCCGGGACTCCTCCGCGTACGCCGAGTCGGAGCCGAAGACCCGCAGGTCCTCCCCCTCGTCGAGGCGCAGGACGACCAGGTAGGTGTCGTCCGCCTCGACGAACAGCAGGGAGAGGTCGGCGTCCGGCTCGACGTCGCGCAGCCGGTCGGCCACCTCCTCGATGTCGGTGACGCCCCGCAGGCTCACCTCGCCGGCGGTCCAGCCGCCGTCGATGCGCGCCACGGCAGCAGCGAAGTACGACACGGTCCCCCCAAATTGGCCTCGGCAGCACGCCGACACGTCACGCGATGCACGTTAACCGGTCGGGTCGGCGGGCGACCGGTCAACGCCCCGACAGGGGCCGGCCGTTCCTGGAGAAAGTCGCCTCAGCCGGCCACGCGGCGGCGCGTCGCGATGAGCTGGCGCAGGCGTTCGCTGCGCGCCCGCTGCGGCCGTTCGCGCTGCTGTACCGCACGGGCACCGGCCAACTCGGCGAGGAGTTGCAGGCGACGGCGGCTCCGATCGGGGTCGAGCCGCGGCGGTGTGGTCCAGGCCATACGGCGAGCGTGAACCGTTACCGCGCGTACGTCAAGATGGTCTTCGCTACGCAGCGAAAGCGGCACCCAAGGTCACCAGAGCGGCCAGTCGCCGGTCTGCGCCCACCGCACCGCGACGATGGCCGCGGCGATGCTCCAGCCGCCCGAGGTGACGATCGCCACCCCGGTGGCCACCCCCCGGTCGCCGTGGCGGGTCAGCACGGCGGCGACCGCCCAGGCGATGCCGCCGGCGAGCACCGTCCACCGGGCGTAGCCGGGCACGTCGTGGCCCACCAGCCCGAACAGCAGCAACCAGGCGAAGGTGAGCACCGCGCCGAGCGCGACGCCAGCACCGGTCACCGGGTACGGCTCGCGGTAGCTGGGCCGCATCGGCCCGCCGGACGGAAAGAGCCCCGACGGGGTACGCGGCGGCTGGTGGAACGCCCCCGGCCCGCCGCCCTCGGCTCCGCCGTGCCACCCGTTCGTCACCGCTGCTCCCCTCCCGACCCGCCCCGCCGACGTGACCCACCGTCACCGGCCGGTGCGACCGGGCCGGCGCGCTCGTTCCCACGGTAGTGGTCTGCCAGGATGATCGGATGCGCTCGCCATCGATCGGACGCCGCGCGCGCCCGGCGTACCCGGTCCTGTTGCTCGTCGCGGCGTTGGCCGCCGGGTGCGACCGACCCGCGGCGCCCGCGGACGCGTGGCAGGATCCGAGCCCGATGGTGACGGCGGCCCAACCGGCCGAGCCGACGGCGAGCCCGGCCCCGCCGGCCGCCTCCTCCGCCCCGGCCGCCAGCGTCGCCCCGACACCGTCGCGCACCGCGGCGCGGCGTGTCTTCCCGGTCCGGGCCGGCAACGTCGACTACCACCCGACGCACGGCGGCTACCCGGGCACCGACCTGTTCGCCGACTGCGGTGAGCCGGTGGTGGCGGTCACCGACGGGGTGGTCCTGGAGGTGAGCCGGGTCGACCGGTTCGACAAGCGCGGGCCGCTCGGGCCGAACAACGGCGGGCTCTCGGTCTCGCTGCTCGGCGACGACGGGGTGCGCTACTACGGCTCGCATCTGAGCGCGATCGCCTCCGGCGTCGACGCCGGCGTCCGCGTCCGCGCCGGGCAGCAGCTCGGCAAGGTGGGCCGCACCGGCAACGCCAACAACGTGTGTCACCTGCACTTCGGCCTCTCCCCGAAGTGCTCCGGCCACGACGACTGGTGGATCCGCCGGGGGGTGGTCTGGCCGGCGCCCTACCTGAACTCCTGGCGCCAGGGCGGCAACCGGTCCCCGGTCGCCGAGGTCACCGCCTGGCAGCGCAAACACGGCTGCCCGGCGTCGCCGGGTCGGTCCGCGGCGGGCGGCTGACCCGACGCGCGGTCCGGCGGCGCACGGCGGACGGCCTTAGCGCGTAGGTTCCACTGCATGACTGCCCGGGATCCCCTCGCCGACCTGCGCCGGATCGCGTTCCTGCTGGAACGGGCCAACGAGGCCACCTACCGGGTCCGGGCGTTCCGGTCGGCGGCCACGGCGCTGGGCGCGCTACCGGCCGGCGAGGTGGCCGAGCGGGCCCGCACCGGCAAGCTGACCGAGTTGGCCGGCGTCGGCGACGTCACCGCCCGCTGCGTGGCCGAGTCGCTGGCCGGCGAGGAGCCGGTCTATCTGCGTCGGCTGCTGGCCACCGAGGGCACCGACTTGGACGACGAGGCGGCGAAGCTGCGGGACGCGTTGCGCGGCGACTGCCACACCCACTCCGACTGGTCGGACGGCGGCTCACCGATCGAGGAGATGGCGCTGGCCGCGGTCGAGCTGGGCCACGAATACCTGGTGCTCACCGACCACTCGCCCCGCCTCAAGGTGGCCCGTGGTCTCACCGCGGACCGGCTGCGCCGGCAGCTCGACCACGTGGCCGCCGTGAACGCGGCGCTGCCGAAGGGTTTCCGCATCCTCACCGGCATCGAGGTCGACATCCTCGCCGACGGCTCGCTCGACCAGACCGACGAGTTGCTCGCCCGGCTGGACGTGGTGGTCGGCTCGGTGCACAGCGGCCTGAACGACGACCGGGCGAAGATGACCCGCCGGATGCTGACCGCGGTCGCGAACCCGCACCTGGACATCCTCGGGCACTGCACCGGCCGGATGGTGTCGTCCCGGCCGGCCGGCGTGACCGGGCCGGGCGACAAGGGGCACCGGGCGCGTACCCGCAAGGAGAGCGAGTTCGACGCGGACGCGGTCTTCGCCGCCTGCGCGGAGCACGACGTGGCCGTCGAGATCAACTCCCGACCGGAGCGGCAGGACCCGCCGAAGCGGCTGATCCGCCGCGCGTTGGAGGCGGGCTGCCGGTTCGCGATCGACACCGACGCACACGCGCCCGGCCAGCTCGACTGGCAGCGCTTCGGCTGTGAGCGGGCGGCGCGCTGCGGCGTACCGGCCGACCGGGTGGTCAACACGTGGACCGCCGACCGTCTGGTGAGGTGGACGGCGGGCCGGGGCTGAGCGGTCAGCCCCGGGCGGCCGGCTCGACCGTGCGGGTGGCCGCGGCCACCGGCTCCGGCCGGCGTCCACGCCGGCCGAACAGGCCCTGCGCCACGGCCACCCCGACCAGCACGATCAGCGCGCCCACCGGCTGGTGCCAGTTCATCCGCTCGCCGAGCACCACGGCGCCGACCAGCACCGCGAAGACCGGGATCAGGTACGTCACGGTGGACGCGGTGCTGGCGCCCGCCAACCGGATGTTGCGCAGGTTGATCACGAAGGCGAGCCCGGTGCCGAGCGCGCCGAGCGCGAGCACGCTGGCCACCACCCGGGGGGACAGGCCGGTCGGCAGCGGTGGCGCACCGGCCACCAGCGGCGCGACCAGCGCGAGCTGCGCGGTCGCCACGAGCAGTTGCGCCGCCGACAACGACAGTCCCGAGTACGCGCGGCCCGCGATGAACTTCTTCTGGTAAGGGATCGCCAGCCCGTAGCAGGCCGCCGCCCCGAGGCACATGAGCTGGCCGGTGAAGTGCGCACCACCCACGCCCGCCCAGACGCCCAGCACCACCAGCACGCCGACGAAGCCCAGCGCCAGCCCGATCGCCCGCCGCGCGGTCAGCCGTTCGGTGCGGAACACCAGCACCGCCAGCGGCAGCACGATGAGCGGCGTGGTGGCGTTCCAGATGCCGGCGAGCATGGACTCGACCCGCTGCTCGCCGTAGCCGAACAGGGTGAACGGCAGCACGACGCCGAACGCGGCCACCACCAGCAGGTGGGCCCAGATCCGGGGCTCGCGGGGCAGCCGGTCGCGCAGCGCGGCCAGCACCACCAGCAGCGTGGCCGCGCCGGTGGCCACCCGGTAGAGGGTGAGGTGCACCGGGTGCAGCTCGCTCACCCCCACCTTGATGAAGAGGAAGCTGGAACCCCAGATCGCGGCCAGTGCGACGAACCCGGGCAGCCAGCTCCGCAGCGGCGCCCGGTCAGGAGTGATATGCGCGTTCACCCCTGACACTCTGCTCCTCGGGCACGCCGAAGTCGCGCGGATTTCGGTCGTCGTGTCGACCGCCACAGCAACCGCCCGATCCCCAACCCTGAACACGGCAAACGGGCTCGACAGCGGGGTGCTCCGGTCACGTAGGGTCGCCCCGTGGGACGAATCGATGACCTCGCCAACCGGTACGTGGCGGAGTGGGCTCCGCTGAGCCCGACCGGCGCCACCTACGTCGGCATCGCCGGCTACGACGACCAGCTCGACGACCTCTCCCCCGACGGCTACGCGGCCCGCGCCGAGCTGGCCCGACGCACGCTCGGCCAGCTCGACGTGACCGAGGCGGGGACCGAGGCGGAGCGGACCGCGCAGGAGGCGATGCAGGAGCGCCTCGGCCTGGAACTCGCCCGGTACGACAGCGGCGAGACCACCAGCGAGGTCAGCGTGATCACGAGCGGGCTGCACGAGCTCCGGATGGTCTTCGACCTGATGCCGACCGACGGCGAGGAGGCGAAGGCCAACGTCGCCACCCGACTCAACCGCTTCGCGTCCGCGCTGGAGGGCTACAAGCGCACGCTGCGGGAGGCGGCCGCGGCCGGCCGGGTCAGCTCGCAGGTGCAGCTCGTCGAGGTGGCCAAGCAGTGCGACATCTGGGCCGACCCGAACGGCGACAACTTCTTCCACGGCCTGGCCGAGCGCCTCGACGCGGACGGCACGCTCGGTGCCGAGCTGCGCAAGGGCGCTTCCGCCGCGACTGCGGCCACTGCCGAGTTCGGGCACTTCCTCCGCACCGAACTGGCGCCCGTCGGTCGGCAGAAGCAGGCCGCCGGCCGGGAGCGCTACGAACTGGCCTCGCAGTACTTCCTCGGCGCGAAGGTCGACCTGGACGAGACGTACGCCTGGGGTTTCGCGGAGCTGGCCCGCCTGGAGGGCGAGATGCGGGCGGTGGCCGCGCGGATCGTCGGCCCCGGCGCCACGGTCGACGACGCGGTACGCGCGCTCGACGCCGACCCGGCACGGACGGTCCGGGGCAAGGAGGCGTTCCGCGACTGGATGCAGGCGCTCGCCGACCGGGCCATCAGCGAGCTGGACGGCACCCACTTCGACATCCCGGAGCAGGTCCGCCGGATCGAGTGCTGTCTCGCGCCGACCAGCGACGGCGCCATCTACTACACCGGGCCGAGCGAGGACTTCTCCCGGCCGGGGCGGATGTGGTGGGCGGTGCCGCAGGGCATCACCGAGTTCTCCACCTGGCGTGAGGTGACCACCGTCTACCACGAGGGCGTGCCCGGCCACCACCTTCAGGTCGCGCAGACCGCCGTCCGGGCCGACCTGCTCAACCGCTGGCAGCGGCTGCTGTGCTGGGTCTCCGGGCACGGCGAGGGCTGGGCGCTCTACTCGGAGCGGCTGATGGACGAGCTGGGCTACCTGGAGGATCCGGGCGACCGCCTCGGCATGCTCGACGGGCAGGCGCTGCGGGCGGCCCGCGTGATCGTCGACATCGGCATGCACCTCGAGCTGGCGATCCCGGTGGACAATCCGTTCGGCTTCCACCCGGGCGAACGCTGGACGCCGGAGCTGGGTTGGGAGTTCATGCGGGCGCACTGCCGGGTGCCGGACGAGACGCTGCGCTTCGAGCTGAACCGCTACCTCGGCTGGCCGGGGCAGGCGCCCTCCTACAAGGTGGGCGAGCGGATCTGGTTGCAGGCGCGCGATGAGGCGAAGGCCCGCAAGGGCGCCGACTTCGACCTGAAGGAGTTCCACCGCCAGGCGCTCGACCTGGGCGCGCTGGGGCTCGACCCGCTACGCCGGGCGCTGGGAAGACTCTGAGGACGACGGTGGCCGGGCGTCGGAGGGACCTCCGACGCCCGGCCGTTTCCGTGGTGCGCCCGGATCAGGCCAGGTCGACCCGGAGCACCGGCTTGGCGGTGAGCGAGTTCGAGTGCTCGTACGCCAACTCGATCACCGGGTCGTCGAAGCTGATCGGGATCGGCGAGGTGATCGGGATGCCGTCCGGGAAGGGCAGGTCCGGCGTCAGCGTGATCTTGATGCCGAGCAGGTGCCCGACGAACCGGGTGGCGTAGAACGCGACGTCGCCGGAGACGGTGAGCCGGTCCGTGACGTACCGCTGCTTCTTGCCCGCCGGGCCGCTGGCCAGCAGCGTGAAGTCGTCGGTGACCGCCTTGTCCATGGTGAACTTCAGGCACTTGAGCTTGCCCCGGTAGGTGGGCAGCTCGACGATGCCCTCGAAGCGCAACCCGGTCATGGTCACCTTGGAGCCGGTGAGCAGGGAGGGCGGGTCGGCCACGAGCGGCTGGTCGGGGTCGGCGGCCAGCTTGGGCAGCGGCTTGCCCTCCTCGACCGGCTTGGGCTTGGTCGGGGCCGGGTCGGCGTCGCCGCAGTCGGCATCCGGCTTCGCCGAGGTCGACGGCTTGGCGCTGCCGGCGGGCTTCGGCGTGACGCTCGCGCTCGGCGTGGCGGCAGCGGCGGGCGCCACTGCCGATGGCGACGGCGACGGCTCGGCCTTCTCCTCCCCGCCGGTGAACAGGTCGGTGATGCCGTCGACGAGGTCGGTCAGCAGGTTGCCGTCCGGGTCCTCCGCCGGCGGCGCCGTCGTGGCGGTGGCGCTCGGGCTGGCCGACGGCGACGCCGGGGCGGTCTTCGAGGCGGACGGCTTCGGCGCCGGCGCCGACGTGGTCGGGCAGGCCGTCGGCGCGGCGACCGCCGGCCGCTGGTCGCGGAGCGCGACCAGACCGCCCAGGGAGACCGCGAGGACCAGCAGGATCGCGTACGCCCGGGGCGGTTGCCCCGACCCGCGGGGCGCGTCCGGCGCGGCGGGGTCGACGGGTGCCGCCTCGCGCAGCGGGTTACGCGGCGCCGGCAACGTGTCGGTGAGGACGCCGGTGGCGTCGTCCTCCCGCTGCCGGGGCGGCAGCAACTCGTCGACGAGGGCGGGCTCCGGCTCCTCGTCCGGCTCCACCGCCGGCTCGTCGACCGGCTGGGCCGGCGTCGGGTCGCCGGCGGCCTCCTTGCGCGGCACCCAGGCGAAGCCGAGCGCGCTGCCGATCATGCCGAGCAGCAGGCCGATGAAGAAGCCGCCGAGGTTCACGCCGATCAGCGAGTAGAGCGCGGTGATCGCCGCGACCACCGCGTAGAACATCCGCTGGGCCGGGCTGAACCAGAGCAGCATGCCGCAGGTCACGAGGATGGTCGGGATGAGCCAGGACAGGAACCCGGTGGGCCCCATCTGGAACGTGAGGCCGTTGAGGCTCATCTGGGTGGTGGCGAAGATCTCCAGACCGGCCAGCGCGGTGAAGAGACCGCCCCAGAACGGTCGTGCCCGGCGCCACCGGCGGAAGCCACGCCACGCCTGGCCGGGCCGACCCGGCCGGGCCTGCTGCGTCTCGGCGGTTGTCACGTACTCCTCCTGGCGGTGCTGACGGGGTGAGACATGGTCGAGGCCCGCGGAGGGCGCCCTCCGCGGGCCTCGCCATCAGATCAGAAGCACTCCTTGGCGTCCTTGCCCACGTTGACCTTCAGCTTCAGGCCGTTGAGGGTGAAGACGCCGGCGCTGGTGGAGCGCGCCACCTGCTCCAGCTTCGTGATGGTCACCGTGTCCGCGCTCTGGCCGAACGCGCCGGGCTGGCCCTTCGTCGGGTTGAGCTCGTTGGCGTCGCGGCCGATCTGGATGTTCTCGAACGTGGCGTCGCCCTCGAGCGACTCCATGTCGATCAGCAGGTTGGTGGCGGTGGCCGGCTTGCCGCCGCCACCGGCGTTGATGGTCAGCACGATCGGCACGCCCGGGATGCTGGCGTTGACCGACTGGCAGAGGTCGTAGAGCTTGGCGTCGGCGATCTCCGAGACGGCCACCGGGTGCTTGGTGCCGCTCTTCTCCTCGACCAGACCGCCGTACTGCTTGAAGCCGTTGCCCTCCAGCTTCGTGGCGCCGACCTTGAAGGTCTGGCCCGACACCGCGAACGAGGCCGCGATCGCGCCGTTGGCCATGCCCAGCACGATGCCGCCGGCGACGACCGTCGCCGGCACCATCATCGCGGCGAAGCGCCGCCAGCGGGTGCCGCCACTCAGCTGACGGTTCTCCGATTCACTCACAAGGTCCTCCTCGACGGGGGTGCGTCTCCGGACGCGGGACGCGACGCGGGACGGGAAAGCTGCGGGGCGGCGCGGATGCCGTCGTGCCGAACGGCCGCGCGGTCGCGGATTGGATGCTCTCGCGAAGCGACAGACCTCACAAGCCCCAAGCTACTGACGGGTAACACAGTCGTGATATCAAGATCGCCTGTGGTTACCAACGGTTAACATCCTCGGGACCACGAGGTCAGGGCAAACCCGCCTGATTACGACAGGATGGCGAACGCGTTTCACCTGTGGTAATCGCCACTGCCAAACATCACAGTTCGATAACGGCGAGCTGGCAAGGCGCTGTGGGTGAGGACCCGATCACCCGTCCGGCCGACCCCGGCCACCGACCGGCGAGCCGTCAGCCCCGCCCGTCCAACCACGACCCCAGCAGGTGGCGGTCGATCGAGTCGATCCGGCCGAGGGAACGCCCGGCGGCGGCCCGTGCCCGCAGCTCCGCCCGGGTGAACCAGCGCGCCTCCACCAGCTCCTCGCCGTCGACCCGGACCCGCGTCGACGACGCCGTCGCCCGGAACCCGACCATCAGCCCGGCCGGGAACGGCCACGCCTGCGAACCCTGATAGGACACCGCACGCACGGACACGCCGGCCTCCTCGGTCAACTCCCGCCGGACCGCGTCCTCCAGGCTCTCGCCGATCTCCACGAAACCGGCCAACAGCGACCAGGAGTCCTCCGCCGCCCCGCGATGCCGGCCCAGCAGGCAACGCGCCGGCTCGTCGGGCGCCTCGACCAGCATGATCACCGCCGGCTCGATCCGCGGGAAGAGCAGCCGGCCGCAGCCCGACCCGGCGCAGGAACGGACGTGCCCGCCCGACCCGGCCACCGTCGCCGCGCCACAGGCGCCGCAGAACCGCTGGCCCCGATGCCAGTGCAACAACCCCTTCGCGTACGCCTGGAGTGCCGCCTCGGCCGGCGCCAGCCCGCCCACCAGGGCCCGGACGTCCACCGCCCCGACCGCGCCGGCCAGCTCGCAGGCCTCGCTCCCGGCCCGACCGGACAGGTCGACGGCGAACACCGCACGCCCCGCGTCCAGCCCCAGGAAGACGGTCTCGTCGGCGGCGGCGAGCAACCCGGCGGCGTCCACCGTCGCCGGGCGCACCGGTGCCCGCTCGGCGTCCACCAGGCAGTTGTCCTGCCACAACGGCAGCACCACGCTTGCCGGATCGGCCAGCCGCTCGGCCAGCCAGACCGCGTCGCCGCGCCGCTCCGCCGCCCGGTCCAGCCAGCCACCGCCGTACGCCAACCCCCGCTCGTCCGCCCGCACCCGCTCACCGTGTCACGATCGGGGCGTCGACGGGGACCCGAAACGGGTGATCGGCACGACACCGCCACCCACCCGACACGACCGCCCGGCCGGAGACTCCCGGCCGGCCCGAGCGTTGGTTACCGTAGGTGTCTCCCGCGGGGGAAGCGGTCCCCGCACATGTACTTCCGATCGAGGTTGCAGTGACGATGTACGGCGAGAAGATGCCGGCCGCCGACGACCGCCCCACCATCAAGGTGGCGGCGGTGAGCTGGCCCGGGGTCGAGCTGGAGCCGGTCGCCACACCGCCCACCGGCGACCCGGGGAAGCCGGCGCGCTCCCGGCGCGGCCGACTGCTGCTGGCCGGCGGGATCACCGCCGTCCTGCTCGCCGGCGGCGTCGGCGTCGGCGCCTACGCGTACGCCGGTGACGTGCCCCGCGGCACCACGGTGCTCGGCACCGAGCTGGGCGGCCGGAGCCGCGCGGAGGCAGCCCAGGCGCTGCGCACCGAGCTGGAACGACGGGCCGACAAGCTGAACGCCCCGATCACCGTGACCGTGGGCGAGCAGAAGGTCGAGCTGAAGCCGGCCGACGTCGGGCTCGCCATCGACGTGGACGCCACCGTCGCGGCGGCCGCCGCCGCCGACGCGCACGCGGTGAGCCGGCTGGTCGGCTCCCGCGCGGTCGAGCCGGTGATCACTGTCGACGCCGCCCGACTGGCGGCCGCCCTGCGCAAGGCGGTGGGCGACCAGGGCCGCGAGATGACCATGCCGACCATCATCTGGACCGGCACCACCCCGAAACCGGTCTACCCGAAGCCGGCGCTGACCGTCGACACGGCCGGCGCGACGGCAGCGGTCACCTCGGCGTGGCTGGCCGCCCGGCCGGTCACCGTGCCGCTGGTGGAGAAGTGGCCGGCGACCACCCGGGAGGAGGTCGACCGGCTCGTCACCGAGTTGGCCCGGCCGGCCGTGGCCGCGCCCGTCACGCTCACCACCGACGGCGGCTCGGTCACCATCCCGCCCGCCGCCATCGCCCGGTCGCTGCGCTTCCCGACCGACGACGCCGGCACGATCACTCCCCGGGTCGACGTCAAGCGCCTGCGCGCCGCGCTCGGCGGCAAGCTGGCGACGCTCGAGGTGGAACCACGCGACGCCGGGCTGACCATCAGCGGCGGCAAGCCGAAGGTGGTGCCGAGCCGGGCCGGCCGCCAGGTCGACGCCGCGGCGCTCGGGCCCGCGCTGCTCGCGGTGCTGCCGAAGCCGACCGGCCGCACGGTGACCGCCGAGCTGAAGCCGGCCACCCCGGAGCTGACCGAGGCCAAGCTGACCGAGCTGGGCATCAAGGAACGGGTCTCCACCTTCACCACCCGGTTCACCGGCGGCCTCTCCTCACCGCGCAGCCAGAACATCGTCCAGGCGGCCAAGGACGTGGACGGCACCATCGTCAAGCCGGGGGAGACGTTCTCGCTCAACGCGCACACCGGCGAACGCGGCTACGACCAGGGCTACCAGGACGCGCCGACGATCGTGAACGGCAAGCTGGTGCCGGGCGTGGGCGGCGGCGTGTCGCAGTTCACCACCACGCTGTTCAACGCGACCTACTACGCCGGGATGGAGGACGTCGAGCACAAGCCGCACTCGTTCTACTTCAGCCGCTACCCGGCCGTCATCGAGTCGACCATCTACTGGCCGCAGCTCGACTTCAAGTTCCGCAACAACACCACGCACGGCGTGCTCATCGACACCTCGTACACGGGCAGCACGATCACCGTGTCGATCTGGAGCACCAAGATCTACGACAGCGTGAAGACCGAGTACGGCCCGCGTCGGAACGTCACCCAGCCGAAGACTGTCTACCTGAAGCCCGGCCCGGACTGCATCGCCGCGGCCGGTGGCGTGGGATTCGCCCAGGACGCGTTCCGGGTGATCAAGAAGGACGGCAAGGTCATCAAGCGGGAGAAGTTCAGCTGGCGCTACGACGCCGAGCCACGCTTCATCTGCGCCCCCGACCCGGGCGCCTGACCCCGGACACCAAGAAGGCCCCGCTCAGCGGGGCCTTCTTCGTGCTCGACGTGGTCAGGGCCGCGCCGCGGCCAGACCCTCCCGTACGCCGTCGGCGTCCCGGTCGGTGCCGTACACCGGGGTGTCCGGCTGCTGCCGCCAGCTCTCGTCCAACGTGCCCGCGTCGACCGGGTCGAAGCCCAGCTCGTCCACGAGCCCCATGACGATCCGCTTGGCGTCCGCGTCGTCACCGGCGACCGGCAGCCCGATCCGGCCCGGCGTGCCCGCCGGCTTGCCCTCGTCCATCAGGTGCGCCGCCTGGATGTTGTTGAAGACCTTCACCACCCGGGCGCCCTTGAGGTGGTCGGCGGTCCACCGGCTGGAGCTGAGGCTGCGGTCCAGCAGCTCGGCCACGTCGCCGTCGCGCTGGGGGTAGTAGTTGTTCGCGTCCACGACCAGCTTGCCGTCGAAGAGCGACGCCGGCAGCTGCGGCACCACCTTCAGCGGGATCGCGATGACCACGAGTTCCGCGCCCTGGACCGCCTCCTCCAGGCTCACGGCCCGGGCGCCGGTCTCGGCGGCGAGGTCGGTCAGGCTCTGCGGGCCGCGGGAATTGGTTACCGCGACGTCGTGGCCGAGTGAACTCAGACGACGGGTGAGGGTGCCCCCGATGTGCCCCGACCCGATGATTCCGATCTGCATGACCACTCCTGTACCCCGACCGGTCCGTACCGATCCCGAACCCGCCGTACGTCACGTCACGTTTCCTGGACCCCGTCGGGCGGTCCCCGGCTTGACGGTACGAGACGCAGCGGGTTCGTCGTGGTGATTCCGGCCGTTCGGTGAAACGCAGTCAGGGCCACCCCGAAGGGTGGCCCTGACTGGAAGATTGTCCGGCGGTGTCCTACTCTCCCACACCCTCCCGAGTGCAGTA
>NZ_JBISAC010000003.1:0-416302 GCF_044391475.1 Micromonospora sp. NPDC018662
TCGAAACTGCCGAAGTAGAAGGGGAAGTGCGTACCCCAGTCGTTGCCCTCGGGGTAGTAGATCTCCGCCGAGTTCGGGCGGTAGATCGGGCTGGTACCTCCGCTCGGCAACGGGAACGGCTAACCAGGCACGCCCGTCACCCGAGACACCCGCACATGCCGCTGTCGGCGCGCGAGCGGCGAGCATGACACGACCGCGCGTACGCTGCCGTGGTGCGGATCGACTTGGTTGCCCTGGTTGCCGCGAGTCACGCGCGACCCGACGGTCACCGCCCGTTTGGAGGCCGACGCAGGGCTCCTGCCGAGTCGAGTCTGCTGTTGCAACAGCGTCGGTACTAACCGTGCCCTCATCGTCACGCGATTGGCTCGCCCTCACCGTCCTGCTACGAATCTGCGGCAGCGGCTGGACGCGGGTAGCGGCCACAGCTACCGAACACGGCCGTTACCAGGAGGTCCGAAGATCAGCCGCTTCGACGGTTGCCATACTGGCGAGGACTCTGCACCGTGCCGGAACGGCCGTGGACGCGGCTCGCGGTACCCCCGATGTGGTTGACGGTGGCCTTGCCCTTGGACCGTCGTGCCGCCCGGTTCTCGAAGGGCTGCGGCTGTTCCTCGGTTCCCGCTTCGGCGTCAGCGGTGGGATCGGCGTCGCTGGTGGCGTCGGCCATCGGTGTCTCCTCGTGCTGTTCAGGACTGGGCTATTTCGCTGCGGATCTGGAAGCGTGGCCGCCGCGATACGCAGACGGTAGCGGGCAGGCCGACCTGAGTTGGGACCGACTGCCCGGGTAAACCATCCAGTCACGCCAGAGCCTCGCCAGGGCGATCCAACCACGACACCATCCGTGCCCCGGATTTGCCGCTGTCCAAGCGCAGCACAGTCGCCGCAGCTCCGCGCGGCCGGGCGGGCGATCAAGGCCGACACCATGGCCCGCCTGCCCGAGCTGCTGGAGCAGCTCGAAGCGGCGGTCGTCCGCGCTGGCGGGACGGTGCACTGGGCCGCCGACGCGGTGGCGGCGAACCGCATCGTCACCGAGCTGGTCCGGGCTACCGGCGCGGACCGGGTGATGAAGGTCAAGTCGATGGCCACCCAGGAGATCGGCCTCAACGAGGCGCTGGCGGAGGCCGGGATCGAGCCGGTCGAGACCGACCTCGCCGAGCTGATCGTGCAGCTCGGCGACGACCGGCCGAGCCACCTCCTGGTGCCGGCGATCCACCGCAACCGTGCCGAGATCCGGGACATCTTCCTGCGGGCCATGCCGGGCGTCGACCCGGCGCTCACCGACGACCCGGCCACCCTGGCCGCCGCCGCCCGCCGGCACCTGCGGCAGACGTTCCTGAGCACCCGGGTGGCCGTGTCCGGCGCCAACTTCGCCGTCGCCGACACCGGCACCGTCGTGCTCGACGGGGCTGCCGACCAGGGCCGCCCCATCATCACGCTGCTGCCCGACCTGCACGTGTGCGTGCTGCGTAGCGACCAGGTCGTCGCCACCGTGCCGGACGCCCTCGCCCGCCTGGATCCGCGCCGGCCGCTGACCTGGATCAGTGGGCCGTCCGCCACCAGCGACATCGAACTCAACCGGGTCGAGGGCGTGCACGGTCCTCGCAACTTCCACGTGATCATCACGCGGTGACCGCTGGTCTCGCTCCCTGATCCGATCTGCGGCAGGTCGCAGGCCCCCGAGCGTGCGGCGCCGGTCGCGGATCAGGTCGGTCAGGCGGGTCAGGCTGCGGGTGGACAGCGGAATGCTGGCAGGACAGGTCAGCAGCGGAGCTCCCGTGCTGGGCAGTGCGTCTTGGTCGACTGCTGTCCTACCGGGAGCGGTCACCCTGTTTCAGAGCTCGACCAGGGCCAGCGTCCACTGGCCGTGACCGTCTTCCCAGAGGGTGACGATCTCGCCGACCGGGACCGAGTTGTACGCGTGTCGCTCATCTTCCTCGAAGTAGTCGCCATCCTCCTCGATCACCGCGACGATGCGCAGGGCGTCCTCGCGGGTGCCGTCGGTGGCTGCCCGGATGCGGGAGACCCGCCACTCGACACCGCTGAGGTCACGGCCGATGAGCTCACTACCGGGCACGAGATTCTCGTCGTCGCCATCGATCTCGAAGAGAGTGCCGGGACCGTCGACCAGAAGCGTGTCAGTGTCGCCGATCATCAGGCTTTCGTCGATGACCTGTTGTTCGCCGCGGAGTACCGCCGGGTCGAGCCAGGCCGGCCGCCGGTCGAGTCCGACCTCGCTGATGAAGTTTCCCCAGGCGTAAAGCGCATACATGCGCGGCATGCTACAGAGCGGCAAGATCCTTGCTTGTTCGGGAGGAACACCGTGGAGCATCGCGGGCCTGGTGACCTTGCTTGCCCGCACCGTTTTGGGTTTCCGGATCGGAGGGTGCCCGCGCGACGCGGGCACCCTCCGAGGGCTGGCGGTGCCGGATTCCCGGCTCGCCCTCAGCTCGTGGGGCCGGACGCCGCCCCACCGAGGGTCACCTTGAGGATCTTCTCGTTGCTGTTGTTCGGGATGCTGTCCTTGTCCCCGCCGGTGCTCGTGGTCAGCCACAGGTTGCCGTCGACTGTCGGTTCGACGGTGCGCAGCCGGAAGTACGTCCCGACGAAGTACTGCTGGAGGTTGGTGAGCGTGTTGCCGCTGATCTCCGCACGGTACATCCGGTTGCCACGCAGGCAGGCGATGTAGAGCACGTCCCGGACGATCGCGATGCCGCTGCACGAGGCATCGGCCACCGGGTACGTCCGGATGGGGGCCCTGAAGTTCGGGTTGGCGCAGTCGCCGGAGGTGCCCTCGCAGGCGGGCCAGCCGTAGTTGCCGCCCTTGACGATGATGTTGGTCTCGTCCATGACGTTGTTGCCGAACTCCTGCTCGAAGAGCCGGCCCTGGGAGTCGAAGGCGAGTCCCTGCGGGTTGCGGTGGCCGTAGCTCCACACGTGGTTGCCGAAGGGGTTGTCCGCCGGCACGGTGCCGTCGGGGTTGAGCCGCAGCACCTTGCCGCCCAGGTTGTTGGTGTCCTGGGCCACGTCCGGGTCCTGTCCGTCGCCGGCGGCGGCGTAGAGCTTGCCGTCGGGGCCGAAGCGCAGCCGGCCGCCGTTGTGGTACTTGTTGCGCGGGATTCCCGTGACGAGCACCTGCTCGGTGTCGGTTTGCAGCGTGCCGTCGTAGCGGATGCGCACGATCCGGTTGTCGGTCGTGGTGGTGTGGTAGAGGTACAGCCAGTGGTCGGTGGTGAAGTTGGGGGAGACGGCCAGCCCGAGCACGCCGCCCTCGCCGTTGGTGCCGGCCACGTTCGGCACGGTGCCGATGCTGTGCTTGTCGGTGCCGTCCGGGTTCATGGCGACGATGTCGAACAGGTCGCGCCGGCCGTAGAGGACCGTGCCGTCGGGCAGTTGCACCAGGCCCCAGGGCAGGTCCTTCTCGGTGGTGATCACCGTGGCGCCGCAGATCGGGCTCGTGCAGCCCGAGCCGGTGTGCGCGGTGACCGCGGCGCTCGCCCCCGAGACATTGCCCTGGGCGTCCCGGGCGGTCACGGTGTACCGGTAGTCGGTGTCGGGCGTCAGCCCGGTGTCGGTGAACGTGGTCGCCGGCGGGTTGCCGGCGGTGCCGGTGGTGGAGCCGACCGCCGTACCGTTGCGGAGGATGGTGTAGCCGGTGACCGCGACGTTGTCGGTGGAGGCCGACCAGGTGAGGGTCACGTCCGTGCCGTTGACCGTTGCGGCCAGGTTGGTCGGCGTGCTGGGCGGAGACGTGTCCTGCTGGCAGAACGGCGGGGTGACCGAAAGCGTGGAGCTGGCCTGCGAGACGTTGCCGGCGGCGTCGCGGGCGTTGACGTACCAGCCCCAGGTGACACCCTGCACGACGCTGAGCGTGGCGGTCAGCGTCCGTCCCGAGACCGAGGTGACGAGCTGGCCGTCGTGATAGATGTCGTAGAAGGCGACGCCGACGTTGTCCCGGGAGGCGTACCAGGAGAGCGTGACGGACTGGCAGGTCAGCCGGGTGCTGCGCAGGCCGGTCGGCCGGGTGGGCGGGCTGGTGTCGGCGGCGAGCCCGGCTGCTGGCCGGCTCCCGGTCGCCGGTGCGGCCGGCGCGGCCGGCGCGGCGTTGGCGGGTACGCCGGTCAGGATGGTGCCGGCGCAGATCAGCAGGGCGAGCGGGACGCGGTGTCGGAGCTGGTGAGGAATGATCCGCACGGTTGCTTTTCCTTCCCGGGGTGCTCGGTCAGTACGGGTAGCCGGGGACGTTGAGTCGCACGCTGTACAGGCCGGAGTCGTTCGTTCGGCCGGAGGTGAGGTAGAGGGTCTGCCGGTCGGGTCCGCCGAACGCCACGTTGGTGGTGCCGGTGCCGCCGGAGCGGATCGTGCCGAGCTGCGCGCCGGCCGGCGAGTAGACGTGGACCAGCCCGTCCGAGCCGGAGGCCCAGTACACGTTGCCGGCGCAGTCGATGGTGACCCCGTCGGGACCGCCGAGGTAGTTCACGAAGACGCTGCGGGCGCCGGTGCTGCCGTCGGGCTGGACGACGTACTTGTAGATCTTGTTCTCGGAGTAGGCGCCCACGTAGAGCGTGCTGCCGTCCGGGGAGAGCGCGATGCCGTTGGGTTGCCGCAGCCGGTCGTCCACCAGCGACACCTGGCCGCCGGAGACGCGGAAGACACTGGTACGTCCGCTCATCTGGTCGGGTCGGTTGCCGCGCTGGAAGCTGGGGTCGGTGAAGTAGACGACGCCGTCGGAACGGACCGTGACGTCGTTGGGTGAGTTGAACGCCCGGCCCTGGTAGTCGGCGGCGACGGTGCTGCGGGCCTGGTCGCTCAGCCGGTATGCGGAGACGTTCCGCTGGTCGTGGGTGGCGGCGATGATCTGCTGGGCGTCGGGGCTGAGCGCCAGGCCGTTGCTGCCGGCGTTGGCGATGAAGGTGTCGAAGGTCGCCGGCGGGGTGAACCGGCGGATCGTGGAGGGCTGCACGTTGTTCGGCCCGGTGCCCGCGGCCATGTCGGACATCAGCAGGTAGCCGCCGTCGGCGATCCAGACCGGTCCTTCGAGGAACGAGAACCCGCTCTGGATCTTCGTCGCGGACACGGAGCTGGCCGGCAGGGGCGGGCCGTACCCGGTGCCGCCCGGGCAGACCCCGGGGGGCGCGCCGGGTGGGCCGGCGAGCGGGTTGGTGTGAACGTTAACATGAGCGGCGTCCCGAGGAGCCGGGGGTGCGGCACCGGCGGGGCCTGGTGTGGTGGCGAGGGCGAGGCACAGGCCGGTGAGTGCGGCGATGGTTGGACGCCAGGTCATCGGATACTCCCATCGGGGTCGGTGGATGCCGGGCCCGTAGTTGCCTGAACTGGCCGCGGCCACCAACACCTACTATTGATTATCGTCGATGCATATGTGACGCAGCTTAGGCGAGGAAGCGGCGCCCCGCACCATTTCCCCACGATCACCTTCGGCACATGCCCCGAAGGCGCCCGATGACATGCCCGGGTCGGTGGGGGCCCGGCCCCACCGACCGGGACACGGGTCGCGCAACCCGTCGCGCCGGTCGCTCCGACGGCCTCGGAGGCATGGCCGACGCGATCGCACGGGTCTGGCCGCGTACGCCGTCGCCATGGCCGCGAGCTGCGTCAACCACTGTGGTAGATGTCGATCTCCGGATCGGGCTGCCACACCCGACTGGCTCATGGTGCCGATCAGGCCTCGCGGGCGGCGTGTTGCCGGTTCACGATGAGCAGTGCCACGGTCCAGGCGACCGGCAGGATTCCGGCGAACTCGTTGTCCAGGAGCCAGAAGACCTGCACCACGAGCAGCTCCACCATCAGGGCCACCTCGAGCAGCCCGGCCGCCGGCCGGCCACGGGTCGAGCGCCACAGCCCGAGGACCCCGAGCGCGAACGCGGTGGATGCGAACGCCGCATAGATGGCGTTGGGCAGGGTGGGGTGCCGAGACAGCAGCACGAGCGGGCGACCCAGCGAGAAGAGGGTGATCAGCGCGATCGCCGGGGCGGTCCAGCGGCGGACGAACGAGCGGCGGCAGAAGCCGGCCAGCGCCGCCCGCCACTGCTCGCGGATCCGGGTGAGCCGCGCACCGCCCGTCGCCGAGCCGGCGTAGCCGTCGGCCGTCCGCTGCGCCGCGTTGACCAGTCGTTCTCGCTCGCTCAGGGGCCGCCGGTCGACGGCGAGTCTCACCGCGGAGTACGTCGCGACGAAGACGGCGTAGATGATGGCGGCGACGGGTTCGTAGAAGTAGTTGTTGTCGGCGGTGAGGAACTTGCCGACCTCGTCGATGAACAGTCCGAACCCGACTCCGGCCACGATTGCGGCGGCGTTCTTCACCGCGCTGCCGAGGAACAGCGTGGACATCAGCTGGGCGGCGAGCATTCCGAGGCCGCCCCACAGCACGTGCGCCACGTGCAGCCCGCCGCTGCCCACCTGGGGATAGCCGGTCATGCCCAGGAACGCCCTGGTCACCAGGATCGTGACCACCGCGGCGACGAGAAACAGCGTGAACCGGTCCGCGCCGCCCTCGTCCCGGACCAGGCGACTCGCCCAGAGTCGACGGACCCGGGTCCGCGGCGGTTCGGACCGGGCTCCGGGCCTCCTGACGGGCCGGGGCGGGTCATTGGTGGACGTGGACGCTGGTCGGGTCACGTCCTCATCCTCTGCCGGTCGGCCGGCCCGGACGTCCAAAGGTCCCCCAAACTCCGCCGACCAACCAGGGAAATACCATATCGGATCGGCCATTGCTGGCGCTCCCCGAGTCGGGAGTCGACGACGGGGCGCCGCTCGGGCCTGCGGTGACGACGATGCCGTCCGCAGTGTCGTACCGAGATGAAGCAGACGCATCGACAATCGTCTAATTCGTCGTTCCTCGCTCCATCTGACGGTGAGCGGTCCCGCCGGACGTATCAACCGCGCCGCGCCGCGCTCCTGAACAACGTCACCGCGTCGGCCGGGTAGGCGACAACACCGGGTCGGCGGTCCTCGACGATGGGAGAAGCCTGTCATGGGCAACGTAGGAAGACGTGTCCGCCGCTCGGCACTGGCCGTGCTCACCGGCACGGCGCTGGCCGCCCTGCTGGCGGTCACCACGGCCGCCGCCGCGCCGGTCGAGGCGCGGCAGGACAAGGCCGCAGCGGCCCGCACCGACGTCTACATCCGGGACGTCGCCGCCGACGTCGGCGTCCAGCCCCACTCGTTCAACCCGCTGTGGGCCAGCCCCGACATCAAGGTCTGCCCGACCGCCGTCGAGTGTGCCGTCAGCCAGAACCCGATCGTCGGCGTCACCAACTACATCTTCGTCAAGCTGCGCAGCCCCGGCCCGTACGGCTCCGGCACGGACAGCGGCGTGCTGCGGCTCTACCGGACGACGCCGGGTGGCGGTGCCGTCTGGCCGACGCACTGGACCCAGATCGGCGCGACGAACGTGACCGTCTTCGCCGGCACCACGACCGTGACTATCCCGTGGACCGGGGTGCCCGGGCCGGGCCACTTCTGCCTGCTGGCCAGGTGGGTGTCGGCCACCGATCCGATGACCTTCGAGGGTCCGGACATCAGCACCAACACCCGCAACAACAACAACATCGCCTGGCGCAACGTCGACTCGGTGCGGCTCGTCGCGGGCGGGACGCCGGTCGTGCGGCCGTTCGCCATCGGCAACTCGCTCCGGGTGGCGACCAAGAACGACCTGGTCTTCACGCAGCCGGGCGAGCCGATCCAGGGCGTGGGCGGCCGGGTCGTCGTCGACCTCGGGCCGACCCTGTTCGAGCGGTGGCAGGCCGGCGGCAAGGTCGGCACCGGCGTACGCGAGGTGGGCAAGAACCAACTGGAGGTCGTCGAACCGGCGAAGGCCAGCCTCGGCAACCTGCTGCTGGAACCGGGTGAGCGGGTCGAGTTCTCCCTCACCTTCGCGGCCGCGGTCGCCTCGGACAAGGAGTTCGCGCTCGACGTGACCCAGTTCGGCCCGGACACGAGCGGTGCGGAGCGGACCGACCTCGGTGGGGTGGAGTACCTGATCAGCGTCGGGCGGCAGTAGCCCCGGCCACCGGCGGGGGTCGTGGGCCTGGGCAGCCCGCGGCCCCCGTCGCCGCGCTCGCCGGGACGGTCCGGGCGTCCCGGCGAGCGCCGCCGTCCCGGGTGGACGGTGGGTCAGCGCAGCGAGACCCAGGTGGTGGCCACCGCGTAGCCGTCGGTGTGGGCGCGCAGCCGGACCGGGCCGGGCGGGGGCGCGCCCAGCGAGAAGAAGCCCACCGCGTCGACCGGCGCCTCCGCGTACGTGCCCGAGGCGGTCTGGGCGGACACCCGCCCACCCCGGGGCGGGGAGAGTTGACCGACGATGCCGGCGTCGGTCACCTCGATCTCCAGCGTCACCGTGGCACTGCGGAACGACAGCGTGCGCGTCGACCCGGCCGACCGGGTCAGCGCCGGCGCCGCGTCGCACGCCGAGTCGAACGTCAGTTGGGCGAGCGCCACCTCCGCGTCGACGTTCCGCCAGGCGAACGCCGCCCGCGCGGCGGTCAGGAACTCCTCCGGGACCGACCCGGCCTCCCGCAGCGCCGCACCCAGCTCGGCGGTCAGGGCCGCGTCATCGGCCGGCGGCAACGGCTCCATCGCGTTCACCTCCGTTCGTCCGGGTCGTGGCCGTGCCGAGGAACGGGGCGAGCGCCGGGCAGTCCCGTAGCCGGCGCAGGCATCTGGCCTGGGTGGGCCCGATGCTGCCGACCGGCACGCTCAGCCGTTCGGCGATCTCCCGGTAGCTGGCCGGCGGGTCGGCGGTCAACAGGGCCAGCAGCTTCTGGCAGCGCGGCGGCAGCTGCGCGAAGCCCTCCCGCAGTGCCTGCCGCCGCTCCGCGCGCAGCAGTTCCTCGTCCGGGGCCGCCACGTCCGCCGTGCGGGAGAAGCCATGGTACGCGTCCAGCGCCTCGTCGTACGGGTCGAAGAGCTGGGTGCGGCGGCCGAGGCGGGACAACCGGTAGCACTCGCGCCGGGCCGTGGTCGCCAGCCAGGAGGCGAGGGCCTGCGGGTCGCGTACCTGGTTCAGCTGCTCGACGAGACGCAGCCAGACGGTCTGGTTGACGTCGGCGGCGTCGGCGCGGCTCAGGTCGTACGACCGGATCACCGAGTAGACGAGCGGGGTGTAGCGGCGGACCAGCTCCACCCACGCCGACTCGTCCCCGGCCGCCGCGGCGGTCACCAGGCCGGTCACGCTCGGGTCGGTCACGGCGACGCCGTCCGCCGACCGGGACCACCGCACGGTGCTGCTGATTCGCTCGCGGCCCGCTCGCTCATCCGACGAGCACGCCGTAGTCGGGGTGCCAGCGCGGTGCCGCGAGCAGCACCAGCCGGGCCGCGTCGGCGCTCAGGCCGCCGGCGGTCATCAGGGCGGCGAGCCGCCCGGAGACGTGCGCCGTGGCGAACGAGGTGCCCGTCCAGGTGGCGAAGCCGTGGAACACCCGGGTCGGCCGGCCCGGCAGCGGCAACTGCCCCTCGACGTACGTGCTGTGGCGCTCGCCGACCGCACAGACGTCGACCCATGGCCCGTACCCGCTGTAGGTGGCCGGCGCCACGCCACCGGAGCCCTGACTGACCGCCGCCACCGCGACGACCCGACCCAGGGCGGCGGGCCAGATCGGCCGGCTGGTGCCGGCGTTGCCCGCAGCCGCGACCACGGCGCTCGTCGCGGGTAGCGCGGCCACGGCGTTGGCCAGGGGCAGCGACGGCTGGTCGTCCTGGGTGAACCCGCCCAGGGACAGGTTGACCACGGACACCGCCGGCGCGAGTCGGGCCATCGCGGCCACCACCGACGCCTCGTCGCCGAGGCCGGTGGCGGTCAGCGCCTGCTCCGGGTCGACCCGGACCCCCGGCGCGGCCTGCCGCACCACCCCGGCGACGAAGGTGCCGTGCCCGCCCTGCGGGGCGAGCACGTCGGTGTGCACGTAGAGCGGGTCCTCGTCGTCGACCTCCGGCAGGTACGCCCCGCCGAGCCACTGCGGGTGGTAGCCGCCGGCCTGCCGCCAGATGCCGGTGTCGCAGATCCCGACGGTCACCCCGGCGCCCTCACCCAGCCGGGCCGGGTCCGGCGGCGACAGCGCGGCGACCGTCGTGGGCGGGCCGCCCGGGTTGCCCATGATGTTGCCGAGGCCCAGCAGCACGTGGTGCGGCTGCACCTTCGGCACCGGCTGCCCCGGCCACTGCTGGGGGTCGCGCAGCTTGGTCACGAGCGCGGGAACGTCGGTCTCCCGGTCGAGGAGCAGCCGGGTGACCCCGGCGAAGCCGTCGCCGACGACCACCACGTGGCCGAGGGCACGCAGCCGGGCGGTGACCCGCTGGGCGTCGGCGTCGGCGGCGAGCAGCTGCCGCGGCCGGTAGAGGAACTCCCGGCCCGGCGTGGTGTGCCGGCGGACGTTCTTGTCGGCAGCCAGCGCCTCGTCGAAGGCGCGCTGGTAGGCGGCGTCGTCCGCGCCGTCGGCGCGGGCCGGGGCCGCACGGGACCCGGCCGCGAACGACGCCGCGGCGGCCAGCGCGGACGCGACCAGCAGTCGCCGTCGGGACAGGTGGCCGGCCGGGCGCGGCGCGGCGGGATGGTCAGGCGACACGGGTCCTCCATGCGGTCGGCAGAAGCGTCCGCCAATGGCCGGCGTGAGCCACGTTTCCCGGGTGCCGTCGATTCTTCCAAAGCATAGTCGGATGTCAATGACGTTAAGGGTTGGCGCGGATTCCCGACAGGCTCGCACAGACATTGACGGCTGGCCATCGGTTCGGGGACTCTGTGGGGCATGCCCGAGAGCACCGGTTCCGGTGCCGGCACGGCCCAGGCGGCGCTCGACGCCGTCCAGCGCTACCCGCGCGAGGCGATCGCGATCGCCCAGCGGGTGCTGGCCGCCGGGCCCGCGGCCGGGGCCGACGAGCGATCCACCGCCGAGCGGGCCGTCGGTCTGGCCCTCCGGGAGCTCAACGACCTGCCGGGCGCGCTGCACCACCTGCGCCGCGCGGTCCGGGCCGCCGGAACGCCCCGGACCCGGGCGTTGGCCCGGATGAGCCTGGGCTACGTGTTGGCGAACGCCGGCCACACCGCCGCGGCGCTGCGCGCGGTGACCGCCGCGCTGCCGCAGCTCGTCGGCGCCGACGCGGGGCGGGCCCGGATGCAGCGAGGCGTGGTGCTGCACTACCGGGGTCGCTACGACGAGGCGGTACGCGACTACGGCCTGGCCGTCGACATCGCCCTGCGCGAGGGTGATCTGTTGCTGGAGGCGCGGGCGCGCAACAACCGGGGGCTGCTCAACGCCCACCGGGGCGCCGCCGGCGGCACCGACGACGACCTGTCCCGCGCGGCAGCCGCCTTCCACCGGTTGGGCCTGGACCTCGCGGCGGCCGACGCCCGGTGGAACTGCGGCATCGCGGCCGGTCAGCGCGGCGACATCGCCGGCGCGCTGCGCTGCTTCGCCACCGTCGAGGAGGAGTACCGGCGGCTCGCCGTACCCCGGCCGGCGCTGCTGCTGGACCGCGTCGAGCTGCTGCTGTCGGTGCCGCTGGTCGACGAGGCGGTGGTGGTCGCGACGGCGGCCGTCCGGGAACTGCGGCGCCGGGGCATGGCCTCCGACCTCGCCGAGGCGCTGCTGGCCCGGGCCCGCGCGGCGCTGCTCGCCGCGGACCTGGACACCGCTACCGAGGCCGCCGCCGCGGCCCGGGCCCGGTTCCGACGCCAGGGCCGGCGTACCTGGGCCGTCTTCGCCCGGCACGTCGAGCTGCGCGCCGAGTACCGCCGGGGCACCCGCTCGGCACCCCTGCTCACCGCCATGGCGCGTACCGCCGACCAGCTCGACGCCACCGGCTGGCCGGGTCCGGCGCTGACCACCCGGATCGAGGCCGGCCTGGTGGCCGCCGCGCTGGGGCGGCCGGGCCGGGCCCGGAACCTGCTGGCGGTGGCCGCCCGGGCCCGCCGTCGCGGCACCGCCGACCGGCGAGCCCAGGGCTGGTACGCCCTGGCCCTGTCGCGCCGGCTCGGCGGGGACGAGACCGGGGGCGCCCGGGCGCTCCGCCGCGGGCTGGCCGTGCTCGACCGGCACCGCATGTCGCTCGGCGCGACGGAGCTGCGTGCCCACAGTGGGGCGTACGGTCAGGAACTGGCAGCCGAGGGCCTCGACATCGCGGTCCGGGCGGGCGCGCCGGCGCGGGTCCTGGCGTGGGCGGAGCGGTGGCGGGCCAATGCGCTGCGGGCCCGGCCGGCCCTGCCCCCGGCCGACCCCGACCTGGTGGCGGCGCTCGCTGAGCTCCGACTGGTCAGCGGCCTGCTCGAGGACGAGGTGCTGGCCGGCCGCCCGGCAACCGCCCTGCGCGGCCGGCAGGCCCGGCTGGAGCAGCGGATCCGGGACCTGGCCCGGCGGGTGCCCGGTGGGAGCGCCGTGCTGGCCCCGCCCGGGGTGGGGGCACTCGCCGCGCGGCTCGGCTCCCGGGTGCTGGTCGAGATGGTGGCCCACGGCGACCGGATCCGGGCGGTGCTGGTCCGCGACGGGCGGGCCAGCCTGCACGACCTGGGCCCGCTGGCCGCCGCGGCGGACCTGGCCCGCCGGCACCGGTTCGCCCTGCGCCGGCTGGTCACCACGAGCGAAGCGGCCGCCGCGCGGGCGGGGGCCGTCCACGCCGCGGCCGCCCTGGACCGGCTGCTGTTCGCCCCGTTGCGGCGGCGGCTGGCCGACCGGGCCCTGGTGATCGTCCCGGTCGGGGCGCTGCACGCGGTGCCCTGGTCGGCGCTGCCCACCTGCGCGGGGCGTCCGGTGACCGTCGCCCCCTCGGCCACCGCCTGGCTCGCGGCGGACCGGCGGGAACTGCCGGCCGGGCCGCCGGTCCTGGCCGCCGGCCCGCGCCTGCCGGCCGGGCACGCCGAGGTGTGCCGGCTCGCCCAGGTCCTGCCCGGGGCGCGGCGGCTCACCGGGCCCGACGCCACCGCCGCGGCGTTGACCGCCGCACTGGACGGGGCGGGGCTGGTGCACATCGCCGCCCACGGCACGTTCCGTGCGGACAACCCACAGTTCTCCACCCTGGAACTGGCCGACGGCCCGCTGTTCGCCCACGAGTGGGAGGCGGTCGCCCGGCCGCCCGGCTGCGTGGTGCTCTCCGCCTGTGAGTCCGGTCTGACCGGGCTACGCCCCGGCGACGAGGTCATGGGGTTCACCGCGGTGCTCCTGGCACTCGGCACCCGGTGCCTGATCGCGACCGTGTTGCCCGTGCCGGCCGAGCCCACCACGGCACTGATGCTGGACCTGCATGCGCGGATGCGGGCGGGTGCCGGCCCGGCGCGAGCCCTCGCCGACGCGCAGCGGGCGTTCGGTGCGGCGGGCGACGGTCCCGCCCGGGCCACCGCGGCGGCGTTCGTCTGCTTCGGGGCTGGATGACCGGAGCGGGAGCGGTCGCCCCGCCGAGCATGCGGCCACGGTATTGACAGACCGAGCCCCGACCGCTGAGGCTTGATGAAGTGATGTCTATCAATAAACGGGGGCCATGATGCGACGCAGGATCTTCGCGCTGGCTACAGCCGCCGCGGTCGTCGTCGGCGGGACCATGACGATGGTGCTGCATCCGGCGTACGCCGCGACGGCCTGCACTGTCGACTACACCATCACCCGGGAGTGGTCCAGCGGCTTCTGGGCCGAGCTCACCGTCACCAACCTGGGCTCTCCCGTCACCGACTGGTGGCTGCGGTTCCGGCAGGCCAGCGGTCAAACGATCACCATGGGCCGGGACCGGCTGCCGGACGGATACACGCTCGGCAGCGGCGAGTTGTACCCGATAACCATGCTCCGCCCACCGGCGGGGTCCACGCTGCCGACCGGCGCCTCGGTGACGGTGCGGTTCGGCGGCAACTACCGGGACGCTGCACCCGAGCCGAGCGACTGGGTGTTGAGCGACCAGCCGTGCAGCGTGGACGACCCCGGCCCGACCCGTTCGGCCTCGGGGAGCCCGGTGCCCAGCCCGCTGCCGGACGGGCCGTCGGTGGCGCTCACCTCGCCCCTGCCCAACGACTTCTTCGCGGCGCCGGGCGTCATTCCGATCCGTGCGGAGGCCACGGCGGTGGCCGGCCGGCGGATCGAGCGGGTCGAGTTCCGGGAGCGCGGCACGTTGCTCGCCGTGGACACCACCGCGCCGTACGCGTTCGACTGGCGCGGCGTGCCGCCGAACAGCGGTACCCGCGTCACCGCCACCGCCTACGACAGCGCCGGCGCCCAGGCCACCGCCGAGGTCCGCGGCGTCCGGGTGCTCCCGCCGCAGGCACCCGGTGCCGCACCCGCGCTGAAGGCATCCGGCAACCGCATCCGCACGGTCACCGCCGACCCGAGGCCGTACCGGCCACGCGGAATCATCCGGTCGGCCGTGCCCGGCGAGTGCGCCTGGGGACCGATCCGCTGGGACGGCCCGGTCGACGACGCGTCCGTAGGCGCGCTCCGGGCCCGCGGCGTCAACGCGGTGCGGGTCGTGCTGAGCGACGCCTGCTACGTCTACACCGGCAGCCCTATCGACAGGCAGAACCGCGTCGGCTACCTCGACGAGGCGGCCCGGTACGTCGACCGGCTCGTCCGCGCCGGCATCACACCCATCGTGTCGTTGCGCCAGAGCGACATTTCCGCCACCCGCACGTTCTGGAGCGCGGCGGCGGAGGTGTTCGGCGACGACGATGCAGTGGTCTTCGACGTCTCGCCCTACGCCTTCCCGGCGGTCGGCGGCACCGATCCCGCGGCGGTCTGGACCTGCTGGCGCGACGGCGGTCCCGAGTGCGTGGGTGCCGGCCTGCCGAACTTCGGCGTGCAGGAGCAGATCCGGCTGCTACGCGTCCAGGGCTCGTTCAACCTGGTCCTCGCCGCCGGGGTCGACGGCGGCAACGACCTGCGCCGGTGGCTGGAATACCGCCCGGCCGACCCGGACGGCCGCAACGTGGCCGCCGCCTGGCGCGTCGACGACCGCTCGGCCTGCGCCACGCCGGCCTGCTGGCAGTCCACCCTGCTCCCGGTCGCCGCCCAGGTACCGCTGATCGCTACCGACGTCAGCGCCGGCTCGGCGGCGCCGACGTTCGTGCTGCGGACGGTCACCTGGCTCGACCAGCACGGCATCGGCCACCTTCGTCGGTGACCGGGGGAGGGGTAAGCCACACACGTTCGACGGTCCCGGCCGGTCCGGTCGGGTTCCGGTCCGTGCCCGGGTGTCCCGCCGACCCGGGACACCTGCCGCGCCGAGGTGGTCAGCGGGTGGAGACGCCGCCGGTGAGCGCGTCCGAGGTCAGGCCGGCCTCGGTCGAGACCACCACCACGTGGACGAAGGCCTGCGGCATGTCGGTGAAGTGCCAGGTGCGTCGGCCGGTGTCCGGCGTGCCGGAGATGATCGCTCGGGCGGAGCCGACCTCGGTGGTCGGGGGGTACTCGTTCGGCCGGGTCTGCAGCCAGCTCAGGTCGATGCGGTAGCCGTCCTCCCGGAGCGAGTCGTCGGTGAACGTGACGTCCAGGGTGCGCTTGCCGGCCTGGTACCCGGCGGTCAGCGTCAGGTCGCTCGGCGGCGTCGGCTTCACCGTGTACTGCGGGCAGGACAGCGGGGCGACCTCGGGCACGGGCTCGGTGCCGTCGGGCACGTTGTTCGCGGTGACACAGAACCGGTGCACCCCGGCCACCGGCGAAGCCGGCACCGTGAAGGAGAAGCCGACGAAGGCGCCCCGCCCGGCGTGCCACAGGTCGGCCGGGCGGGTCGCCGCGGGCGGCGCGTCGGTCCTCACCGTCACCTGCACCGGTCCACCGTTGGGGTCACTGGCCCAGCCACTGACCCGCACCGCCCCGTCGCCGTACTCCCACGACTCCAGCGCGCCCGTCGGATACTTGTCGCTGCCCACCGGCGGAGGCGGCGGCTCGGTCGGGCTGTCGTCGCAGGCCGGCGGCGGGACGGGTACGTCGCAGTTGGGTCGGGCGAGCGCGGTCCCGGCCGCGACCACGGTCAGGCCGGCGCTGACGGTGAGCGCCAGGCCGGTGGCGAGGAGTCTTCTCATGGCCGAAGCACAGCAACCACCACTTGGGCCGGACTTGGTGTGGCCGCGTTTAGACGCCGCCAAGCGGCGGGAGTTCCCATCGATCATCGAGCCCCGCACGTCAGGGCGTGGTCGCAGGACGGAAGGAACGACATGGGCACCATTCTCGTCACCGGCTCGGTGGACGGCATCGGCCGGCGAACCGCTGCGCAACTCGTCGACCAGGGGCATCGGGTCGTCCTGCACGCCCGCGACGAGGATCGGGCGGCGGTGGCGAAGGCGGCGCTTCCGGCGGCGGCCGCGATCGCGGTCGGGGACCTGAGTTCGATCGAGGAGACCGCGGCGCTCGCCCGATCGCTGGCCGCGTTCGGCCGTCTCGACGCCGTCGTGCACAACGCGGGGATCGCCCGGCTCGACGCCCCGGCCCGGGAGTTGACCGGCGACGGGCTGGAGTCCACCTTCCAGGTCAATGTGCTCGCGCCGTACCTGCTGACGGCCCTGCTGCCCCGGCCCGGCCGGTTGGTGTTCGTGTCCTCGGCGATGGCCGCCGACGGGGTGGCCGACCTGACCGACCTTCGGTACGACGTCCGCCCGTGGAACGGCGTGCAGGCGTACGCCAGCTCGAAGCTGCTGGACCTGGCGCTCGCGGTCGCCGTGGCCCGACGGTGGCCCGGCACCCTGAGCAACGCGGTCGACCCCGGCTGGGTACGCACCCGGATGGGTGGCGACGCCGCGCCGACGAGCCCCGACGACGCCGCCCGGAGCCAGGTGCGCCTGGCCGTGGGCGCCGGCCCCGACGCCCTGGTCACCGGGCGGTACGTCAGTGCCCGTGACTGGCGGCCGGTGCGCTCGCGCATCGACCCGTTGGGAGACGAGTTGCTCGACCGCTGTGCGGAGATCAGCGGCGTCCACCTGCCGGCGGAACCGTCCGCCGAGCGTGCGCTCCTGGGCGGCTGACCCCCGGTCAGGCGTGCCGGTCGGTGACCGGGGGCGCCTCACCCGTGCTCGGCGCGCCCAGCCCGTGGTCCCGGGCCGCCGCGATGGCCTCGGCCCGGCTGCCCAGGTGCAACTTCACCAGGATGGCCGACACGTTGTTGCGTACCGTCTTGGCGCTCAGCCCGAGCCGATGCGCGATCAGCGGGTTGGCCAGGCCCCGCGCGAGCAGGCCGAGGATCTCGCGTTCCCGGTCGGTCAGCTGGGGGAACGGCGCGTCGGAGCGGGCGCCGAGCAGCGCGCCGGCACGGTCGGCGAGCGGAGCGCCGAGGATCAGGTCGCCGCAGGCGACGCCCCGGATGCCGCGCTCCACGTCCGCGGCCGAGGCGCCCTTGAGGACGTAGCCGCGTGCCCCGGCGCGCAGCGCGGCGACCAGTGAGGCGTCGTCGTTGAGCATGGTGACCACCAGGACCCGGATCGCGGGGTGGTCGCGGCGCAGCAGCCGGGTCGCCTCGATGCCGGAGCCCCGGCCGAGGTGGAGGTCCATCAGCACCACGTCGGGGCGTACCCGGGCGACGAGGGCCAGGGCGTCGGTGGCGTCGGCGGCCTCGCCCACGCACTCGATGCCGGTCAGGGTGTCGAGCAGCGCGCTCATGCCGAGCCGGAAGACCGGGTGGTCGTCCACCACGACGACGCGGATCGGACTGTCGCTCACGGTTGCTCCAGGGGGATGGTCAGGCAGACGATGGTGCCGCGGGCGCCGGCCGGGCCGACGGTCAGGGTCGCGCCCACCGCCTGGGCCCGTTCCCGCATCGCGTGCAGACCGACGCCTGCGTTGGCGGGTCCGGGCGGCATGCCCCGACCCTGGTCGGTGACGGTGACGCGCAGCAGGTCGGGTCGCCGCTCCAGCGAGACGGCGCACTGGTCCACCCCGGCGTGCCGCTGCACGTTGCGGATCGCCTCGGCGGTGACCCCGTAGGCGGCGGTGGCGATCGGCTCCGGCAGCGGGTCCAGGGTGGCCGGTCCGTGCACCACGATCCGCAGGCCGGTCCGGGCGTACTGGTCACGGAGCAGGTCCAGGGCGGGGCGCAGGCCGCCGTCGGCGAGCACCGGAGGCAGCAGGCCGTGCGCCAGCTCGCGAACCTCCGCCGCGCGTGCGGTCAGCTCGTCGGTCAACCGGTCCAACAGGCTCTCCGCCCGGTCCGGGTCGCGGCGCAGCAGGTTGCGGGTGGCGGCCAGCCCCAACCCGATGCCGCTGAGCGCCGGGCCGAGGCCGTCGTGCAGGTCCCGGCGCAGCGATCGGCGTTCCTCGTCGCGTACCTCCGCCAGCCGTTGCCGCGACCGGGCCAGGTCGCGGTTGGTGCCGGCGAGGTCCACGACGGCGGCGACCACCGGGGCGAGGACGGCGAGCGACTCCCGGGCCCGGGCGCCGAGCAGCTCGCCGGGCCGGGGCCAGGCGTGCAGGTGGCCGACCTCACGGTCGCCGCTGGTCAGCGGCACGGTGACCGGGGTGCCGTGGTCACTCGGCGGGGGATGCTGCCCGCCCTCGGTGACGCGCACCTCGGCCAGCCGGAGCGCGGCGGCGACGGTCGCGCCGATGTCGGTGGTGCTGCCGACGCTGTGCACCACCCGGTGCAGCAGCGGCTCGGGCGCCTCGCCGTGCACCAGCCGGTCCACCCGCCGCTGCACCGCCTGGCGGATCGGTTGGAAGGCCGCCGCGAGCGCGCCGGTCACCACGAGCTGCGGCAGCGGCAGGGAACGCGGCAGCAACCGGTCGAGCAGGGCCACCGTCGCGCAGTACGCGGCGATCACCACGGCGGTCATCAGATACCAGACGAGGGTGCGCCGGACGGCCAGCCGCAGCCCCCACAGTTGTTGGCGCAGCACCACCACCGCCACCGCGGCGGGGAAGAACGCCTGGGAGGCGAGCATCAGCAGCGCGGGCAGGATCGCCGGGACGACCGGTGGCAGCAGCGTGGCGAGGAAGGCGAGGGTGAGCAGCCCACTGCCGGCGGTCGCCCAGCCGAGGCCGTGCCGCTGCGGCGCGGGGCCGCGCCGCCACCGCCACCCCAACCCGGCGCAGGCCAGCAGGCCGAGCCCGACCAGCGCGTACGGCAGCACGGGCACCAGCGGTCGCAGCAGCGCGGTCCGGACCTCGCGCGCCTCGGGGGTCAGCGGTAGCACGCCCAGCGGCGACGGCGCGGTGACGGCGGCGGCCAGCGTCACCACCAGGTAGCCGGTGCCGGCGGCGACGGCGAGCCGGTCGATCCGGCCGAGCGGCCGGTCCGGCAGCAGCCAGGGCATGATCAGGACCAACGCGTACAACCCGGGCAGCCAGGCCCACTGGTGCAGGGCGGCCAGCACCGGCGGGCCGCCGACGGCGAGGTGCCACTGGGCGACGAACGCGGAGAGCGCGCTGCCCAGCGCCGCCGCGCAGGCGATGAGGCCGGGGAGCCGGCCGCCGGCGCGTTGCCGGCTCAGGATGAGCCAGGCCACGGCGCCGTAGACGACGCCGTCGAGCAGGTCGACGAGGGAGTAGAGCTGGATGGCGTCGAACGGGGGAGTCGCCACCGCCCAGGCGGCGACCGCGCCGAGCGTGAGCAGGGCGGTGCCGGCGACCACCGCCCACGCGACCCACCGCCGGGTCCGGGATACGTCTGGCATGTCGGGTCCACTGTGTCAGCCCGCCGGCGCCGACGGGACCACCGGAACGGCGGGTGCTCGGGTGGCGGGCCGGTCGGAAGCGACCGGCCCGCCACCGGGTTCAGCTCTGCGCGACCGCCTTGCCGCTGACGATCGCGGCGATCAGCGCCCTCCACCGCCGACGGCGGCGAGGCGCCTGCACCATCACACCCACTGGGATTCCTCCGGATCACTTCGTCCGCCGGGCCGGCGGACGCGGAGCGCAGCCTGCCCGCGGTGACGTCCCGCCGGCCAGGGGTGGATGTCCCGGGCCGGCGGGACCGGCGCGTCGTCCGTTCGGTGCGGCGCCACCGTCCCGGGACGGCCGGGACCGGCGTCCCTGGCGGGCCGGGACGGCGCGCCGGTTGACTGCCCGACATGACCGACACCTCGCCGGACCACATTCCGGCCCACGTGAAGAACTCCTACGTCAACTGCTCCGAGTACACCCGGGCACCACGGCTCACGCCGCTGCCGAGCGTCGTCGACACGAGCGCGACCGCACCGCCGGCCCGGCCGTCGGCGTCGGTCCGCCTGGAGGTCGTCCGGTGACCGTGGCCGTCGCGCCGGGCCTGCTTCCCGCCTGGCGGGAGTGGCTCGTCGAGAACCTGGCGATGGGGGTAGCCACCCAGCAGGCCCGCGCGGCGGCCGTCGCCGGCGGCGCCGACGCCGACGCCGTCGACGCCGAGCTGGCGGCGTTGACCAGCCACCCGTACTTCGCCGTCTGCCGGCGGCTCGCGTTGCGCTACGACTGGATGGAGTCGGTGCTCGACACCTACCGGGTGCTGCGCGACGACGACGGCGGCCGTGACCTGGACCGGCGTACCCATCTCAGCGCGGCGGAGTTCTTCGGCCGCTACTACTACGCCAACCGCCCGGTCGTGCTCGACGGCCTGATGACCGACTGGCCGGCGCGGCACTGGACGTTGGACGCGATGGCCCACCGCTGCCCGGACGCCGTGGTCGAGGTGATGACCGACCGGGAGTCCAACCCCGAGCACGCCTGGCAGTACGACCGGCACCGCACCACCATGCCGTTCCGCGACTACCTGGCGATGCTCGGCTCCGGCACACGGACCAACGACTACTACATGGTGCCCCGCAACGAGAACTGGAACGGGGCGCTCCGCGCGCTCGCCGAGGACGTGCGGCCACCGGCCCACCTCGTCGACCCGGCCGCCGGGGGGCACCTGCTGCTCGGCCCCGCCGGCACGGTGACCCCGCTGCACGTCGACAACAGCACGGTGCTGCTCGGCCAGGTGCTCGGCCGCAAGCACGTCCGGTTGGTCCCGTCGTACCAGCGGCACCTAGTCTACCCGCGGGGCGGGACGTTCAGCGCGGTGGACGCGGACCGGCCGGACCTCGACCGGCATCCCCGCTACGCCGAGGCCACCGTGCTGGAGACGATCCTCGAACCGGGCCAGATGTTGCTCGTCCCGGTCGGCTGGTGGCACTGGGTGCACGCGCTCGACCTCAGCGCCACGGTCACCTTCCACCACTTCCGGGTGCCCGGCCAGAACCACCGGATGGCCACCCCACCCGCCGCCCGCGCCGCCGATTGACGGGGCGACCGGCCGCGTGTCACGGTTCCCGCGGACACCCGGCCGGTGGCGCCGATGCTCGACCGCCCGCCGCCGACGAGCGCGGTCGCGCCGGCGGCGTTCGACCGGCGGGTGCGGTCGGGGCGCATGCCGCAGTCTCGACGTCTTCCGCTGGTCCGTCGTGCGCTACCACGCGGTACGGGCGGGGGCGCTGGATCGGGCGGCGGTCGAGGCGGACTTCCGCTCGCTGGGCCGGGACGGCGCGCTCGCCCCGGACGTCGGGCTGCTCGCCGCCATGAACCGGCGGTCGAACGCCTGACCGGCGGGACCGCGGGTCACACCGCCGGGACGTCGTGCACCCGGGCGCTGACCACGAGGGTCTTCGTCCGGGTGCCACGCGCGTTGCGGACCGTCAGCAGGTACGTGTGCTTCTGGATGTCACCCTCCTTGCCGGAGCAGGGGAAGGGGAAGGTCTCACTGCCCGTCGCCGGGTAGTTGTCGCCGTAGATGCCGGGGCCGTCGACCGAGAGGGCGACGGAGTCCACGTCGGTGGCCTTCCACTCCACGAGGACCGGCTGCCCGGCGATCGGGTTGACGGTGGTCCCGGCCGGGCAGGACGGCTTGCCGGCGATCCGGAAGTAGACGATGGCCGGACCGCCCGACGTGGTGCCGGACCGGCCGGCGTCGCCGCCGGTGCTGTCGGTCGGACGGCTGCCCTTCGTGTCGCCGCTCGTCGAGCCGGTGCCGGACGTGCGGGGAGCGACGCTCGCCGCGGCGGCATCCGGTGTCACCGCCCCGCCGGTGGGGGCCTCGGTCACGGTCGTGGTCGCGGTGGACTCCGTGGAGCTTCTCGTGGACGTGCAGCCACTGGTCGCGAGCGCGACGACTACGACGGCGGCGGCGGGGCGGAGCAGGACTCGAACGGGCATGGCCACTCCTTCGAGCGCCGCCGGCGGGGCCCGGGGCGACTGGATCTCACGTTAGGTCCGCCCGGCAACCGGGCTGCTCCGCCGACGCCGTCCCGAAGCCCGCGCTGCCCACGAAGTGCGCCCGGACCGGCTGATCCACCGCCAGCGGGATCACCAGCATCGGTGTCGCCGCCCGGATCGACTCGGCCTGCGGTCGGGGTCGAGCCGATCCAGGCCCGAGAAGCTGACCTCGTCGCCGCGGGTCGAATGGGTCCGGGTCGACCACCGCACACCGTGGACCTGCGCCTCGCCCAATGCCCGGCGGCGCTGCCCGTCGAGCGCGCCGCCGTCCGCGGACAGCAGCAGCAGGGAAACCTCACCGCCGGTGGCGCGGAGCGCATCGACCACCAGAACGTACGGGTTCAGGTGACCGCCTGCCGGGACGTGCATCCGATGTCAATGCCCCCCGTTGGCCGCCATTCTCAGCCTCGGGATTCCCGTCATGGTCCAGTCCGTTCCGCCGGACGAGTGCCGCGCCGGACGTTGAACAGGATCGCCACCCCCACCATGATCAGCGCGACGCTGATCGCGACGACGCCGGGAAGCGACACACCCGTCCTGGGCAGCTGTGGACCGCACGAGGCGGGCTCGGCGTACGCGCCGGAGGCGATCTTCCGGTCGCCCGCCGTGACCGTGATCCCGCCACCGTTGCCCGGCGGCACCGTGACGGTCTCCCGGCCACCCGGCCGTACCTCGATCGACCTGGTGAATCCACGCTGGGCGCCGACCCGGAACCGCGCGGCCACGTCGGCGTCGGCGGCGTTGACGAGGCTGACCGTCACCGAGCCCGCACAGGTGGAGGCGAGCCGGGCCGAGGGCTGCGCCGCACGGGGCTGCTGGCAGGTGCCACCGAGGCCCACCGTCGCGGAAGCCGACTCGCGCACGCTGAAGGTGGGGCGCTGCCAGATCGCGGTCACGGCCAGGCTGGCGCGCTTCGCCCCGCCCGGCAGGGTCTGCCGCCCGGTGAGCGCACGGGGTGCGGCGGGAAGGGCGGCACCGGCCGCGATGCCGGACACGGGCCGTTCGGACGGCGTCCCCGACACCTCGGTGAGCTCGCCGGCCAGATCGTGCTCGCTGCTGGTGACCGTCCAGGTGACCACCCAGCTACCGGTAGCGGCATCGCACGCGGCGACGCCGGTGACGGTCGGCACATGGGCCTCGGCGGTGCCGGGCAGGCTGAGGGCGATCAGCACCGCCACCCAGGCGGCGGCGAGGCCGATGGTGCGGCGCATCGTGTTCGCTACGGTCATTCGAGTCTCCGGCTTGGGGGAAGGGGACGTCCCGCGGACGTGCGGGGCGTGGTCGGCGAGGGCGAGGTGCCCGTCACGAGCGCCGGACGAGTTGCAGGCGCCACGTCTGGTTCGCGTTCGGGTGAGCGGGGTCGGCGCTCCACTGCTGGAGCGGTGTGCCGTCGGCAGTTCCACCGTCGGTCAGGTCCAGGAGAAAGCCACTGCTCAGGTTGCGGATCGAGTAGCCGCCGGCACCCAACGGGTGAAAACACCAGCTCTGGTTCGGGTTGCCCGCGAACGCCGTCCATTGCTGCATGTGCCCGCCGTTGACGGCGTCGCCGTCCGGGTTGTCCAGTGCCTTGCCGGAGCGGATGTTGACGAGTTGGAAGCACCCGTTGCCGGCGGTCAGCAGCCGCCACTGCGGGGCGGTGCCGGCGGTGTCACCGATCGCCACGATCGCGGCGCCGTCCTGGGTGGAGCCGGCGGCCACTCCGATCGGCTTGCCCGTACCGGCATTGACCACCTGGACCACGGCGCCGGCGTGGGGAATGGTCGGCCCTGTCCCCGTGGAGACGCCGGCCCGGCCGGTCGCGGACGGTGCCGGCGCGGGGCCACCGGTGGCCCGCCGGCGCGGCGGGGGACCTTCCCGCGTGGCGGGTCCGGAAGCCGTGGGCTCCGGGGTGGTCCTCGTCCTGGCCGGCGGGAACGTCGGTGCGGCGACCGGCGCTGCCGGCGATCCGGCCGGATCGGGAGGGAGCAGCTCGGCGGACGGCGGCGGCTCCGGGCCACGGTCCGCCGTGTTCACGGCCACCGCGACGACGACGGAGCCGGCGGCCAGCACGCTCAACAACCGCCCGACCAGGCGGCGGCCCCGGCCCGAAGGCACGGGTGGGGCCACCGGTGCGTCCCCGAAGACCCTCGGGTCGGCGGCCCGGCGTTCGTTCCGGAGCCCGGCCCGGCGCCGGTCGTCCAGGGGATCCTGGTGGTCGCGCACGGTGGTCACCTCAGGCTGTCCGGACCGCCGTCACGTCCACCGCCTGGAGGGTCTGGAGTTCCTCCACCGACAGATCGGTACGCCCGCGTAGCCGGCCGGCCTGCCGGGTGACCGCCTCGTCGAGCAGTTGACGGGCGTAGCGGCCGTTGCCGAACGAGGGCCCCTTCGGCACCGCGGTGAAGTGCGCCCGTAGCGCGTCCAGCGTCTCCAACGGGCACTCGTATCCGCTGGCCGCGGCGAGGCTCTGGAAGATGGCCACCAACTCGTCGGGGGTGTAGTGGGCGAAGTGGATGTGCCTGGTGAACCGCGACTGAAGTCCGGCGTTGGCGGCGAGGAACGCGACCATCTCCCGCTCGTACCCGGCGACGATCACGACGACCTCGTCGCGGTGGTCCTCCATCAGCTTGACCAACGTGTCGATCGCCTCGCGGCCGAAGTCGTTGCGGGCGTCCGGGGGACTAAGCGTGTACGCCTCGTCGATGAACAGCACGCCACCACGGGCGCGGTCGAACGCCTCCCGGGTCCGGTGCGCCGTGTGTCCGATGTACTCGCCGACCAGGTCGGCGCGGGCCACCTCGACGACCTGGCCGCCGCCGAGCACCCCGAGGGCGGCCAGCAGCCGACCGTACAACCGGGCCACGCTGGTCTTGCCGGTGCCCGGCGGCCCGGAGAAGACCAGGTGGCGGGAGACCGCCGGGGCGGGCAGCCCGGCGCGGACCCGGACCCGGACGTTGGCCAGCAGGTCGACCAGGTCGGCGACCTCCCGCTTCACGGCGTCGAGGCCGGTCATCGCGTGCAGCGAGGCGAGCAGCCCGTCCACCGCGGCGCTGCCGGCCGCGTCCGAGCCGGCGGTCGCGGTCGGGGCGGCGCCCAGGTCCTGCGGCAGCAACTGGGCCAGCTCCACCCCGTCGCTGGCGCCCTCCGCGGACAGCCGGTACGCCTGCCGGCCGATCATCTCCTCGAAGATCTTCCGCGCCACCCGGGCGTTGCCGAACGACTCGGTCCGGGGCATCGCGTCGAACAGCCCGGCCAGCGCGCCACGGGTGTCGTACTCCAGCACGTAGTGGTGGGTGCGGCAGAGCCGCTCCACGATGGTGATCAGCTCGTCGGTGGTGTAGCTGTCGAACTCGATGGTGCGGGAGAAACGCGAGGCGAGGCCGGCGTTGCCGGCCAGGAACTGCCGCATCTGCGGCGAGTATCCGGCGGCGATCACGATCACCTCGTCGCGGTGGTCCTCCATCAGCTTGACCAGGGTGTCGACGGCCTCCCGGCCGAAGTCGTGCCCGCTCGCCCCCTCGATCGGGTTGAGCGTGTACGCCTCGTCGACGAACAGCACGCCGCCGAGCGCCTCGGTGAACTTCTTGGTGGTCTTCACCGCGGTGCCGCCGATGTGTTCCGCGACCAGGTCGGCCCGGGACGCCTCGACGAGCTGGCCGGACTCGAGCACCCCGAGGGCGGTCAGGATCTGGCCGTACAGCCGGGCCACCGTGGTCTTGCCGGTGCCGGGCGCACCCGCGAAGACCAGGTGCCGGGACATCGGCGGGCGGGGCAGCCCGGCCTCCGCCCGCCGCTGGGCCACCTGGTGCAGCCCGACCAGCGTGGCGACCTCCTGTTTCACCGCGGCCAGGCCGACCAGCGCGTGCAACTGCGCCAGCAGCGGCGCGACGGCATCGGTGTCATCGGATGGGACGCCACCCGGCTCGGCCTCCGCCGCGCCGGGCCGCGCCGACGGCACCTGGGCCGGATCCGAGGTACGCCGGCCCGGCTCCGGGTCCGGCGACGGCAGGACGGGTGCCGGCTCGTGGGTCGGGAGGTCGCCGGACCGGGGCACGTCCCGCCGGTTCGGGTGGGTCGCCGCCCCCACCCGGCGGACCTGCTCCCGGCGGTTGCCGGTGATGGTGGAGTCGGCCAGGTCGACGACGTCAGCCGTCTCCAGGAGCACGCCGTCGGTGCCGTTGTCGACGACCTCCGACCGTACCAGCGCGCCCCGCGATCCCGGCGCGAACCGTACGCCGACCAGGTCACCGCCGCTGACCCGGCTGTGCCGGAGGTCGAGGTCGCCGGCCGCCTCGACCACGACGCCGGCCCGGGCCGCCGAGCCGACCTCGCAGGACGTGACGGTGGCCTGGCCGTCCCGGCCGACGATCAGGCCGTGCCGGCCGCCGCGCAGCCGGGAGTCGGTGAGCACCAGTTGGGCGCCGGCGACCCGGACACCGGCCTCGCCGCAGCCCTCGACGGTGCAGCCGCGTACCGTGCCGAGCCCGCCGTCGACGCCCTGCACGCCAAAGTCCAGGCAGTCGGCGACGACCGTGTCCTCGAGCACCGGATCGGCGCCGGTGCGTACCAGCACGCCGGTCCGGCCGCCTGTCACCGCACACCCCACCAGCGCGCCCCGAGCCCCGTCGTCGAAGATCACGGCCGCCTCGCCGGCGGCGGTGATCTGGCAGTCCCGCAGCGTGGGCGCCGCGCCGTCGGTCACCGCGACCGCCGCCGCGGCGGCGGTCGCGTCGAGCCGGCACTCGACCAGCTGCCCGGTGGCGGTCTCGAGCGCGAGGACGGTGTGCCCGGTGGTGCCCTCGACCTGGCAGCGCAGCAGCGTCGGGTCGGCATCCCCGGCGATCACCACCCCGTGCCCGCGGATGTCCCGGATGACACAGTCCTCCAGCGTCGGCCGGCCGCCGGTGGCGACCACCGCCGGGCCACCGGCGTCACGGATCGTGGTACGCAGCAGCCGGACCGCTCCGCCGCTCTCCACGGCGACCGCCGGCCCGGCGACCGCCGACACGACGCAGTCGACCAGGCTGCCCCGCCCGGCGCGGGTGGACAGCACGCCCGGTCCGGCGGCGCCGGTCACCGTGCAGTCGACGAACTCCGGGTCGGCGCCCGAGGAGATGACCATCGCGGCACCGCCGACGTCCCGTACCGTGGTGGCCCGGATCGTTCCGGTCATCCCGCCCTCCAGGAGCAGGCCGGCGCCGGCGGCGTTGCCCACCACGCACGTGTCGAGGTCGAGGCGGCTGTCGCCGGCGTGCAGCGCGACCAGCCCGTCGGCCCGCAGCTCGCAGTCCGACATTCGCAACGACCCGCCGGTGACCTGGACCGCCGGGAACCGGTCGCCACCACCGACGACGGTGATGCCGCGCAGCTCCACCCGGCCGGCGCCGACGAAGAGGGCGACCGCCTCCGGCGCCTGGAGCGTCACGGTGCCGGGACCGTCCTCGGCGGCCAGCGTGACGTCCCCGATGATCCGGAGCTCCTCGTGGTAGGTGCCGGGTTGGAGCACGATCGTCGTGCCTGGACCGGCGACGGCCAGCGCGTCGGCGATCCGGGGCAGCCCACCCGGCTCGCTGTGCGACACCGACACCACTTGGGAACTCATCGTCGTGAACCTCCGGGAACGGGGTCGGTGAGCCGGGCCGGTGCGGCGCCGGCGTGCGGGCTCGGGCCCGGGACGAAGCGACGCCCCCCGCCGTCCAGACCGATCGGGAAGTCCAGGGTGGCCGGGTGTCGCAGCCCGGTGCCGGTCGCGTTCCCGCGCAGTCGCCGCAGTGTCTCGTCGCCGCGCCCGGCCGCCGTCGGGCGTTCGCCGGTACGGTCGCGCAGCAGCACCCGCAGCGGACTGTCGCGGGCTGGTTCGTCGACGGCGAGCACCGCGAACCGGCTGCCCGGCGGGAACGTCGCGGCGGGCCGTGCCTGCGGGGTGAACGGGTCGATCCGCCGGGCGCTCACCGACCAGATGACGTATTCCACCGCGACGTCGGGGCCGGCCCCACCGGTCAGCCGCACGTCGACGAAGGCCGGCTCGACGAGTTCGTCACCGGCGCGGTAGCCGGCGGTCACCGCCGAATTGCTGGTGGCGTAGACCGGGCCGATGACGGTCGGCAGGCGACGCAGGCCGCTCGTCGCGCCGCGGGCGAGCAGCGCCTCCGCGCCGGGTGGCCGCTCGGCGGAGCCACGGAGGGCGTGGTTCACCGCGGCCCGGTCGGCCACGTACGCGCAGAGCGCCACCAGGTCGCCCACCAGGTCGGCGCCGTGGCCGGCGGCGGCCCGTAGGCCGGGCTCCTCGGCGAGGGTCCGGGTGACCACCCGGGCGTACGCGTCGTACCGGTCGGTCAACGCCCGCCGCAGCCGCGCCCGGTCCTCGGCGCCCCACCCGCCGTCGTCCAACCACTGCGGTACGCCGGGCGACCGCACCGGCGACGTCGATCCGGACCCGGGCCGGGCCGGGCTCGCCGTGGCCCGGTCGGCGGGGGCGGTGGTCCGGTCGCCGGGCGTCGCGACCGGTGGCCCGGTGACCGGTGGCCCGGCCAGCGGGGCCAGCTCGCTCCACCGACCCGTCCACCGGCCCGGATCGAGTGCGCTCGCCCGCGAGGTCAGCGCCTCGGGCGTGTCGTTGAGCCGGGTCGGCGGGAGGGTCGGCGACTCGGAGGCAGGCGCGGGTGTCCTGGCCGGAAGCGGTACCGGGATGGTCAACCGTCTCCCCTCTCGGCCGGCCGTGGTGGTCAGTGGGACGTGGCCGGTTCACAACGGATGGCCCGGTCGATGGGTTCATCCCGGCCTCCGGCTCCTACCGGGTACTCGACCCAGGTTCGACGGACCTGTCCGGCGCGTCAGTCGAACCGCACCTGGGCGGGGAGGCCCATCGGGTCGGCGTTGTCGCCGGTGGGGTCGGTGTCCTCGCCGGGACGGGGCCGGGTGGGCAACAGGTGTTCGTTGACGAGCACGATGACGTGTGTCGCGGGGCCGCCGTCGTCCGGGAACAGGACCGCCGAGCCGGTTCCTTCCTGGCTCAGCACCTGGAGGTCGATGTGGATCGCGTCGTCGGTCGCCTGTGACAGCCGGCTGGCCCAGCGGAACACGCGGTTGAGGACGTGCGGGAACAAGTCGCCTTCCGGCTCGTCGTAGTAGCCCGACCGGCGGAGCGCGTCGGCGAAGACGGTGACGTCGGTCTGGCCCGTGCCGGCATCGGGGACGATGGCGAATTCGGCAAGGTTCAGGGCGGCGTCCACGTCCGCGTTGTGGGGGATCCGCGCCACGACGTCACCGACGAATCGGCGGAGGGCCCGGGCGTCGTCGATCGACCGGGGGACGGGCAGGCCGGCCGCCTGGGCGACGAGTCGGGCCGCGTGGGTGACGAGCGGCGGGGTCACCGTCTCGAGGGTCGCGGCGAAGGCGCAGTCGTCCCTGGCCGGCACGTCGCCGATCTGCCGACCGTTGTCCACGAGCCAGCGTCGCTGGCCCTCGCGGGGGGCGTAGAGCTCGCCGGGCCGGGTGCGGCGGCCCGCGTACCACCAGTCGGGCGGTGGTTGCTGCGGCCGGATCGGGGCGACCGCGTCGTCGTCCGCGTCGTCCTGATCGTCCTCGTCCTCGGTGCTGGCGGGCGATTCGGGGTCGCCGCTCGCCCCTTCGGGGCGGCCGGCGCGGTCCCCGGCCGGATCGAGGTCCTCCCGCCGGTAACGGTCGAGCAGGCGGCGCAGGACGTTGGTGAGGTCCCGGATCCCGGTGACGCTGCCGCCCGTGCCGCCCGTCAGGTACGTCTCCAGGGTCGCCGACCTGCTCTCGGCCCGGCGACTGCCGGCGATGTGGTCGCGGAGTTGGGCCAGCGTCGCCTCGTACTCGGCGAGGGCCGCCTCGCGCATGAGGGTGCGGCTCAAGGTGGCCCGGGGCGGCGCCGCGGCCCGGCGGGCGGCCGGTTCGGCGCCGGCCCGCGGCGCGGCGATCGGACTGACCACCCGCGCGGGTCTACGCGGCGTCGTAGCCGGCCGGGTGCCGACCGGGACGGTCGGGGTCTCGGCGGGGGCGGTCGGGCGCTCGGCGCTCGGCGCCGGTGGGCGGAGGGTGGGCGGGACGGCCTCGGCGCGGCTGTCCGCCAGGGGTGACGAGGCGGGCCGGTCAGCCGACTCGGCCAGGGCCGTCCCGGCGTTGCCCGGCCGCGCGGCGTGCTCCTCGCCGGTCGGGCCGTCCCCGGCCCGTCGCTGCCCACCGACGAGGGACCGGCGGGCGTCCTGGAAGACCTGGTCGTCGTCCACCTCGCCGGTGCTGCCCCGCTCCTGCCGCATCCGGTCCCGCAGGGCGGCCAGGTCGGCTTCGCGGATCCGTCTCGCCAGCACGGTGGGTGGTCCGGCCAGGTCGTCGTCGAACATGCGGAGCTGGTTCGACGCGTAGTCCATGACCTGGACGAGCCAACGCCCGCTCCCACCGAGGGCGAAGCGGGACAGGACGATCGGTCCCCGTCGGGCCACCTCCGTCGCGAAGACGGCCGCCTGGAGCCCGGCGTGCTCGAACCGTACGACCGTCTGACCGGTCAGGTCGTCGAGCGAGTCGACGTACGCGGCCGGGTCCATCGGGGATCCCGACCGCGCGCTGTGGATCCGCCCGCCGTCGATCCGGCCCGGCTCCGCGATCACGGAGACGAACGGGACGTTGGCCGCCGTGAAGTCGGCCAGGTTGTCGTAGCGCGTCCGGGCCGCCGACCGACCCCGCAGCCGCGCCGCCAGGGCCGCCCAGTTCCGGACGACGGGACCGACGCGGCGTTCGGAGGGTGCCCCGGCCGGCGGCAGCTCGTCGTCGGACCGGTCCGGCGAGGCGTCGCTTCCGCCGTCGGTGTCCTCCGCCGGGCTCGACGCGGTCGCGTCCGCCGGTGGCGCGGCGGGCTCCTCGGCCGGCACCAGGGCGGCGTAGTGCTCGATGAGGACCCGCGGTACGCCCGGCCCGCGTCGCCCGTCGGACACCTCGTAGATCCGGCGGAGCCGGATCGGCGGTTCCGTGCTCGGGCCGGGCGGCGAGAGAGTGAACGTGTGCGGACCCTGCTCGATGATGATCGTGCGGCCCAGCAGGTGGGTCAACAGCGGCATGACGAGGTCGCCGTCGTCGGTGCGCCAGTCGGCGCGGACCGCGTTCGCCAGCGCCTCCCGCAGGTCGAGAGCCTCGGTCGGATATCCCTCGAGGAACGACACCAGGGTCCCGTCGTCCATCTGTTCGATGAACGCGACCAGCCGGAGCCGAAGGCCCTGCGCGATGTCGCCGAGTTCCGCGCGGCCGAAGCCGTGCGGGTGGGCGGCCCGGTCGTGACGATCGGTGACGAGGTTACGCAGCCGCTGTTGCTGCTGCCGGGTCCACCCGCCCAGACCGAGGACCGCCTGCGGAGCGGCGACGATCAGCGCGTAGTCGGCGCAGTTGCCGTCGCCCTGCACCGGCACCTCGACGTGCGCCGTCGCCATCGCCGGCCTCGGCTCGTCCTCACCGGTCCGCTCCCGGTCGGGCTCGGCCGGTGTGGCCGTGGCGGGCGTGGCTGGCGTGACCTCGCCGGGCCCACCGCGACCCGGGGAGACCGCGGTCGGCGAGGACCCGGACGGGGTGCCGGGCGTGGCCGGCGTGGCTGGTGGCGGCGTGGGCGACGGAGGCGTACCCGGGGCGGGTAGCGGCGGTGTGGCCGGGGCTGGCGTGGCCGGTGCCGGCGGGGCTGGCGTGGCCGGTGTCGGCCGGGCTGGCGGTGTCGGCCGGGCTGGCGGTGTCGGCCGGGCTGGCGATGCCGGCCGGGCCGGCGGTGCCGGCGCCGCGGACGGTTCGGCCGTGGGCACGCCCGCCGTGGCCGTCGAGTCCTTTGCGGAGCGGTCCGTGGTGTCGTCGACCGGGGACGGCCGCGCTCCGCCGTCCGGGGGCGCGGAACTCGTGTCCTCGTCCTCGAAGCGGTCCCGGAAGAGATCGCCGAAGGCGACCGGCTGCTGATCGTCACGACGTCGCTGCGGCCTCGGCCGCCGGGCACGCGCGATCGGCGGGACGACGGCCGGGCGCGAGGCGGTTTCTCCCGGGCCCTGGCGCACCGTCCGGAGCAGGACGACCACCTGGTCGCCGAGCCGGACCCGGCGCACGGCATCGCGGCTGACCCGCAGCTCCGTGTGGTCGGACCCGTCGGGGCGCTCGACGAAGGCGAGGTAGTTGCCGTCGGTCTGGGGGAGCCGTTGACGACGACTCCGGCGGCGGGCGGCGCTCGGCACCGCCACGGTGATCTCATCCTCGCCGGTGGCCGGGCCGGCCTCCGCCTCCTGTTCGTGGAACCTGGTCCGGAGATGGAGCTGGTTCTGGCCCGTGAGGCCGATCCCCAGCCCCGCCCGGATCGCCAACAGCAACAGGTGTGCCTGGTCGACCGCCTGGTGCAGGTGCTCCGAGGACCACGCGACCCCCGCGCGGGTCAGCACCACCCACTGATGGGTGTCCTCGTCCGGTACGACCACGACGGCGTCGTCGTCGAGGCTGGCCACGAGCGGCTGGGACACCTCGTGCCACGGGGTCCGGCCGGGCCGCCTCGGCATGATCGTCACCTGACCTCGACCCCGCTCGTCGGCGTCGCCCGCCGCCAGGTGGGTCGCGGGGTCGACCGGGCCGGGCCGGTCGCTGTTCTCGCCCCCGGTCCCGGTGAGCCGTCCCCAGTCGACGGTGACGTCCTGGATCACGGAATGGCCACGCCAGTGGGCCAGTCTCCTCAGCTCCGCGTGGACCGCCTCCGCCGCGGTAGCCCGCCAGTTGTCGGCGGGATCCTCGGACTGTCGCGGCTGCTGGCGGTAGCGGTGTTGCGCCACCTCGTACGGCTCGGGAGTGCGGTGCAGGCCGGCCGTCGGCTCGTTGTGCGGCAACGCCGGGAGGCTAGTGGTGCGTCCCGCTTCGGTCGGGACGCCGAACAACCGCAACCACTCGTCGACCTGTGACTGGTACGCGGCGTTGGTGATCCGGGCGTTGTGCCGGGCGACGCTGATGCTCTCGGGGAGCGTGAGGCCGGCCTGGAGCGCCGACCGTCCGGTCGGGTCGAGGGGGAGGTGGGGCGCCAGGAACCGGGGGAGGAACAGACTCCAGGTGTCGTCGGTCCGGGTGACCGCCGGGATCCCGGCGACCGCGAAGTCGGTGGCGACCGCGACGCGTGCCTCCGCGTTCCGGCCGGGCACGACGGCCACCCACGGGAGGTCCTGCTCCCCGGCGGTCGGCACCGCCGGCAGCGGTTGGCTCAGCGCCTGCACCACGAGGTACGACGGGGGCGCCCCCGCGTCGACGGCACCCGGGTCGACGACGAGAACGCGGTGGTCCAGTCGCGCCGGCAGCGCGTTCAGCCAGGCCGTCTCGGGCGGCTGGGCGAGAGTCAGCCGGGCCTGGCCGACCCGCCCGCCGTCGACCGCGGCCAGGGGCACCTCGCGGTACACCCTCGGTGAGACCGCCACGATGGTCCGCGACCGCCTCGACCACGGCGACCGCTGGACCGCCTCGCCGCGGTGGACCTGGGCGGCCTCCGCGTCGGTCAGGGCAAGATTGCCCCAGCCGGCGGGGGTGGGAAGGTGCCGGGCCATCAGTTCCCTGAGTGGCCGGTACGCGTCCCCCTCGCCGAGCAGGAGGATCGTGTGCACGACGCGGATCAGGTCGTCGTGGACGACGTCGACCAGACGGCCGGCCGGCCCCGGCACCGTGGCCCGCCACGGGTTGCCCTGGTCGACGCTCCGACTGAGCACGACGACGCCGCGTCGGCGGAGTTCGGTCAGGAAGGGTGCGTCGGCGGCGACGGGTTCGAGGAGCACCAGGATGCGGGGCGAATCCCGCCACTCCACCTCGTCGGCATAGTGCTCGGCGGCCAGCGTCACGCCCGTCGGGATGCGGATGGTGGCATCGTCGACCCGGCCGGCCTCGACCACGATGTGCCCACCGTCGAGGAAAGCCTCCAGCGCCGAGGGCTGTGCTGACGGCGTCACGCGCGTCAGGTCCGTCACGACGGTTCCCGACCGGCGGTAGCGGGTCATCGCCGCGAGGCCGCGCATCTGCTCGACGATCGTGACCGAGGACGCCGTGTCGCCGTCGGCGGCGGGCAGCCGGGCGGCCTCGACGTAGCCGTAGGTGCGGACGATGACCAGGGGTGCCGCCCCGGGAACGGTCGCGGCGGCCCGGCGGCCCCGGAGCACGACGGGCGAGAGCGCCGCCGCGGACGGATCGTCGACATGGACGGTACCCGGCGAGTCGGGCGGCAGTGGCACGACCAGGCCGGCGGCCCGTGCCCAGTCCCAGGCCTGCCGGTCCGACCGCGGCAGCCGCTCCGCGAGTTCCTCGGTCAACACGGAGGCGCTCACCGCGCCGGCGGCGGCCCGTTGCAGATCGACGACGCGCACCTGTTCCCCGTCGCCGACCGTGACGGACCGGACGGCCGCCGTCGGCACCCGGAGGTAGATGTCGTCCGCCGCGACCGGGCGGTCGTCCGGCACGAGGAACGGCCGGGTCCGCGACAGCGCGGCCAGATCGCGGACCCAGCCGAACCACTCGATCCAGGTGAACCACCGCGCCGCCGGGCCGCCGACGAGATCGCGGCCGACCACGATCCCGACCTCCGACGAGCCGTGGTCGTTGCGGTCGGGCGGCGGCGCGGGCGTCGCGGCGAACAGCCGGCGCAGCCCGGCGGCCTCGTCGGAGGTCGCGGCGCCGGCCCGGACCCGCCGGGTCAGCTCGGTCATCACCGTGGTCTGGGCGAGGTGGGCGAGACTTCCGGCGATACCCCACCCCGGGGCGCCGGGGGTGAGGAAGCGCCAACCGTTGACCATGAGACCGTGCGTCACGATCCCGGCCGGAAGCACGACCGTGACCTGCTCCGCCACGGCCCGGACGAACGGTCCGCCGTCGCCGGCCCAGGGAAAGGCGTCGGCGAGTACGACGAGAAGCGGCCGCCCGGTCGCGGCGTCGGGCAACCGGTCGAGATAGTCGGCGGCGGACACGGACTCCGCGCCGATCCGCAGCGCGTCGCCGGCAGCGGTGAGTTCACCCCGTTCGACCACGACGTGCCGGCCCGCCGCCCAGCCCAGCACGTCGACGAGTCCGAGCAACTGGTCCTGGAGGAAGGTCGACGGATACCGGCCGGGCAGGCCGGCGGCCACGGCATCCGCCACCGCCCGCGGCCGGTCGGGGTGCTGCTCGTCCAGCAGGAGGTGCCGCACGTTGCGGGTGCCCTCCCACGCGGCCAAGCTCCGGAGCAGGTGCAGATCGGCGACGTTGCCGGTCGCCTCCAGGTGGTCGGCCCACCGTCCCTCCATCAGGGCCGACCAGTTTCCGTGGCTCTCGCTCACGTGGCGCTGCATCTCCCGCGCCGCGACGACGGGATGGTCGGTCAGCTGGGCCCTGGTCCGACCGTCCCGCAGGGTGTTGACCCAGAGTCCCGTCGGACGGCCCGCGTGGTGCACGACGACGACCTCGACGGACGGATCGACGCCGTCCTCCGGCAGGGTGACCCAGCGTGCGTCCGCCTCGATCCGGTAGACCGGTTCGGACGGACCGGGCATCGGCCATGCGCCCGTCAGGGCCCGTTGCCGCCAGGGGTCCACGTCCCCGGGCGGGCCGTCGTTCGGAAGCGGCCACTCGGACTGCGGCGGCGCGACGTCCTGATAGCCGGGAGCGGGGTCCGGGCCGCTGGCCGGCGCCGGACCGAGCAGACCGATCTCATGGCGTACCCGGGCGAGCAGTCGCGTCGTGCGCAGCTCGGCGATCCGCGCGGCCGAGAGGGGTGCGAACTCGGAGCGGTACGTGCTTCCGGTGACGTGGTCGACCACGGTCAACGTCCGCACGAACGGACGACGCGCGAGCCGCCGTGCCTGGTTCTCCCGCACCAGGTCGGAGTAGAGCAACAGGACCGCCTCCTGGCGGGCGTCCACCAGGACCACGGTCAGGCGGTCTTCCGCCGGGGGGAGGCCCGAGGGCGGCCCGGGCAGGTGGGCGAGCGCGTGGACCTCGTCGAGGAGAGCGGCGGCGGTCAGCAGCCGTAGCTGCTCCTGATGCTGGAGCGTGAAGCCGCCGGCGAGCACGGCGGCTAACGGGGTACCCGCCGCCGACCGCTCCAGCGAGAGGCCGGCGAGCACCGTCAGGCCGGCCTCCGGTCGGGTGTGGTCCGCCTCGGCGATGTCGGTCATCCGCCGGAGCCCGTCGCGGGCGGTGTGGCCCGCGCCGTCCGGAGCCTCCAGGTGGCCCGGTTCGAGCACCACGACGCCGGCGCCGGCTCGGCGCCACGCCCGCATCTGCCCCTTGCCGACCGGCGGGGGTGGATCCGGGGCGAGGTCCCGGCCGCCACGGACGACGACGGCGTACCGGATGGCCCGGACCCGGACGGTCAGGCCGGCGGAGTCCGACCCCGTGGGGCGCACCTCGCGGTGGATCCGCGGCCGGACCAGGCGTCGGTGCTGCTCGTCCACCCCGCCGTGCAGGGCGCGCCACAGCGCGTCCGCCCGCCGCACGGCGGCCAGCGTGGCGCCCGGCCCCTGGTCCGGATGGCCGGCGGCCTCGACCGTGACCCGGACGATCTCCGTGTCGGGCGCCTGCGCGGCGGCCGTGATCGCGCGGGTCGCCTCCGTCAGCGCCTGCGCCGATGCCGGCTCCGGCGTGCGGTTGTCCGGCCCCAGGCGCAGCGTCCACGGGCCGGCGGGCCAACCCTGCTCGCCGTCGCCGGTGATCTCGACCTCGACTGATCTGGTGTCGACCCGTCGGAAGGTGGCATCGGGGATCGCGGCACCGAGTTGGGTGATGGTCACCCACACGCCGGCCGGTACGTGCACGTCGCCGTGGGCGACCGCGAATCTCGGCGTGGCGTCGCTGCCGCGCACCGCGGTACGGAGGCCGGCCGGGGTGTCGGCAGGGCGGACCCAGAGCCGCCGTCCCGGCAACGTCTCCAGCTCCCAACCGTCGGAGAGTCCGTAGGTGCCCGGCGCCGTCGGTGCGGCGCGGACGAGTTCGTGCACGTCCGCCGGCGGTCCGTCGTACTCGGCGGGGCGGATCTCCGCCGCCTCGGCCAGGACGGCGAAGGTCCGCCGACCGGACCGGTCCGTCGGCACCAGGGTGAGGTGGCCGGGCAGGGCGCCCCCGGCGGTGAGTTCGCCGACGGGGAGGACGATCGGCACCCACGCCCGGTTCGCGAGGTCGATCGCCACCTCGCGCAGGTTCGGTCCGGCCGCCGGGGCGTCGGCGAAGCGCAGGTCGACGGCGAGGCCCAGCCGTTCCGGCCGGGACAACGGTGAGACGGCGGCGACGACGTCGTCGGGCGCGAACGGGCCCACGACGACGAGCCGGGCGCGGAGCTCCTCCGGCAGGGCCCGGGCGGAGTCGAGCCGGGGGTCGTCGGCCGGGGCCAGCACGAATCCCGCCGGTATCGGCGCCAACCCGACGGAGCCCTGGCTCAGGGTACGGCCGACGTAGGCCCACCAGCGCGGTCGTCCCGGCGTGACCACGTCGACGGTGGCCGCCAGTTCCTGGAGGGCGACCTGACCGAGCACCCACCGTCTGATCCCGTCCGGCACCGCGGGCGCGCCCGGTGCGCCCGAGCCCAGCACGATCGTGTTCGGCCGTACCGGCGGCGGGACGGCGGGCGTCGCGGCGGCGGGCGTGACCCACGCGCCCCCGCCGACATCCCGGATGCTCCATCCGCCTTCCAGCCCCAGGACGTCGTCGGCGGGTTCGTCCACCGGGTCCGGGTACACCTCGTAGGTGCGGGCGAGGACGCGGGCGGTCCGATGTCCCAGGGCGTTGATCGGGATGACGTGGTCGCGGCGGGTCGTGGCACCGGTCAGTCGGTCCACCGGCACGATCGACGGGCTGATCCAGTCTCGCGCCACCCGTTCGATGTGTTGGTCCGCGCTGAGCCGCGGTCCGTCGTAGTCGTCGCCGAGGGCGGCCGCCACGGCGTACTGCTCCAGGTGGCCCCATCGGCCCTGCTGGCTCGCGGGCACCCGGACGAGGTGGATCGGTTGGTCTGCGCCGGGGGGCCAGTACAGGTTCGGCGGTCCCTGCTGTTCCCAGACCAGGATGGGCCGGTCGACCAGGCGTCCGACGAGCTCCAGCAGGACGGGCTGCACCTCGGGGTGCGGTTGGTGGGCCTGGACCTGCTCGATCACCCAGGCCCGCACGTCCGCGGCGTCGGCGTTGTCGACGTCGGGCAGAAGAGTGGACAACCGGGGCCGGAGCTGGTCGATGGTGCTGTCGGGCAGGTCGTCTACGTAGGCGGCGGTTCGCCGGCGGATGTTGAGCCCCAACACGCCCAGTGCGTCGGTGTCGTACTCGGGCGAGGGCCCCTCGTCCGTCCGGACGTCCAGCCGTTCGAGGATCAACTCCTCGGTCTCGGTCCAGCCCTGGAACGCCTGCAGATCGTCCCGGGCGGCCACGATCGCGGCGACGAACGCGGCGTTCTCGCCCATGCCGTACGCGACGCGTGCGTCGGGGGGCGGCTCGTACGCCCGGCTCGGCTGGCCGCCGGCCGCGTCGCGGAGGTGGAGGATCCAGGCGGCAACCAGGAAGGAATAGTTCCGGGCGCCGCCGGGCAGGGTGTTGGTCATCCGGCCGGCCATCCAGAGGGCCTGATCGACCGTCTCCCGGGTCACCCGCACCTGGCCACCGAGCGCCCACACGCGCCGTTGGATCTCCGCGACCGCCGAAGCGAGGTCCTCCCGTTCCGCGGTCCGTGCCGCCTCGATCGCCACCAGCAGGTCGTCGTTCGACATCTGGACCAGCTCACCGGTGGTGATCCGCAGATACATCGCGCGCCACCCGGGGTCGTCCTCGTCCTCCCGGGCGACCAGGATGACCCCGGGCCGGGCCAGGTGCTCGACGTCGTCGAAGGCGGCGTTAGTGAAGATCATCGCCTGGGGCCCGTCGACGGTCCCGCGGTAGCTCTCCGCGGCTGTCCGGTTGAGCAGCTGCGGCAGATCGACCGTCGGATCGACCGGGGCGATGTCGATGCTGGCCCGGCCGTCGGCGAGGACCCGCACGTCCAGCGACGGGTCCAGCAGCCGGGCGTCGGCCCGGACCGGACCGATCTGGAAGCCGCCGACCTGGCCGACGGCGGTGTGCACGATCCGCCACAGGTCGGCGGTGGTCACGTGTTCCTCGCCGGCCGCCAGGCGTTCCCTGCTCACCGCCCGGGCCATCGTGGTCAGCTGCTCGATGTACCGCGAGCGAAGGTGGTCGACGAGTTCCTGGAGGTTGTCGGAGACCGGGTTCTGGAGCGACCCGTCGGCCCAGTGGGGCGCGTAACCCCAGTACTGGCGCCGCTGGTCGGCATCGACCGTCTCGAGGATCGCGAGGATGCCGCGATCGGCGAGATCCTCGGTGAACTGCGGCCCGACGTCGATCGCCCGGTCGCGGAGCACCACGATGGGGATGTCCGCCGGGACCGGGTCCGTCGTGCCGGGTGCGGTGGTGTCCCAGTGCGCCCGGAGGTACTGCTCGACGGTGTAGCGCTCGTCGGGATGCTCCCGCGGAGGGTGCAGCGGCTCCGTGTGCTCCAGCACGGTCCCGCGACCCGACCGGGCCCCGGGCGCGGTGCCCGACCCGCCGGCGGGGCCGGACGGGTCACCGGTCTCGTAGGCGGATCCGCCCCGCAACCGCAGCGGCGCGTGATCGGCTGCGGCGGAGGCGCCCTCCGGCTCGTCGTCGGTGGCTGGTCCGAGTTCGTCGCCCGACATCGCCTCGTCGCCGCTGTCGTCGGCCGACAGCGGCGCGAGATCCAGCTCGAACGGCTGGCCGGTCAGCTGGAAACGGAGGTCGCCCAGGTCCCGGACGACGTCGATCCACCGGTCGCGGTCGGTCACCAGGATCTCGGCGTGGTTGTCCAGGACGGACCAACGCGCCAGGTTCAGCGTGCCCGCGTAGCGGAGGGCCACGGCCAGCGCGCGGTCCAGGAGGGGACGGACGTCGTCGCCGGCCGTCGCCGCCGCCACCAGCTCCAGCAGGATCACCCCGTCGGCGTCGTTCAGCCGCGCCTCCGGGTGTCGCGCGTCGGCGGTCAGCCACTCCGAGGCCAGTTCGGACGTGAAGACCAGCGCCTCTCGGAGTCGGTCGACCGCGGGCGGCACGCTCAGGCGTGCCCGCATGCGTCCGAGGGCAGTGAGTACCCGCTCGCGAAGCGCGGCGGGCTGGCCCTGTACCGCCGCCGGTCGCTCGTATCCGGCATTGATGATGTAGTCGAACGAGGTGAGGTATGCACGCAGTTGGGTGTCGTCCAGGGTGGGACCACCCAGGTTGCGGGCCTCCATGACGGCCAGTGGATGACGAAGCCTCCCTCCGTTGTCGTCCGGCATGGAGGGGCCGCCGATCTCGAGCGCGTCCAGCTGACTGATTGGGTCGTCGTCGGCGGCCAGCGGACTCAGCGCGTTGCGCAGATAGTCACCGACGGTTCCGGCGTCAGGGTTGAAGAGCCTCGTCGCGAGCAACGTCATCGCATCGACGGGACGCTCGACTCTGAACGTGAAGGACCTCAGCAGGAGGTCGGTGATGTCAGTCCGTTTCCGGTGCAGGAAGCTCTGCGCGTCCTGCGGTAGTTGGGCGCGCAGAACGGATACGGAGGTACGGAGGGCGGCGGCGACGTAGTTCTTGCTGATCACACGGGTCTGCCGCGGTTCGACGCCGTGGTGCAGGATCGCAACCACCTGCGGGTAGACCAGCGCGAGATAGCCACGCAGCTCCTCGGCGCCCGGTACGTCGGTGAGGAAGGGCAGCGCGAACGCCGGAACGGGCTGACCGAGTACGGAGGCCAGGTACTCTGTGGTCACCGCCGCGGCGAAGTTCAGTCCGTCCGAAAGATGTTGGCGGGACACCGAGTTGTGGGTGTTCGCCGCGACGAACTCGAGCGGAGCGATCAGGGCATGCATCGGGGCGCCGACGGTGAACTGCACGTATTGGCCCGGGTGTGCGTCGTCGAGGGGATGGACGAGGACCCCGTCGAGATGGTGTGTGAAACCGCGCGCTCGCGGAAACACCTTGGACAGCGGGGTGGGTTCGGTCACCGAGGCCAGTCTCGCCTTCAGATCGGCCAACGCGTGGAGCACCGCGCGCTGGCGCGCCCGATTCTCTTCGCCGGGCAGGACAGCCATCGGCGCCGTGAAGACCTCCAGCACGAATCGTTTTCGCTGCACGTCGAAGGTCGCCGCCAACAGACCTGCTCTGCGGAACAACTCCGTCTTGTCCGGCGGAGTCCTACCCGCCGGGAACTCGAGCACGACGCCGTTGAACTCCACCTCGACGCCGGCGGCACCGCCGAGCAGCCCCTCGGGCTCGCCTGGGCGGCGGGGTCGGCGCACCCCCGGCGCGACCGGCACCCCGTCTGCCGGCGCGTCGGTCGGGGAGGCCGGTGCGACGAGTTCGCGGCTGCGGGGCAGGACGGTGCCCAGGTCGGCCAGTCGCTGATGGGCGAGCTGGTAGGTGAGCAGCAGGTTGCCGAACTCGGTGCGGGCGGCGGCCAGCGTCTGCTCGGTCACCCCGTCGATCCGTTGGCGCAGCGCCGCCAGCCCGTCGACGAAGGCCCGCCACGCGACCCACGGGTCGGTGCCGGCCTCGCCCTGCTCGTCGACCGCGGTCCGCACCCGCTCGTCCAGTTCGTCGACGTGTCGGGCGGCCGTCTCGACCTCGGCCCGCAGCCGCGCGAGCCCCACCGGCGGACCTCCATCGGTACGGGGCAGCGGCAGGTCCCATTCCACAGTGGCCGGAAGAACCGTCGCATCGTGACCGCCGGCCCCCGGCCGACGCCGGGTGGGCAGGTAGTGCTGGTTGACCAGGACGATGACGTGGGTCGGCGCGGTGCCACCGCCTCCGGTCAGCACCGCCTGGCCGGCGCCTTCCGCGAGTCCCTGGAGATCGACCCGGAAGTCGCCGCCGGCGGCGGCTGAGATGTCACTCGCCCAGCGGAGCATCTGGGTCACGATCAGCCAGTAGTGGTCACCCTGGGCGGTGTCGTACTCCCCGGGTCTCTCCATCGACGCGGCCAGGTCCTCGATGGTCAGGAGCGCCTCGCTGGCCTGGGCGATCTCGTGATCCGCCGGGTAGATGGCGAGCGTGTCCAGGTGCAACGCGTCACGGATGCCCGGCTGGCTCAGCGATCGCCGCAGCACGGCGGCGACGAACGCCCGCAGCGCGAGCGGGTCGTCGATGCGTCCGGGCTCCGCGAGACCGGCGGCCCTGGCGACCAGCCGGGCGCCCTCGGTGACACGGTCCGGCGTGACCGTGCTGAGCGTCGCCGCGAACACGCAGTTCCCGTCGGCCGGCACCCACCCCACCTGCACGCGGTTGTCCTCGAGCCACTCCTGCTGGTAGAGCTGCGGGGCGTACGCGCCCCCGAGTTGATTCTCGGTGCCCTCGTGCCACCAGACCGGCCCCCCGACCCGTGGTTGGCCGGTGTCCTTGACCTGGTAGTCGGCCAGCCGGGCAGCGAGGATGTCCGCCAGGGTCTGCTCGCCGATGCCGGACGTGAGCAGATTGTCGAGGTTCCGCAACCTCGCGCCCGTGGGGTCGGGGTGGCTCACGATGTAGTTCCGGAGCCGGTTCTCGGCGTCGCCGCGCGCGCCCCGACTACCGTCGCCAGGGCCGGCCGCCCCCGGGTGGGGCCGGCGCGGTGGAGCCGGCGCCTCGTCGCGCGGCGGGGGTGCCGATCCGGCCCGGTCCTGCTCCCGCAGGCCCAGCACCGACGGCCGTTCGGTGTCCGTGTGCTGGTACTCCGCGAGCAGGTCGGTGAGTTCCCGGATGAGCTGGGTGGTGTCCGCGAGGCTGCCGACGGTGTCGGCCTTCGTCATCAGATCCACCCGCTCCCGTCGCGCCTGCGCGTCGGGGTGGCTGTCGATGTAGGCGCGTAGCCGGCGGGTGATCCTGGCGAGCTGGCGGTCCAACTCGATCTGCCGGGATCGGGACCGGCTCAGCGCCGTCCGGACGGGCTCGGCCGCCTCTCGCGTCCGGGGCGACGGCACTTCCCGGCCGCCGTCGGAATCGGGCCGATCCGCGGCGGCGACGTCCGTCAGGGTCCGACTGATCGGGGCGGGTGACGGCGGAGCGGCCGGGCTGATGGGTGCGGTCCGGTCCGGCGTGACGATCGTGACCGTTCGCCGTCGCTGTTCGGTGGTGCGGGTGGTGGATGCCGCGTCCTCGGCCGGTGCGGTCGGGCGGTACTCGTTCTCGCCCACCTCGACCAGCACGAGCGACCCGCCGGTGGTCGGCCCGCCGGTGGTTGTGGTCCCGTCCGCGGCGACCGTCTCGACTGCGATGCCCAGCACGGCCGGGACGGCCGTCGGGGGTGGCAGGGGCGCGTCGTCGGGCAACCCCTGCCGTTGGGCGATCATCGTCCGCAGCCCGGCCGTGGTCGCCGCCGCGGCGACCTGCTGGATCTCGGCCGTCGGTTCGGGGTGCCGCCGCGCGGTCGCCAGGAGGGCCTGGAGCCAGGAGTCCGACCCGGGCTCCCGCTCGGCTGCGACGAGTCCGCGGTCGGTCAGGGCGCGTTCCTGCTCGGTCGTCAGCGGCGGTGACACGGACGGCGGTGCCGCCTGTTCCCGCGCCTCGATGAACTGTTCCACCGCCTCGGGGAACGAGCCCTTGCGCCGCCGGGCCAGCTCGACCAGCTCGTCGCGGGTGACGCCGAGCCGCACGGCACTGTCGATCAGGGACGGGCGGAGACCGTCGACGGCGAGTTCCGCGCCCGCCGCTTGGGCGCTGCCGATCGTGGGGTCGAGCTCGATGTACCACCCGTCCGGCGCGACGCTGTACCGGCTGGTCACGGCGCCGGCTTCGTCGCGCAACCGCAGCTCGACCGGGAGGTGCAGGCCACGGGCCAACACCCGCCCGGCACGCAGCGGGTCGTTCTGGAGCTGAACGTGCAACGGCGGCTCCCGCCGGGAACCGGTGGGGTCGGCGGCGTGTACCGCGTCGGTCATGCGGGTGACCAGGTCCGTGCCGGTGGGATCCGCCCGATGCGCCGTGTGCACGGCGGCGATCTGTTCGGGCGTGAGGTGTTCGGCGGCGGCCCAGCGGTCGAGCACCTGGTGGAGCTGCGCGGTCTGTCGGGCGGCGTGCAGCTCCACGACGAGGACGTCTCCCGGCCCGACCGGGACCTGCCCGCCGAGGTCCTGCGCGAGGGCCCGCACGGTCAGGTCGTCCCGATCGGCGGCCGGCCGGGTGGCGCCGTCCCGGTCGACCCGGGCGAACGCGTCGACCAGGTCCAGGGTCGGCGAGTCGGGCCGTCCGACCGGCGGCCGGGTACGCTCCCGCCCCTCCTGGTCCAGCCTCCGGCCGAACTCGGCGCGGCGTTGGTCGGCCACCATCGCCTCGTAGTCGGCCTTGAACATCACCACGTACACGTCGCCGCTGAACTCGTCGCTGACCCGGTGCCGACCCCAGGACGTCGGCCGCCACCAGTGCACGATCCGTTTCTGGCCCTCGAGCCGGTACCTGCCGTGCATCCGCACCAGGACCGCCGGCCCCTGCTGCTTGACGTGCTCCTCGCGCCGGTGCGCGTCGGCGAACGTGCTGGTGTGGGACTTGGGCGCCTGCCGGCTGAGGTCGGTGTCGCCCTCGGTGCGGTGCGCGCCGTAGGACTCGCTGGGGTTGGAGCCGTCGGTGACGCTCAGCTTGGCCGGGCCGCCCGCGCTGAGACCGGCCGACAGATAGGGCGTGTCGTGGGTGGTGGACGCGCTGACCCCCTGCTGGTACTTCACGTACCGACCGGTGCCGGTGCCGGCGAGTTCGGAGATCACCTCCAGGTTCTCCAGCCGGCCGCGCAGCGTGAGGTCCGCCCGTCGGCTCGAGTGACCGGGTACGAAGGCGCCGGTGGCGATCTGCACCCCGTCCGGGTTCATGGCGGCCGGGATGAGGTTGGCGGCGAGCAGGTCGCGGGTCGCCAGTGCGCGTACGGACGCGCTGGTGTGGTATCCGGACCGGGTCACCCAGCGCGAGGGCCACCACCGGTTCCACTTGATCCCCCGTTCGAACAACGCCCCGAGCAGGTGACGGGTGGCCTTCTCGGCGTCGGTCAGCTGTACGGCGTCGACGAAGGCGTCCCCGGGCAGCCTGGTCGGGTTGATCTGCGCTCGTAGGCCGGTCGGCGGCGACGCCGGGGTGGCCTCGGCGACGCTCCTCGGGATCTTGAGCATCATCGTGCCGGTGACCGTCTGCCGCGGGAGCGACCGCTCCGCCCGGCGGAACCGGGCCAGGAACCTGACCACCCGGTTTCCGGCGGCCTCCGGCGGGACAGGTGGCCGCTCGCCCTTGCGGAACCGCGAGATGACCTTGCTGGTCAGCCAGTTGGTGACACGCCGGCCGCCGAGCTTCAGCCGCCGGACCTCGACGGTGAACTCGACGTCGGCCGCCGCCTTGTAGTAGTCGCCCCAGTCGTAGATCGTCGACTCGTAGGTGAACTGCTCGGTGGTCGCCCGGGACCGGCTCACCCCGTCGGCCCACCGGACACCGGGACCGGTGGTGACCCGCTGCTGGGAGGAGCGGCGCTGCTCCTCCACCGTCGGCTCGGTCGCGGGCCGGTGGTTGATGGTGCCCTTGAACCCGATCGAGGTCCCGCGGGTGAACTGCCGGTCCGTCGCGTTGCGGCGCTCGACGTACCGGTGCCGGTAGGTCTCCAGGCCGCTGCCCGTCACCAGGTCGACGATCTTCGGATCACTGGTGAGCCGGGCCGTGACCCGTACCTCGACCATGTCCTGGCCGACCCAGGCGTGCGGGTTGGCGAAGTAGAGCGAGACCCCGTCCGGTTCCAGCGCCTGTTCGAGCAGCGGCTGGTCCCGCCCCCCGTCGAACAGGGCCTGGACCGCGTCGAGGCCGCCCTGCAACCGCCCCACGTACGGGGGGACCTGCGGCGCGCGACGCCACCGCCACCACCGCCGGCGCGGCGGATCGTCGTGCTGCGGGATCTTGTCGTCCTGCGGGATCATCCGGTCATGGGTCTTGCCGAGCAGGCCGGGCTCCAGCCGCTCCACGGCGTCGGCCACCACGTCGGACAGTTTTCCGTTGTCGAGGGCGAGTGAGTGGATGCCGCTGTGGCCCAGGGAGGCGCCCTGGCCCCGGCGCAGGTAGGGTGGAACGCTGAGTTGCCGGTCCGCGGTGGTGTTCGGAGCGATCGCCACCTTCAAGACGGACTCGAGTTCCGTGATCACGGCGGCCGGCATCGTCAGGTCGGTCCACGCGTGACTGCGGGCCAGGTCGCGGGCGGTGTCGACCCGCAGGTCGTGATGGAGATCGGGCGTCGTCCCGGCGGCTGCGGTCCGCTCCCAGCGGATGAGGACGCGGGCCATCAGCTGGTGGGAGATCTTGAGTTCACCGCTGACCCACCGGGTGACGATGTCCAGGAGTTGCTCCGCGTCGAGCGGGACGTCGCCGTTCGCGTAGTGCTCCAGGGCGTCCGGTTCGGACAGCAGGTAGGTCATCGGCTTGACGCCGGTGACCGGGCGGGTGACGGGACGATAATTGCTGTTCGGCAGCAGCTTCGCCCGTTTGGTCTTGCCGATCCGCAGGGAATACTCGACCGGCGCCCGGAAGGCGTACGCGCGCTGGAAGTTGAGTTCCAACGACTCGCGACCGCCGGTCTGCCTGGTCGACCGGGAGCGGCTTCGACCCCACCGCATCGCGTGGCTCAGCGACGCGCTCAGCCCGGTCACGTTCGACTTCCCGGGATCCCCACCGGCGCCCAGGTCGAGCGGCGATGCCGCGATGCCGCGCCGGCGGCTGCTCGACTGGCCGGCCTGGGTCAGCGAGAGCTTGATCAGGCCGAGCACGTAGGGGTCGCTCGTCGCGCCCACGAAGTCGGACGTGAGCACATCGGCCCTGAGCGACACCGTCCGGTGCTTGTCGCGCCAGAACTTCGACTCGAAGAACGTGTCGGTGGTGTAGCGGCCGTTGGCCACCTCGGGGAAGTGGGAGAGGACCTGGGCGTGGTTGAGGAAGGTCGAGAGCTCCTCGTCCGCCGTGCCACCGGGCTTGGCCATCTTCCGCATCCGGCTGCGCGCGATCGGCAGCAGTCCGGTGACGTCCAGGTAGGAGACGGCGGCTTTGTCGAAGACCGCGACCGGGGTGTGCGTCTGCCCCGGCACCTGCGCGGCCCGGCCTGCGGCGTGCGACGGTTTCGTGTTGAAGGCGGGGGCCACGTGGACCGTCGCCGTGCTCTGGATCGGCGGTAGGGGTGTCGGAAGCCGGCGAGTGTAGGCCGACCGGCCCAGGACCCGCTTGACGAGCTGCTTCCACGACCACTGTCGGTCGTGCTCGATGACGACCCGGTACTGGGTCGTCACGTCGAACTTGGTCAGCTTGCCCTGGTATTCCATCAGCCGGGGCATGTTGCTGACGTGGTTGACCGACTCGTCACCGCCGATGCCCCGGTCCCACTCCATGCCGAGGCCGGCTCCCTGCAGTTGCCTGCCCTTCTGCGTCGGCAGGAACCGGAGCTTGGCCCCGGCCGCGAACCCCTGACCGCCGCCGGCCGCCGAGCCGCCGAAGTCGAGCCCCATCTCCAGGTTGACGATGTGATGTTCGTCGGAGAGCCGGGGATTCGCGGTCGGGTCGACGAGGACCGTCTCACCTTCCTTGTTCTGGGTCTCCAGCGGGCGGGCCTCGATCGTCACCCGCGCCGAACGAACGCCGAAGTTGGTGAACCAGCCGGTGTGCCGCTTACGGACGGTGATCGAGAACCCGCCCTGGTGGACGCCGTCGAAGTGCGACTCCAGGGCGGCGGTGGAGATGAGCTTGCGCAGCAGCACGCCGTTGTTGACCTGGCTGTCCCGCTTGCGGCTGAACCATGAGCGGCGTTCGAAGGGCGCGTCCGGGTCGCGGACCACGTAGCCGAACGTGGCCAGTTCCCGTTCGACCCGGTCGACCAGTTTGTCGACGAGCTGCGGGTCGACCTCGACGATCCCCTTGCCGATGCCCCGGCCGTCGCGGGCGTGGTGGGGAACGGTGGGTGGTGCCGTGGTGGTGGACGTCGACGGCGACGGTGTCGACGGCACCACTCCCGGCGGGGTCGGCGGCTCGATGGCGTACGCGACGGCGTCGGCCGTGGGGACGCGTACCATCGCCCGACCGTTGATCTCCCGCGGCTGGTAGTCCGCGCCCGGGTGCTCGTGTCGGCTGCGGGGCCGGTTGCGCCGCGCGGTGTCGCGGGCCTTGACCAGCACGTTGCGCCGTCGGCGGACCTGCACCGTCGCCTGGTGGGTGAACTCCATCTCGTAGGCCGAGGTGGACTTGGCGTACCGCGACACGAGGACCCAGAGGCCGAGCCGGCCGGCGGAGTTGCTGTTGCGGTTGGCCCAGCTCCACCGGGCGTACGGCACCTTCACCGCGAACCTCAGCTTCGGCACCCGGGCGACGAGGAACTCCAGGCTGGGCTCGATGCTGGCCTCGTTGGTGACCGAGGACCCGGCGGTCGTGCCGGAGATGGCGGTCCGGACCTCCTCGATGTGCGCCCTGTCGCTGGGCGCGCTCACCGGGCGTCCCTGGCCGACCCGGCGGGTCCGGATCCGCACGTCGGCGACGACCCGCCCGTTCTCCACCAGCGTGAACTGGTATCCGCGATGCCGGTTCACCGCCTTGTCCAGGTGGGTGTCCAGATTGGAGACCCGGTGCCAGACGGCGGAGCGCAGCGGATGGCCCAGCGGGATCGGTCCGCGCTCCCGCTCCAGTTGCCGGATGATGTCGTCGGCGAGCAGGTGCAGGCTGGTCAGGCCGGAGGCGTAGAAGACCTTCGGCAGGCGCCGGTCGGCGCCGACTGGCGCCTTCGCGTCCGGCCGGATGGAGGCGGCCAGGGCAGCGGCGTGGCCGGGCTCGGCCCGGTCCAGGTACTTCTCCGGCAGGGAGAGGGTCAGTCGTTCGTCGGTCTCGAGGGTGGTGGCGGTGACGTCGGCCCAGGTCTGGGTCGCCTGGTCCCGTACCTGCAGGTGGTAGCGCGCGGCGGCGGAGACCAGCGCGGCATCCTCCCGGGTGTCCTCCACCCGGCCGACCTCCGCGTCCCGCACCGTGCCGGTGGACCGGTTGATGAGATTCCGAACGAACCGGACGGCGGCGCCGAGCCGCACCGAGAGCAGCATGTGCGGTACGCCGAACGAGAATCCGGGTGAGCCGCCGAAGCGGAACCAACTGGTCGGGCCGGCATGGCTCTCACTGTGGGCGCCGACCTGGAAGGTGCCGTGGATCGTCTCGTTGGCACGTACCTGACCGGCCCGGCCGGCAGGTTTCTCCGGGGCGACCCGGGTCTTCTCGGCCGGCTTCTCCGCGGCGTCCGTGGTCTGCTCGGCGGATTTCTCCGCCGGCGCGGGCGGTGCGGACTCCCGGCGGGGATCCGTCAGCTCGAGCCGGACGAGCACCTCGATGCCGCCGAGGAAGACGACCATCCCGTCGCCGACCAGGTGCCGGTAGTTGTTGACCAGGAAGCCGGGGAGTTGGTCCCAGGCTTCGGCGTTCTCCGGCACCCCACGCTGCCGGGCGTGCCGGATGAGCTGGTTGGCGAGCCGATCGAGGGCGGGCAGCGTGTGGGCCGGAATGCCCGCGGCGTAGGCGATCCGGTCGAGCCGGCCGGCGCCGACCTCGGCTGCCTCGGGGATCGGCGGAAGCTTCGGATTGACCGGCGGGCGATGGTGGTCCCAGGAGTCGGCGATGTCGACGTGCACGGTCACCGTGCCGAGGTGCCCGGCTCTTTCCCGGGCCGGCCAACTGCCCCGCACCAGGCTCCGGAGCATCCGGCGGGTGCCGCCGCGCGCGGCGTCGGATGCCCGGACTCCCGGCCGGTGCCGGAACAAAACCATCGGCGCGTTGCCACGCATGGTCTCGAACAGCCGCTGCTGGACGCGCTGTTCCAGGTCCGCTGCCACCCACTCCGCCCGGCGACGCCCCAATCCGCGCCCCGACCCGCCGCGAACGTTCCAGGTGTCGTCGCCGTAGCCCTCGACCGTGACGATGACCGGAGCTCCCTCGGGCGGCCGGTTGGCGGCCATCCGAGCGACCCGGTCGGCGACGGTCACCGCGAACGTGTCCAGGTTCGCGCCGTCCTCCGCGAGGGTCTCGTGGCTACCCGGAGCGAACCGCAGCGCGATGGGCGGGTCGTTGACGTCGACCGCGTCGGCCGGGGCGTCGACCTCAGCCGCGTCGGCCGGCTTCCCCTGGTGCGGGGCCGGCGGGACGGCGACCGGTGCCGGGGCCTGGGGGAGGAAGGCGTGGAAATCGGCGTGGCCGGTGCCGGTCTGGGCGCGGCGGTAGAGCCGGATCGGGTCGCTGGTCGAACCGGCCCGGTCGTACATCCGGGACCGGGTGCCGTCCTCCACGAGGACCGGGCGGTCGAGCAGGACACCGACGAGCATCGGCCCGGCGTCCGAGTGGGCGTGGACGGCGTCGGATCGCAGCAGCCTCGCCAGCGCACGCCGCAGCGCGGCGTCGTCTCCGGCCGGTACGGCGGCCAGCTGCGGGTCGTCCAGCGCCCGGAACGGGGCGAGGTCGGCGGTGGTGAGCGACTCGACCTGGCGCAGGAGTTGATTGCGCAGTTCGGCCACGACGTTGGCGAGCCCGGAGGTGCTGACCACCCGCCGGGAACCGTTCCGCTCGGTGCGGAGCTGGTTCAGTTCGGCCTGCGCGAGTGAGCTCTTGAACGCCTGCCCATCGACGTTGTCGAGTTCGGTGCAGATCACGGCGGCCAGCAGGTGGTTGCCGTCGCCCAGCAGGAAGGCCCGGTCCTCGGGGCGCAGCCGCTCCGGCTCGGCCGGTGGACCGGCCGGGGTGGTCGGGGAGCCCGTTCGCGACCCGGACCGGTCGAGGAAGGGCCCCCGGGCCGGGGTACGCGCCGGGATCCGCTCCGCGGGGGACGCCGGTCGGTCGACTATCGGTTCCCGGCGCCCTCCTGACAGATCCGGAGGAGTTCCACCTCCGTCGGTAGCTCGACCCCCAGGAGTTCCCGGGCGATCCGCTCCGCCTCGGCCCGCCCCACCGGGCGATTCCGCTCGGCCTGGCGATGGCCGAAGAGCTGCGGTGCCGCCGTCTCCGGTGCGTAGACCCACCGCCTCCGCGGCACGTGCCAGATGACCGCCTGCAGCGGACCCGGCCACAGTCGTACCGCGATCAGTCCCACCGGTGCGGTCGCCGTCGCCGGAGTCAACGCGTGATACTCGAGCAGTTCCGCCTTCATCCTGAAGGTCACGCCCTTCCGTGCCGGAGATGTCAGCCATGGTGAGGCCGTGCTCGACGAGCACGTCCGAGAGGGTCCGGCCGGCACGATCCAGTTCGCCGAGGTAGGCCTGCCACAATCGGGGGTGCTTGCCGGTGAACTGTGCGAAGCCCCTGCTCCGACTCGGCGGCAGCAGGTCCAGCCCGTCCGGAAGGGCCTGGCCGATGTCGCGGTGGATGCGCAGCTTCTGCAGAAAGGCGGCCACCCGGTCCGGCATCGGTGCCGTCCCCAGCCGGGAGATCTCATAGAACGGGTGGGTCCGCGCACTCGCCTGCCAGGACGCCTCGGTGGGGAACTGCAGCTCCAGCGGTTGGTCCTGCGGATCCCGCACAATCACCCGCAGCCCGTACCAGTCGTTGCCCGGTGCCCAGAAGTTCTTGATGTCCTCCTCGCTCCGGACGGTGTAGCCGCGTTGGGCCAGGGTGGCCAGCACGTTGCGGACCGTGGCGCCGTATCCGTCCGGGGACAACTGAATGGCACATCGCACAATGTCGGTAACCTGGGCCAGGAAGCTCTCGGCGGTGATGCCCTCTGTCGCCTGCCGGATCTGGAACTTCCGAGCCAGGGACGTGAGGGTCTTGGTGCGATTCTCCGTACCGACCAGCCGAACCCGGTCGCCGGTCGGATCGATCCTGGTCACCACCTGCCGCATGAGATCGAGCGCCTGGTCTCCCCGCGCCCGCGCCGCACCGGCCGCTTCCTCGAGGACCCGCCGGTCGTGCGGGGCCAACTGCTCGAGCAGATCCCGCTCGACCTCCTGCGGATCGGGTGACCGTTGACGTGACGGCGCGCCGGTGGGCGCCGTCGGTTCGCCGGTGATGGTCGCCCGCCGCTTCTTCGTCGTCCCCGTCCGGGGTGGTTCGGACTCCGCCGGTTGGCCCGACGGCACCGCCTCGACGGCCAACGGCGACCGCACCTCGGAGATGGTTGCCCGTCGCCCGAGCCGGCTGTCGTACGGCGAACTGCTGTCCCGTTCCGGCTGGCCGGTCGGGGACGCCTCGCTGTTCGACGGCCCGGCCGGGGAGCTGGATCCGGGCTGCCTGGTGGCCGCGTCGTGGGACAGGCTCCGGGCCCGGCTCTCCGGAGTGCCGCCGCCTCGATCAGTACGCGGCCGCTGTCCTCTCAGGAGGGCGGTCAGCAGCGGCAGGGCGCCGGGCGGATCGGCGGCGACCGGCCGGCGGCGGGTCGACTGGCTGGTCAGATGATAGGGCCGGTGGTGAAGTTCGAGTTCCGCCGGAGTCGGAAGATCCGCTCTGGTGAGCCCATGATCGAGGGCGACGTCCAGGAACGACCTGCCGGCCTGTTCCAGATCGGTGAGGTACGACTCCCATTCACCGCGCCGCGCGCGGACGAGTTCCGCGAGGCCCTTCTCGTGGCTGTCGGGGAGCAGGTGGCGTTCCTCGGGGAGGTTCGTGTTCAGGCCGCTGTCCCGGTAGAGCCGCAGTAGGCTCAGGTAGGCGTTCACCCGGTCCGCCATGGGCGCCACCTTCAGCCGGACGACTTCGTGAAACCTGCGCGCGTCCTTGGCCGCCTGCCACGACCTCGCGGTCGGAAACTCCAACTCCACCAGGCCGTCGGGGCCGTGCAGTCTCGTGGTCAGCCCGAACCATCGACCGCCGGGCCGCCAGAAGTTCACGATGTCGCTGCTGCGCCAGTCGTACCCGTGCGGCCGCAGGCGTTCGAGCACCTCGAGGACCGTCGAACCGTAACGGGCCGGCGGCAACTGCATCGAGAACCGGACCGTGTCCTTGTTGGTGGCGAGGAACGTTTGTAGATCGATTCCGGTCCGCAGGTTCAGGTCGCGGAACTTTCGCGCCAGGGAGACCAGAGTCTTGGCCCGATACTTCTTGCCCACGAGGGTGACCGTCAGGCCGGTCGCCGCACTGACCTCGTTCGCCACCCGGTTCATCACCGAAAGGGTCTGCCACGCTCGCGCCTTGGCCAACCTGGCGGCGTCCAGGAGCGCCGCCTCGTCGGCCGGACTCAGCCCGTGGATCAGATCCTGCTCGGCCCGGTGGGCGTCGAACGATCTTCCGCTCGCCTTCCGCTGCGGGCTCCCGGACGCTGGGGGCGGCTTCTGCGTGGTGGTGGTAGGCGGCTGCGGCGTTTCCCGCCAGTGGGGCGAATCCTCGGGGAGGCCGAGTTCCTGCCGATTCGGCAGGAGAGCCAGGGTGAGTCCGTGCTCGGCGAAGACATCGGCAAGGGTCTGCCCGCCACGCTGAAGCTCCTGGAGGTATTCCTGCCATGCCGCGGGCTGCGCCGCGATGAGCTCCGGCAGGCCGTTGTCGCGGCTCGGCGGCAGACGATAACCAGGGCTCCGAGCCGGCAGGTTGGGAAACTCGGCATTGATGCCGACCTTCTCGTTGATACGCAGCATGTTCAGGTAGGCGCTCACCCGGGCCGGCATCGGCGTCGACCGCAGCCGAATCGTCCGGTCGAACCTGTGAGTCTGCTCGGAGGCCTGCCACGACCGTTCGGTATGGACGTCCAGCCTCCAGTGGTTCCCGTCCGGGTCCACCATGTCGATGGTCAGGCCGAAGCTGCGGTTGCCGGGCCGCCAGTGGCTGGTGATCGCATCGTCTCCGTCGGCGACCCCGTGTCGTCGACTGCGCAGTTGATCCAACAAGTAACCGAGGACGTCGTAGTATCCGACGACCGGTGCCGACACCGAGAACCGGACGGTTTCCCGGTTCGTGGCGAGAAACGTGGCCAGGTCCGTCCCGCCATGCCTCTTCAGATCGGCATACTTCTGCGCCAGCGAATCGAAGCTCTCGATCCCGTCGGCCGAACCGACGAGATTCAGCGCACTCTCGTCCTCGTCCTTGGTGTAGGCGTCCAGCCAGGCCGCCTCATTGGCATACTCCAAGGCCTGGATCAGGGCGCTGTAGGTGCCAGCGGCGCGGGTCTCGGCATCCTCCCTGGCGGCCACGATGTCCTGTGTCTCGTCCGAGCTGAGGTTCTCGTGAAGGTGCCGCTCGGCCCCATCGACCTCGAACGCGGTCGGGCGCTGCGCCCGCGGAGCCGGGGATCCCGAGTTCTCCACGACAGATGGTTGCCCGGCGGCCGACGGTCGGGCCGAAGACTCGGCGTGCTGCCGCGACCCGGACGCGCCCTGATCGGCCGGTCGGTCCGGCCGGCGGGACCGTCGAACTGCTTCCTGGACCTGCGCGGCGTCGAAGTCGTCGTCGACCGGCGTTCCGTGGTCGCGGGGCGGCGGCTCGGCCGCTTCCGACCCGGCGAGCAGTGCGCGCCCTTTGCCCTTGTCCAGCCGGGTGCCCCGAGACCCGGTCACCGGGCTCGCCCCGGCGCTGATCGGCGTGATCGGCGCGGCGCCGGCGGTCGGGTCGGCCGCGACCGTCGCCGGCTCGCCGACCGGGGAGTCGTCCTGCTCGGCCGCCTCGATCACCAGGCGTAGTCGTTGGTGGAAGCGTTGCCGGAGCGACCGGAAGGCTTCCGGATCGGAGACACCGGGCACCTGCTCGGCGGGCAGCGGGCCGGGTGTGCGGGCGCGCGGCACACTCGTCTGCGGGTGCAGGGATTCGGGTGTGGCCCGGCGCGGCGTCGACGGGCGGGAGAACAGGCCGGACAGCCTGCGCGACGGTGTCGACGGCCGGGACTCGTCGTCCGACGTCTGACCGAGATCGGGCCTCTGGCGTGGATGCATGCCGGCGGCGGCCGCCCCGGTGGGTGCGTCGAGCAGCGCGCGGGTGTGCGAGCCGACCCGGTCCGCGCCGATGTCCACCGCCCGGCCGTCCGGACCGAGCACCAGGATCTTCGAGTCCGGCGACCGCAGTTGGCGGGACCAGAACTCGGTCTCCGGCCCGGTCACCCGGGCGTCGTGGTCGAACGAGCCCGGCTGCTGCGGATCCACCCACCGGGGCACGACCTCCGCCCCGCGACCGTCCGCCACGACCCAGTAGACGTGTGCGCGGTCCCGCTGCGGCCGGGCGACGACCAGTGCCATCGCGCCCGGCCGGTCGGCCAGGAAGGCCAACACCTTGTCGCCGTCGTTGGTGGTGGCGGTGTCGCCGCCGAGCGCCCGGAGCAGCTCGGACGTGTCGGCGACGGAGGTTTTCCGCCGATCGGCGTCGACGAGGCCCGCGCCGGCCGGGTCCGCGCCGCGGGCCGGGTTGGCCCGGCGGCCGTGCACCTGCGCGAACACGTCCCAGGCCAGCGGTACGCAGTCCAGCGCGGGATCGCCGGTGCCGTCGGGCCGGTGCTCCCGCTGCCGGACCCAGTCGTCGAGCGCGGACACCCGGGACGCCGGGTCCGTCGGCACCTCGCGGTCCCACGGGTGTACGCGGCCGGGGGCGACACCGCTGCCGGTCGTCCCCTCGCCGGCGCCCGGGATCGACGCCACGCTTGTCGGCGTCAGCGGTTGTGGCGCGGTTCCGGGAACCGGTGTCGCGGCCGGCGACGGTGCCTTCGGCGCGGTCTGATCGGCGCGCGTGGTGTCCATGCCGGCCGGTGTGGTCGTACCTGGTGCGGTCCTCTCGGCGGCCGGACCGGTGGCCCCGCCCGCAGGTGCGGCGGTGCCAGCGGTCTGGTTGGCGGAGGTGCCGGACGGGACGCCGGATCCCGCCGCTGCCCGGTCGGACGGCCCCTGCCCGAGCCCCGCGCCGAGGCCGGTGGAAGGGCTCGCGTCGGACCACGGGTCGCCGGCATCGAACGAGTCCGGACCGGCTTGCGACGAAGTGTCGGAGAAGCCGGACTCCGACGAGGTGTCGGAGAAATCGGACTCCGACGAGGTGTCGGAGAAATCGGTGTCGTCGAACGAGTGGGGATCGGACCGCGGGTCGTCGAACGGCGAGTCCTCGTAGGGCGAGTCCCCGGAGGACGAGTCGTCCGGTCCCTTGGTCGCGTCCTGCACGGACTGGGCCATGCCCACGTCGCCGGGTGCGACCGGCGAGGGGCCCCCGATCCCGGCGGTGGCGGTGGCCTGTCCGGTGGTCGCGTTGCCGGTCTCGGTCGCCCGGGGCCCGGTCGAGGCGGTCGCGGTCGTCCCGGCGGCGTGCGCGCCGCTGCCGGTCGCCCGTGCCGGCTCCGGGATGGCGCCGGCGTGCGCCGGGCTTCCGTTGGCGACCGGAGCACCGCCGCTGCCGTTGCTGCCGTTGCTGGCGGCGGTGTTGCCGCTGCCACCGATGCCGTTGCCGTTGCTGGCGGTGCTGCTGCTGGCGGTGCCGGTGCTCGTCCCGCTGCTCGTCCCGCTGCCGGTCCCGCTGCCGGTGCCGCTGCCGGTGCCGCTGCCGGTGCCGCTGCCGGTGCCGCTGCCGGGGTCGGTGCCGGTCCGGTCCGGGGCGTCGCCGGTGCTGGTCGGGGCGGGGACCGCGCCCGTACCGGGCGGCGTTGCCGGGAGGGTCGGATCCGACGTCGTGGACAGTGCGGCCGGGTCCGTCGTGGCGGTACCGGTCATGGCGGTGGGGTCGACGGTCGTGGGGCTCTCGTCGTTCAGCTCGGGGTCGACGGACGAGGTGCCGGGGTAGATCCTGTCGTGCAGGGCAGCGCCGGCCGATCCGGCGCCCGACTCACCCGCTCCGCTGATGGCGCCCGAGGTCACCGTGGCGGCGCTGACGCTGAAGCCCTGGCCGTTGGCGGCTGCGACGGTGCCGCCGGCGACCACCTCGATGCCGATCGAGGCGGCGACCTCGGTGACGAACTCGGTCGTGTGCTGGCGCACCTGCTGCGGGCGGGTGGGCGGGACGCCGGCGGTGGGGCCGGGAACGTCGCGGCCGACAGCGACCGGCACGGGCTGCGGCGTGGCGCGCGGCGGGGGAGTGGGTCGCGGTGGCATGGGGGTGGGGACCGGGGTGGGAGTGGGTCGCGGTGGCGTCGGGGTGGGGACCGGGGTGGGGGTGGGTCGCGGTGGCGTCGGTACGGGCGGCTTCGAGCCGCCGGGGAGCAGCCGGGGTGGCATGTGGGTCCGGTTCAGGAGCGCGCCGATGTTGCCGAAGGCGGGGCCGAGCACGGCGACCACGAGGCCGGCGATGGTGCCGTCACGCACGGAGTGCCAGAACTGCGCCTCGTCGAACGTCTGCCGCGTGCCGAGTCTTATCTGGATCCGCTGGATGATGGCGTCCATCAGCGCCTCCAGCAGCGCCTCGGTCGCGACGGCACCCAGTGCCGCCAGCATCAGGCGGCTGAACAGCAGCCTGATGATGAAGCGGAAGATCGCGATGCGGGCGGCGAGCCAGGCCATCGCCATGCCGGGATTGATGAAGGCCGCCGCGAAGGCCCAGACGAACTCGGCGAACATCTCGACCGTCGACCCGAGGATCATGAATTTCTGATACTGGGTCTGCATCGCGGCCTTGTCGGTCGTGCCGCTGACGTTGTGCAGGTGAGTCGCGGTGTTGCTGACGTAGCCGGGCGTCCGGACGTATTCCTGCATGCTGGCGACGAAGGCCCGCTGGGTGTTGCCACCCACGCCCTCCTGGACCCGGCGTACGGCTCCGGCCAGCTTCGGCTCGGCGGCCTCGACGAGGTCGGCCGCCGCCTTCAGCTCCCGGGCCAGCCGGCGCATCTTCTCCACGCTGGCGCCGGGGAACTTCTGGTCGGTCAGCCAGTAGAGAAAGGAGGCGAGCCGGTCCGGGATCTCAATCTCCACGGCCGGCGCCTCCGTCGATCGGGGCCGGCGTCGAGGTGACGCCGGCCGTCATGGCCGCGTGCCGCCGAAGTTGGCGACGTCGGTGTTGAGTTCCTCGACGGTGCCCATCAGTCGGTTGAGGACGGCCAGCTGTTCGGCGTCGCCGGCGGACAGGTCGCGCAGACCGAACAGCAGCATGCGGATGTGTTCGACCTGTGCGGCCAGACCCTCGTTGAGGACCTGGTCCGACTTGTCGCGGATCGTCGTCGCGACCGGCAGGCAGTCGTCGACTGCGGCGTTGAGGTTGTCGATCACACTCTGCATGTGCGCCACGAACGGCGCGAACGACTCGCCTCGTAGCAGGTCGGTGTCGGCGTGCAGGGGCGGGGTCGGCATGCCGGTCAGCCCCGTTCCGCGCCCGGCGTGCCGGGCAGGTCAGGGATCTGCCGCATCGCCTCGCTGATCATCTCGTCGATGTCGGCCGTGCCGCTGAGCATGTCCATGATGGGCATGCTGGGGGGAAGGACCGCCGAGAACATCGACGCGACCTCGGCGATCGCCTGCCGGCGTGCCTCGGCGATCGTCTCGACCAACAGGGCGCTCAGCTCGGGCGCGGGCATCGACCGGTAGCCGCGCGAGTGGAACTTGATTTCGACGACCTCACCCTGCGCGTCGACGACGACGGAGAGGGCCCGGTTCTTGGACCTGACCGTGGTCGTCCGGCCGGCCATGTCGTGCTGTACCTGGGCGATCGCCTGCTGGCTCTGCTCCAGCTCGGTGTAGGCCCGTTCGATCTCGTCATGCCATGCCGTGGACATGCTGTCCGCCTCTCGTCTCGGCTATCGGTTTCCGCGCCCGCGCGACGGCTCGTAGCCGGGCTGCGGCGTGCGGGGTGGGGTGGGCGTGCGGGTGGGCCGGCCGGCGGGCTCGGGTTCGAGCTCATCCCGCCCGATGACGGCGACGGTGACGTCCGGGTCGGTGCCCCAGACCTCTTCCTCCTCGGCCAGCCAGGTGGTGCGTTCGCGCTCCTTGTCGTTCTGGTTGCCACCGCCGCCGCCCATGCCACCCATCGGCGGCATGAACGGCATGCCACCCATGCCACCCATCCCGGCGCCGGTCGTGCCGTCCGCGCCCGGCGCGGCGTACGCGGCGGCGCCGGGCAACGCGCCGAGGTTCTCGCCGCCGGACGCCACCGCGCCGGAGCCCATCGCCCCCGGTGGCAGGCTGCCCACTCCGGCCGGGGCGTAGCCCGCCGGCGGTGTCCCCAGCGGACCGAGCGCGAAGCCGGACGGCTGGCCCGGGGTCAGTCCGCCGTTGGCGCCGAAGCCGCCCAGCTCCGAACCGCCGCCCGAGCCCGGGCCGCCGAGGTCGGAGCCGCTGGAACCGCCGGCGCCGAGGCCACCGGAGTTGAAGCCGCCGGAGCCCAGGTCACCGGGATCGACAGTGGACGGCGTACCCCCGGAGACCCCGCCCCCGACGTTCTCGTCGTCGAAGCCGGAGCCCGAGGCGCCGGCGCCGCTCCCGGAACCACCGCCGACGCCCGACCTGCCCGGCAGGCCGGCCCCGGTGCCCATGCCGGCTCCGGTGCCCATGCCGGCGCCGGTTCCCATGCCGGCCCCGATCAGACCAGGAACGCCCGTGCCGCCGCCGGTCTCGCCGCCGGACGCGCCGATCCCGCCCGCGCCGTCGGGGCCGCCACCGGCGAAGCCGCCCGCGCCGTCGGGGCCGCCGGTTCCGTCGAAGCCGCCGGACCCACCGCCGAAGCGGCCGGCGCCGTCGGGGCCGCCCGCGCCGTCGAAACCACCGGACCCACCGCCGAAGCCACCCGCGCCGCCACCGAACTGCGTCCCGCTGCCGCCGCCCCCGCCGGGTGGGGTGGCGCCGTCGAATCCGCCGCTTCCCCCGGGCGGTGGGGTGGCGCCGTCGAAGCCCGGCGGCGGGGAGCCGTTGAAGCCGGGTGGTGGGGGGTTGCCGTTGTTCGACGTCGGGTACGGCGCGTGCGGCAGTGCGACGACGCCGCGCCCGAACGCCGCCAGCAGGTCGTTGTAGCTCTTGATGAGCAGCCGGGTCGCCGTCTGCGAGGCGGTGTCGAGCTCGTCGTAGCGGCTCTGCCACTCACGCTTCAGGTCGTTGTTCAGCCGTACCCACTCGGACTGTTGGATGACGTCGTAGGTGGCGTTGCTGGCCTTGCCGAGGATCGAACCGAAGTTGAAGGTCCAGGCTTCCTGCCGGTCGCCGGTCGCCGCCGACCTGTCGACGTTCGCGTCGTTGGCGTCGACCTGCCGTTCCATCTCCTTGAGCAGCGCGTCGACCAGGGTGTTCGGGTCGTGGTGCTGCCAGGCCGTGTACGCGGTCCAGGCGTCCTTGAGGCGCTGCCGGAACCGGTCGATCTCCGTCGCCGTCTGGTCGAGCACGTACGGCCAACCGGTGTTCACGTAGTGGTTGTAGTTGATCTCGAATCGGCCGCTGATGTTCTCGGCCAGGCGTTGCATGCCGAGTGCCATGTCCCGCATCGCCCAGGCGAAGACGTCCGCCGCCGAGCCGTCGAACGAGCCGCCCGCGTGGACCTCGTTGTACATGGCGCGGAGCCGGGACTGGCCGTCGCCGGTCAGATAGGTGTGCACGTTGCGGAAGCGGGTGGCCACGTCGCGGAACATCGCCGGATCCAGGTACTGGTTCGTGTCGATGCCGTCGACGATCGACCGGCTCGCGTCGATGAGCGCCTTCGCCTGGTTCGCCGGCGACTGGTCGCCGCCTTCGTAGAAGTAGACCGTGGCCCGGATGAGCTGGAAGTTGGAGAGGTCGTTGTAGGAGCGGTACCGGTAGATCGTGATCTTGTTCCAGTCGGACCCGTTGGGCATCCAGTGCTCCCACGGTCGCTGGTAGTCGTCCTCGGTGGCCGCCGAGGTCTCCCAGAACGACATGTCGAGGCCGAGCCAGCCGGGATCGCTGACCCGGGACGAGTCGATGTCCTTGTCCGAGCCGAGAACGACCCGCATCGACTCGTCCCAGTCCATCGGCTGTGTCATCTGATCCCCTCAACTCCGCCCCTCGGGGCGTACCTCCGGGTGGTGGCCCGCGGCCGGGCACCGCCGTCCCGAACGCGTTCTCGTGCTGGTACGGCGGTGCCGGCGGGAGAGCTGGTTACCTGGCCGGCGTCGGCGAGGTGTTCCAGGCGGGCGCGTTGGCGAGGAACTCCCGCGCCTCGTGGCCGTTCATGCCCTCGGTGTCGTCAGTGATCGCCATGAAGTTGGTCAACTGGGCGGCCCGGTTGCTGGCCGTGTCGCGGATCTCGGTGAGCCGGGTGTTCAGGTTCGCGCCGACACCGGAGACCGCCGCCTGGACCCGGTTGCCCAGCGAGAAACTGCTGTGCCCGGGCTTGAGGCTGATCGCGGCGATGTCACCCATCGGCGAGGCCGTGACCTCCTCCGAGATCAGGGTGTTGGAACTCGCCGCGCGGGTGAGATAAGCGTCGTCGGTGGTGATGGGCATGGCGGTGCCTCCTAGACGTTGCCGCCGAACAACGCCGCGCCCTGGCTGTCGGCGACGTGGTAGTTCTCCCGGATGTTGTCGATGGCGGTGGCGCCGCCGCTCAGCGAGCCCTGCATCTTCAGCAGGCCCTGATGCCAGGTCTGCTGCGCCTGCTGGTACGCCGTGGCGGCGCCGCCCGCGTTGTTGGCGATGAACTGGTTGACGTATCCCTCGAGGGTGGTCAGCGAGTTGTCGATCGCCCTGGTGACCCCGCGCAACTCCTCACCGGAGTCGAGCAGGCCGTTCGGGTTCAGCGAGAAGGTTGCCATCTGCGTCTCCTGCGGTCAGTTGGTGTACCAGCGGGCGTGCTGGGCGGCCTCGTCCTCGACGTTCGACGAGATGTTCAGGTGCTGGGTCATCGCGGTGCGCAGCATCTCGAGTCCTCGCCGGACGTCGTTCAGGCCCGCGCGCCACTCGGTGAGCGAGTTGCGGTACTGGGTCGCGGCCTCGCCGCTCCACGGCACCGACGAGCTGACCGCGTCGACCGACTGGTCCGCGGCGTTGACGTCGGCCATGGTGGTCTCGAACGCGCTGAGGGTCTGGGTGATGGTGGCCTGATCCACCTGGTTCACTGGAGAGGTCATGGGTTTCCTCCTTCGGGGGTGTTGGGGACAGCGCTGCCGGTCGGCCCGGCCGGATGGTCAGTGCGTCACCTCCTCGCCGCCGCCGAGTCCAGGACCGGGCCGGTCGGCAGCAGGGACAGGAGGCTGGCGGGCACGACCCGGGCCGCCTCGACGGGATAGCCCAGCGCGCGCAGCACGTCGTCGCCGGCGACGGGGAACTTCACGCCCGCGTCGGTGACCAGGAAGTAGCTCGTCCCGTTCAGTTGCCCGGCCCGGCCCTGCCGGACCAGCCCACCCACACCGGGGGTCACCAGCACCGCGGTCGCGGTCTGCTCGGTCCGGCCCACCCCCGGCGCGTCCCCGGCCGCGGTGACCGTCGGGACCGCCCGTGCGGTCACCCGTGCCGGGCCGTCAGTGCTGGACCACTGCACGCACCACGTGTCGTCGGCCGCCGGGCTCGCCTGGACGGGCGGCCGCGGGGGGAGACCGGCCGGCAGCGGCTGCTGTTTCGACATCGGCAGCCGGCCGAGCGCCCCCGCGGTGAGGTCCACCGGTCGTGCCACCGCACCCGGATAGGCGGCGGCGGTCGCCGGGTCACCGAGCACCAGCGCGAGCGCGGTCTCGGCGATCGGGCTCAACCCGTCGCGCTGCAGCAGGAAGTAGCGGTCGGCGGTGCCGACGACCCGGGCCACGAAGACCTGCCCGACCCGGGTCCGCAGACCGTCGACGACCGGTCCGGCCGCACCCCGGCCGGTCACCGCGACGGGGGTGATGTCGGGGCCGGGTGGAAGCTGGTTGAGCCAGTTCGCGGTGACCCCGGGCGCCGTGGTGTAGCCGAGCACCCGGGGGATCCACGACCGGGTCAGGGCGAACCGTTGACCGTTCCAGATCAGGAACAGTTGCCCGCCGGGCGAGGTCACGACGAAGCCGTCGTCGGGCCCGAGCGGCGTCCCGCCGGCGCCCGGGGTGAGGCTCAGCAGGGTGCCGGTGCGCGCGGTCCCGGTTCGGTCCGTCCCGCCCAGTGCGCAGACACTCCACTCGACCCGGGCCAGCGCCGTCGCCGCCGGCAGCGAGTCGGGCGCGCCGACGATGCCGATCGGCATCCCCCGGGGTACGGACGTCAGCGACGCCCCGGAGACGGTCACGAGGGGTGGCCGCCGGCCGAAGACCAGGGCCGCCGACGTGTAGTTGTGCACCGGCCGGAGCCGTCCGCCGACCAGCACGAACCGGCCGCCCGACTCCTTCTCGACGATCAGTGTTCCCGGCTCCCGCCAGCGCGTGGCGCCACCCGGTTTGAGCAGGCCGAAGACGACGAAGCCGGCGACCACGAGGCAGCCGACCAGCAGCCCGGCGATCATCCCGGTGAGCATCCGTCGGTGCGGGTTCTCCAGCGCCTCCGGCTCGGCCGTCACCAGGGCGGCGGTGAGCCGGCCGGTCATGTACGACTGGGCCTGCACCTGGTCGCGTCTCGACTGCACCTCGGTCAGCCCCCGATCCCACGGGCGAACCGGTACACGTCCAGCACGGCGAGGAGCACCGGCAGGATCGCGGTGGCGGCGAGCGTCTGGAGCAGGTCCCCGATCCGACCCCAGTACGGGGTGAGCCGACGATCGGGCATGGTCCGCGCGACCAGCAGCAGCAGCGCGGAGCCGAGCGACACGGCGAGCACCGGACCCGCGACCCGGGCCAACGGGCCGCTGGACGCCACGAGTCCGAGGGCGAGGGTGACCCCGCCGACCGCGGCGGGCGTCAGGTGGGCCAGGCGGTGCCATCCGCTCGTCATCGTGCGGGCGGCCAGGCAACGGACCAGCGCGACCAGGCCGACCAGGGTGGCCGGCGCCCAGCCCGGGGCGGCGCCGACCAGGACGACGGCCACCGCCGTCGGGGCGGCGAGTCCGGCGTGCAACGCGGTCATCAGCCGGTCGGCGACCGCCGCCCGGGGCAGCAGCGTGCCGCTCGGGATCGGATCGAGGTCCTCCTGGAGATGCTCGGGCTGCGTCGGCAGCGGCGCCATCCGCAGGCCGGCGAGCCGGAAGGCGAGCAGCGGCACGACCATCGTGGCCAGGGTGGCCGCCACCAGCAGCGCGCCGGCGGCCTCCACCGCGGTCAGGCCGGCGAAGGCGGTGAGGGCGGTCGCCCCCGTGACGAGCAGGTCGGCCACGAACACGGCGAGCAGCGCCGGCCGGGCGTGGGCGAGCACCGGTACGGCGATGCCGGCGACGGCCAGGACGGCCACCGATCCGGCGAACAACCCCGGCCCGTCCAGCCGGAGACCCACCACCCCGACCCGCGGGTCGACCACGAGCAGCCCGGCGAGGCCGGCGTACCCGGCGGCGGCGCCGACGAGGGCGACCCCGAACGGCCGGTCACCGACGGCGAACGTGGCCACCAGCGACCCGACGAAGCAGGCCAGCGCGAGCACGCCGGCCGCAGCCGCGCGGTGGCCGGCGTGGCCGGGCAGCGCGAGCGCGGCGATGCCGGTGCCCAACAGCAGGACGGTCGCCGCCAGGGCGGCCCACCGGCTCAGCGCCGGCGTCCAGCGACCCGGCCGCTGCTTCATCCCGGTGGCGATGCCGTCGACCAGGTCGTCGAAGTCGGCGGGCGGGATCTGCTCCGACCGGGGGCGCAGATGGACCAGGTCGCCGTCGTGCAGGCCCAGCGTGGCGACGGTGGACCCCTGGTCGAACGGCGCGGCGCCGAGGCGTTGCAGCACCCAGCCACCGTGCAGCAGGCCGGTCTCGACCAGGTTCTCGCCCAGGTGCTCGACCAGCACCGGCAGCAGGTCGGACACCACCACGTGCGCCGGTACGGCCACCTCCACCTGGCGGGTGGGCCCGCAGATGGTGAGGCGGCACATCTCACCGGTGGCCGAGACGGTCATGGCCGATTCAACGGATGGATGCCGGCCGAGTTCATCCGGCGGCGAAAAAATCTGGTCCGGCTGACCCTCGGGCGTCGGATCGTGCGTTGTAGTCCGTGCCGGCGACCCCGTACCGCCGGCATCGGAGGTGAACGGTGAGCACCGTCGTGTTCCGGCGCCCGGCGCGGCGGACCGGGCCGGAGACGCCCACGGGCGAGATCAGCCTGCAGGAGCCACCGGTGCTGCCCGAGGTCACGCCCGGTGGTCTGCGCAGCGTCATGACGATCCTGCCGATGATGCTGATGTCCGGCGTGATGGCGATGATGTTCCTCGGCGGCGGCCGTGGGGTGCTCACCTGGGTGATGGCCGGCATGATGGGCATCGCCATGATCGGCATGCTGGTCGGCCAGTTGGCGATGAGCGCCGGGGAACGCAAGCACCGGATGAGCGGCGACCGCCGCGACTACCTGCGCTACCTGTCCCAGCAGCGCAGGCGCGTCCGCAGGTCCATCGACCAGCAGCGGGAGGCGTCCGACTGGCGGCACCCCGATCCGTCCGCGCTCTGGTCGGTGGCGCTCACCACCCGGCGGTGGGAACGGCGGCCCAGCCATCCGGATTTCCTGGAGGTCCGGGTGGGCACCGGCCGGCAGCGGCTGGCGACCAGGATGGCGCCGTTGCAGACCAAGCCGATCGAGGACCTGGAGCCGCTGGCGGCGAAGTCGCTCCGGCGGTTCATCAACGCCTACAACACGGTCGCCGACCTGCCGGTGGCGTTGTTCCTGCCCGGCTTCCACCAGGTCCGGATCACCGGTGACACCGAGCGGTGTCGCGCGGTGGCCCGGGCGCTGGTCGCGCAGGCCGCCACGTTCCACGCGCCCGAGGAGGTCATGATCGCGATCTGCGCGTCCGACGACGCCGTCGCGGCGTGGGAGTGGGCGAAGTGGCTGCCGCACCTGCAACACCCGACCGAGCAGGACGCCGCCGGTCCGGCCCGGTTGGCCGCCGGCAGCACGGATGCCGTGGAGCGGCTGCTGGGGGAGGACTTCCTGGCCCGTCCCCGGTGGGAGCCGGGCGCCACGCCGAGCCGGGACGAGCCGTTCGTGTTGATGGTCTGCGACGGTGGCCGGATCCCGGCCGGCTCCCGCCTGCTGTCCGGCGGTTACCGCAACGCGGTGCTGATCGACCTGGGCACGCCACCGACCTCGGTGCCCCGCGGCCTGCTCTGGGCCGACCTCACCGACTCCGGGCTGGAACAGGTCAAGCACGACCAGGTCGGCCGGGAGGTCCGGTCCAACCTGGCCCGCCCGGACGAACTCGCCATGACCGAGGCCCGCAGCCTCGCCCGGATCCTCTCGCCGTACCGGCTGAGCATCACCACCGAGCCGGCCGCGGAGGCGCTGACCACCGACTTCGACCTCGGTACGCTGCTGGGCGTCGCCGACCTGAGCCACCTGGACCTGGACCGGGCCTGGGCCGCCCGCCCGGCCGCCCGCCGGCTACGGATCCCGATCGGGATCGACGCCGAGGGCGAGCCGGTCGAGCTGGACATCAAGGAGTCGGCGCTGGACGGCATGGGCCCGCACGGCATGCTCATCGGCGCCACCGGCTCCGGCAAGAGCGAGCTGCTGCGCACGATCGTGCTGGGCCTGGCGATGACCCACTCGTCGGAGATCCTCAACTTCGTGCTCGTCGACTTCAAGGGTGGCGCCACCTTCCTCGGCCTGGACCGGCTGCCGCACACCTCCGCCGTCATCACCAACCTCGCCGACGAGGCCGCGCTGGTCGGCCGGATGCGCGAGGCGCTGCACGGCGAGCTGATCCGCCGCCAGGAGCTGCTGCGTCAGGCCGGCGGGTTCACCTCGGTGTTGGAGTACGAACGGGCCCGGGCCCAGGGGCAGCCGCTGGACGCGTTGCCGACCCTGTTCGTGGTGGTGGACGAGTTCAGCGAGCTGCTGGCCACGCACCGGGACTTCATCGACACCTTCGTGATGATCGGTCGGCTCGGTCGATCGCTCGCGGTCCACCTGCTGCTGGCCAGCCAGCGCCTGGACGACGGCCGGATCGCCGCGTTGGAGACGCACCTGTCGTACCGGATCGGCCTGCGCACCTTCTCGGCCATCGAGTCCCGCACCGCCATCGGCGTACCCGACGCGCACGAGCTGCCGACCCAGCCCGGCAACGGCTTCCTGCGGGCCGACGTGTCGTCGCTGCTCCGGTTCAAGGCGGCCTACGTGTCCGGGGCGCACCGGCCGAAGCACAAGCGGCTCGACCTCGCGGTGGTGCAGCGGCAGGTGGTGGTGTACCGGCTCGGGCACATCCCGGTCGCGGACACCGAGCAGCCGGACCAGCCGGCGGCGGCCGATCCGGCCGAACCGGCCGACGAACGTGGACCGAGCGTGCTCGAGGTGGTCGTGGACCAACTGGTCGACCAGGGACCACCCGCACATCAGGTCTGGCTGCCGCCGCTGCACCAACCGCCGACCCTGGACCAGTTGCTGCCGGCGTTGGCCCCGGACCCGGAGGCCGGGCTGCGGGCGGTGGGTTGGCCGGGCAACAGCATGCTCGTGGTGCCGGTGGGCTTCGTGGACAAGCCCTTCGAGCAGGCCCGCGAGCTCCTCGTCGCGGACCTGTCCGGCACCGGTGGCCACCTGGGCATCGCCGGCGGCGCGCAGAGCGGGAAGTCCACCCTGCTGCGCACGCTGATCTGCGCGCTGGCGCTCACCCACAGCCCACGCGAGGTGCAGTTCTACTGCCTGGACTTCGGTGGTGGGACGCTCGGCACCCTCGCCGACCTGCCACACGTCGGCAGCGTCGCCAGCCGGCTCGACGCCGACCGGGTCACCCGCACCATCGCCGAGGTGAGCACGCTGATCGCGGAGCGGGAACGGCGGTTCGCCGCCGAGGGCGTGGACAGCATGGCCGCCTACCGGGCCCGCCGGGCCGCCGGGCTGGCCGACGACCCGTACGGCGACGTGTTCCTCGTGGTCGACGGCTGGTTCACGCTGCGGCAGGAGTTCGAGGCGGCGGACACGGCCGTACGGCAGATCGTCGCCCGGGGCCTCAACTTCGGCGTCCACCTGCTGCTCACCGCGTCCCGGTGGTCGGAGGTGCACCACGGGATGCGGGACCTGATCGGCAATCGGCTCGAGTTGCGGCTCGGCGACCCGGTCGACTCGGCGATCGACCTGCGGGCGGCGGCCACCGTCCCGCACGTCCCCGGGCGCGGGCTGACCGCGCAGAAGGCCCACTTCCTGGCCGGCCTGCCCCGGATCGACGGCGTCGCCGACCCGGCCGGCGCGGCCGACGGCACCCGGGCGCTCGCCACGGCGGTCCGCGACTTCTGGGACGGCCCGGACGCGCCCCGGGTACGGACCCTGCCGGCGGTGCTCCCGGCCGGTGAGCTGCCGGCGGCCGAGGGGGACCTCCGGTTGCCGATCGGCATCGACGAGGAGCGGCTGCGGCCGGTGTGGCACGACTTCGAGGAGCTGCCGCACCTCACCGTCCTCGGCGACGCGCAGAGCGGCAAGACCAGCCTGCTCCGGTACGTGGCGGACGCGCTGGTCCGGCGCTACCCGCCGCGGGAGGTGCGGATCATGGCGGTGGACTTCCGGCGGGCGCTGTTCGACCGGATCCCCGAACCGTACCGGCTCGGTTACTCGGTCTCCGTCGACTCGACCAAGGCCACCGTGGCCGAGGCGATCGAGGGTCTGAAGCACCGGATGCCGGGCACCGACGTCACGCCGGAGCAGCTGCGGGCCCGGGACTGGTGGTCGGGTCCCCGGCTGTACCTGCTCGTCGACGACTACGACATGATGGGCGGGCACGAGAGCCCGCTGCTGCGGTTGGTCCCGTACCTGGCGCAGGGCACCGACATCGGGTTCCACATGGTGTTGACCCGGGCAGCCGCCGGCGCGATGCGGATGTCCATGGATCCGCTGGTCCGCCGGTTGCAGGAGACGAACAGCCCGGACGTGGTGCTGTCCTGCCCGCCGGGTGAGGGTCCGCTGCTCGGCAACACCAAGCCGAAGATCCTGCCGCCGGGCCGCGCGCTGCTCTGCACCCGCCGGGGCGCGAGGGTGATCCAGACGCCGTACCTGGACCCCGAGACGTCGGCCAGCCCGGCCACCGAGCCGGCCGGCCGCTAGCGCCGTCGGCCGGTATCGGCGCTCCACCGGTTCGCGGGACGGCGGCGGCCCCGACGGATCCAGACCCCGGCGCTGATCAGCAGTGCCGCCACCGTGACCACGGCGGCGACCAGCCCGGCGCGGGCGATCGCCGGATCGGCCGGCGGCGCGGTGGCAACCGAGACGGGCTCCGCGTCGAGCCGGACCGGACGGGCCGCCGCGTCGGGGTCGAGTGTCGTCAGCGCGGCGTACGGGTCGACGGTGCCGGCCGCCGCGAACGGCGCCCGCTCGGCGGTGCGGACCAGCCGGTCCCGTACCTGCTCGGCGGTGAGCTCGGGGTGGTACCCGCGGACCAGCGCGGCGGTGCCGGCGACGTGGGCGGCGGCCACCGCCGTCCCGTCGACCACGTAGTGGCCGGCGCCGGTCGGGCCGGGCGCGATCGCGTCCTTCCCCGGTGCCAGCAGGTCGAGACCGCTCGCGGGGGGCGCCGGCACCGTGCTCCGGCCGTTCGCGTCGACCCCGCCCACCGCCAGGACCTGCGGGTACGCGGCGGGGTACCACACCGGCGGCGGTCGCCCCGGCGTGGCCGCGGGCCCGTCGTCGACCGGCGCGACCACGAGGACGTTCCGCTCGGCGGCCCGGATCACGGCGGCGCGCAGCGCGGGGGTGTCGGCCACCTGGCCGGTGCCGAGCAGCACCACGCCCGCGCCCGCGTCCACCGCGGCGTCGATGCCGTCCGCGAGGGACGTGGGCGTCAACCGGTGCCGGGGGCCGATGATCCGGATCGGCAGCACGGTGGCCTCCGGGGCCATCCCGACCACGCCCGTGCCGGGGGTGGGCCGGGCGGCCACGATCGCCGCCAACGCCGTACCCCGACCCAGGCAGTCCGACCGGGCCGGGCCGCCGGAGACGACGTCGCGACCGGGCGCGACGGCGGCGCCGAGGCCGGCGGCGGCGCCGCTGACGCCGGAGTCGAGGACCGCCACCCGCACGCCCCGGCCCTGGCTCAGCGACCGGGTCAGGTACGGCGCCATGCGCGCGACCGGCCACGGGACGCGCTCGCCGTACCGGGTGGGGGACGGGCCGACGCAGCCGCTGACCGCGCTGGGCAGGGCGGGCGGTCCGTCGTCGGCCGCGGCCGGGGTGACCGGGGTGACCAGGTGCAAGCCGGTCACCAGCGCCGCGGCGGCGCACGCCGCCCCAGCACGGGCCGGATGCCGGGGTGGGACGGGCATCGACGCTCCCTACTGGTGGAGATGCGTACGCAACGCGTTCTTGGCGTAGTGGGCCCGGGACTTGATCGTGCCGACCGGGACGTTCAGCCGCTCCGCGACCTCGCTCGGGGTACGACCGTGGAAGTAGAGCTCGATCAGCACGGTGCGCTGGTCCGGCCGCAGCCGCAGCAGCGCCTCGCGGACCGCCCGGGCGGACACGAGGTCGCCGATGGTGTCCTCGGTCACCGACAACCGGGTGAGATCGTCCATCATCACCTCGGACGGTCGGGACCGGCGCGACCGGAGCATGTCCACGACCAGCCGTCGGGCCACTGTGTACAGCCACGGCCGGAAGGCGTCCAGGTCGGTGTCGCCGTTCTTGGACAGGTGGCGCCAGGCGCGGACGAACGTCTCCTGCAGGATGTCCTCGGCCAGCCGGCGGTCACCCAGGGTGAGCTTGACCACGTAGTTCAGTAGTTGCTTGCTGTGCAGCTCGTGCAGCCTGGTGAGCCGGGCCTCGGCCGCGGTCGTGGGGGTGGCGGCTGCGGCCGCCGGCGTACGCGGCGGCGTCGCGTCCGATCGCCCGCGGGGCGGGTTCAAGGCGGGGTGATCGGCCATCGCGGTCATCGGACCCTCCGTTGTCGTCACTGCCATGACGCTCCCGTGATCCGGCCGGCGAGACATCGTTGAGCCCAGTGATTTCTTGCCCGCGCGTGAACGTTTCGCGCCGGTGTGACGAAGTAGCGGTGACGAACCACTGCCCGGCCGGTCTCGAGGAGGCGTCTGTGACGGTCGCCGCGTTCCACCACCTGCTGCTCCGGGTCGCCGGCTGGGTGCCCGACGAGTTGGTCAGCGTCGCCCGGGACAGTCTCGTCCGGGGGGTGACCGGCGACGTCGCCGAGATGGTCGGGTACGCCGCCGCGACCGGGCGGTTTCCCCTGGTCGACCGGGACGTGGAGCTGCTCGCTGATGCGCTCGGTGCGGCGCCGACCGTGGTACGCGCCGGTGCGCGGCCCGTCCTTCCGCCGGTTGTCTTCAGCCGGCGGCGGCCGGCTGCCCCGAACCACAACCCGGACCCGGACGTGGACCCGGACCAGCCGGCGGCCGACGAGCTCGACCAGGTCGACCGCGTGTGCGTCGAGGCGGTCGGGTTGGAGTCCGAGGAGACGGCGAACGCGGTCTGGCGGGCGTGGCGCTCGCCGGACCGGCCGACAACGTGGCCACCGCCCAGGCGGGTGTACCTCGTCCGGGTCGCCGCCGACGGGGACCTGCTCGCCCTGGTCGCGGCCCGGTTGCAGGAGGTGCTGGAGCACGCCGGCGAGGCGGACCCGCAGGTCGAGGTCTTCGCCGAGGCGGACGACCTGCCGCCGTACCAGCGGGCCGCGCTCGCCGGCGCGGCGCTGATCTGGACCGCCGACGGGACCGGGACGGACCCGGTCGTGGCGGTCCGGCCACGGGTCGCGCGGCTGCTCGATCCGGGCGTGCAGCCCGGCATCGCGCCCGGCCGGGAGGAGCTCGCCGGCCCGGAGCGGGACCGGGTGCTGGCGTTCCTGGCCGGCGGCGTGCCGATCCTGGCCAGCACGGCGGCGATGGACGACGTCGTCGGTGGCGGGCGGGCCCTGGTGCCGATGACGTGCCGGTCGGACGGGGTGTGGGTGTGGTCGGACGGCGTCGCCTACTACCTGCGCACCCACGGGGTGGCGCCGGAGGACGAGTTCCTCCGGCACATCCGGGCGGCCGGATACCGCGCGGAGCCGCCGGACATGGTCGCCACCCACCGTGCGACGCGGGCGCTGGCCGAGTCGGGGGCGGAGGCCCCGTGGTGACGGCCGGGGGCGGCCGGTGAGCGCGGCGGCCGTCCGGGTCGAGGCGTTCGGCGCCGCGCTGCTGCTGCGGACCGGCGTCGGCCCGGTGGGGGCGTTGCGGGCGGCCACCGCCGCCCTCGGACGGGCGCACCCGGAGACGGTGCTGGTGACCGCGCCCGCGGTGACCGGCCGGGACGGACTCTTCGACCTCGTCACCGACGCCCTGGCCGGCGCGGCACGGTCCGGGGACCGGATCCGGCTCGTCCTGCTCGGCCGTGGGCCGGGCCGGGCGGCCCGCGAGGAGGGCGCCCGGCTGGTCGCCCATCGGTTCGGACGACCGGTCACCGTCTCGCTCGGCCCGGTCACGGTCGCGCCGGACGGCAGTTGCGTGTCGGTGGCCGAGCCGGGCGATCCCGGCCGTCGCGGGCCGGAGCGCCCGGGAGACCAGGGCGGCTGGTACGCCGTCGGCGGCTCCGGGCCGGCCGAGGGGTGGCAGGAACCGCCCTGGTCACCAGCGCCGTCCTGGCCGACGCTGCCCGCGCCGCGGCGGTGGACCGGGCCGGGCCTGGTCGCCCGGCCGGTGCCCGCCGGGCTGTGGCTGGTCCCGCCGGACGTCCGCCCGGGCGGGGTGGGCGGCAGCATTGCCCGGGAGCCGGACGCCGCCACCATCCTCGTCGGCGGGTGCGGTGCGCCGGTGGCCGTCGAGGAACTGTCCCGGGCGGTGGCGGCGCTGCGGCCCGATCCGGCGTCCCGGCTGGTGCTGCTTCCCGGCGCCGTGCCGGCGGGCACCCCGGCGGACCGGCTGCACGACCTGCCGGTGCGGCTGCGCGCGGCGGTGCCCGCGCTGACCCGGGCGGGCTGGCGGCTGGCTCCGGTCACCCCCGGCGGGATGGTGATCCCGGCCGTCGAGGGGACGCCGACGGCCGACGGCCCCGGGGCGACGGCCGGCGCCGGTCCGGCGGTCACCACCATCCGGCCGGATCCGGCTGACCCGCCGCCGCGTACCGGTCCCTACACCACCGGTCGCCGGCCGGTCGCCGGCCGCGCCACCGCCGCGGGGTGGTCGTTCCTGGCGGGTGCCGACGTCCTCGGCGTCGCACCCGCCGCCGCCGCGACGGTGGTCGAGGTCGACACCGACCCGAGGGGATTCCTCATCCGGGACCGGGCGATCGGCGCGGCGGACTTCGCCGACCTGCTCGGCGCGGTTCTCGGACCCGGCGCGGGACCGTTGGTCCTGACCGGGTCGGACGCCGGCCGGCCCACGGCGATCGTCGCGGACCTGGCCTCGGCCTGGGGAGCCACGGTCTTCACCTCGGCCGGTCCGGTGGCGCTCACCGCGACCGGGGTGCTGCTGGCCTCGGCCGGGTTCCGCGCCCACCCGCCCGGCGCGTCGTCCCGCCCGGTCGGCTCGACCCTGCCGGCCACCGGCGCCGGGCTGGACGACCTGGCCGCCCGATCGACGCCCGCCACCCCACCACGGCCGGTGCGGCCGTCCGCCGCGGCCGTCCGCGTCGACGAGCCGACCGCCGCCGGCGCGGCGACCGGGCGGACGCCGACCAGCGCCGCGGGGCTCACCCGGCGGCTGGGCGCCGCGCTGGTCGCGGCGGTCCGGCCCCGCACCGGTGACGGCGGCGCGGCGCCCGACCCGGTCGGGCCGGACCGACCCCGGCCCGAACCCCCGGCGGCCGTCGACGACGGCCCGGCGTCGGACCCGACGACCGGCCTGATCTGCGCGCTGGGTCCGGACTTTCATCGGTACGCCGCCGAGTTGACCGAGGCGCGTCGCCGGGCCGGGGTCACCCGGACCGAGGAACCGGACCCCGAGCTGGTGGCGTTGCGGGCCTACGGCACGGGTGACCGGGCCGACGTCAACGCCTACCTGCGAGCGGCGTCGGCGCCCGGCCGGGAGGTGGTGGGCGAGGGATCCGCGTCGCGCCCGGCGGTCGTCGCGACCGGCGTGGTGGCGGCGTTGCGGCGGTCGCCGCTGGTGTTCGGCTCGGTCTTCGCCGCCGCCGGCGTGCCGGTGGCCGGCGCACCCGGCCAGCGTCTCGTCGAACCCGGATTCGTCGACGCCCGGTTGACCCCCGGGGTCAACCCGGCCGCGTCGGTCGAGTACGTCATCTGGTCGACGACGGCCCGGCGGCTGGACGGCATCTTCCTCGACGGAGCCCCGGTCGCGGTGTTCGCCCCCGGCAGCCGGTTCGAGGTGCTCGCCGTCGAGCCGGTGGGTGAGCGGTCACGGGTCTACCTCGCGGATCTCGGTGCCGGCCGGACGGCCGACCCGGACGTGCTGCTCGCCCGGCTGCGCCGGGACGCCCCCGACAGGCCGGGCGGGGACGTCCCGATGATCGCACCGATCGGATTCGCCGACTCCGGTCGCCCGTTCGTCCGGCCCGCGTGACGCCCGGCGCCGATCGGCGCCGGACCGGGGCCCGCGTGGCCGTCAGGAGACTCGGGCGAGCAACCAGGTCTGGTTGGCGTTGGGGGCGGCCGGATCGGCGTTCCACTGTTGGACCGCGACCCCGTCGGCGGTGCCGCCGTCCCGGATGTCGAGCAGGAATCCGCTGGTCATGTTGCGGATCGAATACCGGCCCGAGCCGACACTCTGGAAACACCAGGACTGGTTCGCGCTCGCCTGGTACCACGTCCACTGCTGCATCTGCATGCCGTTGGTCGAGGTGCCGTCGGTGTTGTCGAGCGACTTGCCGGACCGAACGTTGATCAATTGATAGCAGCCGGAACGGCCCGCGACCATCCGCCAGTGTTGTGCCGGGCCGGCCGCGTCACCGCTCTGCGCGATCCGCGCCCCGTCGGCGCCCGAGCCCTGGCTGACCCCGGCGGACTTCCCGCTCGCGAGACTGACCAGGCGCACGGTGATCCCGGCCCGCGGCGTGCTGTACGCGACCGGCGCGACCTGCCGGGCCGCCGATGGCTTCGGCGAGCGGGGGGCGGGCGTGCGCTCCGCGGTGCGGGACCGCGACGCCGCGGGCGGGGGCGGGGGCGGGTCCGTGTCCGTCGGCGCGGGGCCGCTCGGCGTCGGCCGCACCGGCGGGCTCGGTGACTCGGCCGCCTCCACCGGCGGTTCGGTGAAGCCCGGCGCGGGCGACTCGGCGGGCTCCTGCGGCCCCGGGCCGGAGGGTGTCGCCACCGGGTCCGATCGGTCGGTGACGGCGGCGAACCCGATCGCCGCCCCGAGCAGGACGGCGCCGGCGGCGACGAAGATCTTCGTGGGCGCCACCCGTGGCCCCGGGGTGGCGGCGTCCGGGTCCGCCGCGGGGTCTGCCGGCGCGTCCGCGTCCGCGCCACCGGTGTCGGAGACGGTCCATTCGCGCTGAGGCTGGTCCGGGTCGGAGCCGTCCGCGACGCGTTCCCAGTCCCGCGCCTGGTCCCACTCGTCCTCGTTGAGTTCTCGGTTCACGGTCGTGTCTTCCTCCTCCGCCTTGTCGGGACCGGTCTGGCGGGTCCGTGCCACCCGACCGGGACGCCGATCCCCGGCACTACGTACCGCGGGCCGAGCGGGTTCACCGGAAGCCCGGCCGGCGGTGATCGCCCGCCACCGGGCCGTCGCGCCGGTCGGCGGCCCGCCGGCTGCGGGCGATCGCGCTGCATCGCCGGCCGCAGTACAGTCCCTGGTAGGTGCGGCTGAACCGCACCGGCTGGCATCCGCATTGCGCGCAGACCAGATGGATCACCTCGGTCCGCCGACGGGACCGGTGCAGCATCACGCCGCCGCGGACGACCCCGGTGTCGCCGTTGGCCAGCCCGTCCGCCAGGCACGCCTCGCGCACCGGGCAGCCCAGGCAGATCCGGACCGCCTGGATCCGGTCCGGGCAGTCGCCGGTCCACCAGTTGGCGTCCGAGCCGGCGCAGGCGGCCTGCCGCCACCAGTCGGGCGGCGCCGACACGGCTCTCTCGCTCATCTCCCACCTCCCGGTTCGTCCGCCGCCGCAGCCCACCGGCGGTACGGCGGCGGAGACTCATCGTTGACTACGGATGGTGGTGGGCGTGGTTCACCGATGATCAGACCGGGGGAACCAGCCGCCAGGTCTGGTGCGTGTTCGGCGCGGCCGGGTCGGCGCCCCACTGCTGGATCGTCACGCCGTCGCCCGTCCCGCCGTCGCGCAGGTCCAGCAGCGCTCCGCTGGCGGCGCTGCGGATCGAGTACCAGCCGCCGCCGAGGGACCGGAAGCACCAGGTCTGGTTGATGTTTCCCGGGCCCAGACCCCACTGCTGCATCGGGGTGCCGTCGGCGTGACTGCCGTCGGTGAGGTCCAACGCCTTGCCCGAGGACACGTTGACCAACTGGTAGCAGCCCGAGCCGGCAGCCGTCAGACGCCATCGCTCGGTCGCGCCGGTGGTGGTCCGCTGCACGACGGCGGCACCGTCCAGCGTGGAGCCCCGGCGTACCCCGACGGGGAGCCCGCTGGTGCGGCTCACGACCTGGACCACCAGGCCGTCGACCGGTGCCACCGCCTTCGGCGCGACGGCGGTGGTGGTGGTCGTCGGCGGAGTGGGCCTGGTGCTGGTCGCCGACGGTGCGGCGGGCCTGGCGCTGACCGCCGGTGGCGCGGCGGGCGGGGCCTGCCGGGAGATCGACGCGGCCGGCGGCACCGCCGGCCGCGACCGGCCCGCGGCCGGCGGGCTCAGCGGCGGCGGCTCCACCGACGGCAGCGGGGACGCCGGCGGGTCGCTCGACCCCCCGTCCGGTGCCGGCTCGACCGGCGCCTCGGCGCCGGGCGGGGGCGGTTCGGCCGTGGGCGCCGGTGGCCGGTCGGACAGCCCGGCCAGGGCGGTCCAACTGGCCCCGGCGACCGTGGTGGCCACGGCGACGGAGCCCAGTCGGACGATCCCCGTCCGCCGCGGGCGGCGGGGCCGCCGGTGGGACCGGATCGGGCCGCGTCGCGCGAACAACGCGCCGTCGGATGCCCAGCTGTCGTCCTCGTTCGCGGGCCGCTTCACGGGTGTACGCCTCCTCAGGTCTGACGCCTGCCCTCCACAACGTCGACCGGTGGCCAGTCGTTCGATCGGTTCGGCGAACGGTCGGCCACTTGTGTCGTGACCCGCGGTGGTTATGGTGAGGCGGTGCGGTTCGCCGATCGCCTCACCGTCGGCCGGAGCGCCGAGCTGGCCCGGGTCGACGCCGCGCTCGACGACCTGGTGGCGGGCCGGGGCGGGATCCTCCGGATCGAGGGCGGCCCCGGCCTCGGCAAGTCCCACCTGGTGGGCGAGCTCAGCCGGCGGGCGGCCGCCCGGGGCCACCCGGTGCACATCGGACACGCCGACCAGCTCACGCAGCCCTTCCCGCTGTGCGTGGCGGCCTACGCGCTCGGCGTGTCGACCTGGTCCGACGACCCGGTACGAGCGCAGATCGCCCGGCTGCTCACCGGCGAGGCGGCGGGCGAGCTGACGTACGCCGACCCGGTGCTGGCGGCGACCGAGCGGATGGTGGAGCTGGTCGAGAAGCTCTGCGCGGACCAGGCGCTGATCCTGGTGCTGGAGGACCTGCACTGGGCGGACGAGGCGAGCGTGTCGCTCGCCGAGCGGCTCGGCCGGGAGGTCGACCAGATTCCGCTGCTGCTCGTGCTGACCACCCGCCCGGCGCGGGACGAGCCGGGCCGGCCACGCGACACCCCGCACCCGGCCGCGACCGACCCGCTGATCCTGTCCCCGCTGGGCGCCGCCGACGTGACGGCGCTCGTCCGGGCCCACCTGACCGGGCCGCCCGGCCCGCGCCTGTCGGCTCTCCTCGACACCGCGTCCGGCAGCCCGTTCTATCTGCGGGAGATCCTGTGCACGCTGGGCCAGGACGAGCTGGTCCCGCTCGCCGACGGGTGCGTCGAGTTGGGTGTCGCGGAGTTGGTGCCCCGCACCCTGGCCGAGGCGGTGGGCCGCCACCTGGGTGTGCTGAGCCCGGACTGCCTGCAGGCGATCCGGCTGGCCGCGTTCCTGGGCAACGACTTCACCCGGGACGACCTGTGCCTGGTGCTGGCGCGGGATGCGGGGTCCGCGTTGGACGCCGCAGTGGCCGCCGGCGTGGTCGAGCTGTCCGGTGACCGGGTGCGGTTCCGGCACGAGTTGCTCCGGCAGGTCCTGCTCACCCAGACACCGTCCGCGCTGCACGCCGGGCTGCACGGGCACATCGCCCGGGTGCTCGCCGACGGCGGGCGCGCGGATCGGGAAGTCGCGGGGCACCTCACGGCCGCGGCCGATCCGCTTCCCGGCTGGGCCCTGGGTTGGCTCGCCGAGCGGCCCGAGTCGACGCTGTACGCGGCCCCGGCGGCGTACGCGCGGCTGCTGCGCCGCGCCGTGGACGTCGTACGCCCCGCTGCCCCCCTGCGGTGGGTGCTGGTCCGGCAGTTGATGCTCGTGTCGTTCTGGGTCGGCGACGACGAGGCGGTGACCCGGCTCGGCGCGGAGGCGATCACCTCGGCCGGTGCCCCGGACCTGGCCGCCCGGCTGCGGATCCAGGTGCTGCGCTCGCTGTCCCGGCTGCGCCGGTTCGACGAGGCGGTCCGGGTGGTCGCGCCCTCGGTCGCCGATCCGGCCACCGCGCCGGTGTGGCGGGCCCGGGCTGCCGCCTGGTCGGCGAACGCGCAGGCGTTCGCCGGCGAGCCGGAGGCGGCCCGTGCGGTGGCGGAGCAGGCGCTCGCGCTCGCCACCTCGATCGGTGATCCACTCGGTGTCGCCTACGCGCACAGCGCCCTGGCCGTGGTCGACGGCGGCGACCGGCTGATCGCCCACCTGGACGCGGGCCTCGCCGTGCTCGGCGACGACCCGGAGTCGCTGGACCAGCGGCTGCTGATGGCCGGCAACCGGGCCGCCCGGCTCGGCGCGCTCGGATCGCCGGACGCCGAGGCCGCGTTCGACGAGGTGCTCGTGGCGGCCGAGCGGGTCGGCACGTACCGGACCTCCACCGTGCACGCCCACGCCGCCGGCTTCCTGTTCGGGCGGGGCCGGTGGGACGACGCCCTGGTGCACATCGCGCAGATGGACGCGGCGGCGCTGCGCCACCCGGCGTTCGGCTACCTGCACGGGATGCGCGCGGTCATCGCCTACCGGCGCGGGGAGCCCGAGGAGGGCAACCGTCACCTGCGGGCCGCCGGCATGCCCGAGCCCGATCCCGACGAGTTGCCGCCCGCCGCCGGGCCGCACCTGGACGAGGCGCTCGCGTTGCGGGCCGAGTCGGCCGGCGACTACCGGCAGGCGCTGCTGATCCGGGCGCGCTACCTGGACCTGCCGGCGGGCGTCCAGCGCGACGGCCGGTGCGCCGACGCGATCCACCTGATCCGCCTGGCCCGCGCGCTCGGCGCCGACGCGACCGCACGCGCCGCCGGTGCCGCGGTGGACGCCGCCCGACCGCCGAGCCGGGACGGGCAGCTCTGCGCCGTCACCTGCCGCGCGTTGCTCGACGGCGACGCGGCCGGTCTACTCGCGGTCGCCGAGCTGTTCCTGGCCGGTGACTGGCCGCTCTACAGCGCGTTCGCGGCCGAGGAGGCGGCCGCGCTGCTTGCCGAGGCCGGCGACGTCGACGCGGCGCGTCGCCACTACCTGCGGGCGACCGAGCAGTACGCGCAGGTCGGCGCGGACTGGGACCTCCGTCGGGCCGCGGCCCGGTTCCGCCCGTACGGCATCCGCCGCGGCTCCCGGGTGTCACCCCGGGCGGCCCGGCACGGATGGGAGTCGCTGACCGACACCGAGCTGCGGATCAGCCGGCTGGTCGCGCAGGGTCTGTCCAACCCGGAGATCGCCCGGGACATGATGTTGTCCCGCAACACGGTGCAGACCCACGTGTCGAACGTGCTCCGAAAGCTCGGTCGGCGCTCCCGCAACGAACTCGCCCGCGATGTGGTGCTCCACGACGCGGCCGTGGCGCCGCCGCCCCGAACCGGCGTCGCTAGGCCCGCCCGGACCCGGACCGACGGCACCTGACCGGCCCGGCCGCGCCGCCCGGCTCGGCCTGGAACCCCGCGGCGCGGGCGATGTCCAGCCGCGACCGCAGACCGAGCTTGGACCGGATCCGGGCCAGGTGGGTCTGCACGGTGTTCTGACTCAGGAACAGCTCGTCGGCGATGTCCCGGTTCGACAGGCCGCGGGCGAGGAGCCGGACGACCCGGAACTCGGCCGGGGTCAGGGCGGCCCAGCCGGAGGTGGGCTGGTCGGCCGGTGCCCGACGGCGAACCCGGTAGCGGCTGAGCCGCTGGTCGACCCGCGCGACCTCCCAGGCCGACCCGACCGAGGCGTAGTGCCGCACGGCTTCCCGCAACGCCCGCCCGGCTCCGGCCCGGTCGCCGGCCCGGGCCAGCCCGACGGCCAGCTCCTCCAGCCCGTACGCGTGCTGTCGCGGCGCCCCGCGCCGGCCCAGCTGCTCGACCGCCCGGCTCAGGGCCGGCGGGTCGTCGTCCACCATCGCGCGTACCAGGGCGGCGATCGCGAGTTGCACCGGCAGCGCCTCCTCGGCCGCCGCCCGCTCGCAGCGGCGGACGACGTCGGCCACGTCGTCGCCGACGGCCAGGGCGAGCCGGACCACGTGCTCGGCGCCGTGCAGCCGGGCGGGTCGGGTCTCCAGCGCGGCGGCCAGCGCCCGCTGCCGCAGGCGCAACGCCCCGGTGAGGTCGCCCGCCTGCTCGGCGGCCATCGCGTCCAGTTCGTCCTCCCACCCGCCGGAGCGCGGGCTTCGGCCGGCGGGGGCGGCCTCCGGCGGTGACCGGTGCCCGGCGACCAGTGCTGCCACCGCGGGCTCGGCGTCACCGACGAGGTCCCACCGGCCGGCCAGATAGCCGGCGCGGGCCGCCGTCGCGCGGAGCCACGCGGCGAGGCCGGGATCGGTGCGTGCGGTCAGCGGCCCGGTCGCCAGGAGCGCCCGCTCCAGCGCGTCCGGTGGACCGGTCTGCACGAGCAGTTCGATCAGACAGCCGTGCAGCAGCCCGCGCAGCTCGGTCCACTCACTGTCACCGTCGAGGTCGTCCCGGATCGCCGCCAGGCTGTCCGCGACGAGCCGACCGTCGCCGGCGCGGACCCTCGCGAGCGCCAGCACGGCGGTCGTCGGTACGTCCTGCGGCGCGCCGGCCGGTTCGCGGACCCGTTCTCGGGCCGCGACCAGTTGACCGAGCCCGGCCAGCGCCACCGCGTGCCAGCCCACCAGCCGCGGGTCGGTGGCGTCGGCGCAGAGCGCGTCGGCGTCGACGAACCTCCCGTCGCGGATCAGGGCGCGGACGGCGAGCCGGCGCAGGTCCGCGGCGGCGGCGCCGCCGGCGGTCGCCGCGAGTGCGAGCGCGCTCCGGGACGCCCGCTGGTGCCGGCCCAGCCAGTGGTCGAGCATGCAGCGGCGGGCGTCGACCGGACCCAGGCCCAGCACGTCGGCGAACAGCGCCGGCTCGGTGAGCAGCGTCGACTCCGGTAGCTGGGCCAGCCAGCGGGTGGCGGCCGGCGTCAGCTCGCCGGATTCGCGCAGGTGCCGCGCGACCACCCGGGCCTCGGCGCCGGTGTCGAGCAACGTGCGCGTGGCGGCCCGGTGGAATGCACGCCGATCCGCGGCCGGGAACGACCGGGCGACGGCGTCGCGCACCACGTCGTGCCGGAACGACAACCGATCGCCGTCGTCACCGAGCACCCCGCTCTCGACGGCGTTCGACAGCGCGGCGGTGACCACGGGCAGCGGCAGGTCACCGGCGGTGGCCAGCTCGGTGGCGTCGAACCGCGGCCCGAGCAGGGCTGCCATCCGTACGATCGGACGGTTCGGCTCGGTGATCTCCGCGCAGGCGTACCGGTCGAGCGTCGCGGCCGCGCGGTCGTCGTCGCCGCGCAGGTCGACCCGCCCGCCGGCGCGGCGCAGCAGGCCCGCCGCGTTCAGGTCGGCGAGCAGACCGAGCACCCGGGCCGGATTGCCGCCGACGGCCCGCAGGTAGCGACCGAGCCGGACGCCGGGTCGGCCGCCCAGGCGGTCGGCCGCCACCGAGGCGACCTCGGCGTCACCGAGCGGCCCCAGCACCAGCAGCTCACCGCCGTTCTGGGCGACCAGCTCGCGCAGCGTCGCGACCGGCTCCCGGTACGGGGTCGGCCGGCAACTGCTCACCAGCAGCAGCGGCAGCCGGGACGCCGACCGGCTGATCCGGTTCCAGGCCAACAAGGTGGCGTGGTCGGCGCGATGCAGGTCGTCCAGGGCGAGTATCGCCGGGCCGGTGGCGCAGAGCGCGCCGACCGCGGCGTCGATCTGGTCGACGGACTCCGGGATCCCGGGCGGACTGGCCGGCCGGTGGTCCGTCAGCCCCCACACCGCGTCCAGTGACCGGGTGTCGTCACCGGCGCCGGCCCGGACCGTGCAACCGGTCGGTCCGCACCGGCGGAGCAGGGCCGACAGCAGGGCCGTCTTGCCGAGGCCGGCCGTGCCCTCCAGCCAGACCACCGCGCCGTGTCCGGCCCTCAGCCGGTTCAGGAGGCCGACGAGGGTGGTGAGCTCGGCTTCGCGGCCCACGAGCGGCAGCTCCGGTCCGCCGTCCGGGACAACGGTCGGTCGGCCGGGCAGGGCGCCGTGCGTCCGCGTCGGTGGGCTCATGCGGCGGGGGCCACCAGCAGGACGTCCCCCGCGCCCTGGATCACCGCGAAGAAGCGGCACTGTTCGGGGCGCAACCGGACGGTCCCCACGATCGTCTGCGGACCGCCGGCGGCGATGTCGTGGGCCACCACCAGGGTGCGGCCGTCGGTGCTGACGGCGAGCAGGTCGTACGGCGCGCCCGGCCGCAGCCCGACGATCACCGCGCGTACGTCGGCGCCGCCGGCCCTGCGGGTGACGGTGACGGCGAGCTGGCCCTGGGCCCCCGTAGCGGTGCCGTTCGCGGCGGGCACCGGGTCGGGTTCCCGGTGTTGGTAGAGCGTCCAGCCGCCGCCGAGCAGCGCGCCGACCAGCAGGGTGGCCAGATAGGTGAGCACCGGGCGGGCGCGTGACCGGCGGCGCGACTCCGGGCGGCGGGTGTCCGAGGAGCCGTCCCGGCCGGCCGGTCGGGAGGACGGCTCGCGGGCCGTACGGTCACCGCCGGTGGGCGCCGGCCCGGCCGCGTTCTCGAGTTCGTCGACGAACCCGGACGGCAGTGTGGCCACGGCCAGCGCCACCTCGCTGGCCTCGTCCGCCTCGGTGCGGCACGAGGCGCACCGCAACAGGTGCTCCTCGAAGCGGCGTTCGCGCTCCGCGTCCAGCGCTCCGGTCAGGTACAGGTCGATCTGATCGCTGACGTGCGATCCGCCCCGACCGTTGGTGGCATGCATGCTGGCGCGTCTCCTCCATCACGGGTAACCCGTCGATCTCGCCCTCACATCGGATGGGAGGGCTCACTCGTTCGACCGACGGGCAGAATTTCACAAGACCGAAACCTCGACCCGGGTCCGTGCCCGAGCCGGTTGCCGGCGGGGCGGATCGGTCCGTCTCCTGTCCTCGGCGCTTCATCAAATCCTCATGGACCCGGGGCCACAATGCGGACCACGCACTGTGAGGGAGGGGCAATGGTGTTGTCGTTCGGCGACCTTCGGCTCGACGAGACTCGTCGCCGCGCATGGGTCGAGAACCGGCTGTCCGCGGTACGGCTCGGTTGGCGGGAATTTGTCGTGCTACGCGTCCTTGTCCAGGCGCGCGGACTGCCGTGCAGCGCCGAGCGGATCTGGTGTGCCATGCCACCGGTGATGCGGCCGGTACGGGTCAACCAGGTCGGAGTGATCATCTATCGGCTCCGCGCGCGGTTGGGCCGCGAGTTGATAGTCACGGGCGGTGGTGGGTGGCGAGTCGCGGGCGGCGCCGAGCCGGAGCGGCGCTGACCGCGTCGTGAGCGCCCGGCCGAAAAGGCGCCCGGCCGGGTGAACCCGTGCCGTCGCCCGTCGTAGTCCTCACCAGAGGTGACGGTCATCCGCCGCCGGGGTGAGGAGCGAGACGCATGCGAGTCCTGATCGTCGAAGACGGCGGCTCGGTCCGTGACGCCGCCGTGCGCGCCCTGCGCTCGTCGGGGCTCGCCGTCGACGTGGCGAACTGCTGGCGCCACGCCGAGCTGCGACTGGCCGTCAACGAGTACGACTGTCTGGTGCTCGACCGGTTCCTGGCGGACGGGGACTCGGCCGACCGGCTCCATCTGCTCCGACGTCGAGGGGTGGCCGTGCCGGCGATGCTGCTGGCCGCGGGGGACGATGTGCGCGACCGGGTGGCCGGCTTCGAGGCGGGCGCGGACGACTACGTGGCGAAGCCGGTCGCCACCGCGGAGTTGGTCCACCGGGTGCGGGCGCTCTGCCGGCGGCGCGGCTCCATTCGACCCGCCGTGCTCCGGACCGGCGACCTCGAGTTCGACGTGGCCCGACGCCAGGTACGCCGGGACCGGGTCCTGCTGTCCCTGACCCCGAAGGAGTTGGCGGTCCTGGAGCGGCTGATGGTGCGGCATCCCACTGTGGTGAGTCGGACGGAGCTGATCGAGCACTGCTGGGACGAGATGGCCGACCCCACGTCGAACGTGGTCGACGTGGTCGTCGCCCGGCTCCGGCGGAAGCTCGGCGCGCCAACGGTCATCGCGACGGTCCGGGGCGCCGGCTACCGGCTGGCGCTCACCGACGGGCGGTAGGCCCGTCCGGGCGGACGGGATCAGGACCGGGTGACGGAGCGCTCGGCCAGCTCCTCCAGCACGAGGGCGCCGAGGTAGTGCAACGAGCGCAGCAGGCTCTCGTCGCTGGCGGGGTCGATCCAGAGGATCTCCGCCGGCGGGTCGGCCACCGGACGCGGCAGGTGCCCGGTCGGGGCGTACGCGCCCTCGATCAGCACCAGCGGGGTCTCGGTGGTCCAGACGGTGATCGCCGCCGGGTCGGCGGCGCCGCGAAGCGCGAGCAGTTGCTCCGGGGTGTGTTCCCGCGCGTCGGTGAACGCCAGCAGTTGCGACTGGAAGACCTCCCGCAGCCGCTGCGCGATCGACCGGCGGGCGTCGGCCCGGTCGGCCTCCGACCGCTCGGCGTACCAGGGGACAAGCTCGGCGACCAGGTCGGCCGGCTCGTCGGCGTACGCCCGCCAGCGGTCGCCCGGCTCGGTCAACTCGAAGCGGTAGAGCGTGCCGTCAGGCTTGCGGACCGGCGCCGGTGTGCTTCCCGGCCGCGTCCTGACCCTGATCGCTGGCATGGCTGCCCGCCTTCCTGCCGCCGTAGCTCGGAATCATTCGGGAGTCACAACGGTCTGACCGTGGGTGTGGTTCGTCGCCGTGCTCGGCCTGTGATCAACCCGCCGGTACGAGGCGCCAGGTCTGGTTGGCGTTCGGGGCCGCCGCGTCGGCGCCCCACTGCTGGACGGCGGTGCCGTCGCTGGTGCCGCCGTCCCGGACGTCGAGCAGGTAGTAGTTCGTCAGGTTGCGGATCGAGTACCGGCCGCCGCCGACGGGGGTGAAGCACCAGCTCTGGTTGCTGGTGCCCCAGCCGTACTCCCACTGCCGCATCTGCACGCCGTTGGTCCAGGTCCCGTCCGGGTTGTCGAGTGCCATGCCCGATCTGACGTTGACCAGGTGGAAACATCCCGACGTCGACGCGATGACCCGCCACCGCTCGGCCGGCCCGGTCCCGCCACTGAGGACGATCTTCGCTCCGGCGAAGGACGCCCCGTCCGCCACGCCGATCGACTTGCCGCCGGTGGCGACCACCCGCACCAGCAGCCCGTCGCGGGGCGCGGTGGCGGTCGGCGCGGCCGGGCGGCGGCTCGATGCCGGTGCCGGGCTGGTCGTGGCGGACGGTCGGCGCGATCCCGCTGACCTGGGCGAGGGTAAGGCCGCAGGCGGGGACGCCGATCGCGGGACGGCGGACGGCGACGGCGACGGCGACGGCGTGGCGGGCGGGTGGGTGGTGCTGTCCGCCACGGTGGGCATCGACGGCGTCAGGTCGAGCACGTGCCGGCGACCGTACGGGCTCAGCGTGAGGGGCGGTCGGAGGTCGTCGGCCCGGTCGGCCAGCAGCTTCCCGAGGGCATCCACCCGACCCACTGTGTACGGCCACGTCGCGCGGCGCCGCTCGTTCGACGGGTTGGTCAACGTCGCCCTCCGCTCCGCGAGGAACGTCGAGAGCCAGTCGTGCTCGGGCACCTTCCGGGGGCGACCGTCGGCGCGGACCTCGGTCCGGTAGATGATCGACGGCAGCGCGTCCGGATCGGCCGAGTCACCGTGTTGCAGGAGCGTGTCGTAGATGATGGCCAGCCCGAGCGGGGTGGTCAGGCCGAGGTCGGTGGAGATCCGCATCGCCGGCTGGTAGTACCTGTCGTCCAGCACGTCGTCCTGGGCCTGCCGGAAGCGGGGGTCCTTGCTGGCCAGGCGCCACGCCTCGGGCAGCCCGGCCAGCTCACCGACCGCCGGGCTCCGCCGGTCGGCCAGCCGCTTCAGGACGGGCAGGTAGGCGAGGGACAGCGGGTTGGCCCCGACCCGGGCGGTGTAGGTGTCCAGGACCTCGACGATCTCGCCGCCGGCCGTCGAGAAGTCGCCGGTGCCCGCGACGTAGCCCCGTCCGTCCGCCTGATCCACCACCCGCCCGTACTGGGGGTCGTCCGCGTCGTGCATGAGGACGCTGCGGATCTTCTCGATGATCAACCGCTGGTCCGGGCTGACCGTCAGCCGCCTGTCGGGTTCGATCGCCCACACCACGAGCAACCCCACCACGATCACCACGACGATCGCCGGCCACGCGAGCGTGGGGAGCCCGGGCAGGAAACGGGATCGCGCGGTCGGTCGGCCCTGCGGCACCCCGCCTCCTCACGTCGACTTGCCGGTGCCGCAGCATGTGCTGGAGCCGCTTACCCATGCCGGAGTGCGGCGTGGGAACGGGGTGCGGCCACTCCGGCTCCGAGAGATGATGGCAGAACCGACTACCGACGTGAAGACGGTGTCACCGGCGCCGTACGCGGGATGCCACACTTGTCGGCTGTGGCCGGTGCGCCGCCCCGGGAGATCGCCGGGCTGAGCCACCACCGTCCGGTCCGGGGAGGGGAGTCCGCCATGGTGGACCTGGTGGGCCGCGATCCGGAGTTGTCAGCCATGAACGAGGTCGTCGTCGACCTCGCCGCGGGGCGAGGCCGTTCCGTGTGGATCGACGGCGAGCCGGGCGTCGGCAAGACAGCCCTCCTGACCGAGGTCTGTGGCCAACTGGGCCGGCACGGAATCGCCGTGTTCACGGCCCGGGCGGCCGAGGCGACGGACATGTTCCCGCTGCGGGTGCTGCTGGACGCTCTGCGGGTCGGTCCCCGAAGCGCCGACCCGGACCGGGCCGCCATCGCCGACCGGCTGTGGGGCCGCGACAGCGACGACACGCCGCGCACCGGCAACACCGTCGCCGCCGCGGCCGAGATGCTGTTGGTGCTGGTCGACCGGCTCTGCGCGGCCGGACCCGTCTCGCTGGTGGTCGACGACATGCAGTGGGCCGACGGGGCCACGCTCGCCGTGTGGGCAAGGCTGGACGCGGCCACCCGACAACTGCCGCTTCTGCTGGTCGCGGCCGCACGGCCGGTTCCCCGCCGGGAGGAGGTCGACCGGTTGCGGCGGGCCGTGACGGCCGGCGGCGGGGTGCCGACCCGGCTCGCCCCCCTTGCCGACCGCGACGTACACCGTCTGGTGGAACAGGTGGCCTCGGCCCCGCCCGGACCGGGCCTGCGGGCCCTGGTCAGGCAGGCCGGCGGCAATCCGCTGTACGTGCGGGAGCTGGTGTACGCCCTGGTCCGGGGCAGCCGGGTCCGGCTCGCCGAGGACGGCGCGCTCGACCTCGACGGTGGTGACACGTCGGCCCCGCAGTCACTGGCGGCGGCGATCAGCGCCCGACTCAGCTTCCTGTGCGAGCCGGCGATACGCGTCCTGCGGGCCGCGACGGTGCTGGGCGCCGGCTTTCGGCTCGAACACCTCGCGCTGCTGGTCGAGCAGTCCCCGCTGGCACTGGTCGACGTCATCGAGGAGGCCCTCGCGGCCGGTGTGCTCGCGGACGCCGACCCGGAGCTGGCCTTCCGGCACGCGCTGATCCGGCACGCGCTCTACGAGTCCATGCCGGCCGCGATGCGCTACGCGCTCCACCGGCAGGCGGCGCAGCGGCTGGCCGAGGCGGGGGAACCCGCCGAACTGGTGGTGACCCAGCTCCAGGCCAGCCCGGGGCCGGTCAGCGGCTGGGTGGTCGACTGGCTGGTGCGGCTCGCCCCGTCCGTGACCACGCGGGCGGCCGGCCTGGCCGCCGAGTTGCTGCGGCGGGTCATGGCCCAGATCGGCGACGACGATCCGCGACGATCCGTGCTGGGTATGCACCTGGTCGATGCCCTGTTCCGCCTGGGCGACTACGAGGCGGTGGACGTGGCCGTCGTCCCGCTGCTGCGGGAGGCGACCGACGTCGAGGTCATCGGGCGGATGACCTGGTGTCACGTCGTGGTCCTGCGGGCCCTGGGCCGTCCGGTGGAAGCACTCGACCTGGCCCTGGCCGCGCTGGCCGCGGACCAGCTCGACGCCCGGTGGCGGGCCCGCGTGCGCGCGATCCAGGCGGTCACGCTGGCCGGGCTCGGGCGCTTCGACGAGGCGTTGACGGTCGCTCGTGCGGCCGAGGCCGACGGGGAGCGGGTACCCGACCGGATCACCGTCGCCTGGGCGTTGTTCGCCTGGTCACTGGCGACCGGCATCGCCCGCGGCGACTCGGCCGGCTCGTTGACCGAGGTGGAGCGCGGCCTGGCGATCCTGGGTGACGACCCGGCCACGGTGGAGCTGCGCCTGCTGTTCCAGGGGCTGCGGGTCACGGCGCTCTACAACCTCAACCGGACGGAGGAGGGCGCCCGGGCTCTGGGCCGCGCGCTGACGGTGGCCGAGCAGGCCGGCACACCGCTGCGGTTGGCCTGGCTGCGGGTGCAGGCCGCCGAGGTCAATTACCTGATGGGCCGCTGGGACGACGCGCTGCCCGAGCTCGACGCGGCGGCCGAGCTGCTGCACCGGGGAGCGGTGGTCCGGGTCATGCTGTTCGGCGTCGGCGCGCTGATCGCGGTGAACCGGGGGGACGACGAGCTCCTCGATCGCTACCTGGCTGCCGCCGGCGCGGAGCCGCCAGCCCTGGAGGCCGCCGGGATGGCCGACTACGTACACGCGGCACAGGCTCTCATCGAGGAGCGAGACGGTCGCCCGGAGCGGGCGTTGGACCGGTGGCTGTCGCTGCTCGACCCGGAATCGACGCTGTGCTTTCCCCGGCTCACCCCCGAGCGCTGCGTGTTCAGCGCCACCGCGGTTCGGCTCGCGCTGGAGGTGGGACGCGGCGAGGTCGCGAGCGCCGCCACGAACGCCTGCGTCGCGCAGGCCGAGGAGCGGGGTGACCTGGTCAGCCTGGCCGCGGCCGAGCACTGTCGAGGGCTTCTCGACCAGGACGCGGCCCAGGTCCTCGCGGCGGCGGCCGCGTTCGCCGCCGCCAGTCACCCCCACTTCCAGGCCACCGCCCTCGAAGACGCCGCGTCGCTGCTGGGCCGGGCCGGCAAGCCGGCCGAGGCCCGGGCTGCCCTCGACGAGGCACTCGACCGGTACGCCGACCTTGACGCCCGCTGGAACAGCCGTCGGGCCGAGGCGCGCCTCCGCGACGTCGGTGTCCGCCGGGGCAGACGCGGCACGCGCAGGCGCCGGCCGGTCCACGGCTGGGCGGCCCTCACCCCGACCGAGGTCACCGTATGCCGGCTGGTGGCCGCCGGCCGGTCCAACCCGGAGATCGCGGCCGAGCTGTACACCTCCCGCAACACCGTCCAGACCCACGTGTCGCACATCCTGGCCAAGCTGGGGTGCCGATCCCGTACCGAGATCGCGGCGCTCCACCGCGAGAGCGGCCACCGCCAGATCTGACCTCATGTGCCGACGACCGCGGGGGCGCAGCGCGACCGCGCCCCCGCCGGCCGTCAGCAGCGGTAGAAGCCGCCGTGCCAGTTGCCGTACACGACGGCACAGGCGCCGTCGGATCCCGAGACCCAGAACGACCCGACGTAGGTCGATCCGGCCATGAAGGAGATGGTCAGCATCCCGGACGGCAGGCTGAACCACCCGCATTCGTACGAGGGGACGCCCCGGGTGGAGTAGGTCCCGTTGGGTCCGCTGACGACCGCGTTGGTCCAGGGCCCCTGGGAGCAGAGCTGGAGCTGGTAGGGCGCCGCCGCTTCAGCCGGCGCGGCGGACACCGTGGCGAGGAGACCGGCCGCCATCAGCGGAACAGCCACCCGGGCGACGACGCGACGCCACCGTCCAGTCCCGAACAATGTGGTACCTCCCTTTCGTCGGAGTGCCCGATCCGCTCGCCGGGAAGGGAACCGGCGCCGGGCACGCCGTCACAACGGTTGCCCGGCGACGATCGTTCAGCCTCGCCGACCGGAAGTTGGCCGACCGGCGCCCGGTCGTCGGCGGGTGCGCCGGCTGTCGGTCGCGCCACCACCGCGACCCGGTCGCTACGGCCCGTCGAGTGGGGGGTTGACCAGCTGCGGGTTGCCGTACGGAGCGACGGTCAGGGGTGGCCGGAGCTTGTCGTGGCCGCCGTCGAGCAGCGCCGCGAGCACGTCCACCCGGCCCACCGTGTACGGCCAGGTGCCCCGATGCTTTCCGTCGGCCGGGCTGGTCAGCGTCGCCCTCCGTTCCCGTAGGAAGGCGGACAACCACTCCCGTTCGGTGACCGTGCCGGGCGGACCGCCGGCGCGGTGGGTGGCCCGACGGACCAGCGCGGGCAGCGAGTCCACGTCGCCGGTGTTGCCGTGTTGCAGCATCGAGTCGAAGAGGATGGCGACGCCCAGCTGCGTCCGGATGTCCAGCTTCCGGGCCAGGCTCAGCGACGGCGCGAAGTAGCGTGACTCGAGCACGTCGTCCTGCGCCCGGCGGAACCGCGTGTCCGTGCTGGCCCTCGCCCAGGCCTCGGGCAGCCCGCCGAGATCGGCGACGGAGGCGTCCTGGTCGGTGCTGAGCCGGGCCAGCACGGTGAGGTATCTCCGCGACAGCGGGGTCGGACCGACCTGGGCGGCATAGCTCTGCACGACCTCGAAAGCCTCGCCGTTGGCCGTGGAGAAGTCACCGATGCCGAGCACGTAGCCGCGGGAGTCGAACTGCCGGACCGCGCGAGCGTACTGCGGCTCCGCGGTGTCGTGCAGCAGGGTGCTCTCCAGCTGGCTGATCACGAGGCGCTGGTCGGCGTTCACGCCGACCGGCTCGTGCGCTCCGGCGAGCAGCGCGACGACCAGGCCGGCGGCGGTGACGGTCGGTAGCGCGGTCCAGATCACCCGTGGCCGGCGACGACGGACGTCCAGGTCACCCACGCACCCACTCCAGTCGCGAGAGTCGGGACACCACGCCTGCTCACCGAGCAGAGTAGAGCGCCGGGGGCAGGGTGGGACACGCGCCGCCGGTCAGTCGACGCGGACGAGCTGCCATGTCTGCTTGCTGTTGGGGGCCGCCGGGTCGGCGCCCCACTGCTGGATCGGCACCCCGCTTCCGGTGCGCCCGTCCCGCAGGTCGAGCAGGGAGCCGCTGGCCACATTCCGGATCGAGTACCGCTTCGAGCCGACCGATCGGAAGCACCAGCTCTGGTTGGGGTTGGCGCTCTCCCTCTCCCACTGCTGCATGGGCGCGCCGTCGTCGTGACTGCCGTCGGGGTTGTCCAGGGCCTTCCCGGAACGCAGGTTGACCAGCTGGTAGCACCCGCCGGAGGTCGCGAGCAGCTTCCACCGGGCCGCCTCGCCGGTGACGGTGAGCTGGACGATGCCGGCGCCGTTGGACGTCGAGCCGTCCCGTACGCCGACGAACTGTCCGCTCGTCGGGTTCATCAGCCGTACCGTGCTGCCGTTCGACGGCGCCACGGCGGTGGGGGCCGCCGGTGTCGCGGTGGGTGCGGGCGTGCTGGTCCGGGTCGCCACCGGCGGTTCCGGCCGTCGCGTCGTCGGTGTCGGCGCGGCCGGCGCGGGCCGCGCATCGGACCTGCTCCGTGGCGGCGCGGGCGCCGCGGTGCCGCCGGCTGCCGCGGCCACCGTGCGCAGCGGCGGACGGGTCGGCGCCACCACCGGCGGTGGGGTCGACCGCGCGGTGGGACCGCCCCCGGCCGGTCGGGGCGCGACGGGGGGCGCCGCGGCGGGCGAACCGCCTCCGGTCGAATCCGGCGCCTCGGGGGGCGCACCGGCGTCGCGGTCGCGGACCGGCGGATCCTGGACGGCGGCCAGGCCGTCGCGGCGTTGCGGCAGGTCGGTCGTCCAACCCGTCGCCGACCAGACCATGGTGCCGACCATCGCGCCGCCGACCAGGACCCGTAGGGGCCGTCGCCGGCGCCGGTCCCGGGGCCGGCGGTGGGACCGGACGGGTGGCCGATTGCCGAACAGGGCGCCGTCCGCCGGCCAGCCGTCGGGGCCGAGCGGCGTGCCGCTTCGTGTCGAGTCCATGTCTTTACAACGGACAGACCCGCGCCCGGTTCGATGGCCGTGCGACGCCGTCGGGAACCCCGCCGGTCCCGGTCAGACGACCAGCCGGTATCCACCGCGAACCACGGTCTGCACCAGGTCGACGCCGGCCAACGGGGTGCCGTCGAACGCGCGCCGCAGCCGCGACACCGCCATCTCGACCGCATGGTCGTTCACCCCGGCCCAGGCCGGCGAGGCGCCGCGGATCTCGGCGGAGGACGTCACCCGCCCGGGCGAGCGGGCGAGCACCCGCAGGACCGTCATGGGTCCGGCCTGCACGGGCACCACGAGGCCGTCGATCGCGACCGACCGACTGCGGATCTGCATCCGGTGACCGTTGACGTCCAGCGTCGGCCCTCGACCGGGCACCCGCTCCGCCAACACCGCCAGCAGGCTGTCCAGACACGGAACCGCCGCGACCATCGGGGTGAGGCCCCGCTCGCGCAGCGGCGCCGCCGTGAGCGGGCCGAGGCAGGCCACCAGCACGCGGTCGGCCATCGCGTCGAGCACCTGGTCCAGCACGCCGTCGGCGTCGGCCCGGTGCAGCAGGTTCGCCGCGGTGGCCGGATCGGTAAACGCGACCGCGTCGACCTGGCCGCGGACGATCCCCGTCCGCAACCGGCGCAGCTCGTCGGCGCGCGGGGGCGGCAGGATCCGGCTGGTCGCCACCTCGACGACGTCGGCGCCGCGCGTGCCCAGCGCGGCACACCACTCGCGATGATGATTCGACCCGACGACGGCGACGACCCGGCGGCCGTCCATCGGCTGATCGAGCAGCCACCGGTCGGGATCCCGGGTGGGGTGGTCGGCGGCCGGCCGGGGCGTGGCGAGGCCCAGCTCGCGAAGGACGCCGGCGGCCCGGTCATCGCGCGCGAGGAGCCGGGCCTCGCGGAACACCGCCGCGACCTGGTCACCATGACCTGACTCCGGAGCGACACGCAGCCAGGTCCGAAGCCCGGGGGCGGAGAACACGACGATGTCGTGCACGGGTCGCGCGACCGCCCGACGGGTCGCCTCCGCCACGGCGTCGGGATCGGCCGGCCCGACCGCGCGGACGGGCCGGACGTCGACGAGCCGCGCCCCGACCGCCCGCAGGCGCGCGGCCAACTCGCACCTGCCGGGCTGCTCGGCGGCGACCGCGATCGTGTAGCCGGCCAGGTCCCGCATCCGTGCCTCCCCGCACCACGACTCGGACGTCCCGCTCCGGTGACGCGCCTCGGGCGGACGGCCCGGAACGTCGGCGGATCCCGACCTGACCAACGGCTGGTGACGGGTCGGCGTTCACGCCGTCGAAGATCTTGTGAGGTTCTCGTCGTTTGCATCACGTCACAGGCGCGTCGCTGGCCGGAAGCACGACCGCGTTCAAGTCTGTGCGTGACCCCCCGATCGGAGGACCGGCAACCCGCGGAGCGTTGGAGACCCCCATGGCACGAAGATCGGTCCTCGTCGCCGTCGCGATCGTGGTCCTCCTGGCATCCTGCGACGACATCGTCGGCCCGCCCCGCCGGGACCCCGACCTGGCCGGTACGACCGTCGAGGTCGCGGCGACCTGGTCCGGCACCGAACGGGAGAACTTCCAGGCGGTGCTGGACGCCTTCGCCGCGCGGACCGGTGCGACCGTCCGGTACACGGCCGGCGGCAACGACCTGCCGGTGCTGCTCAACAGCCGTATCGCGAGCGGGTGACCACCCGACGTCGCGCTCGTCCCCCAGCCGGGTGTGGTCGCCGCGCTCGCCGGTCGGGGTGCGCTCGTGCCCCTCACCGGCCGGGCCGCGGACGCCGTCACGGCGAACTACAACGACGCGTGGCAGCGGCTCGGCTCGGTCGCCGGCACCCGGTACGGCTTCTACTTCAAGGTCGCCAACAAGTCGGTGATCTGGTATCGCACGGAGTCCTTCCGGGCCGCCGACGTGGCGCCGCCGGTGACCTGGGACGACCTCAGGGCGGTGTCGCGCGCCCTGGTCCGGTCGGGCGCCACCCCGATGGTCGCCGCGGGTGGTGACGGCTGGGTGCTGACCGACTGGTTCGAGAACGCCTTCCTGCGCATCGGCGGGGCGGAGAAGTACGACCGACTCGCCCGCCACGAGATTCCCTGGACCGACCCGGCCGTCGTCGAGACGTTGACGCTGCTGGGCGCGTACTGGCGCACGCCGCGGACGATCCTCGGCGGACCCGCCGGCGCACTGCGGATCACCTTCACCCAGTCGATCGCGGACGTGTTCGGCGCCGCGCCCAAGGCCGCCATGCTCTTCGAGGGCGACTTCGTCGCCGCCGACATCACCCGGCTCGGTCGGTCGAACGTGGGGGAGACCGCGAAGGTCTTTCCGTGGCCGTCGATCAAGGACTCGGCGCCGGCGGTCGTCGTCGCCGGCGACCAGGCGGTACAGCTGAAGGACACCCCGGGGGCGCGAGCCGTGATGACGTTCCTGGCGTCACCGGAGGCCGCCGCGCTGATGGTGGGCAAGGGCGGGTTCATCTCGGCCAACGCCAAACTCGACCCGCTCGCCTATCCCGATCCGACCACCCGGGCGATGGCCGCCGCCGTGGTCGACGCCGGCGTGCTCCGGTTCGACCTGTCCGATCTGACCCCGCAGCGCTTCGGCGGCGGCAGCAACGCGGCCCTCTGGGTGCTGCTCCAGGAGTTCCTCGCCAAGGGGCTGGACGCACGGGTGGTGGCGCAGCGCCTGGAGGACGCGGCGAAGAAGGTGTACGGCAGCGGGTAGCGGACCCAGGTTCCTCGGCCGACGCCTCCCGCCCGGCCCGACCCGCCGGTCCGTGCCGTTCGGCGTGCTTCCTGGTCGCGGGCCGTTCCGCCGGGAGCTTGCGGCGTGGTTCTACGAGTAGTACGAGCAGTGGACCGGCCACGACGGGGACCCGGAGAAGCTGCTGAGCCGCGACGAGATGCTCGACAACGTCGAGCTGTACTGGCTGACCGCCACCGCCGCGTCCTCGGCGCGCATCCGCTGGCAGAACTTCCGTGCCGTCAAGGAGCGCTGAGGCCCGTTTGGATGGTGCGCCGGGCCGGCGGTTGGCCGGCCCGGCGCACCCGGTCCGCGTCGTCGCCTGTCGCTCGGGACCGGTCAGGTGCGGCCGACGACGGCGGTCACCTTGATCTCGACGTGCATGTTCGGCGCGGCCAGTGTCGCGACGCCGAGCATGGTCCAGATGGGCGATCGGTCACCCATCCGCTTGCGGAACTGCTCGATCATGACCGGGGCGTGCACCTCGCCGAGGACGTCGGGGGAGTCCGAGACGTGGAAGGAGTCCACGGACACGACGTCCCGCCAGGTGGCCCCGGCCGTGGCCAGGGTGCGCTCGACGTTGTCGAAGGCCCGGACGATCTCCTCCTCGATCGACTCGGGGAAGGCCAGTTGGTCGTCCCAGCCGCCCTGGCCGGAGATGTCGACCCGGTCGCCGATCCGGACGGCCTGGTGGTAGTGCCGGTTCTCCAGCATCCACGGGCCGTAGCCGGGCGTGGCGAAGAACTGGGGCTCAGTCATGTGCCTCTCCTGTCTGTGACTTCACGCTTGAAGTGAAGGTAGCACGAAATAACTTCAACCATGAAGTGCTGCCTGCTGGGTATCGTGTCGGCATGGCAACCACCGCCACCCCTGGTCCCGACCACGCCGACCAGGCACGCTGGCTCTCGCCGGAGGAGAAGGACGCCTGGACCGGCCTGGCCTCGCTGGTCCTGCTGCTGCCCGGCCGGCTGGAGGCACCCCTGCAGCAGGCGGCTGGCCTGACCCTCTTCGACTACCTCACCCTCAGCCACATGTCCGACGCGCCCGACCGACGTCTGCGGATGAGTGAACTCGCCTACCTGGCCAACGGCTCGCTGTCCCGCCTCTCCAACGTCGTCAAGCGGTTCGAGCAGCGCGGCTGGGTCGAACGCTTCCCCGACCCGGCGGACCGCCGCTACACCATCGCCGCCCTCACCGACGCCGGCTACGAGGTGGTGGTCGCCGCCGCGCCCGCACATGTGCGCTCGGTACGGCGGTACGTGCTCGACCCGCTCACCCCCGCCGACCGGCGCGCGCTGATGCGGATCGCCACCAAGCTCAGGGCGCGGCCGGTCGACCTCGCCGAGGAGACGACCGGTCCCTAGCGGCAGCCACGTCAGACCGACGTCGTGGTCGGGCGTGGGTGGGCGTACGGCGGATAGGTGAGGTAGCCGTCGTCGCCGCCGACGTAGTAGGTGTCCGGGTCGGCGACCGCCAGCGGCAGGTCCGCCCGGAACCGCTCGACCAGGTCGGGGTTGGCGAGGTACGCGCGGCCGAGCGAGATCAGGTCCGCCCCGTGGGCCAGCGAACGCTCGGCGTCGTCCCGGGTCGCCGCCACCGGATTGTTCGCCGCCGAGGGGTTGACGACGAGCGTGCCGGGCCATGCGCGGCGCAGTCCGCGCAGCACCTGCTCGTCGGTGCCGGTCAGGTGCACGTACGCCGGTCCGAGCGGGACGAGTTCGGCGAGCAGCGCGCCGTACACCTCGGCGATGTCGGTGTCGATGGCGTCGGCGATGCCGGCGCCGGGCGACAACCGCAACCCGACGCGGTGCGCGCCGACCGCGTCGATGGTGGCCGCGACCGCCTCCACGGCGAACCGGATGCGCCCGGAGACGGAACCGCCGTAGCGGTCGGTGCGGAGGTTGGCGTTGCCGGAGAGGAACTGTCCGATCAGGTATCCGTTCGCGCCGTGCAGTTCCACGCCGTCGAAGCCGGCCTGGATCGCGTTCCGTGCCGCTGCCGCGATGGACTCCACCTCGCCCGGTACCTCGGCTGTCGACAGCGCCCGCGGCGTCGGCACGAGCTGCGGTCCGGTCGGGGTGAACACGTACGTCTCGCGGGCGGCGACCGCGGAGGGCGCGACCGGTTGGTGGCCGGTCGTGTCCGGGTGGCTGACCCGACCCGCGTGCATGATCTGCGCGAAGATCCGGCCCCCGTTGGTGTGCACCGCGGCGGTGACCTGTCGCCAGGAGTCGACCTGGGCCGGGGTGTGCAGCCCCGGCGTGCGCGGGTTGGACTGTCCGACCGGGCTGGGGTGCACGCCCTCGGTGATGATCAGGCCGGCGCTGGCCCGTTGCGCGTAGTACGTCGCCATCGACGCGGTCGCGAGCCCCTCGGGGTTGGACCGTACCCGCGACATCGGGGCCATCACGATCCGGTTGGGAAGCCGGAGGCGACCGAGAAGGACATTGTCGAAGAGTGATGCCATGCCCTCACCGTAGAATCTGACATTGATGTGAGATACAAGCCTTGTGGGTGTGACGTGGCGGACGACACGGTCACGTCACGTCCGGCGGCCCCTGGCCGACGGCGAAGCCGAGATGCGCGCCACCGGACGCGTCGATCACCTGACCGGTGACCCAGCGGCCGGCCGGGGAGGCGAGGAAGGCCACCACGTCCGCGACCTCCTCCGGCGTGCCGACCCGCCGCAGGGCCGACAGCGGCGAGCCGCCTGGCGATCGCGCTGCCGACGCGGCTCACGCGTTGGTGAGTTCCGTGCGGTGCGCGCGATTGGCGGCGATCAGCTCGTCCAGTGCCGCACGGGTCGTGATCAGATCCTCGATGTGCCGGTCGAGCCGGTCCCGCTCCTGGCTCATGCGCTCGAAGGCGGCCTCGGAGGTGTCCGCATTCGGGGACTCGACGCAGGGCAGCAGGTCGACGATCGTCCGACTGCTCAGGCCGGCGGAGAACAGCCGCTGGATGAACCGGATCCGCTCGACCTGACCCTCGACGTAGCGGCGGTGCCCGCTCGGGCTGCGTTGGCTGGTGAGCAGCCCTTGCTCCTCGTAGTAGCGCAGGGAGCGCACGCTGACCCCGGTGCGGGCGGCGAGTTCACCGATCCGGATGGTGACGGTCATTGCTGCCCCCTGCTCCTACCTCACCCTCCCGGTGAGATCCAGCCTATCGGCTCGGTCGCATCAGCCGCGCGGAAGCACGACGACGGCCGCGATGACGCTGTTGACGACCGTGGCCGTCATGGTGCGGGTCACGGCCTGCGCCGCGGCGTCGGCTCCCCAGTCGCCGCGCTCGAGTTCCTTGGCCCGAGTGATCACCGATGACGTCCACGGGATCTCGCGGTGGAACTGCGGGAGAGTGCCGCTCGCCGAGAGCAGTGCCGCGAGCGCGGCGATGCGGGCCGGTGGCGGCCCGCCCTCCGAGAGGGCTCGTCGGACGTCGGCGAGCAGACCCGCCCGGCGTCCGGTCTCACCCTCCCGGAGGGCTGTCGTGCGGAACAGACCGAGTGTCTTGCGCGGCTCCTGGTCGATGTCGCCTCGCGCGATCAGCCTGTCCAGCACCGGCTCGCGCAGCGGGGGGCCGATCGCCGCGAGGGCGGTCTGCGCGCCCCTCGGCTTCGCGAAGAGGTAGTCCCACGCCGGGCGCAGGAGGTCGTCCGACGGTGGGTTACCCGCCACACTCCTGATCCGGCCCCGGGCCTCCGTCGTCACGTGTTCGCCGAGGGTGAGGTCCGCGAGGACGGCACCACCGAGGACGTAGAAGAGCGTGTTCTCGCCCGCGATGGTCCCGGACCGGGGCTGGAACAGCAGCAGCAGGAGATCCTCCACCAGAGTCGATGGGTCCGTGCGGGGTGCGGTGGTCATCGGCGGGGCTCCCAGCGGAAGAGTCGGGTGGCCAGGGCGACGGCGACGACGACCCAGCCCAGGGTGGGCGCGAGCAGGAGCAGGGAGTCGGTCACGGCGACGCCACCGTTCCAGGCGTTCCTGGCCAGTTCGGTGGCGGCGCCGCCGGGCAGCAGCCGCTTGAGCCAGGCGAGGTTCTCGGTGCCGGAGATGCCCACCCAGGTGGCCACGGCGATCACGCCGAGGGTGACCGGCAGGGTGGTGACCTGGGCGTGTTCGGGAGAGTTGGTCAGTCCGGCGGTGGCCAGGGCCAGGCCGATCATCATGGCCAGGGTCGCCAGGACCGCCAGCACCAGCAGGGCGACGTTGGCCGGCCCGCCGGCGACGATGGCCAGCGCGGTCAGGATCGCGGCCACCTGCACCACCGCGATCGCGGTGGGCGGCAGCAGCAGGCCGGCCAGGATGGTGGAGTCGGCGACGGCGGTGGAGCGCAGGCGCTTCAGGAAGAGGTTCTGGCGTCGGGAGGCCAACGTGGTGACGGCGGTGGCGTAGAGCCCGAACGCGGCAACGGTGAACAGCACGATCGCCGCGATGTAGCCGAGGCTGCCGATGTCGGCGAAGATCTCGTGCTGGCGGACGAAGACGGCGGAGACAATGACCGGGATGATCAGGCTGGTGATCAGCACCAGCCGGTTCCGGAAGATCTGGATCAGCTCGCTGGACGCGATGGACAACATGGGACGCTCCGGTTCGAGAAAAGGTTCAGCGGGTGACGGCGCGGAAGACGTCGTCGAGCCGGGTCGCCCCGGCGTGCAGGTCGCGCAGCTCCACCGCGTGGTCCTGGGCCCACCCGAGCAGGGCGTGCAGGTCCTTCTGCAGGGCGAAGGTCTCGATCACGACCTTCCCGTCGGCGTCGACGGCGGCCTGCACCGGCAGCATCGGCGCCGGCTCCGTGAGGGAGAAGCGGATCACGGCCGGCAGGCTGCGGGTCAGCTCGGAGACGGTGCCCTCGCGGTGGAGGGTGCCCTGGTGCATCAGCCCGATCCGGTCGGCGCGCTGCTGCGCCTCCTCCAGGTAGTGCGTGGTGAGCACGATGGTGGTGCCGTCCTCGCGCAGCCGGTCGACGGTCGCCCAGACGGCGTCGCGGGACTGAATGTCCAGACCGGTGGTCGGCTCGTCCAGGACGATCAGCTCCGGCGTGCCGTAGACGGCGGTGGCGAAGTCCAACCGCCGCTTCTCGCCGCCGGACAGTTGGGAGACCTTCCGGGAAGCCCGGTCGGTGAGGTCGACCAGGTCGAGCACCCGGTCGACGTCGTCGCGGCGCCCGCTGAGCCGCCCGATCAGACCGACGGACTCGCGGACCGTGAGGTCGGGGGAGAAGCCGCTCTCCTGGAGCATCACACCCGTGCGGGGACGAACCGCCCGCCGATCACCGGGGCGATGTCCGAAGACGAGTACGGTGCCGGAGGTCTGCCTCCGGTGTCCCTCGACGACCTCCAGCGTCGAGGTCTTGCCGGCCCCGTTGGTGCCCAGCAGCGCGTAGAGCTCCCCGGGGCGTACCTCGAAGGAGAGGTCCTTGACGGCGTGGAAGTCACCGTAGGTGAGGTTCAGCCGGTCGACTTCGATGACGGGTGTGGTGGACATGCACCCATCACAGCCCGGGTGGGCCCGGCGTGGCAGTGGCGCCGTGTCACGACCGGATGTGACGTGGTGTCACTGGTCGGGACGGCGAGCAGCCGGATACTGGGACGGTGACCGCACCATCGCCGCGCTTCACCGCGTCGACGCAGAGGAGGCTGCGCCGGCTCAACCTCGCGGCCTCGCTGCCGCCGGTGGTGTTCGCCGCCGTGATCCTGGTCTACATCGACGCGCGTACCTGGTGGCACGTCGCCGTCCTGGCGCCCGGGGCGGTGGCGGCCCTGGTGGCCTTCGAGCGGTGGACGGCGGGCGGCCTCGCCCGGTTCGTGCTGCCCTGCGCGGTCGTCGCGGGAGCGGTGTGGCCGCTGGGGGTGCTGGTGACCGGCAGTCCCAACGCGTACTGGGGGATCTGCGCCGTGGGTTCGCTCGCGCTGCGCGAGGTGCGGCGGCGACGGGCCCTGGTGATGGCCGGGCTGTTCTGCTTCGTCGCCGTGATCGGCGCGACGCGGTTGCTGGTGCAGCGGGACGACCTCGTCGACGTCCTGGTGACCTACGTGCTCATCCCGACCGTCCTCACCGTCGTCGTGACGGCCCTGACGGTGCTGGGGGAGCGGTTCTACGACCTCATCCGGGAACTCGAACAGACCCGGGAGCGCGAGGCGGAGCTGGCCGTGGTCCGGGAGCGGGTCCGGTTCGCCAGCGACCTGCACGACATCCAGGGCCACACCCTGCACGTGGTCAAGCTCAAGATCGCCCTGGCGCAGCGGCTGCTGGACCGCGACACCGCCCGGGCGGCCAAGGAGCTGCGGGAGACGTACGCGCTGGTCAGCGACACCATCGCGCAGACCAAGGAACTCGCGTACGCCCAGCGGCGGCTCAACCTCACCGCGGAGATCGAGAACGCGAAGAACCTCTTCGAGGCCGCCGGCATCCGGGTCCGGGTGACCCGGGAGGCCGAGGTCGACGCCCGCGTCAGCGAACTGCTCGGCCAGGTGCTGCGGGAGACCACCACCAACATCCTGCGCCACGCGCAGGCCGCCCAGGTGCAGATCACGCTCGCCGAGACCGGCATCACGATCGTCAACGACGGTGTGACCGCCACGGGTCTTCCCGAGCTGCGGGGACTGGCGGCGTTGCGGCAACGGGTGGCGGGCGACGGTGGCGAGCTGTCCGTGGAACAGCGGGACGGGCGGTTCCGTACGGCTGCGGTCTTCGCGCCCGCCCGCGCCGACGCGGCCGCCACGGTGGCGAGGGAGGACGGCCGATGACGAGCATCGTGCTCGCCGACGACGAGGCGTTGCTGCGGATGGCCCTGGCCGCGCTGCTGCCGATGGAGGGCGACATCACCGTGCTCGCCGAGGCCACCGACGGCGAGACGGCGATCGCCGCGACCCTGCGACACCAGCCCGACGTGCTGGTCATCGACCTGGAGATGCCGGGCGTGGACGGCCTGGACGCGGTCGCGGAGATCCGCCGCGTGCGGCCGGAGCAGGTGATCCTCATGCTGACCCGGCACGCCCGGCCGGGCGTGCTGCGCAAGGCGCTGCGGCTCGGCGTGCAGGGCTTCGTCAGCAAGTCCGCCGAGCCGGCCCACATCACAGCGGTCATCGCCACCCTGCACGCGGGCAGACGCTGGATCGACCCGGACGTGTCCGCGCTCGCCGTCACCGAGGACTGCCCGCTGACCGACCGTGAGGTCGACGTGCTGCGGGTCACCGGTGAGGGCTACTCGGTCGCCGACATCGCCGCTCGGCTGCACCTCGCTCCGGGCACCGTGCGCAACTACCTCTCCAACGCCATGCGCAAGACCCAGACCCGGACCCGCCACGACGCGGCCCGGTACGCCCGCGAACACGACTGGCTTTGACGTCCGGCGACCTCTCGCCCTGACGAGATGGTCCGTCATCCGGCCAGTCCGTGCTCCGACCGCGGTATTCCTTCGGACTGGTGGCAGGCAGAGGTATCCGGCGACGATCGCGCCGACCAGCTCGGCCGCGCCGAGCACGACCGACGTGGGACTCTCCACGCCGTGGCCGAGGTGGTGTTCGCTGAGGCTCGCCACCAGGTGTACGTCGACGAAGGCCGGGGCTGATCGTTCCGTGGCTCCCGTCGTCCGCCGGTGATGCGGGCGGCGCCGGCGCGGGTGTCCCCTCAGGTGGCGATCAGCATCGTGTCAGCCGGAGCGGCCAGGATCCACCTCGTGCCGCGATCGACGGCGATGCTGTTGTCGGAGAGTGTCGTGCCGTCGCGGAGCCCGCGAGTCCCCGACTCGACCCCAAGGTCGCCCACCGGCTGGATCCGACGGGCGGTCCGCCCAGGCTGAAGGAGCCGACGATGACGCAGGACGCACTCGACACTCCACCGAGCCTGGTCGACGGTGGACATCGGCTGTTCGCCTGGCTGCGAACCATGCGCGACGAGCGGCCGGTGCGGGAGGACGCCTACGGGGTGGTGCACGTCTACCGGTACGCCGACGTGCTGGCGGTGGCCTCCGACCCCACGGTCTTCTCCTCCGAGCTCGGCCGGCTGCGGCCGGATTCCAGCCCGTTGAGCGAGGAGATCCTGTCGGTCATCGATCCGCCGATGCACCGTAAGCTGCGCAGCCTGGTCAGTCAGGCATTCACCCCGCGCACCGTGGCCGGATTGGAACCGCGCATCGTGGAACTCGCCGGCCAGATGCTTCGCGACGTGCCGGGCGACGAGTTCGACCTGGTGCGGGATTTCGCGTTCCAGCTTCCCGTCGTGGTGATCGCCGAACTGCTGGGTGTTCCCGCCGAGGACCAGTCGCTGTTCCGCAGTTGGTCCGAGCGGATGCTGTCGGTGCAGGTCGACGACGCGGTGGAGCGGCAGTTCGGCGACGAGTCCGGCGACGAGTTCCAGCAGATGGTCCGGACGCCGCTTCGCGAGATGCACGACTATCTGCAGCAGCACGTCGAGGACCGTAGGAAGCGGCGCGGTGAGGACCTGATCTCGCGCCTGGTCGACGCGGAGGTGGATGGCGACCGGTTGACCGACCGCCAGATCACTGAGTTCGGCGGGTTGCTGCTGATGGCCGGCCACATCTCGACCTCGCTGCTGCTCAGCAACACGGTGCTCTGCATCGAGGAGAACCCGCGGATCGGGTCCGAGGTGCGCGCCGACCGCTCGCGGATCCCCCAGGTGATCGAGGAGGTCCTGCGCTACCGCCCGCCGATCATGGTGATGGCCCGGGTGACCACCCGGGAGACTGCCATCGGTGGCGTCACCGTGCCGGCCAACCGGATGGTGATGGGGTCGATCGTCTCCGCCAACCACGACGAACGGCAGTTCCCGAACCCTGAACGCTTCGATCCGCGTCGCCGCCTTCAGCAGCAGATCGCCTTCGGTCATGGCATCCACTACTGCCTGGGCGGCCCGCTGGCCCGGTTGGAGGGCCGGATCGCGCTGGAGGCGGTGCTCGACAACTTCGCTGACCTGCGGATCACGCCCGGTGCGCGGATCGAGTACCACCCGGACGGGCTCTTCGGTGCGCGGCGGATGCCGGTGACGGTGCGACGGCACTGATCCCACGTCGACCCCCTCGGGTGGCAACTTCTTGCCACAATCTCCATCCAGGCTGCAACTTTCTGTCCTCAAGATGCCACGCTCCGACGATGATCGCGGGGTCTGCGCAGGTCAGAGCAGGGGCCGTCCAGTCGATCAGGGCGCGCCCCGCGGTGTTCACCGGTGGTGCCCGCCGACCGCCATGTGACGCTTCCGGGCCGGTGGTGCCACCGGTGTGCAACGTCGGTGACCTCGACGGCAGCGGTCGCCGTTGCGTGCCGGCCGCCCGGGTGTCGGTGCCGTGGCGCTGACCGTCCGGTCCGTCCGGCCGTCGTTCGTGGCCGCTGCAGGGCACGACGAGGTTCGATAGACTTTGCGCGGAGTGGTCGGATGGCCTCGTGCGGTAGTGGCGGGCGGTGGCCCGGCATGCCCGGGGCCGGCGTCGAGCGAGGTTCGGTCTTCGCCTCTTCGCCAAGGGTGAAGGTCATGTCGGTTAGGTAGTGATGCCACTGGTCGGAACATGCCGTGACAGGCGATCGTCGCATTGTCCATTATGGTTCGTCCCGTGGAAATAATTGCTCTGACGGGAATCCCGTGCCTTGCCCGCTCGAACCGGGAGACACGGCCGGATTGTCCCCTTGTCATCGTCCATTCGCGTGGCGATCGCATCCGCGACCGCCACCGCACGAGTGCGCCGGGCGAGGGCTGCGATCCGCCTGTCGATGTCTGCCGGCACCCGATTGTCGCCGGGTCTGCCGGCCGGTTGAGAAATGTGCTGGGGAATCGAAGAATTGATGAGGAGTATTTAGTGGAGACGTGCGCGGAAGAGCCGCCGATCGACGTGTGCGTGCTGGGCGCGCTCGACGTGCAGATGGCCGGGATCTCCATCCTGCCGACAGCACCCAAACCCCGACAGGTCTTCGCGCTGCTGGCCATGCGCGGCAACCAGGTGGTGTCGCCGTCGACGCTGATCGAGGAACTCTGGGGCGCCAAACCTCCTCGCAGTGCACGCAACACCCTCCAGACCTACGTCCTGCAGTTGCGCGAGTTGATCACAGCCGCGCAGCGCAAGCACGGCGAACAGCAAGAGGCGAAGAAGATCCTGGCCACGCTGCCGGGTGGCTACCAGTTCCAGGTCGGGGAGAGGGCCGTGGACGCCGAGGAGTTCGAACGTCGTGCCGCCTCCGGTTACCGGGCGGTCGCGGCCGGAGACTTCTCCGGGGCTTCCCGACGACTGCGCGGTGCGCTCTCGTTGTGGAAGGGGCCAGCGTTCTCCGACGTGCGTACGGGCCGCCTGCTGACGATCGAACGGCAGCGTCTGGAGGAGGCCAAGCTCTCCGCCGTCGACCAGCGGATCGATGCCGACCTGCGCCTCGGTCGATACCGGGAACTGCTCGGTGAGCTGACCGCTCTGGTGAACCGCTACCGCACACACGAGTCGCTGCACGCGCAACTCATGGTGGCGCTGCACCATTCAGGTCGGCGCGGTGAGGCGCTCGGCGTCTACCAGCGGCTGCGCAGCACCCTCGTCCAGGAGTTGGGCCTGGAGCCGTCGGTCCGGTTGCGCCGACTCCAGCACTCGATCCTGGTCGCCGACCCCGGACGAGCCACCGTGGACTGGTCGATGTCGTCGAACTGACCGTCCACACCCCGGTCCCTCCCCACCGGCGGCCACGCCGAGCCGGGCCCGCCCCCAGCCCGCACGATTCCTCGGTGGGCATGTCCTCCGCCGGAGGCAGGGGTGGTCGCCGTGCTCTCCCCCCTGGGAGGAGGGTGGCGGATCGCCGTCGTCCGTAGGGACTAGACCGTCGCCCCGGCACGTGGTCCGTACGCTCCGCGCGGGCGGAAACGCTGCCTCCACGGAGTCGGTACAGCATCTCGAAAAGCGTCATCGCGAGCGATTGAGAAATCCTTCCCGGTTGTCGAGAGTTGCGGGTGGCGGCAGTTCTGTCGAACGTTCCGACGATCGTGGAGGCTGATTGTGTCCGAGGCCGATCCGGTGGGCGTGACGCACACGTCGGAAGGCGTGGACGAGATGACCGGAGAGTCTCCGGAAATCCTCGACGGGGGTGTCTCCGAGGACCGCCGCGTCGCATTCCTGGAACAAATGATGATCTCTCGGGAGTGCGACCGGAGGGCGGGAATAGTCCTTCGACAGGGAAAGGCGTGGTTCCACATCTCCTCGGCCGGGCACGAAGGGCTGGCCGCGGTCTGCGAGTGGATGGACCCCGACGATCTGCTCTTCCCCCACTACCGGGATCGGGCGCTGATGCTGGCACGCGGCCTGGACGTCGAGGGTCAGGCCCGCGACCTGATGGCCAAGCGCGATTCGCATTCGGCCGGCCGCAACATGAGTTCCCACTTCAGCCATCGCGCGGGCAACGTCTTCTCGCTGGCCAGTCCCACCGGAAGCCAGTGCCTACCGGCCGCCGGCGCCGCCTGGGCGGCGGTGATGCGGGGTGAGCAGCGGTTGGTGGTGTGCTCGGTCGGGGACGCCGCCACCCGGCAGGGCGAGTTCTTCGAAGCGGTGGCGTTCGCGGTTGAGCGGTGCCTGCCCGTCGTGTTCCTGGTCTCCGACAACCGGTACGGCATCAGCACCTCCACCGAACACCTCTCCGCCTGGCGGCTGGGCCTGCTGCCGGAGAAGATCACGCGGGTGGTGGACGGGTCCGATCCGGATGCCGTCCACGCGGCGGCCCGGAGCGTGTTCCCGGCTGTGCGGGGAGGCGACGGACCGGTGGTGCTGTGGTGCGTCCTGGACCGGCTCGACTCGCACACGTCCTCCGACGACCAACGTGTCTACCGGTCACCGGAGGAACTGGCCGCCCTGCGCGACCCGGTCGAGATCTTCACCCGGCGGCTGCTGGCCCAGGGTGTGATCGACGAGGCCTGGGTGGAGCGGACCCGGAAACGCCTGGCCGGCAGCGTCGAGGAGATCTTCGACCGGGTGGCCACGGAGCCCACCGGCGATCACCAGGACCCGGTGGACCATCTCTTCGCCGGGCCCGCGGAACGGCCGGCGCCGCCGCCCCCGCAGCCGTGTGGCGGCACGATGGTCGAAGCGGTCAACCGGGCGCTCCGTACGGGACTCGAGCGGTTTCCCGAGATGGTCCTGTTCGGGGAGGACATCGAGGATCCGAAGGGCGGTGTCTTCGGCTTCACCAAGGGTCTCGGCGCGCTGGCTGGCCGGAGGCTGTCCAACTCACCGCTGGCGGAGGCCACGGTCGTGGGCACCGCCGTCGGTCTCGCCGCGAGCGGCATGCGACCCGTGGTGGAGTTGCAGTTCATTGACTTCGCCGGCCCCGCGTGGAACCAGATCGCCGCGCAACTGACCACGCTGCGGTGGCGCACGGCCTCGGCGTGGCGGTGTCCGGTGGTGATGTACGCCCCCTGGGGTGGCTACCTGCCCGGAGGCGGCATCTGGCACAGCCAGAGCAACGAGAGCCTCTTCACCCACCTTCCCGGCCTTCGGGTGGTGGTGCTCGCCACGCCGGAGGACACGGAAGCGATCTTCCTGGAGGCGCTCCAGGCACCCGACCCCACATTGCTGCTGCTGCCGAAGCACCTGATGCGCCGTTCGGTCGAGCCGCAGTCGGCGCCGGTCGCCGTCCACGGTGCCCGTCTGGTGCGTACCGGTGCCGATGTCACGGTCGTCACCTGGGGCAACGGCACGGAACTCGGGATGGCGGCCGCCGACGTCCTCGCCGTCGACGGGGTCGCCGTCGAGGTGGTCGACCTGCGGTGGCTGGTGCCACTGGACCGCGCGGCGGTCTCCGCCTCCCTGCGTCGCACCGGTCGGCTGGTGGTCGTCCAGGAGGACAACAAGACCAGCAGCTTCGGCGCCAGCCTCGTGGCCGAGCTGCTCGGCCACGACGACGACTTCTACTCGCTGCTGGCCCCGCCCCGGCTGGTCTCCCGCGACGACGTGCACGTCCCCTTCCATCCCGACCTGGAGCGCGCCGTGCTGCCCGCGGTCGACGACGTGGTCGAGGCCGTCCGATCGGTGCTGCGATGACCAGGATCCCGACGACCACGCTGACCGTTCCGCAGCTCGGTGAGGGCATCGTCGAGGTGCGGATCCTGTGCCTGCTGAAGCAGCCGGGCGACACCGTGGCCAAGGACGAACTGCTCTACGAGATGGAGCACGACAAGGCGGCGCTGGAGATCGAGTCACCGGTGGCCGGACGGCTGGTCGCCTGGTTGGTCGAGGAGGGACAGACCGTGCCGATCGGCGGCGCGGTCGCCGAACTCCAGCCGAGCGGGGCCGCCGGGGATCCGGCCGGGGACGACTCGTCCGACGACCCGGTGGGCACGACCGACCCCGGGCCGGACGCCGACCGTCCCGCGTCGACGCGGTCGGCGCCGGACGCCGCCACCGACCGGCCGGACGCCGTGGGCGCCGGGGCCGACGTGCGGATCCCGCCCCGAACCCGTGCGTACGCCCGCCGGCTCGGACTGGACGACACCGTGCTGGCGTCGATCCCGGTGGCCGGCAGCACCCTGCTACCCGCCGACGTCGACCGGTACGTGACCGGGGCGCGGCGAGCCGTGGAGCCCTCGGCCGACGCCGCCACCGGTGACCGTGAGGCGCCGGCCCGCACGGGGGCGGCGGCCTTCACCGACGTGTCGGTGAGCGACCGGCAGCGTCGGCTCAACCATGCCCTGCGAGCCGGAAGCGGTGACGTGGTGCCCGCGGTCGTCGCCACCGAGGTCGCCGCCGACCTGGTCGACCGGGCGGTCCGGCACCGACCGGGCAGCGACGGCTTCAGTACAGCCTTCCAGCTCTTCGCGCGGCTGGCGGCCCGGGTGGCCGCGGACTTCCCCCGGCTGCGCGCCCGCCGGTTGGGCGGCGACCGGCTGCGCGTGTACGACCGCGTGAACCTGGGGATCGCCTGCTCCACCGAGGACGACGACCTGACGATCGGCGTGGTGCGCGAGGCGGACCAGCTCGACGACGCCGAGTTCGACCGCTGCTACGTCGAGGCGGTCGAACGCGCGCTGGCCGGACAGTCGCAGGCGGACGGAGAAGTCACCCTCATGGTCTCCCACCTCGGAGACGAGGCGACGACGTTCGCCGTCCCGGTGGTGGTGTCGCCGGCCGTCGCCACGCTCTTCCTCGGCGCCCCGGACCTCACCCGTCCGGAGCCGGTGCGCCGGATGGTCCTCGCCTTCGACCACACCGTCCTGAACGGACGGGAGGCCGCCCGGTTCCTCGACGGTCTGCGCGACGCGCTCTCGGCGGCGGACCCGGCACCGGGCACCGGGGCGCCGCCACCGGCCCGACCCCGCCCGCACGGCGTCGCGGCGGAGCTGCCCCGGTTGGCCGAGATCGCCATGTCGATAGTGGGACATCCGGTGGATCCGGATCGCCCCCTCGGAGAGCAGGGCTTCCACTCCGCCGCCGCGCTCCGACTGGCCCGCGAGGTGGGCGACGAGTTCGGGGTCGCGGTGCCGGCCACCGCGGTCTGGCGTCACCCCACCCTGACCGCGATGCTCAGCCTCCTGCCGGCGTCCACCCGTACGGACGAGGTGACGCCGACGGCCCGGCCGGCCGCCCCGACCGGCGACACCACCGCGGACGACGCCCTCGCCATCATCGGGATGTCGTGCCGGTTCCCCGGTGCGGACGACCCGGAGACGTACTGGGCGCTGCTGCGCGATGCCGGATGCCGGATCACCGGGGCGCCGTCGGGACGTTTCCCCACCGGGGTACCGGATGGCTTCCGGGGAGGTTTCCTGGACCGGATCGACCGCTTCGACGCCGACTTCTTCGGGATCACCCCTCGGCAGGCCATCTCGATGGACCCGCAGCAGCGCATCCTGCTCGAACTGAGTTGGCAGGCGCTGGAGAGCGCGGCACTGAACCCCGACGAGCTGGCCTCGACGCCGGTCGGGGTGTACGCCGCGGCGTGCAGCTACGACTACCGCGAACAACTCGTCACCCGGGACGTCGCCGACGGGTACGCCACAGTGGGCACATTCCCCGCCTTCCTGGCCAACCGGATCTCGCACTTCTACGACTTCACCGGCCCCAGCATCACGGTCGACACGGCCTGCTCCGGGGCGCTGACGGCCCTCGCGCTCGCCGAGTCGGCGATCCGCGCGGGTGACTGCGAGGTCGCCCTCGTCGGCGCGGTGAACCTGTTGAGCAACGGGTTCAACAACTCCGCCTTCCACCGGGCCGGGATGCTGTCCCCGCAGGGTGGCAGTCGCGTCTTCGACCAGGCTGCCGACGGTTTCGTCCGGGGCGAGGGCGCCGGTTGGGTGGTGCTCACCCCGCTTCACCGCGCGGTCGCGGCCGGCACACCGGTGCTGGCCGTTCTCCGCGGCACCGCGGTCAACCACGGGGGACGCGCCGCGGCGCTGACCGCACCGAATCCCGTCGCGCAGACGGGCCTGGTGCGCACGGCTCTGGACCGGGCCGGCATCCGCGTCGCCGACCTCGGCTTCGTGGAGGCACACGGCACGGGGACGCCGCTGGGCGACCCGATCGAGCTGAACGCCCTACGCGAGGTGCTGACCACCGAGCCCGACGGTGCCCCGGACCGGGCGGCCGGGCCGCAGGACCGACTCTGGATCGGGTCGGCCAAGGCCAACATCGGCCACCTGGAGGCCGCGGCCGGGATGGCCGGCCTGATCAAGACGGTGCAGGTGCTCCGGCACGGGCGGATACCGGCCACCCCGGGCTTCACGGATCTCAACCCGCACATCGACCTGGCCGGCACCCCGCTCACGGTCGCGGACCGCACCGTCGACTGGCGACGCGCCCCCGGATCCCCGCCCCGGCGCGCGGCGGTGAGCGCGTTCGGGTTCGGCGGCAGCAACGCCCACGCGGTGCTGGAGGAGGCACCCGTCCCCGACCCAGGTCCGGCCGGGGTCGGAGCCGGCCCGGTGATCGTCCCGCTCTCCGCGGCGACCCCCGAGGCGTTGGCGCGGCTGGCGACCGGCCTCGCCGACGTCGTCGAGCGGGACCGGCCGGACCTCGCGCAGGTGGGCTGGTCGCTTCAGCACGGCCGTCGGCATCTGCCCCACCGGATGCTGATCGTCTCGCGGACCACTACGGAACTGGTGGCCGCCGCCCGTTCCGTCGCGGCCGACCGGCCGGATGCCGCGGTGGCGACCGCGGAGCGTCCGGCCGCGCTGGACCGGCTGTCGGATCCGGCGGAACGCGAGCCCCTGCGGGAGTGGCTGCGCGGCGGAGTCGTGGACTGGGGTGCGCGGTGGCCGGGCGTGCCGCCCCGTCGCATCCCGCTGGCGCCGTACCCGTTCCGGGGCGAGGCCTTCTGGTTGCCGGCGCCACCGCGGCCCGACGCCGCCGCCGGACCGGACCCGGCGGCGGCCGACGAGGTGGCGCTACCCGCGCGGCACCCCCTCACCGAGCACCGGGTCGGGGGACGGACGACCGCCGCGGGTGCCCTGCTGCTGGACGCGATGGCCGGCGGCGGAGCGATGGCGCTGCGCGACATCCGGCTGCCGAACCGCGTGCCGATCGACGGGCCGCTCCGGCTGGACCGGCACGTCGCCGACGTCGACGGCACCGTGACCGTGACCCACGACGGACGGGTGTGCGCCCGGGGCGCTGTCGACCCCGAGCCGCCCGCCGTCCTGCCCGTCGATCCGCTCGACCGCGACGCCGGCCGGCCGGTGGACCTCGCACTGGTGTTGGCCCGGAACGGTGTCGAGGTCGGCCCGGCCTACCGGGTGGTGACCGGCGCCCGGCGTACCGGGACGACGGCGTCCGCCACGATCGGCGCCCCGGCCGGCGACGCGCGGACCCGGCGGGTCGGCTGGCTGGACGCGGCCCTGCAGACCTCCTGCGTCCTGCTCGACGCCGACGGCCCGCACGTCGCGGCGATCGTCGGACGGCTGTCCTGGAGTGGGGCCGTGCCCGACACGGCGGACCTCGTGCTGCGTCGGACGGAATCCGCCGGCGAGGGCCTCACCGTGGACCTCGACGCCGTCGACGACCGGGGCCGCCATGTCCTGCGGGTACGGGGGCTCCGTCTGCTGCCTCTGCCCGAGGGGCCGCCGGCCGGCGCCGACGCACCGGTATGCCTGTTCTCGCCGCGGTGGGTGGCACCGTCCCCGGCCGCGCCGCCGGCCCATCCGCCCAGGCCGACCGTGGTGCTCTACGATCCGTACACCGCCGCGCTCGCGGCTCCGTTCGTCGATGCGGGCAACGGCGTCCTGGTCGGTCCCGGCGGCCTCGACCGGCGCCGGCTCGCCGACGCGGTGGCGAACGCCGGACACCGCCCGGTGTCGGTGCTGCTCCTCGTCGGTGGCGCCCGGTGGGCCGAGGACCGGTCCGGCGCGTCGAGCCTGCGCCGCTGGCTGGCCGCACTGCTGACCGTGGCACAGACCCTGCACCGGGCCGCGGTCCCCGCCGAGTTGCGGGTGGTCACCACCGGGCTGACCGCGCCGCCGGCCGGAGCGCCGTCGCCCGGCGCGGCCCTCCAGGGGGCGCTTCTCGGGGCCCTGCGCTCGGTGCCGAGAGAGACTCCGGCGGTCACGGTCGCGGCGGTCGACCTGCCGGACGACGCGACCGTCGACGGTCCGATCGGGCCGGAGACGGCCGGTGACGCGCTGGCGGCGGCCGCGAGCGAGCCCTGCGGTGTGGCCGCCCCGCTCGTGGCCCTGCGCGACGGGCGCCGCTACCGCCAGGTGTTCACCGAGTCCGGCCCCGCCGACGACACCCCCGGATTCCGCACCGGCGGCGTCTACGTGCTGTTCGGCGGCGCGGCCGGAATCGGTGCCGAGGTGGCCCGCCACCTGGCGGTCCGGTACCGCGCGGCGCTGCTGCTGGTCGGGCGGTCGGCGGAGGACGACCCGATCAGAGGCTTCCTGGAGGAGCTACGGACGGCCGGTGCGCGGGCGCGATACGCCAGCGCGGACGTCGCCGACGAGGACGCGGTACGGGCGGTGCTGGCCGAGTGCCGGGCGGCCTTCGGCGAGCCCGACGGCGTGCTGCACAGCGTCGGCTCGGTGAGCGACGCACCGCTGCACGAGCTGACCGAAGCCGACCTCGACCGGTTGCTCGACACCAAGGTGAACGCCCTGCTGCACCTGCGTGACGCGTTGCGGGGCCGGTCCGGTGCCCTGCTCGTCCTGTTCTCGTCCGTCGCTGGCCTCTTCGGCAGCGTGGGCGGCCTCAACTACGCGGCGGCCAACGCGTTCCTCGGTCACTACGCCGCCGCGACCGACGGGAACGACGGTCTGGTCGTCCGGGCCTTCGACTGGGGACTGTGGCGCGACACCGGCCTCGCCCGGCGCTACGCCCCGCACGTCCGCCGGCAGTATCCCGGCCTGACCGACTTCGCTCCCGCGCAGGGGCTGAGGGCCCTGGAGGCGGGTGTTTCCGGCGGCGCCCCGCACGTCGTCGCGGTCAGCGGCGATCCCGAGCCGCTGCGGCCGTTCACCCGGACGGTGCCGGACGGGGACGCGGCGTACGACCTCGATCGGTACGCGCGTGCGGCGCTGGCCCGGCGGCTGGTCGAGTTGGGCGTCGATCCGGCCGGGGCCGACCCGTCGGCCGCCGCCGCAACGCTCGGTGTGGCGCCGGGGCACCGCCCGCTGCTGGCGGCCCTGCTGGATTTGCCGGCCGACGACCGGCGCACCGTGCGCGACCCCGACCAGGTGACCGGCCTGCGCGCCCACCTGCTCACCGCCTATCCCGACCTCCGCGGTCACGTGGAGCTGCTGGACCGGGCGCTCGCCGCGTACGGTCCGGTCCTGCGCGGCGAGACCCCCGCCACCGGGGTGCTCTTTCCCGGCGGTGCGGTCGACGCCGTCGAGGCCGTCTACCGGGGAAACCGGCTCTTCGACCCGGCGAACGGCGCGGCCGCCGAGGCGGTGGCCGAGGCGGCCGTCCAGATCCGAGCCGCGACCGGTCGTCCACCCCGGATCCTCGAGATCGGCGCGGGTGTGGGCGGCACCACCGCTGCGGTCCTCGACGCGATCGAGCGGCACGGCCGGCCGGACGTGGAGTACACGTACACCGACATCTCCCAGGCCTTCCTGCACCATGCCCGGCGTCGCTTCGCCGACCGGGTGCAGCCCCGCCTGTTGAACATCGAACAGCGCCCACAGGCCCAGGGCTTTACGCCGCACCACTACGACCTGGTGGTCGCCAGCAACGTGCTCCACGCCACCCGCGACCTGGCCGAGACGCTCGCCCACGTGGCCGAGCTGCTGGTGCCCGCCGGCCGCCTGTTCCTGGTCGAGATGGTCGCGCCGGCGGCCGTCTACACGATCACCTTCGGACTGACCGACGGGTGGTGGCGCCACATCGACGCCGAACGCCGGTTGCCGCGAGGGCCGCTGCTCGACGTGCCGCGCTGGCGGGCGCTGTTGACCGAGCACGGCTGGGAGCTCGCCGCGACCACCGGTGAGCGGGACGCGCCGGGGTGCGTGGCCCTGCTGGACTGCCGGTCACCGGCCGACGACCGGCGGCAGCCGCCGCAGCCGGCGGAAACGCCGGACGGCGTCGCCGTGGCGGCCGATCCGGCCGACCTGCTGCCGGAGCTGACCGCGCTGGTGGCGGACCTGACGGGGCAGCGACCGGAGCAGCTCGACCCGGACACCGACTTTCCCGCCCTGGGGGTGGACTCCCTGCTCACCGTGGAGTTCACCGCGATCCTGCGTACTCGCTTCCCGGCCCGGGAGGTCCCGTCCACGGTGCTGTTCGAGTGCCCCACCCCGCGGCGGCTGGCACGGTGGCTGGCGGAGACGCAACCGCGGCGCTCTGCGGAACCCGCGGCCGTCGACCAGCCCCGACCCACGCTGCCGGCGGCGACGGCCGGACCGAGTGCGACGGCCGCCCCGGCGGCGGCGACGGCGAGGCCGACGGGTCCGTCGGCCGGGTCGCCCCGCCCGGTCGACGGCGACCCGGGCGCCCGCCCGGCGATCGCCGTGATCGGCCTGGCCGGCCGTTACCCCGGGGCCCGCGACGTCGACGCCTTCTGGCGACTGCTCTCCGCCGGGACGACGCCGGTCAGCGAGGTGCCGGCCGACCGCTGGGACTGGCGTGCCGCCCGCACCCTCGGCGGCGGCTACGCCCGGTGGGGCTGCTTCCTGGACGACTGGGACCGGTTCGACCCGGCGCTGTTCCGGATCACCCCCCGGGACGCCGCCCTCATGGACCCGCAGGAGCGGCTCTTCCTCGAAATCGCGTGGCAGGCGCTGGAGACCGCCGGATACGCCGGGTGGATCCCGGGCCGCGCCGGGACCGGACCGCGGGTGGGTGTCTTCGCCGGCGTCACCGCCAACAGCCACCTCATCGCGCAACACGACGCGTGGCTGGCCGGGGCGGACAACCCGGAATACGCGGTGACCGCCGCCGCCTCGGTGGCGAACCGGGTCTCCCACGCCCTGGACCTGAGCGGGCCGAGCATGACCGTCGACACCATGTGCTCCTCCTCGCTGACCGCCCTGCACCTCGCGTGTCGAGCGGTGCAGGACGGCGAGGCGGACCTGGCGTTGGCCGGCGGGGTCAACCTCTACCTGCACCCCGACCGGTTCGCCGGGCTCTGCGCGTTGCGCATGCCGTCGCGGGGCGACCGGACCCGGGCGTTCGGGGCCGGCGCCGACGGGTTCGTGCCCGGTGAGGGCGTCGGGGCGGTGGTTCTCAAACGTCTCGACGCGGCGCAGGCCGACGGCGACAGCGTCTACGCGGTGATCCGGGGCACCGGTCTGAACCACGGCGGCGGGGCGGGCGGCTACACGGTGCCGAACCCGCTGGCCCAGGCGGCGTTGATCGACGCCACGCTGCGCGGTGCCGGCGTCGATCCCGACACCGTCGACTACGTGGAAGCACACGGCACCGGCACTGAACTGGGCGACCCGATCGAGCTGCGGGCGCTGGCCGGCGCGTTCCGTCGGCGGCGCCCGCGGGAGGCGCTGCGGGTCGGCTCGGTCAAGTCGAACATCGGGCACGCCGAGGCGGCGGCGGGCATCGCCGGACTGACCAAGGCCATCCTCCAGCTCCGCCACGGCCAGCTGGTGCCCACCCTGCACGCCGAGCGACCCAACCCCCGGCTCGACACCGACGGCGTGCCCGTGCGCATCCAGCACCGTGGCGAACGGTGGGTGCGGCCCACCGACGACCGGGGCGTGCCGGTGCCCCGGCGCATCGCGGTCAGCTCCTTCGGCGCCGGCGGCGCCAACGCCCACGTGGTGCTGGAGGAGCACCAGCCGACCGATGCCCGCCCGCACCGCCCGCCGGCGACACCGGTCCTCGTGCCGATCTCCGCCCCCGACCCGCAGCGGCTGCGCGCCGCCGCACGCCACCTGAGCGACGCGCTCACGCCCGAGCCCGGTGTCGAGGCGCTGCTGCGGCATCCGGTGTCCTTGGTCGACCTGGCGTACACGCTCGGTGTCGGCCGGCGGGCCTGGCCGCACCGGGCCGCCATCCGCACCGACGACCACCACCGGCTGCGGGAGGCACTCGACGCGCTCGCCGACGGCCGCGACCACCCCGCGTTGGTGACCGCCGCCGACCTCACGCGCGCCGAGCCCGCGGACCGGGACTGGGTACGGGACGGGCGACTGACGGAGGTGGTCCCGCCGGGGCGGCGGGTGCCGCTGCCCACCACCGTCCTCGACCGCAGACGCATGGTGCTGCCCGGCCCGGGCCCGGCGGAACTGGCGGAACGTCCCACCCGTCTGCCGCTCGCCGACACGGTGCGGGTGCCCCTCGCGCAGGCGGTGAGCGTCCGGCTCGACGGCACGTCGCACTGGCTCGCCCACCACGTCGTCGACGGAAACCCGCTGCTGCCCGCCGCGTTCCACCCGGAGCTGGTGTACGAGGCGCTGCTGACCGCCGGGACCTCGCCCTACCGGACGGTGCTCCGTGATCTGGTCTGGCCGACCCCCGCACCGGCCCGGCCGATGACCGTACGGGCGGAACTCGGCGAACCCGACCGGCGGGGAAACCAGCGGTTCGCGGTCAGCGCCGGCGCGGACGACCTGCTCGCGCAGGGTCGCGCCGAACCGGTGACCGCCGACTGGCGGCGACCCGCGCTGCGCTACCAGCCGGACGACCTCGACTCGCGACTCGCGCGGGACGGGCTGGCGGCCGACGAGTTCTACCGTCGCTACCGGGCCAACGGCTACGAGTACGGGCCGTCGTACCGCACGGTCGGGCGGGTGTGGAGCCGGGACGGCGAAACCGTCGCGGAGCTGCGGCTGCCGGACGGGGAGGATCCCGACCGGCGGCACGTCCTGCACCCGGCGCTGCTGGACGGTGCCTGCCAGGCCGCCGCCTTCCCGCTGCTGGCGGCCGGCCCGGAGAACGCCAGTCACCTCCCGATGGCGATCACGGCGTTGACGGTGCGCGCTCCGGTCACCGGGGCGGCGTACGTCCACGCGCGTCCGGTGACCGGCGGGAGTCCGGCCGGCGTGCACGTGTTCGACCTGCGGCTGGTCGACGTCGACAGCGGTGAGGTGATCGCCGAGGTGGAGGGGTTCCGCGTCCGGACGCGGGAACGCCACTCCGGCCCACCCACGGTCGGGGACGCCGTCGCCCCGCGACCCGTGACGGCCGGCGCGCAGCCCACCGGGCGTCCGCCCGCGGCGGCGCTCCGTCCCACCGGGGGGATCGGCGCCGACCGCCGGCCGGCGGTGGCCGGCTACCGACTGGACTGGTCGGACCTGCCGGCACTGGGCGCGGTGGACGGTCGCCCGCTGTGGGTCGTCGGCTCCGGCTCCGCCGCGAGCGGCTGCGCGTACGCGGCCGCGGCGACGCTGTCACCGGTCGACGTCACCGACGGCGACACGGTGGACCGGACGGCCCGCCGTACCGGAACCCCCGGTGCGATCCTGGTGGACCTGACCGGGCCGGGCGACGGTGTCGACTTCGCTGCCGAGCCGACGCCGGGGGAGCGGCTCGACGAGGCCTGGTCGGGCCTGCGCGACGGGGTGTTGCGCCGCGTGTTCGGCCTGCTGGGTTCGCTGGCGCGGGGCCGGGCGCTGGACCGCACCGTGGTGCTGCTGGTGACGAGCGCCGACGGGGAACCGGGGCCGGTGCTGCGAGGGCTGCACGGCCTGCTCCGGGCCGCTGCCGGTGAGAGCGGCCGGTGGCGACCCCGGCTGGTCACGGTGGAGGCCGCCTGGGCCCGAGCCGATCCGCGGGCCGTCGTCCGGGCCCTGCTGGCCGAGGCCGGCAGCGCGGACGCCGACGGCGACGGCTGGGTCCGGCTGGGACCGTCCGGCCGGCGACGCGGTCCCGTCCTGGTGCCCGAGCCGTCCCTGCCCGGCGAGCCGGCCGAGCTGATCCGCCCGGCGGGAAGCTACCTGGTGGTCGGTGGCCTCGGCGGTCTCGGCCGGCAGGTGGCGACCGCGTTGTGGGCGTCCCGACCCACCGCGGAGCTGCTGCTTGTCGGGCGGTCCGAGCCCGACCCGGTAGCCCTCGACGCGTTACGTGAACGGGCCGGTGACGGCTCGGTGCGCTACCACCGGTGCGACGTGGCCGATCCGCGGCAGCTCGCCGGGTTGGCCGACGCGCTGAACCGTGCCGGCACTCGGCTACGTGGCATCGTGTACGCCGCCGGAGTGCTGCGCGACGGGTTCCTGCGGGGCAAGACGATGGAGACCGTCGACGAGGTCTGCCGGGCCAAGGTGCTGGGCGCGGTCGCGGTGGATGCCGCCTTCGCCGGGCACCCGCTCGACTTCTTCGTGCTGTCCTCGTCGTTGGCCGCGCTGGTGGGCAACCAGGGCCAGTCCGACTACGCGTTCGCCAACGGGTTCCTGGACGGGTTCGCCGCCGTCCGGGCCGGCTGGGTGGCGCGGGGCCTGCGCCGGGGCCGTACCCTCGCGGTTGGACTGCCGGTGCTCGACGGCGCCGGCATGGTCGCCGAACCGGCGGCGGCGCGCTACCTCGAGGAGACCTACGGCCTGCGGCCGCTGCCCGTGGCGGCCGCGGTGGACGAGATGTGGCCGAGGCTCGCGGCGGCCACCGGAGTCGACTCCGCCTACGTGGCGCTGGTCGCCGGCGACCAGGACCGCTGGTCGACCGCGATCGCGGTGGCCACGCCGACGGCCGTGGAGCCGGCCCTCGCCGTCGCGTCCGGTCCGCCGACGGCCGCGCCGACCGGGGCCGCCGCCACACCGGACCGGCGGGCGGCGACGGCGCGGTGGCTGGCCGAGCAGCTGGAACGGGCGACGGGGATACCGGCCGCCGCCATCGACCCCGACCGGCCGCTGGCGGAGTACGGCGTCGACTCCCTCGCCGTGGTGCGGTGGAGCCGGCTGCTGGAGGAGCAGGTCGGCCGGGTGCCCCTGGCCATGGTGCTGGACAGCGAGACGTCCGGGGAGCTGGCGGACCGGCTGCTCGGTGACCGGGAGAGCCGGATCGCCGTCGTCGTCACCCCCGACGGGTCACCGCCCGCACCGACCCCGGCCGACCCGGTCGATCCCGCGGGGAGCGCGGCGACCGCCACCGACGCGCCCACGGAGTTCCCCCTGCCCGAGCGTCTCGTCGGGCTGTGGACCGCGGACCAGATGGCCGCTCCCTCGGCGCCCTACAACATCTCCCTCGCGTGGGAGTTGCCCACTTCCGTCGACCCGGACGCCCTGCGGGGTGCCGTGGTCGATCTCGTCGGCCGTCATCCGGTGCTGGCCTGCCGGGTGCGCCCACGCGGCGACGACCTCTGTTTCGTTCCCACCGGGACGACGCCCACCGTGCCGGAGCGGCGGCCGGCAGCCGGCACCGACCTCGACGACGCGATCCGCGCGGAGGCCGACCGTCGCTTCGGACTCTCCACCGAGCCCTTGCTGCGGGCGGTGCTCTGGGCGGACGGACCGCGCCGGGTGCTCCAGCTCACCACGCACCACGTGGCCGTCGACGGCCGGTCCGCCGAGCTGATCCAGCAGGACCTGGGGGCGCTGTACGCGGCCCGCCTCGGCGCCGGCGAGCCGCTGCCGCCGGCCGTGCCGTTCGCGGTGGCGCTGCGCCGGGAGCGGGAGGAGACCGCCCGCACCCGGGTCGCCGACCACGGGTTCTGGGCCGGGCGACTGACCGGCCTGGGCGCCGGGACGGTCTTCGCCGCCGGGGACGAGCCGGCGGGACGGGCGGGCGAGCACCGCGAGTACCGCCTACCCCCCGAGTTCACGCGTCTGGTGTCCGGCACCGGGCGCACCGCCGGGGTCACCGCGTTCACGGTGTTCCTCGCCGCCTTCGCCGCGGCCCTGTCCCGGGCCACCGGCGAGCGGTCCCTGCTGGTCGCCGTGCCCACCTACGGGCGGGCCGGCGAGGCCGAGGAGACGACGGTCGGCTGCTTCGTCAACTCGGTGCCGCTGCGCATCGACCTGGACCCGGCCCAGCCGGTCGCCCGGTGGTTGGCCTCGGTGCAGGAGGAGGTGCGCGGCGCGGTCTCCCACGCCGGCCTGGCCTATCCCCGGCTGGCGGAACTTTGCCGGGCGGCCGGCGGCGAGCGGGCCGTGCCCACGGTGAGCTTCGCGTTCCAGAACTGGGCCCGGCCGGCGGCGGCGCAGGACGCGCCGTTCGGGCCACTGGTGTACCGCCGTGGCCAGCGCGGCCACTTCGACCTCGGGTTGGAGGTCACCAGCACCCCGGCCGGCGTCGACGTGCTGGCCAACCACCGCAGTGCCGTCCTCGACGGCGCGGCGGTGGACGACCTGGTCGAGGAGACCCGGCGGATGGTCGTCGAGTTGGCCCGCGCGCTCGCCGACGACACCACGGTCGGCGCGGTGGTGAGCCGTGAGGCGGGCACCCTGGTGCGCCGCTTCACCGACGCGGTGCGGCGAAGCCCGGACCGCACGGCCGTGGAGGACCCGCACGAGACACTGACCTACGCCCGGCTGCACACCCTCTCCGACCAGGTCGCCCGGTGGGTGTCGGCGCGGGTCGCGCCGGGGGAGCCGGTCGCCGTCCTGATGCACCGCTCGGCCCGGCTCACCGCGGTCCTGCTCGGCATCCTCAAGAGCGGCTGCCCGTACGTGCCGCTGGACGACTCCTACCCGCCGGAGCGCCTGGCGCTGGTGGTGGGGGACGCCGGGTGCGGGATCGCCGTCGCGGACCGGGAACTGGCCGGACTGCTCCCGCCGCGGCTGACGGTGCTGGACGCCGCCGAGGTGGTCACGGAGTCCGCCGCGGCGCCGGCGGTCGGTGCCCGTCCCGCCCCCGCCGCGCGGGACCTGGCGTACCTGATGTTCACCTCGGGCAGCACCGGCCGACCGAAGGGCGTCGCGGTCACCCACGGCAACGTGGTGCACACCCTCGACGCGATCGCCGCGACCACGGGTGTCGGCACCGACGACCGGCTGCTCGCGGTCACCACGGTCTGTTTCGACATCTCCGTGCTCGAACTGTTCATGCCGTTGGCGACCGGTGGCACGGTCGTCGTCGCCGGACGCGACGACGTGCGCGACGCGCGGCGGCTCTCCCGACTGATCGACGAGCGCGGGATCACCGTCATGCAGGCCACGCCCGCCGGCTGGCAGTTGTTGCTCGACGGCGGCTGGTCGGGTGCGGCGGGGCTGACCGTGCTGTGCGGCGGCGAGGCGCTTCCCCCGAAGCTGGCCCGGGAGCTGGTCGGGCGCGGTGACCGGGTGTGGAACGTGTACGGGCCGACCGAGGCGACCATCTGGTCCACCATCGCCCGCGTGGATCCGGCCGAACCGGTCCACCTGGGCAGCCCCGTCGGCGCCACCGACCTGGTGGTCACCGAGGTGGACGGGGCCGCCCCGGTGACCGACGGGGAACCCGGGGAACTGTGGATCGGTGGCCCGGCTGTGGCCCGGGGCTACTGGCGTCGGCCGGACCTCACGGCGGAGCGCTTCACCCCCCATCCCTGCCGACCGGAAGCCGGCGGACGGTACTTCCGGACCGGTGACCTGGTGCGCCGCGACGACCAGGGACGGCTGCTGTTCCTGGGCCGCGCCGACGGACAGGTGAAGATCAGGGGGCACCGGCTGGAACTCGGGGAGGTCGAGGCCGTCCTGGAGAGCCATCCCGACGTGTGCCGGGCGGTGGCCACGGTGCGGGGCGAGGGCGCCGCCGCCCGGTTGGTCGTGATCGCCGAACCGGCCCGGGGCAGCGCCCCGCCGGACCTGGACGCGCTGCGTGCCGTCGCCGGGCGGAAGCTGCCGTCGTGGATGCTGCCGGACCGGCTGGTCACCGTCGCGGCCCTGCCGCTGACGGCGAACGGCAAGGTGGACCGGCAGTCGGCCGTGCGGCTCGCCGAGGCGTCCCCGGTCCCCGCCCGGGACAGCGGCGCGACCGGGCCGGGGCCGACCGATCCCGACGCCGTGCGCCGGTGCGTCAGTGCCGCCTGGGCCGATCTGCTCGAACTCGGACCCGACGAGGTGCCCACCAACTGCCGGTTCTTCGACGCCGGCGGCAACTCCCTGCTGTTGGGCCGCCTCTACGCCCGCCTCGACGCGCACTATCCCGGCACCCGCCTGGAGATGACGGACCTGTTCGCCAACCCGACGCTCGACGACCAGGTGGGGCTGCTGGTCGGCCGGATCGGCCCGGCGGCCGGCGACACGCCGGCCGGTGACCCGCCCTCCGCCGCGCCGACCCCGGCACGACCGTCGCGCCGCGAGGCGCGACGTGCCCTGCGAACCGGAGGCCACTGATGAACCATGACCCGCGGTCGATCGACGCGATCGACGACGAGAACGCCGTGGCCGTCGTCGGGCTCTCCTGCCGCTTTGGCGCCGCGGGCTCCGCCGACCAGCTCTGGGCGCTGCTCGAACAGGGCCGCAGCGCCATCCGGCGCTATCCGGTCGACGACCTGGTCCGGATGGGGCACGATCCGGCAGCCGTACGGCGATCCGACTTCGTCCCGGTCGGGGTCGTCCTCGACGACGCCGACGCCTTCGACGCGGAGTTCTTCGGCTACAGCCCGCTGCACGCGGAGTGGTTGGATCCGCAACAGCGGGTGCTGCTGGAGACCGGCTGGCACGCGTTGGAGGATGCGGGCTTCGCGCCGGACCGTACCGGCCTGCGGACCGCGGTCTTCGTCTCGGTCGGCCAGCCCACCTTGCCGCCGGTCTCCATCCGGGAGCTGGACGCGGCCGGGATGATTCGCTTCTCCTCCTCGGACAAGGACTTCGCCGCCAGCCGGATCTCCTACAAACTCGGTCTCACCGGCCCGAGCCTCACCGTGCAGACGGCCTGCTCCAGCGGCCTGGTGGCGGTGCACACCGCGGTGGAGAGCCTGTTGGGTGAGGAGTGCGACCTCGCGCTGGTCGGTGCCGCCTCCCTGCACTTCCCGCAGGCCGGCTACCGGGCCCCGGCCGACATGATCCTCTCCCCGAGCGGGGAGTGCCGGCCGTTCGACGACACCGCCGACGGCACGGTCTTCGGCAACGGCGTCGGGGCGGTGGTGCTGCGTCGGCTGGCCGACGCGATGCGCGACGGTGACCCGATCCGCGCCGTGATCCGTGGCAGCGCCGTCAACAACGACGGAGCCCGGAAGATGGACTACCATGCCCCGTCGCCGCAGGGGCAGGAAGCGGTGCTCCGCGAGGCGCTGGCGGTCGCCGGCGTCGATCCCCGTTCTGTCGGCTACCTCGAGACCCACGGCACCGGAACGCCCCTCGGTGACCCGGTGGAGTACGCCGCCCTCGACCGCGTGTACGGCGCGGACCGTCCCGACCCCGCCGCCATCGGGTCGGTCAAGAGCGTCGTCGGACACCTCAACACCGCCGCCGGCATCGCCGGTCTCATCAAGGCGGTCCTCGTGTTGGAGCACGCCACCGTACCCCCGCAGGCGCCCTACCGGGTCGCCAACCGCAACCTGCGCGACACCGGTGGCCTGCGGGTCGCCCCGGCGGCCGACGGCTGGCCCGTGCCGGCGGGCCCCCGGCGGGCCGGGGTCAGCTCGTTCGGTATCGGCGGCACCAACGCCCACCTCGTCCTCGAACAGGCGCCCGACGACGTCCCGGTGGCCGTGCGGGAGCCGGCGCCGGACACCACCCGGTGGGCCGTGCTCTCCGCCCGCACTGATCGGGACCTGCGCGCGCTCGCGGCGTCCCTGGCCGACGCCCTGACCGCCGACGGTGAAAGGCGCCTGGTCGACGTGGCCTGGACGCTGCGGTACGGCCGCAGCCACCGGGCGGTGCGGACGGCCGTGCCCGCGCGGACCACCACCGAGTTGGCGCGGCGGCTCGCGGACCTCGCACAGCACGGCGCCGACGCCGTCCCCGCCGGCCCGGACGACCCCTTCCAGTCGTGGGTGCGAGGGCAGGCCGACCTGCCCGACGACCCGACGCTGGCCGGTGGTCGCCGGACCAGGCTGCCGGGCTACCCGTTCGCCCGCCGGGTGTGGCCGCGAACCGGAACGTCGGGCCCGGGCGGGGAAACCGTTGCGGACCGGGTCGACGGGGTGCCGCCCGGCGCCGAGCAGCGCACGGTACGCCCCGAGGAGGTGCTGGTCGCCGACCACCGGGTCGGCGGGGTGCCGGTGCTTCCCGCGGCGGTCCAGATCGACCTCGCCCTGACCGCCGCCCGCCGGCACGACCGCCCGGCGGCCGGACTGGCCGACGTCGCCTTCCACCGTCCGCTGGCGGTGACCGCTCCGGTCACGCTGGACGTCACCGTCGACGGGCCGCAGGTGCGGGTGCGCTCCACCGAGCTGCACGCGTCCGCGACGGTGCTCGCGGCCGCACCCGACGACCCGGCCCCCGCCCCGCTCGACCTGGACGCGCTGCGGGCCGAGCACGCCGACCTCGTCGCGCCCGACGAGCTGTACCGGAGGTTCGCGGCCAACGCGGTGGATTACGGACCGTCCTTCCGGGTGCTCCGCGAACTGCGGCAGGGCCCGTCCGGGGCGCTGACCCACATCGTCTGCCCGCCGGCGGACGACGGTACGGTGTCGCCGTTCGTCCTCGACGGGGCCCTCCAGTCCGTGATCGGCTGTCTGCGCCGGGAGGACCTCGGCGGCGAGACCTTCGTGCCGTTCGCCGTCGAGCAGCTCCTGGTGCACGCCGAACCGCCCGACGACGCCTGGGTCCTGGTGCGTCCGCACCGGCTCGCCGGCGGCGGCCAGCGGATCCGCAAGTACGACCTGACGGTGACCGACACCGCGGGGGCCGTCCGGCTGACCCTGCGTGGCCTGGCCCTGCGCCCGGTCACCGGCGTCGCGCCGCTCGCGGACGTCCATCTCTTCACCGCCGTCGAGCGGGCCGTCGCCGAGCCGGACGGGTCGGAGCCGGAGCCGGACGGGCCCGTCGTGCTGCTCGGAGACGCGGACCCGGAGTGGGCCGGGCTGGTCCTGCGTGCGCCCGCCGATCCGGCCGAGGCGGAGACCGTCGGCACCGAGGTGGCCGCCCGGGTCTTCGGATCCGGACGACCGGTGATCGTCTGGCCGCTCGCCGACGGCGCTGCCCATGCCGATCCGGCCGACACCGCCACGGCGGCCGGTCTGCGGATGCTCGCGCTGCTGCGGTCGCTGCTGCGGCCGTTGGCCCGGCGTGGGGCCCGCATCGTCGTCCCGTACCGCACGGACGCCGCAGCCGGTTCGGTGACCGCCGCCGGACTGGCCGCGCTCGGGCGCTCGCTCGCCGGCGAGAACCACCGCTTCGACCTCACCGCCGTCGGCCGGTCCGGCGGGGAACCGGACTGGTCCGCAGTGGTACGCGCGGCCACCACCGCGGCGGCGCCCGCCCACCAGATGGTGATCGGCGTCGACGGCGTGCCCCGCACCCCGACGCTGCGCCCCGTCGTGCTCCCCGCGGCCGGCGGGCCCGCGTTCCGCCGAGGCGGACGGTACTGGATCAACGGCATGGGGCGGCTCGCCGTCCTCGTCGCCGAGCACCTGATCGACCACTACGCCGCCCGGGTCGTGCTGACCGGTCGTTCCGCCGCCGAGGGCGCGCGGGGCGAGGAACTGCACCGGCTCGGCGAACGCGCGGCCCGGGCCGGCGGGTCCGTCGACTACCACCGGTTGGACTGCACCGACCGGGCCGCCGTCGGTGAGGTCGCTCACCGGCTGGCGGCCTCGGGGCCGCCGGTCAACGGTGTCCTGCACTGCGCCGGCGTCCTACGCGACAGTTACCTCCTGCGTACGTCCGTGGCTGCCGCCCGGGACGTGATCGCGCCGAAGCTGGTCGGTGCCGCCGCGCTCGACGCGGCTACCGCCGACTGGAGTCTGGACTGCTTCGTGGTCTTCTCCTCGGTCTCGGCCGCCCTGGGCAGCCCGGGGCAGGCGGACTACGCGTTCGGCAACGCCGCCGCTGACGAACTGGTGCGGCGGCGCGCCGCCGACCGGTCCCGCGGCGGTCGGTCCCTGTCGGTGGCGTGGCCGTTCTGGGCCGACGGCGGGATGCTCCCCGCCGAGCCGGTCCGGCAGGTGCTCGGCGACCTGGGGATGCGTGCGCTGCCCACGGCGGCCGGACTGGCCGTGCTGGAGTCGTTGCTCGCCGGCTCGGTGGACGGCGGCCAGCCCGGCCCCGCGCCGGCCACCGTCGTCCTCTGCGGGGACCGGGCGGCGCTGACCGCGTCGTTCCCGCTGCTCGAGGACGACCGGCCGGCGACCGGCCCGGCGGATCGACCCACCCCGACCGGTGGACGGACCCCGACCCGCGCGGTCGGGGCCGAGTCGGTCGGGGACGCGCTGCACCGGCGACTCCGCGCGGTCGTCTCCGAGGCGACCCGGGTGCCGCTGGACGAGCTCGCCGCCGACCGGCTCTTCGACGATCTGGGCATCGACTCGCTGTTGGCGATCCGGGTGGTCGAACTCCTGGAGCAGGACTTCGGTCGACTGTCCAAGACGCTGCTGTTCGAGTGCCGCTCCGTGGCGGAACTGGCCGACCACCTGCTCCAGGAGTATCCCGAGCGGTGCGTCGCGCTGACCGGGGCACCGGACGCCACCCCGGTCGTGGTGCCGACTGAGGACCCCGCCGCCGTCGAGGCGCCACGCCGCGCCGACACGACCGCCGAGGACCGGGTGGACCCCAGGGCTGTCGCCGTGATCGGCGTGTCCGGCCGCTTCCCGCAGGCCGGGAACCTCGACGCGCTGTGGGAGAACCTGCGCGACGGGCGGGACAGCATCACCGAGGTGCCCACGGACCGGTGGGACGCCGACGCGCTCCACAGCCCCGACAAGAGCCGGGTGGATCGCACGTACGCCAAATGGGGCGGCTTTCTCGACGGCGTTCAGGACTTCGACGCCGGCCTGTTCCACATCTCGCCCCGGGAGGCGGGAATCATCGACCCGCAGAGCCGCCTTTTCCTGGAGAGCTGCTGGGCGGCGCTGGAGGACGCCGGGTACACCCCGGACCACCTGGTGCCGGCGGACGAGCCGGCCTACCGGCGCGACGTCGGTGTCTTCGTCGGCGCCATGTACGGCGAGTACCAGTTGCACGAGGCCGAGGAGCGGTTGCGGGGCAACCCGGTGCTGGCCAACAGCGCCTACTGGTCGATCGCCAACCGGGTGTCGTACTACTTCGACTTCCAGGGGCCCAGCGTCGCCGTCGACACCGCCTGTTCCGCCGCGCTGACTGCCGTGCACCTGGCCGTCGAGTCGCTGCGCGCCGGCAGTTGCCGGGTCGCCGTCGCCGGTGGCGTCAACGTGCTCATCCACCCGAACAAGTACTTCATGCTCAGCCAGGGGCGGTTTGCCTCCAGCGACGGGCGCTGCCGCAGCTTCGGCGCCGGCGGTGACGGGTACGTGCCGGGCGAGGGCGTCGGTGCGGTCGTCCTCAAGCCGTTGCGCGACGCGCTGCGCGACGGCGACCACCTGCACGGTGTCCTCAGGGGCACGGCCGTGAACCATGGCGGCCGGACCAACGGGTACACCGTGCCCAGCCCGCGTGCCCAGGCGAACCTGATCACGAAGGCGCTGCGCGACGGCGGCCTGACCGCGGGGGACCTGGACTACGTCGAGACGCACGGCACCGGCACCCCGTTGGGTGACCCGATCGAGATCCGGGGTCTGGTCACCGCCTTCGCCGCCGACGGCGTGACCGGCCCCGGCCGCCTGCCGATCGGCTCGGTCAAGTCGAACGTGGGCCACCTGGAGTCGGCGGCCGGGGCGGTGGCCCTGGCCAAGGTGCTGCTCCAGCTCCGGCACCGGACGCTGGTCCCGTCGTTGCACGCTTCCCCGCCCAACCCGGAGATCGACTTCGACCGGATCCCGTTCGCGGTCCAGCAGGAGGTGGCGCCGTGGCGCACCCGGGACGGCTCTGCCCGCCCGCTGCGGGCGGGCATCAGTTCCTTCGGCGCGGGCGGCGCGAACGCGCACCTGATCGTGGAGGAGCCGCCCGGGGCGCCGCCACGCGCCGCCGTCGACGGGTCGCCGCCGATGGTCCTGTTCCTGTCCGCCCGCACCGACCGGTCGCTCGCCGCCTACGCCCGCACCCTGCGCGACCATCTGGTCCGGGTGGGCGGGCAGGACGATGCACCCGGCGTCGCCGACGTCGTGTTCACCTTCGCGGTCGGGCGGGTGGAACTCGCCCGTCGGGCGGCGCTCCGGGCCGACTCGTGGGACACGATGCTGTCGGAGCTGAACGCCGTCGCCGAGGGGCGGCCGGCGTCATCCCCGGTCGGTGGCGCCGGGACGGCGGTGGCGGACTGGCTGGCCGGCGGCCGGGTCGACCGGGCGGCCGTCAGCGGCGCGGCCGGCCGGGGTCGTCGGGTGTCGTTGCCGCACTATCCGTTCGAACGGGTGCGCTGCTGGTACGACGTGCAGATCGCCCACCTGCACCAGCAGGGCCTGGGCAGCGCCGGCCGCGAACCCGAGCTGGCCCGGCCGCACCTGCGGGACTTCGGCCGGCGCCTCGACGCACCGGACCCGACCGGGAACGTGCCCGCGACGCCGGCTGCGGAGCCCACCGTGGCGCCGGCCGTGGCGCCCGCCGCGAACCCCGCCGTGGCGCCGGTCGCGGAATCCGCCCCGGCCCCGCCGCGGACCGCCGCACCGACCGTCGCCGCGTCGGTGCCCGACACCGTACCGAGGTCATCGATGACGAACGATCAGAAGATCGTCCTGCGGTCGCTGGGCGCGGCGGAAACGTCGACGCCCCCCGCCCCCCGACCCGCCGATCCGCGGGACCGGCCGCCGACGGTCGCCGCGCCGGCCAGGAGCACGCCGCCGCGCCCGGCCCCGACGGCGGTGCCGGAGGCGGCCGTCACCGCCGAGATCACCCGGTTGCTCGCGGCGGTGCTCTACCAGGAGATCGACGAGCTCGACGTCGAGCAGACCTTCCTGACGTTGGGTGTCGACTCGATCCTGGGCGTGGAGTTCGTGAGCGCCGTGAGTGCCGCCTACCCGGTCGAGGTGAAGATCACCGCCCTCTACGACCATCCGACGCCGGCGGCCTTCGCCCGGCACGTCACCGCGCTGCTCGGCGCCGCCGCGCCGCCGCCGGTCGAGCCCGCCGCCCCGGCGCCTTCCGTGCCGGTGCCCGCCGTCACCCCGACCGCCGCCCCGAGCCGGGACGTGACCGAGGTCGCGGCGGTCCTGCGGGAGGAACTGGCCCGGACGCTCTACTGCGACCCGGCCGAGATCGACGACGACACCAGCTTCAATGCCCTCGGCCTGGACTCGATCCTCGGCGTCGAGTTCGTCACGTTCGTCAACGACAGGTACGCGCTCGACGAGCCGGCCGGCGTCCTCTACGACCACCCGACGCTGACCGCGTTCGCCCGGCACGTCGCGGCCGGCCGGGCCACCGGCGGATCGTCGCCCCAGCCATCCCCGGCCGGTGACCTGGACGCCCTGCTCGACGCCGTCCGGGACAACCGGCTGACCGTCGACGAGGCACTCGTCCAGCTCGCCCGACCCTGACCCACCGCACGACCGCGCCCGGCCCGAGGAGACCACCGCCATGACCCCCGACGAGATCTTCACCGTCATCCGCCGCAACCTGATCGAGGTCGTGCCCGAACTGGCCGGCTCCCCGATCACCCCCGAGCAGAGCATGCGCGATCTCGGGGCCAACTCCATCGACCGGATGGACGTGGTGATCGCGGCCCAGGACGACCTCGGCATCAAGGTGCCCGCGAGCGAACTGGCCCGGGCGGACAGCCTGGGCTCCCTGTCCCGGATCTTCAGCGAGTACGTCTCGTGACCGGCCCGGCGACGCCCGGCGCCCGGGACCCGGTGGTGGTCACCGGGGCGGCGGTCCTCAGCCCGCTCGCCGAGGACCTGCCCGCCCTCACCACCGCGCTGCTCGCCGGCCGTAGCGCGGTCACCCTGCCGCCGTCGCCCGCCGGAGCGGTCGACGTCGACGAGCAGCCGTTGCCGGCCGCCCTCCTCACGGAGTTCCACCTCGACCGGTGGGCCGAACGGCACCTCCCGGACGACCCGGGAACCGCGACGCGGCTGCGGCGGGTCACCGGCCGGGCCGCGCTGCCGGCCCGTACCGCCGCGTGCGTCGCGCTGCTCGCGACGCGCGACGCCGGGCTGCCCCTCGCCCCGGCCCCGGACGCCCGGGATGAGCGGACCGGGGTGCTCGTCGCCGGAAGCAACCTGGCCCTCGCCCACCAGGCGGCCACGGTGCTCGACCACCGGGACACACCGTCCCGGCTACGCGCCTCCTACGCGCTGACCCATCTCGACGTGGACGCGGTCGCCGCGGTGAGCGAGCTGACCGGGATCACCGGCGAGGGCTGGGCCGTGGGCGGCGCGTCCGCCAGCGGCACGATCGCCCTGATCCAGGCGGCGAGGATGGTGGCGGCGGACTGGGTCGACCGGGTTCTGGTGGTGGCCCCGGCGGCCGAGCTGTCCCCGGCCGAGGAGGAGGCGTTCCGGCGCACCGGGGCGCTGGCCTACCAGCGGTTCCGGGATGCCCCGGAGCGGATGTGCCGCCCGTTCGACCGCGACCGGGACGGGTTCGTCCGGGGCCAGGCGGCGGCGGCTGTCGTCCTGGAGCGACCGGAGGCGGCGGCGGCACGGGGAGCGGTCGCGCTGGCCGAGGTCGCCGGGTACGGGCAGCGGCTGGACGCCCGGCGCGGCACCGAGCCCGACGCGCACGGACAGGAGGCCGCCATGCGGGCCGCCCTCGCCTGCGCCGGTGTCACCCCCGACGACGTCGACTACGTCAACGCCCACGCCACCGGGTCGGTGCGCGGCGACCTGACCGAGGCCACCGCCCTGCGCCGGGTGTTCGGGGATCGCGGTACCCCGCTGGTCAACTCCACCAAGCCGCTCACCGGCCACTGCCTGAGCGCCGCCGGCCTCGTGGAGGCGATCGCGGTGATCCTCCAGATGCGCGCCGGCGCCTTGCACCCCAACCCCAACCTCGACCATCCGGTCGAGCCGTTGCTCGGACTCGTCGGCGCCACCGCCGTGCACCGGCCCCTGCGTACCGCGCTCAGCAACAGCTTCGCCTTCGGTGGCGTCAACGCCTCGGTCGTGCTGCGCCTGCCCGGCGACGACGTCCCGACGGGACGGCACCGACCCGTGGCCGCCGACGCCGGGTGACCCCCTTCCCAGTCCGACAACGGAGAGTCCTATGAAACAGGTGGGTATCGAGGCCCTCAACGTCTACTGCGGCGAGACCTACGTGGACGTGCCGACCCTGTTCGCCGCCCGTGGCCTCGACGACGGTCGGATCGACAACCTGATGATGGCCCGCAAGAGTGTGGCCCTGCACTGCGAGGACGCCGTCTCGTTCGCGGTCAACGCCGCGAAGCCCATCGTGGACGCGCTCAGCGAGCAGGAGCGGGCCGGTATCGAGCTGCTCGTCGTCGGCACCGAGTCCGGTATCGACTTCGGCAAGTCACTCGCCACCTACGTCCACGACCATCTGGGTCTGCCCCGCACATGCCGGCTCTTCGAGACCAAGCAGGCCTGCTACAGCGGCACCGCGGCGACGCAGATGGCCGCCGCCGTGGTCGCCGCCAGCCCGTTCCCCACCACCAAGGCGTTGGTGATCAGCAGCGACGTGGCGCGGCCCGTGCCGCACACGTACGTCGAGCCGAGCCAGGGGGCCGGTGCCGTCGCGCTGCTGGTCGGTGACCGGCCGACGGTGGCGGCGTTCGACTGGGGTGCCAACGGCTTCCACAGCTACGAGGTGATGGACACCTGCCGTCCCGACCCGGAGGCGGAGGCCGGCGACGTGGACCTGTCGCTGCTGAGCTACCTCGACTGCCTCAAGGGCGCGTTCGCCGACTACGCGACCAAGGTCGACGGGGCCGACCTGGTGGAGACGTTCGACCTGCTCGCCATGCACACGCCGTTCCCCGGCATGGTCAAGGGCGCGCACCGGGCGGTGCTGCGCAAACTCAAGCGGATGTCGCCGCCGGCGATCGAGGACGACTTCGTACGCCGCCTCGAGCCCTCGATCGAATATCCCCGCCAGGTCGGCAACATCTACGCCGGCACCGTCTTCCTGGCACTGGCCAGCGCCATCGACAAGGCCGTGATCGACCGGGATCGGCGGATCGGCGTTTTTTCCTACGGATCCGGGTGCAGCTCCGAGTTCTACAGCGCCGTGATCACCCCCCGGTCCCAGCGGACGGTACGCGCGATGGGCATCCAGGAGGCGTTGGACGCCCGCTACGAGCTGTCCGTGCCCGAGTACGACGACCTGCTCCGGGCCACCGCGGAGCTGAAGTTCGGCGTCCCCGACTTCACCTTCGACCTGGACCGGTTCCCGCAGATAACCGGTGCCCGGTTCAGCGACGCCGGCCGGCCCCGGCTGGTTCTCGAAGCGGTCCGCAACTACCACCGCGAGTACGTGTGGCTGGGCGGCCGGCGATGAGCCCGGCCGTGTCGCTGACGCGAGGACGCGGGCTGCTCCGGGTCGACCTGGCCCGCCCGGAGCACCGGAACCGGATCGACGCGTCTCTGCTCACCGAGCTGGCCGCCGCCGTCGACGAGGCCGAGCGCGACCCCGACTGCCGGGTGCTCGTGCTGTCGGCGTCGGGCGAGGACTTCTGCGCCGGCACCGACCTGTCGGACGGCCCTCCGGACGCGGCGGACCTGCGCGGCGCCGCCGGGGTGGAGCTCCCGTACTGGCGGATGCTGGACCGGCTGGCCCGCGGCGAACTCGTCACCGTCGCCGTGGTCGACGGTCGCGCCACCGCCGGCGGGGTCGGCCTGGCCGCCGCCTGCGACCTGGTACTGGCCGGCGCGCGGGCGCGCTTCCGCCTCACCGAGGTGCTGGTCGGACTGGTGCCGGCGATGGCCCTGCCGTTCGTCGCCCGCCGGGTCGGTGAACAGCGTGCCTTCACCGCGACACTGCTCGCCGAGGATCTCGACTCCGCCGCGGCGGTCTCCTGCGGGCTCGCCGACCTGGCGGCGGAGGACGTCGAGGCGCTGCTGCGACGGGTGCTGGCCGGACTGGGTCGGGTCGACCGTGGCACCGCCGCCGCCCTCAAGCGGTACCGGGCCCGGCTCTTTTCCCGCGACCCGGCCCTGGGCCGCGACGCCTCGGCATTGCTGCTGGACCGGCTCGCGGACCCGACCGCCCGGCGTCTGCTGGAGCGGCTGCGGGCGACCGGGGTGATGGTGGCATGACGACGATCGCCGCCGACGGGGAGGTCGTCGGCCTGAGCTGGCGTGGCGCCGTCGCGGTGGTGACCATGGCCGATCGGCGTGGGCGCAACACCTTCGGGCCGGCGCTGTGCACCGGGCTGGTCGGCGCGGTCACCCGTGCCGCGGCGGACGAGCGCACCCGGGTGCTGCTGGTGCAGGGGCTGCCGGAGCTCTTCTGCGCCGGCGGCTCCCAGCGGGAGCTGGTCCGGTTCGCGCAGGGTGACGGGAGCTTCGACGAGGATGACTTCTTCCGGGTGTTCGCCCACTGCCCGTTGCCCGTCGTGGCGGCGGTGCAGGGCCACGCGATCGGCGGAGGGCTGGTCCTCGCGCTCTACGCGGACGTCGCCGTCTTCAGTGAACGCTCGGTCTACGCGGCCAACTTCATGCGCTACGGCTTCACTCCCGGCATGGGCGCCACCCATCTCGTCCCGCTCCGCCTCGGCGCGGAACTCGGTGCGGAGATGCTCTACACCGCCCGCGACTACCGGGGTGGGGAACTGCGCGACCGGCGGGCACCGGTGCGGGTGGTGCCGCACGCCCAGGTGCCGGGCGTCGCCGACGAGGTGGCCCGGGGCATGGCCGCCGCACCTCGGGCGTCGCTGGAGCTGCTGAAGCGGGAACTGGCCGCGCCGCTGCTGGCCGCCACCGACGCAGCCGTCGCGCGGGAGGCCGTCATGCACCGTACGTCCTTCCGGCTCCCCGGGGTGATGGAACGCATCCTGAGTGGCTACGGGCCCACCGACGTCGCCTCGTCGGGGCGCTGACCACAGCCCCGCCCCGCGCATCGCCCCTGCCAGCCGAACAACCGCCGACGCGAGGACCGGATGGACGCCAAAGAGATCCTGACCCGATTCAAGGACGGGGCCCTGGACCGGGCCACCGCCGCCGAGCTGCTCGGTCACCGTGCCGCGCAGGTGGCTCCCGCTGCGCCTCAGGCCGCCGTGCCGGCTACCCCGGCCGTGCCGGCTACCCCGGCCGTGCCGGCTACCCCGGCCGTGCCGGCTACCCCGGCCGTGCCGCGGTCGGCGCCACCGGGGCCGCCCGAACCGATCGCCGTCATCGGCTACAGCGCCCGCTTCCCGGGAGCCGACGACGCGGACGTCCTCTGGCAGCGTCTCCTCGACGGCGACGACCTCGTCACGGAGGTCCCCGAGGACCGGTGGCGGATCGCCGAGCACTACGACCCCGATCCCGTCGCCGAGGGCAAGTCGGTGTCGCGGTGGGGGGCGTTCGTCGACGACGTCGACCGCTTCGACGCCGACTTCTTCCAGTTGACCCCGCGCGAGGCCGAGCTGACCGATCCGCAGGCCCGGCTGTTCCTCCAGGAGGCGTGGCGCGCGCTGGAGCACGCCGGGCTCGCGGCGGACTCCCTCGCGGGCGCCCGCTGCGGTCTCTACGCCGGGGTGATGCTCAACGACTACCAGGACCTCATCGAACGGGAGAGCGCACACGCCCGGCTGCCGCAGGTGATGCAGGGCAACTCGAACTCGCTCCTGGCCGCGCGGCTGGCCTACCGGCTGGACCTCAAGGGGCCGGCGGCCACCGTGGACACCGCTTGCTCGTCCTCCCTGACCGCCCTGCACCTGGCCTGTCAGGCGCTGTGGCTGGGCGAGGCGGAGCTGATGCTCGCCGGTGGTGTCACCCTCTATCTGACCGAGCTGCCGCACGTCTTCATGAGCCGCGCGGGCATGCTCTCCCCGACCGGCCGTTGCCGGCCGTTCGCCGCCGACGCGGACGGCATTGTGCCGGGGGAGGGCTGCGCGGTGGTGGTGCTCAAGCCACTGTCGAAGGCGCGGGCCGACGGCGATCCGGTGCACGCGGTGATCCGGGCCTCCGGCCTCAACCAGGATGGTCGGACCAACGGCATCACCGCGCCGAGCGCGGCCTCGCAGGCCGCGTTGATCGGGGACACCCTGCGGCGCTTCGCGGTCGACCCGGCCGAGGTGGACTACGTGGAGTGCCACGGCACCGGCACCCCGCTCGGCGACCCGATCGAGGTGACCGCGCTCAACGCGGCATTCGCCGGGGCGGGCCGAGCCCCCGGCAGTGTGCCGATCGGCTCGGTCAAGGGCAACCTGGGGCACACCTCGGCCGCCGCCGGAATGGCCGGCCTGCTGAAGGCGATGGGGGTGGTCCGCACCGGCCAGGTGCCGCCGACCCTGCACTACGAGCGGCCCAACCCGGCGATCCCGTTCGCCGAGGGGCCCTTCGCGGTCGTCGCGCGACGTCGCGAGCTGACAGCGGTCGACGGCCGCCCGCGCAGCGCCTCGGTCAGCTCGTTCGGGTTCAGCGGCACCAACGCGTTCGTCCTGGTCGAGCAGGCACCGGTGCGGGACACGCGGACGCACGCCGACCACCCGGTGCTGGTGCCGCTCTCCGGCCGGCGTCCGGACACGCCGGCCCGGTACGCCGCCGCCCTCGCCCGCTGGCTGCGCGGGCCGGGCGCCGAGGCCTCGGCGGTCGACGTCGCGCACACCCTCGCCTGCGCTCGGGTCCACCACCGGCACCGGGTCGCCCTGCTGGTCGGCGACCGCGCCGAGTTGCTCGCCTCACTCGACCTGCTGGCCACCGGCGCGCCGGACGCCCGCCGGTCCACCTCCATCGACGCGACCCCGGCGCCCGACCCGGCCGTGCGGCGGGCGCAGGCCGAACTGCTGGCCCGCCTGGGCGAGAGCCTCGGCGGCGGCTGCCCGCCGGCCGACCACCTGAGCGCGGTGGCCCGGCGGTACGTGCAGGGGCAGGACGTCGACTGGGCGTCGGTCAGCCCGCCCGACCGGCATCGGCGGCTGTCCCTGCCCGGCTATCCGTTCGCCCGGGACCGCCACTGGGTGACCCGAGGGCCGGCGCAGACCGCAGCCGCCCGGCCGTCGACCGCGGTGGACGGCCGGCCCGGCACGCCGCCGCTGACGGCGGAGGAACTCGATCGGCTCTCGGCGTACCGGCCCGACTGGGTGGCGGCCCCGCTGCCGGCGGCCGGGGGTCCGCCGGCCGCGCCGGTGCTGGTGCACGACCCCGGGGGAGAGCTGGCCGACGACCTGGACCGGGCGGGGGCCGGCGTGCACCGGATCGACGGGGAGGAGACCGCCCGGGCGGTGGCCGAGCGGGTGCGCGGGGCCGACGCCGGACCGGTCGTGCTGGTACTGCACATGGTCGGTGCGCGCCCCGACGACGACGCGGGGATCGACGCCGACCTGGCCGCCATCGAGGTGACGCGCACCGTGCTGCGGGCCCTGCGCACCCAGCGGCTGACCGTGCTGGCGGTCACCGCCGACCCGGGTCGCGCCGACGCCGCCAGGGCGTTCCTCGCCACCCTGCGGCAGGAGAACCCCCGGCTGTCGGGCCGGGCGGTGCTGGTGCCCGTCGGCGGCCGGGTCGCCCACCTGCTGCTGGCCGAGATCGCGGCCCCGGCGGTCGAGTTCGGCCACCTGTGCGACGTGCGGGGCGCGCAGCGTCGACGTCAGGTCCGCACGCCGCTGGAGGTCCCCACCGCCGGCTGGACCCCCCGGGCGGACGGTGTCTACCTGGTCACCGGTGGCGCCGGCGGGATCGGGTCGGTGCTGGGCCGGCACCTGGCGCGACGACCCGGCGTACGGGTGGTGCTCTGCGGCCGGAGCCCGTGGGAGGACCTCGACCGGGCCACCCGCGAGGCGGTCGGCGGCACCGAGCGGCTGCGGTACGCCCAAGCGGACGTCCGGGACCGCGACGCCGTCGACCACCTGGTCCGTGACGTGGTCGCCCGCGAGGGCGCCCTGCACGGCGTCTTCCACGCGGCCGGTGTCATTCGGGACGGCTACCTGGTGCGCAAGCGGCTGGAGGACGTGGCCGCGGTCCTGGAGCCCAAGGTGGTGGGCGCGCGCGTGCTGGATGAGGCGACCGCCCACCTGCCGTTGGACCTCTTCGTGCTCTTCTCGTCGGTCGCCGCGGTGACCGGCAACCTCGGGCAGTCCGACTACGCGTACGCGACCGGCTGTCTGGACGGGTTCGCCCAGCAACGGGCCGGTCGGGTGGAGCGCGGCGAGCGGCACGGTCGCACCCTGTCCGTCCAGTGGCCGTTGTGGGACGTCCCGGGCATGACCATTCCCGAGCCGGTCCTTGCCGTGGTGCAGGAGCACACCGGCATGCTCCCCCTGCCCGCCAGGACCGGGTTGGCGATCCTGGAACGGCTGCTCGCGACGCCAGGGCCCGCGGTGGTCTCGCTGTTCCACGGCGACGTGGCCCGCTGGCGTACCCATCTGGCGGGGTTGTGGTTGACCGCCGAGCCGGCGGTGCCGGCGGCGGCACCCGTGGTGGCGGCCCGTGGCGGCGTCGACCGTGCCGCGCTGCGGGACCGGGTGTGCGCGGTGGTGGCCGACACGATCGGCCGGCCGGTGGAGAGCATCGGGCCGCAGACGTCGCTGGAGGCGCTGGGTCTGGACTCGGTCATGATCCGCACGGTGGCGTCCCGGTTGACCGCCGAGGTGGCCCCGGTCGAGTTGCACATGTTGTTCGGGCTGAGGGACCTGGAGGAACTGGTCGACCATCTCGCCGCCGCCGCGCCCGGGGCGCCGGCGACCGGGCCGGCGGAGCCCAGGGTCGTGCCCACCACCGACGTGTCCACCACCGCCGTGCCCACCGGGGCGCCGGCATCCCTCGGCGACGCGGCCACCGACGACCGGTTCGCGATCATCGGGATCAGCGGGCGGTATCCGCACGCGGAGGACCTGGACACCTTCTGGCAGAACCTGGTGCTCGGCAAGGACACCACCTCCGACCTGCCGGTCGACCGCTGGACCGATGCGGGCGGCGTCCGGGCCAGGGGACACTTCCTCGACGGCGTCGACGCCTTCGACCCCGGGTTCTTCGGGCTCTCGACCCATGAGGCCGCCCTGATCGATCCGCAGGAGCGGCTCTTCCTGGAGGTCGCCTGGGAGACGCTGGAGGCCGCCGGCTACACCGGTGCCAGGCTGGACGACCTGACCACCCCCGACGGTACGCGCCGCAGCATGGGCGTCTACGTCGGGATCACCTCCAGCGACTATCAGCTCCTCGGCGCCGAGCGGTGGGCCCACGGGCACCGCGACATGCCGTCCGGTCACTACTGGAGTCCGCCCAACCGGCTGTCCTACCTGCTCGACCTGCGAGGGCCCAGCCTGCCGGTCGACACCGCCTGCTCGTCCTCGCTGGTGGCGCTGCACCTGGCGCTGGCGGCGATACGTCGCGGCGAGTGCGCCGCCGCCCTGGTCGGCGGCGTCAACCTCTATCTGCACCCGTCCCGCTTCCGGATGCTGCGGCAGTCCGGTTTCCTGGCCGAGGACGGCCTGTGCCGCAGTTTCGGCGCCGGTGGCGCGGGCTTCGGCCCGGGTGAGGGGGTCGGCGTCGTCCTGGTCAAGCCCCTGGCCCGGGCGCTGGCCGACGGGGACGTCGTGCACGCGGTGGTACGGGGCAGCGCGGTGGCCCACGGTGGCCGCACCAACGGTTTCACGGCGCCCAGCCCCGACGCCCAGGCGAGGCTGATCCGTCAGGCCCTGCGCAGCTCCGACACGGACCCGGCGACGGTCAACGTGATCGAGGCGCACGGCACCGGGACCGAGTTGGGTGATCCGGTGGAGGTGGCCGCCCTCCAGGACACCTACGACGGTGGCGCCGCCGCCGGGCACCAGTGTTCGCTGGGGTCGGTCAAGTCGGCGGTGGGCCACGGCGAGTCGGCCGCCGGGATCGCCGCCCTGACCAAGGTGGTGCTGCAACTGCGGCACCGGGTGCTGGCGCCCACGCTGCACGCCGACCCGGTCAACCCGCAGCTCCGTCTCGCGGAGACCCGCTTCGTCCTCCAGCACACCGCCGAGCCGTGGTCGTCGCTGCGCGACGGCGACGGGCGGGAGTTGCCCCGACGCGCCGGCATCAGCTCCTTCGGAGCGGGTGGGGTCAACGCGCACGTGGTCGTCGAGGAGTTCCTACCGGAGCGGTACGGCCGGGCCGCCCCTGCCGAGGCGGACCGTCCCGGGTCGCCCGGTGCCGAGTTGGTGGTGCTCTCCGCCCCGACCCCGGAGCACCTGACGGCCACGGCCGCGCGGCTGGCGCAGTGGTTGCGGGGCGCCGGCGCCACCGCCGACCTGGCCGCCGTGGCCCACACCCTGCGGGTGGGTCGGGCGGCGTTCGACTGCCGGCTCGCCGTGGTGGTCCGTGACCCGGTGGAACTGGGCCGGGCGCTGGAGGAGTACGCGCGGGGCCACGGCGGAGGGCCGGTCCGCACCAGCGACCTGCGGGACGGCCGGGGCAACGCGCTCTCGCTGGACGACGTACCGGAGACCGCCGTCTTCCTGGCGGACCTGTGGCGCAACGGCCGCCTGCACCAGGTCGGGGCCTTCTGGCTCGCCGGCCTGCGGGTGGCCTGGCCCGCGCTGACCGGTCCGAGCGCCGGGCGGGTGGTCGCCGCGCCGCCCACCGCCTTCGTCCGCCGCCGGTCCTGGATCGCCGACCCGGCGACCGCGCCGGCCGCCACCCCGGTGCCGCCCGTCGCGGTGGATCCGGTCCGGCAACCCGATCCGGACCCCGCGCCCGCCGATGCTCCTGCCGTCCCCGACGGCCCGGTGGCGCCCGTCGACGCGTCGGCCGACCGCACCGCCGAGGTCGTCGGGGAGCTCACCCGAATCGTCGGTGACCTCGTGCCGGACGGGAGCGCGCTGGTGGACGCCGAACGGAGCCTGGTCGAACTCGGCATCGACTCCATCGGTCTGATGAACCTCCGGTTCGCGCTCACCGAACGGTACGGGCAGCAACTGGCGCTCCAATTGCTCGGCGAGTCCAGCATCACGCTCCTCGCCTCTCACCTCTCCGCCGCATCCGACCAGCGGATCTGATCCGATCGAATCGGAGTCACACCATGTCGCAGACGCACGCCGACCTCGGGCACCAGCCCTTCGACCTCACCGAGGTCCAGGAGTCCTTCTACGCGGGACGGCTGGCCGCCGCCGGCAGCGGGAACCAGATCCACCTGGAGTTCGAGGTGGAGCAGCTCGACCCGGACGCCCTGCGGGCCAGTTGGAACCGGTTGGTCGCGGCCACCGGGATGCTCCGGGCACACCTGTCGCCCGACGCGCGGCAGGTGATCGAGGCGGAGGCGCCCGACTATCCGATCACCGTCGTCGACTTGGGCGAGGCGACCGACGACCAGCGGCGGGCGGCACTCGACCGGATGCGGGCCGAGGCGGCCGGCGGTATCGACCCGCACCGCTGGCCGCTTTTCGACGTGCGGGCCGCGACGCTGCCCGGCGGGCGCGGCCGGGTCATGCTCACCGTGGACGAGTTGATCGCCGACGGCCCCAGCGTGTCACTGCTGCTCCAACACTGGTACGCCGGCTACCGCTTCGGGGCAGAGCCACCCCGGCCGGGGATCTCCTTCCCGGACTACGCCCGGGCCGTCAGCGCCACCCCACCGTCGGCCGCCTCCCTGACCTACTGGCGGGACAAGCTCGCCACCGTCGACCTGGACCGGCCGCTTCCCCTGGCCCGCCCGCACCCGGTGGACACCGACGACACCCACCGCCGGCTGGTGTTCCGCCTCGAGGCGGAACCCTGGCGACGGGCCCGGGACGCCGCCGCGCGGTCCCGCACCACGGCCTCCGCGCTGCTGCTGGCACTGTGCGCCGCCGCGGTCCAGACCGAGGCGGTCCGGCCCGGCACGCTGCCCGTCGTCCTCACCACCTACAACCGCAGACCGATCCACCCCGACGTGCCGCGTGTGGTCGGCCCGTTCCTGTCCACCTCGGTCTTCGTCGCGCCGGAGCCGGTGGGCCGCCTCGGTGAGCTGCTCGACCAGGTGCGGGGCCAACTCTGGCGGGACCTGGAGCACGCCGACGTCAGCGGCGTGCGGGCGGTGCGCGAGCACGCCCGCGCCACGGCGCGGCGGCAGGTCACACCGATCAGGACGGTCTTCACCAGCCTGCTCGGTAGCATCACCGCCCAGCGGGACGAACCCGACAACTGGGCGGCGCTGGTGGATCTCGCCGCCTCCGCCACCCGCACTCCCGGCGTGCAGTTGGAGATGTGCGTCCAGGAGCGGGCCGGCGCCCTCCTCGTCTCGTGGGACTACCAGCCGCAGGCGCTGGACGAGACCAGGGTTCGGGCCGCCTTCGCCCGGCTGGAGGCCACGCTGCACCGCATCGCCCGGCTGGGCGTGGCGGCCTGGGACGGCCCCGTGGTCGATCCGGAGCAGGCACCCGGCGGGCTGTCCGCTCCGGCGTCGGCCGACCAGCCGCAACGGTTTCCGCTCACCGAGATCCAGTCGGCCTACCTGGTCGGCCGGATGGGCGACCTGCGCGGGCAGGCCGAAACGCGGGTGTACCAGGAGTTCCTCCTCGAGCGCTACGACATGGACGCGCTGGAGACGGCCTGGAACCGGCTGGTGGTCCACCACCCCCTGCTGCGGGCCACCGTGCACGAGGACGGCAGTCTGGAGATCGCGCCGGACGTACCCCACTATCGGATCGCCCGCCATGACCTGACCGGGCTGGACGCGGGCGGGCGGTCCGGCACGCCGGGCGGCGAGGCGTCCACGGCCGTGGCGCGGGCGCTGGCCGGGACCGCCGCCCGGCTGCGCGCGACGAGCCTGCCCCTGGGCAGCCGGCCGATGTACGCACTGGAGGCGAGCGCACTGCCGGACGGCACCCACGTGCTCCACGTCGTCCTGGACGCCCTGCTCGCCGACGCCCGCAGTTTCGCCCTGCTCTTCGGTCAGCTCTTCGCGTTGCACGACGGCCACCACACGCTGCTGGACGCCACCGCCGACCCCCGCCCCTACCTGCGTGGTCTCGTCGCGCCGCGGGTCGGTGCGGAGGTCGAGGCGGCCCGGGACGAGTGGCGGCGCAAGTTCGCCGCACTGCCGTCCGGCCCGGCCCTGCCGGAACCCGCGCCGGCGGCCGAACGACTCCACCGCCGGGCCGGACTCGGCTCCTGGCAGGCGTTGAGCGAGCGGGCCGCGGCCATCGGGGTGCCCGCCGACATGATCCTGTTCACCGCATTCACCGACGAGCTGCGGCACGCCATGGACGGCGGACCGTTCACGGTCACCGTGGTCTCGTGGGACCGCCCGACCGACCTGCCGCACGCCGACCGGATGGTCGCCGACTTCACGCAGTTGGCCTGGGTGGTGGTTGACGACGACCTGCCCGTGGACTTCGCCGCGCGGGCCCGTGAGCTGTGGTCGAGGACCCGCGCCGACCTGGAGCGTGGCCGCCGCGTCCCGGGGTTCGCCGAACTGCGCGGCCGGCTGCTCCGCGCCACCGCCCGGTTGCGCCTGCCGGTGGTCTTCACCCGGGTGCCGGAGATCGACCCCGACCTGCGTCCGCGCGGGGTCAAGCTGCGGGAGAGCCAGTCGCAGACCGCCCAGGTCGCGCTCGACCACGTCCCGCTACTGGTCGGTGACGAGCTGGTCGTCCAGTGGGACGTGGCCCGGGACTGCGTGGAGCCGCGCCGGCTGGACACCCTCTTCCAGGGATATGTGGCCAGGTTGCGGGAGGCCACCGGGGACCCCGGTCCCGACGGACCGCCGACGATGACGGAGTTGCTCGCCGAGAGCCTGCTGCGGCACGCGGACCGGCCCGCCGTCCGGTGGCGGGGGCGCACCGTCAGCTATCGGGAGCTGGACCACCGGTCGGCGCGGCTGGCCCACCGGCTCGTCCGGTCGGGGGTACGCCGCGGCGACCACGTCGCCGTGCACCTGGACCGTTCCGACGAACTGGTGGTGGCCCTGGTCGGCATCGTCCGTGCCGGTGCCGTCTGGGTGCCGGTCGAGCCGGTCAACCCGCCGGACCGGGTGCGTTACCTGCTGGCGGACAGCGGGGCCCGGATGGTCGTGACGGACGCGACGCGGGCCGCCGTGCCGGCCGCCGCCGGCGTACCGACGCTCTGCCCCGACCGGGAGGAGGATCGGGCCCTGCTCGAGGCGTGCCCCGACACCATCGGGCAGGTCGGGGTGGGGCCGGACGACCCGGTCTACATGATCTATACCTCGGGCACCACGGGCCGGCCGAAGGGCTGCCGCAACACGCACCGTGGCCTGGCCAACCGGCTCCGGTGGATGCAGGAGCGCTTCCCGCTCTCCACCGAGGACCGGGTCGCGCAGAAGACACCGTACGGCTTCGACGTCTCGGTGTGGGAGTTCTTCTGGCCGCTGCTCGTCGGGGCGTCCATCGTGGTCGCCCGACCCGGCGGGCACGGCGACCCGGGCTACCTGGCCCGGCTGTTCCGGGACGAGCGGGTCACGGTCTCGCACTTCGTTCCCTCGATGCTGGGCCTGTTCCTGCGCGATCCGGGCGCCGGTGCCTGCGACACGGTGCGTTACGTCTTCGCCAGCGGTGAGGCCCTGCCGGTGTCGACCATGCGCCGTTTCTTCGACGTGCTGCCCGGCGCCGAACTGCACAACCTGTACGGCCCGACCGAGACCGCCATCGACGTCACCCACTGGCGGTGTCGGCCGGACTGGGCGGAGGCCACCGTGCCGATCGGCCGGCCCATCACCAACACCCGGATCCATCTGGTGGACGAGGGACTGCGCCGGGTGCCCGACGGCGAGCCCGGGGAGATCGTGATCGGCGGCTGGCCGGTGGCCCTCGGCTATCACGAGCGGCCCGAGTTGACCGCCGAACGGTTCGTCCCCTCCCCGTTCGCCGACGATCCTTCGCCCCGGCTGTACCGCACCGGTGACCTGGCCCGGCTCGGGCCGGACGGCGAGCTGCGCTACCTGGGCCGCCTCGACGACCAGTTCAAGCTGCGGGGTCTGCGGATCGAGCCGGCCGAGGTCGAGGCGGCACTCGTCGAGACCGGCTGCGTCGCCGAGGCCCGGGTCCTGCCGCTGACCGACGCGGCGACCGGGGAACCGACACTGGCCGCGGTCTGCGTCGTCGCGGACGGTGGTGCCGCCCCGTCCGTGCCCGAGCTACGTCGCGCCCTGGCCGACATCCTCCCCGACCACCTGGTGCCCAGCGGTTTCCGGTTCGTCGAACGGCTGCCGCTGACCCCCAACGGCAAGGTGGACCGCGCCGTGGCCGTCGGACTGTTCGCCGACCGGCCAGACCTCGCGGGGACAGTGGCCGTCGGAGTCGACGATTCGCCCCCGGCGGCCTCCGCCGGCCTCGACGACCCGCCCCCCGCTGCGGCCCGGGACGCGGCGCCGGTCACCCCGGACGACGTCGCTGCCGCCACCGCCGACCTGCTGGGCGTGCCCGCGGTCGACCTGGACGACGATCTGTTCGACCTCGGGGCCACCTCGTTCACGATGATCCGGCTGGCCCAGCGGCTTGGCGAGTCGTTCGGGGTGGACGTCGCGGTGGACGCGCTGATCCAGGCGCCGACCGCGCGTCGTATCGCGGCGAGCCTCGGGCCGGAACCGGTGGATCGCCGCCCGGCCCGGACGGACGTGCGGATCGCCCTCGACCCGGCCGCCAAGGCCGCCTTCAAGGAGGCCCGGGTCGCGGAGCGGCGCCTCCCCGACGACCTGCCCCGGGTGCCGGTGCCAGCGGCGGGGGTGCGAGACGTGCGTGCCCGCTACGACGCCTCGTCGTTCCGCGACTTCGCACCGGCCGCCGTGCCCGCCCCGGATCTGCTCGACCTCCTCCAGAGCGTGTGCCGGGGCGAACTGGACGGGCGCGACAAGCGTCGCTACCCGTCGGCGGGTGGTTTCTACCCGGTGCAGGTGTATCTGTTCGTCAGGCCGGGCGCGGTGGAGGGCATCGGCGGCGGCCTCTACTACCTGCACCCGGGGGAGCGCGCCCTGGTCGCGCTCGATCCGGCCGCGAACTTCGGCCCGGAGGTCCACGTCTTCCACAACCGGGCGCTGGTGCAGGGCGCCGCGTTCGGCGTCTTCCTGGTCTCCGCCCCCGCCGCCATCGTTCCGGCGTACGGCCAGCGCAACGCCGAGCGTTTCATGCTGATCGAGGCCGGGCACGTCGCCCAGCTCCTGTCGACCGAGGCGCCCCGTCGAGGGCTGGGGTTGTGCGCGGTGGGCGAGATGGACTTCGACGCCGTGCGGGACCGCTTCGGCCTGGACGGCGATCAGGAACTGCTGCTGTCGCTCTGGGGCGGGCCGCTCTCCGGCGAGGCGGCCCGCCGCCGGGCGGAACTGGTCGCCGCCGAGGCGGCCGTGCCGGCACCGGTGGCGACGACCCGAACCGGGCCGGCTGCCCCGCCGGCTCAGCGCGCCGTGGCGGTGATCGGGTTCGCGGCTACGCTGCCCGGCGCCGAGACGGTCGAGGAGTTGGACATCCTGCTCGCCTCCGGTGGCTCGGCGGCGGTGTCGACTCCCGACGAACGCTGGGCGCCGTTGGCATCCGCTACCCGGGTTGCCGGCGCCCGGGTCGGTGGCTACCTCGCGGACGTGACCGAGGTGGAGGCCGACGAGTTCGGCCTCTCCGACGACGAGGCGGCGGCCGTCGACGTTCAGGAACGGCTGCTGCTGTCCGTCATGCGTCGCTGCCTGGAGGACGCCGCGGTGGTCCCGGACCGGCTCACGGACGCCGGACCGGTGGGGCTGTACGTGGGCTCGATGTGGCACGACCACGCGTTGTACGGGGTGACGGCTCGGGCGCAGGGGCGGCGCGGTACCTATGCGAACCGCGGCGGGCTGGCACACCGGGCGTCGCACGCCTTCGGCCTCACCGGCCCGAGCGTGTTGATCGACACCGGGTGCGTGTCGGGGCTCGCCGCGGTCGAGGCCGCCTTCCGCGCGGTGGCCGACGGCCGGTGTGAGGCCGCGTTCGCGGCCGGCGCGAACCTGGTGCTGCACCCGGACCACCTGGACGTGCTGGCCGAGATGGGGCTGATCGCCGAGCAACCCGACTCGTGCCCGTTCACCGACCGGGCCACCGGGTGGATCGTCGGTGAGGGCGTCGGCGTGGCCCTGCTCAAGCCGCTGGACCGGGCGCTGGCCGACGGTGACCCCGTGCACGCGGTGCTGCGCGGCGGGGCGCTGGCGCACTCCGGCGCGACGCGTCAGTTCGGCGTTCCCGACCCGGCCCGGCTCGGGCAGGTGATGCGGGATGCGGTAGCGGACGCGGGTCTGCGGCCCGAGGACATCGGTTACGTGGAGGCTGCGGCAGCCGGCGCGGCCCTGGCCGACGCGCTCGAGTTCACGATGGTGGGCCGGGTGTTCGGCGGGCCGGAGGGGCCGGTGCCGGTCGGTTCGGTCAAGCCGACGACCGGTCACCTGGAGGGGGCGTCGGCCTTCGCCCAGCTCGCCAAGGTCATTGCGCAGTTCCGCCGCCGGGAGTTGTTCCCACTGCGGCTGACGTCGGCCCCCAACCCGGCGCTGGCCCGGGTCGAGGGTGCGGTCCTGCCGGTCGAGCCGGAGACCCGGCGGTGGCGTACGCCCCCGGGGCAGCCACGCCGGGTGCTGGTCAACGGGATCGCCGGTGGTGGCTCGTACGGCAGCCTGGTGATCGAGGAACCGCCCCGGCGGCCGACCGCTCCGGCGACGCCCACCGGGCCGCTCGTCCTGCCGCTCTCGGCCGACACCCCGCAGAACCTGAGCCGGGCGGCGCTGGCGCTGGCGGCGGCGCTCGACCGGGATCCGGACCTCGACCTGGCGTCGGTCGCGCGGAGCCTGCGCGAGGGGCGCCGGGCGCGCCCCGCCCGGGGCGCGGCGGTCACCGACCGCGAGCGGGCCGCGTCGACCCTGCGGGCGCTCGCCGACCGGGTGCGGCGGGACGGTGCCGGCACCGGCGAGGAGGTGGCTGCCGTGCCGGCCGCCGAGCGGGAGGCGCTCGCCGCCTGGCTGGCCGGAGGAGACCCAGCCTGGCCGGCGCTGCCGGCCGCCACCGCGCGCGCTGCCCTGCCCGCGGTGCCGCTGACCACCCGACGGATCCCCCTCGTCCCCGACGCGCAGCCACGGACGCCGGACGCGCCGACCGGCGGGGCGGCCGGCGACGAGGACGCGTTCGCCCGGTTGGCGCGGATCGTGGCGGTGGAGACCGGCCGGCCGGCGACGGAGCTGTCCGAGACCGACGACCTGTTCGCCCTTGCCGCGACCAGTCAGCAGATGCTGCGGATCGCCGTCGGGATCGCTGCGGACGGCGGGCGGGAACTGGGGCTGGAGACCCTGTTCACCGCCGCCGACCTGGGTGTCCTGGCCCGCGAGGCGTACCCCGCCCTGGCCGCCGGCTGACCGGCGATCGACCCGAGGAGACACGCGATGACCGAGGTGTTCATGTTCCCCGGCCAGGGGACGCAGCGGGTGGGAATGGGGCGGGAACTCTTCGCGCGCTTCCCGGCGCTGGAGCAGGAAGCGAGCGAGGTGCTCGGCTACCCGCTGGGCCGGCTGTGCCTGGTGGATCCGGACCGTCAACTCGGCAACACCCGTTACACGCAGCCGGCCATCTTCGTGGTGAACGCGCTCGCCTACCGGGCCGCGGTGGCCGACGGCGCCCGCCCGGACGTGGCCGTCGGCCACAGCCTCGGCGAGTACAACGCCCTGGAGGCTGCCGGCGTGTTCGACTTCCGCGCGGGCCTGCGGTTGGTCGCCGCCCGCGCGGAGGCGATGGCCAGGGTGACCGACGGGGGGATGAGCGCGGTCGTGGGACTGTCCGAGACGACCCTGCGGTTCCTGCTGATCCGGGCCGGCTTCGACACCCTGGACGTGGCCAACCTGAACACCGCGACGCAGACGGTGCTGGCCGGGCCGGCGGCCGACCTCGACGAAGCGGCCCTGATCCTGGAGGACGCCGGGGCCCGGATGGTGCGCCGACTGGACGTCAGCGGGCCCTTCCACTCCCGCTACATGACGCCCGCCGCCGCGCAGCTCGCCGCCGTGGTGCGCGCCACCGAGCCGCGCGAACCGCGGTTCCCGGTCATCGCCAACCGCAGCGCGCGCCCCTACCGGCGCGAGACGGCCGCCGACCTGCTGCGGGAACAGATCGACCATCCGGTGCGCTGGCGGGAGACGATCGAACTGCTGCTCGACCATCCGGACCCGCGCTTCACCGAGCTGGGCGAGAGCACGCTGCTGACCAGCATGGTCCGTCAGATCCGGCGGGATCGCGACGGGTCGGCCGTACGCCGGCCGCGGCAGCGCGTCGCGGCCTGACGCGGGTCCGTCCGAGAACCGCGTACACCATCCCGAGGAGAGGGAATGCTCACCGACCCCCCACATCTTCGTCCGACTCCCCGCCCCGGCTTCTGCCCCCGGCCGGTGCCGGAGCCGACCCTCCGGCTCTTCCTGTTCCACCACGCCGGCGGCTCGCAGTTGCTCTTCCGGGAGTGGCTCGCCCACTTCCCGCCGGACTGGGAGATCCATCTGCTCGACGCGCCCGGTCGGGGACGCCTCGCCGACCTGCCGTTCTGCGATAGTGCCGAGGAACTCGCGGGGTGCTTCCGCGAGGAGATCCTCCTCGCCCAGGACCGGCCGTTCGCGTTCTTCGGCCACAGCATGGGCGGCCTGGCCGCCTACGAACTCACCCAGCGGTTGGCCCGGGAGCAGCTCCGCCAGCCGGTATGGCTGGGCGTCTCCGCGCGGGACGCACCCGGCGTCGGGCCGGACAGCGAGCGGCACAGGCTGCCCGACGCCGAACTCCGTCGACACCTGGCCGCGTTGGGCGGCACCGCCGTCGAGGTCCTGGAGGACGAGGAGTTGTGGCAGCTACTCGCTCCGGTGATCCGGGGGGACCTGCGGCTGGTGGAGACGTGGCAGCCGCGTCCCGACGCGCCCCGGCTGACGGTGCCGCTGTCGGTCTTCGGCGGCACCGATGACGTCGTGGTCGCCCCGGACCGGCTGGCCACGTGGTCGGCGCACGCCGAGCGGTTCCTCGGGCTGCACCTGTTCGAGGGCGACCACTTCTACTTCCGGGGGCGAGTACCGCAGTTCGTCGACCTGCTCGTCGCCCAGATCCGGGCCGCGGCGCCGAGCCTGGCGTCCTGCCCGCCCGCCGGGCGGGTGGTCTGACCCTGGTCGTCCGGCGGCCGGCCGGGGTCAGACCGCTGGCCGCAGGACGGCCGGGCTGCCGGCCGCCGCGAGGGCGGTGAGTTGTTCGAGTCGCCGGGACAGGATTTCCTGCTCGCGACCGAGCCGGTCCAGGCGGTGGTGCAGCTCGACCAACTCGTCGCCGAGGTCGACGCCGCCGCGGTGCCGGGCGTGCCGGTCGTGGCCCCCGACCGCGCGGGTGGCCAGTACCGGCGGTGTGCCGACGATCGGAGCGGGCGGCGGGGAGTCGAGTTCGGGGGCGTGGCTGAGGACCTCCCGGACGCGGTTGACCAGCGCCGGTCCCGGATTCACCCCGAGTTCGTACGACAGGCGTGCCCGCGCCCGCTCGTAGACGCCCAACGCCTCCGCCTGCCGTCCACAGCGGTAGAAGGCGACCATCAACAGGTCGTAGAAGCGCTCCCGGAACGGGTACTCGACCGTCAGTTCCTCCAGCTCACCCGTGATCGCGTCGTGCAGACCGGCGCGGAGACTGGCGTCGAACGTCGTCTCCAGCGCGGTCAGCCGGCTCTCCTCCAGTTGGGCCGCCTCCACGAGGCAGATGTCTCCGCCGGCGCAGCCTTCGAGGGCCGGCCCGCGCCACAGGGCCAGCGCCTGGCGGAGAAGTTCGACGGCCCGGTGCGGATCGCTGGGAACCAGCGCCCGCCCCTGCGCGGAGAGTCGGAGGAAACGGTCGGCGTCGGTGCCTGCCGGGTCGGGCTCCAGGAGGTAGCCCAGGGAGTGGGTGACGATCCGCGGCTGGCCCGGGTCACCCGCATTCGGCAGGAGCCGGCGCAGCCGGGCGATGTGGGCCTGGAGGGCGTTGGCCGCGTTGGCCGGTGGCTGTTCGCCCCACAACTCGTCGATGAGCCGGTGTGGCGCGAGCACCTGGCCCGCCTTCACCACCAGCGCACCCAGGAGGGAGCGTTGTTTGGAGCCGGTGGGGAAGATCGGCTCGCCCCGCCGCTCGTCGTCGATCTCGATGGGGCCCAGGATGCGGAACTGCATCTACTCCTCGCAACGCGGGGCGGACCCCGGCTCAGGGGTTCGGATGGGGACGGCGCGGCGCACTGGGTCACCCCTTCTCACAGGAAGCGGTCGGGGTCGGCGAAGTCGAGTGTCGGCCGGGGTTCCCTGTCCTGCACGAGGTCGGCGATCACCTCACCGACGCCGGTCGCGTGCTTGAAGCCGTGGCCGCCGCAGCCGCCGGCAACGACCACGCGGCGGTCTCCGCGTAGCCGTCCGAGGACGAACTGGCCGTCCGGCGTACGCGCGTAGATGTTCCCGGTGACCCGGGAGGGCAGGGCCGAGATCCCGGGGATCGCCGCAGGCAGCAACTCCGCCAGAGCGGACCAGTCGGCCGGTGAGACCGAACGGTCCAGCGTCTCCGGGTCCACCACGCGGAAGTGGCGTCCACCGTCCTCCAGCCCGAGCTTGACCTCCCGGGCACCCGGAAGGCAGCCGTGGCCCCAGATGACCTCACCGCCGTCGAGTTCGCGCATGAAGACCGGCAGCCGCTCCAGGGTGAATCTCGGGTCGGGGGTGACCGGGGTGAACCAGGTGGTGGGCATCCGGACCACCTCCAAGGGCAGTTCGGGGACGAACTGCGAGAGCCAGGGGCCGACGGCCACCACCACGCGCGCGACGCGGATCGGACGCAGCGCCGTGTGCAGGACGGCACCGTCGTCGACGAGTTCGATCGCGGTGACCCGGGTGTCGGTGAACACCCGGGCGCCCGCCGTCCTGGCCGCCGTGACGGCGGCGTCGATGGTCGCTTCCGGAGCGGTCAGCCCACCCGCCGGTTCGACGATGCCCACGTGATCGGCCGGGATGCCGTCGTGCGCGGGTACCCGGGCACGCATCCGGGGCGGGTCGAGCACGTCGACGTCCAACCCGTGCTCCCGCGCGGCGGTCAGGGCGCCGGCCACGATCCGGCCGTCGGGCGGGCCGATGAGCATGGCTCCGGTCCGGGCCAGCAGCCGGGTGCCGGTCTGCCGCTCCAGCTTTTCCCAGAGCTCACCGGAGCGCCGGGCCAGCGGGACCAGGCCCGGGTGCTCCAGGCAGGCGGTACGGAACATCCGGCTCTCCCCGTGCGACGAGCCGTGCACGTTGGCCGTGCCGTACCGGTCGATGCCGATCGCGTCGACGCCGCGGGAGGCCAGCTGCCACAGGGCGCAGGCACCCCACGCGCCGAGCCCGACGACCGCGACCTCGGCGACCGCGTCCGCGTGACTGGCCCCCATCTCGCTCCTCACCTGGTTACGTGTGGGACGGCGCTCAGCTGACCGTCGCGGCCGCCTCGGCCGCCTCCGTCCGATTCGCCAGGGACGGAGCGACCTGGGTCGCGAACAGTTCCATCGCCCGCTCCGCCCGCTCCACCGGCAGGTGGCCCGAGTTGAACTGCAGGCTCAGGCAGACGTCCGAGCCGTACCGGTTCGCGACGTCGACGACCTGCTCGTGGACGTCCTGCGGGGTGCCGGCCAGGACCTTGCGATCGGCCAGTGCGCGGTCGAAGTCGTAGTTGGCTGCCTTCTCCACGAACTTCTCGTAGCCGGGGTACTGGTCGCTGCGGGTCCGGCCCCACGCGGACACCGCGGCGGTCATCCGGGAGACGTAGTGCTCCTCCTGGGCGCGGGCGTCGGTCAGGGCGACCTCGCGGTCCTCGGCGACGTAGCAGCTGTACTTGATCTGTATCCGGCCCGGCTCGGCGTGCCCGGCGGCGGTCCGGGCCGCGCGGTAGCTCTCGATCATGCGCAGCAGTTCCGGGTGACTGGTCACCGAGGGCACGACCTGGATGTGGTGTCCGGCCCGGCCGGCCGCGGCGCAGGACTCCGGACTGGTCGCGGACGCGACGAACACGGGCGGGTGGGGCCGCTGGAACGGCGCGGGAAAGCTGGTGAACGGGCCGAACCGGTGGAAGCGACCCGTGAAGGTGACGTCCTCCCCGGTCCACAACGCCACGCAGGCGGCGATGCCCTCGTCGAAGCGTGCCCGGCTCTCGGCCATGGAGACCCCGAACGCCTCGAACTCCTCCGGCAGGAACGCGCGTCCGAAGCCGACGTCGAGTCGTCCGTGGGAGAGGTTGTCGAGCATGGCCAGCGCCGCCGCGAGCTTCACCGGGTGGGTGAAGGCCGCGATCACCGCACCGGTGGTGAGCCGGATCCGGCTCGTACGCGCCGCCGCGGCGGCGAGGAAGGCCACCGGGTCCGGGCTGTACCCGCCGTACGGGGAGCCGTAGTGCTCGACTGTCTGGACATGCTCGTAGCCGAACGCCTCGGCCCGCTGGACCAGGTGCAGGCTCTCGTCGTAGTAGGTGCTGGCGCTCTTGCGTTTCGGATCCATGACTGGAAAGAAACTGACTCCGAATTTCATGCTGGCTCCGTCTGGTGGCTGCCGGGTGATTCCCGCGAAGATCCGCAAGATTGACCCTAGCCAATTCAGGCTCTGGCTTCCGGATTCTTCAGTCCTGATGAAGTGGGATTCAAGCGAGCCTCCATCGGGGCTGTGGTGTCCTCTCCCGGAAAATTCAGGAGGCCCGTGGCCGACGATTGGCCACGGGCCTCCAGACGCGGGGTCAGGCGGTTCGCGTCCGTTGTCGCTCCGACAGCAGTCGCCACCAGTCGTCCATCGTCGGGGAGCGGGACAGTTCGGCGAGTTCCACGTCGATGCCCCGCTGCCGGCAGGCGCTGACGAACTGCATGACGCCCACGGAGTGCAGCCCGTGGTCGATCAGGTCCTCGGTGCCGCCGGGCAGGTCGCCGACGTCGAGGTCCATGCACTCGGCGACGAGCCGAATCACTTCTTCTCTGGTCACCGGCGGGTCGTCCGGCGGGTTTGCGCTGTCGATTGTCGATGTCATGGTCAGCCAAGATAACAGCCCAGCCCCTCGCGAGGGCCCCGCCACGAGGCGCATTTCCGCTATCCCGACCGGCGCCTGTGGTGCGCTGCTTGAGGTTGACTTGAGAACCAGTAATCGTTGGTCGCGAGGCGATTACCTTGACGAATGGCGTCGTTTTCGGGACGCCCAGTCGGAGCGGACCGGGAGCGAATCATGGAACGGAGATCGGAGGCGCCGGCCCCCGCCGGGACCGCTGTGCTGCGCATGCTCACCGGAGGGGCCGGGCAGCCCGACCACCCTGCCGTCGACCAACGGTGGCAGTGGACGACGGAGCCGTCCCGGTCCCTGCCCCGCGACGGGGTCCAGGTCTTCCTGCTGGGCTCCGACGCCGTGGCCCGGGTGGGTCTGCGGTCGCTGCTGCACGGGCAGTCCGACGTGGTGGTGGTGGGCGACGGCCCGCCCGGCCCGGCCACCCTGGCCGCCCTGCGCCAGCTCCGCCCCGCGGTCATCGTGCTGCACCGGATGTCCGGCCCGGCCGACATGGAACTGCTGGCGCGGCACCTGGGTGACGAGGTGAGCATGGTGACCGTGGACAGTCCGGAGCCCGGTCCGGGCGCCGAGGCGGCCCTCGCCCTCCACTGCGGCAGCCTGCCCGGCACCGTGGAGCCCGCCCAACTGGGGGCGGCCGTGCAGATGGCCGCCGCCGGTTACCGCATGGTGCGACGGTCGGACGGCTGGCCGGCGGCGGCCCCGTCGTGCCGCTGCGACGACCTCGCCCCCCGGGTGCCCTCCGTGTCCGAGGTGGACACCGGGGAGCTGACCGATCGGGAACACGAGGTGCTCCTCCTCATCGCCCGTGGCCTCTCCAACGTCGAGATCGCCGACCGGCTCACCCTCTCGGAGTACACCGTCAAGTCCCACGTCCGGAACCTGCTGCACAAGCTGCGGCTCCGCAACCGGGTGCAGGCCGTCATCTACGCGTTCGAGACGGGGCTGCGGTAGCCCGACGGACGGCACGTCAGCCAGGGATCAGCGACCCGTCAAGCCGTCGGGACAGGCTGCTGTCGGGATCCGGTCAGCCCTGGCCCGGACCACGGCGGGACCGCCGCCGGCGGCACCACACGATCCGATGGCTCGGACACGAGGAGAGGCAATGCCTGTCGCTGAGGACGCGTCGCTGGCACTCACCGAGGCCCAGCTCGGTATCTGGTTCGCGCAGGCCAGGGATCCCCGGAACCCGGCGTACAGCAGCGCGGAGTACCTGGACCTGCACGGCCCGCTCGACGCCGACCGCTTCGAGGCGGCGTTGCGCGCCGCCGTGTCGGCCACCGAGGCGCTGCGAGTACGGATCCATGTCCGCGACGACGGGACGGTACGCCAGGACGTCGTGGCCGCCGGGGCGTGCGACTGGCCGATGCACCGCGTCGACGTCAGCGCCGAACCCGATCCGGAGGGCGCCAGCGAGGCGTGGATGGCCCGGCAACTGGCCACCGCCCTGCCGGTGACGACCGACCGGCCGCTCTTCACCCAGGCGCTGATCACCCTCGGCCCTGACCGGCACCGATGGTTCCACCACGTCCACCACCTGCTCCTGGACGGCTACGGGGTACGCCTGTTCGCCCAGCGCGTGGCCACGGCGTACGACGGTGCGGCCCTCCCGTCCGGCGACGGTGAGCTGGCGGCCGTGGTCGCTGCCGAACATGCCTATCGGGAGTCACCCCGCTACGCCGCGGACCGCGCCCACTGGCTGAACGTCGACGTCGACGCCCTGCCCCCCGGTGGCGTGGCCGGCCGGTCCGCCGCGACCCCGGTCGCCGGGCCGGCCGCCCTGCGCGGCACCGCGGTCCTCCCGCACCCGGTCCGGGCGGGCCTGGACGCGTTGGCCCGCTCGGCCGCCACCGGCTGGCAACTGGTCGCGTTGACGGCGGTCGGGCTCTACCTCGGCCGCCTCGGCGGCACCCGGGACGCGGTGCTCGGGCTCACCGTGACCGGTCGCCGGGACCGGGTCACCCGCGACACCCCCTCGATGCTGGCCAACGTGCTGCCGGTGCGGGTGCCGGCACCCGCCGGGGCCTCGCTGCGCGACCTCGTCGTCGAGACCCGCCGCGCCACCGCCACGGTGCTGCGCCACCAGGCGTACCCGTATCCCCTCCTGCGGCGGGAGCTCGGGCTGCTGGCCGACGACCGGCGCCTCTTCGACACGGTCGCCAACATCATGACCGCCGCCGGGACGCCCACCTTCGCCGGCCTCCGGACCGAGATCCGCCCCCTGTCCACCGGGCCGGTGGAGGGCCTGAAGTTCTCGATCTACGAGCAGCCCGGCGACGGTGGCCTCCGCATCGAGCTGGAGGCCGCACCGGCGCTGTTCGGCCGGGACGAGGTCGACGCGCACCTCACCCGGTTCACCGCACTGGTGACGCGGCTCGCCGGCGCGGACGCCGAGCTGCCGGCCGGCCGCCTCGACCTGCTCGGCCCCGGCGATCAGGAGCCACCACCCGCGGGCGCGGACGAGCCGGCCGGCGCCGTGACGACGGGGCTGGCCGCGCTCTTCGCGGCCCAGGTGGCCCGGACCCCGCACGCGGTCGCGGTCGTGTGCGAGGGCCACAGCCTCACCTACGCGCAGCTCGACGCCCGCGCCAACCAACTCGCGAACCTGCTGGTCGCGCGCGGCGTCCGGCCCGAGCAGACCGTCGCCGTCGCGCTCGCGCGCTCGGTGGACCTGCTGGTCGCGCTGCTCGCCGTGACCAAGTCCGGAGCCGCGTACCTGCCGCTCGACCTGGACTATCCGGTCGAGCGCATCGCCTACATGCTCTCGGACGCCGGCCCGGTCGTCGTCGTCGCCGCCACCCGGCACGCGGTGGCGACCCCGGAGGGCGTGCACCTGGTCGCCCTCGACGAGGAACCGGCCGCCGCCCACCCGTCCACCGACCCGGCGGTCGCGGTCCACCCCGGCCAACCCGCCTACGTGATCTACACCTCGGGCTCGACCGGCCGTCCCAAGGGCGTGGTGGTGCCGCACGGCAACGTGGTACGGCTGTTCGCCGCCACCCGCCGCTGGTTCGGGTTCTGCGCCGAGGACGTCTGGACCCTGTTCCACTCCTACGCCTTCGACTTCTCGGTCTGGGAGATCTGGGGCGCCCTGCTGCACGGCGGCAAACTGGTCGTCGTCCCGTACCCGGTCAGCCGTTCCTCGCTGGCCTTCCTGGACCTGCTGGTGGCGCATCGGGTGACCGTGCTCAACCAGACGCCGTCGGCCTTCTACGAACTGGTCCGGGCCGACCGGGAGCGTGGGCTGCCCCCCGACGCCCTCGCCCTGCGGCACGTGATCCTCGGGGGAGAGGCGCTCGACCCGACCCGGCTGGGCGACTGGTTCACCAGGCACCCCGACGACCGTCCGGTGCTGTCGAACATGTATGGGATCACCGAGACCACCGTCCACGTGACCCACGTGTCGCTGACCGCCGCCGACGCGGCCGACGGCGGCCGGTCCGTCATCGGCGCCCCGATGGCCGACCTGCGCTGTTACGTCCTCGACGGGGCGCTCCGGCCGATGCCACCGGGCCACACGGGCGAGCTGTACGTGGCCGGCGCCGGACTGGCCCGCGGCTACCTGGCGCGGGCGGCGCTCACCGCCGGGCGCTTCGTGGCCGATCCGTTCGGGCCGCCCGGCACCCGGATGTACCGCACCGGGGACCTGGTGCGCCGGCTGCCCGACCATCGGATGGCCTACGTCGGTCGGGCCGACCAGCAGGTGAAGCTGCGCGGCTTCCGGATCGAGCTCGGCGAGATCGAGGCGGTGCTGCTCGGCCATCCGGACGTCGCCCGGGCCGCCGTCGCCGTCCACGAGCACCGTCCCGGGGACAAGCGACTGACGGCGTACGTGGTCCCCGCCGCCGGCAGCGGCACCGGCCCCCAGCAGTGGCGCGAGCACCTGGCCCGTGAACTCCCCGCCCACCTCGTTCCCCACGCCGTCAGCACGCTCGACACGCTGCCGACGACCGCGAACGGGAAGCTGGACCGGTCGGCGCTGCCGGCGCCGGCCGTCGTCGCCCCGGAGGCGACCGGCTCGCGGCCCGAGGAGCCGTTCGAGGCGTCGCTGTGTCGACTCTTCGCCCGGATCCTCAGCCTGCCGGCGGCCGGGCCGGAAGCCGACTTCTTCGCCCTCGGCGGTCACTCGCTGCTGGTCATCCGCCTGCTCATCGCCATTCGTGCCGAGCTGGGGGTGGAGCTGACCGTCCAGGACCTCTTCGAACACCCGACCCCGCGGGCCCTGGCCGGGCTGGCCCGCCGGTCCGAGGGTGCCCGTCCCGCCCTGCCGCCCCGGCCGCACGGCGCCGAACCGGTCATGTCCCCGGCCCAGCACCGCATGTGGTTGCTCCGGGAGGTCGAGGGCCGCGCCCCCACGTACAACATGCCCGTCGCACTGCGGATCACCGGTGACCTGGACCCGGCGGCGTTGCGCGCGGCGATCCGGGACGTCCTGGCCCGGCACGAGATCCTGCGTACCGTCTACCGGCACGGCGCGGACGGGCCGCGGCCCGAACTGCTCACCCCCGACCGGGCGTTGCCGCCGGTGACCGCGACCGACACCACGGAGCAGGCCCTGCCCGCCGCGCTCACCGCCGCCGCCCGGGAGCCTTTCGACCTCGACGCCGGGGCACCGGTGCGGGTGCACCTGTTCACCCTGGACAGTGGCGACCACGTTCTGCTCCTGCTGCTGCACCACATCGCCGGCGACGGCTGGTCGCTGCGTCCGCTCCTGCACGACCTGTCCACCGCCTACGCGGCGCGCCGCGCCGGCCGGCCGCCACGACTGGCGCCCCTGCCCGTGCAGTACTCGGACTTCGCGGTCTGGCAGCGCGACCTGCTCGGCGCGGAGACCGACCCGGCGAGTCTGACCAGCCGCCAGCTCGACTACTGGAGTCGAAGCCTGGCGGATCTGCCCGACCAGCTGGACCTCCCCTTCGACCGGCCGCGACCGCCGATCGCCCGGCACCGCGGCGGGTCGGTCCCGGTGCGGATCGAGCCGGCACTGCACACCAGCCTGGACGCGATGGCCCGGTCCCGGGGCGCCACCGTGCACATGGTGCTGCAGGCCGCACTCGCCACCCTGCTCACCCGGCTCGGTGCCGGTACGGACATCCCGATCGGTTCCCCGACCGCGGGCCGGTCCGATCCGGCCCTCGACGACCTGGTCGGGTTCTTCGTCAACCCGGTGGTGGTGCGCGTCGACACCTCGGGCAACCCGCCCTTCGCCGAGTTGCTCGCCCGGATGCGGCCGGCCGCCCTGGGCGCCTACTCGAATTCCGACGTCCCGTTCGACCGGGTGGTGGAGCGGCTCCGGCCGGCCCGGTCGGCGGCACGGCACCCGCTGTTCCAGGTGGTGCTGTCCTACCAGGACTTCACCGCCGAGACGCGGCTGGCGGACCTCGACGTGCGGCGGGAGCCGCTCAGCCTCGGGGTGGCGAAGTTCGACCTGACGTTCAACCTGGTCGACCACCGGGACACCCTCGGCCGGCTGGACGGCATCGACGGCGACCTCGAATTCGACGTCGACCTGTTCGAGCCCGGCACCGCGCAGTCCCTGGTCGACCGACTGCTCGCGCTGCTGCGTGCCGCGGTGGCCGCGCCCGAGCTTCCGATCGGGCGGATCGACCTGGTCACGGACGCGGAACGGCGCAAGCTGCTCGGGGAGTGGAACGACACCGCCCACCCTGTCCCGGAGGCCGGCCTCGACGAGCTCTTCGCCGCCCAGGTGCGCCGGACGCCGACCGCGACGGCGGTGGTCGCGGGCGACGTCGCACTCAGCTACGCCGAGCTGGACGCCCGCGTCGACGCCATGGCCGCCCGGCTGGGCGAGCGCGGGGTCGGTCCCGAGTCCGCGGTCGCCGTGCTCCAGCAACGTGCCGTGGACCTGGTGGTGTCGTTGCTCGCGGTGGTGCGGGCGGGCGGCTACTACGTGCCGCTCAACACCCGGTATCCGACCGCGCGGATGGGTCTGATCGTCCGGGACGTCGGCGCGCAGGTGCTGCTCACCGACCGGGCGCTGGACGAACGGTACCGATCCCGGGAGTGGGCGGGAACCGCCCAGGTCCTCGTGGTGGACGAACCGGTGGACGCGTCGCCAGCGCCGGTTCCCGCCGTCCCCTGCCATCCCGACCAGCTCGCGTACGTGATGTACACCTCCGGCTCGACGGGCCTGCCCAAGGGCGTCGCCATCACCCAGCGGGACGTGGTGGGGCTGGCGACCGACCGCTGCTGGCGGACCGGCAACCAGGAGCGGGTGCTGCTGCACTCCCCGTACTCCTTCGACACCTCGCAGTACGAGCTCTGGGTTCCCCTGCTCTCCGGCGGCACGGTCGTCGTCGCCCCGCCCGGCGACCTGGACACCGCCGCCCTGCGGCAGGTCGTCGAGGCGGGCCGGATCACCGGGCTCTGGCTCACCTCCGGGCTGTTCAACCTGCTCGCCGAGGAGAGCCCGGAGTGCTTCCGGGAGGTACGGGAGGTGTGGACCGGCGGCGACGTCGTCTCGCCGGCCGCCGTCGCCCGGGTCCTGGCGGCGTCGCCGCGGACCCTGGTCGTCGACGGCTACGGCCCGACGGAGGCCACGACCTTCGCCACCCACCACTTCATGCGCGCCCCGTGGACGCCGCCGAGCACGGTCCCGATCGGCAGTCCGCTCGACAACGTCACCTGCCACGTCCTTGACGCCACGCTCCGGCTGGTGCCACCGGGTGTCGTCGGGGAGCTCTACCTCGGTGGCGCCGGGCTGGCCCGGGGCTACCTCAGCCGTCCCGGCGCCACCGCGGAGCGGTTCGTCGCCGACCCGTTCGGGCCGCCCGGGGCACGGGTGTACCGCACCGGCGACCTGGTCCGCCGCCGTACCGACGGGATCCTGGAGTTCCTCGGACGGGTCGACCACCAGGTCAAGGTCCGTGGCTTCCGGATCGAACTCGGCGAGATCGAGTCGGTGCTCGACCGGCACCCCTCGGTCGCCCAGTGCGCCGTGCTGGTCCGCGAGGACCGCCCGGGGGAGAAGCGCGTCGTCGCCTACGTGGTGGCGGCGACGGACCACCCGGCCGAGGCCGAGGAGCTGCGGCGACACGCGTCGGCCACGCTCCCCGACTACATGGTCCCGGCCGCCGTCGTGGTCGTGGAACGACTGCCGCTGACCACGAACGGCAAGCTCGACCGCAGGGCCCTGCCGGTGCCCGACTTCGCCCCGACCGCCGCCCACCGTGCCCCGCGCTCGGCCGCCGAGACCTCGCTGGCCGACCTGTTCGGGCAGGTGTTGGGGCAGGACCGCATCGGCATCGACGACAGCTTCTTCGACCTGGGCGGCGACAGCATCATGGCGATCCAGCTCGTCGCCCGCGCCCGCGCCGCCCGGCTGGAGATCTCGGCCGCCCAGGTCTTCGAGCACAAGACGGTGGCCGCGCTCGCCGTGACCGCCCGGCGGCTGGCCGACGACGGCCCCACCCGTCCCCGGGAGGAGGCCACCGGCGAGGTGCCGGTCACCCCGGTCATGTGCTGGCTGCGCGAGCGTGGTGGTCCGATCGAGAGGTTCAGCCAGGCACTGCTGGTGCGCGTCCCGGCGGGGCTGGGTGAGCAGCGACTGGCCACCGCGCTGCGGGCGCTGGTGGCGCACCACGACGTGCTGCGCGCCGTCTTCAGCCGGGCCGACGACGGGTCGTGGCGGATGCACATCCCCGCGCCCGAGGCGGCCGACGTGACCGGTTGGTTGCGCCGGGTCGACGTGGCCGGGCTGGCCGACGGGGAACTGCGGGCGTCGGTCGCCGCCGAGGCGGTGGCCGCCCGTGCCCGGCTGGACCCCTGGTCGGGAGCGCTCGGTCAGGTCGTCTGGTTCGACGCGGGGCCGGACCGCCCGGGTCGGCTCCTGCTCACCCTCCACCATCTGGTGGTGGATGCGGTCTCCTGGCGCATTCTCCTGCCCGACCTGCGGGACGCCTGGCTGAACGGCGCCGACGACGTCCGGCTCGCGCCCGCCACCACACCGTTCCGCACCTGGGCGCGTCAGCTCGTCGCCGAGGCCGAGCGGCCCGAACGCGCCGCCGAACTGCAACGGTGGACCGACATGCTGACCCCGCCCTCGGCGCCGGTGACCCGCCGGCCGTTGGATCCGGGGCGGGACACCGCGGCCACCGCGGGCCGGCTCACCCTGACCCTGCCCCCGGACGTCACCGAGCCCCTGCTGACGCGGGTGACCGCGGCGTTCGCGGCCCGGGTCGACGACGTCCTGCTGACGGCGTTCACGCTGGCGGTGGCCGACTGGCGTCGGCGGCACGGGCTCGGTGACTCGGCGGCCGTCCTGCTGGAGTTGGAGAGCCACGGCCGCGACACCGGTCCCGGCGGCGTCGACCTCTCCCGCACCGTCGGCTGGTTCACCAGCATCTACCCGGCGCGGCTCGACCTCGGTCCGGTGGACCGTCGGGACGCGCTGGCGGGCGGTGCCGCCGTCGAGCAGGCCGTCAAGCGGATCAAGGAGCAGCTCCGGGCGATACCCGGCGGCGGCCGGGGCTACGGGCTGCTGCGCCACCTCGACCCGGTCGCGGGAGCCCGGCTCGCCGCCCTACCGGCGCCCGAGATCGGCTTCAACTACCTGGGACGGTTCCGGCAGGACGAGGGCGCCGCCGGGGAATGGGCGGCCGCCCCGGACGCCGACTCCCTGGGCGACGGTGTCGACCCCGGTCTGCCCCTGACCCACGTCATCGAACTGAACGCGTTGACCGTCGACGCCACCGACGGTCCCCGACTGCAGGCCGTCTGGAGTTGGCCGCGACGCCTGCTCGACGACGACGCCGTGCACGACCTGGGGCAGACGTGGTTCCGGGCGCTACGGGCGTTGGCCGAGCGGCCCGACGTCGGCGGCCACACCCCGTCCGACCTGCCGCTGGTCTCCATGAGCCAGGCGCAACTCGACCGACTCGAAGCCATGTGGAGGGTGTCCTGATGAGAAGCACCGGTTTGGCGGACGTCCTGCCACTGGCGCCGTTGCAGGAGGGGCTGCTCTTCCAGGTCACCTACCAGAAGGACGGGGTGGATCCGTACACCATCCAGATGGTCCTCGACCTTCGTGGCCCGCTCGACGTGGCCGATCTGCGGGCGGCCGTACGCGCGCTCCTGCGCCGACACCCCAACCTGCGGGTCGGCTTCTGGCAGCAGGACCTCGACCAACCGGTGCAGTTCGTGCCGAAGGAGGTCGAGCTGCCGTACCGGGAGGTGGACCTCACCGGGCTGCCGCCCACCGACCGTGCCGAGCGGCTGCGTCGGTTCGTCGCGGAGGACCGCGCCCTGCGGTTCGATCCCGGCGTCCCGCCGCTTCTGCGCATGGCGCTGGTCACCCTCGACGTCGAGCACCACACGCTCCTGCTGACCACCCATCACCTGTTGCTCGACGGCTGGTCGATGCCGTTGCTGATCGGTGAGCTGTTCACCCTCTACGGGCAGCGCGGCGACGACGCCGGGCTGCCGGTCGCCCCGCCCTACCGCAGCTACCTGGCGTGGCTGGCCGGCCGCGACCAGGCAGCCGCCCGCAGCGCGTGGTCCGACTACCTGAGCGGCCTGGACGGGGCGAGTCTGGTCGCTCCGGTACGCCGGGGCGGCGAGGACCCTGGCCGGCTCCCCGCCCAGCGCTGGTACGAGCTGGCGGAGGACCTTTCGACGGCGGTGACCGCTGCGGCCCGCGCCCGTGGCCTCACCCTGAACACGGTCGTGCAGGGCGCCTGGGCGGTGCTGCTCGGCCACGCTCTGGGCCGCGACGACGTGGTGTTCGGCGCGACCGCGGCGAACCGGCCGCCGGAGATCCCCGGCATCGAGTCCAGCATCGGCATGTTCATCAACACGCTGCCGGTCCGTGTCCGGTTGCGCCCGGCGGAGCCACTGGCCGACCTGCTGGACCGGATCCAGCGGCAGCAGTCCGGCCTGATCGAGCACCGGCACCTGTCGTTGGCCGAGGTCCAGCGCATCGCCGGCCACGGGGAGCTCTTCGACACCACGGTGGTCTTCGAGAACTATCCGCTCGACCCCGCCGTGCTGGCGGCCGAGGCCCGCGGGCTGCGACTGGAGCGGTTGGACGTCGGCGACGCCATGCACTATCCGCTGGGCCTGCTGGCCATTCCCGGGCGGCGGATCCAGTTCCGGCTCGACCATCGCGCCGACGTGATCACCCACGACGACGCCGCCGCCCTCCTCGACCGGCTGCGAGGTGTGCTGGCCGCCTTCGCCGAGGACCCCGACCGTCCGGTGGCCCGCATCCCGGTCACGCTGCCGGAGCAACGGCACCGGGTCCTGGTCGAGTGGAGCGGCACGGACCGGAAGCTGCCCGACCGGACGCTCCCGGAGCTGTTCGAGGCGCAGGTCGCTCGCACGCCTGACGCGAGCGCGCTCGTCCTCGGGCCGGACCGCCTCACCTACGCCGAGCTGAACGCCCGCGCGAACCGGCTGGCCCGGCTGCTCGTCGCGCGCGGTGCCGGGCCCGAGCAGGTCGTGGCGCTGCGGCTGCCCCGCTCGCTCGACCTGTACGCCGCCGTGCTCGCGGTGCTGAAGTCCGGAGCCGCCTACCTCCCGCTCGACCCGGACTACCCGGTCGAGCGGATCACCCACATGCTCGACGACGCCGCGCCCATCCTCGTGCTGACCGAGCGGGAGTTGGCCGAGGACGTGTCGGGCCACTCCGACCGCAACGTCACCGACGATGAGCGGTGTGCGCCGCTCACCTCGCGGCACCCCGCCTACGTCATCTACACCTCGGGCTCCACCGGCCGGCCGAAGGGCATCGCCATGCCGGGGGCGGCGCTGGTCAACCTGCTGACCTGGCACCAGCGTGAGATCCCCGGGGGACCGGGCACCACGGTGGCCCAGTTCGCCGCGCTCAGCTTCGACGTGGCGACCCAGGAGATCCTGTCCGCGTTCCTGCACGGACGGACCCTGGCGGTGCCCACCGACGAGGTGCGGCGCAGCGCCGCCGACCTGGCCGCCTGGCTGGCCGAGCACCGGGTCAACGAGCTGTACGCGCCGAACCTGGTCATCGAGGCGTTGGTGGAGGCCGCCGTCGAGCAGGGAATGGCCTTGCCCGACCTGCGTCACCTCGTGCAGGCCGGTGAGGCGCTGGCGCTGGGCCGGCGGGTACGCGACTTCTGCGCGGCCGTTCCCGGCCGCCGGCTGCACAACCACTACGGCCCGGCCGAGACCCACGTGGTGACCGGGACGGTGCTGCCCGCCGATCCGGCCGACTGGCCGGCGTCCGCGCCGATCGGCCGGCCGGTCGACAACGTTCGCGCCTACGTGCTGGACGGCTTCCTACGGCCGGCCGCGCCCGGCGTGACCGGGGAGCTGTACCTGGCCGGCGCGGGACTCGCCCGGGGCTACCCGCGCCGCCCCACGCTGACCGCCGAGCGGTTCGTCGCCGACCCGCACGGCGGTCCCGGCGCGCGCATGTACCGCACCGGTGACCTCGCCCGGTGGACCGCCGACGGGGAACTCGAGTTCGCCGGCCGGGCCGACCGCCAGGTCAAGATTCGCGGCATCCGGGTCGAACCGGCGGAGATCGAACAGGCCATCGCGGACCGACCGGAGGTCGCACAGGTCGCGGTGGTCCCCCGCGAGGAACGGCCGGGCGCCCCGCGCCTGGTCGCCTACCTGGTGCCGGACGCCGGCCGCACGGTGGACACCGAGGCGGTGCGCGCCGGGCTGGCCCGTACGCTCCCCGCGCACCTGGTGCCGTCGGCCCTCGTGGTCCTGGACACGCTGCCGCTCACGCCCAACGGCAAGCTGGACCACGCCGCGTTGCCCGACCCGGTCGCCGCCGCCGGCCCGTCCGGCACCCCCCGGTCACCGCAGGAGGAGATCCTCTGTGCCCTCTTCGCGGAGGTGCTCGGCGTCGCCCGGGTCGGCGTCCACGACAGCTTCTTCGACCTCGGCGGCCACTCCCTGCTCGCCACTCGGCTGATCAGTCGGATCCGTACCGTGCTCGGCGTCGAGGTGGCCATCCGCGACCTGTTCGAGTCGCCGACGGTCGCCGGCCTGGCCCGGCTGCCCCTGCGTACCGAGGGGGCCCGGCCCGCGCTCGGCCCGCAGCCACGCCCCGAACGGGTCCCCCTCTCCTTCGCCCAGCGTCGACTGTGGTTCCTGAACCGTCTCGCCGGGCCGAACCACGTCTACAACATTCCGACCGCCATCCGCCTGGTCGGTGAGCTGGACGTGCCGGCGTTGCGGGCCGCCGTCGCCGACCTGGTGCGGCGGCACGAGGTGCTGCGTACGGTCTATCCGGTCCTGGACGGCGAGGCCTGTCAGCACGTCGTCGCCCCCGAGGCGGCGGCGTGCGTGTTCTCGGTGGTGTCCGCGTCGGCGGCCCGGATCACCGAGGAGTTGACCGACGCCGCCCGCTACGAGTTCGACGTCACCCGTGACCTTCCGCTGCGCACCACGCTGTTCCGGCTCGGGCCGGACACCCACGTGCTGCTCCTGCTGCTGCACCACATCGCCGGTGACGGCTGGTCGCTCGCGCCCCTGACCCGTGACCTGGCCACGGCCTACGCGGCGCGGCGGGCGGGGCGTCGCCCCGACTGGGCTCCGCTGCCGGTCCAGTACGCCGACTACACGCTCTGGCAGCGCGATCTGCTCGGCGACGAGGCGGACCCGGACAGCCGCTACGGCCGGCAGTTGGCCTACTGGACGCGGGCCCTCGCCGACAGCCCGGAGCGGCTCGCACTGCCGGTCGACCACGCCCGCCCGCCGGTGGCCCGGCACCAGGGTGGGACCGTTGCGTTCCAGCTCGACCCGGAGCTGGTCGAACGTCTGGCGGCGGTGGCCAGGGCCGGCGACAGCAGCCTGTTCATGGTGTTGCACGCCGCCTTCGCGGTGCTGCTGACCCGGATGGGCGCGGGCACCGACCTCCCCATCGGCAGTCCGATCGCGGGCCGCACCGACGAAGCCCTCGACGACGCCGTCGGGTTCTTCGTCAACACCCTGGTGCTGCGGGTGGACACCGCCGGCGACCCGACCTTCCGGGAACTCCTCGCGCGCGTGCGCGCCGTCGACCTGGCCGCCTACGCGCACCAGGAGATGCCGTTCGAGAAGCTGGTCGAGACGGTGAACCCGCAGCGGTCGCTGGCCCGTAACCCGCTGTTCCAGGTCCTGCTGGCGTTCCAGAGCATGCCCGAGGCGCAACCCACGCTCGCCGGTGTGGCGGCGTCGGTCGAGCCGGTGGCGGTCGGGTTCGCCAAGTTCGACCTGGCGCTGGCCGTCGCGCAACACGACGACGCCGACGGGGTCCGCCGGATCCACGGGGACTGGGAGTTCAACAGCGACCTGTTCGAGCGGGAGACGATCGAGGCGCTCGGCGCGCGGCTGACCCGGGTGCTGGAGACGGTGACCGCCGACCCCGACCGGCGGATCAGCGAGGTACCCGTCCTCACCGGGGCCGAGCACGACCGCTTGGTGCGGCAGCGGAACGACACCCGTCGGCAGGTGCCGGACGGAACCTGGCCCGACGTGTTCGAGCAGCAGGTCAGGGCGACGCCGGACGCCACCGCCCTGGTGTACGAGGGTGAGGAGACGAGCTACGCGACGTTGAACGCCCGGGCCAACCGGCTGGCCCGGGTGCTGATCCGGCGGGGCGTCGGCCCGGAGCAGGTGGTCGCGCTCTTCCTGCCCCGGGGCCCGGACCTGGTCGTCGCGGTGCTGGCCGTGCTCAAGGCCGGCGGCGCCTACCTGCCGGTCGACCCGGCCTATCCGGCCGAACGGATCGCCTACCTGATCGAGGACGCGCACCCCGCCGTGGTGGTATCCGTCGGCCCGCTGGCCCACCTGCTCCCGCCGTCGCCGGGCCGCCTGCTGGTCGACCGGGAGCCGGGCGACGGTCTCCGGGACACGGACGTGACCGACGCCGAGCGGGTGGCCGCGTTGCATCCGCTGCACCTGGCCTACGTCATCTACACCTCGGGTTCGACCGGCCGGCCCAAGGGCGTGCCGGTGTCGCACCGCAACGTGGTCGCCAACCTCACGCCGTTGACCGGTGAGTTCGGCCTGCGGCCGGGCCGGCGGGTGCTCCAGTTCGCCTCGATCAGCTTCGACGCCGCGCTCTGGGAGCTCACGCTGGCCCTGCTCTCCGGGGCGGCCCTGGTGGTCGCGCCGGCCGAGCGGCTCCAGCCGGGCCCCGCGCTCGCCGATCTGCTGTCCCGCGCCGGGGTCACCTTCGTCACCCTGCCGCCGGCCGTGCTCCCGGTCCTGCCCGACGACGCCCTGCCCGCCGGGCTGGACCTGGTCGTCGCCGGTGAGGCCACCCCACCCGACCAGGTCGAACGCTGGTCCCGAGGTAGACGCATGATCAATGCGTACGGTCCCACCGAGGCGACGGTCTGCGCCACGATGAGCGCGCCGCTGTCGGGTGCGGTCGTCCCGCCGATCGGACGTCCGATCCCCAACGCCCGGGTCTACGTCCTCGACGCCACGCTCACCCCGACACCGCCCGGAGTGGTCGGTGAGCTCTACCTCGCCGGCGATGGTGTCGCCCGCGGCTACCGAGACCGTCCGGCCCTCACCGGCGAGCGGTTCGTCGCGGATCCGTACGGTGCGGCCGGCACCCGGATGTACCGCACCGGTGACCTGGCCCGGTGGCGGACCGACGGTCAGTTGGAGTTCGTCGGCCGGTCCGACCACCAGGTCAAGGTGCGTGGCTACCGGGTCGAGCCCGGCGAGGTGGAGGCCGCGCTCGCCACCCACCCGTCGGTCGGCCGGGTCGCCGTCGTCGCCGACAGCCGGGACGGGGACCGGCGGCTGGTCGCCTACGTGGTCCCGGCCCGCGCCGACGGGGACCGGGACGCGGGGCGGGAGCAGGACCAACTGCACCGGTGGCGGGAAACCTACGACCGGCACTACGAGACCGTCTCCGGCGGGTTCGGCACCGACTTCACCGGCTGGAACAGCAGCTACACGGGCGCTGCCGTGCCGGTCGGGGAGATGGAGGAGTGGCGGCGGGCGACCGTGGAGCGGATCCGGGCGCTGCGCCCGCGACGGGTGCTGGAGATCGGGTGCGGCACCGGCCTGATCATGGCAGCGCTCGTTGACGACTGCGCAGCCTACTGGGGTACGGACATCTCGCCGGCGGTGATCGACCGGTTGCGGGGCCAACTGGCGGAGCGGCCCGAGCTGGCGGACCGGATCGAGTTGCGGGCGCAGGCCGCGGACGTGGTGGACGGTCTGCCCACCGGCTACTTCGACACCGTCGTGCTGAACTCGGTGGCCCAGTACTTCCCGAGCGCCGACTACGTCGCCGAGGTGCTGGGGAAGGCGGTGGACCTGCTCGCGCCGGGCGGCGTCGTGTTCGTGGGCGACGTCCGCGACCACCGGTTGCTGCGGACCTTCCGTACGGCTGTCGAACTGCGCCGCGGTGACGGCTTCGCGAACGCGGCGACGGTGCGCCGGGCGGTCGAGCAGAGCCTCGCCACCGAGCGGGAGCTTCTGCTGGAGCCGGACTTCTTCGCCGCCTTCGCCGCCCGGATGCCGGCCGTCGCCGGGGTCGACGTCGAGGCTCGCCGGGGCCGACACCACAACGAGATGAGCCGCTACCGGTACGACGTGGTCCTGCGTACCGGCCCCGCCGGGGGGCATCCCCGGGAGCCCGCCGAGGAGGCGCTGCGGTTCAGCGGCGGCGCCACCGGCCTGGCGGCACTCGCCGACCTGCTGACCCGGCGTCGGCCGGCACGCCTACGCGTGGTCGGTGTGCCCAACGCGCGCGTCGCCGCCGAGGTGGCGGCGCGGCAGGCGCTGGAGCGCGGTGACGTCGGCGCGGCCGTGGCACACCTGGAGGCTCCACCCCCCGAGCCGGCCGTCGACCCGGAGGAGTTCTGGGCACTCGGCGCCCGCCTCGGCTACCGGACGGCCGTGACCTGGTCGGGCGAACGGGAGGACGGCGGGCTGGAGGTGGTGTTCGCCCTCGGCGGGTCCGGGCCGGTGACCGGCGCGTACCGCCCGACGGGGGACCTGGGCGGGCCGTTGGGCCGGTTCGCCAACGACCCCGTCCGTGCCCACGACACGTCCGGGCTGCCGGCGACGCTGCGGGCGTACACCGGACGCCTGCTCCCGTCCTACCTGGTGCCGGCCGCCGTGGTGGTGCTCGACGAGCTGCCGGTGACCACGAACGGCAAACTCGACCGCGCCGCGTTGCCCGCCCCCGACTGGGACGCCCGGGCCGCCTCGCAGGGGCCGCGCAACCAGCGCGAGGAGATCCTCGGCTCGCTGTTCGAAGAGGTCCTCGGCCTGCCGAGGGTGGGCGTGGACCGCAGCTTCTTCGATCTCGGCGGTCACTCCCTGCTCGCCACCCGTCTGCTCAGCCGGATCCGCACCGTGCTCGGTGTCGAGCTGACCGTGCGCGACCTGTTCGAGGCGCCGTCCGTCGCCGAACTCGCGGCGACCCTCGACGGTGCCCAGGGCGCCCGCCCGGCGCTCACGCCGCGGCCCCGGCCCGCCCGCACACCGCTGTCCTTCGGGCAGTACCGGCTGTGGTTCCTGCACCGCATGGAGGGCCCCCGCCCGACCTACCACATCCCGCTCAGGCTCCGGCTGGCCGGCGACCTGGACCGGGCCGCGCTGCAAGCCGCGCTCCGGGACGTCACCGCGCGGCACGAGACGCTACGCACCCGGTTCCCGGAGATCGACGGCGTGCCCCACCAGGACATCGTCGCCGCGGAGCTGGCCCGGCCGGTCCTGGACCTGGTGGAGACGACCGCCGCCGAGGTGGACGAGCAGGTCGCCGTCGCCGCCCGGCACGGCTTCGACCTGGCCACGGATCTTCCGCTGCGCGCCACCCTCTTCACCGTGGCGCCGCGGGAGCACGTGCTGCTGCTGCTCCTGCACCACATCGCCGGGGACGGCTGGTCCTGGCAGCCGTTGGCCCGCGACCTGTCCACCGCCTACGCCGCCCGCCGCGCGGGTCGCGCCCCCGACTGGCGGCCGCTGCCCGTGCAGTACGCGGACTACGCCATCTGGCAGCGCGATCTGCTCGGTGCCGAGGACGACCCGGACAGCCGGTTCAGCCACCAGATCAGGCACTGGACCGCAGCCCTGGACGGCATTCCCGAGGTGCTGTCGCTGCCGGTGGACCGGCCGCGCCCCGCCGTCGTCAGCCACCGCGGTGACGCCGTGCCGTGCCGGCTCGACACCGATCTGCACCGGAAGGTCGTGGGCCTGGCGACGCAGACCCGGGCCAGCGTCTTCATGGTGTTGCAGGCCGCCTTCGCCGTGCTGCTCACCAAGCACGGGGCGGGCACGGACATCCCCATCGGCAGCCCGATCGCCGGGCGGGCCGACGACGCCCTCGACGACCTGGTCGGGTTCTTCGTCAACACGCTGGTCCTGCGCACCGACACCTCGGGCGACCCGACCTTCCGGGCGCTGGTCGAGCGGGTGCGCGAATCCGACCTGGCCGCGTACGCCCACCAGGATCTGCCGTTCGAGAAGCTCGTCGAACGGCTCGCTCCGGAACGGTCCCTGGCCCGTCATCCGCTCTTCCAGGTCATGCTGGCCTTCCTCAGTGACGGCCAGAGCCACCTGGACCTGCCCGGCCTGCGCGCCACCTCGACCCCGGTCGCGGTCGGCATCGCCAAGTTCGACCTGCACCTGAGCATGGTGGAGCGCCGAGACGCCGACGGTGCGCCGGCCGGCGTCGACGGTGCACTGGAGTTCAGCGCCGACCTGTTCGACCGGACGACCGCCGACGCCCTGGCGTCCCGGTTCGTCCGCCTGCTGGAGGCCGTCACCGCCGACGCCGACGTTCCGCTCGGCGCGATCGACGTCCTCGACCCGGCCGAACGACGCCGACTCCTGCTCGACTGGAACACCACCGGGCGGCCACCGGGCGGGGACGAGCGGGTGCACCGTCTGTTCGAGCGACAGGCCGCCCGCACGCCGGACGCGGTGGCGCTGGTGCACGAGGCGGCGGAGCTGACCTACGCCGACCTCAACGCCCGCGCGAACCGGCTGGCCCGGCGTCTTGTCGGCCACGGCGCGGGACCGGAACGGATCGTGGCGCTGGCCCTGCCGCGCTGCGTCGAGCTGATCGTGGCGCTGCTCGCCATCCTCAAGACGGGTGCCGCCTACCTGCCGGTCGACCCCGAGTATCCGGCCGAGCGGATCGGCGGGATGCTCGATGACGCCGAGCCGGTCTGCGTGGTCACCGTGCCGGGGACGTGCGCGGGCATCCCCGCCCGGCTCGACCGGGTCCGGCCGGAAGCCGACGGGGACGTCGCCGGCACCGACCTCGACGACGCGGAGCGCCGCATCCCGCCGGCCGCGGGCAACCCCGCGTACGTCATCTACACCTCCGGTTCGACCGGTCGGCCCAAGGCGGTCGTGATGCCCGGGGCGGGCCTTGCCAACCTGCTGGCCTGGCACGCCCGGCGATTCCCCGGCGGGCCGGGCGTGCGGACCGCGCAGTTCACCGCGATCGGTTTCGACTTCTCGGTGCAGGAGATCCTCGCGCCGCTGGTCACCGGCCGGACCCTGGTGGTGCCGACCGACGGCGTACGCAGCGACCCCGATGCCCTGGTCGGCTGGCTGGAGCGGCACCGGGTCAACGAGTTCTTCGCGCCCAACCTCGTCATCGAGGCCGTCGCCGAGGCGGCCGAACGGCGGGGCACCACGCTGCCCGAACTCACCGACGTGTTCCAGGGCGGCGAGGCGCTCGTGCCGAGCGAGCGGATGCGGGCCTTCCACGACCGGGCGCCCGGGCGGCGGCTGCACAACGTCTACGGTCCCGCCGAGACCCACGCGGTCACCACGCACACCCTGCCCGTCGCCTCGGCCACCTGGCCCACGTCTGCGCCGATCGGCCGCCCGGTCGACCGGGACCGGGTCTACCTGCTGGACGGGAGCCTGCGCCCGGTGGTACCGGGCATGGTGGGCGAGCTGTACCTGGCCGGCGCCGGAGTCGCCCGGGGCTACCTCAACCGGCCGGCGCTGACCGGGGAACGCTTCGTCGCCGACCCCTTCGCGGCGCTCTTCGACGATCCCGGGAGCCGGATGTACCGCACCGGCGACCTGGCGCGGTGGACCGCGGCCGGTGAGCTGGAGTTCGTCGGCCGGGCTGACCACCAGCTCAAGATCCGGGGCTTCCGGATCGAGGCGGGCGAGATCGAGGCCGCCCTCACCGGGTGTCCGGGTGTGGTCGCCGCAGCCGTCGTGGCCCGCGAGGACCGCCCGGGGGACCGGCGGCTGGTCGCCTATCTGGTGCCGGCCAAGGACGCCACGCCCGACCCGCGGCAACTGCGCGAGGAGCTGACCCGCACGCTGCCCGGGTTCATGGTCCCGTCGGCATTCGTCAGTCTCGACGCGCTGCCGTTGACCCGCAACGGCAAGCTCGACCGGGCGGCCCTGCCCGCGCCGGTGGTCTCCGACGCGGCCCGCCCGCCCGGCTCGCCCGAGGAGGAACTGCTCGTCGCGCTCTTCGCGGAGGTCCTCGGCCTTCCGCGGGTCGGCGTCGAGGACAACTTCTTCAGCCTGGGCGGCCACTCGCTGCTGGCCACCCGCCTGGTCAGCCGGATCCGTACCGTGCTGAACGCGGAACTGGCGATCCGCGACCTGTTCGAAGCGCCCTCCGTGGCGCAGCTCGCCGTGGTGCTCCAGCGGTCGGTGCGGGGCCGGCGGCCGGCGCTGCGGCCGGTCCACCGCCCGGAGCGGGTGCCGCTGTCGTTCGCGCAGAGGCGGTTGTGGTTCCTGGGCCGCCTCGGCGGCCCCGACCCCAGCTACCACCTGCCGGTGGCCCTGCGGCTCACCGGGGCGCTCGACCGGCGGGCACTGCGCCTCGCGCTCGGCGACGTGACCGACCGGCACGAGAGCCTGCGGACCGTCTTCCGGGACGTCGACGGCGTCCCGTACCAGCACGTCCTGCGTCCCGAGGAGGCCAGGCCGGCGCTGCCGGTGCACCGGACGACGTCGGCCGCGCTGCCCGACGCGCTCGCCGCGGCGGCGCGGGAGCCCTTCGACCTGACCACCGACCCGATGTTGCGCGCCACCCTCTTCGAGGTCGGCCCGGACGAGCACGTGCTCCTGCTGCTGCTGCACCACATCGCCGCCGACGGGTGGTCGCTGGCGCCGCTGACCCGCGATCTGGGCGCCGCCTACACGGCCCGCGTCGGGGGAGGGACCGCCCGCTGGTCCGCGCTGCCGGTGCAGTACGCGGACTACACGATCTGGCAGCGCGCGCTGCTCGGCACCGACGACGCGCCGACCGACCTCATGCGCGAGCAGGACGACTTCTGGCACCGGACCCTGGCCGGAGCGCCCGAGGAGCTCGACCTGCCGACCGACCGTCCCCGGCCGGCAGTGGCCGGGCGGCGGGGCGACGCGATCCTGCGTCGGCTCCCCGCCGACCTGCACCGGGACGTGTCGGCGCTGGCACGGGAGGGTGGCGCGAGCCTGTTCATGGTGGTGCAGGCCGCGCTGGCCGCGTTGCTCACCCGGGTGGGGGTCGGCACCGACATCCCCATCGGCACCCCGGTGGCCGGCCGCACCGACGACGCCCTCGACGACCTCGTGGGCCTGTTCATCAACACGCTGGTGCTGCGCACCGACACCTCCGGGGACCCGACCTTCCGCGAGCTGGTGGCCCGGGTGCGGGAGACCGACCTGGCCGCGTACGCCCATCAGGACGTGCCGTTCGAGAAGCTGGTGGAGGATCTCCGCCCGGAGCGGTCCCTCGCGCGTCACCCCCTGTTCCAGGTTTTCCTGGCGTTGCAGAACGCTCCGTCGGCCGACCTGCGGCTGCCCGGGGTCGAGGTCCGCCCGGAGATGGTCGGGCTCGGCGTCGCCAAGTTCGATCTCACGGTCAACGCGGTGGAGCGCCGCGACGCCGACGGCGGTCCCGCCGGCGTCGACGTGATGGTGGAGTACCGCACCGACCTGTTCGACCGCGGCACGGTCGACGCCCTGGCCGACCGCTTCGTCCGCCTGCTCGGGCACGCCGTCGCCGATCCCGACCAGCCGATCGGCCGGCTCCCGCTCCTCGACGAGGCGGAGCGCGAACGCATCCTCGTCGACTGGAACGACACCCGGTTCCAGCCGCAGCGCTCCGCCGCGTCGCTGACCGGGCGGTTCGCCGAGCAGGTCGCTCGTACCCCGGACGCGATCGCGGTCCGCGCGGGCCGGACCCGGTTGACCTACCGGGAGCTGGACGTGCGTGCCAACCGCCTGGCCCACCGGCTGATCGCGGCGGGCGTCCGCGCCGAGGACCGGGTGGCCGTCCTCCAGGAACGCTCGGTGGACCTGGTCGTGGCCACCCTGGCCGTGCTCAAGGCCGGCGGCGTCTACCTGCCCCTGCACACCGGACATCCGCCGGAGCGGATGCGGCGGGTGATGGTGGACGCCGACGCGCGGCTGCTGCTCGTCGACCCGGCCCTGCGGGACCGGTTGCCCACGCCCGGCGTGCCGACCCTGGTCGTGGACGGTGAGCCGACCCCGGTCGCCGGGTCCGACCACGACCCGGCGCTGCCGGTCACCCCGGACCGGCTCGCCTACGTGATGTTCACCTCCGGCTCGACCGGCGTGCCCAAGGGCATCGGCATCACCCACCGCGACGCCATCGACCTGGCGCTGGACCGGTGCTGGGAGGGCGGCCCGGCCGGGCGCGTCCTGATGCACTCCCCGTACGCGTTCGACATCTCCACCTACGAACTGTGGAGTCCGCTGCTGACCGGCGGCTGCATCGTCGTCGCTCCTCCCGGTGACCTGGACGCCGAGGCGCTCCGCCGGGTCGTCACCACCGAGGGGGTCACCTCGCTGCTGGCCACCGCCGGGCTGTTCGGGGTCATCGCCGACGAGGCGCCGGACGCGTTCGCCGGCATGACCCAGGTCTGGACCGGCGGCGACGTGGTGTCGCCCACCGCGGTCCGCCGGGTGCTCGAGCACTGCCCGGGCATCGTCGTGAAGGTGCTGTACGGGCCGACGGAGACCACCCTCGGCCGCACCTGGCACCGGTTCACGGAAGCGGACGAGGTGCCGGCGAGCGTCCCGATCGGCCGCCCGTTGGACAACACCCGCACCTACGTCCTGGATGAGCGGCTGCGGCCGGTGCCGCCCGGGGTGCCGGGTGAGCTGTACCTGGCGGGCGCTGGGCTGGCCCGGGGCTACTGGGAGCAGCCCGCGCTGACCGCCGAGCGGTTCGTGGCGGACCCGTTCGCCGGGCTGTTCGACCAGCCCGGGGCCCGGATGTACCGGACCGGTGACCTCACCCGGTGGAGTGCCGACGGGGTGTTGGAGTTCCTCGGCCGCACCGACGACCAGGTCAAGATCCGCGGTTTCCGGATCGAGCCGGGCGAGGTGGAGACGGCACTCGCCGCGTACCCGTCGGTCACCCGGGCCGCCGTGGTGGTGCGCACCCGCGCCTCGGGAGAGAAGGCGCTGGTCGCCTACCTGGTGCCGGCCGGCGACGCCCGCCCGGACCCGGCCGAACTCCACCGGGAACTGGCCCAGCGGTTGCCCGACTACCTGATCCCGGCGGCCTTCGTCGTGGTGGACGCGCTGCCACTGACCCCGAACGGCAAGCTCGACCGCGACGCGCTGCCCGAGCCGGGGTGGGCCGCCACCGGCGCCGGCCGGCTGCCCCGTGACCCGCGTGAGGAGGTGCTGTGCCAGCTCTTCGCCGAGGTGCTCGGCGTGGCCCGGGTCGGCATCGACGACGGCTTCTTCGACGCGGGCGGCCACTCGATGCTGGCGACCCGGCTGGTCGGCCGGATCCGGGCGGTGCTCGGTGCCGACGTCGCGGTCCGCGACCTGTTCGAGGCGCCCACGGTCGCCGCCCTGACCGCACGCCTCGACGGAGCCGGCGCCGGGCACGACCCGCTCGGCGTGGTGCTGCCGCTGCGGACCACGGGCGACCGGCCGCCGCTGTTCTGCGTGCACCCGGCCGGTGGCTTCGGCTGGATCTACACCGGGCTGTTGCGCCACCTGCACCGGGACCAGCCCGTCTACGCGCTCCAGGCGCGCGGCCTGCGCCGGGGCGAGCCGCTCGCCGCCGATGTGGACGAGATGGCGCGAGACTACGCGACCCAGATCCGCGCGGTCGCCCCCGAAGGGCCGTACCAGCTGCTCGGCTGGTCCTTCGGCGGCCTGGTCGCGCACGCCGTAGCCGCCCGGTTGCAGGCCGAGGGGGGCGACGTGCGGCTCCTCGCGGTTCTCGACGCCTATCCCGACGTGGCCGACTCCGACGACCGGGAGGTCGGCGAGCAGGAGGTGCTGGCGATCCTGCTGAACGCCGCCCACGTCGACCGCGCGGAGCTGGGCGAGGGGCCGCTGCGACGGGCCGAGGTGACGGCGCGGCTGCGGGAGTCCGGCAGCGCCGTGGCCAACCTCGACACGGACGACATCGACCGGATGATCACTGTCTTCGCCAACAACGTCCGCCTGGTGCAGGGGCTCACCCTCGGCCGGTTCCGGGGCGATCTGGAGTTCTTCGGAGCCGCCGCCGGCCACACCGACCCGCGGCTGACCCCGCAGCGCTGGCGACCGTACGTCGACGGTCGCATCGACGAGCACTGGGTGGACACCGACCACGTCGGCATGGCCCGGCCGTCAGCACTGGCGGAGGTCGCGCGACTCGTCTCCCAGGCGACCCACCACCCGGCCGGAGCTCACTGAACGCCCACGACCGATCGGATGACCGCTATGCAATCCACCGATGTCCGGAACCCCGTCGCCGCTGGTCGCGGTGCCACCTGGACCGGCGACCCGCCCGCGCTCACCGGTGACTTCGCGGTCGACCGGCGGTCGACCACCGACTGGCTGGAGGCGATGGTCCACGACGTGGACGTGCTGCCGCCGCGTGCCGAGCGTGGCGAGGACCAGCAGCGCGCCGTGGACGCCCTCCACCGGCGGGCCCGCCACGTGCGCCGCCGTTTCCTGGCCCGGCACGCCGAAGCGCTCTACGACGATCTCACCGACGGCCTGACCGGCCAGTTGCGCGTCGACCAGCTCACCTGTCTGGCCGCCGAGCGGTATCCCGCCCTGGTGCCCGACCGTCAGCGGATGGCGACCGAGGCGCGGCTGGCGCAGCGGCACAAGGAGGGCTGGGAGATCGACCAGGGGTTGTTCCTGCACGCGCTGCTCGACTCCCCCCGGTCCGGGTCGCATCTGCTGCGTTCGATGCTCCTGCCGACGTCGCGGGCGTCGGCCGCGGCACCCGAGTTCCGCCGGACCGGCCGGGCGGACCTGGCGCTGACGACGGTCACCCGGCGGGACGGCATCGCCTATCTGGAACTGTGCAACGACGCCTACCTCAACGCCGAGGACGACGCGGCGGTCGAGGCGTTGGAGACGGCGACCGACCTGGTGCTGCTCGACGACGCCAGCCACGTGGGCGTGCTGCGCGGCGCCGCCATGTCCCATCCCGCGTACCGGGGACGTCGGGTGTTCAGCGCGGGAATCAACCTGACCCACCTCTACGACGGGCGCATCTCGCTGCTCGGCTTCCTGATCCGTCGCGAGCTCGGCTACATCGCCAAGTTCGTCCGCGGCCTCTACCAGGACGACGGGACGGGTGACCGGTGGTGGCCGACGGCGGACAAGCCGTGGGTGGGCGCCGTCGACTCCTTCGCGATCGGCGGTGGCCTGCAGATCCTGCCCGTCCTCGACCGGGTGGTGGCGGCCGAGGACGCCTGGTTCAGCCTGCCGGCGATGGCGGAGGGTCTGGTGCCCGGGGTGGCGAACCTGAGGCTGGCCGGGCTCATGGGCGGCCGGCTGAGCCGACAGATGATCTTCTGGGGCCGGCGGCTGCGCGTCGGGGAACCGGAGGCGGCGCTGCTCTGCGACGAGACGGCACCCGTCGACGGGATGGACGACGCGGTGCGGCGGGCCGCCGAACACCTGGACAATCCGGCGGTCGCCGCCAACCGGCGGGTGCTGAACCTCGGGGTGGAGCCACTGGAGGTGTTCCGTCAGTACATGGCCAAGTACGCCCTGGAACAGTCGTACCGCCTCTACAGCCCGGACCTGATCGCCAACCTCGAACGGACCTGGACCGGCCGGAACCGGGAACGGCAGGACGGTCGGCGCGACTGACCCGTCCCCGTTCTCCCGACTCCGGAGGTCGCCCTCATGACCCAGCCGACGGCAGCCGGCCCGGCGGACACCCGCACCTGGTGGCGGTGTCCGGACCCGCGCCCCGCCGCCCGGGTGCGGCTGCTGTGCTTCCCGTACGGCGGCGGGCCGGCCACCGCCTACCGGGCCTGGCACACCCTTCTGCCACCGGAGGTCGAGCTGTGCACGGCGCAGTATCCGGGCCACGCCGACCGGATGACCGAACCGCTCGCCGACGACCTGGAACAGTTGGCGGTGGTCGCCGCCCGCGCCGCCCTGCCCCTGCTGGACCGGCCGTTCGCGGTCTACGGGCACAGCATGGGGGCGCTGGTGGCCTTCGAGGCCGCGCTGTGCTGGGAGCGGCTCGGGCACCGACCGCTACGGCTGACCGCCTCCGGGATGCCGGCGCCCCACCTGGTGCGGGCGACCGGGTTCCACCGCGGCGGCGACGCGGCGCTCCTGGCGGAACTGCGCAGACTCGGCGGGATCCCGCAGCCGGTCCTCGACGACGACAGCCTCCGTGCCCTGCTGCTGCGGGTGGCGCGCGCCGACTACCGCCTCGTCGAGACGTACCGGCCGCGGGCCGGGGCGTCGCTGCGCGCCCCGGTGACGGTCCACCGCGCGCGGGACGATCCGGAGCTGACGGCCGCCGAAGCCACCGGGTGGGCCCTGATCACCACCGGCCCCACGGTCCACCGCGCCTTTTCGGGCGACCACTTCCACCCGGTGTCCGATCCCGCGCCGGTGGTGGCCGAGCTCCTGTCCGCGCTCGGCACGGTCGTCAGCCCGGCGTCAGGACGCTGACAGCACCCGACCTGAGGCTGGCCGTGGGCACTGGCAGTTCCGCCGATGGTGAGGAGCACGAGCATGACGAATCCGTTCGAGGACGCCGACGGCACCTTCCTCGTCCTGGTCAACGACGAGGGCCAGTACTCGCTGTGGCCCTCCTTCGCGGAGGTGCCGGCCGGCTGGACGGTCCGCGTGCCGGCCACCGATCGGCAGAGCGCGCTCGACCGGATCGCCGAGCTGTGGACCGACATGCGGCCGCGGAGCCTGGTGGAGGCCATGGACGGTGCCGGGTCATGAGCCTGGTGCCGGACCGGCACACCGGGCTGCTCGACGCCGCAGCGCCGGCGGCCGGGAACCGGTTGCGCCTGCCGGACCTGCATGCCTCGCTCACCGACCCGGTGCTGATGTCGATGACCCTGCTCAACGAGATCACCGGCCGTTACCCGGACGCGGTGTCGTTCGCCGCCGGGCGGCCGTACGAGGGCCACTTCCAGCTTTCCCTGCTGCACCGCTATCTGGACACCTTCGCCCGGTACCTGGTCGAGCGGCGTCGTTTCACCCCCGAGCAGGTCAACCGCACGTTCTTCCAGTACGGCAACACGAACGGCACCATCACCGAGCTGGTGGCGCGGCACCTGAAGGTCGACGAAGGGCTGACGGTGGATCCCGCCACCGTGGTCGTCACCACCGGCTGCCAGGAGGCCATGGTGCTGGTGCTGCGGGCGTTGCGCCGCGATGCCCGCGACGTGGTGTTCGCCGGCCGTCCGACCTATGTCGGCTTCAGCGGTGCGGCCCGCCTGGTCGAGATGGAGGTGCGTCCGGTCCGGGAGGGACCGGACGGCCTCGACGTGGACGACCTGGTGGTCCAGGTGCGGCGGGCCAGGGCGGAGGGACGACGCCCGCGGGCCTGCTACGTGATCCCGGACTTCGCGAATCCCGGTGGCGCCACGCTCCCGGTCACCGCCCGGCGCCGCCTGCTGCGGGTCGCCGAGCGGGAGGGCCTGCTGCTGGTCGAGGACAACCCGTACTCGATGTTCCACGACGGTCGCCCCCGCCCGCCGACCCTGCGGTCGTTGGACCGGCACGGCAACGTGGTGTACATCGGGTCCTTCGCCAAGACCGCGTTCGCCGGCGCCCGGATCGGCTACGTCGTGGCCGACCAGCCGGTCGCCGGCGCAGGCACGTTCGCCGACGAACTCGCCAAGCTCAAGAGCATGCTGACGCTCAACACCTCGTCGATCGCGCAGGCGGTGATCGGCGGCCTGCTCGTGGAACACGAGTGCAGCATGGAGCGGGCCAGCGCGCCGACCGCCGAGGTCTACCGCACCAACCTCCGTACCCTCCTCGACGGGCTGGCGCACCGTTTCCCGGCCGGGTCGGCGCCGGTGAGCTGGAACAGCCCGACCGGCGGGATGTTCGCCGTCCTCACCGTTCCGTTCCGGGCCGACGAGGCGGCCCTGGAGTACTCGGCGAGCCGCTTCGGCGTGCTGTGGACCCCGATGCACCACTTCTACGCGGGTGCGGGCGGGCTCCACCAGCTCCGCCTCTCCTACAGCGTGCTCACGCCCGACCAGATCAATGTCGGCCTGGATCGTCTCGCCGCCTTCGTCGCCGACCGGACCGGCTGACCGCCGGTCCGCTGCCCCTCCGCCCGGATCCGATCCAGGAGACCCGATGACCCGTCACCTCTCCTCGACGCTGCGCACCGACGTCGCCGACAGAGCCGAACCCACTCACCGGACGGCTCTCACCCCGGAGCAGTTGGGACTGCTGCTCCAGCACCGCGCCGACCCCGGGACGTCGCCCTACCAGATCCCGCTCGTGCTGGACCTGGCCGGCCCGCTGGACCCGGCGGCCCTGGAGCGGGCGCTGACCCTGCTGGCGGTGCGGCATCCGGTCCTCTCCGCCCGCGTCGTGGAGGACGGGGACCTGCCGGAGCTGGAGCTGAGGCCGGGCCGGGCGACGGTGCTGGAGCACCGGACCGCGCCCGACGGGGAGCACGCCGCGCTGCGCGAGGAGGCCCGTCGCGAGCTGGACCTGGAGCGCGACGGGGTGCTGCGCGCCGTGCTGTACCGGCACGGTCCCGCGCACCATACGCTCCTGATCGTCGTGCACCACCTCGTGGTGGACGGGGAGTCCACCGCGATCCTCCTCGCCGACCTGGTCGCCGCCTACCGGCACGGGGACATTCCGGGCGACGCTCCCGCGGACTTCACCGACTACGTCGCGGAACGCGCCGCCACGGACCCGACCCGGGACATCGCGGCGCTGGAGACGTACTGGCGTGAGCGACTCGACGGAGCCGACACCACCATCGACTTCCCGCTGGACACGCCCGGTGGCGGCGGGGCCCCCGGCGCACGGCAGGGCAGCGTCGCGGTGGACCTCGACGCCGCGCTGTCCGAGGAGATCCACCGCTTCTCCCGTACCCACCGGGTGGGGATCTCCGCGGTCCTGCTCGCCGCCTACCTCAAGGCCCTCGCGACCTACTCACGTCAGTCGGCACCCACCGTGGCGGTCCCGCTGGGCCATCGCGACGAACCACGGTTCGCGGGCACGGTGGGATACTTCGTCCGCACCCTGCTGGTCCGTTCGCCCGAGCAGGCGGACCGCAGCGCCGGCGAGTTCGCGGCCGCTGTGCAGACCGAGCTGGCCCGTGCCGTGGATCACTCGCGGTTGCCGTTTCCGCGCATCGCCCGGCTGATGCCCGACACCGGGTCGGCCGGGCCGGCGCCGTTCAGCTGCACGTTCGTCATGCAGAGTTGGGCGGACCGGTCGGCCGCCGCCGACGAGGGGGTGCTGCTGCCCGACGGGCTGCGCGTGCGCTGGCGTCAGGACGTGGTGGCGCCGGGCCTAGGGCTGCTGACCCTGGAGCTGCACGAGAGCCGCGGGCGGGTGCGGGGACGGCTGAAGTACGACGCCGACCGGATCGAGGCGGCCAGCGCCGAGGCGTTCGGCGAGCACGTGCTCGCCCTCGCCGGCCAACTGGTGCGGACACCCGACCGCCCGGTCGCCGACCTCGACGGGATCGGTCGCGACGCGCGGGCCGCCCTCGACGGGCTCACCGCCACCGACCACGACATCCCCGACACCGACATCGACACCCTGCTGCGGCAGCGCACCGCCCTGCAGCCCGACCGGGTCGCCGTGGAGTTCGGTCCGCGGCGCTGGACCTACCGGCAGCTCGGCGAACGCGTCGACGCGCTGGTCGACGGCCTGACCCGCCACGGCGTGCGCGCGGGGGACCGGGTCGGCATGATGCTGGCGCGCAGCGACGACGCGGTCGCCGCGATCCTGGCCGTCATCCGGGCCGGCGCCGCGTACGTGCCGCTGGACCCCACCCATCCCGAGTCACGCCGTCAGCACATCGTGACCAACAGCGGAATCACGACGGTCCTGGTCGACGACGACTCGGTGTCCGCTGGCCTGCCGACGCTCGTACCGCTGCGCGTCGACGAGCTGTCCCGGTCCGGGCCGCAGACGACCGCGCCGGCGGGACCGGACGGGGACAGTGCGCTGCACGTCCTCTACACCTCGGGCTCCACCGGGCTGCCCAAGGGCACCCAGTTGAGCCACCGGGCGCTGGTCGCCGACGTGCTCGCGGCGATCCGTCACTTCGGTGTCGACGCCGACGACGCGATGCTGCTCAAGGCGCCGTTCACCTTCGACGTCAGCGCGCACGAGATGCTGGTCGCCCTGGTCGCCGGCGCCCGGCTGGTGGTCGCCCCACCGGACGCGGAGCGTGACCCGGACCTGCTCGCGGAGACACTCGACCGGCACGGGGTGACCCTGCTGCACGCCGTGCCGTCGCAGTTGCGCCTGCTGCTCGAATCGGCGGCCTTTCCCGCGAATCGGACCGTCCACACCGTCGTCAGCACCGGCGAGTCGCTGCCGAACGACCTGCGGCTGGCGTTCGAGGCGACGCACCCGGCCCGCCTGCACAACGCGTACGGTCCCACCGAGACCTCGTACTCGACGGTCTTCTCCTGGGCGCGGGGCGACACCACGTTCTGGACCCGGCGGGCCGAGGTGCCGATCGGTGTCCCGTTCGACAACGTCCGCTGCTACGTGCTCGACGACGCGCAGCGGCTCCTGCCGCCGGGCGCACCCGGTGAGTTGTGGATCGGCGGCAGCACCGTTTCCGACGGCTACGTCGGAGATCCCGAGCGCACCACCGAACGCTACCGGGTGCTCGATCTGGGTGACGGCCGGCCGGGTCGGGTGTACCGCACCGGCGACCTGGTGCGGCTGCTGCCCAACGGCGCCCTCACCCACCTCGGTCGCCTCGACGATCAGGTGAAGGTGAACGGGAACCGGGTGGAGCTGGGCGAGGTGCGCGCCGCGCTGCTCTCCCTGGACGGCGTCCGGGACGCCAGCGTGCAGGTCGCCCGACACGCCCGCGGCAGCGTGCAGATCGTCGCCCACGTCGCGCCGCCGACGCTGGACCCGGTCGAGGTACGACGCCGGGTGGCCGACCTGCTGCCGAGCTACATGGTGCCGGTCCGGATCAGCCCGGTCGCCCGGATTCCGCTGCTGTCCAACGGCAAGACGGATCGCCGGACGTTGGCCCGGCTGGCGGCCGACCCGTCGGACGGACCCGAGGCGGTCGACGTGCCCCGGCCGCCGTCGGTGCCGCCGGTCCGGCCGGGGACGGCGCTGCCGGTGCTCCGGGCGATCTGGACCGACCTGCTCGGCCAGGACGGCCCCGACACGCAGTTCTTCGAGAGCGGCGGGGACTCCATCCTGGCGATGCAACTCGTGTCGCGGCTGCGCCGGGCCGGATACACCCTGGCCACCCGGGACCTCTATCAGCATCCGGTGCTCGCCGACCTGGCGGCGCACCTCGACCGGACCGCCGCGCCCCGCGCCGGCGACGAACCGGCCCCGGTACGCGCCGTCGGGGGCCCCGCCCGGTCCGGCTCCCCACTGGCCCCGGTGCAGGCCTGGTTCTTCCGTCACATCAGGACCGACCGGCACCAGTGGAACCAGTCCGTGCTGCTGGAACTGCGCCGCCCGGTCGACGCGGCGGCGCTCCGGCTCGCCCTGCAGGCCGTCGTCATGGCCCACCCGGCGTTGTCCGCCCGGTTCGAGGACCCCGACGGCCGGGGCCGCATGCTCCCCGGTGCCCCGTTCGCGGCGTACCCGCCCCGGGAGGTGCTCCGGGAGGTGACGTTCGGCGGCGAGGGGGAACTCGACGAGGCCCTGGAGTCGGTCGAGCGCAGCCTCGACCCGCTCGCCGGCGTGCACGTGCGGGCGTTGCTGGCGCACGACCGCCACGGCGGCATGGACCTGCTGCTGATCGCCGTGCACCACCTCGTGGTGGACGGGGTCTCCTGGCGGGTGCTGCTGGAGGACCTGGAGCACGCCCTCGACGCGCTGGCCGACGGCGCCCTGCCGAACCTGCCCGGCGAGGTGTGCCCGTACGACGAGTGGGTCGCCGGCCTGCCCGCCGTGGCGGCCCGTCCCGGTGAGGCGGACCACTGGCGGGCGGTGGCCGCGGACCGGGCCGCCGCACCGACCCTGCTGCTGACCACCCCGGCCCCGGACGAGCAGCAGATCCGCCGGGTCGAGTTCGTCCTCGACGAGACCGCCACGCACCGGTTGATCGGGCTGCTGCCGCAGCGACTGGGTCTGCCGGTGCACGCGCTGATGGCCGGCGCGTTCGCGCAGGCCCTGGCGAGATGGCGGGGCACCTCGACGGTCACCTTCGACGTGGAGACACACGGCCGCCACGGCCGCGAGGACCTGTTCCGCACGGTCGGCTGGTTCACCTCGATCCACCCGGTGGTGATCACCGCCGACCGGGCGCAGTCCCCGGAGCGCTACCTCGCGCAGGCGGGCCCGGTGATGGCCGCCGTGCCCGACGGCGGCATCGGCTTCGGCGCCTGCCGGGAGTACGCCGACGACGACGCGCTGCGCGTCGCCCTGCGCGACCTGCCCCCGGCGCTGGCCTGCTTCAACTACTACGGTCAGGCCGACCAGCTCAGCCCCTCGGGCCGCTACCGGATGTCGCGCCGGCCCATCCCGCGTGAGCACTCGGCCCGGTGCGAGCGGGTGTACGGCGTGGAGGCATACGGCATCATCCACGACGGGTGCCTGCGGGCCGGTCTCACCTGGGTGCCGAGCCCGGCCGACGGGTTGGACGCCGACGCCGTCGACGCGCTGGTGACCCAGCTCCGCTGGACGCTGACCACCCTCGCGGGCGTCAGCCCCGACGCGGTGGCCGCCACCGAGGTGTCCTCGCCCCGTCGGGTGAGCGTCGGGGGTCCGGGGCCGGGTCCGGACCGGCCGGACGGGGCACGGGAGAGCTTTCCGGTCACCCCGCAGCAGCACGGCCTGCTGCTCGACGCGCTTGCGCACCAGGAGGACGGTCGCTACGTCGAACAGCTCTTCTGGCGTTGGCACGGTCCGTTGGACACCGACCGCTTCGCCACCGCCTGGCGGTCGGTGTTCCGCCGGGAGGCGGTACTGCGGGCCGCCTTCGACTGGCGCGAGGCTCCCCGGCTCGTGCTGCACGACCATGACCTGCCCGAGGTCGTCCGATTGCCGGCCGACGCGACCGGCTGGGACGACCTCCTCGACCGCGACCGGCGGCGGGGTTTCGACCTCCGCCGGCCCGGACTGCTGCGGGTCACCCTGCTGGACGAGGACCGTACGGGGCCGACCGACGCCACCGGCTCGACGCGGGTTCTGCTGACGTTCCACCACGCACTGCTGGACGGCTGGAGCGTCTCCCTGCTCATTCAGGAGTTCTATCGGGCCTACCTGGCCGACGGGGCGCTGCCGGCCGGGGAACGGCGACCGGACCTGCGCGACTACGCCCGCTGGTTGCACGGCCAGGAGACCGCCGGCGCGCGGGCGTACTGGTCGGGCGCACTGCCGTCGGCGTCGCTGGCCGTGCGGCCGGCGTTGCCCGGTGACCCCACCGGGCAGAGCGGGTCGGGCCGCGTCCAGAGCCGGCTCACCCCCGCCGAGGCGGACCTGCTGCGTAGCTGGGCGGCGGCCCGGGCCGCCACGGAGAGCAGCGCGGTGCACGCGGCATGGGCCCTCCTGCTGCGCCGCGCCGCCCCCGGCGGCGCGGCGGTGCCCGTCAGCTTCGGGGTAACCGTCTCCGGCCGCGCCATCGCGCTGGACGGCGTCGAGTCGATCCCGGGCCTGCTGATGAACGCGCTCCCGGTGATCCTGGAGGTCGCCCCGTCGACCACTCTCCCGCAGCTACTCGCCGGAGTGCGCGACCGGGTCCTGGACCTGGCGTCGTACGAGTGGGTCTCGACCGCCCAGATCCACGAGTGGAGCGGCCGGCCGGCCGGCGAGCCGCTGATCGAGAGTCTGATCGTCTTCGAGAACTACCCGCGCTCCCGGGCCGGGCTGGAGGCCGACCTCGCGGCGCGGGGCGTACGGGTGGAACTGCCGGACGCGGCGGGTTCGGAGACCGCCTTCCCGGTCAGCCTGCTCGCCTACCGCGACGGTGACGGCGGGCTGGTGCTGGCCGTGGTCCACGACCGGGCACGGTTGGCCGACGCCGAGGCGACGAAGCTGGTCGAGCAGTGCGCGCGGCTGCTGCGGGACCTTCCGGAGCGTGGTGACGAGCGGACGACGGTGGCCGACGTCCTCGACACGGTGCCCGACGCGGCGCTGGCCCGGATGGCACCGCGGTCACGCCCGCCGGCCGACGGGCGGCAGCACTGGCCCGAGGGCCCTGCGGCCGAGCAGGTGCGCCGGGCATGGCGGGCGGTCCTCGGCCCGGTGGAGGTGGCTCCCGCCGACAACTTCTTCGACGCCGGCGGCCACTCGCTGCTGGCCATGAAGCTGCTGCGTGAACTCGCCGAGCACACCGGCCGTACGCTGCGTCTCGACGACGTGCTGGCCCACCCGACCGCCGGCGGGTTGGCCCAGCTGATCTCCGCCGGCCCGGTCCGGGAGACCGAGGATTCCGTGCTGGTCCCGCTGCGGCCGGCCGGCGGCCCGGGTGCGGGCCGGATCTTCCTGGTCCACCCGCCGGGTGGCCAGGTCGCCTGCTACGCCCCACTCGCCCGGCACTATGCCGGACCCGAGGAGATCATCGGTATCCGGGATCCGCGCGTCGACGACGCCGAGCCACGCCGGATGTCGACCGAGCAGCTCGCCGAGGTCTACCTGGCGGCGCTGCGCCCGGTCCTCGACGCCGGCGAGCGGCTGGTCCTCGGCGGCTTCTCCGGCGGGGGAGTGATCGCCTACGAGATGGCGCAGCGCGTCGCCGCGACCGGTGCGGTCCCGCCGCTCGTGGTCATGGTGGACGCGGGCGCCCCGACCGGGGAGCTGACGGACGCGGAGGCCGAGGGCTCGTTCGCCAACCGGCTGCGGGCGGTGGTCGAGGACCGGGCCGCCGCGGCGGACCACCCCGGCCCGCCCGGTGGGCCCGGGGCGCAGACGCCGGCGACTGCCGAACCGGCGGACGCCGACGCGTACCTCGCCGAACTGCGGCAGGTCGCCGACTGGCTGCGCGGCGACGGCGGGGGCGACCCGGTGGCGCTGATGCGCGACTGCGTCGAGGCCGTCCAGCGCTACCGCCCGAGGCCCTACGCCGGTCCGGTCGCCGTGCTCCGGGCCGGGGACACCGGCTTCGGTCGGGGAGCGGCCTACGACGAGTCGGACCGGTTCCACGGCCGGCCGGGACTCGGCTGGGAGGACCTCTGCGAGGACCTGTCCATCCGCCTCGTGCCCGGCAACCACGTCACGATGCTGACCGGCGAGAACGTCCGCAGGCTCGCCCGGATCCTGCGGTCCGCCCTCCGGCACTGATCACGCACCCGCCGAGAAAGGAGTACCGCGATGCCTCGACCCCCCAGACGGATGACGCTCGCCGGCATCATCGACGGGCCGGGTGGCCACGTGGCCGCCTGGCGTCATCCCACCACCAAGGCCGACGCTCAGCTCGACCTGGACTTCCATCTGCGCAACGCCCGGACGCTCGAACGCGGGCTCTTCGACGCCCTCTTCATCGCCGACATCGTCGCGGTGTGGGGCACGCATCTCGACTCCCTGCGCCACACCTCCCGCACCGAGCACTTCGAGCCGCTCACGCTGCTGGCCGCGTACGCGGCGGCCACCGAGCACATCGGACTGGCGGCGACCGCGACCACCACCTACAACGAGCCGCAGCAGGTCGCCCGCCGCTTCGCCTCGCTCGACCGGCTCAGCGGCGGGCGTGCGGGCTGGAACGTCGTGACGTCCGCGGCGCCCTGGGAGTCGGTCAACTTCGGTCAGCCGGCACACATGGAGCACGACGAGCGCTACCGGCGTGCCGAGGAGTTCATCGACGTGGTCACGTCGCTGTGGGACGGGGCCGCGGATCCGGCCGGCGGGTCGGCCGCGGCGCCGGTCGACCACACCGGCGAGTACTTCCGGGTGACGGAGCCGCTCGACGTCTGCCGGCCACCCCAGGGCCGGCCGGTCATCATCCAGGCCGGCTCCTCGCCGGTCGGTCGTGCCTTCGCGGCCCGCCACGCCGAAGTGATCTTCACCCGGCACAACCAGCTCTCCGACGCCCAGGCGTTCTACACCGACCTCAAGCAGCGGGTCGCCCGGGCCGAGCGGGACCCCGACGCGGTGCTGATCTGGCCCACCCTGGCGCCGATCGTGGCCGCCACCGAGGCCGACGCCCGCCGGCGACTGGCCGAGCTGCAGGAACTCGTCCCCGACCACGTCGCCCTCCAGACCCTCCAGGACTTCCTCGGGGTGGATCTGAGCGGGCATCCGATCGAAGGGCCGGTACCGGACATCGCGCACACCAACCAGTCCCAGAGCACCACCGAGCGCCTGGTCGGCCTGGCCCGGCGGGAGGACCTGTCGATCCGTGGGCTCGCCCTGCGCCTGATGGGCGACATCGTGGCGGGCACGCCCGAGCAGCTCGCCGACCACATGGAAACCTGGTTCATCCAACGCGGCGCCGACGGCTTCAACATCGACTTCCCCTACCTGCCGGAGTCCGCCGACCATTTCGTCGACCACGTCGTCCCCGAACTGCAACGGCGGGGCCTCTACCGCACCGGGTACGAGGGCACGACCCTGCGGGAGAACCTCGGACTGGGCCAGGTCACCCGGGGCCGGAAGGTGGTGGCCGCGTGAACGCCGACCGGCGGGCCGCCCGCCACCCGCTCCTGTTCGCGGCCGTGACACCGGGCGACGACACCGAGGACCTCGCGCGTGTGCGGGGCGTGGTGCAGGCGTGCGAGCGGGTCGGCTTCCACGCCGCCGTGCTCCGCGAGGGCACGACACGGACCCCGGGTCCGTTCGAGTCGACCACGTTCGCCGCCGCCCTGGCCGTGGTAACCACCCACATCGGACTCGTCGCCGGTGTCCGGGCCGACGGTCTCGCGCCGTACCACCTGGCGCGCATCGCGGCGTCGCTCGATCACCTGACCTCCGGTCGCTGCGGCCTCGAACTGCGTACCGGTGACGAACCCGACCCGGACGCCGCGAGGGCGGCGGAGTGTCTCGAGGTGGTCCGGGGATTGTGGGACAGCTTCGACGACGACGCCTTCGTTCATGACCGGGCGCAGGGGTTGTACTGGCACCTGGAGCGGATGCACCGGCTCGACCACACCGGCCCGCACTATCGCGTCGCCGGCCCGCTCAACGTCGCTCGACCGCCACAGGGTCATCCGGTCGTCGTCGTCACCGACCCGCGACTGGCGGCGAGCGCGGACGTGGTCTTCCTCCATTCGGTGGACCCCTCGGAGGCGCGCTCGCGCCGGGAGGAGCTGCGCCGGGAGGTCGCCGCGGCTGGCCGGGACCCGGACCAGCTCAAGGTCTGCACGCCGTTGCCGGCCGGGGCCGACGCCGACCAGGTGACCGAGTGGATGGCACGGCAGGCGACGGATGGCTTCCTGGTGCCGTTGACCGGCGCCGACGATCCGTTCCTGGTCACGGTTGGTCCGGAACTGGTGCGGCGGGGTCTGGCCGGCGGGGGCGGGACGCTGCGCGCACGTCTGGGTCTGGCGCGTCCGGGCAGTCGGTTCGCCGTGGCACGGCGCTGAGGTCGGGGCCGACGGTCACGCCGACCGGTCGACCGACGGCTCCGGGGCGTGCGTGCTGAGCCATCGCCGGTGCACCGCCGCCGCGACGACCAGGTCCTGCCAGGCCATGCCGGTGCTCTTGAACAAACGGGGCCGGGCGGGCGGCACCACCACCGCCCCCCGGACCAGTTCCGCCAGGGTGTGCAGTCCTTCGGGCGTGCAGTGGCCGGCGCGGAGGGCCTGGACGATCTCGCCCGCTTCGCGCAGGGCTGTCGACCGGGTCTCGACGACGGTCACCGCCCGGGCCACGAGGTTCTCGTCGACCTCACGGACGTCGGGCTCGTGCGAGCCGACCGCGACGACCGTGGCGGACGGCCCGACCGCCGGTGCCGGGAACAGCGGTTGCCGGGCCGTGGTGCAGCAGCAGACGATGTCCGCCCGCGCGACCGGATCGGTGCCCGCGGGCTCGGCGTGGAGCCCCGACGCCTGCCAGCGGGCCACGAACGCCTCGACCGACGCGCGTCGTCGGCCGACGACGCTCAGGTGGGCGATCGGCCGGACCTGACGGATCGCCTCGACGTGCCCGTGCGCCTGGGGACCGGTGCCGAACACCAGCAGTCGGCGCGCGTCCGGTGCGGCCAGGTGGTCGACGGCGACCGCGGACACCGCGGGGGTCCGGATCGCGGTGAGCGTCGGCGCGTCGAGGAGCGCCACCGGGGCCAGGGTCGCCGCGTCCATGAGGAGGTAGACGCCCTGGATCCGCGGCAGTCCGCGATCGGAGTTCGCCGGCGCGACACTGATGAGTTTGACGCCGGCGTACCGGTCGGTGGCCGAGGGCATGAAGAGGAGCTGACCGGTGGGCAGCGCCACGCTCGTACGCAGCGGGTCGGTCTCCGGGTCGAATCCGGCCGCTATCGCCTCCTGGATCGTGTCGATGGCCGCGGCCATCGGCAGCACGCGGGAGATCGTCGCTCCGTCGAGGAACGGCGGACGTCTGGGCCCGGGGGTGGCGGTCATCGCGGCACCGCCTCCCGCGCCGCCCGCTGGCCGTGCGGTGGCCCGGACCGCGCCGGCGCGAGGGACATCCCGGATGGCAGGTAGGACAGCACCAGCGAAGGTTACCGTTGCGCGCCGACCGGGCGCTGACGTCGCGCCCCCGCGTGGTGCCGGCGGAGCGGCCTGGCGCTCCCGCCCCGTCGGGCCGCGAATTGCCTGGTGGAGCCCGTGGCAGCGGTTCGGCCGGGGGGTTACCGCCGGTTCGGTTGACGGTCAGTAGGAGCGACGGTACGATCAGTTTCATGATCTACTGACACCGCGCCCCGCTCGAGCCAGCGGCGACCCTGCTCGATCAGGGACGCCCGCCCGGGCATCCGGATACGAATCGCCTTTTCAGGTTCGATCTTTTCTGGTGGCAGGTGTCCAAGTGTCAGACAGTGTCTTTCTGTGCGCCCGTGATGTGGCGAAATCCTATGGTGACCGACAGGTGTTCGACGGCACCTCGTTGTCCGCGTCCCCGGGCCAGCGCATCGGTCTGGTGGGGGAGAACGGCGTCGGCAAGTCGACGTTGCTCCGGCTGCTGGCCGGGGTGGAGGAACCCGACGCCGGCGAGGTGCGGCGCCCGGCCGACTGCGGTTTCCTGTGGCAGGAGCTGCCGTTCGCGTTGGATTCGACGGTGCAGGAGGTCGTCGACGACTCGCTCGCCGAGCTACGCTCCGCCCGGACCAGGTTGGAGCAGCTCACCGGCGAGCTGGAACGGCGGCCGGACGACGCCGATGTGCTCGCCGCCTACGGCGACCTGTTGGAGTGGGCGCAGGACCACGACCTCTGGGACGCCGACCGCCGCGCCGAACTCGTGCTGGCCGGGCTCGGGCTGGCCGACATGGAGCGGTCGCGACCGCTCGCCACGCTCTCCGGTGGTCAGCGCTCCCGACTGGGGCTGGCCGCGCTGCTGATCCGGCAGCCGCAGGCGATGCTGCTCGACGAGCCGACGAACCACCTCGACGACGAGGCGGTCGGTTTCCTGGAGCAGCGGCTGCGAGGGCTGCCCGGGGTGGTCGTCGTCGCCTCGCACGACCGGATGTTCCTGGACGAGGTCTGCACCGACATCCTCGACCTGGATCCGACCCGCGGCACGGTGACCCGCTACGGCGGCGCGTACACCGAGTACCTGTCGGCCAAGCGTCGGGAGCGGATCCGCTGGGAGGAGCAGTACGCGGCCGAGCAGGAGGAGCTCGAAGAACTCCGCGAGGCCGTGCGGACCACGGCGCGGGCGGTCAACCACGCGCGGACGATCAAGGACAACAACAAGATCGGGTACGACCGGCACGGCGGCCGGGTGCAGCGGCAGATCTCCCGGCGGGTGCGCAACGCCCAGCAACGCCTGGACGAGTTGACCCAGAACCAGGTGCGTAAGCCCCCGGCGCCGCTGGCCTTTGCGGCGAAGCTCACCGGTCGGCCGGCGGGCGAGCGGATCGCGGTGTCGCTGTCCGACGTGACGGTGGGCGGACGGCTGAGCGTCGACCGGCTCGACGTGTCCACCTCGGAGCGTCTGATGGTCACCGGCCCGAACGGCGCCGGCAAGTCCACCCTGTTGCAGGTGATCGCCGGTCGCCTCACCCCGGACGGCGGGGAGGTGCGGCGGGCCGGCGGTGTCCGGGTCGGCCTGCTGGAGCAGGAGGTGGACTTCCCCGACGACGAACAGACCGCGCGGCAGGTGTACGACGCGGCGGCCGGGGCCGACGCGGTGTCGCTGGCGCAGCTCGGTCTGCTGGCCCCGCGCGACGTCGACCGCCCGCTCGGTCACCTCTCCGTCGGGCAGCGGCGGCGGCTGGCGCTCGCGCTGCTGGTGGCCACGCCACCGGACGTGCTGTTGCTGGACGAACCCACCAACCATCTCTCCCTGAGCCTGGTCGAGGAGCTGGAGGACGCGCTGCGGACGGCACCTGGCGCGGTGGTCGTGGCCTCGCACGACCGCTGGCTGCGGCGCGGCTGGGAAGGCCCGGAGCTTTCCCTGGTCAGCGGCAAGATCGTCTGAATCGACAACCCTCGCGCGCGGAGCACGCCCCGGTTCGGTCAAGGAACGCGGGAGGTTCCGTCCTCCGCGCCCGGCGATCGGAGGTTTCCATGTCAGATCAACTCACGCTCCGCAACGTCAGCAAGTCGTTCGCCCACCGTCGCGTGTTCGACGCCGTCTCCTTCTCCATCACGCCCGGCGAGCGGGTCGGCATCGTGGGGGAGAACGGCTCCGGCAAGTCCACGCTCCTGCGGATGGTCGCGGGCCGGGAGCATCCGGACGACGGGGAGGTCATCGTGATGGCCGACGGTGGGGTGGGGCACCTGGGACAGGTGGTCGACCTGCCGGACGACTCGACCGTCGGTGACGCGATCGATGCCGCACTCGGCGAGATCCGCGACCTGGAACGGCGGATCGCCGCCGCCGAGCGGGACCTCGGGTCCGCCTCGACCGAGCGGATGGCCGACTACAGCGCGCTGCGCACGGCCTTCGAACTGCGCGACGGATACCGGGCCGACGCCAAGGTCGAGGCGGCCATGTCCCAACTCGGCATCGGCGATCTCGACCGGGACCGCCGGCTCGGCACGCTCTCCGGTGGGCAGCTCGCCCGGCTCGCGCTGGCCGGCGTGCTCTCCGCCGAACCGGAGCTGCTCCTGCTCGACGAGCCGACGAACGACCTCGACCAGCAGGCGGTGTCCTGGTTGGAGAACCGGTTGCGGGGCCACCACGGCACGGTCGTGGTCGTCACCCACGACCGGCTGCTGCTGGAGCGGGTCGCTACCGCGATCATCGAGGTCGACGGCGATCGGCGGACGGTGCAGCGGTACGGCAACGGCTACGCCAGCTATCTCGCCGAGAAGCGCGCCGCCCGACAGCGCTGGGAGCAGGCGTACGCGGAGTGGGTGGGTGAGATCGCGCACTGGACGGAGTGGGGCGCGACCACCGCCTACCAGGTGGCGCCGGGCCGGGCGATCAAGGACCACAACAAGTGCAAGTACAACGGCGACGGCCGGCGGGTGCAGTTTTCCATCGCCACCCGGGTCCGGAGCGCGGCCGAACGGCTGGAACGACTGCGCGCCGAGCCGGTGCCCGAGCCGCCAGAGCCGTTGCACCTGCACGCCCCGCTGGACGCCGACAGCCGCGAGGGGCCGGTGCTGGAGCTGCACGACGTGCGGGTCGACGGGCGGCTCGACGTGGACGAGCTAATGCTGTACGCCGGCCAGCGGCTGCTGGTGTCGGGCCGCAACGGGGCGGGGAAGTCGACCCTGCTGGAGGTGGCGTCGGGTCGGCTGCGCCCGGACCGGGGCACGGTCGACCGCCACGGTCGGATCGGCTACCTGCCCCAGGACGTGCCGCCGCCCCGCGCGGACGTCAGCCTTCTGGCCGCGTTCGCCGAGGGACGGGTGGGCACCTCGGAGGAACACGGGGAACGCCTGCGGTCACTCGGGCTGTTCCGGCCGGCCGACTTCGGTACCCCGGTCGGCGCGTTGTCGGTGGGGCAACGGCGTCGGCTCGCGCTGGCCCGCCTGCTGGACCGCGATGCCGACCTCCTGCTGCTCGACGAGCCGACGAACCATCTGTCCCTGGCGCTGGTCGAGGAGTTCGAGGCCGCGCTCGAGGTCTACCCCGGAGCGGTCGTCGTGGTCTCGCACGACCGGATGCTGCACGAGCGGTGGCGGGGCGGCGAACTCGCCCTGGAGGCCGGGCGGGTCGTGCGGCTGGACGCCGACGACCGGGTCCGGATCGACGCCGGCGGTGCGCTCCGGCAATGACCGGGCTCGGGCCGCACACGCCGGCCGCCCCGGCGGCCGAAAGGGACGTTGTCTTGTAGGGTCCAGGTGCCCTTATACGACGTATAACGGGCTCGAGAGCTATCTTGTTAAGGGGATCTCATGCAAGCCGCACAAGCCGCCGCTGCAACAGTCGCCCGAGATCCGCGGCGTTGGGTGATCCTCGGGGTTATCTGTCTCGCGCAGTTCGTGGTCCTGCTCGACAACACGGTGCTCAATGTCGCCATTCCGTCGATCAACGAGGAACTGGATGCGACGATCGCCGACACGCAGTGGATGATCAACGCGTACGCCCTGCTCCAGTCCGGGCTGTTGCTCACCGCGGGGAGCCTCAGCGACCGGTACGGCCGCAAGCGGGCGCTGACCGTCGGCCTGGTGCTCTTCGGCCTCGGCTCGCTCGCCGCGGCCTACAGCCAGTCCGCCCCGCAGCTCATCGCCGCCCGGGCCGGCATGGGCATCGGCGGCGCCCTGCTGATGACCACCACGCTGGCCGTGATCATGCAGATCTTCGACGACGAGGAGCGGCCCCGGGCCATCGGGGTCTGGGCGGCGGTGAGCTCCATCGGGTTCGCCGCCGGTCCGGTGATCGGCGGAGCCTTCCTGGCCCACTTCTGGTGGGGGTCGATCTTCCTGATCAACGTACCGATCGCGGTGATCAGCGCCGTGACGGTCGTCCTGCTCGTGCCGGAGTCCAAGTCCCCGGCGGGCAAGCGACCGGACCTGGTCGGCGCGGTGCTCTCCACGATCGGCATGGTGGGGATCGTCTACGCGATCATCTCCATCCCCGAGCACGGCTGGACCTCCACCCGGGTGCTGGTCCCGGGCCTGGTGGGTGCCGTCGCCCTCACGGCGTTCGTCCGCTGGGAGACCCGGATTCCCTTCCCCATGCTGGACATGGGACTGTTCCGAAACCAACGGTTCACCGGAGCCATCACCGGTGGTCTGCTGGTGGCGTTCGGCATGGCGGGATCGCTGTTCCTGCTGACCCAGCACCTCCAGTTCGTCCTGGGCTACAGCCCGCTCGACGCCGGCCTGCGGACCGCGCCGCTCGCGCTGACCATCGTGGCGCTCAACCTCTGGGGCGCCGGCGCGAAGCTGCTGCCCCGGGTGGGCACCTCCGGGACCATCGCCCTCGGGATGACGCTGCTCGCGGTCGGCCTGTGTGCGGTGGCGCTGCTGGGCAACCCGTCGTACGGCTACGGGGGCATGCTCGTCGGCCTGCTGGTGATGGGCGGGGGCATCGCGCTGGCCATGCCGGCGATGGCGAACGCCATCATGAGCGCCATCCCACCGGAGAAGGCCGGGGCCGGGGCGGGCGTCCAGAGCACGGTCACCGAGTTCGGTGGCGGACTCGGCGTGGCGGTTCTCGGGGCGGCACTCAACGCCCGGTTCGTCACGCTCCTGCCGGCGGTGGTCGGGATCGGCGCGGTCGGCTCCCTCCAGGAGGCCCTGGCCCAGACCCTGTCGCCGCAGGCGCGGGAGCAGGTGCTGGACGCCTTCGCCGACAGCGTCAGGCTGAGCCAGCTCATCGGGGCCGCCGCCGTCCTCGTCGGTGGTCTGCTCGCCGCCCTGTTGCTGCGCCGTGCGGAGCGGGCCGAGGCGACCCCGGCGGGAACGCCGTCGAGCACCGCCGAGTCACCGACGAGCGCGTGACGGCGCCTGGCCGGGTGGAGCGGGATCGGCGACACCCGGCCAGGTACCTTGTCAGCGAATCCAGTGGCCGAGACGGGTACGGGGGAGCGGGGATGGGTGGCGGACGGATCTCGCAGCCGCGCAGCAGCGTCTGGATGAGATCCCGGCCCGCCCGCGGCACCGGCCCCGGCGCGGGGGCGGGCGCTCTGGACCGCGACCGGATCGTCGCCGCGCTGCTGCGGCTGCTGGACGCGGACGGCGTGGACCGCTTCTCCATGCGCCGCCTCGCCGCTGACCTGAATGTCACCCCGATGTCGCTGTACTGGTACGTCGACAACAAGGACGACCTGCTGGAACTGGCGCTGGACGCGGTGGCCGGGGAGATCGAACTCCCGGACCCGGCGGCCGGCCACGACTGGCGGGACGACCTTCGGCTGCTGGCCACGGCCTGGCGCCGTGTCATGGTCGCCCACCCCTGGGCGCTGCGCTGCTACGGCGAGTACCTCAACATCGGGCCGCAGAGCGTACGTTTCGCCCGGTGCGCCCGGGCCGTCATCGCCCGGTCGCCCCTACCTCCGACCCGGTGGTCGACCGCGCTCTCCGCAGTCTTCCAGTACGTCTACGGCTTCACCGTGATGGAGAGTCGATGGATCGAGGGCGGGCGCGCGATCGGACGGACGGCGGACGAGTTCTTCTCGGAGGTCGCCGACAGCGTCACCGGAGTGCCCGGTGTCGAGGCGGCCGGAGGCCTGCTGGAGCAGCGCGGCGGCCTGACCCTGGCGCAGATTCGCGACCAGGACTTCCACCGCACCCTCGACTGGCTGATCGCCGGCATGACCGCCGCGCCGAGCTGAGCCGTCGGGAGTGCCCGGGCCGGCGTTCAGCCCTGCTCACCGCCGATGCCCCAGCGCCTGTGTGGCACCCCGGTCAGGGTCACCCAGGTCTGGGGTCGGATCGACTCGCCGAAGACGTCCACGACCGCGGCGGTGAGGCGCTCGATGAGTTCGCGCTCGGTCTTCTCGTCGAGACGGTTCTCATAGATCTTGACATCGATGTACGGCACCGTGACGTGTCCTTCCGGTCAGTGGGGCGAGCGAGGCGTTCGGGTCAGGGCGCGACCAGCCGGCCGCGGCCGTCGGCGGACGCGCCGTACGCCTGTTCCAGCGCGTCGGTGACCGCGGCCACGAGGTAGTCCACCTGTTCGTCGGTGAGCCCTGGGTGACAGGGCAGGTTCACGTGCTCCTCGAACCAGATCCGCTCGGCCACCGGGCACTCACCCGGTCGATGTCCCCGCAACCGCCACTCGGGGACCAGGTGCAGTGGGAAGTAGCGCAGTTGCACCTCGACGCCCAGTTGGTCCAGCGACCGCACGAAGCGTTCTCGGATGGCCGCTCCGGCGGTGATGAAGACGGTGTACAGGTGATAGGCGTGCCGGCTCTGCTCGGGGGTGCGCTGGAGGCGGACACCGGGGAAGGCGGACATCGCCTGATCCAGCCGTTGGGCGATCCACCGGCGGCGCTCGGTGAAACCGTTCAGTGCCTCCAGTTGGACCAGACCGACGGCGGCGGCCGGTTCCGACATGGTGGCGTTGGTGCCGGCGCCGCGGATGTCGGCGACGGCGTGGCGATAGACGTCGGCGGAGAACTTCATCCAGGGCAGCAGCGGCGGTTCGGCTCTCGTGCCGGGGCCGGTCGGCACGTACACGGCGTCGACCTCGTTGCCGCGCAGCCGGTCGACGCGATCGGCCCAGTCGGCCCGGTTGAGGGTGATCATGCCGCCCTCGCCGAGGGTCGTGATGTTCTTCGTCGAGTGGAAGCTGAAGCAGCCGATGTCGCCCAGGGCGCCCGGGCTGACGCCGTGGTAGTGACTGCCGAGCGCGTGGGCGCAGTCCTCGATCACCACGACCCCGTCGCGGCGGGCGATTTCCATGATCCGCCTCATCTCCGCCGGGCAGCCACCGTAGTGCACCAGGATGATGGCCCGGGTCCGCTCGGTGATCAGGGACTCCAGCATGTCCGGATCCATGTTCAGGGTGTGCATGTCGACGTCGCAGAAGCGCACCTTGACGTCGTGGTTCAGCAGCGGCTGTATCGTCGCCTGGAAGGTCTGCGGGGTGGCGATCACCTCGTCGCCGGGGCCCAGGTCGAGCAGGCGCACCGCCAGTTCCAGCGCCACGGTGCCGCTGGTCACGGTAAGGGCGTGGCGCGCACCGACGAGTTCCTGGAAACGGTGCTCGAAACGTTCCCGCCACAGCCCTGCCGACAGCGGCTCCCCGGAGTTCACCACCCTGGTGAGCGCCGCGAGGTCCGCCTCACCGACGACACTGCCACGTCGCTGGAAGGGCACGCGGTAGCCGTGTGCGCTGTTCATTCCGGCCTCCGTCTCAGCTCACGTCCGCCGTCAACGTCCTGACGGCGCCGGCGGCCCGGGCCGCGGCCCGGGCGGTGAGTGCCTTCTTGTCCACCTTGTTCAGACCGGTCAGCGGGAAGGATTCGACCGCCTCGACCCGGTCGGGCAGCTTGTGGTCGGCCAGGCCGCGTTGCCGCAGCAGCCGGCGCAGCGCGGGAAGGGTGGGCGCCGCCGCCGGGTCGGTGGGGATGACGAACGCGTAGGTGAGCTCACCCAGTATCCGGTCCGGCATCGGCACCACCGCGGCCTGCTGCACGCCCGGGTGGGCGCAGAGGTGGCTCTCCACCTCGGTCGCCGAGATCTTGTCACCACCCCGGATGATCACGTCCTTGCTCCGCCCCGCGACGATGATCTCGCCGGTCCCGGTGAGTCGGACGAGGTCACCGGTGCGGTAGAAGCCGTCCTCGGTGAACGCCGTGGCGTTGTGCTCGGGCGCCCGGTAGTAACCCCGCAGCGTGTACGGGCCCCGGGTCAGCAGCTCACCGATCGTGCCCACGGGCACCTGCCGATCGTCGACGTCCACCACCCGGATCTCGTCGGCCGGCGAGACCGGCCTGCCCTGGGTGGTCAGCACGATCTCCTGGGGGTCGTCGAAGCGGGTGAAGGTGAGCAGACCCTCGGCCATCCCGAACACCTGTTGCAGGCGGACCCCGAGGGCCGGCTCGATCTGCGCGGCGACCTCGTCGTGGAGCTTGGCGCTGCCCACCTGCAACACCCGCAGGCTCGACAGGTCGTGGTCGGTGCGCTTCACGGCGTCCAGCCAGAGGTGCACGATGGTCGGGATCACCGAGGTGAGGGTGACCCGGTGCGTCTCGATCAGCGGGAAGCAGACCTCGGGGGAGGGGTTGCCGGCCAGCACCACCCGGCCGCCGGCCCGCAGCACCCCGATGATGCCGGGGCAGCCCCAGGGAAAGTTGAACTCGACCGGAAGTACCGCCAGGTAGACCGTGTCCTGGTCGAGTTCGCAGATCTCGCCGGTGATCCGGATCTGGTAGGCGTAGTCGTCATGGGTGCGGGGGATCAGCTTCGGCAGCGCCGTCGTCCCACCGGAGAGCAGGAAGAAGGCCACGTCGGAGGCGTCCGGCTCGGGCAGGTCGACGGGGTCGCGAGCGATGTCGGCCAGCGCGGTGAAGGAGTCGCCCGCGTCGCCCACCACGAACACCTGGGTGAGCTGGGGCAGCTCCGCCTGGATCTCGCGGGCCAGTGCCCGGTGGTCGAAGCCGTTGAACTCGTCGGGGATGACGTAGGCTTCCGCGCCGGAGAGCGTGACCAGGTGCCGGATCTCGTTACCGCGGTAGGACGGCAGCGCGAAGACCGGTATCGCGCCGAGACGGAACAGCGCGAAGCACACGGCGACGAATTCGCATACGTTGGGCAGTTGCACCAGGATCCGGCTTCGGGGTGTGATGCCCCGGTCGGCGAAACCGGCCGCCAGGCGATCACACCAGAGATCGAGTTCCCGGTAGGTCACCTGCGTGCCGTCGTCGCCGACCAGCGCGACCCGGTCCCGGTGCTCGGCGGCCCAGTCCCGCAGCAGGCCGCCGAGCGTTTCGCCCCGCCAGTACCCCGCGCTGCGGTAGTGCTCGGCCAGGTGTGGCGGCCATGGGACGCATCCGTCCAGCATCGCGTCTCCTTCCATCGACTCGAAGGTCCCGGAACCCCGGAGGCGGGGGAGACGGGATGGCCCTCAGCCTGGGCGGGTCGGTTGACACGGGGCTGACCCGGACCTGACCATGGCCGAGGATCGACCAGGTCGGCGGGCGCGGTGACAGCCAGCGGTCCCGGTCCGGACAGACGGCCACGAATCGATAAGCGGCCATGCAATGATCGGCCGTCGGTATGCCGGGGAACGATCCCCCAAAGCGCGCCGGACGTCGATATCGGACGTTGTGAAATGACGATGGTGAAACCCGAGTATCTTGACTCAATTTTTGGGACTGGGTTACGATGATCCGCATTCGATGCGCGTTGCCGGACGTCATTGACATGGGATTCCCTTGAGCAGTTGTCTGATCTGGGTGAGCTCTTCGCGTGCCGAGCGAGATCCGTTCGCGCATGCCCCTATGCGCTGCCGTCAACGGTCGTGACCGGTCCGCCATCGGTGACCTTCTCGCCGTGATCCGGACTAGCTTGAGGGGAAGCTGTGACGAGAGCTGTCGATGAGACCCAGGTTGCCGGCGGCGAACGACCGCACACCCCGGCGGTCGCGCCGGAGACCTCCGGCGACGACATCGAAGGCATGCTGCTCCAGGCCCGGGCTCTCGTCGAGGACGTGATGGGCAGGCACCGCAGTTTCCTGCACGAACAGTCGGTGGCGGTCGTGGAGCCCGGCGGTCACTGCGTCGCCGACGCGGCCCGGGACCTGGCCGCCGGTGCTCGCGACTTCATCGGCGTGGTGCTCCCCGGTCACGGCGCCGCCGAGTTCATGCCCGAGCCGCGGATCCTCACCCGCGCCGCCCTGGCCGGGGTCGAGGTCAAGGTCCTCGCTGCGGCGGACGTCCTGGACGATCCGGACGCCGTTGCCCGGCTCGACGACGTCGCCCGCCGGTGCGAGGTTCGGCTGGCCCCGGTCACGTTGGAGGAGGCGCTGCTGGTCGACGACGTCTCCGCGCTGATCCGCAGTCACCACGGCGACGAGGGTGGGGCATGCGTCGTCCGCGCGCCCGCCCTGCTGGGCAGTCTGCGGGCCCTGTTCCGCGCGTCGTGGCAGGGCGGCGCCGCCCTGGCCGGCTATCCCCGGGCCGATGGCCGCTCCCGCACCGCGCTCGGGCGCCGCATCCTGCGGGCACTCGGTTCCGGGGACACCGACGAGGCGGCGGCTCGGAGCCTGGGCATGTCGGTCCGGACCTACCGGCGCAACGTGGCGGACATCGCGCACGAACTCGGTGCCCGTTCCCGTTTCCAGGTCGGAGTGCGCGCCGCCGAGTTGGGCCTGTTGCGGCAATCCGACATCGGTGTGGCCTGACCTGCGAGGACATCGGTTGGGCGGTGACTGGTGGACACTTCGACCGGTCGCCGCGTGTTCTTCCGCTTCCCCGATGGCAGGTAGTTGCCCGGACGTTGCCGACCCTCGACCGGGTGCAGTAGAAATGCTTTTGCCCGATCCGCCACCCACGGTGCGAGCCACCCGGGACGGCGCACGCGACAACGCCCGGGCCGCCGGCCCCGACGGGCGTCCGATCCATCCTGGATGACAGCCGACAGTCCTGCGTCCGTCCATTTTCAGGGGATGACGACATGACGCTCAGCACCGCCTTCGACGAGATCACCGAGGCGCAGATGATGCCGCGGCTGGTCCGGCTGGGCGCGAACCTCTACGGCGCCGTCTTCACCCTGATGAAGCTGCTGCCGGCCCGCTACATCCTGCGTCGCGCCCTGGCCCGGGGCGAGTTGGAGCGCGGCACCGTGATCGTCGAGACCACCTCGGGCACGTTCGGGCTCGGGCTCGCCATGCAGGCCGCCCTGCTCGGCCGGAAGCTGATCCTGGTCAGTGACCCGGCCGTCGACGTGCATCTGCACCGGCGCCTCAACGACCTGGGCGCCACCGTGGAGATCTGCCGTCACCCCGCCCGCGTCGGCGGATACCAGCGCACGCGGCTCGACCGCCTGGCCCGCATCCGTGCCGAGCATCCCCGCACCTTCTGCCCCGAGCAGTACCGTAACCCCGACAATCCGCGCTCCTACGCCGTGGTCGCGGAACAGTTGGTGCACGGCCTCGGCCAGATCGACTGCGTGATCGGCCCGGTCGGCTCCGGCGGATCGATGTGCGGCACGGTGCGGGCGCTGCGTACGGTCACCCCCCCCCACACCCGTGCCGTGGGAGTCGACACCCGGCACAGCGTTCTCTTCGGACAGCCGGACGGGCACCGGCCGCTGCGGGGGTTGGGCAACAGCCTCTGGCCCGCGAACCTCGACCACACCGTCGGCGGGCACTCGCCGCCGCGGGCGTGCCGGTCCCCGGCTTCCGCACCGCCGGCTCCGTGGCCGGTGCCGTGGCCGCCGCCGCGGAACTGGGGCCGCCGGTGGTGCTCAAGCCCGCGACGGGTTCCGGGTCGGTCGGCGTGCGGCTCTGTGCCGACGTCGTCGAGACCGCCCGATGGGCGGCGCTGCTGCTGGGCCGGCGGCCCCGGCCCGACCTCGCGATCCTGGTCGAGCAGGCGGTCCGGGGGCCGGAGTTCTCCGTCGAGACGTTCGACGGCGAGCCGCAGGTGGTGGTCGGCAAGCGACTGGGCCCCGAACCGTGGTTCGTCGAGGTCGGCCACGACGTCCCGGCGCAGGTGCCGGACGCGACCCGCGAGCAGCTGGGCCGGACCGCGCGGCGCGCGCTGCGCGCCCTCGGCCTCGGCTGGGGCGCCGCGCACACCGAGCTGCGCCTGACCGCGGCCGGACCGGTGGTGATCGAGGTGAATCCTCGGCTCGCCGGCGGCATGATCCCCGCCGCCGTGCGGGCGGCCTTGGGGCTCGACCTGGTCGATGCCGTCGTCGCCCGGGCCGCCGGGGGCCCGCCGCCGGCCCCGGCCCCCGGGGCCGGGCACGCCGCGATCCGGTTCCAGATGCTGGCGCGGGAGGGCCTCGTCACGGCGGTTCGGGGCGGGCTGCGGGCGGCGGCGAGCCCCGGCGTGGTGGCGGCGGCCGCGCTGACCACGCCTGGGACGGTGGTGACCAGGACGAACTCCTTCCGGGACCGGCTCGCCTGCGTGGTCGCCCAGGGACCCGACGCGGTCTCCGCCCAGCGTCACGCCGACCAGGCCACCCCGCTCTTCACCATCGACATCCAGGCACACGAGGGCGTGCACGAAGGGGAGCAGAGACGATGACGCGCACCGGCGAACAGGTAACGGCAACCGCCGCGCCGCGGTGGACGGCGGCGGACGACCCGGCGACGGGCCGGGGTTCGGTGGGCGTACGGCTGCCCGGTGACCTCGTCGACGCCCTCCGCTCGGCGGGAGCCGGGATGCCCGCCCTGCTGTCCGCGGCGCACGCCCGGGTGCTCGCCACGGTCGCGGCCGAGCGAGAGATCTGCTAAGGGTACGTCGCGCCGGGCCGGACCGACGTCTCGGCCCGGCGACTGGAGGTGGGCAACGGTCGTTGGGCCGACCTGATCGCGGCCGGTCGCGGCGAGCCGGTGACGGCGCCCTGCGAGGTGGTGCTCGACCTGTCCGCGCTCGACGGTGCCGCGGCGGCCCCGCCCGGTCCGGATCTGCTGCGCCGGTGGGGTGAGGCACACGAACGCCAGCCGCCCGGGGACCACGTCGCGGTAGCTGAGTTCGTTGTGCATGCACATCGGCTCTTCCGGTGGCCATTCGCTGGAGGAGTAGAGGCCGGCGCCGTGTTCGGCCCGGGGGCGAAGCCCTCCCGTTCGATCACCGGCTCGTCGCCGAGCGCCCGGATCACCGCCGCCGCGTCGCCCCGGTCGTCGATGGCCAGGCCGCGGACTAGCACCCGACCGTCCGTGCTGAGGCGGTGGCGGATCTGGGCCCGGTGCTCGGCCAGCCAGTCGGGCCCACCGTCGGCTCGTATGAGGGACATGGCGCCCACCTTCCTCCCGGTTCAGACGCTGTTTCCCGCAGTCGACTCTACTGTTGCTTCCGGGCGCCGACCGTGCCGGCGATGGCCGGTTCCGGTCGCTCGCGGACGCCGAGCACGACCGTTCTGACCCTTCCGGATAGTCGGTCGCGTCGCCCGCCGGCTCGGCCGGCAAGGTGCTGCCAGACGCGCCCGGCCCGAGGCCGACGTCGCGCAGACCGCATCGGTACGCCGGTTCACCGCTCGCGCCGCCGCCGTACGCCCGGGTTTCGATCTCGACGAGACAAGGCTGTCGAACCCCGCCGTCGCCGTGGGCCGATGGGGCCACCCACTTGGCTGCGTCGCCCGGCCCCCAGACCGCGATGTGTTCGCACGCCTCGCCGCCGGGCCCTGCGGGCCAGGGCGGGTGCGACCTGGGCTCCGCTCCGGTCAGGTGCGGACCGGGGGAAGCGTCAGAAGCTGCTGACCAGCTTGACGAACGCTTCGTCGATCGTGGCGGGATCGGTGGCGTCGAAGGCCTTGCCCGACGACGCCTTGGCGATCCGGTCCAGGGTGGCGAAGTCCGACTCCCGGTCGAAGGCGATGCAGAACACCTTCACCGGACGTTGTGGGTCCAGGGCGACCTCGGCGAGCAGGCGGGCCAGGTCGTTGTCCCGGCGGTACTCGTTCTTGCCGTCGGTCAGCACGACGATCGCGTTGATCCGCTGCGGGTCGTACCGGTCGAGCAGCTCCCGGTGTGCGGCCCGGACCGTCGCGTAGAGCGCCGTGCCCCCCTCGACGTGCAGGCCGGCGACCTTGCTGGCGATCCGCTTCTGGTCGAACCCGCCGAGCGGGACCTCCTCCCGGTAGGGGCTCTTCGGCCGCTTCGGGGTCTCCGAGGAGAACGACCAGAGCCCCACCCGGTCCTCGGCGTTGAGCAGCGCGAGGGCCTTGCCCGCCGCCGCCGAGGCGACCTGGAAACGGGTACGGGTGCCGACCATCGCCTGCATCGACCCGGACGTGTCCAGGGCCAGCAGGATGTTGGCCTTCTTACGGAGCGTGCGCCAGCCGTCCAGCATCGCCCCGACCACCTGCGGGTCCGGGGGCTCGAAGTAGGTCAGCCCGCCGGTCGGCTCCGCGCCGACGCTGGCGAGCAACTCCGCCGAGGCACGGCGCTCGTGGTCCCGGAAGCCGAGGCGGGCGAAGCTCTCCTGCTGCGCGTCAGCGGTCAGGAACGCCTGGAAGTCGGCCGCCGCCGCGCGCTGCCGCCCGTCGGCGGAGGGCAGCACCACGAACGGGTGGTCCAGGTTGAACGTGCCCTCCTGGGGGTGGACGGCGACCAGCGGGACGTTCGGCCGGCGGCCCCGCTCCTGCCCGTCCTGCCGAGGGCTCAGCGCGCCCGTGTTGTAGAGGTCCACCAGTTCCTCCTGCAGGACGATGGCACTCATGTCGTCAGTGCTGCCCGCCCCGCCGGCCAGGTCCGCCTCGGCGAGGTTGCGCAGCAGGTCCACCGAGTCGTCGCTGTAGTGCGAGACGTTGGCCTCGATCCGGCGGACGAACTGGGTGACCGCGGGATCGGCCAGGTCGGACCGGGTCAGGTCGCTGGACCGCTGCACCGCCGCGTAGTAGGTGGCGATGGTCGCCGCCAGCCCGGAGGTGGACAGGTTCGGGTTGTCCTTGCCGAAGGTGAAGCGGCCCCACTCCGGCTTGCCGAAGCTCGCCCACCCGTCCCGCCCGGAGAGGCCCAGGATCTCGCCCCAGCCCAGCGGTCCGCGCCGGCGTACCAGCTCGGCCTTGGGCTGCGGCATCGCGATCACCAGCGGGCTGTTGGCGATCGACGGGTAGCGGTCCGGGGTCTGCGGCGCCCGCCCGGCGGCCTGGTCGAGCAGCCGGAGCTGGCCGGTCCACAGGCTCGACGTCGGCAGCCAGACCTGTGGTCGCGGCAGGCCGGTGCGGGTCCAATCGGTGGCCAGCGCCTCGGTGGCCTGGCCCGAGTTCAACGCGCTGACGTGCACCTGGGCGCAGCCGCCACCGTCGATCGACCGGTCGCTGCGGTTGTAGCGCTCGGCCAGGTCGACCAGCAGAGCCGCCTTCTCCGTGGAGGAGTTGACCTGGAGGGTGGTGGCGCAGTCGGTGCGGGCCCCCTCGCGGCCCGCTTCGCGCTGCCGGACGAACACGAACGCCCCGGCGATGACCACCAGCCCGGCGGTGACGGCGGCGGTGTAGGGCAACCACTGCCGCGTACGCGTAGCGGATGGGGTCATCGGGATGTCCTCCTCGGCGGGCGGCTGGTGGCAGTCAACCTATCGATCCGGCGCCAGCCGGCGACCCAGACCCCACCGCGCCGGGTCACCCGCGGTCGGACCGTCCCCCGACCGCCGTCGCGACCAGGAGCCGAACCAGGTAGACCACGACGAGGGTGACCGCCCCGGCCGCGGCGGCCGGGCCGAACGCGCTCGACGCGACGTACCCGGCGGCGGCGCCGGCCGAACCGAGGAAGAGCGCGGTCGAGATGCCCCAGGCGTCAAGGGCCTCACGACGCAGTCGCCGCAACGCGCCGTCGGGCCCGGCGCCGACGCCGGGCTCCGTCGCCGGCAGGTGAGCCGGCTGCGTCGGCCGGGCCGGATACGACACGGTCGCCGGAGCCGGAGCCGGAGCCGGAGCCGGAGCCGGAGCCGGAGTCGGAGTCGGAGTCGGAGTCGGAGTCGGAGCCGGAGCCGGAGCCGGAGTCGGGCGCGGCTGCGGCGCCGTCGGCGTGGCCGGGGGGAGCGGGTGGTTCGGCGTCGGCGCGCCCGCGGTCTCGTTGCCGACCTCGAGCAGGCTCTCCCGACGCAGCGGCTCGGTGCCCGTGGCGTCCTGCCGGAGCAGCCGCACCAGCACACGCTCGGCGACCGGCCGCTCCGCCGGGTCCTTGGCCAGGCACTCCCGAATCAGCTCGTCCAGCACGGGAGGCAACGTCGGCAGCTCGGGTGGGTCGTGCAGCACCCGGTGCATCACGGCGAAGAGCGAATCGTTGCCGAACGGCGGCCGGCCGCCGGCCGCGAAGGCGATCGTGGCCGCCCAGGCGAAGACGTCGCAGGGCGGACCGATCGCGTCGTTGCGGAACCGCTCGGGCGCCATGTACGCGGTGGTCCCCATGACCCGGCTGGACGCCGTCTCGGTGACTCCCAACGCGCGTGCGATGCCGAAGTCGATCACCCGGGGGCCGTCCTTGCCCAGCACCACATTGTCCGGCTTCAGATCGCAGTGCACCACCCCGGCACTGTGGATCGCGGCGAGCGCGGTGACGGTGCCGACCGCGAGCCGGTGCAGTGCGTTGCCGGTCAGCGGGCCGCGCTCCCGGACGTGCCGGTACAGGGTCGGTCCCTCGATGAACTCACTGACCACGTAGGGCCGCTCGCCGTCCACCTCGGCGAAGAGCACCTGCGCGGTGCAGAACGGGGCGACCCGGCGCGCGGCGGCGATCTCCTTCATGAACTGGGACCGTGCCCGTGGATCAGTCAGATCGACGTTGACCATCTTGACCGCGACCCGGTCACCGGCGTCGTCCTCACCGAGATAGACGACCCCCTGCCCACCCGCGCCCAGCCGACCGACCAGCCGATACCGGCCGGCGGTGACCGGATCGTGCGTCCACAGTTTCGCCAATCCTGGCACCGGCGCGCCGGCCAGTTCGGACATTCCGACTCCATCAGTGTCGTGCCCGGCCACCGGCGGCGCAGGGCACGGTCATCGTGCCATGTCCGCCGCCGGTGACCGAGGGCGTCCGACCATGGGCTGAGGCCGGAGACCCCGTCGTCGGTGGGGCCGCGGCACCGCTGGCGGTGTCGTCTCGTTCGTCGGCCACGAACAGGTGAATATGCACACGCAATTCGAGGGCCACGACGTCATCTCGTGATTTCCACGCGCCCGATCCCGACAAATGAGAGCCGTGCTAGGATTTCTCGATGCTCGGCCGAATGCTCATTGTTCTCCTGTCGGTCATGCCCAAGCACGCGATCAGTCGCGGTGCCGGATGGCTCGCCACGCGGACCGTTCCGGTGCGGTGGCGCGGCCGGACGTACCGCACCTACTGTCGTATCTTCGGCGCCCGGCCCGAGGAGGCAGCGCTGCCGCTCGAGCAGTACCCGACCGTCAACGCGTTCTTCACCCGTACCCTCAGGCCGGGGTTGCGTCCACTCGCGGTCGATGCCATCGTCTCCCCGGTCGACGCCACCGTCGGAGCATACGGAGTAATCGAGAACGACACGCTCGTGCAGGCGAAGGGGCGCAATTATTCCCTCGCCGCGCTGCTCGGTGACCGCGATGTGGCGGACAGGTTCGACGGAGGCACGTACACCACCCTCTATCTTTCGCCCAAGGACTACCATCGCATCCATTTCCCGTTGTCCGGAAAGGTCGCCGCGGCCACCTACATTCCCGGTGAACTCTGGCCGGTCAATGTCGCCGCGGTGGCCAATGTGGCAAATCTCTTCGCGGTGAACGAGCGCATCGTCGTCGAGGTCGACGGCGAGTACGGCGGCCGGATGGCGATCGTCGCCGTCGGCGCCACCATGGTGGGCATGACCCGCCTCGCATTCGACGACCTGCACACCAACGCGCGGCGGCGTGAGGTGCAGCATCGTCGGTACGATCCGCCGTTTCCCGCGGTGGCCGGCGCTGAGCTCGGACACTTCGAGTTCGGGTCCACTGTCGTCCTGGCGTGCTCACCGGACGCCGGAGCCATCGACCCGCTGCCGGTCGGGGCGACCGTACGGATGGGTGAGCGACTCGGCGCTCCGCCCCGGGCCGGATCCACCGATCGATCCTGACGGACGGGCCGGATGTCGGCGGGGTGCTGGCCGGTTTGCGGTCGGGCCGGCGGCCATGCCGCCCTCGGCGGTGACGTCGAGGGTGATGGCGGTGGCCGTTCTTCACGCCGCGCCCGCGTCTCGGTATGATCGACAGCCTTCCATCTATTGTCAGGAGGCGAGTGCGATGAGGCATTCACTACCGTTGACGGTGGCGGCGGTTCTCGGTCTCTCCGTCGTGGCCGTGTCGAGCCCTGCCGGCGCGACCGCCCGGGTCGACCCGAGTGCCCAGGCCGCAGCCTCCGGCTGCACGACGTGGGTGGAATGGGTGCAGGAGGGCAGCAACAGCTACTACTACGGCCGGGGCAACGTGCAGTGCGCCAGCGGTCGCTACCAGGTCAAGCTCCGGTGTCGGAACCTTCAGACCGGGGTGGGGTACGTCGTCTACGGTGGCTACCCGGTGAACGCTCCCGGCACCGCCACCGCGACCTGCTACAGCGGCAACGTCGCCGAGGGCGTGTACCCCGTCGACGATCCGCTGCCGACGACCGGTGTCACCGGTTGTGTCTCCTGGGCGGAGTGGGTCCATGAGGGCAGCAATCACTACTACGGTCGCGGCAGCGCCCAGTGCGACACCGGTGCCTACCGGGTCCAGATCCAGTGCCGTAACGCGCAGACCGGCCAGCGGTACGTCGTCTACGGGCCGACGGTGACCGCCCCCGCCACCTCCACGACGACCTGCTACCAGGGCAACGTCGCAGACTCCGTCGCCGGCGTGCCGGCGTGAGGAAGGACGCCCGGTCGCGGAGGAGGGCACCATGGTCGTGCCCCTGCCGCAGAAGGCGATCCAGTTGCCGGAGGACGCGGACCGCGGTCTGAAGACGGCCGGTCGGGCCGCGGGCGACCGTGTCGGCTCCGGTTCCCACGGCTGACCCGTCCCGGGCGCCGGACCGGCTCCGGCATGGCGATGCTCACACTCTGTCCACAGTGTCTTGCGGTGCGTCACGATCATGCGATCATCGATGCGCGTTACGTCACTGCGGCGTTGGGTGGTTGGGGGAGCATGCCCACGAGTCAGGTGCAGCGTGACCGGTTCGGCGCGGTGCTCAGGGCGCTCCGCCTGGAGCGGGGACTGACCCAGGAGGAGCTTGCCGAGGCGGCCGGTTCCAGCGTCCGCGGCATTCGGGAGATGGAACGCGGGCGGGTGCGCAGCCCGCAACGCCGGACGGTGGTGCTGCTCGCCGACGCCCTGCGGCTGGCCGGGGCGGACCGCGACCGCTTCGTCGCACTGGCCCGGGCCGAGCGGCAACCGGACGACCGCCCGGCGGTGGCCGTACCCGGGGAACTCCCGGCTCCCGTCCCGGACCTGGCCGGCCGGGCGGAGCTCCTGGCACGGCTCTCGACGCTGGCCGTCGACGTCACCGCCGGGCGGCCGGACACCGCCTCGGTGGTGGTGCTGCACGGCCCGCCGGGGATCGGCAAGACCAGCCTCGCCGTCGCGGCCGGACATCGACTCGGCCCGGCCTTCGCCGGCGGACAGCTCTTCGTCGACCTGCAGGGCGCCCCGCCGGCCGCACCCGTGGACCCGGCCGAGGCGCTGGCCGGGATGCTGCGCTCGCTCGGGGTGCCGGACAGCCGGATACCGGTGTCACCGGCCGAACGGGGCGGCCTGTTCCGCACCCTCTCGCGGGACCGGCCGGTGCTGGTGGTCCTGGACGACGCCGCGGACGAGGCACAGGTCCGTCCCCTGCTGCCGGCCGGGCGGCGGTGCCTCGTGCTGGTCACCTGCCGACGTCCGCTGGCCGGTCTGGCCGGTGCGGTCCGCCAGCCGCTCGACCTGCTCGACGCGGACGCTGGCCGGCTGCTGCTCACGGCGATCGTCGGCGCCGACCGGATCGGCGCCGAGCCGGCCGCCGCGGATCAGCTCGTCAAACTCTGCGGCCGACTGCCGCTGGCCCTCCGGATCGCCGGCAACCGCCTCGCCAGCCGACCGCAATGGTCGATCGGCCGACTGGTGGACCTGCTCCGCGACCAGCGTCGACGGCTGACCGTGCTGACCGCCGGCGACCTGGACGTCCGGTCCGCGTTCGAGGTCTCGTACCGGCAACTGGACCCGACGACCGCGCGGGTGTTCCGGCGTGCGTCGTTGGTTCCCGGCGCCGACTTCGCCTCCGCGCTGGTCGCCGCCGTGGCCGGCACCGACGAGGACACCGCGACGGCGGCGTTGGAGGAGCTGGTCGAGGCCGGGGTCCTCCTGACCACCGGGGACCGGTACCAGTTCCACGACCTGGTTCGGCTCTACGCCTCCGAACGTCTCGACGCCGAGGAACATCCGAGCAGCCGGACGAGGGCGCACGACCGGATGGTCGACTGGCTGCTGCGGCGTACCCGGCAGGCCGGTGCGATGTTCGAACCGGCCGTCGGCCGGGCCGACTCGGCGTTCGACGACGACCAGGCGGCTGCGTACTGGCTGGACCGGGAGTCCGGCAACTGGCTGGCGGCGCTGCGCGACGCGGCCCGACGCGGTCGGCATGCCGACGTGGTCGCGGTCGCCCGGGCCCTGCACTGGTATTCCGACGCGAACAGTCACCGGCACTCCTGGGACGAGATCTTCTCCCTGGGACTGGCCGCGGCCCAGGCTGCCGGCAGTCCGCACGACGAGGCCGTCCTGCTGAACTTCCTGGGGTGGGCCCGGTACTTCTGCCGGGACCGCAACACCGACGGGCTGGCCGCCTTCGGCCGGGCGCTGGACCTGGCCCGGCGGATCGAGGACCGTCGCGAGGAGGCGTGGGCGCTGACCTACATCGCCGCGATCCAGGTCCGGACCGGCCGCGGCGGGCCGGCCGTCGACCACAGCCGCCGGGCCGTCGGCCTGTTCCGCCAGCTCGGGTACGCCCTCGGCGAGCACAGCGCGGCGAGTGTGCAGGGCGCCGCGCTGGCCGCGCTCGGCCGGTTCGCTGAAGCGGCCGAGTTGCACCGCGACGTGCTGGCGTTCTACGGCCGGGGCAGCGGCCTCAGCCGGACCGGCGCGGCGGTGGCCCGGGCCGGCGCGATGATGAGCCTCGGCGCGGACCTGGCCGGGATGGGCCGGTGGCGGGACGCCGCCAACCAGTACGCCCGCGCCCGGCGGGTGTTCCAGCGGTGTGGCGCGACGTTCAGCGAGGCCAACGCCGTCCACCGGTACGGGCTCGCGCTCCAGGCGTTGGGCGAGGTGGCGGCGGCGGCCGAGGCGCTGCGGGCGGCGTTGGCGCTGTACGCCGCGCTGTCCTGCCCGTGGTGGGAGGCGCAGACGCTGTCCGCGCTCGCGGCGCTGGTCGACGCGACGCCGGACCTGGCCGACGACGCCCGCCGGCTGCGCCGGCGGGCGCTCGACCGGTGCGGGGAACTGGACGCCCCCGAGGTGCGGACCCTGCGCGCCACGCTGCGACGGGAACTGGCCGAGCCCTGACCGGCACGACAGCCGGGCCCCGCCGACGATGCGGCGGGGCCCGGAACGGTGGACGAGGTCAGTCGCAGACGGTGCCGTTGAGGGTGAACGGCACCGGCACGGCGGGGGCGCCGTCCGCGGTGAAGCCGATGTTCACGGCGCCGCCGGTCGGGATGGCGGCGTTGTGGCTCTCGTTGGTGACGGTCACCGCCGGGCCGGTCTGCTGGAAGACACCGTTCCAGTGGCCCTGGACGACCTGGCCGCCGGGGAAGGTCCAGCCCAGCGACCAGCCGGTGACGGCCGGGCCGTCGTTGTAGACGGTGACGCTGGCGGAGTATCCGGTGCTCCACGAGTTGGTGACGACGAAGGAGACCCGGCAGGTGCTGGCGCCCGCCGTCGCCGGCACGAGGTTGCCGTAGTCGTCACGGGCGGTGGCGAAGTCCTGGAATCCGAAGCCCGGGCCCGCCGACCGGGTGGTGGTGCCGGCGGCGAGCACGGTGCCGTCGGCGTTCACGGCGTAGACCGGACCGCCGCTGTCGCCGCCCCGGGCGGCCTCGTCGCCGTCGAGCTGGGTGGCCTCGACGAGGTCCTCGATGTCGTCGTAGTGGAAGTCGACCCGCAGGTCGCAGACGGGACCGCCGAGCACCCCGGCGGAGGTGTAGCCGGACTGGCACAGCAGTTGGCCGGGGAAGACCTCGGTCCAGCCGGCCACCCGGGCACGGATCTCGTCGTGCTGGCCACCGACGTAGATGTGGTCACCGGGGGTCGACGTCGAAATGATCATCGTGTCGTGGTCGTCGTTGCTGTCGACCGCGTAGCCGACGAGCGTGCCGGTGCCGGTGGTGGTGTTCCAGCCGACGTGCCAGGGCGAGCCGATGGCGCCGCAGTGCTCGGCGGTGAGGACGTAACCGGCGCCGGTGTCCGCGTTGCGGACGCCGAACCCGGCGGTGCATCCGGGCGTGGTGAACCCGATGCCCGCCCCGCCGTCGAACGGCGCGGTGTCGTTGGCCCGGGAGCGTTCCACCATCCGGTCGCGGGCCACGACGCTGGTCCGGACGCCGGTGACCGGCAGCTTCGGCAGCGCGGCGCCCGGGGTGCGGTCGACGGCGATCTCGATGCCGCTGCCGTCGGTGCGCAGTCGGACCGACCGGCCGGCGCCGGCCGGGCCGGCTTCCACCACCGGGGTGAGTCGGGCGGCGGCCTTGCGCAGCTCGGCGCGGGAGTAGGCGGCGTCGGCCACCTCGACCGGTGCGGTGCGGCGGGCGGCGGTGACGGCCGCCGCGACGTCGGTGGGCGGCGTGCCCTTCCACCACAGCGTGACGTGGTCGTCGACCAGGCCGATGCCGGCGTAGCCGCGGGCCGGCGTGCGCTCGACTGCGGTGCGGATGACGTTGGCGGCGTCGACCAGTGGGGCCTGGGCGACCATCCGGTCCACGGTCGGTGTCGGGATGACGTCGAGAATGGAACGGGTGGTCGCGGCCGCCCCCGGCCGGTCGGACGCTGCGTACACGGCGGGGGGAACGACGAGTGCCGCCGCACCGATCACTGCCCCGGCGACCACCGTGTGGGTGATCGCTTTCCGAATGTGTGTCATGACGCTGAGCCAAGCAGCGTCCGATGTCGGGAGACAGGCAGGACGTCCGGCAGGAGTCAACCTGCCGGGGATCGGCCGGTGTCGTCGGTCGTCGCACCGCCCACCGCGAGCCGGAGTGTCACCGCAACCGCCGCGAGCGGTGTCCGCCCGCGTGACGGCTGCCGTTCCGCCTCCGGCGTCGTGCCGGAGCGCGCCCGGTCGACTCGCGCGCGGGCGGCCCATGGGATTGCCGATGGCGTCACCGGGGGCCCGTGGGACGGCGAACGCGAGGAATTCTTCCGGTCCCGTCTGGGGGTGTCGGCGCCCGGCCGCCGGCGCCCGCCCCGTGCCCCGTGGTTCAACTGCTCTTCCTCACCGGCTCGGCCGCCCAGGCCGGGCTGGTCGGCAGCGCCGGCCTGCTCACCACGCTGGCCTGCCGGCTGCCGGCCGGTGTCGTCGCCGCCCGCTTCTCCCGCCGTACCCTGCTGGTCGTCTGTGACGCGGCCCGGTTGGCGGCCTACCTCGCGCTGGCCGGCGCGGTGCTCGCCGGGGTGGCCAACCTTGCGATGATCCTCACGGTGACCGTCCTCGGTGCCGCCGCGAACGCGGTGTTCGGCACCGCGGAGCACGCCGCGGTGCGCAACCTGGTCCCGGCGAACAGCTCTCGACCGCGGTCGCCCGCAACGAGGCCCGGTCCTACGGCACCCAGCTCGCCGGCCCGCCGCTGGGGGGCCTGCTCTTCGGGTTGGGTCGCTCCCTGCCGTTCGTCGGCAACGCGGTGACCTATCTGCTCTCCCTGCTGGCGGTGCTGCTGATCCGTCGACCGTTGGAGCAGCCCCGCGCCGAGGAGGCCGTGCTGGCCAACTGGCGGCGGCGGTGTTCCTCGCCCCGACCGCGAACGCGGTTCTCTTCGGCTATCAGGCGTCGATCGCGCCGGACCGGCTCCAGGGGCGGGTGGTCAGCGTCATCTTACTGGCCGCCACCTCGGCCGCCGCCCTCGCGCCGGGGCTGGCCGGGCTGTTGCTGGCCCGGTTTCCCGCCGCCGTGACGATGCTGGTCTTCGCCGGGCTGGTCGGGGTCTCCGCGGTCACCGCGACGCTGAGCCGCGGCATCAGGTCGATGACCGTCGCGCCGGCACCGAATCCCCCGGGTGACTGACCCGCCGGTCACGGACGTGCCGGCCGGGTGACGCGGTACGTGATCTTCGTGCCGCTCCGGACGTGGGGGAGGCGAAGCCGACTCCCGGTCCCGTGACCGGGGGCGCTCAGCCCGTCGAGCGCTGATGGTGGTCGAGTCTGGCGTGGAGCGTGTCGGCGAAGCCTTCGGCCATGGCGAGTTGGTCGCGTAGCGCGGTAACGCGGGTGGTGGCAGCGGCGTGGAACATGGCGAGCCGGTCGAGCAGCGCGGCCCGGTCGGTGCCGGTGGCGGTGTCGAGGGCGTCGAGGACGGCGAGGAGGCCGCGCATCTCGTCGAGGGTGAAGCCGAGGGGCTTCATGCGTTTGACCACGGCGAGGCGGTCGAGGTCGGGTCCGGTGTAGAGGCGGAAGCCGCCCTCGCTGCGCGCGGACGGGACGATCAGGCCCGCTTCCTCGTAGTGGCGGATGGTGCGGATGCTCAACCCGACGCGGTCCGCGGCTTCGCCGATCTGCATGAGGCGGCCGGTGGCCGGGCCGGAGACAGGCTGCTCCGGCCCGGTGCCCGGGCTGGTGGCGGCCATCAGTGGCCGACGCCGAGCTGGCCGGCGAGGGCGCCGTGGATGCGGGCGCTCGGCCGGTTCAGTTCGATGATCTCGACGGTCTTGCCCTGGGTGGCGTACCGGGTGGTGATCGCGTCGAGGGCGGCGACGGAGGAGGCGTCCCAGACGTGGGCGTGGGTCATGTCGATCACCACGTGGTCCGGGTCGTTCGCGTAGTCGAACTGGCCGACGAGGTCGTTACTGGAGGCGAAGAAGAGCTCCCCGTGCACGGAGTAGACGCGGGTGCCGCCCTCGGGGTCGAGCACGCTGGTCACCTCGACCAGGTGGGCGACCCGCCGGGCGAAGATCACCATGGCGGTGAGGACGCCGACGACGACGCCGACGGCCAGGTTGTGGGTGGCCAGGGTGGTGACGACGGTGGCGAGCATGACGATCGTCTCGCCGTACGGCATCCGCTTGAGCGTGGCCGGGGCGACGGAGTGCCAGTCGAAGGTCGACACCGCCACGATGATCATGACGGCGACGAGGGCGGCCATCGGGATGACGGCGACCACGTCGCCGAGCGCGACGACCAGGACCAGCAGGAACGTGCCGGCCAGGAACGTCGACAGCCGGGTGCGGGCGCCGGACGCCTTCACGTTGATCATCGTCTGCCCGATCATGGCGCAGCCGCCCATGCCGCCGAAGAACCCGGTGACGATGTTGGCGACGCCCTGGCCCCAGGACTCGCGGGTCTTGCTGGAGCGGGTGTCGGTGATGTCGTCGACCAGCTTGGCGGTCATCAGCGACTCCATCAGTCCGACCAGCGCGATCCCCAGGGCGTACGGGGCGATCAGGGCGAGCGTGTCCAGGGTCCACGGGACCTGGGGCAGACCGAGCGTGGGCAGGCTGTCCGGGAGCGCGCCCTCGTCGCCGACGGTCGGCACCGCCGCGTGCGCGACCACCGTGACCACGGTCAGCGCCACGATGGCGACCAGCGGCGCCGGGACGGCGCGGGTGAGCCGGGGCAGTCCGACCATGATCGCCAAGGCGGCGGCGACGAGCGGGTAGACCAGCCACGGCACACCGAGCAGGTGCGGCACCTGGGCGGCGAAGATCAGGATCGCCAGGGCGTTGACGAAGCCGACCATGACGCTGCGCGGGACGAACCGCATCAGCTTCGCCACTCCGAGCACCGCCAGCAGGACCTGGATCGCCCCGCCGAGGATCACCGCCGCGATCAGATGGTCGAGCCCGTACTCCTTCGCCAGCGGCGCCACCACCAGCGCGATGGCCCCGGTCGCGGCGGAGATCATCGCGGGTCGGCCGCCGCAGATCGCGATGGTCACGGCCATGGTGAACGAGGCGAACAGCCCCACCCGGGGGTCGACCCCCGCCAGGATCGAGAAGGAGATCGCCTCCGGGATCAACGCCAGGGCTACCACCAGGCCGGCGAGGACCTCGGTGCGGAACACCTTCGGCGACAGCCAGGACGGACGGGGCAGGCGCGGCCGGTTGACCGCGGACAGCACAGAAGACATACAGCCATTTCCACTCGGGCGCGGGCGCGCGGCGGCCCTTCCTCGCATCGAGGCAGGCGGCCGAGAACGATCGGAGGCGGTTCGGCGTCGCATGACGTCCCGAACCTCAGGTGGGAACGCGGCGCGGTCACGACGGGCCGGCCCGCCGCGCGTCGACGTTACCCGGGGGAACCTACTCTTCCGTCAGGGGAGAGTTGATCCGAAGTGGTGATCATCACGCCACGTCAACGGCGAGGCGCAGTCGCGCGTCCCTCCGGGCCGCCGGCGACCATGGCCGCCGTCGCTGCCAGGGTGCCGCGGCCGGCACGGCGGCGAGATGCGGGTACGGAGACAGCGGGCCGACCCGGGCCGGGGCGTGGACGCCGTCGGCGGTCACGGTGCCGCGGCCCGATCCGCTCGGCCCGACACGCCGGTCCGCGCCCTTCCGCGTACTTCCTGGTCGCGGGGGCCGACCCGCTGGGAGCGATACCAACGGGGCGACGATCCGCACCGTCCAATCGCTACACTCCCGGACAGGGCCCGGAACCGCCCAGCGCACCCGGTGCGCTGATCAGAATCGGATGGAGATGGCTTTGACCCGCGACAAGGCGGCACCCCCCGGAATCGACCTCACCGTTCCCAGCGTGGCCCGGGTCTACGACTACTTCCTGGGCGGCAAGGACAACTTCGAGGTCGACCGGAAGGTCGCCGAGCACGCCCTGCGGATCACTCCGGACGGGCCGGCCGCCGGCCAGGCGAACCGGGCCTTCCTGCGCCGGGTGATCCGGTTCCTCGTCACCGAGGCCGGCATCGACCAGTTCCTCGACATCGGGTCGGGGCTGCCCACCCAGGGCAACGTGCACGAGGTCGCCACCGAGCACAACCCGGGCGCCCGGGTGGTGTACGTGGACAACGACCCGATCGTCCTGACGCATGGGCGGGCCCTGCTCGCCGCGGAGGGCACCGCGACGGTGATCCAGGCCGACATCCGGCGACCGCAGGAGATCCTCGACGATCCGGATGTCCGCCGGTTCCTCGACTTCGACCGGCCGATCGGGTTGTTGCTCTTCGCGATCCTGCACCACCTCGGCGACGACGAGGAGCCGCGAGCGGTGTCGGCGGAGTTGATCGACGCGCTGCCGTCGGGCAGTTACGTGGCGATCTCGCACTTCCGTGATCCGGGTGAGCGGGACCCGGAGGGCTCCCGTAAGGCCCGCGAGGTCGAGCGGGTCTTCAACGAGTCGCTGGGCACCGGCCGCTGGCGTACCGACGAGGAGATCCTTTCCTTCGCCGACGGGCTGACGGTGCTGGCGCCGGGGCTGGTGCCGCTGGCCGAGTGGCGTCCGGACCCGGGCACGCCCGCGCCGAAGCAGACCGACACCTACCACACCTTCGTCGGACTGCTCGCCCGCAAACCGTAGGCCGTCGGCAATTTCACTATAAATCCAGGCAACAGATCCGATGTCTGCCCGGAGGGTGCGGAGTGAAGCTGCTTCGAGTGGGGGCAATCGGCCAGGAACGTCCGGCGGCGCTGGACGCACAGGGTCGGCTCGTGGACCTCTCCGGCACGGTGACCGAGATCGACGGACCGTTCCTCGCCGACGGGGGCATCGAGGTGGCGCGCGCCGCAGTCGCGGCCGGCGAGTTGCCCGTGCTCTCCGACGCCACGCTTCGGATCGGCGCTCCGGTGGCCCGCCCCGGCAAGATCGTGTGCGTCGGCCTCAACTACGCCGACCATGCCGCGGAAACCGGTGCCGAGCCGCCGGCCGAGCCGATCCTGTTCCTGAAGGCGCCGAACACCGTGATCGGCCCGGACGACCAGGTGCTGATCCCGCGAGGCAGCGTCAAGACCGACTGGGAGGTCGAACTGGCGGTCGTCATCGGCCGCACCGCCCGCTACGTCGACAGCGACGTCGACGCGCTGGCCTGCGTCGCTGGCTACGCCGTCTCGAACGACCTCTCGGAGCGGGAGTTCCAGCTCGAACGGGGCGGCCAGTGGGACAAGGGCAAGTCGTGCGAGACGTTCAACCCGGTCGGGCCGTGGTTGGTCACCGCCGACGAGATCCCCGACCCGCAGGATCTGGGCCTGCGGCTGAGCGTCAACGGCCATCGTCGCCAGGAGGGCCACACCGGAAACATGTTCTTCGGGGTGGCCCAGGTCGTCCGCTACGTGAGCCGGTTCATGGTGCTCGAGCCGGGCGACGTCATCAACACCGGCACCCCCGCCGGAGTGGCGCTGGGGCTGCCCGAGCCCAAGCCCTACCTGCGCGCCGGCGACGTCATGGAGGTGGAGATCGACGGCCTCGGCGCCCAGCGCCAGACCGTGGGGGCGGCCCCGTGACCGCACGGACCACCGACCTGCGGACCTATGACATCCGGGTCGACCACACCTACCCGGGCGGTTCCGTCCGAGCCGGGAGGGGACGGTCATGACCGGGGAGTTCGCCGGCCTGCGGGCGGTGGTGACCGGCGGCGCCTCCGGCATCGGCCTGGCCACCGCGCGGCTGCTCGCCGGGCGGGGAGCGGCAGTCGCCTGTCTCGACCTGGACCCCACCGGCGTGCCCGCCCCGCTGCACGCCCTGCGCTGCGACGTCACCGACGACGCCTCGGTGACCGAGGCGGTGGCCGCCGCGGCCCATCGACTCGACGGCATCGACATCCTGGTCAACAACGCCGGTGTCGGCGCCCGGGGCACCATCGAGGCGAACCCGGACGACGAGTGGCACCGGGTCTTCGACGTCAACGTCGTCGGCGTCGTCCGGGTCACCCGGGCGGCCCTACCGGAGCTGCGCGCCTCCACCCACGCCGCCGTGGTCAACACCTGTTCGATCGCGGCGACCACCGGCCTGCCCGACCGGGCGCTGTACAGCGCGACCAAGGGCGCCGTGCAGGCCCTGACCCTCGCCATGGCCGCCGACCACGTGGCCGAGGGCATCCGGGTCAACTGCGTCAATCCCGGCACCGCCGACACCCCCTGGGTTCGTCGACTACTCGACACGACTGCCGACCCGGCCGCCGAACTTGCCGCACTGCGGGCCCGGCAACCCATCGGCCGGCTGGTCTCCGCCGACGAGGTGGCCGCCGCCATCGCCTACCTGGCCAGCCCGCTGGCCGCCGCCACCACCGGGACCGTGCTCGCCGTCGACGGCGGCATGCACGGCCTCCGTCTCCGCCCGGCCGCCCCGGCCAGCGACGATCCGTCCGACCCCTGACTCGAGGAGACCCATGACCATCGACACGACCGCACGGGGGTGCTGGGCGCCGACCCGCGGCCCGGCCCAGGGCTGACGGGATGTGACGTGAAGACCAACCAGTTGGGCCGCTCGGCGGTCCGGGTCACCGCGGTCGGGTTCGGCGCGGCGGGGATCGGCAACCTGTACCGGACCGTCGAGGACGAGGTGGCCCACCGTGCCGTCGACGCCGCGTGGCGGGCCGGCATCCGATACTTCGACACCGCCCCGCACTACGGCCTCGGGCTGTCGGAGCGCCGGCTCGGCGCGGTACTGGCCGACCGTCCCCGCGCCGAGTTCACGGTCTCCACGAAGGTGGGTCGCCTCCTGGTCCCGTCTCCGCACACCGCTGACCAGCGCGACGACGCGGGCGGATTCGACGTGCCCGCCGACCACGTGCGCCGGTGGGACTTCAGCGCCGACGGGGTCCACCGGTCGCTGGAGTCGAGCCTCACCCGGCTCGGGCTGGACCGGGTGGACGTGGTGCTGATCCACGACCCGGACGACCACTGGCGGCAGGCGGTCGACGAGGCGTACCCGGCCCTGCACGAACTGCGCGACCAGGGCGTGGTCGGGGCGATCGGGGTCGGCATGAACCAGTGGCAGATGCTGGAACGGTTCGTCGTCGACACCGACATCGACACCGTCATGCTCGCCGGCCGCTACACCCTGCTCGACCAGTCGGCCGGGCGGACCCTGCTGCCCCGCTGCCAGGAGCGCGGGGTGGGGGTGCTCGCCGCCGGCGTGTTCAACAGCGGGGTGTTGGCCACCGAGACGCCCGGCCGGAACTACGACTACGGCCCGATTCCGGACGCCCTGTACGCCAGGGCGGTGCGGATCGCCCAGGTGTGCCGAGCACACGACGTCACCCTGCCGCAGGCGGCGATGGCCTTCGTCGCGCGGCATCCCGCCGTCGCGACCCTGGTGCTCGGCGCCAAGACGTCGGCCCAGGTGGAGCGGAACAGGGACCTCGTCACCGCACCGGTGCCCGACCCGCTCTGGGCCGACCTCGCCGCCGAGGGGCTGATCGACCCGTCGGCACCGTTCCCGAGGCCGTCGCCCGGTTGGACGGCACGCGGCCGCTGACGTGGATCAGCGGCCCCTCCGCCACGAGTGACATCGAACTGGACCGGGTCGAGGGCGAGCACGGACCCAGGAATCTCGTCGTCCTCGTCGTCGGCTGGTGCTAGCGGAACGAGCATTTCGGTTGCCGGGTCGTCCGCCCCGGGGGAGGATGACCGGGTGATCTACTGACACGCACCCGGTCCGCTGTCGTGGCCCACCACGCTCTCGTGGTGGTCGAGCCCCGGCGGGCAGCCGATTCGGCGAATGGTGTCCGCGTGTCCAACGTGTCTGTTCTGCAGGCCCGTGCCCTCGTGCAGGAGTACGGCGAGCAGCGGCTGGCCGAGCTGCCGGGCGCCGTCGTGGCGGCTTCGCACGACCGGGCGTTCCTCGACCGGGTCTGCACCGACATCGTCGACCTCGATCCGTCCCGGGGCGGCGTCACCCGCCACGGCGGCGCCTGTTCCGACTACCTGAGGGTCACACGCGCCGGGCGGGCGCGGTGGGAGCAGCAGTTCGCCGCCGAGCAGAAGGAGATCGAGGAACTACCGTTGGCCGTGGTCACCACGGCGCGGGACGTCAACCACGCCCGGTCGATCACCGACCACAACAAGATCGGGTACGACCGGCACGGCGGTCGGGTCCAGAAGCAGGTCTCCCGGCGGGTGCGCAACGCCCGGCAGCGCCTGGACGAGCTCACTGCCAACCGGGTCGAACAGCCACCGGAGCAGCTCAGCCTCACCGCCGCGGTGACCGGCGCCGGCCCGCGCGAGGGCAGTGTGTCGCTGCGCGGGATACGGGTCGACGGCCGCCTGGAGATCGACGACCTCACCGTCGCGACCGGGGAACGGTTGCTGGTCACCGGACCCAACGGGGCCGGCAAGTCCACGCTGCTGCGGGTGCTGGCCGGTGACCTGGCACCGGATGCCGGCACGGCGTACCGGTCGGCGGGTCTGCGGGTTGGCTGCGCCGGACCCGAACTGGCCCTGCTCGACGGCCGGGTCCGGGCCTGAGCACGGGAAGGGAGTCCCATGTCGACCCAACTCACCCTGCACGCGGTGAGCAAGGCGTACGCCCACGGCCCGGTCCTCGACGCGGTGTCCGGCACGGTCCGCGACGGCGAACGGGCCGCCGTGGTCGGCGAGAACGGCGCCGGCAAGTCCACCCTGCTGCGGCTGCTGGCCGGGCAGGAACCGCCGGACGAGGGCGAGGTCGTGGTCACCGCGGACGGCGGGATCGGCTATCTCGGTCAGGTCCTCGACCTGCCGGGCACGGCCACGGTCGGCGACGCGGTCGACGCGGCGCTGGCGGACCTGCGCGACCTCCAGCGGCGGATCGCCGAGGCGGAGCGGGCGCTGGGCGCCGGCGACGCCGAGTCGCTCGACGCGTACGGGGAGCTGCTCACCGCTTTCGAGCTACGCGGCGGCTACCAGGCCGACGCGCGGGTGCGGGCGGCGATGTCCGCGCTCGGGATCGGCGAGCTGGCACCGGACGCCGCGCTCGGCACGCTCTCCGGCGGACAACGGGCGCGGCTCGCGCTGGCCGGGGTGTTCTCGGCCGAACCGGAGCTGCTGCTGCTCGACGAGCCCACCAACCACCTCGACGAGACGGCGCTGGGCTGGCTGGAGGCCCGGCTGCGCCGGCACCGGGGCACGCTCGTGGTGGTGACCCACGACCGGCCGCTGTTGCAGCGGGTGGCCACCACGATCCTGGAGGTGGACGGTGACCGGGCGACGGTGGTGCGCTACGGCAACGGCTACGCCGGCTACCTCGCCGAGAAGGAGGCGGCGCGGCGGCGGTGGGAACAGGCGTACGCCGAGTGGGCCGCCGAGGTCGCGCACTGGACCGGGTGGGGCGCGACCACGGCGTACCGGGTGGCGCCGGGCCGGGCGATCAGGGACCACAACAAGTGCAAGTACCACGGCGACGGCCGCCGGGTGCAGGCATCGATCACCACCCGGGTACGCAGCGCGGCCGAACGGCTGGACCGGCTGCGCGCCCATCCGGTGCCCCGCCCGCCGGACCCGCTGCGCCTCCACGCGCCACTGGACGCGGCGGTCCGGGAGGGGACCGTTCTCGAGGCGTACGGCGTCCGGGTCGCCGGCCGGCTGTGGATGCCGGAGCTGACCGTCGCGGCGGGGCAGCGGCTCCTGGTCACCGGGCCGAACGGGGCCGGAAAGTCGACGTTGCTCGACGTGCTGGCCGGGGTGCTGACGCCGGACGAGGGCACGGTGAGGCGCCGGGGGATCCTCGGCTACCTTCCGCAGGAGACCGAGGTCGACGATCCGGCGCGCAGCCTGCTGTCCGGGTTCGCGGCCGGCCGTGCCGGCATCCGGGAGGAGCACGCCGAGCGGCTGGAGTCGCTGGGGCTGTTCCGCAGCGCGGACTTCGACAAGCCGGTCGGCGCGCTCTCCGTCGGGCAGCGCCGCCGGCTGGCGCTGGCCCGGCTGCTGGCCGGCGAGGCCGACGTGCTGTTGCTCGACGAGCCCACCAATCACCTGTCGTTGGTGTTGGTGGAGCAGGTGGAGCGGGCGCTGGCCGATTACCCGGGCGCCGTGGTGGTGGTCTCGCACGATCGGATGTTCCGGGAACGCTGGACATGTCGACTCCCGGGAGAACTCCGCGAGCCCGACCACGGAGGTGAACGGGTGGTCCGGGACGAAAGGCCCGGGTGGTCCGGGTCGCTCGCCACCGGCGCCGGCACCGGTACGGCGACGACGATCGAGGTGCGGCCGGAAGACGCGACCCGGCACTGACGATCGGAGTGATCCGGATGACCGCCGCGACCGCGACGAGCATCCCGTCGGCCTCCGCCCGCGACCGGGGAGCGGGACGGCCGGCGGCCCAGCGGTGCAGTGCCGACGCACCAACGCGATCCTGATGCCGCACGTCATCCGCTACCACGGCACGACGCCGGCCAAGCTGACGGGGTGGCCCAAGTACGAGGAGCGGCTGCGCGACGCCGTCGGCATCGAGCCGTCCTTGCCGGCCGTCGGCGTCGACGAGGCGACCTTCCTCGCGGCGCTGCCACAACAGGCTCTCCACGCCTACGAGGACCAGTGCGCGCCGGCCAACCCGCGGATGCCGATGCTCGACGACATGCAGGACTTGATGCGGGCCGCGTACCACGGCAAGGGATCGTCGCCGACCGAGGCGTGAGACATGTTGGCGATCATCGATATGAGGCGGCATCGTCGAGGTATGACAGGCGTCCCCTCGTCCTCGCCGTCCCGCCGTCTGCGGCCGGCGCTCTCGGCCGTCGTCGTGCTGTCGACGGCGGTGCTCGGAACCGCTGTGGTCGCCGCGCCGCCGGCCGGCGCCGGCACCGCGGAGCCGACGCCGACCACGACGCCCAGCGTGCCGAGCACCACGCCCCTCCCGCCGAGCGCGCCGACGAACCTGACCGCCAGCGAGGTACGCAGCCGGTCGGTCACCCTCACCTGGACGGCCGCCACGCCCGGCTGCTGCGCCGTCGCCGGCTACGACATCACGTACTACCAGCCGTTCGACGACGTGCTCTACAGCGCCAGCGTCGGGACCGTCACCACCACCACGATCACCAGCTACGTCCAGCCCGGCCGGCAGTACTCGTTCCGGATCTCGGCCCGGGACGTCGTCGGACACCGCTCCGCCGCGAGCGCCACGGTGACCGTGGTCACCCCGGTGACGGACACCGGCCCGGACACCACCCCGCCGAGCGCCCCGCGGAACCTGACCGTCGGTGAGGTGACCGCGTCGACCGCCACGCTGTCCTGGTCGCCGTCGACCGACGACGTCGGCGTGTCCGGCTACCACGTCTACCGGTTCGACGGCTGGTTCAGCTCGACGCTGGTCGCCACCGTGCCGGGTACGACGTACACGGCGTCGCTGCCCCCGTCGACGCCACTGCGCAACCTGTACTACGTCCGGGCCCGGGACGCGGTGGGCAACGTGTCGATCGCGTCCAACACGGTCACCCTGCCCACGACGGACACCCCGCCCACCCCGCCGCCCTCGAACTGCCGGGTGACCTACCGGAACCAGTCCGAGTGGCAGGGCGGGTTCGTGGCCACGGTGACGGTCCAGAACGTCGGGGCGACGCCGATCGACGGTTGGACCGTCACCTTCGGCTTCCCCGGCGACCAGCAGGTCACCTCCGGGTGGAACGCCACGGTCGGGCAGACCGGCGCCACCGTGACCGCCGGCAACGTCGACTGGAACCGCGTCCTCGCGCCGAACGACTCCGCCAGCTTCGGCCTCCAGGGGCGGTGGAACGCCAGTGACGCGCCGCCGACCGGCTTCTCCCTGAACGGCGCTCCCTGCGCCGTCGGCTCGTGAGAGGCGGTCCCGTGCGCACCCGTCCCGCCGTACGCCACGGCCGCCGCGCCCGGGCGCTGGTCGCCGCCGTCGCGGCCGGCGTCCTCGCCGTCTCCGCCACGCTCGGCGGCGTATCCGCGCCCGCCGCCGCGGCGAACACCCTCACCATGCGGGGCGCCGACGTCTCCTCGTTGCAGCGCAGCCTGGATCTGGGCGCGAGATACTACGACGCCGGCGGCGTCGCCCGCGACCCACTGGACATCCTGAGGTCCGCCGGTGTCAACTACGTCCGGCTGCGCGTCTGGAACAACCCGGCCAGCGGCTACAACAACAAGAGCCGGGTGCTGGCCCAGGCGAGCGTCGCCCGGGCGAAGGGCCTGAAGGTGCTCATCGACTTCCACTACTCCGACACCTGGGCCGACCCCGGCAAGCAGTACAAGCCGGCCGCCTGGGTCGGCCACAGCCTGAGCCAACTCGGCACCGACGTGTACGCCTTCACCTACGACGTCTGCGCCAGCCTCCGCGGGCAGGGCACCCCACCGGACAGCGTGCAGATCGGCAACGAGATCAACGTCGGCATGCTGTGGAACGAGGGCAAGGTCGTCAACAACGACTTCGGCCCGCTGGCCAGCCTGCTCAAGCAGGGCTACAACGCGACCAAGGCGTGCGGCAGCGGCATCCCGGTGATGATCCACACCGCCGACGCCGACAGCAACGCCAACGCCCGCTGGTTCTACGACGGCATCCGCGCCCAGGGCGTGCAGTGGGACGTCACGGCCCTGTCGTACTACTGCATGTGGCACGGCAGCCTGTCGAACCTCTACCAGAACATCGTCGACCTGCGCGGTCGCTACGGCAAACCGGTGGTGATCGTGGAGACCGCGTACCCCTTCACCCGGAACGACGCGGACAGCGAGCCGAACGCCATCGGCGACGCGACCTGTGACGGCATCGGCGCGACCTGGTCCGGGCAGGCCCAGGAGTTCGACTGGGTGCAGAACACGGCCCGCAACGCGGGCGCCATCGGCGTCTTCTACTGGGAACCGACCTGGTACGCCGTCCGCGGCAACGGCTGGGATCCGGCCGACATCAACGGCACCGGCAACCAGTGGGACAACATGGCCGTCTTCGACTGGTCGGGTCGGGTGAACCCGGGCGTGCGCTGGACGCCCTGACCCCGTCGCCGCGACCACCTGGATTGCCCGCTCGGCACAGAACGTCGTCACGAGTTGATCGTCGTCCGGCGGGATCGGGGTCCACCACCACGCGTACGGGCAGCGGCCGGCACGCGGCGAGCAGCGCCGGAGTGCGGTCGCTTCGGTGGGGTTGGTGCATCACCACCAGTGGTCCCGGTCGAATGGACGGTTCGCCCGGGCCGCGGCTCAGCCACCCACCGGCTGGGCCGCTGCGCGGGCCGGCTCGGCCGGCGTCCGGTCCGGCCAGCGGGCGAGACCGACGCAGACCGCGATGAGCAGCATGGCTGCCACGACGACTGCCATGCCCCAGCCGAGGCTGGTGGCGTGGGCCACGAAGCCGATCACGGGCGGCCCGGCCAGCAGGCCGATGGTCCCGAACGACGCCACCAGCGAGAGGGTCTCCGACCCCACCCGGGCGGCCGTCACGTAGATGCAGGGGGTGACCGCGGCCATCCCGACGCCCACCAGCGCGAAGCCGATCAGGGCCGGGCCGAGACTGCCGACGAGCAGCGCCCCGGCGAGCCCCGCGGCGGCGGTGACCGTGCCGGCCAGCACCACCCGCCGGTCGCCCCACCGGCCGCGGAGGTGGTCGACGAAGAGCCGGGTGACCAGCATCGTGCCGGAGAAGACCGCGATGCCCAGCGGCGTGAACTCCGGGGGAGCACCGGTCTCGTCCCGCAGGTAGAGCGCCGTCCAGTCGTTCATGGCCCCCTCGGTGAGCTCCGCGAAGACCATCGCGAGGGTGAGCAGCACGGTGACCGCGGCGGGGACGCGCCAGGACCGCCGCCGTCCGGCGGCGGCCGGTGGGGTGCCGTCCTCGGTGAGCGTCCCTGTCAGCGACGCGGCGAGCAGCAGCGCGAGGATCACCCCGCCGATGGCGAAGTGGACGCGCAGCGAGCCGCCGGCCGCCGTCACCCCGGAGTTCAGCAGCGCGCCGCAGAGGATGCCGGCACTGAAGACCGCGTGCAACCGGGCCATGGTGGTGCGCCGGTGCTCGGCCTCGAGCCGGGCGCCCTGCGCGTTCATCGCGACATTGAGGCAGGCGATGGCGACGCCGTCGACGGCGAGCACGAGCAACGCCACCGGGTAGGTGCGCGCCGTCGCCAGCGCGGCCAGCACGGCCAGCAGGACGAGCGCCGACACGCCGGCCAGCCGGCGTGAGCCCCACCGTCTCATGAGCCGTGCCACCAGCGGGAACGACAGGGCGGCGCCGATACCGGGGGCGAGCAGCAGCAGGCCGAGCTCGCCCTCGTCGAGACCGAGCCGGCTCTGCAACGCGGGCACCTGCGAGACCCAGGTGCCGTACTGGAGGCCGAGGAAGCAGAACAGCGCGGCGATTGCCAGCTGCGAACGCAGGAACGACGGAGAGGGACGGGGCATACGGCTTCATCGCCTTCACTCAGAGCGGCCGGGACATGTACGCCGCCCCCGGGCCGTAGCCGGCCGGGAGCGTGATCTCGGGGTGTCGGCGGAAGCCCCGCGCCGTCCAGAAGCCGGCGCTGTCGCCCACGGCGACGAGCGACACCGTCCGGTACGCCTGTCGGCGTGCCTCGGTCGACAGGTGGGTCAGGAGCCGCCCGCCGAGGCCCCGCCGGCGGTAGCCGGGTGCGACGACGAGGTCGTGCAGGTGCAGGTTGGGTGAGCGGAAGGGGGTGGTCTCGACGCGGTCCAGGTCCGGGACGCGGAACCGGGGATAGGGCAGGGCGAGCACGTAACCAGCGACCGTCGACCCGTCCGCGAGCACGAACGAGGTGCTCCGGCCGAGCCGGCTCGCGAGCGCCTCCGGCCGCTCCGACAGGCCGCTCTCCGCGTACGCCTGCGCCTCGAGCGCCACGACGTGTGGCCAGTTCTCGTCCGTGACGGGTTGCGGTACGACACTCATCGGTTGCCCGCACCGCCCGTCAACGCGCCCTGCACGGCGTGGTGGGGCAGTGGCGGGAAGCCGTTGAATCCGCTGGTCAGATAGCTGACCGAGTAGGCCCCGGCGGCCAGGATCCACACCGGGTCGCCGGACTCGACGGTGGCGGGCACCGGTACCGGATGCTCGGCCGCGAACGCGTCGTCGCTGTCGCAGGTGGGGCCGGCGACCACGGCGGGCACCGTCGGGCCGTCCGGACGGGTCGGGAAGACCAGCGGGTACTGCAGCTTGTCCATCTCGTACAGGCCGGTGAACTTGCCGCAGCTGAGGTACAGCCAGTGCTGGCGGTGCCCGTCGTGCCGCCGGCGTTCGGTGAGGCGGACGACCCGGGCCCGGATCGCGCCGTGGTCGGCGACGAGGTGCCGGCCCGGTTCCAGGACGAAGCGGAGCGGGCGGGCACTCGTCCGGCTCAGTCGGCGCATGCCGTCGCGGATCTCCGCGAAGATGCGGTCCAGGTCCGGCCGGAGCGGTTGGCCCTGCCGGTCGTGGTAGCCGAGGGCGGGCAGGCCACCACCGAGATTGACCTGGTCGATGTGGACACCGCGCTGTCGCAGCGCGGTGATCGCTTCGGTGAGCACGGTGATGGCGGAGCGCCAGGCACCCGGGTCCATCTGCTGCGATCCCACGTGCAGGGACAACCCGCCCGGGACGAGTCCGTGGGCGCGGGCGGTCTCCAGCACGGTCACCGCGTCCGGCACGCCGCAGCCGCTCTTCCTGCTCAGCGGCCAGAGCGCACCCGTACCGGCGGTGCTGAGCCGGCAGAAGACCCGCGATCCGGGGGCGTGCGCCGCGACGGCCCGGACGTCCGGGACGCTGTCGGTGGCGAAGTCGCGTACGCCCAGGCGTCGGGCGGCGGCGATGTCCTGGTCCGACTTGACGGTGTTGCCGTAGTGCACGCGGTGGGCGGATCGACCGGTCCGCAGCGCCTGCTCGATCTCGCGCGGGCTGGCCGCGTCGAATCCCGCGCCACCGCCGGCGAGCACGGCCAGGACCTCGTCGACCGGGCACGCCTTCACGGCGAAGCGCACCTCGACGCCCGGCAGTTCGCGGTGCAGTCGGGCCAGCGCCTCGTCGATACCGGTGAGATCGAAGACGATCATGTCGTCCTCGGCGGCGGCCAGCGCGGCTCGCAGTCCGGCGGCCATCACCATGGGCCGGCCGCCGCACCGGGTCGACGCAGCGGCGCGGTGTCCTTGGCCGCGGCCACCAGCGGCGCCCACGCGTCGATCAGCAGGGCGAAGTGCCGCATGTCCCGGGCGGCCTCGGCCAGGAGCTGCTCGCGGCGTGCCGCGAGGTGCCCGGCGAAGACCGCGTACCGGCCACCCAGCGTCCGGTATGCCCGTTCGAGCTGGTCGAGCCGCCGGATGTTCGGCGTCGGGTCGAGGTCGGCGCTGTCGCGGACGATCGCGGCGACGCGCTCGGCACGGAGCCGGTGGTCGGGGTCGAGCAGCGCGCCCCCCTCCTCCCGCAGCCGCTGGTAGATCACGTGGAGGTAGCGCATCGAGAGGAAGAACTTCGCCAGCCGCAGGTGGTACGGATGGAACGCCGCCTCCGTCCTGCGCTCGGGCGTGTGCCGGTTGACGACGTGCCGGTTGTGCAGCACCCCGGGGAGACCGCTGTCCGGGACCAGGTGGATCAGGAAGTAGTCGCTGCCGATGGTCTCCGCCATCGGTGGCAACGGGACCTCCTCGTGGACCCGGTGGTAGCTGATGTTGCCCATGTCGACCCGCATCGGGTCGACGAGGCAGAGCGTCGACCGGTCCTCGACGAACGACTCACCGGCGGCGCCGACGAACGATTCCGCGACCAGTTCGCGTTTGTCCTCCTCGGAGGTTCCCTCGGCGGCCCAGAGGCTGACGATGTCGTGGTAGACCTCGGGGTTCATCAGCTTGATCTCCCCGATGTCGACCGACATCTCGCCGAGATAGGACGCGCCGACGGTCACCACCGGCTTGTCCCGGTCGGCCGGATCGAGATCCACCGCGCTGACGTGCGCCGCGACCTCAGCGGCCGGCCGGCCCAGCGCCGGCACCTCGTGGTGCACCGGGAACAGTGGGCCCCCGCCGTGGGTCTGGAACTCGATGTCCGAGTCGCGCCGGTGCACCGAGTCGCAGCCCAGCGCGGCCGCGATCAGGAAGGCCCGGTTGGTGCACGCACCGTAGGAGACCGCCGCCGGCAGCATGAGCTCCATGATCAGCTCGGGTTGCGGGTGCCGGGCGCGGGCGATGACCTCGGTCAGGAAACCGCGCTGCGTCTCCTCGTCGAGGTGCAGCACGGTCAGTGCCGCCCGGACGCCGATGGCGCGGACGGCCACGGCGTGCCGGTCGAAGGTGGCCGCATCGGTGGAGTCGAGGATCAGGTAGACCACGTCGACGCCGAAGTGGTCGATCGCGTGGGCCGCCTCCGCCGCGAGGGCGGTGATGGTGGCGGCGCACTCGCGGTGGGTGGGCAGGGCCAGGCAGATCCGGTGTACGCCGGACGCGGTCATCACGCCTCGTTTCTGCGGTTCGGGCGTCATCGGGGAAGCACCCAGATCGGGTTGGCGTAGAACCAGGGGTCGGTCCACGGGTCCTGATCGCCGTCCACGTCCACTGCCGGCCCGTACGGATCGACGTCCGCGCCCAGCGCGCCGGGCTGCGTCCGATTGCCGTCGGTGCCGCGCAGGCGCAGGTAGTGCGGCTCGTCGACCGGTCCCAGCGGGAAGCACACGGAGAGTTCGCGCGTGGTCGCCGGCAACCTAGAGGGGCGCGTCGATCGACTCGACCAGGCTACCGTGATCGACCCAGAGGCGCCTGGCGCGCGTGCGTCCGTGACGGCGCGGCACCCGAGCGTCGTTGCGCCGACATGAGCCCGCGAGTAGATGCTGGCCCAGAAGTCGCCGGCCGGGCCGCGCCTTCGCGGTGGCCTTCATGGGGATGAGTCTGCCGCTCGAAGGTTCTGTATCGGGACCCGCACCACTTGTTCGCCGGCTCCGGGAAGGCTGTCGATCGATCGTGGTCGCATCGCACCCCCCGGGCTAATTGCAGCTTGCAATGTTGTCCACGGAGTGATGCTACCCACTGGCCGAAAAGCGGCGCAAGGGCTGTTCGAGCGGCGGATGGCATCGAAGCTGGTCAGCAGCGAAGCGATGGTGGGCCGCCAGCCCACCTCGATGAACGGGGTGCCTGAATTCGACTCTCACCTGCGATGTCGTGTGTCGGGACCGCACCTGGTAACGTGCTTCTCGTCGCCAATGTCGGAAATGGTTCCGTGGCTCGTGTCCGGGACTCGGTCGACCGGCCCGCTCGGTCGGTTCACCCGCTGCTGCGCGCCAGCTCGGAGGTGCGCCGGCGTCGGCAACCCCTCTATCGCGTTGAAGGTGGCCGCGAGGCATCGGTTTTCCCGACGCATTGACGGCCGACGAACATTCGGCCGGAAGTATTTCTGCCCGACCGTAATCGGGCCCGGTTCCGGCAGATGGTAATGGCATCGATTGGCCGCCATGACTTCTCTGTCTATTGATACGAAGGAGTAATCGTGACCCTGGGTCGCCGACGTTTCTGGCGCAGTCCGGCATCGTCGGTGCGGGGTTGGTGTCGTCGGCGCGCGATCGGGTCCTCTCGACCGAGGGTGGCGGACGACCCGGTGGCGCCGTCCCGCGCAGCTTCGACGGCATGGATGGCCGCCTTCCCCGGCCCGGGCCGCGGGGTGCGCCTCGTGCGCAACCCACGAGTTCCGCCTGGTCCCCTTCCGTTCCGACGCCGACCGCCGTGCACGAGGACACCCGCACGATCGGGTACGCCGAGGCCCGGCCGGTCGCCCCGGACGGTGTCGTCACGATCGAGATCCGGATCGACGGACGAGGCGGGCTCGCCCACCCGTCCGCCGTGGTCGCCGAGGTCGTCAGGGGACTAAGCGTCGAGTACGACGGGCAGTGCCGCAGGCGCGACGAGGTGATCGAACGTGCGGCGGCCTCCTGGCTCCTGGGCCGCGAGCCGCACTCCGACGTCGGCGTGGTTCCGGGGATGGTGAGCGAGGATCCCGAGATCAACGCCGAGGCGGTAGCCCTGTGGCAGGGGTTGCGTGACCTGCCCGACGGTGAGGCGCTGGCCCGGGTCACGGCGGTCCGCACCGCGCTGCGCGCCTGCCAGGACCCCACTGGAATGCTGTCCGAGAGTGCCAGGTGACCTGGACGCTGCTGCACCTGCGCTCGCGACGCGTACCCCTGGCCCTGGTCGTGGCCCTCGGGAGCGGGGCGGCGGTCTGGACGCTGTGGCTGGTCTTCTCCGACGAGCGGAACGCCTCCCCCCTGGTGGTCGTCATGACCGTCACGCTGATGGTCGCGGTGCTCGCGCCCACCCTCGCCGGGCCCGACGAGAGCCTGGACCGGACCGCCTCGATGCGCTGGCCCCGGCGGCGCGCGAGGCACCTGCTCGCCGGCCTGGCGGTCGTCCTGCTGGCCCTGCTCGCCACCCGGCACACCGGAGCCCGGTTCGGATCCGCCGCGCTGGTGACCGCGACGCTCACCCTCGGCGGGCTGGTCGCCTATTCGCTCGTCGGCCCGGCTCGCCGCGGGCCGCTCGGGTAGCCGGACGCGTAGGGCTGCGTCGCACCCCGTCCCGTGGTCGACTTGGCTCGTTCCTGATCGGGTGCGTCCACGTCGGAGGGGTTCGCATGTTCGACAACGTTCTCGGCCTGGACTCGGAGCGGGCCGCGCGGCTCAGCGCCCTGGTCGAGACCTGCCGGTCGCTGCTGGACGGCGGCGACGGCATGGCTGCCGTCCAGCAGCTCCTGCACGACCGGGACGTCGGCGTCCTCGACGCGATCCTCGTCACCCGGGAACTGCTGGGTGCCGGGCCGGGCACGCTCGGGCAGGCCAAGGCGGTCGTACTCACCAGCCCTGGCCGCGACGACGCCCGTTGGGGGCACCAGCAGCTCGTGGACATCGTCGAACGCGCCCAGGACATCGCCGAGGCCGTGCGCCGGGTCGCCCGCGCCGGCACGACGACAGTCGTCGCCGTCGACGGCCCGGGCGGCTCGGGCAAGACGACGCTGGCCGAGACCGTCGCCGACCTGCTCGACGGGTCGACGATCGTCCACGGGGACGACTTCTACCGCCCCATGCCGGAGCACGAACGCGCGCGACTCGACCCGGAGCAGGGCTACCACCGGTACTTCGACTGGCAGCGCCTTCGGGACCAGGTGCTGGCGCCGTTGCGCGCCGGTCGGACGGCGCGCTACCAGAGCTACGACTGGGCCACCGGACAGCTCGCCTCGTGGCACGAGATCGACCCCGGGGGCCCGGTGATCGTGGAGGGGGTCTACTCCGCCCGCCCCGAGCTGACCCCTTATTACCACCTGACCGTCCATGTCGATACGCCACGCGAGATCTGCCTGCGACGCCTGCGGGCCCGAGGCGAGAACAGCGAGGAATGGATCGGGCGGTGGCGCGCCGCCGAGGACTTCTACCTCCGCACGACCTGGCCCCAGACCCGGGCCCACCTCCTCGTTCGCGGCCACTGAGCGGGTCCGGACGGGCGCGCTCCGGTCCGGGGTCAGGCGCCCGCGCCGCCGTCCACCGGGACGATGGCGCCGGTCACCATGGAGGCACGGTCGCTGAGCAGCCAGGCGGCGGCCTCGGCGACTTCGCGAGGCTCGGCCATCCGACCGAGCGGAATGCGGGCGTTGATCCTCTCGATCACCCCGGGGGAGGCCGCCTCCCAGGCGTCGATCATCTCGGTCGCGGTGCCGCCCGGGGTGATGCCGTTCACGCGAATGCCCTGGCCGGCCCAGGTGACGGCGGCGGTCTCGGTGATGCTGTTGAGCGCCCGCTTCATCGCCCCGTACGCGGGCAGCTCCGGATTCGCGCGGCGGCTGCCGATGCTGGACGTGTTGACGATCGCGCCGCCGCCGGTGCGCCGCATCAGGGCGGCCTCGGCGGTCATCGCCGTCCAGTGCGCGCGGAAGTTCACGGTGAACTGCCGCTCCACGTCCTCGTCGCTTGTCGTGTCGAGTGGCCCCGGCTGCTGTAGCGCCGCGCCGTTGTTGAACGCGCCGTCCAGCCGACCGTGCAGCTGTGCGACGCGGTCGACGGCGGCGTGGACGCTGGCACGATCGGCGAGGTCCAGGACGACCGTGTCGGCGACACCGCCCGCGGCGTGGATCTGTGCGGCAATCCGGTGCAGGGCGTCGGCGCTGCGGGCGGCGAGCACGACCGAGGCGCCCTCGCGCGCGAACAGGTGGGCGGCGGCCGCGCCGATGCCGCGGCTCGCGCCGGTGATGAGCACGACCTTGCCGGTGAGCAGGCCGATCGGGGTGGTGCCGACGTCGTTGGTCATGCGCCAAGCGTCGTGGCGCTCGGCACGGGTATGGAGGCACAGCCGGTACCAGGCTCCGCGGTCCCGCGGGGGGCAGACTCCAGGGATGGACAAGCACGAGCTCGGGGCGTTCCTGCGCAGTCGCCGTGAGCGGCTGCGGCCGGAGGCCGTCGGCCTTGTCGCGGGCCCGCGCCGCCGCACGCCGGGGCTTCGCCGGGAGGAGGTTGCGGTGCTCGCGCACATCTCCACCGAGTACTACGTACGACTCGAGCAGGGCCGGGCGCCACGGCCCTCGGGTGAGGTCCTCGCCGCGATCGTGGGTGCGCTGCGGCTGACCGATGCGGAGTCCGACCACCTGCACGTCCTCGCCGGCACCGCGCCGAGTCGCACCGGGCTGCATCGGCGGGACGTGCGTCCGAGCATCCTCGCGCTGCTGGACCGGCTGCCGGGCACGGCCGCGTTCGTGACGTCGGCGACGATCGAGGTGCTCGCGTGGAACGACCTCGCGGCCGCGCTCATGGAGGACTTCGGCCGGCTCGCCCCGCGGGAGCGCAACCTCGCGCGCCGGGTGTTCCTTCCCACGACGCCCGCCGACCGGCCGTTGTACGGCATCTCCGACGCCGCCGGGTTCCGCCGGCACGCCGTCACGCGCCTGCGGGCCACCCATGCGCGGTACCCGCGCGACCCCGCGGTGCTCGGGCTGGTGGCCGAGCTGCGGGAGGGCAGCCCCGACTTCGCCCGCCGGTGGGATCGGCACGATGTGCGGGCCACCTCGATGCTCACGAAGACGTTCCACCACCGGGCGGTCGGTGAGATCACCGTCGACTGCGACTCGTTCGCGCTCACCGACCGCGACCAGCATCTCGTGCTCTACACCGCCCCGGCCGGTTCGGCGGACGCCGACCGGCTGGCCCTGCTCGCCGTGCTCGGTCCCGCCCCCGTCCCGGCGCGAAGTCCACTCCGACCCGGTCGACCCGCGGGATGACGTCGACCGGCCGCTCGCGATGCGACTCGACGGCCCGGGCGGCGTCGCAGCGGCCGGGGGATTGTGTCGACCTTCGCCGATCGGTAACGTAGCGCACCGATGTGACTACTCGCTGCTGTCGTCGGAGGTGGTCCACGTGATGGGTGCCGTAGAGGCGGAACTGCCGCTCTGGCCGCCGGTCAACCCCGCCCGCGGTCCGTTCGCCCCGCTCGACGAGGTCGAACGCCAGCGCTACGCCGGCCCGGTGCGACGGGTGCGCCTCCCCACCGGGGCCTCGGCCTGGCTGGTCACCCGGCATGCCGACGTCCGCCACCTGCTGCGCCACCCGGCCTTCAGCTCCGACCTGTACCGCCCCGGCTTTCCGTTGCTGCGCCCGCTGCCGCCGCGAGCGGCCGAGGACGGCAAGGGCGCGTTCCTCCAGATGGACGGCGCCGAGCACGTCCGGCTGCGGAGGATGCTCACCGCCGAGTTCATGATCAAGAATGTCCGTCGGATCGAGCCGTTGATCCACCGCACCGTCGAGGAGTCGCTCGACGTCCTGGCCGCCGCCGGGCCCCCGGCCGATCTGGTGTCGACCTTCGCCCTGCCGCTGCCGTCCATGGTGATCTGCCACCTGCTCGGCGTCCCCTACGCCGACCACGACTTCTTCCAGAGCCGCAGCCGCACGCTGCTCGACCGCGAGATGCCGCCGGAGCGGATCCAGCGCGACGTCGGGGAGCTGCGGGACTACCTCCGGGCGCTGATCGACGCCAAGCGGGCCCGGCCCGAGGGCACGGACGATCTGCTCGGTCGGTTGATCCGGGAGCGGGTCGAGCCGGGCGAACTGGACGTGGCCGAGCTGGTGGGGATGGCGCTGCTGCTGCTCATCGCCGGCCACGAGACCACCGCCAACATGATCGGGCTGAGCGTCCTGCTGCTGACCGCGGACTCCGGACGGTACGCGATCCTGCGGGACGAGCCCGACCGGGCGGCGCCCCTGGTGGAGGAGTTGTTGCGCTACCTGAGCATCGTGCGGACCGGGCTGTTCCGGTTGGCCACCGAGGACGTCGAGATCGGCGGCCGGCTGATCCGGGCCGGTGAGGGTGTGATCGTCCTGATCTCCCTGGCCAACCGGGATGCCACGGTCTTCGACGACCCGGACCGGTTCGACCCGTACCGGCAGGCGCACCAGCAGGTGGCGTTCGGGTTCGGCGTGCACCAGTGCATCGGGCAGCCGCTCGCCCGGGCCGAGCTGCGGATCGCGTTGGTGGCGCTGGCCCGCCGCTTTCCCGACCTGCGGGTGACGGCCGCGCCCGGGGAGCTGGGCACCCGGGACAACTCGATCGTCTTCGGTCTCGACGCCCTTCCGGTGACCTGGTGACCGCCGGCGACCGCCGCGTCGGCGGGGAGCGGACGGTGCGGGTGGAGGTGGACCGGGACGCCTGTTGCGGCGCGGGGAACTGTGTCCTCACCGCGCCGGAGGTCTTCACCCAGGACGACGCCGACGGGCTGGTGCTGCTGCTGGCCGACGCGCCGCCGGCGGCGAGCGGCGAGCGGGTGCGCCGCGCCGCCGACCTCTGCCCGGCCGGGGCCATCCACGTGACCTGAGGACCCCGCGCCGGCGCGCGGCGGGCCGTTCCGGAATGCCACACTGTGAGGCTGGAGCCCCTGGCCGGGTACCCGGTGGATCGCTCCGTCCACCGCATGTGTCGGAAGGAATGCCTCATGGACGACCAGCCCGGGCCGGAGTCGCCGGCCGAGATCGCGGCGATCAACCCCACCCTGCCCCCGAGCGGAGCGGGCTGCGTCGAGTGCGAGTCCACCGGCGGGTGGTGGTTCCACCTGCGCCGCTGCGCGGCCTGCGGCCACGTCGGCTGCTGCGACTCGTCGCCCGGCCAGCACGCGACCGCGCACGCGGCCACGACGGGCCACCCGATCGTGCAGAGCTTCGAGCCCGGCGAGTCGTGGTTCTGGGACTATTCCCGCGACCAGTTCCACGCCGACGGGCCGGAACTCGCCGAGCCGCACGCGCACCCGCTCGACCAGCCCGCTCCGGGCCCCGAGGGCCGGGTGCCGAGCGACTGGAAGACGCGACTGCACTGACCGTGTGGGTGCGGCGTCGACCGCCGCACCCACACCCGCCCGCTGGTCACCCACCGTGGGCTTCCGGGCGGCGTCGAGGTCCTACGGAGTCACGGTGAGCAGGTGGGCGCGGTAACCCTCGCCGTAGGTGCGGGTCGGGGTGCCGGTGTAGTCCTCGATGAGCACGTTGCCGCCGGTGCACCCCCAGGGGTTCCAGGTCCAGGCCGTGTAGCCCAGCCGGTTGCGGTCCAGCCAGGTCATCAGCCGGTCGATGTAGTCGTGGGCGCAGGTGTCCTGGCCGATCTCGCCGGCGTGCACCGGCACCTGCGCTGCCACCGGGGCGATCTGGGTGTCCCAGCAGGTCTCGGTGACACAGGCGTTGAAGTTGTACGAGTGCCACGAGGCGACGATGTTGTTGCGCGGGTCGGTCGGCTTGTAGGTCAGCCACTGGGTCAGGTCGTTGGTCCAGGTCAGGCCGGGAACGAGCAGCACGTTGGTGGCGCCGGTGGCGCGGACCGCGTCGACCAGGTTCTGCATGCCGGCCACCTGGTAGGTGATGCCGGTGCAGGTGCCGCCGTCGCGTAGGCACTTCCAGGCGGCCGTCATGTCCGACCAGTTGTTGGCGGCGTCCGGGTAGGGCTCGTTGAACAGGTCGAACAGCACCGCGTCGTTGCCCTTGAACGCGTTGGCCACCCCGGTCCAGAACTGCGGCGTGTACTGGCGGCTGGGCATCGGCTTCTGACAGGTGGCGTTCACGTCGGAGCAGGCCGAGATGTTGCCGGTGTACTGGCCGTGGGTCCAGTGCAGGTCGAGGATCGGGTTGATCCCGTTGGCGACCAGCAGGTTCGCGTAGTCCTTGACGGCCTGCTGGTAGGCGGCGCCGCTGGGGGATCCGGAGAGGCCCAGCCAGCAGTCCTCGTTGAGCGGGATCCGCACCGCGCGGATGTGCCACGTCTTCATCGCGTCGACGGAGGCCTGGTCGACCGGTCCGCTGTCCCACATGCCCTTGCCCTGCACGCAGGCGAACTCCCCGCTGGCCCGGTTGACGCCGAGCAGGCGGTAGGTCGCCCCGCTCCCCGTCACCAGCTTGTTGCCGGAGACCCGGAGGCTCGGCGCGGCGCCGCCCGGCGGCGGGGTGGTCGGCGGTGCGGTGGTCGGCGGCGGCGTGGTCGGCGGCGGCGTGGTGGTGGGTGGCGTGGTGGGCGGGCCGGTGGGCGTCGTCGGGGACGGGGTGGCCGCGCCGGTGCAGACCGTGCCGTTGAGCGCGAACGAGGTGGGCACCGGGTTGACGCCGCTCCACGAGCCGTTGAAGCCGATCGTGGTGGACCCGCCGGTGCCCAGCGAGCCGTTCCAGCTCAGGCTGGCCGCCGACACCCGCGCGCCGGACTGCGACCAGGTGGCGCTCCAGCCCTGGCTGACCCGTTGGTTGGCGTCGGGGAAGTCGAACGTCAGCGTCCAGTTCGTGAGCGCGGAGCCGAGATTGGTGACGGCGATGGCGCCGCTGAACCCACCGGTCCACTGGCTCTGCACGGTGTAGGTGACCGCGCATCCGGTGGTCGCGGCCGAAGCGGGAAGCGTGGCGGCGGTCAGGCTGGCGGCCACCAGTGTGCCGGCTGCCGCCGACGCCAGCAGGGCATGACGACGTGTCATGGATGCTCTCCTAGGTGATAGCGGGGAGCGTCGATGGGAGCGCGTCTCGGAGCTTTGTTTATTAGCCTCACTAAGTCAAGCTGATCGATGTGATCAACCTGGTGCGGCGGTGGTCTCCCGTACCACCACGGTCTCGGTCGCGCACCACCGTTCCGACACCGCCTCGCCGTTGATCAGTCGCAGCACGGACTCGCCGACCGACGCGCCGAACGTGTGCACGTCGAGGCTCATCGTGGTGAGCGCCGGCGAGGCCAGCCGGCAGAGGCTGGAGTCGTCCCAGGCGATGAGGCTGACGTCACCGGGAATCCGGCGGCCCGACTCCTTGGCCGCGTGCAGGCCCGCGACCGCCATGAGGTCGTTGTCGTAGATGATCGCGGTGGGCGGCTCGGGCCCGGCCAGCAGCCGGGCGGTCAGCCCGGCTCCGGACTCCTCCGAGTAGTCACCCTCGACGACGACGGCGTCCACGCCGGCGTCCGCCGCGACCGCCAGCATGGCGGCCGTACGGGTCCGGGTGTGCAGGAGCGTGTCCGGGCCGCTGATCCGGGCTATCCGGCGATGTCCGAGTTCGATCAGATGCGCCAGCGCCGCCCGCATCGATCCGACGTCGTCCCGGCGGACCGCCGGGGTGTCGGGCGTCGGCTCACCCGCCACCACGACGGGCAGGCCGAGCTGCCGCAGGACCGCCGGCCGGGAGTCGTCGACCGACGGGTTCACCAGTACGACCGCGTCGACCAGCCGGTGCCGTGCCCAGCGGCGGTACGCGTCGACCTCCGCGGCATGGTGGGCGACGACGTGCAGCAGCACCGATCGCCCGTGCTCGGCCAGCCGCTCCTCGATGCCCGCGATGAACTCCATGAAGAACGGCTCCGCGCCGAGCAGGCGGGGCGGTCGGGCGAGCACCAGCCCCACCGCGGTCGTCCGCCACGCGTCGTCCATTCCGCACGCCCCCGGTTCGTCAGCTGGCCGATTCGGTGAGCCGTACCCGCTCGTCCACCCGCTCGGGCGGGCGTGGACCGTGACTCGGCGGGACGAGCTCGGATTCGAGGATCAGGGCGGCGGCGCCGATGGCCGACGCCGTGGCGGCGGACCGGGAGAGCCGTACGTCGACGGTGTGCGTGCCACGGGAGAAGGACGCGCGGAGTTCGTGCCGGACGATGGGCAGATAGACCGATCCGGCGGCGGCCAGGCTCGGCCCGGTCAGCACGAGCACCTCCAGGTCCATGAGGTTCGCCAGCGTCCGGGCGGCCACCCCGACGTGCCGGGCCGAGCGCTCCAGCAACGCCAGCGCGGGCGGCTCGCCCCGGCGCGCGGCGCGGCTGATCGCGGCGAAGTCGGCGACCACCGAGGGCCGCCGGGCGCCGCCGCCGAGGCCCGCCGCCCGGGCGGTGGCGCGGTCGGACCGCGCGGCGGCGACCACCGCGGCCGGCCCGGCCAGCGCCTCCAGGCACCCCCGGGCGCCGCACCAGCACCGGGGGCCGTCGGCGGCCACGCAGACGTGCCCCAACTCGCCGACGTTGCCGCTCGGCCCCCGGTAGGTGACGCCGTCGATGACCAGGCCGGCGCCGATCCCGGTGCCCATGTAGAGGGCGGCGGCCGAGGTCGCGGCGCCGAATCCGCCCGTCCAGTGCTCGCCCAGTGCCGCCGCGGTCGAGTCGTTGTCCAGCACCACCGGTAGCGCCGTCACCTGTTCCAGCGCCGCGCCCAGCGGAAAACCGGCCCACCGTGGCAGGGCCGGGGCGAGGTCCACGTCCGGGGGGCCGGCGATCCCTCGGGTGGCGCCGACCGGGCCCGGGAACACCAGGCCGACGCCGAGCACCCGGGCCCGCTCCACGCCGACACCATCGATCAGCGCGGCGATCTCGGCGGCGATCCGGGCCACGACGACAGTCGGTTCCTCGGCGCCGGCGCCGGGGCGGGAGAGCCGGGCCACCACCGATCCGCCGAGGTTGGTCAGGGCGTACGTGACGACGCCGTGGTCCAGGTGCACGCCGACGGCGTAGCGGGACGTGTGGTCGAGCTGGAGCAGCACCCGCCGCTTGCCTCCGGTCGACTTCGCGTGACCGGTCTCGACCACCAGGCCCTCGTTGATGAGCTTGCGGACCAGGGTGGAGATCGTCGGCGCGGTGAACCCGGTGGCCTTGATCAGGCCGACCCGGCTGATCGTGCCGGCCGCCCGGATCGCGTCGACCACGACTGACCTGCTGCTCGCATGCGGCTTGCTCGCTGTTGGTCCGCTCACTGCTTCTCTGCCACGGCTGGTCGGTCGGCCAGGGGAAGCATACCGGGATCTCGATGTCGTGGGGCGGTGCCCGGGACTCGTCAAGGTATTGACACCTGCCTAAGTGGACGCCGAGAATTCCCCGAAAAGGTTTTCGGGGAGCGCCCCCGGACGCCGGCTCTGGCTCCACCAGGCGACGGGAGGCCGACATGACAACCACACCGGGTCGACGCGGGTGGCGGTCGCTGGCCGCGGTCATGGCGGCCGTCCTGGCGCTCGGCACGACGGCGTGCGGCGGCGACGACGGCGACGACCCGGGGCTGGCGCAGGCCGGCCCGAACGGGGTCGACGACGGCAGCGAGCTGACGCTGTGGACCCGGGCGCCGCTGGAGAAACAGGCGAAGTTGCTGGTCGGGGCGTACAACGCCAGCCATCGGAACAAGGTCGCACTGACCGTCGTCCCCAATGACGACTACGTCGCGAAGGTGGGCGCGGCGTCCGGCTCCGGCAGCCTGCCGGACCTGTTCGCCGCGGACATCGTGTACGTGCCGAACTGGGTCAGCCAGGGCCTGTTCCAGGATCTCACTGCCAAGATCGACGGCCTCGACTTCAAGGACGCCGTCAACCGGGGCCACCTCGGCGCCGGCACGCGCGACGGCAGGGAGCACGTGCTGCCGTTCGTGCTCGACCTGTCGATGCTGTTCTGGAACAAGAAGCTGTTCGCCGAGGCCGGCCTCGACCCGAACCGGGCGCCGGCCAGCCTCACCGAGTACGCCGCGGCCGCCAAGGCCGTCCAGGCCATCGGGAGGGACGGCGTCTACGGCACGGCCGCCGGCCTCAACTGCGGCGGCTGCCTGGCCTTCACCTGGTTCCCGTCGATCTGGGCGGCCGGCGGCGAGGTGCTCGGTGCGGACGGCACCACGTCCGACCTCGCCGGCGACACCGCCCAGCGGGTGTTCCGCACCTGGGCGGAGCTGTGGCGCTCCGGCGCGGTCCTGCCGTCCTCGGCGGGGGAGACCGGTCCGACCTGGACGGCGGCCTTCACCGAGGGCAAGGTCGGCCTGATGTTCTATCCGGCGACGCTGCTCTCGTCGACGCCGTTCGACGTCGGGGTGGCCGGCATCCCCGGCCCCGACGGCGGCGCGTCGACGTTCGTCGGCGGCGACGGCATCGGCGTGTCGAAGGACTCCAGGAAGTCCGGCCAGGCCTGGAACTTCCTGAACTGGTTGATGTCGGAGGCGGCCCAGGTCGAGGTGCTGGCGAAGAACAAGGACGTGGTGTCGCGCGCCGACCTGGCGGACAACCGGTACGCCGCGCAGGACCCGCGCCTGGTCACCATCAACCAGGTGGCCGGCCGGGGTGACACGCCTGTCGCGTTGAACTTCCAGCAGGCGTTCAACGCCCCGGGCAGTCCGTGGCTGACGCTGGTCCGCAGCCAGGTCCTCCGGGGTGGCGGCGACATCCGCGAGCAGAACGGCCAGATCACCGCCGTGCTGAAGCAGTAGGGCATGGTGGCCACCCCTCTCCGCCGCCGGGCGGGCCGGCACCGGGCGCTGCTCGGCTGGCTGTACGCCGCCCCCACCGCGGCCTTCGTCGTGGCGCTGTTCGCCCTGCCCCTGCTGCTGGTGCTCAGGATGGCGGCGTCGCGATGGCCGCTGCTCGCCGGCGACCAGGGACTCAACGCGCCCGACAATCTCACCGCCGCGGTCGGTCACCGCCTCTTCACCGACTCGGTCGTCTTCACGCTCAAGTACACGCTGCTCGCGACCGTGCTGCTGCTCGCGCTCGGGCTGGGCCTGGCGCTGCTCGTGCAGGAGTCGAGCCGGTGGAACAACCTGCTGCGCGCGTCGTTCCTCGTCCCCGGCGCGCTCGGACTGGCCTCCGCGTCGCTGCTGTTCTACGTGCTCTACTCGCCGTACGCCAGCCCGTTGGGGCCGGTGATGCGCCGGCTGGACATCACGTTCCTGGGCTCACCGAACGCGGCGCTCGCCTCGACGGTGTTCCTCGTCGTCTGGCGCTACGCGGGCTTCTACATGGTGCTCATGCTGGTCGGCCTGCAGAGCATCCCGGCGGACGTCTTCGAGGCGGCCCGCGCGGACGGCGCCAACCGCTGGCAGACCTTCCGGCGGGTGACCCTGCCGCTGCTGCGCCCGACGCTCGCGCTGACGACGGTGCTCTGCGTGACCGGCTCGCTGCTCGCCTTCGAACAGTTCTACCTCCTCACCAAGGGCGGCCCGGACAACAGCACGGTCACCGTGGTCCAGTTGATCTACCTGATCGCGTTCCAGGGCCAGAACGACCTCGGCGTCGCCGCCGCGCTGTCGGTCGTCGTGCTGGTGGCCCTGGTGCTGCTCAACGCGCTGCAACTGCGTGCCTTCCGGCCCGAGGAGCGCTGAGACGTGGCCGTCGACTCCCGCCCCACCCGGCCCACCGCGGGCGGAGCGCCCCGGCGTCCGGCTGCGGCGCCGGCCGGGCCGCGCCGGCCGTCCGGCCTCACCGTCGCCGGCGTGGCGCTCCGCACGCCGTACTGGGTGTTCACCGGCGCGCTGGCGTTGATCTTCCTCTTTCCGCTGGCCTGGACGGCGGTGGCGTCGGTGTCCCCGCACGCCGGCACGAACCAGACGCACGGATGGGGGTTCGGCAACTACCAGACCCTCGCCGGCTACCAGGCCGGCGTCTGGCGCTACCTCGCCAACTCGGCGTTGGTGTCGCTCCTGACGGTGACGCTCACCCTGACCGTCGCCCTGCTGGGCGGCTACGCGTTCGCGCGGTTCCGCTTTCCCGGCCGCAACGCGTTGTTCCTGCTGACCCTCGCCATCCTGATGGTGCCGTACGCGACCCTGCTCATCCCGCTCTACGTGCTGCTCAATCGCGTCGGGTTGCAGAATTCCCTGGTCGGTGTCGCCCTGGTGCTCACCATGTTCCAGTTGCCGTTCGCCACGTTCCTGATGCGGATCTCGTTCGAGGCGGTGCCGCGTGAACTCGACGAGGCGGCGATGGTCGACGGGTGCTCGTCGTTCGGCGCGTTGCGCCGGGTGCTCCTGCCGGCGGTCCGGCCCGGTCTGATCACCGTGGGGCTGTTCGCGTTCCTCGCCTCGTGGAACGACTTCATGGCGCCGTTGATCCTCATCAACGACTCCGAGCGGATGACCCTGCCGCTCGCCGTGGCCAACCTTCGGGGCCAGGCGCAGGGCGTCGTCGACTACGGCGCGACCGAGGCGGGCGTCGTCGTGCTCGCCCTGCCGTGCGTCGTGCTGTTCCTGCTGCTCCAACGACACTACGTGCGCGGCTTCATGTCCGGCGCGCTGAAGGGATGACGATGGCAGTCGGCGGGCCCACGGCCGCACCCGTCCTGCCGGCCCGGGGGCGGCTCCGGCCCCTCGGCGTCGGCGAGGTCCGCATCACCGACGGTTTCTGGGCGGAGCGGCAGGCGGTCAACGCCGACGCGAGCCTGCCGCACATCGGGCACTGGCTGGAGCGCGCGGGCTGGCTCCGCAACTTCGACCTGGTCGCCGCCGGCGGCCCCGGCCACGCGCGGCAGGGACGCGAGTTCTCCGACTCGGAGGTCTACAAGTACCTCGAGGCGATGGCCTGGGAGATCGGCCGCGGCGGTGACCGGGAGCTGGAGTCGACGTTCCGGCACCTCGTCCGCCGGGTCGGCCGGGCGCAGGACGCCGACGGCTATCTGCACACCGGATTCGGCCATCGCGGCCAGCCGCCCCGCTGGTCCGACCTCGAGCAGGGGCACGAGCTGTACTGCGCCGGCCACCTGCTCCAGGCGGCCGTCGCCCGTGCCCGTACCCGGCCGCACGCCGACGACGGGCTGGTGGCGATCGCCCGGCGGGTCGCCGACAACGTCTGCGACACGTTCGGGCCGGACGGGCTCGACGGGCTGTGCGGGCATCCGGAGATCGAGACCGCGCTGGTCGAGTTCGCCCGCGCCACCGGCGACGACCGCTACCGGGTCCAGGCGGCGCTCTTCCTCGACCGGCGGGGCCACGGCCGGTTGAGGGACACGGCGTGGTGCGGACCGGAGTACTTCCAGGACGACACGCCGGTACGCGAGGCGACGGTGCTCCGCGGGCACGCGGTGCGCGCGAACTATCTGGCCTGCGGGGCGGTCGACGTCGCCGTCGAGCGGGACGACCCGGAGCTGCTGAAGGCCGTACGTCACCAGTGGCGCAGCACGGTGGCGCGGCGGACCTACCTCACCGGCGGTCAGGGCTCCCGGCACCAGGACGAGGCGTTCGGCGCCGACTGGGTGCTGCCCCCCGATCGGGCCTACTCCGAGACGTGCGCGGCCGTGGGCTCGGTGATGCTGGCCTGGCGGCTGCTGCTCGCCTCCGGCGACCCCGGCTGCGCCGACCTCATCGAACGGACCCTGTTCAACGTGGTCGCCACGTCCCCGGCGGCCGACGGCCGATCGTTCTTCTACACCAACACGCTGCACCGCCGTGACCTCGGCGCCCGCCCCGACGACGACCGGCCGAGCGTCCGTGCCGAGGCCGCCCAGCGGGCGCCCTGGTTCGAGGTGTCCTGCTGCCCGACCAACGTGGCCCGCACGCTGGCCAGCCTCGGCTCGTACCTGGCCACCACCGACGACGACGGCCTTCAGATCCACCAGTACGCGCCGGCGACGGTCCTCCACCGCGGACCGGACGGGGGCGAGCGGCGGGTGACCGTCCGCACCGGGTACCCGGACGACGGCCTGGTCCGGGTTCGGATCGACAGCGACGACGAGCGGCCCTGGACGCTGTCCCTGCGCGTGCCGGCGTGGGCACGGCGGGGCGCGACGGTGACCGTCGACGGGCGGACCCGGTCGGTGCGTCCGGGCTACCTCACCGAACGACGACGGTGGCGCGGCGGCGACGAGGTCGTCCTGAGCCTGCCGGTGGAACCGCGGTTCACCTATCCGGACCCCCGCATCGACGCGGTACGCGGCTGCGTGGCCGTGGAACGCGGCCCGCTCGTGCTGGCCGTGGAGTCGGTGGACGTGCCGCCGGGCACGGACCTCGACGGGCTGTGCGTGGACACGAGCCGGCCACCCCTGCGCGCCGGCGCACGGGTGCTGGTGTGCTGCCGACGAGCCGACCGGCCCGACCGGGACTGGCCCTACGGCGACCCGACCCCGCCGCCGGCCGGGACGGAACCGGTCGAGGTGCCGCTGGTCGCCTATCACGCCTGGGCCAACCGGGGGCCGTCCACGATGCGGGTCTGGCTGCCGGTGGGCTGACTCAGCGTGCCGCCGCCGGTGGCGCGGTGCTGGCCCGGACGACGAGTTCGGGCATCAGGAGCACCCGTTCCGGGACCGGCCGGTCCCCGTCCGCGTCGAGCCGGGCCAGCAGCAGGTCCAGGCTGCGTCGGCCGAGCGCGGCGAAGTCCTGCCGCACCGTGGTCAGCGGGGGCAGGAGGTATCCCGCCTCGGGCGTGTCGTCGAAGCCCACCACGCTCACCTCGTCCGGTACTCGCCGGCCCGCCTCGTGCAGGGCGCGCAGCACCCCCAGGGCGATCTGGTCGCTGGCACAGAAGATGGCCGTGACGGACGGGTCCCGGGCCAGCCGCCGGCCCTGCTCGTAGCCGGTCCGGGCGGTCCACGCACCCGGTGCGGCGGACGGCGACGGTCGGCCGTGGGCGACCAGGTCGGCTCGCCACCCGTCGGCCCGCTCGACCGCCTCCGGCCAGTCGGCCGGCCCGGCGACGTGGTGCACTGTGGGATGCCCCAGGTCGAGCAGGTACCGGGTGGCCAGCCGGGCGCCGGCGACGTTGTCGATCCCGACGCTCGGCACGGCCTCGTCGTGTCCGCCGCCCACCCCGACGACCGCCAGGCCCTCGGACACCTGCGCCAGCGCGCCGGCCACGAACGGCTTCGGGACGATCGTGATGACCCCGTCGACCGACTCCTGGCGCAGCCGGTCGACCGCGTCCCGCACCGACCGGCGGTCCAGGCCGCGCAGCCCGGTGACGGTCACGAGGTAGCCGGCGGCACGGGCCGCGCCCTCGATCGCGTACAGCATGGCCGTCGGCCCGTACAACGTGCTCTCGTACGCGATGATCCCCAGCGTTCCGGAGCGGCGGGTGACCAGCGTGCGGGCCGCCGGGTTCCGGCGGTAGTCCAGCTCCCGCACCGCCGCCAGCACCCGGCGGCGGGTGTCGTCCCGGACGTGCGGGTGCGCGTTCAACACCCGGGAGACCGTCTGGTTCGACACCCCCGCCAGTCGCGCGACGTCGCGCATGATCGAGTGTCCCATCGGGCCGGGTCAGGCGGTCGGCTCGCCGGACGGGGCGGGGAGCCGGACCCCGGTGGCGACCGGCGTGCCGAAGTTCGGCGTGCCGTCGGCGTTCCAGGTGAACTTCTGCGCCCGGGTGCTGCGGTTCATGTCGCACCCGCCGGAGGCCGAGCTGTTCGCGTGGTAGACGATCCAGTCCTCGGTGCCGTCCGGCGAGGTGAAGAAGCCGTTGTGGCCGGGCCCGTACACGCGGTTGGCGTCACTGCGTTGGAAGACCGGCTGGGCGGACTTGACCCATGACGAGGCGTTCAGCGGGTCACCGCCGGTCCAGGTCAGCATCCCGAGCTTGTAGTCGGGCGTGCTGCAGTGGCTGGCCGAGAAGATGATGAACGTCCTTCCGTTGTGCTGGAGGACCTCGGCGCCCTCGTTGACGGAGCCGCCGACGGTCTCCCACGGGTAGGTGGCGGTGGACAGAAGGTGCCGGGTGCCGGCGGCGGTCCACGGGTTGCTCAACTCGCGGATGAAGGCGGGCTGTGCGCCGTTGTAGTAGGTGCCCAGCAGGTAGAGCCGGCCGTTGAGCCGCATGATGCTGGGGTCGAGTTCCCAGGTGTTGTCGGCGGTCGGGTCCAGCAGGTCGGCCTTGAACGTGTACGGCCCCATCGGGTCGGTGCCGGCGCTCTCCAGCACGTGGATGCGTTGGGTGCCCAGGTCGAACGGCTGGCGACCGGCGGTGTAGTAGAGGTACCAGCGCCTGCCGTTCGGGCCGTCGAGCAGGTGGAACTCGGGGGCCCACATGGTGCCCGCGCCGTTGGGCCGGGTGAGCGTGAACAGCACGGTGTCCGGCGCGCCGGCCAGCCCGTCCAGCGTCCGGGACCGGCGCATGGTGACGGTGTTGTTCCACGTCGTGGTGGCCAGGTAGTAGGAGCCGTCGTGGTACGTCAACCACGGGTCGGGCCCGTTCGCCTTGATCGGGTTGGCGTACGTGCGGGGGGTGGGGACCGGTCCGCCACCCGGGTGGCCGGTGAGCCGCCAGGTCCGGCCGGCGGCGGTGGTGCAGGGCAGTTGGACGAGCGCGGTGCCGGGCACGCCCGAGTCGTTGGCCGGCGCGACGCACTTGCCGCTGGCGACGGAGACCAGGTTCACCGTGCCGGCGGCGCCGTTGGCCGCCAGCCGGAACTGCTGGTTGGCGCCGCCGTGGCAGGCGTACTGGATGACCGCGGCGTTGTCGGCGGTGGACGCGCCGGAGATGTCGACGCAGCTGCCGGCGGTGAGCGTGGTGAGGGTCCAGCGGTCGGTCGTGCCGGCGACGGGGCTGGCGGTGAACGTCTGCCGGGCACCGGCGCCGCAGGCGGCTTGGACGAGTTGCACCGCGTTCGTGCCCGTGCCGCCGGGCACCTCGGCGCAGTTTCCGTTGGCCTGGTTGACGATGGTGGTGGTGAACGCGTCGGCGGCGTGGGCGGGGGCGCCGGGGAGCAGGGGCAGGAGCGCGGCGGCCAGCAGCACCGCGGCGGCGGCCCCACCGGTACGCCGGCGGTGGTGCGCGGACAGGTCCATCGGGAGGTCCTTTCGCTGTGGTGACGGGACGGGTGCGCGGGGGGGGGGGGGGGGGGGGGGCCCCCCCCCCCCCCCCGGCCGCGCCCCCCCCCCCCCCCGGGGGGGGCCGCCCCCCCCCGGGGGGGGGGGCGGGGGGGGGGGGGGGGGGCCCCGGGGGGGGGGGGGCCCCGGGCCCCCCCGGCGGGGGGGGGGGCGCGGGGGGGGGGGGGGCCCCCGCGGGGGGGGGGGGGTTGGGGGGGGGGGGGGGGGGGGGGGGGGGGGGGGGGGCCCCCCCCCCCCCCCCCGCGCGGGTCAGCCGACCTGGATCCGGTCGAGGTCCGGCGCCCAGCCGGTGGGGTTGCCGAAGGTGAGCGTGTTCGCGCCGGCGGTGAGGTTCACGGTCACCGGGACCGTGGCGATGGTGTCCCAGCCGCCGCTGCTCGGGGCGTTCACGGTGACCGCGGCGGCGCCGTTGACGCTGATCTGCATCGACCTCGGCTCACCCGAGGCGTAGGAGACGGTGACCGTGCGCGGTCCGGCCGTGTCCACTGTGACGTTGGTGAACCGCAGCGTGTTGGCGGCGCCGTTGCCGAGGTAGCCGACCAGGGCGCCGCCCGAGGCGCCGGCCGAGGAGCGGATCGCCGCATGTCCGGACCGCGTGTTGCCGCTCGCCTCGGCCTCGTAGGAGCCGCCGGTGGGCGGGGGTCCGGTGGTGTCGCCCCGGTGGTATGCCTGCACCTCGGTGAGCCCGGACCGGGACCCGGCCGCGTGCGTCAGCAGCACCCGGAACCGCTGCGCGGTCACCGCGGCGAACCGGACGAGGTTGAGGTTGCCCTGTGGCGTGGCCGGCGTGCCGACCTGCGCGGTGACGTTCACCCAGCCGCTGCCGTCGTGGTACTGGACCTGGTACGACGACGGCGGGCGGTAGGTGGTGCTCGCCGGGCGGCTGTCCTTGACGTACAGCCGTAGTTCGTCGACCGTCTTCGCCGAGCCGAGGTTGAGCTCGTACCAGTCCTGGGTGTTGGCGCCGCCCGCGCCCCAGAACGGCTCGTTGGTCGGGTAGCCGTCGATCGCCGCGGCGGCGCTGGTGCCGCTCGCGGTGGTCGAGGTCGTCACGGACGCGCCGGCGGCCAGGTTGGGCAGCGTGGCGGTCAGGTCCACGCCCGCCTTGGCGAGCAGGTCCACCGTGCTGGCGTCGCTGAGGACCACCTGGTTGGGGGCCCGCATCCCGGGCACGGCGGTGCTGAAGGTGACGCCGGCGGTGGCGCCGGGGAAGCTGACCGTGCCGGTGGACGGGTCGTAGACGAGCGGGACGAGCTTGTCGACGGTGACGGCGCGACTGCCGTTGACGTAGATCGAGTAGCCCTGGGGGACGCCCGGGTATCGCACCACGCCGTCGCCCGGGTCGTCCCAGACGATCGTCAGGTCGCTGTTGCGGTAGCGAACGTTGTTGACGGTGAAGTGGGACCAGCCGATCGGGATGGGGGACAGCTCGACCCGGTTGTCGTTGCGCGGTCGCAGGCCGGCCACGTCCTCGATCACGGTCCAGTTGCTGCTGCCCAGGATGTTGTGGTGGATCCAGGAGCGGTAGTCGATGCGTTGGCTGCCCGGGTTCCAGTCGGCCCAGAACTCGTTGGCGTCGGGCCACCGGGTGTCGCCGTTGACGTACTGGGCCCAGACGTTCCAGTAGAGCAGCTTCTTGTAGTCCTCGGCGCTCATCCACTGGTTGGGATACCTGCGCAGCACCGAGGAGAAGAGCCGGAACTGCACTGTCGAGTTGATGGTGGAGAAGTTGTTGCTGCCCGGGTTGCCGGCCGCCGCGGCGGCGGCCTTGTCCCGCTGGTTCGCGGTGTAGAACGGGAAGACCGGGTATTCGGCCGGGTCGGCGAAGAGCCGCAGCGCCTGCTTGTACGTGTCGGTGGCGGGCATCAGACCGACCGCGTACGGGTAGTAGTTGTTGATCTCCTTCCACGGGACGTGGGCGTTGGTCGCCACGTGCCGGTGTTCCAGCAGGTTGTCCGCCGGGTTCCAGAGCACGTTGACGATCGCGTTCTGGATCCGGCTGGCCAGCGCGCGCATCTCGGCGGCCTTGGTGGCGTTGCCGACCGCGTCGTACGCCTCGGCGGCGGCCAGCGCGCCGCTGTACTGGTACGCGCCCTCGGCCCGGTCCAGGTTGCCAGAGCGCCAGTGGAACGAGACCGCGTCGGCGTCGTTGCCGGTCAACGCGCCCCAGTCGTACTCGATGATGCCGTTGCCGTCGCGGTCGTAGTAGCCGAGCTGCCCCTTGACGTCGCCCTCGGCGTAGTGGGCCAGGCTGGCGGCGATGGCGGGCTGGCCGCCGTGGAGCTGGTAGCTGCGCCAGGCCGCCTCGGCGATGTACTGGGTGTAGCTGTTGGACCAGTTCTCCGGGTCGCCGGGGTTGTCCACGAAGCGTCCGCCCCGGGACACCTGGCCGACCGAGAGCCAGTCGCCGTAGGCGTACTTCGGGTCGCGCAGGTACTTCAGGTCGTCGATGTGCATCGGCTGGGTCAACGCGATCGCGTTGTTGTATCCCAGCGCGCCCTCCACCGACGTCGGGAACTGGAACGTCTGCCCCGGGATGTCGGCGTCGAGGTGGTTGAAGCGCATCAGCCACCAGCGGTAGTAGATGTTCTTCTTGATCGCCGGTTCCGGCACGTCGAGGTAGGGAACGTTGTCGGCCCACCACTTGTGGTACGCCCGGACGTGCGTGGTGAACGCCGCGTCGGGGGTGGCGTCGCGGTAGGCGGCGTAGTCGGTGGCCGACTGCGGGATCTCCCGGGCGGTGAACCCCATGACCACCTTCGTCTGCACGGTGGCGCCGGCGGCGACCGTGATCGAACGGGTCAACGCGCCGCCGGAGGCCGCGAAGCCGTCACCGGACAGCCGGGTGGTGAGCGTGGTGAGACCGTTCTTCACAGCGGTCGACCCGGTCAACTCGTTGCCGCTGCCGGCCGACGCGTACGGCGAGGTGGCCCGCAGCGTGAGGGTGGTCGGCGCGCTGCCGCCGTTCCTGATCGCGAGGTTGGTGACCGCGACGTTGTTGTCGGTGATGAACTTCGTGACAGTGGCCTGCACCGAGCCGCTGGCGTAGACGCTCTTCCAGTGGCTGGGCGCCTGCCAGCGCTGGCTGCTCTGCTCGGTGAAGGTCCCCGGGCTCAGCGCGATCGAGTAGGCGGCGGCGTCGCTGATGCTCTCCCAGTAGGCCACCCGGCCGCCGAAGCCGATCACCGCGGGGTTGTGCTGCTTCATGAACAGCGCCCGGCCGCGGGTCATCAGGATCCCGCCGTCGGCGTCGGACGGGTCGCTGCCGCCGGAGCGGGACAGCAGCCGGTCGATCCAGAAGTCGGTGCCCGACTTCTCCGCGTCGTAGATCGACCGCATCATGTCCCCGGTGGTGTATCCGACCGGTGGTGACGGGACCGCCGGGCCGCCGAAGGTGGGGTAGCCGATGGGCTGCGCGGCCTGTGCGGGGCTCGCGGCCACCGGGGTGAGCGCGACCACGACCACCATGGCGAGCGCCGCGCCGGCGAACCGCCGGGCCCGGGCGAGCTGTGGACTTCCGGGAGGATCCCACGTGTCCATGGGTACTCACCGAGACCTTTCGTTGTCGGGGGGTGGGGGTGCGCCGCGACCGGTCGGACCGCCGGTCCGTGGCGGGGGAGGAACGGCTGTGCGGTGGTCGACGCCCGGCCGCCGGCCACCGTCTCGCCCGGCTCGTCGGCTGCCCTGGCGACCGAGCCCGAAAACCTTTTCAGCAACATAGCACCGGATCGGGGTATGTCAATGCTTTGCGCTGCTGGTGGGCAGTCTCTGCTGCAACGATCGGTGCCTCCCCGCTCCGACGACGACCGAAAACTTTTCGGTACGGCGGACCAGGCGGGGTGCGCCGGACGGCCGGTGGTGGGCGATGCGAACCGATTCTCGAAATCCTTTTCAGAACCCGGCCGCCCGGTCGGGTATAGTCGGTACGCCTCGACGGCCCAACCCCGGTCCGGCCCGAAGGGATTCCGGTGGGTAGACGACGTTCGCAGTCGGTGACTCTGATGGATGTGGCGAAGCTGGCCGGCGTGTCGGTGGCCACCGCGTCGAAGGCGCTCAACGCCCGGGAACAGGTGGCGCCGGCCACCCGCCGACGGGTGCAGCAGGCCGCCGAGCAGCTCGCGTTCCAGCCGAACGGGCTGGCCCGTGGGCTGATCTCCGGCCGGTCCCACACCGTCGGGCTGCTGACCGAGACGCTCGGCGAACGATTCGCCTTCCCGGTCCTCAGTGGCGTGGAGAACGCGCTGGGCAACGAGCGGATGTGCGTGCTGCTGTGCGACGCCCGCGGTGACGTCATCCGCCGTCAGCACCACATCCGGACGCTGCTGTCCCGTCAGGTCGACGGGTTCGTCATCCTCGGCGACTCCAACGACGTCCGACCGTCGCTGAGCCGTGACCTGCCGGTGCCGGCGGTCTACGTCTACGGCGAGTCGGACGACCCGGACGACCTCTCCGTCCTCGCCGACGACGAGGGTGGCGGGCGACTCGCGGCCGAGCACCTGGTCTCGCTGGGTCGCCGCCGCATCGCCCACATCACCGGCCCGCAGACCTACCGGGCCGCCCGCGACCGGGTGGTCGGCCTGGAGGCGGTGCTGCGCGAGGCGGGCCTGCCGCTGGCCGGCGGCGGTCCCCGCTACGGCGACTGGTCGCAGCGCTGGGGCCGGGCGGCGACCGCCATGGTCATCAACGCCTCGCCGGACACCGACGCCATCTTCTGCGGCAACGACCAGATCGCGACCGGCGTGGTCGAGGCGCTGCGCGACCTCGGCCGGCGCACGCCCCAGGACGTGGCGGTGGTCGGGTACGACAACTGGGAGGTGTTCGCCACCGACTGCCGGCCGCCGCTGACCACCGTGGACCTCAACCTCGAACAGCTCGGCGCCACGGCGGTGAAGTACCTGTTCGCCGCGCTGGACGGGAACCCCGCGCGGGGCGTCGTCCGGCATCCCGGCCGCCTGGTCGTCCGCGACTCCACCGGTCCGGCGAGCGACCTCGGCGCGACAGTGGGTCCCGCCGGGCCGGGCCGGCTGCCGGTCGCGCCGCTGGGGTGACGGGCGGTCCGCCCGTCGACCGGCCCGCCCCCGGTGCGGGGTCCGGGCCGGCCGACGGGCCGTCGACGGTCAGGACAGGAAGGCGCCGTACGGGCCGGCGAGGATCTGGTTCTTCTGGGCCTGACTGAAGTGCGTGTTCGGGTAGTTGTAGAACGAGGCCGACATCGGGGTGCCGTCGGTGGAGGTCGAGTCCGGCAGGCCCAGGGCGTGGCCGAGTTCGTGCACCATGCCGCCGTACCAGCGGTTCATCGCGCCGTTCACGCCGGCGGCGCCGTCGGCGTCGTGCTGGCAGAGGATCACCCAGCCGCCTCCGCCGCCGCCACCGGCGCCCGGCCCCTCGGCGCTGATCTCACCGACGTTGAGCCAGCGGTTGTCCGGGGCCCGCAGGCTCAGCTTGCGCATGAGTTCCTGCTGCATGTTGAACACCGACCACCAGTACCGGTCCGAACCGTTGGGGGTGTTCTCGTACCAGGACTTCACGTGGTCGCCGTCGACCACCTCCACCACCGGGCTGTTCAGGGTGAACGTCCGGCCCAACTCCTGCCGGTAGTACCGCTGGGCCTCGCGCATCACGCCGGCGATGCCGTCCGGCCACCGCTGGTCGTACGCGACGTCGGAGGGCTTGAGCCAGTAGACGCGCACGGTGCGGACCGGCGGCGTGCCGCCGGGCGGGGGTGGGGTCGCGGTCGGCGTCGGCGTCGGGGTGGCGGTCGGTGTCGGCCCCGGCGTCGGCGGCACACCGCCGGTGCAGGTGACCCCGTTGAGCGTGAACGTGCTCGGGACCGGGTTGCCGGCGGCGGTCCGGGACCCGTTGAAGCCGAACGAGGTGGCCGCCCCGGTGCCCAGGCTGCCGTTGTAGGAGGCGTTCGTCGCGGTGACCGCGGCGCCGCTCTGCGACACGGTGGCGTTCCAGGCCTGGGTGACGGTCTGCCCGGCCGCGAACGACCAGCGCAGCGTCCAACCGTCGATCGCGTCGCCCAGGTTGGTGACCTGGACGTTCGCACCGAAGCCGCCCGACCACTCGGAGCTGACCGTGTAGGTGACCCGGCATCCCGCGGCGGCCGCGTGGCCGGTGCCGGCGGTCGTCGCGACCGCGCCGCCGAGGGCCACGGCCAGCGTCGCCGCGGCGAGCCGGAACAGGTTTCCATGGGTACGCATCGGATGACCTCCTGGTCAGTAGCCGTAGCGACTCTTGAGGTGCCGCCACCAGTCGCGCAGCATCCAGGCGTCGAACTCGGTGATCGTGGTGGCGCTGCCGGCCTTCATGATGAAGCCCTGGCCCGGCAGCGGATCCCAGTCGTAGAAGTCGTCCAGGCCGTAGGTGTGGCCGATCTCGTGCAGCAGGATGTGGATGTTGTCGCTGCCGAGGTTGCCCATGAAGTACTCGCGGCCGACCCGTTGCCCCCAGTCGCCGCCGGCGCCGCCGCCGAAGCCGTCGGTAAGCCAGAGCGAGTGGTCGTAGTGGTGGGCGGCGCCACCCGGGCAGTTCGGGTACTGGCCGTTCTGGTTGAAGTACCTGCCGCACGGCTCGCTGCACTGCGGCGCGTTCTCCCGGATGTTGTTGACGTAGATGTCGACCGAGTTGTCCGACCACTGCAACTGGTTGCGGTCCCGCACCGCCCAGCCGACCACCTTCACCGGCACGTCGGTGTAGGGGAAGCCGTTGTGGCCGGCCATCACGGTCATCCACTTCTTGTACTGGCGGGCCAGCGCGGCCTGGATCTGGTCGCGTTGGGCGGCCGTCACGGTGGCCGTCGAGTCCCACCGGACGCAGTAGTTGATGTAGCCCCGGTTCGCGAAGAGCTGGTCCCAGCCGTAGTTGCGGAAGCCCAGCGGGTTGCCGTTGTTGTAGGTCTGCTCGACGTGCTGCCACACCTGGTTGAGCGGGCCGGCCAGGTTCGCCGGCGGGTTCCAGCCCGAGGTGGGGGGTGGCGTGGTGGGGCCGGCGGTGGGGGACGGCGCCGGGGTGGTCGGCGTCGGCGCGGGCGTGGCCGGTGCACCGGTGCACGCCGTCCCGTTCAGCGTGAACGCGGTGGGTGCCGGGTTGGACCCGGTGAAGGCGCCGTTGAAGCCGAACGACGTCGCGGCCCCGGTGCCCAGGGACCCGTTGTAGGAGGTGTTCGTCGCGGTGACCCGGCTGCCGCTCTGGCTGACGCCCGCGTTCCACGCCTGGGTGACCGTCTGCCCGGCCGGGTAGGACCAGACCAGCGTCCAGCCGGTGACCGGGTCGCCGAGGTTGGTGACGGTCACGTCGGCGCCGAAGCCGCCCGACCACTGGCTGGTCACCCGGTAGTCGACGCGGCAGCCGGCCGCGGCGGCCTGCGCGCCGGTGACCACGAGCGCCGCACCGGCGGTGGTGGCCAGCGTGGCGGCCAGGACGACAGTCAGCCGTACGCCGGTTCTCGGTGGTGCCATGGATGCTCTCCTTTCCGGCCGGAGCCGCGGTTGCGGGCCGATCGCTCCGGTCACGGTCGAAATGAATTCGCAACTGTCGATGCATTCACCGACACCATGGCTGCCGAAAACGTTTTCGTCAAGGGTTCGCCGGCTGCGTGGCCCGGCCCGGCCGCACCGGACGTCGACCCGACCGGCTCACTCCGGCTGCGACAGCTGCTGGACCCGGCGCCGGGGGAGTGGATCGCCGCCCGGCTGGCCGACCATGCCGGGGCGCCGTGGTCGACGCGGGACCTGCCGCCGGCGGTGTCGCCGGCGGACGGGGTCGCGCTGGTGGCCGGCCTGCTGCGCGCCGGTCTGGTCCGGCGGCACCGGGTCGTCGCGCCGAGCCGGCGAAAACATTTTACATTTACTCATGCCTTGTAAATATTTATCGCCATCGTGATACTGGTGCCGGGTCCGGCGACCGTCCCGGACCGGACGGCCGGGCCAGCGAACCGGCCGGTCATCTCCTGGACGAGGAGCGCCGATGCCGAGTTCCCTCCGACGCCGCACCGGCCGACTGGCCGTCGTGTTGCTCGCCCTGACCGCCGTCCTGGTGGGTCCGGCCGCCGCGCACGCCGCGGCACCGGCGTGGCCGACCCTCAGCGCCGGTATGTCCGGCGCCAACGTCGCCTCGGCCCAGTTCCTGCTCCGGCACCATGGCCAGACCCTGGCCGTGGACGGCGCCTTCAGCGCCGGCACGACCGCGGCGGCGCAGGCGTTCCAGTCCGCCAACGGCCTCACCGCCGACGGCGTCGTCGGCGCCCTGACCTGGTCCCGGCTCGTCGTGACGCTGGACCCCGGCGCGAACAACAACGCGGTACGCGCGCTGCAGACAACCTTGAACAAGTACGGGTACGGGTTGACTGTCGACGGGGCCTGGGGTGCCGCCACCACCGACGCGGTGACCGCCTTCAAGGCCGGGCGCGGACTCACCGGCGGCACCACCGTCGGCGCGACGACCTGGCAGTGGCTGCTCGGCGGCGGCGGCGGCGGGGGCGGGGGCCTCTACGCGCCGGTCATTGACCGTTCGGTTCTGCCCCGGTCGGAGTACGACGACCCGCACCACGACTACCCGGCGATCGACCTGCCCACCGTGACCGGCGTGACCACGTACGCGATCACCGCCGGCACGGTCGGCTACGCGGGTGGGAGCTGCGGCAACGGCATCGGCATCACCGCCGACGACGGCGCCTACTACCTCTACTGCCACCTGTCGTCACGCGTCGTCGCGGCCGGTGCCCGGGTCACTCCCGGGCAGGTCGTCGGCTACACCGGGGCCACCGGCAACGTGACCGGCCCGCACCTGCACCTGGAGATCCGGGTGGAGGGCGCCAACCGCTGCCCGCAGCAGCTCCTGCTGGCCGTGTACGACGGCGCTGCCGTCCCGGCTCCCTCGGCCCTGCCCGCCACCGGATGTTTCTCCTGACCACCGGCGGGGACGTGGTGGCCGCCGTGCGCCGATGACGAGGAACACGGTCGCGTGGATTCGCCGCATCTCGGCAAGGAGCCTCCGGCACTGGTAGGTCTCGGACCGCCTCTTGACATACGAACTCAACTTCCCGAATAATGAATCGTAGTTCGAGGGGGAGTACCCATCCCGCACCGGACGCGTCGGCCGTCAGGACGAGCCCGCCCACGGGCTCCGGCCACGCGAGCCGTCCGCACCCGTCGGGCGGCCAGGGGAGACCTTCGACCCGTTCGCCGGCGACCCGCCGGCCCGGTCGGAGGGAGCACTCGCCGTGTCCGTACCCCTGTGGTCCTGGTTGGCCCTGAGCCTGGTGATCGCCGCCATGCTCGCGGTCGATCTGTTCCTGCACCGCGACAACCACGTCATCGGCTTCCGCGAGGCGGCGATCTGGTCGGCGGTCTGGATCGCCGCCGGGCTGGCGTTCGGCGCGGTGCTGTGGCGGTGGCAGGGCGACGAGGCCGCCGGCGCCTACTACGCCGGGTACCTGATCGAGAAGGCGCTGTCGGTGGACAACGTCTTCGTCTTCGCCCTGGTCTTCACCTACTTCGCCGTGCCGGCCGCGTTCCAGCACAAGGTGTTGTTCTGGGGCGTCATCGGCGCGCTGCTGTTCCGGCTGGTGTTCATCTTCGTCGGCGCCGAACTGCTCGAGACGTTCTTCTGGACCGCGTACGTGTTCGGCCTGTTCCTCGTCTGGACCGGCTGGAAGATGGCGTTCCGGCACGACGCCGAGACGAACCCCGACCGCAACCTCGTCGTCCGTCTCGTGCGTCGGGTCGTGCCCACCGACGCCCGCTACCACGGCGACCGGTTCTTCACCCGGGTCGACGGCAAGCGGGTCGCGACGCTGCTGTTCGTCGTCCTCGTCGCCGTCGAGGCCACCGACCTGATCTTCGCGATCGACTCCGTCGCCGCGATCCTGGCGATCACCACGAGTACGTTCATCGTCTGGACCGCTAACGCCTTCGCGGTGCTCGGCCTGCGCAGCCTCTACTTCTGCCTCGCCGGCCTGCTGCGCCGCTTCGTGCACCTGCACTACGGCCTGGCGTTCCTGCTCGCCTTCGCCGGGGTGAAGCTGATCCTCTCCGAGACCCCGGTCGGCAAGCTGCCCATCCCGCTGACCCTCGGCGTCATCGTCGTCACGCTCGCCGTCTCCATCGGCTGGAGCCTCGCCGCCACCCGTGGCCGGCAGCCCGGCGACGGACCGCGCATCTCCACCGCCCGCTGAACGCCGAGGAGGAGCCCGCCCTGACGCGACCAGGTGCGCCCGGGGCGGGTGCCGGCGCGCCGTACCACCGAACCCGGGTTCACCCCGCGATGCCGTCCAGCCACCGCTGGTGCCAGCGCAGCAGGGAGCGGGTCAGCACCCGGCCGGCCAGGTGCGGCAGCACCCCGGTCTGCGTCTCCTCGGTGACCACCAGCGTGCCGCCCGGCCGCGGGGTGAGGAGCCAGCGGTGGTGGCCGGACGAGCCAACCGCCCGGCCGGTCCAGCCGAGCAGCCGGTACGGCTCCCACCGGTCGACGACGCACCGGACGCGGACGTGCAGGGTCGTCCAGCGGAACCCGACGCCGGGGCCGAGGACCGGCGCGCCGGTCAGCACGACGCGCCGCGCGTTCGGATACCACGACGGCCAGGCGGTGGCGTCGACGAGACGGCTCCACACCGCCTCCGGGGCCAGCGGCACGAACGCCTCGTTGCGGGTGTGCACGGGGGAGCGTGCCGGTTCCCGGCCGGGCGGCCACCCGGGAGCCGTCACCGCAGGTCCCGCAGCGTCGTACCGGGCGTGGTCAGCGCGATCCGCGGGCCGTGCACCTCGGCCGGGGTGCGGTAGCCCGCCGGCGCCTCACCCGCCGCGGTGCGGGCCAGCAGCTCGACCGCGGTGTGGGCGCTGTACCGGTAGGCGTCCGGGCCGTTCAGCACCGCCTCGGCCACCGCGCCCGCGTCGTCGCGGACCAGCCCGTGCACCAGCGTGCGACCGGCGTCGAGCTGCGCCGGCGTGGGCCCGTCGGGCAGCCGGGCCAGCAGCGCGGCCCGGGCGCGTCGTGCGGCGGACGACGTGGTCAGCCACGGCGCGGCCGGGGCGACACGCAGCGCCAGGCGCACCGGTCCCGGTGCCGCGAAGAACGTCGCGACGTCCGCGACACCGGTGGACCGCCCGGCGGAGACGACGTCCGCCCGCCAGGGGTTCGTGACCACCCGGGTACGCGTCCCGCCGTCGCTGATCCAGCGATGCTCGGCGGCGGCGCGCACCGGCACCAGTCGCCCGTCGCGCCGTTGTACCCCGGCGCCCGCCATGCCGTCGGTGAGCGTGCCGAGCGTGCCGCGCGACACCCGGCCGGTGGTGGCGAACGACAGCTCCAGCCGACGGGCGGCCGGCAGCCGCCGGACGAGATGGACGGCCACCGCGTCCGTCGGCACGACACCGAAGCCGACGCCGGGCATCGCCATCACCCCGGCGGCGGTCAGTTCGGCGTCCCGCCGCCACACGGTCAGGAACTCCGCCGCCTCGCCGGACAGGTCGAGGTAGTGCGTCCCGGTCCGCACGCAGGCGTCGAGCAGCGGCCCCTGGGTCCGGGCGAACGGACCGGCCGCGTTCAGCAGGACCGAGGCGTCGTCGAGCAGCCGGTCCAGCGCGACCGGCTCGTCCAGCGCGGCGGTGCGGACCGGGGCGTCGAGACCCAGCGCCGCGAGCCGGCCGGCGTTCCGGCCGGCCAGCACCGGAGCGAGTCCCCGCCCGACGGCGAGGCGGGCCACGAGCCGGCCGACGAATCCGGTGGCCCCGTAGATGATGAGGGAAGACACGCCACCGACCCTGGACCACCCGGACGGCGGGCGTCCAAGAGACGCGGCCGCGGTGTCGAGAGGTTCTTCCTATCGGGCCTGGCTAGGGTGGGGCCGGTGGACCTGGAGCGGGTACGGGCCTTCGTCGCCACCACCGAGTGGATGAACTTCACCGCCGCCGCCGAGGAGCTGGGCCTGGCGCAGCCCTCGTTGTCGGCGCGGATCCGGGCGCTGGAGACCGACCTCGGCGTCGAGCTGTTCTCCCGGCGCCGACGGCAGGTCGAGCTGACCGCGGCGGGACGGGCGTTCCTGCCGCACGCGCGCGCCCTGCTCGACCTCGCCGCCGAGGCCCGCCGCGACGTGCGCGGGGCCGCCGCCGCGGCGTCGAGCCGCCGGCTGCTCATCACCACGCTGGCCGCCAGCGTCGACGAGGTGAAGGCGGGCACCGTCGTGGGCCTGCGGCGTGACCTGCCGGGCTGGCAGGTCACGCTGACCGGCGTGCCGTTCCGGGAGCACATCTCCCGGCTGCGGGACGGCACCGCCGAGGCCGGCTACCTGTGGCCGCCGTACGCGCCGGACGCCCTCCGCGACCTCCACCTGGAGACGATCGGCGCGTTCCGCCGGCTGCTGGCCGTGCCGGAGCACCATCGCCTGGCCGGACGGCCGGAGGTGACGGTGGCCGACCTCGCCGGGGAACCGCAGGTGCCGCTGCCGGACGACGTCGACGCCGCGTTCGTCGCCGCATGGCGGCTCACTCCGGACGCTCCCACCGGAGCCGCGGAGCCCGCCGCCGACGTCGCCGGCCTGCTACGCGCGGTGGCCGGCGGCGTCGGCTGCTGCCCGGTGCCGTCGTTGCTGGCCCGGACCGCGGCCACGCCGGGCGTGGCGTACGTCCCGGTGCGCGGGGCGCCGCCGGCGACGTTGGCGCTGGCCTGGCGGGTGGACGCGCCCGCCGAGATCGACCACGCCCTCCGGGCGGCCGCGCGACGTGCCCGGCGCGGGCCGGCTGGTTGACCCACCGACCCGCGCCCCGCGCCGGGGTCGTGCGCGACCCGCCCGGTTCTCGCCCGCGCCGACCGCCGAGCTACCGGCCCGGGGCGTCCGCGGTCGTCAGCGCGACGGCGACCGCCGCCCACACGCCCGGGTTGGCGACCAGCCCGCCGTGCGAGCTGTCCACTGTCACGCAGCGGGCCGCCGGATCCTGGGAGGCGTGCCAGGAGACGATGCCGTCGCTGCGGCTGGCGATCGAGGTGAACGGCAGGCCCGGCGGCGCGGGGGCCAGCACGTCGTCGTGGACGTCGCGGCAGCAGTCGCCGAACGGGCAGTCGCGCACCCAGTCCCGGCGGCCGAGCCGCGTCATGGTGGCCATCCACATGGTCAGCAGTCGCACCGCCAGATGGATCCCGAACGGGTCGGTCAGCGGCGAGCCGAGCGTGACCAAAGCACGCACCCGCTCGGGGTGGCGGACGGCGAGGGCCTTGGCGAACATCCCGCCCCGGCTGTGGCCGACGAGGGTGACCGGCCGACCGGTCTCGGTGTGCACGCGGACCAGGGCCTCCTCCACGACCGCCAGGTCCCGGCTGGAACAGCGACGGCCGTCGGTGAGCCCGGTCGGCCGGGCGTCCCAGCCGCCCTCGCGCAGCCAGTCCCGCAGCAGCGCCACCCGGTCGTCGCCGGCGGCGAAGCCGGGCACCACAAGCACCGGCGCCCCCGGCTCGGGCGGCGTCGGCGGGGCGGGACGCGCGGCCCGCAGGGCGGCCAACTCGCCGCCGGCCCGCCGCTCACGCCAGATCGGCGGTGCCACGCTGCGCGGCAGCCCTAGGTAGTGCAGTGGCGTCCGGAACGGCTGCCACGCGTGCTCGCTCATCGGGTGGTCCCCTCGGTCGTCGGTCGGCCCGTCCCGGACGACCCGTCGTGCTCCCGGCGTAGCGCCGCGTCCAGCCGCTCCAGTGTGGTCGTCATGCCGGCCCGCAGGTGGGCGGCGCGGTCTGCGGCACCGACCAGACGTTGGACCGCACGGACCGCCGCCAGCTGGGGCGTCGCCCGGGTCATCGACTCGGTGATCCGGGTGCCGCCGTCGACCGGCTCCAGCTCGTAACGCCAGGAGGACGACGACGGCCAGGCGGTGGCGAACCCGAAGACGCGGCCGGGCACCGCCTCGGTCACGGTCGCCGTCATGCGCCAGCGGTAGAACGGACCGATGCGGTTGCTGCCGGTGAACCGCCGGCCCGGCTCGCGCCACCGGGCGGCGTACGTCTCCGGGCTCCATTCGCCCATCCGGGTGATGTCGCTGACCAGCGCGTAGACCCGGTCCGGGGAGGCCGGAACGGTGCGGCTGACGTGGACCGAGAGGGCGGGCCGCGCCTCGTGGTCGGCGATCACGCGGCGGGCGAGCCGCGCCGACGACGCGGGGTTCTGCCCGGTGTAGAGGTTGCGGTCGACGGTCACGAACGGCCGCAGCGGTACGCGACCGCGGACGTAACGGGCGCCCCGCGCCACCAACTCGTCCTCCAGCAGCCAGCGGGCCTTGCGGGCGAACCGGTTGAGCAGTTCCTCCCGGTTCGACAGACCGGTCATGGTGTAGCCGGCGAACGGCCACGTCCCGTCGTCGCCGGTCGCCGCCAACGTGGCGGCGGGGGCGTGGCAGAGCAGGGCCAGCGGCATGCCGGCGTGCAGGGCTCGGGTCAGCAGCGCGCCGGAGACCGGGTCGACGGCGAGGTCCTCCATCGGGCCGTGCCCACCCGGGAGGAAGACGGCGTCGTAGTCGGTCGGGTCCACCTCGGACAGCGTGCGCGGGTGAGCGAACTCCCGCGCGTGGGCGGCGAGATAGCGACGGTGCCGACGCGCGCGCCAGGGCGCGGTGGCGGGCAGCCGCAGGCTGAGCGGGTCGATTGTCGGGGGCACGCCGCCCGGGGTCGCCACGGTGATCCGCCAGCCGGCGGCGGAGAAGAGCCGGTGTGGTTCGACGACCTCCTCGGCCCAGACGCCGGTGGGGTGTGTCGTGCCGTCCCGCAGCGTCCAGTGGTCGGCCGCCGACAGGACCATCAGCACCGCGCGCATCGCTCCGCCTCCCCTCATCAAACCAGTTGGTTCGGTTCAGGTATAGCACCGGTCACGGCAAAATCAAACCACCTGGTTCGATTCACGTGGCGCGGGTTGCCACTCCGGACGATGTCACAGCGGCGGACGGACCAACCGCTGCGCGGCGCGGCGCACCTGGGCCCGGGCGACGTCGTCCGACTCGGGCTGCGACCCGAGCGCCCGGTGCAGCTCGACCGGCGCGGTGAGCCAGGACGTGGCCACCGCGATCAGCGCGGCCAGCAGGTGGTGCGGCGGCCACTCCGGATCGACCAGCCCCGCCCGCTGCGCGTCCCGGATCACCGCGATCTTGTGCCGGTAGCCCGTCACACGCTTCTCCGACACCTGCTCGGCACGCCCGCGCTCGTGCAGCCACGCCCATGCCGCGATGCGTTGCAGGTCGGGCCGGGCGGCGAACGTGTCGTGCAGCCGTACCGTGTAGTCCACCAGGTCGGGTGTGATCGGCACGACCCGGGACAACTCCTCGAGGCCGACCTCCATCACGGTGTCGAAGAGAGCGTCCTTGTCGCCGAACCAGGCGTAGATGCGTTCCTTGCTGGCCCGCGCCCGCTCCGCGATCCGGTTGATCCGCGCGCCGTCGACGCCGTGCCGGGCGAACTCCGCCATCGCCGCGTCGAGCACCCGCCGCCGGGTCTCCAGGCCCCGCGCCTGCGTCGCTGGAGAGGTCATCCGGCCACGTTAGCGCAGATGGTCACGCCCCTCGGGCGGGCCGCCGGGGCGTCGGGACGCTGCGACGTCGCCCCGACCGTCGCCCCGGCCCGGCCTCGGCTGCCCGGCCCCGCCGCCGGTGCCGCGGCCTCCACCGCGGCACCGGCCGACGATCAGGCGGTGCCGGTCACCGAGGTGCCGGCCTTGGTGATCCGGTAGGTGGTCTTCGCGCCGCTCCAGAAGTGGAAGGTGAGCGTGACGACGCCGTCGTTCACCTCGGCGAAGAACTCCGGTTTCAGGATGATCGTGTTGGCGGTGTAGTCGGGCTGGAAGTGCCCCCAGAACTCCTTGAACGGCGTCCAGTTGGCCGGGCCGGCGGGGCTGCCGTCGGCGTAGGTGGCCTCCATGGTGGCGAGCTGGTCGCCCTGGAACCGGGTGGGGATGGCGAACGAGCTGGTCGTGCCGGTGGTGGCCGCCTGGGTGGGCGGGTCGGAGCTGATGACGTCGATCTTCCAGGGCACGCCCTGGGAGAAGCGGGCCTCGACGGTGGCGTTGACGCCGTAGGCCCGGTTGCCGACCAGGCGGGTCAGCGCCGCCGGGGTGAGCGTGACGGTGGTGCCGGAGACGGTGTAGTCGGCGCCGGCGGCCAGCGGGGTGTCGCCCTGCCAGAGTCCCCGGAACGACAGGCCGTTGAGGTTGAGGGTGAGCGACCGGCCGGGAACGGCGCCGGTGTGCGGCACGTACACCTGGTCGGCGGAGGCGGTGCCGGAGCGGGTGGTCCAGCTCGCCTTGATCATGTCGGCGACGCGCTGGTCACGCCAGCGCAGCGCGGTGCGGTCGAGGAACTGGCCGGCGTCCCACAGCATGGTGGTGAGGTTCCGGGTGCGGGCGTGGTAGCCGACCGCTTCGAGGTACTTCAGGAACTCGCCCCGTTCGATGATGCCGGGTCGGGTGTGGTCCCAGGAGAGCAGCGCCCACTCGCCGATGATGACCGGGATGCCGCGGGCGACGAACGTGTCCCGCAGCCGGTCGAACGTGCCGACCAGATCCTGCTCCACGTTCGTGTCGTACCGGGTGCCGCCGGCGATGTTCACGCTGAACGGCCACCAGCCGTAGAAGTGCACGGTGGCGGCGAGGTTGGGGTCGTGCAGCTGGGCCATGCCGGCGGACAACGCGTCCAGTCGCGCCTGCTCGCCGCTGGTGTGGAGCGTGGGCAGGACCAGCAGCCGGGTGGCGTTGGCCCCGCCGGACGCGCGCACCAGGCGGACGAACTCGGCGTTGAGCTCCCGCGTCGCGGTGTCGCCCTGCTCGTCGGTGGTGTCGGCGAACTGCGGCTCGTTGATGCTCTCGAAGACCAGCTTCGGTGAGTGGTCGCGGAACGTCGTGGCGAGTTGCGTCCACAGTGCCCGGTACCGGTTCGTCACGCCGGCCCGGTCGGTGGGGTAGGTGTTGAGCCACTGCCAGGAGTCGTGGTGCAGGTTGATCATCACGTAGAGGTCCTCGGCCAGCGCCCAGTCGACGATCTGGCGTACCCGGCTCAGCCAGGCCGCGTCGATGGTGTAGTCGGGCGCCGGGCCGTGGTGGTTGCTCCAGGTGATCGGGAGCCGGACGCTGCGGTAGCCCTGGGACCGTACGTGGCGCAGGAGCGCCTGGGTGGTGAGCGGGTTGCCCCAGGCGGTCTCGTCCGGGATGGCGTCGAGCGTGTTGCCGAGGTTCCAGCCGGGTTGCATCGCGGCCACCGTGGCCGTCGGGTTGCCGGCCGGGGGAGGCGTGGTCGGTGGCGTCGACGGCGACGCCGTGGCACTGGGCGACGGGCTCGTCGACGGGCTGGCGGTCGGTGTCGGCGTGCCGCCGCCGTCACCGGCACAGGTGACACCGTTGAGGGTGAAACCGGTCGGTGCGGTGTTGGCGCCCGACCACGACCCGTTGAAGCCGAACGACACGGTGCCGTTGGTCGGCACGGCGGCGTTCCAGGCGACGTTCGTCGCGGTGGCCTGGCTGCCGGACGCGGTGACGGTGGCGTTCCACGCCTGGGTCACCCGCTGCCCGGACGGGAACGTCCAGGCCAGCCGCCAGCCGTTGACCGGGTCGCCGAGGTTGGTCACGGTGACCGCGGCGGTGAACCCGCCCGGCCACTGCGACGGCACCGCGTACGACACGCGGCAGCCGCCGGCCGCCTGGGCGCCCACGGCCACCGTCATCGACGCCACCAGCAGGGCCGCCGCGGCACCGGCGACCAGGCCGGTCCGGAGGCGGATTCTTCGTGTGCTCAGGGTCATCGCGTGCTCCCTTGCCGTTGTGCGAATGGTCCGTGCGGACCGCGGACCACCGGGTGGGTCCGGCACGGTCGGTGGCCCACCGGGGGCCACCCGCTCCGGACGTGTGGAGGGCGCGCGACGGCGCGGCAGGGGCCGCCCGGCCACTGCGGCTGTCGCGTGCCGGGTGCGTTGCTCGCGGACGCTGCCCTGTGCCTCCGCCGGTCACCGCGCGGCTTCCGCGGCAGTGGCGCTTTCCGGCTCCCTGGAAAGTTTCGGGCCGAACGCTACGCTTTTCTTCGATACGCGTCAATGGACTCCGGCCTCGTGCCGGCAGGGCTCGGCGAGCCGGGGGAGGTAATGCCGAGAGGATGACCTCGGAAAGCCGCAACCGGCACCTCGGAAACTTTCGGGCCCGACCAGTCCAGCGGCGGCAGCGGCCGGGAGACCGGTGAACCGCCGCCCGGCATGGACGGAGGGCTATCCTTGCGGCGAGCGCGGCACCCCTCGGGCGGGGGTGGGGCCGGCGTGGAAGGAGCCAGGTTGTCACACGCCGAGCCGGACGAGACGGTCGCCGAGCGGGCGGCGGCCGGGGCGGCGGCTCCGTCCCGGCCGGTCACGATCTCCTACATCGCCCAGACCGCCGGGGTGTCGGTCCCGACCGTGTCGAAGGTCATCAACGGCCGGACCGGCGTGGCCTCGGACACGCGCGCCAGGGTCGAGGCGCTGATCAACCGGTACGGCTACCGCAGGCCCACCTCGTCCACCCGCAGCAACCTGGTGGAACTCGTCTTCGACCAGCTCGAACACATGTGGGGGATCGAGGTCATCCGCGGCGTCGAGCAGGTGGCCCGCGAGCACCGGGTGGGCGTGGTGCTGACCGAGTTCGGGCCGGAGCGCGGCGGGGTCCGCTACTGGATCGACGACACGCTCGCCCGTCGTCCGGACTGCGTCGTCTCCGTCGCGCAGTTGTCGGGCGAACAACGCGACCAGTTACGCGCCCGCGGCATCCCGTTCGTGGTCTTCGATCCCACCGGCGAGTTGCCCGACGGTGTTCCCTTCGTCGGGGCGACCAACTGGGCGGGCGGTCGATCGGCCACCGGGCACCTGGTCCGGCTGGGGCATCGCCGGATCGCGATGATCGGCGGCCGGGACCGGATCCTCTGCTGCCGCGCGCGGCTGGACGGCTACCGCTCGATGATGGAAGCCGCCCACCTGCCGGTCGACGCCGACCTGGTGGCGCGCGCCGACCTCACCGCGGACGGCGGGCGGGCCGCTGCGCTGCGCCTGCTCGGCCGGCCGGAACGCCCGACCGCGATCTTCGCCGGCAACGACCTCCAGGCGGTCGGGGTCTACCAGGCCGCGCGGGAACGCGGACTGCGGATCCCGGCCGACCTGAGCGTGGTCGGCTTCGACGACCTGCCGATCGCCGCGCTGCTGGATCCACCACTGACCACCGTGCGCCAGCCGCTCGCCGAGATGGCCGTGGCCGCGACCGAGCTGGCGCTCGCGCTCGGGCGCGGCGAGCCGACGCAGCGGACCGGCCTCGAGCTGGCGACCAGCCTCACGATCCGGAGCAGCACCGCCGCGCCGCCCCGGTGAGGTGGACGGTCAGCCGACCTGTCAGGCACCGTCCACGGCTCCGTGGGCCGATCCGCCCACCGGTTCGGTCGACGTCGACCTCGTCGGCCAGCCCGGCGCCCCGACGATGTCGGCACGCGTCTTGCCCGACTGCTGGGTCCCACCGACCGTCGACGGGCGCGGTGACCTCGCGCTGCTGGAGTTGGCGACGCCGCTGCCGCGCGGCCCGTTCGCGCCGCTGCGCCGGCTGCGGTCCTGGGGCCGTCGCGTGGTGATCTGCGGCTACCCGCAGACCGGCGGCGGGGCCCATCCGTCGAGGTGAGCGCCCGGGTCAGCCGCCGTCGACGACCGGTCGCCGACGGCGGCATGGACCGTTGTCGGAGGTGGTCGTGGTGCCGAGGACGACCGCGGTGACGGGGACGCGGTGATCGCGGTGAACGCGGACACCGGGGCGCTGCGCTGGAAGCAGCAGACGACGGACTCCGACTCCTGGACCGTCGGCTGCCTGCTGCCCACGCCCACGCCCAACTGCGAGGGCCTGGCGGACGGCGCCAACCTCGACTACGACTTCGGTGCCACGCCGAACATCTTCTACGCCAGCGGCCGACTCCTCGTCGGCGTCGGGCAGAAGAGCGGCGTCTACCACGCGTTCGACGCCCAGACCGGCCAGATCCTCTGGCAGCAGCAGCTCTCCCTGCCGCAGCCCAACGGCGGCAAGTCGGGCATCCAGTGGGGGTCCAGCTGCGACGGCAGCCGGCTGTAGGTGGCGACCTGGGAGGCCAATCCGGGCACGCTGTTCGCGCTCGACTCGGCGACCGGGACCGGGTCGGGCGGCTCGGTCTCCGGCAACGGCGGGCCGTCGTCTCCAACGGCATGGTCTACGTGTAGTCCGGCTACGACGACTTCTACGGAATCCCCGGGCGCGTGCTGCTCGCCTTCGGGCTCTGACAACCGGGCGGAGGTGCCGGTACGGTGCGGAACAGGACCGTACCGGCGCCCCCGACTCACTGGCTCGACCCGCATTTTCTTGGCTACGCTGCCGGAATGGCCGGCAATCCTGTTGATCAGAACTTCCTCACCACGCTGAGTCTGGTGTCGCGTCGGCTGAAGAGCGAGGCCGAACGCCGCCTCATCCAGCACGGGGTGCACGCCGGCCAGCAGTTCATCCTCGAATGCCTGTGGGACCGCAATGGCCTCACACCGGGCGAGATCGCCCAACGGATCAAGGTCGAGGCGCCCACCGTGACCCGGGCCATCCAGCGCATGGAGGCGTCCGGCCTGGTGGTGGTGGGCGCCGACGAGTCCGACGGGCGGCGGGTCCGGATCTGGCTGACCCACAAGGGCGTCGCACTGCGCAAGGTCGTGCCGCAGGTGGTGGCGGGCCTTCAGGACGACGCGCTGGCCAAGCTCAGCGCGAACGAACGCACCGAATTCGTACGGCTGCTCGGCCTGGTCTCCGACGCCCTCGCGACGACGGCGTCGGGCCGGCTGGGCGACGAGGCCCCGGCCGGGGTCGGCTGACTCCGCGACGTCGGCCGGCTCCTCCACCGCACCGCCGAGAGGAGCAACGACGTGCCACCGAGCCGATGCAGGACGCCGACCTGATGCCGTTCCTGCGCGCCCACGACTGCTTCCGTCGGGATCTCACCCGGGTGGGGGCGCTGCTGGCCGACGACCGGCCGCTGGACGAGACACAGACCCGGGCCCTGGCCGACTACTGGGCCGGCGTCGTCGAGCTGCTCGAACACCACCACCGGACCGGGCCTTCTCCCGGGCCGAGTGGTTCGACATCGAGGCGCGCACCACGGCGGCGCTCACCCAGGACGGGCTGCTGCCCTTCGCGTTGCCGTGGGCGTGCTGGAGGCGCGGCCGGTCTGACGGCGGGGCGGCGTCGTCAGCCGTGGTCGTGGGCCCGGTGACCACCGGTGGTCACCGGGCCCACACGTGTCAGGACGTGCCGCCGGTGACCCGGATGATCTCACCGGTGATGCTCTTGTTGACCGGCGCGGAGAGGAAGACGATCGCGTCGGCCACGTGCTTGCACGACGGCAGGGCGCCGGTGGGCAGCCGGTCCGTCTGCTCCTTCATCAGGGGCTCCGGAATCTCGAAGGCCAGCTCCTTGCCGTCGATCACCCAGCCCGGCATGACGACGTTGGCCACCACCCCGTCGCCGCCGGCCTCCCAGGCGATGGTCCGGGTGGCGCCGTACAGCGCGGACTTGGCGGCCACGTAGGGCACCGAGCCGACCATGCCCCGCTCCACCAGGGACGTGGAGAGGTTGACGATGCGGCCGACGCCGCTGGCCCGCAGCGCCGGCATGGCCACCCGCAGCACGCGCAGCGTGCCGGCCAGGTTCGCCTCGATCAGGTGCTCCCAGTTGGAGTTGTCCTTCTCGAACGCGGAGACCCGCTCGGTGGGGTTGTGGTCGGCCCAGCGCACCGCGTTGTTGACCAGCACGTCGAGGCCGCCCCAGTGGCCGACGACCTCTTCGACCAGGCGGGCGCCGGCCTCCGGCTCCTCCAGGTCGAACTGCGTGACGTACGCCTGGCCGCCGGCGCGGCGGACCTGTTCGGCGACCTTCTCGGCGGCGTCCCTGCGACTGGCGTAGGTCAGCGCCACCCGGGCGCCCTCCCGCCCGAAGGCCACCGCGGTGGCCGCGCCGATGTTGGACGACCCACCGGTGACCAGCACCGCGCGGTCGCGCAGCCCAAGATCCATGCCATGCCTCCCAGCAGATTTATTTAGTCGACTAACTATATCGGTCGGAGGCGGTGCCGTGTGCCCTGGTGCGGGGTGGCGAGCGGCCGGCCGCGGTCAGTCGGACGGCAGGTCGTGGTAGCGGCCGGCGGGCTCCTGGCCCGACAACATCTGGACGGCCGTCATGATCTCGTCGGTGACGGCCCGCCGGGCCTGCCCGCCGCTGCCGGCGATCGGCCGGGTGAAGTGCAGTGGCGTGCCGAACCGCACGGTGATCCGCCCGGGTCGGGGCAGTCGGGCGCCCACCGGTTGCACCCGGTCGGTGCCGAGGACGGCGACGGGCACCACCGGGGCGCCGGAGGCCAGCGCGAGCCAGGCGACGCCGGTGCGACCACGGTAGAGCCGCCCGTCACGCGAGCGGCTGCCCTCGGGGTGGATGCCGAAGGCCCGCCCGGCGGCGAGCACGTCGAGCGCCACCCGCAGCGACGCCTGGGCCGACCGGTGGCCGCCGCGCTCCACCGGGATGGCGTCGATGCCGGTGAGGCAGTTCCGGGTGAGCCACCCCCGCAGGCCGGGCCGCCGGAAGTACTCGGCCTTGGCCAGGAAGCTGACCGGTCGTGGCGCCACCAGGGGGATCACCACGCTGTCGATGAACGACAGGTGGTTGGCGGCCAGGATCACCGGCCCGTGCCGCGGCACGTTGTCCCGCCCCTCGACCACGGGCCGGAAGGCCAGCCTGCCGAGCGGGGCGAGCACCAGCCGGGTGGCTGTCTGGGTCAGCACGTGATCCTCCGGCCGAGGTGGGCCGCCACCGCGGCGCGCAGCAGCGGTTCGACGTCGTCGTTGCGCACCATGGTCTGGAGGCTGCCCCACTGCCGCAGTGCGGCGATGCCGTGCAGGTTGGCCCAGAGCGCGCCGGCGACGACCGGCGGCGCGGGGGCGTCGGCCGTGTCGGGCCGGGCGCGGGCGACCAGGTCGACCAGGACGCCGAAGAGTTCCTCGCTGGCGTCCCGCAGGCCGATGCCGTTGCCCCGCAGCAGGTCGTGCCGGAACATGAGCTCGAACATGCCGTGGTTGGTGCGCGCGAACCGCAGGTAGAGCCGGCCCAGCGCGAGCACCTGCTCGTACGGATCCGGTTCGGCGCCGCCGATGGTGGCGGTGACCTCCGCGCCGAGCTGCTGGTATCCCTCCCGGGCGATGGCCGCCAGTAGGGCGAGGTGGGTCGGGAAGTAGCGCCGCGGCGCACCGTGGGAGACGCCGGCCCGGCGGGCGATCTCGCGCAGGGTGAGGGCCGCGGGGCCCTCCCGGGCGAGCAGGTCGACACCCGCCGCTACCAGTCGGGTGCGGAGCGTGCTGTCGGGCGGCGGCATAGACAGTGTCTACCAGGCCCCGTAGACACTGTCTACAGTCCTCGGTGCGCCAGTGACCCGCGTTACCTCTCGGCCCGGCGGGAATGCGGCCGGCGCCGCCGCATTTGAACCGAGGTGTGACTACCGCACCGAACCTCGCCCGGTCGCGCCCTGACCGGGCGGAGGCTCCCCGATGACCGATGCCGTCCCCGACGATTCGCCGAAGGCCGCGCCGACGCCGGGGGACCTGATGAGCCGCGGGCAACGGCTCCGGCTCGTGCTGGTCCTCGGTTCGCTGATCGCGGTGGGACCCCTGACGATCGACATGTACCTGCCCGCGCTGCCCGCGATCGTCGCGGACTTCGCGACCACCTCGGCGGCGGTCCAGTTGACGCTCACCGGGACGCTCGCCGGTCTCGCCCTGGGCCAGCTCCTGATCGGCCCGCTGTCGGACGCCGTCGGCCGGCGACGCCCGTTGATCGCCGGGCTCGTCCTGCACGTCGTCGCGTCGTCGCTCTGTGTCGTCGCGCCCAACGTCGCGGTCCTCGGTGCGCTGCGGGTGGTGCAGGGCCTCGGCGTCGCCGCCACCGCGGTGGTCGCGATGGCAGTGGTCCGCGACCTGTTCAGCGGCGCGGCGTTCGCCACCCTGCTGTCCCGGCTGCTGCTGGTGATGGGGGCGGCGCCGATCCTCGCCCCGACCCTCGGCGGCGGGGTGCTGCGCTGGACGGACTGGCGTGGCGTCTTCGTCGCGCTGGCCGTCTTCGGGGTGCTGCTGGTCGTGGTCGCCGCGCTCGGCCTGCCGGAGACGCTGCCGCCCGCGCGTCGCCGGCGTGGCGGCGTCGTCGCGACCGGAGCGCTGTACGGGTCGCTGCTGCGCGACCGCGTCTTCGTGGGCCTGGTCCTGGTGGCCGGCCTCGCCATGGCGGCGCTGTTCGCGTACGTGGCCGGCTCGTCGTTCGTGCTGCAACAGGGGTACGGACTCGACGAGCAGCAGTTCGGGCTGGCGTTCGGCGCCGGGGCGGTGGGACTGATCGGGGCGACCCAGTACAACGTCCGGCTGCTGCGCCGCTTCCCGCCGCAGCGGATCCTGGTCGCCGCCCTGGGCGCGGGCACGCTGGCCGGGCTGGCCCTGGTGGTCTTCGCCGCGACCGACGTCGGCGGGCTGCCCGCGTTGCTGGTGTCGTTGTGGCTGGTGCTGGCCGCGGCGGGGCTGGCCATGCCGAACGCGCCGGCGCTGGCGCTGTCCCGGCACGGCGAGGCGGCCGGCACCGCGTCCGCGCTGCTGGGCGCCGTGCAGTTCGGCGTGGGTGCGGTGGCCGCACCACTGGTGGGTGTGCTGGGCACCGGCGCGGTGGCGATGGCCCTGGTGGTGGCCGGCGGCATGGTGGCGGCACTGGCGGTGCTGCTGGTCGTGGTGCGACCGGCCCGGCTCGCCGACCTGGAGCCCGCGCCGGCGGTCGTGGCCGTGCACTGAGCGAGCGGCGGCCGTCCCGGGCGGGCGGGGCGATGTCGTCGGATACTTGGCCGATGACGAATCCCGACCTCGATCCCGAGCTGTACCCACCGATCGACCCGCGCGAGGACGTGCCGGACGACCCCGGGGAACTGCTCCCGGACACGCCGGACGACCTGCCGGAGGCGCCGGTCGAGCCGATGCCCGACGACGGGGAGCCCGGCGGCGTGCCGGAGCCGGCCTGACCGAGCGGCCCGCCCCGGGCCTGTCCCGGCGGCCACCCCGTCGGTAGGGTCGTCCGCGTGGATCTGGAGGACACCGCCGTCCGGCTCGGAGTGCCGGTCGAGGACATCGCGCGCGTGCACAGGCTCGCCGGCGACCGGCCGTCGGCGCCGCTGCCGCCCAGGGCCGACGCGCCCGCGATCCTCGACCGGCTCGGGGTACGCCCGGACGACGCCGCCGAGATCATGGCGGGCTGGCCCGACGCCGGCTCCCCGCTGTGGACCCCGGAGCTGCGCTGGCTGCTCGACCGCTCGATCGCCCTGGTCCGCGCCGACCTCGGGGGCGTCGACTGGCTGCCGCCGGGCCCGGCGTTGCCGCGGGAGCGGGGCCCCGCCTGGCGGCACCTCTACGTGTACGCCTACCTGGCCCTGGTCGGCGTGGTCACGGCATACCACCGCGACCACGGCATCGCCGACGCGGTGACCCGGGCGACCCTCGCCGACCTGGGCCGTAACCTGGCGATCGACCGGCGGATGGCCGGCGAGGGCTGGCCGGTCATGCAGAGCTGGCTGACGCTGCACACCCGCGGCGCGCTCTACGAGCTGGGCCGGCTCCAGCACCAGCGGGGCGACACCATCGGCCTGCACATCCCCGAGGCGGGGCCGCTGAGCCCGGCGGCCATCGACGCGTCGCTCGACCAGGCGCGGGCGTTCTTTCCGCGCCACTTTCCCGACGAGCGCCACACCGAGTTCTCCTGCGGCTCCTGGCTGCTCGACCCCCAGCTACGGGAATACCTCCCCGAGGATTCCAACATCATCCGGTTCCAGCGGCGGTTCGAGTTGGAGCCCTACGAGGATCCGGAGGGCATCGACGCCGACGTCGAGGTGCTGCGGTTCGTGTTCCGCACCCTGACCACGCCGCTCGACCGGCTGGAGCGCCGCACCGCGCTCCAGCGGGCGGCCGTCGACCACCTGCGGGCCGGTGGCCACTGGCGCTGGCGTCGCGGCCACTTCCCGATCTGATCGACACCTGCGGGTGACGGCGTCACCGGTGGCGGCGGTGGTGGACGATCAGCCCGGGTTCGGCGGCGTCCCGGCCAGCTCGGCCCGGCGCGGCGGATCCGCCCCGGGCCGGGTGCAGGTGAGCGCCGCGACCCGGGTGGCGTGGCCGAGCGCCGCGCGCAGCCGGGCCTCGTCCCATCCACGTACCGCGTCCGGCGTGGCCGCGCCGGCCTCGACCAGCGCGTCGAGCAGGCCGGCGGTGAACGCGTCGCCCGCGCCGACGGTGTCCACCACCGCCACCCGCTCGGCCGGGCACGTCACGTCGAGGCCGCCGCCGGTGCGGGCGTACGCGCCGGCGGCGCCCCGCGTCACCACGACCAGCGCCACGCCGAGGCGACCCAGCGCCACGGCGGCCTCCTCGACGTCCGCGCCGGGGAAGAGCCAGCCCAGGTCCTCGTCGCTGGCCTTCACCAGGTGCGCGTACCGGGCCAGGGCGAGCAGCCGGTCCCGCGCGGCGTCCGGATCGGTGAGCATCGCCGGCCGGACGTTCGGGTCCAGGCTGATCAGCACCCGACCCTCGGCGTGGGTGCGGGCCAGGAGGTCGGCGATCCGGTCCGCGCCCGGGGGCAGCAGGACGGCCAGTGATCCGGTGTGCAGCACTGTGGTGCCGGCCGGCAGCGTGGCCAGCTCCGCCGCGCTCCACTGCCAGTCGGCGGCGCCGTCGAGATGGAAGTCGTAGCCGGTCGCCCCGGTGGCGCCGGGTGAGACGACGGCCAGCGTCGCCGGCCGGTCGTCGGTGACGGCGTGGGTCAGGTCGACGCCGTTGGTCTCGGCGTGGGCGCGCAGCCGTCGCCCGAACGCGGTACCGGAGAAGCGGGCCAGCATCGCGGTCGGCCGGCCCAGCCGGGCCAGCCCCACCGCGACGTTCAGCGGGCTGCCGCCGGGGTGGGCGGTGAACCGGTCGTCCCCGCCGGCCGGGGCGAGGTCCACCACTGCCTCACCGAGCACGGTCAGCACGGCTCAGGCCTCCGCGCCGGTGCCGTCGGCCGGGGCGACCGCGCGGCGGCCGTGCACCGAGTACGGCGTACCGGGCGCGGCGTCGCCGAGCCGGACGGTGCCGTCCGGCTCGACCCGCACCGGGATCGGGTCGCTGAGCTCACCGACGAAGCGGCCCCGGTCGTCGTGGTTGAGGAAGGCCAGCAGCTGCCACCGGCCGTCGCCGTCGCGGACCAGGCGTCCGCTGTAGAGACTGTCGTCGGTCAGGCGCTGCGCCTTCGCGGCGTCGAACGGGCCGAGCAGCGACTCACCCGGCACCGCCCACACCCCGCAGGGACGGGCGTCGCGGCAGCGTTCGGCGAGCTGGTCGTGGAGGCAGGAGAAGATCAGCAACGGTCGACCGTCGACCACCTCGACCTGCGGCACCTCCAGGTGGCCGAAGCCGCTGCCGGGCGCGGTGACCGGGGGCTGCGCGGTCCAGTGCACCAGGTCGTGCGAGCGGGCGTGGGCGATGACGCCCCGGTCGTCGACCGGACCGGAGTTGGCGCGGGCGGTGAGCAGCATGTGCCAGCCGTCGCCGTCCGGGTCGGCGAACACCCACGGGTCCCGCCAGGCCTCGTCGGCCCAGGTGGAGTCGCCGAACCGCTCGTACCAGCGGCCGGCGGCGGTGAGCACCGGCGACGCCGGGTGCCGCTCCCAGGTGACCAGGTCGCCGGAGCTGGCCAGGCCGATCCGCTGCACGAGGGCGTTCTCGGCGCTGCCGGCGCCGGTGTAGAACATGTGCCAGCGCCCGTCCGGGCCGCGCAGCACGGAACCGGTCCAGGTGGCGACGTCGTCGAACGCCGGCCGGTCCGCCGGCACCAGCGCGTCGGCGAGCTGGGTCCAGGTGCGCAGGTCGGTGGAGACGGCGTGGCCGACGCTCGCCCGGAAGTGCCGCCGGTCCGGGTCGCCCAGCGCCCGGGAGGCACGCAGGAAGAACAGGTGGTGGGTGTCGCCGTCGTGGGCGAACCAGAAGTCCCAGATCCAGGCGTCGGGCAGTCGTAGCACGAGGGGGGTCCTTTGCCGTCGGCCGCCGGTGCGGCGGCGGTGCGTCGCGCCGCGGTGGCGGCGCCCGGGGGTGTGCGGCGGCCCCGGGGGTACGGGGTCGCGGGTGGCGTCGGGCCGCCACGCGGGGCGCGGCGGGTGATCGGTGCCGCCGCCGGGGGAGGCGACGGGACGCGGGGTCAGTGCGGGGCGGCGGCGACCGACTCGCGGCGGACCAGCGGGCAGGGCATGACCATCTGCCGGGTGGCCCGTCGGCGGGCCCCCTTGGGCTGGTCGAGCAGCTCCACCATGGTGGTGACCGCCCAGGCCCCCATCTCGTAGTGCGGGAGCGCGACCGTGCTGAGACCGGGGTGCAACCCCTCGGCGATCAGCTCCTGGTTGTCGAAGCCGATCACCGACAGGTCGGTCGGGACCCGCAGCCCCAGCTCGCTCGCCGCCCGGTAGGCGCCCATCGCCATCCGGTCGTTGAAGCAGAACAGGGCGGTGGGCCGGTCGGGGCGCTCCAGCAGCGCGCGGGCGGCCCGGTGCCCGCCGTGGGTGTCGGAGATCTCGGCGAGCACCAGCTCGGGCCGGAACGGCACCCCCGCCTCCCGCAGCGCCTCCTGGTAGCCCTGGAGCCGGCCGTGGGTGGCGGGGATGTCGTCGACGTTGGTGACGAAGCCGATCCGACGGTGCCCGTGGGCGAGCAGCTCCCGGACGGCCACCTGCCCGCCGCCGCGTTCGTCCGGCACGACCGAGGGGTACGCCGCGTCGGCGTCGGTGGCGTCCAGCAGCACCACCGGCATCGGGTGCAGTTCCGCGGGCACCCGCACGACCCGGTGGTACATGGTCGCGTAGAGCACGCCGTCGACCCGGTGCCGGGCCAGCGCCTGGATCTCCCGCTGTTCCACCTCCGGGTCGCGCCCGGTGGTGAGCAGCATGAGCAGCCAGCCGCGGGCCGAGGCGGCCTCCTGCGCGCCGAGGATCATCCGCCCCGCGTACGGGGTGGTGGCGATCTCGTCGCCCAGCAGGCCGAGGGTCTGCGAGCGTTGCAGCCGCAGCCCCCGGGCCAGTCCGTTCGCCGCGTAGCCGAGCCGGCGGGCGGCCGTCTCAACGCGTTCGCGGGTCTCCGGGCTGACCCGGGTGCCGGACTTGTTGTTGAGCACGTGGGACACGGTGGTCACCGAGACGCCCGCCGCCGCGGCGACGTCCCGGATGCTCGCCTTCGGTCCCATCAGCTCACCATCGCAGTGCTCGCGGGTGCCCGCCCGTCCGGTGTGGACGGCTGGGCAACGGTATCGGACCGGTCACTCGTCCCACAGGCCGTGTTCCGGCCAGCGGCGGGGGAGCCGCTCGGCCACCGGCGGCAGCTCCGGCAGCGGCTTGTGCGGGTGGTGCTGATACCAGTAGGCCACCGAGGAGAAGTCGTTGCCCTGGTCGTTGGCGTGCCCGTGCTCGATCGTCACCTTGATCGACGTCGAGAAGCGCACCGGGTCCTCGATGTGGAACCGGTACATGCTCCACAGGCCGAAGTGTTCCTGCGGGCTGCTGGCCAGGCTGATGCCGTGGTACGGCCCGGCGTACGCGCCGCTGGGAAAGCCCCAGGCCGCGTTGAAGTAGTCCTCGGTGCCGGTGCCGTGCAGCGACGGCGGCCACTGCTCCCCGTCGATGAAGATCATGTCGTCGCCCTCGCCCGGCCAGGTGTACGGCTGGTTGGAGGCGTTGTGGTTGTCGATGCTGAGCACGCAGCCCACGTAGTGGCCGGCGCCGCCGTCGGTGTCCAGGATGACGTAGTTGTCGTCGCCGGTCAGGTTGACGCCCGGCAGGTCCCACGGGTTCGGCACCTCGCCCGGGGCGAGCCCGTTCGGCACCGGCACGCAGGGCTTCTCCTGCCGGTAGTAGGCGTGGAAGTAGGCCACGTCGTCCGGCTTCGCCTCGTCGGTCAGGTCGTAGTCGACGTAGTAGAAGAGGTTCTCGATCGGCTTGTCCGACTCGTTGCGGATGACGATCTTCGCGGACTTGCCGAACGGCATCGGGAAGTACGAGTTCATCGCGGCGGCGAACGGGCCCTTGGGGCCGCGGCGCGGGCCGAACACCATGCTCAGCGGCAGTGACACGTAGTGCGTGCAGGTGGCGTGGCCGACGCCGAAGAAGTCACCCAGCGGGCTACGGACGCTCGGGTTCTCCTCGCCGTCCCAGTACATCTCGATGACCAGCTTGCGCAGGTACTTCTCCGAGTAGCAGCGGGTGGTCAGCCAGATGTGCTCGATGACGCCGGTGCCGGTGATGTCGGCCAGCACGTGCGTCCCGCCGGGCGGGACGACCGCGAAGTCGCGGTTGCCGCCGGTGCGGTCCCAACTCGACTCGCGCCGGGAGCGGCCGGCCTTGACCCGGGTGAGTCCCGCCAGCGGGCTGGTGGGTCGCCAGAACGACATGGTGGTTCCTTTCAGAGGGTGGGTGGTGCGTCAGCCCTTGACCGCACCGAGGCTGAGCCCGGCGACGATCCGACGTTGCAGCAGCAGCGTCAGCACGACAGCGGGTACGGAGTAGAGCGTGGCCAGCGCCGTCATCGGCCCCCAGTCGAGGCCGAACTGGCTCTGGAAGTTGGCGATGGCGATCGGGGTGGTCTGGGCGCGTACCGAGGTGAGCAGCAGCGCGAAGAGGAACTCGTTCCAGGAGGCGAGGAACGCGAAGATCGCGGTGACCGCCACGCCGCCGGAGACGACCGGCAGGATGACCCGCAGCAGCGCGCCGAACCGGCCGCAGCCGTCCACCAACGCGGCCTCCTCGATCTCCCGGGGCACGCCCTCGAAGAAGCTGCTGAGCAGCCAGATCGACAGCGGCAGCGCCACCGTGGTCTGGGCCAGCGCGAGCCCGGTCGGGGTGTCGGTGAGCCCGGCCGCGCCGAGGATGGTGACAAGTGGGATGCCGATCGCCACCGCCGGCGCCATCCGGACCAGCAGCGAGCCGGCCATCAGCACCCGGCCGGCGCGGCTGCGGTAGCGGGTGATGCCCCAGGCCGCCGGGACGGCCAGCGTCATCGACAGCACGGTGGCGATGACCGCCGTGCTGACGCTGTTGACGAACGAGGCGGTGACCCCGGGCCGGTTCAGCGCGGTGAGGTAGTTGTCCAGGCTGAAGCGTTGCGGCAGCACGGTCGGCGGCACCGCGACCGCGTCGGTGGCCGGCTTGAACGAGGTGAGCACCAGGTAGACGAAGGGGAACGCGTAGACCGCGACGACCGCGACGGCGACGGCCCAGAGCAGTCCGGTACGGAGGCGGGCGAGCCGCGCGGGGGACATCAGGACTCCCGTCCCGGCCGCCAGATGGTCAGCACCCCGACCATCGCGACCAGCATCATGACGATCATGAACAGGGTGCTGGTGGCGGCCGCCGTGCCCGGGTCGTTGTAGCTGACCATGGTCTTGTAGATGGTCAGGCTCAACGTCTCCGAGGCGGACTGCGGGCCACCGTCGGTCTGGATGAGGATCACGTCGAACGCCCGCGCGGCGTCCACGCCCCGGATGATCAGCGCCACCGCGATCACCGGGCGCAGCAGCGGCAGCGTCACGCTGGCCAGCAGCCGCAACCCGCGGGCGCCGTCGAGCCGGGCCGCCTCGTAGAGGTCGGGCGGGATGGCCTGGAGGCCGGCGTAGAGCACCAGCGTCATGAACGAGGTGGTGAGCCAGACGTCGGGCAGCGCCACCGAGAAGAGCACCAGGTCCGGGTCGCTCAGCCAGGACACGTCGCCCGGGTCGGCCAGCACGCCGACGCGGGTGAGCAGCTCGTTGACGATGCCGACGTTGTCGATCATCAGGAACCGCCAGAGCAGGCCGGCGACCACCGGAGCGATCATCAGCGGGTAGAGGAAGACGGTCTGGAGGATCCGCGACCGGGGCCCGAGCCGGTGGAACAGCAACGCCACCGCCAGGCCGAGCACCAGTTCGGCGGTGACCACGATGACCGTGTACGCCAGCGTCCGGCCGGCCGCCGCCCGGATGCCCGGATCGGTGAGCGCGGTCAGGTAGTTGTCCAGCCCGGCGAAGCGGCGCCCGTCGCCGAGCCCCGACCCGGTGTACAGGCTGTCCACTGCCAGTTTCACCAACGGCCAGCCGACCAGCGCGAGCAGCACCACCGCGGCCGGCGCGGCCAGCAGGGTCGCGTACCGGGCGTCGGAGAGCCCGCGGCGGGTGCGCCGCCGGCCCGGACCCGGCGCGTCCGGCACGGTCCGCGGCGGTGCCGCCTGCGCCGTCGGGCTCACTTGACGATGCCCTCGATCTGGGTACGCGCGGCCTTGAGCAGCGCGGCGTAGTCCGCGCCCGGCGTCAGCGCCTTCTGGATGGTGGGCACCAGCACGCTGTCCACGATCCGCTGCCAGTGCGGGCTGGCCGGCCGGGGCCGGGTGGCGCCGGCGTTGAGTGTGGCCAGCAGCGGGCCGAACGACTCGTAGCCGGGCTTGGCGGCGTACTGCTGGTAGGCGGACTTGCGGGCGGCCAGGCCGAGCGTGGTCTCCACGCTCAGCGCGTTGTCGTCGTACGCCGCCTTGATGAACTGCTTCGCGAGGTCGGCCTTGGCGCCGCCCTTCGGCGCGGACAGGTACCACGGGCCGGGGATGCCGGCGACGCCGGCGGTGCCGCCGACCATCGGCGCGGCGCCGACCTTGCCGGCCACCTTGGCGTCGGCGGGGATCTGCCGGTACGCGTGCGCCCAGAACCGGGTCATCGCGGTCTGGCCCTGGTTGAACAGGTTCTGCGCCGCGTTCCAGTCGGTCTGCGCGGCCCCGGCGGGGGCGACCTTGTGCTTGTTGTTGAGGTCGGCGTAGAACGCCAGCGCGGCGACGTGCTGGGCGTTGTCGACGATGACGCCGCCGTTGTCGTCGAGCACCACGCCGGGCGAGCCGGCCTGGAGGACGTGGGCGAGCCACTCGGTCTCCACCGCGCCCTTGACGTCGGTGCCGTACAGCTTCTGCTCCGGCCGGGTGAAGAAGACCGCGATGTCGGTGAACTGCTGCCAGGTGGTGGGTGGGGCGAGCGGATAGCCGTACTTGCGCGCGAAGGCGGCCTTCTCCTTCGGGTCCTCGAAGAGGTCCTTGCGGTAGAACAGGATCTCGCTGTTGGTCCAGACCGGCATGCCGATGAAGTGCCCGTCCGCCTGCGCCTCCTGGACCAGCGCGGGGAACAGGTCGGTCTTGACCGCGTCGGTGAAGAGGTCGTCGAGCGGGGCGAGCTTGCCGGCGAGCAGCGGGATCCAGACCGCGTCGACGGCGCAGACGTCGAACGACGGCCGGCCGCCGGACAGTTCGCTGGTGAGCCGGTTGAACAGGCCCTCGTACGGGAGTTCGACGAGCGTGACGGTGACGCCGGTGGCCTTCGTGAACTTGTCCACGACGGGCTGGAGTTCGGTCTTGCCGCCGCCCTCGCAGGCGAGCGTGAGCGTCTTGTCGTCGCCCGCGCCGCCGCCGCTGGCGCCACCGGCCCCGCAGGCGGCGGTGCCCAGCAGCGTGGCGGCGCCGGCGCCGGCGGTCAGGCCGAGGAATCCGCGCCGGCGCCAGCCGCCGGCTGTGGTTCGGGAGTCGGGAAGGGCCATGTCTGCTCCGTTCGAGGGGTCCCTCGGGCGCGTGGGGGCGCGCGCCGGGGCGCGTGGTGGGGGACGTGCGGTGGTTGCCGAAGGAGTTGCCAAAACCTTTTGGCAAAAGCTTTTGGCAGAGCGTAGGAGCGCACGCTGTGACGGTCAACCGCCAGATCCGTCACCGGTTCGCCACGGGCCGGGGACGCCTCTTCCGAGCCGTCGCCGGCCGGCTCAGCGGGGCAACGACGACGGCAGCTCGGCCAACCAGCGGTCCAGGGCCGCCGGACTGCGGAACAGCAGCACCGGCGGGCCGGCCGGGTCCGCCCGCCAGGCCCGCATCCGCCGCCGGGCCCGACCGAACGCGGACACGTGCCACACCAGGATCGAGTCCCGGGACAGCACGCTGCGCAGCGACTCGCGGTTGCCGTTGCAGATCTCCTCGCCGCTGACCAGCCGGCCGGCGGTGCGGCGCAGCAACCGCCAGAAGGAGAGCGCCCGCGGATAGTCCAGGCCCACCACCAGGTCGGCGCGGGCCAGCACCACGTCCCGCCACCCGTGGTACGCCCCGTCCAGGATCCACCGGTCGTCCCGGCAGACCGCCTCGATCCGGCGGCGCTGCTCGGCGACCGGCACCTCGACCCAGCCGGGTTGCCACAGCAGGTCGTCGACCGGGCGCCAGGGCAGCCCCAGCCGCTCGGCCAACCGTGCCGCCGCCGTGGACTTGCCGGCGCCGTACACGCCGTAGACCAGGATCCGGGCCGGTGCCGGCATCAGCTCCCGGCCTTGCCGCGGGCGGTCCGCCGGCGGTGTTCCTCGTCGCCGCCGGCGAGCCGGGTGAAGGTGAGCGCGTTCGCCGCCGCGACGCCGACGACCGCGAAGCCGACCTGCAACGCGAGCACGATCCAGTCCCACCGCAGCATCCAGAGCCGCACCGGGGCGTCGTCGGCGATGCCGACCCAGCGGGCGACCACGGTGCCGAGCACCGCCGCGCCGACGCCGATGACGAACGTGGCGAAGATGCCGATCCGCTGCCGGCCCGGCAGCACCAGCCGACCGAGCAGGCCGATGAGGGCGCCGATGAGCACCGCGCCCAGATAACCACTCACGAGCATTGCCGTCACTCCTCCCACCGGTGCCGGCATTCATGCCCGCCCACCGCCCCACCGGAAACCCCGCCCACGTCGCGCCGGCCGTCGACGGTGCGGGCCGGGCGTCGTCGCGGGTCGGGCAGTTAGGATCACGGACGCCCCACCCGGACCGCCACCCCGCCGGAGTTCCGCTGCCCGAGTCGCCAGCACCCCGCGTCGCCCGGCGTTCGCGCCGGGTGCTGACCGTCGTGTTCCTGCTCGTCGTGGCCGGGCTGCCCGCCGGGTCGTCGACCGCCGGCGGCACCGGGCCGGGCACCCTCCGGGTGCTCCAGATGAACCTCTGCAACAGCGGGCGGGCCGGCTGCTACACCGGCGGATCCGTCCGGCGGGCCGCCGAGGTGATCGCCGCCGAGCTGCCCGACGTGGTGACGCTCAACGAGATCTGCCGTAACGACGTGGACACCCTGGAGCGGGCCCTCGCCGCCACCCGTCCCGGCCGGGTCGTCGCCGCCTTCCAGCCCGCCGGCGACCGCCCCAGCCGCGCCGCCACCCGCTGCGACAACGACCAGCCGTACGGGATCGGGCTGCTGGCCCGGCTCGACGCGGGCGACGCCCGGCCCGGCGTCTACCGCGGGACGTATCCGGCGCAGGATCTCGCCGACCCCGAGGAGCGGGTGTGGCTCTGCGTCCACGCCGCCGCCGTGCTGCACGCCTGCACCACGCACCTGGCGAACACCAGCGGCCCGCTCGCGCTGGCCCAGTGCGCGCAGCTGCTCGGCGCGGTGGTGCCGGCGATCCGCCGCGACGCCGGGTACGCGCCGACGGTGCTGGGCGGCGACCTCAACCTGCGCCAGGGCGGCGTGCCCGACGTGCGGTCGTGTGTGCCGCCGGGCTACCGGCGGATCGACGACGGCGCCCGGCAGCAGATCATCGCCACCGGCGACGTCACGATCTGCTGCCGCCGGGCGGTGGACATGCGCGGGACGACCGACCACGCCGCGCTGCTGGCCACGCTGACCGACCGAGGGCGTCGTCGTCCCTGAGCACGCGTCGTCCGGACGTTCAGGAGAGCGCGGCGAGGACCGCCTCGGCTTCGGCGCGTACCGCCTCGCCGGCCGCGCGGTGCGCGTGCCGCTGATCGGGCTGCCGCAGGTCGCACCCGTCCCAGGCGTCGCGTTCCGCGGCGCACCAGGCGACGCGGAGCTGCGGTCCGATGTTGACTTTCCGGACGCCGGCGGCCACGAGCGTCTTCAGCTGCTGCGGAGCCAGGAAGTCGCAGCCGTGCGCGGCGAGCGGCACGGGCGAGGACGCCGCCAGCTCCTCCACCCGCGCGCGGGCGATCGGGGGCTTGTCGCGCGCGAAGCCGTGCAGCGTACCCAGATGCGGTGCGGCGATGTCGCAGCCCGTGTGCCCGACGAACTCGCGGAGCGAGACGGGCGAGGTGAGCTCCGTCGGCGCCGACGGGATCGGCGTGGGCGCGGCCTCCAGCAGGGTCCGCCGCCCACGCACCAGTTCCGCGATGCGGGCGACCTTCTCGATGTTGTCCGGGACGGGCAGGTGGGAATAGTCGGCCATCACGACGTCGAAATTCAGGTCGACGGCCCGCAGCAGGGTTGCCTCGTCGGCGCAATGGTCGAGTTCGACGAAGAGCGGCTGGGTCGAGCGACGGCGATGGAAGGCGAAGATCTCGGCGAGGAACTCGATGTCCGTAAATGACAAGGCGTTCATCGAGATCATCAGAATTCCCGGGCGGGCCGCCGCGTTGAGTGCGTCGACCGTGGCCGCCAGGTCGAACTGGTCGTTGAAATTGAAGGCCGGGACCACCGGTCCCTTGTCGAGCAACGTTGCAAGATCCATTCTTCGCCCTTCGCTTTTGCCCGCCGGGACGGAAAGTGCACGATATACTGACGCTCGTCGAATCCTCAACACTTCACCAGTGGATGGTGACATGCGGATATCGCTTTCTCTGTGGTCGATGGACCAGGCGAGCGTCGCCGACGAGGTGCGCATCTATCAGCCACTCGTCGACTCGTTCCATGTCGACGTGATGGACGGCCGCTTCGCCGACGACCTCCTCTTCGGGCCGCTCGCGGTGCAGACGCTCCGGCGACTCACCGACCGTCCCGTCGTGGCACACCTCATGGTGTCGCGGCCGGACCGGTGGCTGGCCCGGTTCGTCGATGCCGGCGCCGACACCCTCGTCGTGCATCCGTCCGCCTGCGACGACCTCGCCGCGACCGTGGACGCGGTGCGCCGCGCGGGCGCGCGGGCCGGCGTGGCGATCGGCCTGGACGAACCGTCCCGCGACGCCCTGGACCTCGTCGAGGCGCTGTCGGTCGTGCTGGTGATGGCGACGCCCGTCGGCGTGAAGGGCCGGGCGTTCGACCCGGCCGCGCTCGAGACGGTTGCGGACGCCTGCCGAGCGCGCGGCGGAGCACCGGCCACCGAGGTCTACGTGGACGGCGGCATCCGCACCTCATCCGTCGCGGACATCGCGGCGGCCGGCGCCGACGGCGTCGTGGCCGGGTCCATCCTGACCGGTGCCGCCGACCCGGCCGCCGCCGCTCGCGGCATCCACCGGCTCGGCGCCCGCGGATGACCCGACCATGCGCCTGATCGCCTGTTCCAACAGTGGCCCGGCGCGTCCCTCGCCGACGGACACCGCCCTCCGGGCGAGCGCCGCGGGCGGCCTCGTGCCGCACCTGCTCGCACTGCTGCGCGACGGCGGCGACTGGCTTTTCCCGGTGCCCGACGGGGACGAGTCAGGGTGGCCGTCCGAGGTCGGCCCGGTCGGCCTGCGGCCGATACCGGTCGACGACCGGGACCGGCGGGACCACTACCAGACGATCTCCATCGAGCTGCTGCTGTGGCTCTTCCACTATCTCCACGACACCGTCAGCGGGCCGGCGTTCGACAGCCGGCTCGGGCGTGCCTGGACGGGCTACCGCCGGGTGAACGCGGCCTTCGCCGACCGCCTGTCGGTCACCGCGGACCCCGATTCGCTCATCCTGGTCAACGACTACCACCTCATGCTGGTGCCGGGGATGCTGACCGGCCGGCCCCGTGTCGTATACGCGCATCAGGTGCCGTGGTGCGAACCGGACTACTTCGGCCTGCTGCCGGCGGCGGTCCGCCGGGAGATCCTGGACAGCCTGCTGACCTGCCACACGATCGTGTTCCACGCGACCCGATGGGCGGAGGCGTTCACGCGCTGCTGCGAGCGGTACCTTCCCGGGGCGAGCCCGGTCGGTGGGGCGATCGACCACCCCGGCGGCCGTACCCGGGTGGTGGCCGTGCCCCTCCCGGTCGACGCCGGTGCCGTGCGGGCGCTCGCGGCGGCGGAGCGCACGCGTTCGTGGCGCGACGACCTCCGCCGCCTGGCCGGCGGTCGCCGGGCGGTGGTCCGGGTCGACCGTCTCGACCTGTGGAAGAACCACCTCCGGGGGTTCGCCGCGTACGACGAGCTGCTGCGGCGCGACCCCCGGCTGGCCGACGACGTGTGGCTGCTCGCGGTCGTCGCGCGCCCCAGGTATCGGACCCCCCGTCACGTCGCCTACGAGGCCGCCTGTCGGGCCGCGGTCGCCCGGATCAACGAGACCTGGCGCCGCCCGAACGGCCCCGATCCGGTCACCGTGCTGGATGCCACCGACGCCGCCGACACCCGCAACCGCGCCCTCGCGGCGCTCGCGCTCGCGGACGTGGTGCTGATCAACCCGACGTACGACGGGTTCAACCTGGTGGCCAAGGAGGCGGCGCTGGCCAGCGCGACCTCGGCCATCCTGTTGTCCCGGACGGCCGGGGTCCACGACTACCTGGCTCCGCTGGTCTCGTCGCTCGACGCCTGCGACGTGGACGCGACGGCGACCGCGATGAAGGAGGCGTTGGATCACCCGCCGTCCGGGTCCGGCTCGTCCGAGACGCGGCGGCTGCGGGCGGCGATCGGGGCGGACACGTCCGCCGACTGGCTCGCGGCGGTCCTCGGCGTGCCACCGGCCGGCCGCGCGGGCCGGGACGTCCATCCGACGGAGTGATCGAGACGTCGCGTCGGCTTGTTAGCGTCGAGACATGAGTAGCGTTCCCGTTGCGCTGCGTAGCGACGAACTGGCCGCCTGGGTCTCGGCGGTGGCGACCGTGTTCGCGCTCGTCCTGGCGTTGCTCGCCGCGCTCGCCGCGCGCCGCGCCTACCGGATCGAGCTCGGCCGCGACCGGGTCAACGAGCAGGAACGCCAGCAGCGGCACGAGTTCGTCCGGCGTACGCAGGCGGCGCTCGTCTCGGCCTGGTGGGGCAGCGTCCGGGGGCGTCGTGGGGACGTCTGGGGCGCGTTCGTCCGCAACGCCTCCGAGACGCCGGTGTACCAGGCCAATCTCGCGGTGGTCAACGTCCATGACGCGGACGTCAACGAGCGGTTCGACCTCCCGGTCATCCCACCCGGCCCGGGGCCGTCGTTCCACCCGATCCAGGTGAACGGCGCCCGCGACGTGACGCCGAACGCGACGGCCGACTACCGCGTCGAGATGACCTTCAGCGATTCGACCGGCAACCGCTGGATGCGGGACCAGCACGGCCGGCTGTTCGAGGTGCGCCCCGACCTGGTGATCTGGGCCGACACGCAACGCACGGACACGCTCGACCGCTACGCGGACGAGTTCCTCGCCTCGCACCAGGTCCGGGTCCGGTTCGAGACCCGCCCGATCGAGACGCTGCGACGTGCCTTCCTGACCGCTGTCGCGTCGGGGCAGGCGCCGGACATCCTGGTCGGCCCGCACGACTGGATCGGCGGCCTGGTACGGCGGGACGTCATCGACCCCGTGGCGCTCACCCCGCACCGCCGCGCCGCGTTCGCCGGCCGGGCCGTCGAGGCGATGACCTACCAGGGTCAGCTCTACGGGGTGCCCTACGCCGGTGACTCCATCGGGCTCCTGCGCAATCTCGACCTGGCCCCGCTCGCGCCCACCACGGTCGAGGAGATGATCGCCCACGGCCGCGAGGTCTGCGCCGAGGGCCGGGCCGAGGTGCCGGTGGCGTTGCAGGTCGGCGACGGCGACGCGTTCTACGTCTATCCGCTGTTCACCAGCGCCGGTGGCCGGCTGTTCCACCGGCTGCCCGGAGGCGGGTGGGATCCGGACGCCCTGACCGGCGAGGACTGTGCGGCGGCGTTCCGCCGCCTGCGGGCGCTCGGCGAGCAGGGGGAGGGCATTCTCCAGCGGGCGATCGACCGCGATCGCGCGATGGAGCTGTTCCTGACCGGCCGCACCCCGTACCTCGTGGGCGCGCCGTGGGCGATCGGTGAGGCCCGCCGGGCCGGCATCAAGCTGGCGGTGTCCGCCGTACCCGGGTTCGTGGGCGGCGCCCCCGCCCGCTCCCTGGTCGCGGTGCACGGCTTCTACCTGTCGTCCACCAGCGCCAACAAGAGCATCGCGCAGGATCTGATCGGCGAGTACCTGACCCGGACGGACCTGGCGATGGCGCTCTACGCGGCGCAGCCGCGCACACCGGCGCTGCGGAACACCCTGGACCGGGTGCGGCGGACGGACCCCTCGACCGCCGTGTTCCACGACCAGTGCATGACCGGGGACCTGATCCCGTCCACCTCGGACGTCGCTGGGCTGTTCGAGGCGTTCCACGTGGCGGAGTGCGAGGTGGTCGCCGGCGGTGAGGTGGACGGCGTGCTGCGCCGGCTCCGGCAGGCCGTCGCCGACATCAACGGCGGCCGGCTCAGGGCGTCGATCGACGATGGGCCGGCGGACCGGCAGTCGTCCTGACGGAAGGCCGGCACCCCCGCCGGCCACCGGGCCCGGCGGCGCGGCGGCGACCGCCGGCGCGGCCTCGCGGGCCCGGTGCCGCGTACCGCTCGTCAGCGGCCGTCGAGCCGGGCGAGCAGCGCCGCCGGCGCCACCGAGCGGTACGCGTCCACGAGGACCTCGGCCAACTCGGCCTCGTCCACGCCGGTGTCGAGGCGTACGCCGACCCAGCCGCGGTGCCCGACGTAGGGCGGGCGGAAGTAGACGCGCGGGTTCTCCGCGACCAGTTCGGCGGCGGCCCCCGCCGGCGCCGCGCACCACAGGTGCGGGAAGTCGTCGCGGTGGTGCCCGTCCGGCCAGACCGAGGCGAACGACGTCCGGCCCCGGACGAACCACGTCGGGGTGCCGTGACTGAGGCGTTCACTGACCTCGGGCAGCGCCAGGCACACGCGCCGGACGATCGGCTCCAGATCGGTCATTGATCCACCGTACGCCACATATCGAAGCGGAACGGGCGTCCGCCCGGCCGGTCGGTCCTTGCCAAACCATCCCGATCGAGTAAGGTCGATGCCACGCTGGGGAAAGGACACACCGGTCATGACCGATGAGATCCGCGCGTTCCTGCTCGCCGCCCTGACCGAGATGAAGTACGACGTCGACGACGTGGACGACGACACCGTCTTCGGTCCGGCCGGCCTCGACGTGGACTCGCTCGGCCTCGCCGAGCTGGCGGTCCGGGTGGAGGACCGGTTCGGGGTGGCGTTCGACGACGACGAGGCGGAGATGCTCGCGATGATGACGCTCGGCGAGTTCTCCCGGACGGTGGCCCAGCGCATCCAGCCGGCCTCGGCGCACTGAGCGTGCGCGAGGGCGCGACGGTCACCGGCATCGGGCTGGTGAGCCCGGTCGGCTCGACCGCCGCGGAGGTGTTCGACGCCGTGTGCGACGGCCGGTCCGGGCTGTCCCGGCCGCCGGAGGGCCATCCGGTGCACGGGGTGGTCGACGTCGCGGCGATCGCCCCGGCGATCGACCCGGCCTCCGTGCTGCCCGGCCCGGAGTCCCGCGTGGTGGACCGGTCGATCGTGATGGCGTTGCGGGCGGCCGGGGACGCGTTGGCCGACGCCGGCCTGCGCATCGGTCAGGACGTCGACCCGTACCGGGTGGCGGTCGTCGTCTCCGGCGTCGGCGGGCTCTCCACGCTGGCCGACCAGGTGCTGCGGCGCGCCGAGCGGGGCCGGTTCGGCGTCAGCCCCTACATGCTGCCCGGCACGCTGCCGAACATGGCCGCGGCCCGGGTCGCCATCACGTTCGGCATCCGTGGCTACACCTCGTCGATCGGCACGGCGTGCGCGGCCGGCGCCCAGTCGGTCGGGGAGGGGCTGCGCATCCTGCGCGCCGGCGAGGCGGACGTCGTGCTGTGCGGATGCGCCGAGGCGCCGCTGTTCCCGACGTTCGCCGACGCGTTCGGCAACGCCCGGGCGCTCGCCCACGGCTGGGCCGACCCGACCGCCGCGAGCCGCCCGTTCGACCGTCGCCGCAACGGTCTGGTGCTCGGCGAGGGCGCCGGCGTGCTGGTGCTGGAGCGCACCGCGCACGCCGCCGCGCGGGGTGCCCGCCGCCACGCCGACGTGCTCGGCTGGGGCGCCACGAACGACGCGTACCATCCGACCACCCCCCGGCCCGACGGCTCCGGCGCGGCGCACTGCATGCGGATGGCCGTCCGCGACGCCGGCCTGCACCTCGACGACATCGGGTACGTCAACGCGCACGGCACCAGCACCAAGGCCGGCGACGCCGCCGAGCTGGCCGCGCTCCGCGACGTCTACGGCGCGCACCCGCCGCCGCTGAGTTCGACCAAGGGCGTGACCGGGCACATGCTCGGCGTCTCCGGCGTCATCGAGGCGGCCATCGGCGTCGAGGCGCTCCGGCGCGGCCTGCTGCCGCCCACGTACAACCTCGACGACCCGGACCCGAGCGGCGACGTCGACCACATCCGCAAGCAGCCCCGTCCGGCGGCGGTGGACGCCGTCCTGTCCAACTCGTTCGGCTTCGGCGGCCACAACGTCAGCCTCGTCCTGACCCACCCCACCCCGTAGCCCACCCACCCCCTCACCCCCACCCCCTCCGCGCGCTGATTCACGGAAAGCGTGGCTATCCGGGGCGGAATAGCCACGCTTTCCGTGAATGAGGCCCCCGCGGCGGGGGTGGCGGGGGCGGCGGGGGGTCAGCGGATGGTGAGCTGGGTGGCGGTGTCGTGGGGCGTCACCGTGAGGGTGAAGTGGGGGCGCAGCATGTCTACCAGGTAGTCGAGGTCCGCGATGAGCGGCACCGGCAGCAGCGCCCGCTGGTCCAGGTCGGTGTGGGTGGCGACCAGCTCGATCCGGTCGGCCTTGAGCAGCCCTCGGGTGAGGAACGCCGGCAGGTCGTCGGGAAGCAGGCAGCGCCACAGGTCGACGTTGACGATCAGGTCCAGCGCGCCGGACCGGAACTGTTGGAGCACGGTGCCGAGCAGGTGCGAGTTCGTGTCGCCGGGCGGCGCCGCGTGGTCGAAGGTGTGCGAGCCGGCGCCCAGCTCCAAGGTGGACACCTCGTTGCCGATCACCAGCGCCCGGCGGTCGGCCAGCTCGGCGCGGAGCGTGCCGGGCAGCGCGGCCGGACGGCCCAGCCCGGCCCGCCGGTACGCGTCGATCGCGTCGCCGTAGAGGCGGATGCGACCGAGGTGCCGGCCGAACGTGTTGATCGCGTACAGCGCCTCGACGTCGTAGCGCAGGTGCTTGCGCAGCAGGTACTTCATGTTGTCCATCGAGGCGAGCCCGTTGGTGGTCCGCCGGAAGTGGGGGAGGTGATAGGAACACGCGTTAACGTCGAGGTGGAACAGTTCGGGCGGCGCCCCGTGCAGGTGGAAGACGCGGTAGAAGAAGTCGAGGTCCTCGAAGCCCCACTTGACCATGGCCTCGTCGAAGCCGCCGACCCGCCGGAACGACTCGTGGTCGACCGAGGCGTTGTGGGTCAGCCCGAGCACCCAGGGCGCGCTCGGGAAGTCGCGCATCCGCTGCGGGTGGGCGGTGTCCTCCAGACGCGGGTCGCCGCGTTCGGCGTCCAGCATCGCCGGGACGATCGGCTCACCGCGGCGCAGCGCGTCCGCGCCGGCCCAGTCCAGGTCGTAGCGCTGGCCGAGCAGGACCCGGGGCCGGCCGGCGCGGTCGGCGTGGAAGTCCCGGTGCCGTTCCAACAGCCCGGGATGCGCCACCGTGTCGGCGTCCAGGAACATCAACGTGTCGGCGCGGGCCCGCGCCGCCGCCGCGTTGCGGTTGGCGCTACGCCCCCGGTTGGCGTCGCTGCGCACGTAGTCGACGGCCAGCCGGTCGCGGTACCGGTCCACGACCGGCCCCAGCGCGACGGTGGAGCCGTCGTCACCGACGATCACCTCGAAGTCGTCACGCGGCAGGGTCTGCCGGGTGAGCGAGTGCAGCGTCGCGTCGAGCGCGGAGCCGTTGTTGTGCGCGGGCACCACCACGCTCAGGGCCGGTGGGCGCCCGGTCGCCGTGCTCAACGCGGGGTGGAGTTGGCGGTGATGTAGTCCGCCAGGTCGCCGAGGGTGGTCATCCGGTCCTCGTCCAGATCCTCCACGTCGATCTGGATCTCCAGCTCGTCCTCCAGCTCCAGCAGCAGCTCCAGGGCGAGCGAGGAGCTGAGGCCGAGGTCGTCCATCAGCTGGGTCCGTTCGGTGATCGGGGCGTCCGGCTTGAGCATGCGGCCCAGCAACGCCGTGAGGCTGCCGACCACCTGGTCGCGCAGCGGCGACGTGGTCGACGTGTCGTGCTCTAGCACCGGGAGGCCGGTGGGTCGATCATGCGCTCCAACATGGACTCATCAGAGCAAAGGACATCGGCGAGTGTCAACGGGTAGGACTCGACCGCGTACGGCGCGTCACCGGGCAGCGCGACCGCCATCCGGTACGCGGACGGCGTGACCAGGTCGGCGAGGCGGTACGTCCCGGCCGGCTCGACGCACGCGACCACGTCGCCCGGGTGGACCGGCACCGCGAGATTGGGCCAGAGCCGGCCCCCGGCGGCCTTGACCACCGCCTCCTTGCGGACCCACAGCCGGGTGAACCGCAGTGCCCGCTCCCCGGCGTCGGTCCCGGCGGCGACGTGCCGCGCCTCCGCCGGGTGGAAGAACCGCTCGGCCAGTCCGACCGGGTCCCGGCCCGACGGCAGGTGCTCGATGTCCACCCCGACCGGGCGGTGCCGGCTGATCGCGACCGCGACCAGACCGGCGGAGTACGACAGGCTCGTGTGCGGCCCGACGCCCGGCCCGGCCGGGATCGGCTTGCCGTGCCGGCCCCGGCGCCAGGCGAGGTCACCGGGTGGGACGCCCACCGCCCGCCCGGCGAGGGCACGCAGCGCGCCGTGCGCCACCGTGAACCGGTCCCGCAGCGTCGGGGTGCCGAGCGCGGCGGCGCGGGCCCGCTCGTCCGGGTCGAGCAGCGCCCGGCACCGGGCCAGCTCGTCCGGCGACCCGCCGGCCGGGATGATGCAGACGCGTACGCGGTCCGGCATGGACGGCAGCGTAACGGTCCGTCCGGACGTTGACACGCGCCGATGCGCATTGCTCTGATAGCCCGGTGATCACGCAGACGGCCGAGGTGCGGATCCCCGTCCCGTTCGCCGGCCCCGGGGCCGGCGTCGCGCCCCTGACCTGGGGCCAGAAGGCGATCCTGCGGGACATGCGGGAGACCGGTTGGACTCACAACGTCAGCGGCGCGCTCCCGGTGCCGGCGGGCGTCACGGTCGAGCAGGTGGCGGCGGAGCTGGCCGGCCTGCTGGCCCGGCACCCGGCGCTGCGGATGCGGCTCGGCACCGACGACCGGGGTGGGCCGTGCCAGGTCGTGTCCGCCTCCGGTGAGACGGTCCTCGACGTGCTGGACGTGCCGGACGACGCCGACCCGGCCGACGTGGCGACGTTCGCCTACCAGCTCGGCCACGCCCGCCTGCTGGCCCCCTACGACCTCTACCGCGACTGGTCGGTGCGGATGGCGTTGGTCCGGCACCGGGGCGCGCTGGCGCACCGGGTGCTGACCTTCGACCATCTGGTGGTGGACGGGACCGCCACGTCCCTGCTCCTGGCGGATCTCGGGCTGGCCGAGCCGGCCGTCCGCCGTGGCCACGATCCGCGTACCGTGCAGATCCTCGACCTCGGTCGACGCGAGGAGACGCCGCCGCTGCGGCGGGTCAGCGACCGGGCCGTCCGCCACTGGGCGTCGCACCTGCGGTCGATCCCGCCGCTGACGTTCGGCCCGCCCCGGCCCGGCGGCGGCCGGCTGGGCCACCGGTACTGGCACGGCCGGTTCAGCTCGCCCGCGGCGTACCTGGCGGTGCGCGCCGTGGCGCGACGGACCCGGACGGACACCTCGCGCGTCCTGCTCGCGGTCATCGCCGTCGCGATCGGCCGGGCCACCGGTGTCAGCCCGCTCACCGCGAAGCTCATCGTGGGCAACCGGTTCCGGCCGGGCTTCGCCGAGGCGATCGCCCCGCTCAGCCAGAACGGCGTGCTGACCGTCGACACCGCCGACGCCACAGTGGACGAGGTGGTGTCCCGCGCCCGGCGGGCCTCGATGGCCGCCGGCATGTACGCCTACTACGACCCGACGCAGCTCGCGGAGGCCGAGGCGCGGCTGGACGCGGAGCGCGGCTACCCGGCGCGCGTCACCTGCCGGATCAACGACCGGCGGGTGACCACCCGGGTGGCGGCGGACGACCACGCCCGGGACGAGCGGGTGACCGCGGAGTCGATCCGGCGGAAGGCCGCCGAGACGTTCCTGGTCTGGGACGGCCCGCTGGACCACCTTCCCGAGCAGGCGTTCATCACGATCGAGGACCAGCCGGAGACCGTCCACCTCCAGGTGATCTTCGACTTCGCGTGTTTCACCGAGGCGCAGGCGGAGCGTCTGCTGCGCGGCGTGGAGGAGGTCGCGGTGGAGGCGGCCCTCGACGCGGCGGCGCCGACCCGGGTCACGCCCGGGTCGGTCGTCGGCTGACCGGCCGCCCGCCGGTCACCGGTCGTCCCACGTCACCGGCAACGACTCCAGGCTGCGAACCACCAGCCCCGGCCGGAACCGCAGCGCCGACTCGTCGACCGCGAGGCGCAGGCCGGGCAGTCGGCGCAGCAGGGCGCCCAGCGCCTCCTGCAGCTCCATCCGGGCCAGCGCCGCGCCGAGACAGTGGTGCGGGCCGGCGCCGAACGCCAGGTGCGGGTTGTGCGCGCGGGCCAGATCCAGCGTGTCCGCGTCGGGGAACACCGTCGCGTCCCGGTTGGCCGACGCGATCGCCGGCATCACCGCCGAGCCGACCGGCAGGCGTACGCCACCCAGCTCCACCTCCTCGGTGGTGACCCGGGGCAGCAGCACGCCGTTGTCGCCGAGCTGGATGAAGCGGGACAGCTCCTCGACCGCGCGGGCGACCGCCACCGGGTCGTCGCCGCGCAGCCCGGCCAGTTGTTCCGGGTGGCGGGCCAGCACCAGCAGGAACAGGTTGAGCTGGTTGGTGGTGGTCTCGTGCCCGCCCACGAAGATGCCGGCGGTGACCGAGACCAGCTCCCGTTCGGTGAGGTCCTCGTGCGCGTCCCAGGCGGCGATGAGCGCGCTCATCAGGTCGTCGCCGGGCCGGCGCCGGCGCTCGACGATCATCTCCTGGAACGCGTCGAGCGCGGCCTGCGGGGCCGCCGGGTCGGCGTCCCAGTCGCCGACCAGCGCGTCGGACCACTCCCGGACCCGCTCCTGGTCCTGCTCCGCGATGCCGAACAGCTTGCTGATCACATAGATCGGCAGCGGCGCGGAGAGATGGGTGATCAGGTCGGCGGGACGGCCGGCCGCCTCCATCCGGTCGATCATGCCGGCCACCAGCGCCGCCACCGTCGGGCGCAGCTCCTCGACCCGACGCACGGTGAACGCGTGCGACACCGCGCGGCGCATCACGGTGTGCCGGGGCGGGTCCATGCCGATGAGCGAGTCCTCCGCCAGCGAGCCGAGTTCGCGGGTGGGCCGGTTCGGGCCGGCCGCGGCGGCCCGGCTGAACCGCTGGTCGGTGAAGACCCGGCGGACGTCGGCGTGCCGGGTGGCGAGGTAGGCCGACGCCCCGTCGGGCAGCTCGACGCGGGCCACCGGGCAGGTCTCGCGCAACCGGGTGTAGTCCGGGGACGGATGGTAGATCGTGGGCGCCGGAGCGAGCGGGTACGGGACGGGCTGCGGCTGCGTCATCTGCGACTCCTCTGGCGGATGGTCAGGTCCGGGTGCGCCGGGCGAGGGCGGCCACTGTCGGCACCACCTCGGCGGGGCTGGGCAGCGCGCGGATCCGGTCCCGCATCAGCGTCGCGGCCGCCCGCGCCGGTCCGTCGCCGATCAGCTCGCCGACGGCGTCCCGCAGCGTGGCGCCCTCGGCCCGCTCGGGGGCCAACCAGGTGCCGGCGCCGGTGGCGGCCAGCCGTTCGCCGTTGAAGTGCTGGTCGCTGACCTGCGGCAGGATGAGCTGCGGCACGCCGTACGCGAGCGCGGTCATGGTGGTCCCGGCCCCGCCCTGCTGCACGAGCGCGGCGCAGGTCGGCAGCACCAGCCGCAGCGCCAGCGGCGCGTCGGCCAGCCGGACGCCGGCCGGCAGCGGGCCCAGCCCGCGCTGCTGGCGGGGTTCGACCACCACGACGACCTCGACGTCCAGCTCGGCGACCGAGCGGACGACCCCGGTCAGGTCCAGCCGGTCGTGCAGCCCGACGCCGGCCATCATGGTGCCGGCCGTGACGCAGACCCGGGGCCGGGCCGCCGGGCGGTGCAGCCAGGCCGGCAGCACGGCCGGGCCGTTGTACGGCACGAACCGCACCGGCTGCCCCGGCCGAGCGGTCGGCGCCTGGAGCGGCGGCGGCGCCGGGTCGAGCGTCAGGTCGCCGTGCGTCGACACGTCGGTGGCGGCGAGCCCGAATCGGGCGGCGAGCGGCCCGAGCACCGGTTCCGGGTCCAGCCGGAGCGTCACCGAGGAGTCCGGACCCCACAGGTTCAGCACGCCGGGCACGCCCAGCGCGGCGGCGGCCACCGGCGCGGCCAGGTTGAACGGCTCCCAGACCACGACGTCCGGCTGCCAGGCCCGACCGAACGCGACGAGGTCGTCGAGCAGCGCGTCGGCGAACCGGACCACCCCGCCGTCGGCGGTGATCGCCGGTTCGAGCCGGTCCGCCGGCTGGGCCCCGGGCCGGTCCAGGTCGCCCACCGCGCCGATCCGTCCGGCGAAGGTCTCGGCGAAGTCGACGTCGTCGCCCAGCGGCACGGCGGCGAGCCCGGCCGTGGTGATCGCCGCGACCATCGAGGGATGGCTGGCCACCCGCACCTCGTGGCCGGCCGCCTGGAGCGCCCAACCGAGCGGGACCAGGCTGTAGAAATGGGACCGCCAGCCCCACGTCGACATCAGAATTCGCAAAGGCGCAGTCAAATCCGACCAATCCGCACTGGAAACGGCAGTCCCGGACCACAGATGCTAGGCGATGGATGTCCGTACGCGGAAGGTCGCCGGCGCGGCCAATAGATATTGACGGCGGACTAACGTGTGTTGGAGTCTTACCCGATGCCCGACGTGGACCACGACCTGACCGTCAATTCCGGGCCGCGCCCCTATCCGTTCGCGCCGTTCACCGGCGATCTGCCCGCCGAGCTGCTCGACATGGTGGTCAGCGACCCGGTCAGCCGGGTGCGGCTGCCCGACGGCCGGGCCGCCTGGCTGGTGCTCAGCTACGAGCACTGCTGCACGGTGCTGGCCGACCCCCGGTTCTCCCGGCTCCCGTTGGGCGCGACAGTGGTGTCGGGCGCCGCCGGCCCGCGGGAGTTGAACATGGACGGTCCGGCGCACGCGGCGGTGCGCCGGGTGGGCAGCCGGGCGTTCACCGCGCGTCGGATCGCCACGTTCCGTCCCCGGGTCCGGCGGCTGGTGGACGGTCTGGTCGACGCCATGCTCGCCGGTCCCCGCCCGGCCGACCTGGTGGCCGGGCTGGTGGCGCCGCTGCCGGTGCACGTGGTGTGCGACGTGCTCGGCGTGCCGGTCGCCGACCGCCCCCGCTTCTACGCCTGGATCTCCGGCCTCAACTCGATCACCGCGTACGGCTCCGCCGACGCCGCCGACGCGCAGGCGGAGCTGCGGTCCTACCTGGCCGGGCAGCTCGCCCGGAAGCGGGCGGAGCCCGGGGACGACCTGCTCTCGGCGTGGGTGCTCGGCCAGGACGCGCACGAGCTGGTCGACGCCGAGCTGGTCGAGCTGGCGATGGGGGTGCTGCTCGGCGGCCTGGAGATCAACTCCACGAGCGCCGGCCTGCGCGCGTTGTTCCAGCACCCGGAGCAGTTGGCGAAGCTGCGTGCGGCCCCGGAGAAGCTGCCCGCCGCGACCGACGAGATCCTCCGCTACACGGCGGTGAGCAGCATGTTCCGGGTCCAGGTGGTGCGTGAGGACCTGACCCTCGGCGGGGTCGCGATGCGGGCCGGGGAGTGCGTGATGGCGTTGCCGTGGGCCGGCAACCGCGATCCCCGGCACTTTCCCGACCCGAACGTCTTCGACATCGACCGGACGCCGAGCGTGCCGCACCTGACCTTCGGGTTCGGGCCGCACTTCTGCCTGGGCACGGCGCTGGGCCGGATGCAGGTGGAACTCTCCCTCGGGGTGTTGCTCGACCGGATGCCGGAGCTGGCGCCGGCGGTGCCGATCGAGGACATCCCGTGGCGGCACGACCGGATGAACGGCGGCATCGCGTCGTTCCCGATCACCTGGTGAGCGGCGCCCTCAGTAGCTCTCCACCGCGTTGACCCGGTCCGGCCAGTAGCGCTCGCCCGGCGCCGGGGCGTAGTGCTCCCACCGGGGCGGATCGCCGGTCGGGTGGTCGCCGAGCACGGTGATGCGCTGACCGCGCCGCAGGCCGCCGTAGTCGTTGACCGCGTAGTGCTGGGTGACCCGGTTGTCCCACACCGCGACGTCCCCCACCTGCCAGCGGTACCGGCAGGTGAACTGCGGGCTCTCGGAGAACCGGAACAGGTGCTCCAGCAGCGCGTCGCTCTCGTTGCGGGTCAGCTGCGGGATGTGCGAGGTGAAGAGCCGGTTGACGTACAGCGAGCGGCGCCCGGTCTCCGGGTGGACGCGCACCACCGGGTGCTCCGCCCGGCTGGTGAACTCGGTGCCGATCCGGATGACGTGGATGGCGGTGAGCCCGTCGAGCAGGTCCCGCAGCGGCGCGGAGAGCGCCTCGTAGACCCGGCACTGGTTCGTCCACATGGTGTCGCCGCCGACCTCGGGCAGCTCGGTGAGGTGCAGGATGGACGCGATCGGCGGGCTCTGGTGGAAGGTCATGTCGGTGTGCCAGACGTCGACCTTGCCGCCGTCGGCGGAGTCGATGACGACGATCTCCGGATGACCCTCCAGTCGGGGCAGGTAGGGGTGCAGCTCGACCTCGCCGAAGCGGCGGCCGAACGCGACGTGCGCCTCGGGGGTCAGCCCGGTCTGGCCGGCCAGGAACACCACCTGGTGCTTCAGCAGGAGGTCGTGGACCAGCGCGAAACCCTCGTCGGTCAGCGTGTTCAGGTCGATCCCGTGGACCTGGGCGCCCAGGGCGCCGGCGACGAGCCGGACGTCGACGGCGGTGGAAGTGGTCATCGATGGTCCTCCGGTCTGCGCGGGACGGCCCGTCGCCGCATTCTTCCACGATCGTGAATGTCCATACCAGCGTCGTCGTTGACGCGCCCGCGGCCGGCTTGGGATCATTCGGGGCCGGCGGGCCATGATCCGGGCCCCCGGTGGGGGAGGGGACACACTCGTGACGATCGATGTGGAAGTCGATGGCGGCCCGGCCGCGCGGCTCGACCGGCTCACCGACCTGGCGACCCCGTTCGCGGTGCGCACGGCGGTGACCCTCCGCGTGCCGGACCGGATCGCGGCCGGCGTCACCGGCCTGGACGCGCTGGCCGCGGCGTGCGACGTGGACGCGGGCGCGCTCGGCCGGCTGCTGCGCTACCTGGCCCACCGGGGCGTGTTCGTCGAGGTGTCGCCGGACGTCTTCGCGCTGACCGACGTGGGCGAGCTGCTCTGCGACCGGGACGGCGGCGGGCACGGCGCCGACCTGGACCTCGGCGGCCTCGGCGCGCGGATGGACCTGGCCTGGGCCGGCCTGCCGCACGCGATCCGCACCGGTCGACCCGGCTACGGGTCGGTCCACGGCCGGGACTTCTGGGCCGACCTCGACGCCCACCCGGACCACCGTGCCTACTTCGACGCGCTGATGCTCAGCCAGCAGCGGTTCACCGCGCCCGAGGTGGCGGCGCGCTACCCCTGGTCCGAGGTGACGCACGTGGTGGACGTCGCCGGGGGCTCCGGCGGGCTGCTGCGGGAGCTGCTCTGCGCCCACCCGCACCTGCGCGGCACGCTGGTCGACCGGAGCGAGCCGGTGGCGACCGCCGCCGCGACGTTCGCCGAGCACGGCCTCGCCGACCGGGTGACGGGCGTGGTCGGGGACTTCTTCGCCCCGCTGCCGGCCGGCGCGGACGTCTACGTGGTGTCCCGCGCGCTGACCGACTGGAGCGACGACCACGCGACGGCGATCCTGCGCCGGTGCGCGGAGGCGGCCGGCGACACCGGCCGGGTGCTGGTCATCGAGGTGCTCCCGACCATGCCGCACGTGCCGCACCTGTCCCCGTACGACCTGCGGATGCTGGTGCTGGTGGGCGGTCGGGAGCGGAGCGCGGCCGAGCACGCCGCCCTGGCCGCGGCCGCGGGGCTGGCGCCCCGGCGCACCTGGCACGGCCCCGACGGGCTCACCCTGATGGAGTTCACCGCCGCCTGACCGACCGGGCCGCCACGCGTCCCTTACCCACCGGTGCGCCGGGCCGTCGACGATTTGGCTGCGCATCGTCCAATTTGCCGAAGAATATCGTCATCGTATTCGCATCCACCCATGGATCGGCGCATTTATCAATGGTTGTTCATGGGAGTTCCGGCCGGTAACGTCTCGCGTGGCGACTAGCCGAGCCTTCGTGAAAGGGTCGACACGTCATGACGGTTGCTGGCTTCACGAGATATCCGCCCTTCATCGACGACCTGGCCCGAAGCGAATCGGGGCGACTGCTCCACGCCGAACTCGGCCGACGCTGGCCGGAGACGGCCGAGCAGCCGGCCGCGATCGCCCGGTACGCGCTGCTGCCACCCGGCAAGCTGCTCCGCCCGATGATGACGCTGCACGCCGCCGAGGCGGTGGGCGGGTCGCCCCGGGACGTGCTCGCCGCCGCGCTCGGCACGGAGTACCTGCACACCGCGACGCTCGTGCACGACGACATCATCGACGCCGACACGATGCGCCGCGGCCGGCCGGCGGTCCCGGTCGCGTTCGGCATCCCGAACGCCATCGTCGCCGGCGACCACCTCATCTTCCAGGCGTTCCAGGCCATCGTGGACGGTGGTGGCGCGGTCCCGCCCGGCCACGTGGTGGCCGCCGTCGCCGCGCTGGCCGAGGCGGGGCAGGACCTGTGCCGGGGCCAGGCCATCGAGGCCCAGCTCGTCGGCGACCTGGACGCGGGCGCCCGGTGGTACCCGGAGATGATCCGCCTCAAGACCGGGTCGCTGTTCCGCGCCGTGTGCCACATCGGCGCCCTGCTCGGCGGCGCGGAACCGGACGTGGCGTCCGCGCTGGCCCGCTACGGCGAGCACGTCGGCACGGCGTTCCAGATCCGCGACGACCTGCTGTCCTACGTCGCCACCCCGGAGCAGACCGGGAAACCGGCGACCAGTGACCTCAACAACGGCCGGCCGACGCTGCCGCTGCTGCTGGCGTACGACGCGGCCACCGACACCGACCGGGTCGAGCTGATGGCGGTGCTGCACCGGCGCGGCGCCGGGCCCGGCGACGTCGAGTGGGTGACCGCGCTGCTCGGTGACGTCGACGCGGTGGAGGCCGCCCGCCGGCGGATGGCGGAGCACGCCGAGCGGGCACGGGCCGAACTGGCCGTGCTCGCCCCCTCCGCGAGCGCGGACGTGCTGGCCGGCATCGCGCGTTGGATGACGAGCGAGATGGCGTGAGGGCCGCCCGGGCGCTGCGGGCGCACGTGGAGACCTGGCGGCCCTACACCCTCTGGTACGTCGGACTGGTCGGCCTCGGCGGCGCGGCGGTGGTCGACGGCCCGCACCATCCGTGGCGGCTCCTGTCGGCCTGGGCGGCGCCCACCGCCGGCTGGCTCGGCGGCCACTACCTCGGTGACTGGTTCGACCGTGAGCTGGACGCCGGCAGCAAGCCGCACCGGCCGATCCCGTCCAGCCGGCTGGGCGCGCGTACCGCGTTGGGGTGCGGCTTCGCCTGCTTCGCGGTCCTCGCGGTCCTCGCCGTGGCCGGCGGTTGGGGCACCACCACGGCCGCGCTGCTGGCCGCCTGCGGCATCGTCGCCTACAGCCGCTGGTTCAAGGCCCGGGGATTCGCCGGCAACCTGGTGCGCGGCGCGCTCGGCGCGGTCGCGCTGCTCTACGGCGCGCTCGCCGTCGGGCTGCCGGCGGACCCGTCCCCGGTCCTGCCCGTGCTGCTGGCGCTGACCGTCGCGTTCTGGTCGCACGACGCCATGTCCAACCTCGTCGGGGCGCTGCGGGACATCGACGGCGACCGCGCGGGCGGCTACGAGACGCTGCCGGTCCGGCACGGCGTGCCGCTCGCGGTCCGGACCGTGCTGGCGCTCTACGCCGTGACGCTCACCGCCGCCCTCGCCGCCGGCCTGCTGGCCGACCGGAGCGAGCGGACCGCCTACCTGGTGACGTTGCTCGTGGTCGGCGTCGTGGGGGTCACCGCGCTGGCGCCGCTGCTGCCGCACCGCGCCGGGATGCCCGTGGTGGTGGCGCTGCGCGCCCACTCCGTGTTGGTCGTCGAGCGGGTCGTGCTGGCCTCGGCCGTGGTCGGGCTCGGCCTCGGCGTCACGGTGCAACTCGTGCTCGCGCTGCCGATGGTGGCGCTGACCTGGTGGGCGCAGCGCGGCATGCGGACCCGGCACGAACTGGGCCCGACCACCCCCGACCTGGCTCTGGCCACCCACCGCCGAATGTCCCTGGAGGACGCGCCATGACCGCTGTCACCGCCGAGGCCGTCGGGAAGGCGATCAGCGAGGGCGCCGAGGCGCTGCTGCGCCGCCAGCGCGCCGACGGCGTCTTCGGCGACGACCCGCCGGCCTCGGTGCTGGGCACCGCCGGCGCGGTGGCCGCGCTGCACGCCGCCGACCCGGTCGGCAGCGCCGACCTCGTCGACGCGGGCGCCGACTGGCTGCGCCGCCAGCAGCACGACGACGGTGGCTGGGGCGGCGTGGTCGGCGCGGAGACCGAGGTGGTGCCCACCGCCGTCGCGGTCGCGGCGTTGGCGCTGAGCGCGCCGGCGGCCGGCGCCGAGGCGATCGCGGCCGGCCGGGCCCGGCTGGCCGCCCTGGGCGGCGTCGACACGGTCACCGACCGGGCCATCTCGCTGCTCTGCCGCCAACTGCTCACGATGGCCGGGATGACCGCCGAGGCCGGCCCGCTACGGCGGCTGCCGCTGGAGATCGTGCTGTTCGACCGGGTCCGCCGCCGGCGGCTGTCGTTCCGCACCGCGCCCTTCGTCGGTCTCGCCCTGATGCAGGCCGACCTGCTGCCCGCCGGTCGCCTGCGCCGGGCCACGCTGCGCCGGGCCCGCCCGGTGGCGGTACGCCTGCTGCGCGCCATCTTCGACCACGAGGGCCGTACCGGCGCGTTGAGCGAGGACCCGTGGCCCGCCGCACTGGTGCTCCTCGGGCTGGCCCGCAGCGGTGAGGCGCCGGACATCGCCGCGGCCGTGGTCGGCTGGCTCCGGCGGGCGGTCCGCCCCGACGGCGCCTGGGACGCCGTGACGAACCTGGACCTGACCCGGTCCGGCTACGCGGTGACCGGTCTGATCGCCGCCGGGTACGCCGCCGACCCGCGGCTGCGGGCCACCCGGGACGTCTTCCACGCCACCCAGAAACCCACCACGTTCGAGGTGCTGGACGTGCCGCCGGGCGGGTGGAGCTACTCCAACGTGGGCGGCTGGCCGGTGACGCTGGAGTCCGCCGAGATCCTGTCGGCGCTGGCCGGCTACCCCGACGCCGACGCCGACCCGGTGCTGCGCACCGGCCTGGCCTGGCTCGTCGACCGCCAGGACAGCCGCGGGTCGTGGAGCCTGTGGGTACGCGACACGCAGCTCGCCAACGACGGCCCCTGCCCGGCCATCACCAGCCAGGCGATCCTCGCCCTGCACGAGGCCGGTCACCCCGACGACCACCCGGCGATCGCGCGGGCGGCGGCCTGGCTGCTGACCCGCGCGGCGCCCGACGGCACGTTCGAGAACCTCTGGTACCGCGACCACACCTCCGGCACGGCCGTGGTGGTGGCGGCGCTGTCGCGCGTCGGTCACGCCCGGCACGAGGTGGTCCGGCGCGCGGTCCGGTGGCTACGCGAGACCCAGTTGCCGGACGGCTCGTGGGGCCCGGGCGACGGCACCGCCGGCTCGGTCGAGGAGACGTCCTGGGCCGTCCAGGGCCTGCTCGCCACCGGCGACCCCGAGGTCGGCGGCGCGGTGGAGCGGGGCGTCGCCTGGCTGGTGGCGGCGGCCGGACCGGGCGGCGGATGGCCGGCGACCCGGGTGTGCAACTACATCCGCCACCACATGCGCTACCCCAACGCGGTGATCACCCAGGCGGTCGCGCTGCGCGCGCTCGGCGAGTACCGCCGGGCCACCGCCGGGCGGCCCGACGTCGCGCCCGGCGCGGTGACCCGATGAGCCCCGACGTCGTGGTGGTGGGCGCCGGCGCCGGCGGCCTGGCGAGCGCCCGCGCGCTCGGCGCGCTCGGGCTGCGGGTGCTCGTGCTCGACCGGCAGCGCACCCCCGCGTCGATCGCCAAGGGCGAGATCCTCCAGCCGGAGACGGTCCGCATCCTCGACTCGTGGGGAGTCCTCGACGCCCTGCGCGCCACCGGCGCCCGGCCGGTCGGGCGGCTGGCCATCCGGGATCCGGCCGGCCGGCCGTTGCTCTGCCTGGACTACGCCGACCTGCCCGGCGCGTACCGGGAGATCCTCTGCGCCGACTACGGCGACCTGCGCGGTGTGCTCGCCGACGGGCTGCCCGCCACCGTGGAGGTCCGGTGGGGCCGGCGGGTGACCGGCCTGCTGTCCGGCGACGGCGGGCGGGTGACCGGCGTCGCGGTCACCGGCGACCGAGGCGACCGGGAGATCCGGGCGCCGCTGGTGGTCGCCGCCGACGGCATGTCCTCGCCGCTGCGGCGGGCGGCCGGCGTCGCGGTCGAGCGCCGCGAGTACCCGCACGGCCTGGTCGCGTTCGACGTGGCCGACGCCGAGGTGGCCGACGAGGTGACCGCGTACCGGACCGGGCGCGGCCTGTGCCTGGTCTACCCGCTGCCGGGCGGGCGGTGCCGCCTCTACGTCCAGGTGACGCCGGACGAGTTCCGGGGCCGGGCCGACCTGGGCGCGTGGTGCGACCGGCTGCTCGCCGACGTGCCGGCGGTCCGCCCGATCGGCGCCGCGATCCGGGCCAGCCTGCGCCGCCGTCAGCTCCTCGCGGTCTACCGGCTGCGCACCGACCGCCTGGCCGTGCCCGGCCTGGCGCTGGTCGGCGAGGCCGCGCACGCGGTGCACCCGATGGCGGCGCAGGGCGTGAACAGCTCGCTGGGTGACGCGGAGACGCTCGCGGCCAGCCTGGCGGCCGAGGGCGGCACGCCGGCGCCGGCCGCGGTGGACCGGGCGCTGCGGGCCTTCGAGGCCGCGCGCCGCCCGCGCCTCGACCACGTCGCGACCGTCAGCCACAACGCGTCCCGCATGATCACCAGCGTCTCCGGGCTGCCGAAGCTGCTCGGCGCGCGGATGATGCGCCGCACCGCCGCCAACCCGAGGCTGCTCGGGCTCACCGCCGGCAACCTGTCCGGCACCGACGTCCGGCCGCTCTCCCTCGTCGACCGGCTCTACCAGCTCGGGGTGCTCACCGACCGGCACGCCCGCGTCCCGTCCCCGCCGGCCCCGTCGAGAAGCGAGCGATCATGACTCCTGCCACCGCCGTCGGGACGCACCCGCCGGTCGACCTGTCGATGAACGAGACGCCGTACCCGCCGCTGCCCGGCATCCGGCGGATCGTCACCGACGGCGCCGCGACCCTCCAGCGGTATCCGGACCGCACCTCGTCGGCGCTGGTGGCCGCGTTGGCGGCGCGGCTGGAGGTGGGGCCGGAGTCGATAGTGGTCGGCCCCGGCTCGGCCGGGCTGTGCCAGCACCTGGTGCAGTCCCTCGGACCCCGGCCGGACGTGGTCCACGCGGCACTGTCGTTCGAGGGCTACCCGCTGATCATCCGCAACGCCGGCGCGAACGCGGTGCCGGTGCCGCTGGACGGCTACGACCACGACCTGCCCGCGATGGCGGACGCGGTGACCGGGCGGACCCGATGCGTGCTGCTCTGCCACCCGAACAACCCGACCGGGGCGACGCTGCGTCGCGACCGCGTCGAGGCGTTCCTCGACCGGGTGCCGGCCGACGTGCCGGTCATCGTGGACGAGGCGTACCGGGAGTTCGTCACCGACCCGGACGCGCCGGACGGGATGGAGCTGTACCGGGCCTACGACAACGTCTGCGTGCTGCGCACCTTCTCCAAGGCGTACGGGCTGGCCGCGCTGCGCGTCGGCTACGCCGTGGTGCCGCCCCGGCTGCTCCCGGCGGCTGCGCTGACCGGGGCGGTGTTCTTCCCGAACGCCCTCGCCCAGGCGGCGGCCGTGGCGAGCCTGGCGCCGGAGGTGGCACCGGAGCTGACCCGGCGGTGCGCGGACCTGGTGACGGCACGGGCCGGCCTGGTCGACGCGTTGCGGGGGCTGGGGCTGACCGTGGCACCCAGTGAGGCCAACTTCGTGTGGCTGCCGCTGGGGGAGCGGGCGACGGCGTTCGCCGACCGCGCGCGGGCGGCCGGGATCCTGGTGATGGCGCTGCCCGGCGCCGGCGTGCGGATCACGGTCGGCTCGGAGGAGGCGAACGAGCGGCTCTGCGCGTTCGTCCGGGGGGCGCTCGCCGAGGGTTGGTGAGACCGCTGCGGACGGCGTGTCGCGGGCGGGGAGGGAACACTTTCGAGCGGTATACCGCTCGGTCATAATCATGACTCTGAGGTATGGGGAATTTTTGTCGTCCCTTCCGAGGCGACATCACCGAGAGTGATCCTGGTGGCTGCCGTGATGGTGACGAGGCACAGGTAGCGCAGGTCGGGATCGTAGTCGGCGACCAGCACCGCAGTGAGCCGGTCGGGCCCGTCGCCGAGCCGGTCCAGCAGTCCCCACCACACCCCGGTGGCCGGCTGCCCCGGCGGCGCCACCGTCACCGGACTTCCACCGGTCGCGGGCCGCGCGGCGGCGAGGCCCGCACCCAGCACCACTGCCACGTCCGCGCCGCCCGCGCCGAGCGCGCGCAGCTCGGCCGCCGCCAGGTCTGCCACGTCGTCAGGGTCGACGTCCGCGTGCTGGCGGATCGCGGTCACCCGCCCGCCGCCGGTCGCCGGGCCGTCGCCGAGCAGCAGGGCCACGGCGCGGTGCCGCGCCGGCACGGCAACCCCCGGGTCGTACGGCAGGACGGACTGCTCGACGACGAGGAGCAGGGTCCGGTGGCACGCATGGGCACGGGCGATCCGCAGCCCGGTGAACGCCGCCGCCGAGCCCTGGTCGCAGAGCGCGAAGGACATCGGCGTGCCGGGGCAGACGTGACTGAGGTAGGACGCGGTGGCCCGGCCGGGCAGCGCGTCGTGCACCGCGAACGCCAGCACCAGCAGGTCGACCGGATCGTCCTCGGGTACGACCGCCCGTACCAGCTCGGCGGCCATCTCCCCGTAGGACTGGCCCCGCGCCGCCGCCGACGCGTCGAGCTGCAGGCCGTACGGTCGCGTCAGGTCGGTCAGGTACTCCTCGGCGCGGGCCCGCAGCTCGGGGTCGGCGAGCAGCGCCGCCGGCCCGGTGAACTCGCGGCGGGCGGCCCGGATCAGGTGCAGGTCGGTGCCCATGACGCTCCCGGTCAGTGTTCGAACACCATGGCGGCGAACGTCGCCCCGGCCCCGGCGCCGACCGCCGCGACGAGGTAGCGGTCGCCCGGGTGGAGCAGGCCGCGCTCCCGCGCGGTGCGGTAGTTGACGAACGCGTCCGCGCAGAACACGTGCCCGGCGCCGGTGATGTTGTCGAGCAGCACCCGGTCCAGCGGGAACCCGATCAGCTTGCACAGCCGCTTCCAGGTCATCACGTTGACGTTGTGCGGCAGGATCAGCCGCAGGTCGGCCAGCGCCGTTCCGGCCCGCTCCAGGGCCCGGCCGATCACCTCGGCCAGCGCCGGCCGGTACTCGCGCTGGAACCGGGCCGCGGACACGCCGCCGGCGACGTCGAACTCGCCCCGCTGCGCGCCGGCGTAGGAGAGCAGCCGGTCCTGGCGGCCGTGCGCGCTGACCAGGCACGCGGACGCGCCCTCGCTGAACACCGACGTCTCCGGGATGAACTGGGCGTCGCGGGTGAACGCCTTCTCCCCGGTGAGGACCAGCGCGAGCGGCTCGTCGCCCGGCGGGTGCGGCTCGGCGGCCAGCAGCCGGCCGGCCACGTCGACCGCTGCGAGCGCGCTCGCGCAGGACTGCTGCGTCACTGTGAACGCCAGCGCGTGCCCCAGGCCGAGCGCCCGGCACGCGTCGTGCAGCGGGTTGACCGGGTACGGCGCCACCACCGGGAAGGCCCGGCCGTACACCACGAACCGCACCCGGTGCTCCCGGCCGCGCAGCGCGGTGAGGCCGTCGACCGCGTGCCGCAGCAGGTCGGCCAGGGACAGGTCGGGGTCGCGGCGCACCTCGGTCAGCCCGTGGAACCGCCGGAACAGCCGGATCTGCATCTCGGTCAGGCGCAGCGGCGCGGCCAGGCTCTCGATCGGCACGCGGCGAGCCGGCAGGAACACCGAGACGGCGTCGATAGCCGTCATCCGCACACCGTCACGGAGAAGATCAGATCAACGACGCCGGTGGATGTCAACGGACCGTGGCATCATATCGACGTGGCTCGCTTCCTCTTCGTGGTGCTGCCGGTGGTCTCCCATCTGAACGCCCCGCTCGCCATCGGCCAGGCGCTGGCGGCGGCCGGACACGAGGTGGCGTGGTGCGGGCCCCGCAGCGACCTGCGCCCGCTGATCGGCCCGGACGCCACGCTGTTCCCCACCGGGAAGCGGTGGTACCGCCCGGACGGCGAGTCCGGGATGGCCTCGGTGCGCACCCTCTGGGAGGGGCACGTGCTGCCGGCCAACCGCTTCATCCGGGACGCCGCCGAACGGGCGGTCGCGGAATACCGGCCGGACGTCGTCGTCGCCGACCAGTACGCGCTGGCCGGCGCGCTGGCCGCGCACCGGCACGGGGTGCGCTGGGCGACGCTCTGCGTCGGCGTGCTGGAGCTGACCCCGCCGACGGTGGAGATGCCCGAGTTCACCGACTTCGTAGCGGCCCAGGTGCGGCGCGTGTGGGCGATGGCCGACCTGCCCGTCGACGAGACGCTCGACCTGCGCTTCTCGCCGTACCTGGTGATCGGGCTGACCACCGCGGCGCTCACCGGCCCGGCGGCGATGCCGGCGCGGTGCGTGCTGACCGGGCCGGCGCTGGGACGGCGGCCGAACGCGCCCGGTTTCGACTGGGACGCCTGGGCGCCGAGCCGCCGGCACATGCTCGTCACCGTCGGCACGATGGCCGAACACCTGGCCCGCGACTTCTACCGGCGGATGACGGCCGCCACCGCGCCGCTCGCCGACCGGCTCCAGGTGATCCTCACCGCGCCGGCCGACCTGGTGCCCGACCCGCCGGAGCACGTGCTGGTCGCGCCGCGGGTGCCGGTGCTGGAGCTGATGCCCCGGCTGGACGCCGTGGTCTCGCACGGCGGGCTGGGCACGATTTCCGAGGCGTTGGCGTACGGCGTGCCGGTGGTGGTCGCGCCGATCCGGCACGACCATCCGACCATCGCGGACCAGGTGACCCGGGCCGGCGCCGGACGCGCGGTCTCCTTCCGCGAGGCGACCCCGGCGGAGCTGACCGAGGCGGTGGCCGCGGTCCTCGACGACCCGGCGTACCGGGCCGGGGCGGGCCGCGTGCGCGACTCGTTCGCCGCGGCCGGCGGCGCCCGCGCGGCGGCGGCGCACCTCGCCGCGCTGGCCGCGACGCCGTGACGCCGGCCCGCATCGAACCGGCACGCATCGACCGTTGTCCCACGCCCGGGGTCGCACTAGCCTGACCTGACGCCCCTCGCGCGGGCACCGTCGTCATTGGACGGTGCACGACGCGGGCCGGTCCGCGTCGTCGCCGCACGAGGAGGCTCGATGATCGAGGCCACCGGCCTACGCAAGTCCTTCCGGGTGGGGCGCGGTCGCGGCGCCAGCACGGTCGAGGCGGTCCGCGGCGTCGACTTCGCGGTGCGGCGGGGCGAGATCGTCGGCTTCCTCGGCCCCAACGGCGCGGGGAAGTCCACCACGCTGCGGATGCTCGCCACGCTGCTGCGCCCCAGCGGGGGCGCGGCGACGATCGCGGGTGTCGACCTGCTGCGGTCGCCGGCCCAGGTGCGCCACCGGATCGGGTTCGTGGCGCAGGCCAGCGGCACCTACGACGACTCCACCGCCCGGCGGGACCTGATCCTCCAGGCCCGGATGCACGGCCGGTCCAAGGGGGTCGCGCAGGAGCTGGCGGCGGCGGCGATCCGCGCGTTCCAACTCGACGACTTCGCCGACCGCCGGATCCGCACGTACTCCGGCGGGCAGCGCCGGCGGCTCGACGTCGCGCTCGGCGTCATCCACTCGCCGCAGGTCATGTTCCTGGACGAGCCCACCGCGGGCCTCGACCCGCCCAGCCGGGCCCGGATGTGGCAGGAGGTGCGCCGGCTGCGCGAGGAGGGCATGACGATCTTCCTCACCACGCACTACCTGGACGAGGCGGATAGCCTGTGCGACCGGGTCTCCATCATCGACGCCGGCCGGATCGTGGCCGAGGGCACGCCGTCGGCGCTCAAACGCGAGATCTCCGGCGACGTGGTCGCGATCGACTTCGCCGTGACCGACCTCGCCGACCCGGCCGGCGGCGGCCTGCCGGCCGCGACGAAGGTGCTGGCCGAGGCGCCCTACGTCCGCGCGTCCGAGCCGGTCGACGGCACCCTGCGGCTCTACGTCGACAGCGCCGCCACGGCCATCCCGCAGATCATGCGGGCGCTCTACGACCGGGGCATCGAGCCGGGCGCGATCGAGACCCGCCGACCCAGCCTCGACGACGTGTTCCTGGCCAAGACCGGCCGCTCACTGGAGGAATGACCGTGCGACTCGTCCGTGACACCTGGCTGATCTTCCAGCAGGAGGTCGGCCTGATGGTGCGCAACCCGGTGATGGTCGCGTTCAGCCTCGCCCAGCCCATCACCTACCTCATCCTCTTCGCGCCGTTCCTCAAGGTGGTGATGGTCGACCGGGGCGCCTCCTCGTACGCGGACGCCTACCGCATCTACGTGCCCGGCCTGTTCGTGGCGATGGGCCTCTTCGGTGGCCTGTTCGCCGGCTACGGGCTGCTCAGCGCGCTGCGCGCCGGCATCATCGAGCGGTGCCGGGTGACGCCGGTGAGCCGTACCGCCCTGCTGCTGGGCCGCGCCCTGATGCACGTGTGCCTCAACGTGGTGCAGGCGGTCGTGATCACGCTGGTGGCGTTGCCGTTCGGGTTGCGCGTGCACCTGGCCAACCTGCTCGTCTCGTACGCGCTGCTGGCCGTGATGGTGCTGCTGAGCACGTCCATCTCGTACGACATCGCGTTGCTGGTCCGCAACGAGAACAGCCTCGGGGTGCTGGTGAACACCGTGGGCCAGCCGATCTCGCTGCTGGCCGGCGTGCTCATCCCCCTCGTGCTCGCCCCGATGTGGATCCAGCGGGTGGCGCTCTGGAACCCGTTCGCCTGGGCCACCGACGGCATGCGGGCGCTGTTCGCCGGCCAGATCTTCCAGACCGTGGTCTGGCAGGGGGCGCTCATCATGACCGGGCTGGCCGCCGCCAGCCTGATCTGGTCGTCGCACCTGTTCAACCGCGAGGTCTCCTGACCGTCCGGACATCGACCATTGTCTCGCCGTGTCGCGCGCTCTAGCCTGATCGTGTCCTGGCCCGGCGGGGGCGTGGCCTCGGTGAGCGTGTCACGTGAGGAGGCGAGGAGTTTGGGTGCCGACAACTTCCGGGCGACCCTGGCGGCGGACCAGGAACTCGGTGCGGGCAACGTGCTGCTCCGGCTGGCCGAGCACGGCGCCGACATGGCGATGCCCCGGGTGACGTTCGACGTCGACGTCGACGGCATCCCCGCGTGGACGCCGCTGTCGCTGGCCACCCTGACCGAGCGGGTCGCGGCCCGGGCGGCCTGGTTCGCCGCGCGCGGCATCGGCCGGCGCGACCCGGTCGCGGTCTACGTCACCTCCGCGCCGGACGTGTTCCTCAACTTCCTGGCCCTGACCTGGCTCGGGGCGATCCCGGCGCTGATGAACGGCAACATGCCGATCGAGCTGGCGGCCGAGTTCGTCCGGCGGCTGCGCGGCGTCGGCGTGCTGGTCGACGCCGACCACGACGCGCTGCGCGGGTACGACCTGGGCGTGCCGGTCCTCGGCGACGCCGCCGAGACCGGCGCCGGCGACCCGGCGCAGGCGCCGCCGCACCACCGTCACCACCCCGAGGACCCGGTCGTCATCACGCACTCCTCCGGCACCACCCGGGTGCCGGCCGCGATCGTCCACTCGCACCACGGCCTGTTCGCCGCGATCCGCGCGGTGCGGCTGACCGAGTCCCGGCCGCACGGCGAGGTGCGGGAACTCTCCGCGCTGCCGGCCGCGCACACCGCCGGCATCATCACGCTCAACCAGGCGCTCTGCAACGGCTACCAGCTGCTCTGCCTCTCGGCGCAGGGCGGCCCGTTCGCGCGCAGCGCCGAGACCGTCCTCGACGCGATCGAGCGGTGGCGCCCGACCGGCGTGTTCGGCTTCGCCGTGACCTGGTCCGAGCTGGCCCGCGTCGACCTGACCACCCGCGACCTCAGCTCGGTGCGCAACTGGTTCAACACCGGCGACTGCGCCCACGAGTCGCACGTCCGTCGGCTGGTCGCCGTCGGCAGCCACCCCACCTGGACCCCGGACGGTCCGGTCGACGTGCCCGGCTCCAAGTTCGTCGACATGCTCGGCTCCACCGAGATGGGGCACGGCGCGTTCCGGATCACCCACCGGCTCGGCAGCGACCGCTACGACCGCTGCGTCGGCAAGCCGTACCCGTTCGCCGAGATCGCCCTGCTCGACGTGGCCACCGGCGAGGAGGTCCCGGACGGCCAGGTCGGGCACGCCGGGCTGCGGTCGCCGACGCTGGCCATCGGCTACTGGAACGACTCGGTCACCACCTACCGCACCCGGCTGAACGGCTACTACCTGACCGGCGACCTGATGTACCGCGACCCGAACGGCGACTACCACCACGTGGACCGGGCCAGCGACGCGGTCGACCTGGGCGGCGGGACCTGGCTCTACACCGCGCTGTCCGAGGAACGCATCCTCGCGCGCTGCCCGGACGTGCGGGACTGCACCGTCCTCGCGGTCGCCGGAGACGACGGCGCCACCGTCACCGAGGTGCTGCTCCTGCTCGCCGACGACGCCGACCCCGCGCTGGACCGCACCGGCCGGGTCCGGGCCGCGTTGGGCCCGGCGGTGGCCGCGACGCTGCGGCGGGTGGTGACAGTGCCCGACGACGGCGTGCTGATGGGCCCCACCGGCAAGGTCCGCAAGTTCCTGATGCGCCAGCGGCTGCTGGCCGACGCCGGAGCGTCCACCGGTCGGTGAACCGGGGACCGCGGCTCTGTCCTCGGCCCGTGCCGAGAGCGACGACGAGGTCCTCACCCGGCCGGTCGTCGAGCTGAGCTGACCGCGCCACCCGGCGGGCGGAGGCGGGCGCGCGGGGACGAGGGTGCGCCCCCGTGCCAGAATCGTCAGCCGTGTCCTACCTCCCCTCGCAGCCGTACCCGCCCATGCCCGGCGGGGTCACGCCGCTGGTCGCCTACCCGCATCCGATCACCCCGCCGCCGGGCTGCGCGGTGCTCGTCGTCTCGGTGAACCGGGGGCCCTACCTGGTTCCGGTGCCGACCACCAGCCGCTTCAAGATCGACCGGCAGGCGGTGCCGATCCCCGGCGAGGGAACCTGGCACATCGCGGTCCCGGCCGGCCCGCACGACGTCCGCTACACCGACTTCCTGGGCGTGCCGATCGTCACCACGTCGGTGGTGGTCCAGCCGGGCGCCGCGCACCACCTGAGTTTCCGCTTCGGCGGCTGGCGCAACCGGGTGCACGACGGCCACGGCACCGACGTGACGCGGTTCGGCCTGTGGTCGAACTACAGCATCATGCTGGTCGCGCTGGCCGTCATCGTGCCGCTCTGCTGCGGCGGGATCGCGCTGGTCACCGCCGCCTCCACCGCGCCGTGACGGCGGCCCGCCGGCCCGTGCCGCGATCCGGCCACGATCACCGTTGAACCGCCGGCGGTCCGGTCCGTAGTGAGCCGGACGGCAGGATGGCGGCGGAGGAGAGGGAGGGCGACGCGTGCGGATGCGGTGGGCCGTGCAGGCGGTGCTGGTGCTGGTCGGGATCTGGCTGGTGCCGGCCGGCCCGGCGCACGCCGCGCCGGCGGAGACCGGCCGGTACTACGTGGTCGGTCCGCCGGTCGACGGGCAGCGGGAATACCTGTACGCCATCGCGTTGCGCACGCTCGGCAACGGCAACCGCTACCGGGAGATCGTCGACCTGAACACCGGTCGCGCCCAGCCGGACGGGGAGACCTTCACCGACGGGTTGGTGCTGAACCCGGGCTGGGTGCTCGTGCTGCCCCGGGACGCGAGGGGCCAGGGGGTACGCGTCGGCCCGCTGCCCCGGACCCGGACCCGTTCCGCCCCACCGGTGACCCGGTCGCCGACCCCGGCACCCTCCCCGCCGGCCCGCACCACTGCCCCGCCGAGCCGCGTACCGCCGTCGACCCGGGCGCCGGCCACCACGAAGGCGGCGGCCCGGCCCCCGGTCGCCACGGAGGTGGCCGCCCCGCCGCCCGGGGGGCGCCGGACCTCGGGCGGCGGTGTCGACCCCCTGGTGATCCGCGTCGGCGCGGGCGTGCTGTCGGTGCTGCTCGCGGTGGTGGCGATCGTGCTGCTGCGCCCGGGGCGCGCGGGTCGTGGCGTGTCCCTGGCCGGCGACGACGGGCCGTGGCCGCCCGAGCGGCACCACACGCCCGCCCCCGGTGACCGCGCCACGGCCGAACCGGCGGCGCCGGCGGCGGACGACGCCGCGACCGCGGCCCGCCGACCCGACGATGACCCGCCCGGAACGACTCCGGCGGTTCCGCCGGCCAGCAGTTCGGCACCGCCCCCGCGCCAGGCGTCCCCGCCGCCCGCCGGCCCCGATCGCTCTGTCGAGCCCGACCGTTCCGCCGAGTCCGCTCCGTCCGTCGGCCCTGACCGTTCCGCCGAGTCCGCTTCGTCCGCCGGTTCCGGTCGGCCGGTCGAGCCCACGCCGGCGTCGCCGGCCACGCCGGCCACGCCGTCGGCCCGGCCCGCCGCGCCCTCGTCGGCCGGGGCCGGGACCGCGCCGGACGTGCCGCGCCCGCCGCTGCCCGCCGCGGACGAGGCGCCGTACCTCACCGCCGACCTGGAGACCGACGCCGGCCCGGCCCGGGTGCGGCTGGTCGGGGTGGCGGCCGGGCGGGGCGTGCCGCCGTACGCCTGGCTGGGCCCGGAGGAGGCGGCGCCGCCGGCCGTCCTGCCGCTGGTGCTGGGGCGCCGCGGCCCGTGGCGGCTGCACGTGGACCTGGCCCGGGTGCCCGACGTGTTCACGCTGGTCGGGCCGACGGCGGTCTGTGGCCGCGCCGCCGCGACCCTCGCCGGACGGCTGTCGGCCGCCGGCGTCGGCGTCGCCGTGGTGGGGGAGGCGTTGGGTGCCGAGCCGCCGGACGGCTGCCGCCGGCTGCCCGTCCTGCCCGAGCCGCCGGGACCGGGCGAGGACCTGCCCGCGCCGTCCGTGGTGTTCACCGCGGGTCCGTCCCCGGCGGGGGCGCGCGGCCTCGCCGCCGCCACCGCCGGACGGTGCGTGCCGGTGGTGCTCGGGCCGGTCCCGGCCGGCCGCTGGTCGCTTCAGTTCGACGGGGACGGCGAGCCGGCCGGGGCGGACTGAACGCCGCGCGCCACCACGGGCAGCGGGCCGGCCGCCACACCGGGCACCGCCTCCCACACCCCGTCCCGCGCCCGGAGGACCCGGTCCACCCGGATCCGGTCGTAGGAGCGGCTGGTGAGGATCAGCTCGACGCCCGCCTGCCGCAGCCGCTCGGTGCGGCCCCGGGCCAGCGGCAGTGCGGTGAGCGCGTCGGCGGTGGCGACGACGTCGAGCGTCCGGCCACGCGGCACCCGCACCTCCACGAGCAGCCGGCCGGACCGGGCCGCCGGCCGCTGCCGGAGCAGCGGCAACCACCCCGGCGCCAGGCCGCGGGAGCGGGCCGGCAGCAGCGCGTACGCCCGGCGGGTGCCGTGCGCCGGCCACCGGCTGACGTCGTGCGGCAACCCGGCGCTCGACGCGCTGGTCGGCGCGGCCCGGATGCGTAGCGCCGCGCCGTCGAGCCCGTCGACGGGGCGCAGCCGGCCGTCGTCGGTGGCCCGGAACGCGCCCCGCACCCGCGCCCGGTCCAGCCGGCCGGCCGGCAGCAGGTAGGTGTCCGGGGCACCGAGCAGGTACTGGAGGCGGGCCGGGACGTGCGAGCGCAGCACCTGCACCGGGATCGCGCCGCCCGGCTCGACCCGTACCCGCAGCAGGTCGGCCCGGTCCGGCGCGGACCGCGGGTCCAGGTATCCGACCAGGAACAGCTCCGCACTGGGTACGCCGTCGGCGACGGCGCGTTCCAGGTCGCCGGTGACCGGCACGAACGCGTCGAACGCCTCGACGGTGACCTGCTGGCCGGCGCGCAGCCAGGGCGGCCCGTACCGGCCGGCGCGGCGCTGTTCGGCGGCCAGCGCGGGCCGGGCCGAGGACGTCGGGACGCCGGCCGCGTGGTCGTCCGGCAGGTCGGCGCCGTGGTCGTCCGGGACGCCGGCGCCGGGGTCGTCCGGCACGTCGGCCGACGGTGTCCCGTCCGCCGGCTTCTCGTCGTCGACGGCGGGGGTCACCACGATCCGCTGCCGTGCCGGGCGGGGCACCAGGAGGCCGTCTGCTGTCGCGTGGACGGCCGGCGGGCCGTCGGCGTACCGGGGGCGGTGGGCCTGCCACGGTGCGACCGCGCCCGCCGCGTCCCGCGCACGCAGGTGGCGATGGTCGGCGACGAGCTCGGCCCGGCCGCCCGGCGGCGGGGTCCAGACCGTCGCGCCGGTGGTCTCGGCCAGCTCGGCGGCCTGGGCCGCGAGCTTCGCCTGCTCGTCCGGCTCGGACGGCCAGGTCAGCCAGAGCCGCAGGTCGGCGCCGTAGAGCGGCAGCTCACCGAGGAGCGCGGCCAGGTGCCCGGCGTCGCGGACCTGCTGGGTGCCGCTGTAGTCACCGATCAGGAAGCCGCCGGAGCGGGCCGTGACAGAGACCGTGACCAGCTCCGTCGCGGTGGCGCCGAGCCGGTGGGCGGTGGCCCGGCGGGCCACGAAGTCGGCGCGGGTGGCCAACGCCACACCGGTGGCCAGCGGCAGGTTGACCACCCCGGTGCGGGGCCGGACCAGCCCGTCCTCCACCGCGAACCAGCCGGGCAGCGGGGTGGCGAGGTCCGGCGGTTGGAGCACCAGCCAGTCCATCGGCTGCCGGGTCACACGGTCCAGCGGCAACGCGTGCAACGGGCCGTCGTCGGTGTCGGCCTCGGGAACGCGGCCGGGCAGCACCTGCCGGATGTCCGCGCCGTCCGGGCTGACCAGCACGTCGTGCCCGAGCAGGCCGGCCACCTCGGTGAACAGCTCGGCGTGGCGGGCGCCGTCGTCGGTGAGGATCCGGACGTCGTCAGCGGCCTCCCCGGTGCGCCGGACCAGGTCCGCCAGCGCGGGCGCGTCCAGCGGGCGGTCCGGTGCGGTGGGCAGCGCCGGCTTTCCCCGCGGGCCGCACACCAGCCAGAGATCCAGCAGGCCCGGCACCCGCCGGTGCCGGCGCGGGTCGAAGCGGCGGGTGGCCGGCACCCGGTCGAGTCCCCGGCCGCCCACGACGGCGGTCCGTGTCAGCCCTGTCACCGCCGCCCCGCCTTCGTCACACCGTCGGCCGCAGCCGTTCGACACCGAGGGCCGGTACCCTCGGCGTCTCCATGACGAGCGCCATGGAAATCTGGTTCAGATTGATTTGAACGAAGTCGGCGCTGATCCGCAATAGACGGTGACGGCCGATCGGTCTGGGCCGCGGTGACGGAAGGGGACCCCGGTGCTGGCGAAGCACTCCATCCTTGCTCGACTGCTCGTGGTGGTGATGGTCGGCTGCGCGATCCTGGCCGTGCCACGGCCCTCGGTCGCCCGGTCCGGGCCGGACACCGAACCGTACGTGAAGTTCTACGTGGTCGCGGCGCAGTACCAGGGCCAGCCGGAGAACCTCACCGAGATCGCCCGGCGCTTCCTCGGCAGCGGCGAGCGGTCCGCCGAGATCTACCAGCTCAACACCGGTCGGGTCCAGCCGGACGGGGCCCGGCTGACCGACCCGGGCGCCCTGCGGGCGGGGTGGCACCTGGTGCTGCCGTGGGACGCCGCCGGCGAGGGCGTCGAGTACGGACAGTTGCCGGCCGTCCGCCGGCCGTCGGCCCGCCCCACGCCGACCCGCTCGCCGGACGCACGGCCGGACAGCAGCCCGACACCGAACGCGAGTCCCACGCCCTCCGGTTCGCCCACCGGCACCCGCCGGGACGTCACGTGCACCGCCACCACCGCGTCGAGCGGCCGGTCGGAGTGGGCGCAGCTGCGGATGGCGGCGGACAGCGCGTGGACCCTGACCCGCGGCAACGGGGTCAAGGTCGCGGTCGTCGACACCGGGGTCGACGCCGGCCTCCAGCAGCTCAGCGGCCGGGTCGCGGTGGGCGCGGACGTCACCGTCGGCAATGGACGTGGCGACCAGGACTGTCTCGGCTCCGGTACGGCGATGGCGGGCATCATCGCCGCTGACGACAGCGTCGACGGCCGCCCGGTGGGGCTGGCGCCGGACGCCACCATCGTGCCGGTGCGCATGGTCCGGTCCTCCGGCGACGCCCGCCCGGCCGACGCCGCGACGGCCATCGAGGTGGCGGTCAGCACCGGCGCCTCGGTGGTGGCGCTCGGCTCCCGGGTGGACCTGGCCGACCCGGCGGTGGCGGCGTCGCTGGCCACCGCGCTGGAGCACGACGTGCTGGTGGTGGCGGGGGCGCCGGTCAAGCCCACCACGCTCCCGTCGCCGCGCGGCGGGTCCGGCGGGGCGTTGGTGCTCACCGGCGGCGTCGGCGCGGGCGGCCAGCTCGCCGAGAAGTACGTCGACGAGTCCGTCGAGGTGGTCGCGCCCGGCATCGAGGTGGCGACGCTCGGCGTCGGCGGCGGCAAGGTGGTCGGCAACACCGGCACCGAGTTCGCGGTGGCGTTCGTGGCCGGTGAGGCGGCGCTGATCCGGGCCGCCCAGCCCGACCTGACCGCCGCGCAGGTGGAGGAGCGCATCCGCGCCACCGCCGACCCGGTGGGTGGGCAGGTCGCCGAGGGCGACCCGCGCTACGGCTCCGGCATGATCAACCCGGCGGCCTCGGTGGCCCCGTCCGTGGACGGCCAGGCCCCGGCGGCCGTGCAGGCGGGCCGGGGCGGGGGCACGCTGGTCGCCGTGCTGCTGGGGTTCGCGCTGCTGTTCGGCGCGGGCGGCTTCCTGGTCTACCGGCTGCGCCGCCGCCGCTGGGCCGGCTGACCGGCATGTAAGGCGGGGCCCCTTTTTAACAGACGTCTGTTAAAAAGGGGCCCCGCCTTACGCCCGACTACCGCAGCGACCAGGTCTGCTTCGGGTTGAACACGCAGGTCCACGCGTTCAGTGGAGCGTCAGTACCGTGTCCGTCGACGTCCAGGCAGCGGTCGGTCTCCGGGTTGAACAGGGACCGGATGCCCTGGTATTCGATCCACTTCCACTTCTGGGCGGGGTTGCCGCTGCACCGGGCGCTCTGCACCGGTGCGCCGTCGCGCTTCTCGCCCCAGGCCACGTCCAGGCACAGCCCGTTGGCGCGGACGCTCCCGTCGGACTGGAACGTCCACCACTGCGGTCGCTCCTCCCGGCACGGCCGCAGGACCACCGGGATGCCGTCCCCGGCGCCGCCGCTGGCGCACAGCCCGGTCTCCTTGCCGACGAGCTGCTTCGCGCCGGTCGGGCGCTTCGGCGGGGCCGGCTTCTCCGGCTCGGCCGGCGGGCGGGTCGACGGCGACGCGCTGGGCCGCGGCGCGGGCGGCTTGGCCGTCGGCGTCGGGCCGGGCGGCCGGGGCGTGGCGGAGGGGGAGGGAGCGGGGCTCGCGCCCGCCGGCGCGGCCCTGAGTCGGCCGTCGAGCGCGTAGAAGTCGGTGAACTCCTGCACCCGGCGCAGGAACGCCTGCGTGTCCTTGTCGAGCTCGCCGCCGGTCTGGCGCACCGCGGTCGGCCCGTTCCGATAGGCCGCCAGCGCCAGCAGGCCCGGGTCGCCGTCGAGGCCGGCGAGGTCGCGCCGCAGCGCGCAGACCGCGACGCCGACCGCCGGGACGGCCACCTGCGGGTCCCACGGTGAGGCGCCCGCCGGTCCGTGGGCCCGCCACACCTCGGGCAGGAACTGGGCGACGCCCCGCCGGCCGTCGTCGCCGAGCAGGTTCGGGTCGAACCCGGACAGCGCCATGAGCTGGGCCGCCACCGCGGCGGGCGGCACCTCCGGGCACACCGAGCCGGCCCGCACCACGAGCCGGACGTAGTTCGCCGGCACCGCCTTCGGCTGCTGACGCTCGGTGTCCGGGCGGGTGGTGCCGGAGCCGCCGAACGCGGTCAGCTCGCCGTAGTACGCCGCGTAGCGGCTGACGTCGTCGACGTAGGTGACCGCGTCGGACGGGACGCCCTTCGCCTCGCGTACCCGGTCGAGGTCCGTGTGGAACGCGGCCAGGGACAGCCGCCACGGGTCGCCGGGGATGGCGGCCAGGCGCAGTTGCCCGCTGAGGTCGCACATCTGGTGGGCCAGCGCCAGGATGTTGGCGGCGGCGTCGGTGCGGTCCGCGCCGGGCCAGGGCGCCCAGGACTTCCACCGGTCGTCGTCCAGGCCGGCGAAGCCGCGACCACCCGACGTGGTCTTGCCGACGCGTCCGTCCAGGCCGGACTCGGTCATCAGCTGCCCGGCCAGGCGGGCCGGGGTCAGCGTGGGGCAGGAGCGGGCCGCGGCCCGGATGGCGGTCAGGTGCTCGGCGGAGACCTTGCGGCCGGTCAGCTTGTCGTCGCGGGCCGTGGCGATGCCCCAGCTCACGGAGGCGACCACCATGCACAGCACCGCGAGGCCGGCCGCGATGGCGGCGACGACACGACGCGGGATCCGGGCGAGCCGGGATCGGAGGCCAGGAAGATCGGGTGTCACGGGACTTCCCTTCCGGTGATGACGTCGCCAGGCGTGACGGATGCGCGACGTCCTCGGTTCACCCGACCGGAATCATTCCGATTCCAGTCCGGCCGCCATTGAACCGACCGGCGCACCGGGCCGTCAACGTGGGCGGCGCCGGGACGGACCCGATTCCGCCGCCGGACACCGCCGGACCGTCGATCGGAGTGCTCGATGTCGACTCGCCACCATTCGCCCGGTGCGGCGCTGACCAGCGTCGTTATGGACGGGGCCGGCCCGCGCCGGTCCGTCGTCCGCCGGCCGGGCCGCGCCCGGTGAGCACCGCCACTCTGGTCGCCGTCCGCCGGCCGGCGGCAACGTCCGATGAGTACGGTTATCCTTCTCCCTCAGAGGGGCCCGGTGCCGTGGCGCCGGGCCGGCCGGGCGGGCACGCCCCACACGTCAGGGGGAGGCGTTCTGTGTCGGCGGTGCCCAACGAGGCGGTGGAGCCCGGAGCGCCGGGCGAGGCCGTCGGCCAGGGTTCCCCCGAGAGCCTCATGCGGTGGATCCACGATCAGTACCGCGAACCGTTGCTGCGCTTCGTCACCCGCCTGGTCCTCGGCCGGCAGGAGCTGGCCGAGGATCTCGTGCAGGAGACGTTCCTGCGGGCCTGGCGGAACCTCGGCACGCTGGCCGAGGAGCCGCGCCGGATCGCGCCCTGGCTCTACACCGTCGCCCGGCACGTCGCCGTCGACGCCGGCCGGGCCCGGCAGGCCCGACCGACGGAGGTCGCCGTGCCGGACCTCAACCGGCTCACCTCGGCCGACGACGAGATGGACCGGGTGGTCAGCGCCCACACCGTCCGCCTGGCGCTGCGACAGATCAAGCCGGAGCACCGCGAGGTCCTGATCGAGATGTACTACAAGGGCGCGTCGGTCGCGGAGGCCGCGGAGCGGCTCGGGATACCCGAGGGTACGGTAAAGTCCCGGACGTACTACGCGGTGCGGGCGCTGCACGCGGCGATCGGCCCGATCGAGTCGGCCTGATGACACGTCCCAGCGGTTCCTCGTCCGATCCCGGCACCGGCGCGGTGACCCGGGTCGTCGCTGCGGCGCACCCTTCGTCGGGTCGGGAAGGGGGTCGTGATGCGCAGCAGCGGTGAACACCCCACGTCCGAGCACGAGGCGCTCGCGCTCTATCTGCTCGGCGCGCTCGACGAGACCGATCGCGTCGCCTTCGAGGCGCATCTCGCCGGCTGCGACGAGTGCCTCTCCGCCGCCGCCGACCTGGGCGGCACGACCAGCGGGCTCGGCGACCTCGACGCGGCCGACTGGGCCGAGTTCGCCGTCCCACCCGCTTCCGTCCTGCCGCCTTCCGTCCCGCCGTCGCGTTCCGCGCCGGGCCCGGCGGACACGCTCCCGCCGGGCCGGGGTCCGACATCGTCGGCCCACCCGGCTCTCGGCACGTCGAGCACCGTGCCGGCCGCCGGGACGACGTCGGAACCGGGCGACCTGCCGGACGACCTGCCGGACGACACGTCGGCGTCGGGCCCGGCCGAGCGCCGCGCGGGCCCGGCCGAGCGCGCCGACGTCGGAGACGCCGCGTCCGCGTCCGGGCGCACCGACGTGCCCCGCACCGATGGTGCGGGCACGACGACCCCGGGCGCCGGGACCGGGCGCGGGCCGGCGGGCCGGCGGAGTGCCCGTCCGGGCCGGGGGCCGGGTGGTGCGGGCCCGACCGGTCCGGGACGGGCGTCCGGCGACCGGCCCGGGGGTGGCCGTCCACAGGCGCTGTCCGCCCGTCGCCGGCTGCTGCTCTGGGCCGGGGCGGCGGCCCTGGCGCTGGCCGTGCTCACCGGCGGGATCGTGGCCGCGGTCGGCGGCGGCGGACGCGACGGCGTGGTGCTGACCGCGACCGGGGAGGCGCCCGGCCAGGGCGCGAGCCTGTCCGTGTCGATCACCACCCACGAGGGGCAGGGCTCCACGATCCGGATCACCGCGACCGGGCTGCGGCCGGGGTTGCGCTACCGGCTCTTCGCGGTGACCCGCGACGGGGTCAGTCACCCGGTGCGGGACTGGACCGCCTCGAACGGGCCGCAGGAGGTGACCGGCGAGTTGTCGCCCCCTGTCGACCAGCTCTCCTTCGTCGGTGTGGGCCTGACCGACGGCACCTCCGTCGTCACCGCGCCGATCTCCCGCTGAGGACGATCCGGCCTCGGCGGTGCGCGCGCCCTCCCCTCGTGGGATAGCGCGATTCGCCGCCCGATCCGTTGAACCGAAAGCTCTCCCGCGTCGTCGTGTGGCCGTGCGCCTGCCGCACCCGTCAGGGGACGCGGCGCGTCCCCGCCAGGCCGAGGGAGGGCTACATGGCAGTGAACACCGGATCGTCACCGACCCGCCGGACGCGGGCCGGGGTGTTAGGCGGGGGCCCCGCCACATCCGAAAGCGTTAACCGGGGCCCCCGCCTAACACGGCCGACCCGCAGGAGGGCCGCGCTGCTCGCGGTGGTGCTGCTCGGGTCGGGGCTCCTGGTGGGCGTGCCGGGCGGCGTGGCGACCGCCGCCACCGGGGAACGGGTGACGTTCGTCAACGGCACCGCGGAGACGCTGTGGATCGGCGCGGGGGAGAGCGGGGACGGCTCGCGGCCGATCACCGGCCTGCCCACCCTGCGGCCCGGTGAGAGGAGCACCGTCGTCATTCCGGACGCCGGCGAGCCGGGCCACTGGCGGGGCCGGTTCTTCGCCCGCCAGCGCTGCGACGGCGACCCGAACGGCTCGTTCCGGTGCCTGGTCGGTGACTGCGGCGCCTTCGCCGACCGGTGCGAGCGGGGCGCGGAGCCGGTGAGCCTGGCCGAGTTCAACTTCGACCGGAACAACCCGGCCGCGCCCTGGTACAACGTCAGCTACGTCGACGCGGTCTCCACCACGATCACCATCGACGCGCCCGGCGCCCCGCGGCCGGAGAAGGCGGGCAGTTGCGCCCGGTGGGACTGCTCCGCCGGCCAGATGCTCGCCGCCTGCCCGGAGGCGCACGCCGTCCGCGACCCGGCCCGGGGCGACCGGATCAACTGCGTCAACCCGAACCGGGACGCCGAGAGCGCCTACACCGCCGCGCTGCTCCCGTTCGGCCCGCGCGCCTACCTGTGGTCCACCCACGACCGGGTCGCCGGCAACGAGACGGTCTACAACTGCCCGGGCTGCGCCGACGTCGTGGTGACGTTCCGCAACGGCGGGGACTCGCCGGCGCCGCCGGCGAAGCGTACGACCGGCCGGTCCACCTCCGGCTTCGCGCTGCGCGGGTACGCGGACAAGTGCGTCGACGTGCCGGGCGGCGAGTCGGCCGACGGGGTGCGTTTGCAGCTCTGGCAGTGCAACGGCACCCCGGCCCAGCGGTTCACCAGTGGCCCCGGCGACACGCTCAGGGTGCTGGACAAGTGCATGGACGTGGCGTGGGCGTCCCGGGACAACGCGGCGAAGGTGCAGCTCGCGTGGTGCACCGGCGGGCCGGCGCAGGTCTGGGTGGCCGAGGGCGGGCTGTTGCGTAACCCGCACTCCGGCAAGTGCCTCGACGTGCGCGACTGGAACTCCGACGACGGCGCGCCGTTGCAGATCTGGGAGTGCGCCGCCAGCCAGAGCAACCAGAACTGGCGCGAGGCCGACCGCTGACCCGGCGGGGGCCCGGGTGATCGCCATCCGGGCCCCCGTCCGGGGTCTTCGGAAAAAACCTGCGATCCGCGCTGAACCGGGTGGACGGTCGCGTCGTAGTGCGGCCGGCAAGCGCGACGGCGAGCGGGAAGGGAGGCGAGACGGACGATGAGCCAGCCGATGATGCTGCGGCGACCACGGGAGCGCGACGAGCGTCCGGCCCGACAGCCCGACGTCCTCTCGGACGAGGGCATCGGCTGGATCGGCGCGCACGGCGGCGCCGGCGCGAGCACGCTGACCCGGCTGCTGGGCGGCACCGACATCGGCTGCCGGTGGCCGGACCCGGCGATCGGTGAGCCGGCCCGGGTCGCGGTGGTCGGCCGGACCAACTCCGACGGTCTGCGGGCGGTCTCCCGTGCGCTCCACGCCATGCGGGAGGGCCGACACCCGGCGGGGATGCGGCTGGTGGGCGTGGTGTTGATCGCCGACGCGCCGGGCCGGCTGCCGGCGCCGTTGCTCGGCCGGATCCGGCTGCTGCGGGCGATCGCCCCGGTGCACCGGGTGCCGTGGATCCCGTCGTACCGGATCGGGGTGGAGCCGACGCGGCCCCCGCGTCAACTGGCCCGGCTGGCCGACCTGGTGACGGCCCGGCCCGGGCGGGGGTCGCGGTGAGCCGGCCCGGCCGGACGGTGTCGGCCGTGACGGCGCTGGTCCTGGCGCTGCTCGCGCTCGCGCCGCCGGCCCCGGCGGCGGCCGCGGGCAGCTACACGGTGACTGTCGACGGCGGTGGCGCCGCGTTCCTCTACAAGATCTGCCTGAAGACCACCACCACGGTGAACACCTATCCGGCCGGCGGCGGCGACCGCGTCTGCTCCGGCAAGAAGGGCTCGCCGGACGGCTCGTTCGACCTGACCGCCGAGTACACCGACGGCGACACGGTCTGGATGGACGTCGAGATGCTGGTCGACACGCTCGGACACTCGCGGACCAAGGACGACGTGGACATCACCGGGTCGCACTCGTGCACGCTCAACGGCGCCCTGTACGCGGGCAAGTTCAAGTGCGAGAACGTGATCAACAAGAAGAGCTTCGAGGCGCCGACGATCGAGCCGTACCAGGTGGCGGTGGACGACCCGGACGCGCCGATCATGCAACTGCTCTCCCTGATGGCGTGGTGCGTGAGCGCCGCCGCCGTGATGGGCCTGCTGCTGACCGGCATGACGCTGGCGTCGCAGTTGCGGCGCGGCGCGCTGGAGGAGCGCACCGAGTACACCAGGCAGATCGCGTTCGTGATGGCGGCGTGCCTGCTCGCGACCACCGCCGGGCCGATCGTGCAGGCCCTCGGATTCAGTCAGTGACCACCGGACCGGCCCCCGGCCGGCCGATCGACCCCAGTGACCTCGAAGGAGCACCCATGGCCCTCTCCGACCTCTACTACAGCGGTCTGGTGCGGATCCCGTTCGACCTCCGCCTCGCGCCCCACCTGGTACCCGCCGGCCGCAGCGAGGTGCCGAAGCCGAGCACCGGCGAGGACGCGGTGCCCACCGAGCTCGCCGACAAGGTCGAGCAGGCGCTCGGCCTGGTCGCCTGGGCGGGCACCGCGGCGGGCGTGCTCGGTGTCCTGATCACCGGCGCGGTGATGGCCATCTCCCACAAGCGCGGGGAGAGCTCCGAGCACATGAGCCGACTCGGCATGGTGCTGGGCGGCTGCATCCTGGTCGCCACCGCCGGCCCGATCGTCACCTGGGTCTTCGGCACCGGCGGCGGCGAAGGCGAGGGGAACTGACGTATGCGTGCGCGACACGCACACGAGCCGGCGGACGACGGGCCGTTCTGGCGGCACCGCCGGTGGCAGGTGTCGGCGGGTTTCCTGGTGCTGGCGGTCTGCGTCGGCATCGGCGCGGCGGTGTACGGGGGCGGGGACGCCGGCTCCCGGGCCGCGCCCCCGTCCGGGCCGGTGATCGGCGGCCTCGGGCCGGACGGCTCGCGACCGCAGGGCTGCCGCACCGTGGACACCCCGCAGCCGCTGCCGACCGAGGCGCCGGACGACGTCGTCTGGCGGCCGCTCAACGGCGCCGCGACCCCGTTCTCCGCCTCGGCGGGGCCGCTGCGCACCACCGGGCCGCTGCGGTGGTGCTTCGCGCACACCCCGATGGGCGCGGTGCTGGCGGTGCACACCATCTCCCGCCAGATGAGCGGCCCGGACTGGCGTGCGGTCAGCCGGCAGCAGCTCGTACCCGGCCTCGGCCGGGACTACTTCGACGCGATGCGCGAGTCGCTGCCGGACGGCGGCCCGCCGCAGACCTCCAACCGGCTCGCCGGCTTCCTGGTGGTGCGCTACACGCCGGGTACGGCGGTGGTGCGGGTGCTGGTCCGGCAGGCGACCGCGCGCTACTTCTCGGTCGACTACACGGCGGACTGGAACGGCGTCGACTGGCGGCTGCGCCCGTTGACCTCCGGCGGTCTGTACGGCCCGGTCACCCCGGTGGTGTCGCTGGCCGGCTTCCTGCTGTGGAACGAGCGCTGAGATGGCCGAGTGCGCGACCGGCGACGCCGTCTACATCGGGGAGATCGGGCAGGTCGTCGGCTTCTTCGAGCGGGGCATCGACGGCATCCTGAGCGACATCGCCGGCGCCATCATGGGCGCGGCGGTGGAGTTGTTCGCCAACCTCGGTGACGTGCCGACGCTCGGCGACGAGAAGATCAACGACCAGATCCACCTGCAGACCGACTGGCTCGTGGTGACCATCGCGGTGGCGTCGTTGCTGGCCGCGGCGTTCCGGATGGCGTTGCTGCGCCGGGGGCAGGCGCTGTGGACGGCGCTGCTGGGCCTGGTCCGCATGGTGCTCACCGTGGGCGCGGCGTGGACCGTGCTCAACCTGCTCGCCACCGAGGCCGACAACTACAGCGACCACCTGTACGACCAGGGCATCAAGGCGCAGCTCAAACTGATCGCCAACTGCGGCACGGACGGGCTCACCGCGTTTCTGCTGATCATCATCGGGCTGCTCCTGCTGGTCGCCGGCTGCATCCACGTGATCCTGATGTATGTGCGGCTCGGCGCGATGGTGCTGCTCACCGGCACCCTGCCGCTGGCCGCCGCCGCGTCGATGACCGAGTCGGGCGGCGGGTGGTGGCGCAAGCACATCGCCTGGATGGTGGCCTGGCTGGCGTTCAAACCGGTGGTCGGGCTGATCATGTATTCCGGGGCGGCGATGATCGGCTCGGTCGACGGCGACGCCAAGCACTACAAGCTGGCCGGCGCCGCCATCCTCTTGATGGCCGCGGTGGCGCTGCCCGCGCTGATGCGGCTGATCGTACCGGCCATGGCCGCGCTCGGCTCGTCCGACGGCGTGGGCGCGGGCGTGGCCGCCGGCGCCGCCGCGGCGGGCGCGGTGGCCAGCGGCGCCAAGCGGATCGCCGGCGGCGGTCACGGCGGCGGCGCGGCCCGGGCACCGGGCGGTGGCGGTGCGCCCACCGGCGCGGCGTCCCGGAGCGGCGGCGCAGGCAAGGCCGACGGTGCGGGCAAGGCCGACGGTGCGGGCAAGGCGGACGGTGCGGGCAAGGCGGACGGCGCGGGCACGGCGGACGGCGCGGGCAAGGCCGACGGGGCGTCGACGCCCGACGGCGCGTCCACCGGCGAGGGCGGGTCCGGCGGCGCTGGATCCGGCGGTGCGGGGTCGGCGTCCGGGAGCAAGCCGCCGGCCGGCGGGGAGCCGGCGTCGGGAGGCGAGCCGGCGTCCGGGAGCACACCCGCGCCGGAGAGCGCGCCGCCGGCCGGCGGCACCCCGTCCGGGAGCACGCCGGCGCCGGAGAGCCCGCCGGCGTCCGGGGGTGAGCCGGCGTCCGGGAGCACACCCGCGCCGGAGAGCGCGCCGCCGGCCGGCAGCGGCCCGACCGGTGGCGGCGGACGCCGCGTCGTATCGACGGCCGGTCGGGTGGTCAGCGGCGCGGTCGGCGCCGCCGCCTGGACCGTGCAGAAGAGCGCCGGCGCCGTCGCCGGCACCCACCGGCACGCCGCCGGCATCGCCCGCGGCGCGCTGCCGGACTCTGACCGCGACTAGGCCGGCCCAGGAGGACGACCATGAGCACGGCAACCGAACAGATCAAGACACCGACGTACGGCAACTGGCGCCGCCCCCGCAAGGCCGGCCTGGGCTCGCTGGGCCTGATCGGCACCATCGGCCTCTTCGGCGGTCTCGTGCTGGTCCTGATCGCGTCCATGGTCTCGCTGGACGCGGCGCTGGTGGTGGGGCTCCCGTTCGCGCTGATGGTGGCGCCGCTGGCGATCCGCACCCAGGACGGCCGCAACGTCTTCCAGATGGCCGGCGTCCGGGTCGGGTGGCTGCGCCGGAAGTCCAAGCGGCAGCACCTCTACGTCTCCGGGCCGCTGTCCACCCGGCCGGGTGGACGGTTCCGCCCGCCCGGCCTGCTGAGCCGGGTGGCCATGCTGGAGGGACGCGACCCGTACGACCGCCCGTTCGGCGTGCTGCACCACCGCAACCGCCACCAGTACACGATCGTGCTGAGCTGCGAGCCCGACGGCGGGTCGCTGGTCGACCCGGACCAGGTCGACACGTGGGTGGCGCTGTGGGGGGAGTGGCTGTCCCGGCTGGCGCACGAGCCGGGACTGCGCGGCGCCTCGGTGGTGGTGGAGACCGCCCCGGACCCGGGCACCCGGCTCGCCACCGAGGTGCTGGGCCGGCTCTCCCCGAACGCGCCGCCCGCCGCGCGGGCGGTGATGGAGGAGGTGGTGCGCTCCTACCCGGACGCGTCGTCGGAGATGAACACCTACCTGACGCTCACCTACGCGGCGCCCGGCGGCGGCCGGCGCGACGACGACACCATGCTCGCCGACCTGGCGCTGCGCCTCCAGGGGATGCTCAACGGGCTGGTGGCCGCCGGCGGGGGGTCGGCGGAGCCGCTGTCGGCGGAGCGGATCGCCGAGGTCGTCCGCGTCGCGTACGACCCGGCCGTCTCCGCCGAGGTGCTCGACGTACGCGCCCGGCACGGCGGCACCGGCCTGGAGTGGGACGACGCCGGGCCGGCCGCGGCGGTCGAGACGGTCGGCGCCTACCAGCACGACTCCGGGGTGTCCCGGAGTTGGCTGCTGACCATGGCGCCCCGGGGCGTGGTGCGGTCCGGGATCCTGCGCAGCCTGCTCGACCCGGCGGCCGGCATCCGCCGCAAGCGGGTGGCGCTGATCTACCGGCCGATCGACCCGGCGACCTCCGCCCGGATCGTCGAGTCCGACCGCCGGTCCGCGCAGTTCATGGCGAACTCGACGAAGGGCCTGGTCCGGGCGCGCGCGGTCGCGGAGATCCAGGCGGCCGAGCAGACCGCGGCGGAGGAGGCGTCCGGCGCCGGCCTGGTGGAGTTCTCGATGCTGGTGACGCTGACCGTCGACTCGGCCGCCGAGGTGCGCGACGCCAACGTGACGATGCGGAACCTGCTGGGCGCCACCCGGATCGCGATGCGGCCGGCGGACCGGATGCAGGCCGCGGCGTTCACCTGCGCCCTGCCGGTCGGCATCCTGCCCTGGGAGCAGTCGATCGTCCCGCACGACCTCCAGGAGGCGCTGTGACCACCGGGGCGGGCGCGGGCGGCGCGCGGAGACTCGATCTCGGCGCGGGCTGGCCGCGCGGGACGTCCGGGCCGGTCACCGCGATGTCGGGCCTGGTCGTGCCGGCCGTGGACGCGCAGGACCGGGAGCCCGACGAGACGGGCCGGCAGACGCCACGGGCGAGACGCCGGGCGCGCCGGCAGCGGGCCGCGGAGGAGGCGGCCGAGCAGCGGTACCGGCAGCGGCTGGCCCGGGCCGACCGCGCCGACGGCGTACCGCACCGGGGCTCGCCGGTCGTGGGTGGCGGCCGGGTGGCCACGCTGGACCCGCCGACCATGTGGCGGGCCACCACCGTGCAGGCGTGCGGGCTCTGGCCGTTCGCCTCCGGCTCGGGCGCGCCGATGACCGGGGTCCCGCTCGGCCAGCACATCAGCACCGGCGCCACGGTCTGCGGGGACCCGCTCAACTGGTTCACCCGGGCGCGCTACATCTCCAACCCGTCGCTGTTCATGCTCGGCATGCCGGGGCTCGGCAAGTCCACGCTGATCAACCGGATGCTGATCGGCCTGGCCGGGCAGGGCGTCGTCCCGCTGGTGCTCGGCGACCTCAAGCCCGACTACGCGGACACCGTACGCGCGCTGGGCGGGCAGGTCATCTCCATCGCCCGGGGCGTCGGCGGGCTCAACGTGCTCGATCCGGGCGCGATGGGGGCCGCCGCCGCGCGCATCGGCGGGCAGGCCGGCGAGGCGCTGGCCGCCGAGTCCCACGGCCGGGTGCTGAACATGGTGGCCGCGTTGCTCACCATCGTGCGGGGCGCGCCGATCAGCGACCACGAGCAGTCGGTGCTCTCGGCCTGCCTGCGGCACCTGCGCGAGCGCACCGCGCCGGGCCGGACGTACCGGCTGCCGGACCTGCTCGCGGTGCTGGAGTCCGGGCCGCCGCAGGTCCGGCAGGTCACGCTGGACCGGGGTCAGGAGTCCCGGTACCGCGACGCGGTCGACCCGCTGCACCGGTCGTTGCTCGGCATCCTGGACGGCCCGCTCGGCGACACGTTCGCCTCGGAGACCGCCACCCGGATCGACCCGGACGCCACAGCGGTCTGCATCGACATCTCCCGCATCGGCGAGGCGGACGGGCAGTTGACCGCCGCCGCGATGCTCGCGGCCTGGTCGGACGGCCTGGGTACGGTGTCCGCCTCGCACGCGCTGGCGGACGCGGGCCTGGCGCCCCGGCGCTGGTTCTTCACCGTCCTGGACGAGCTGTGGCGACCGCTGCGCGCGGCCTCCGGCATCGTGGACCGGATCGACGCGCTGACCCGGCTGAACCGTTCGCTCGGCCTCGCCGACGCGAAGATCACCCACACCCTGAAGGACGCCGAGGCGCTGGGCAACGAGGCGGACAAGGCCAAGGCGCGGGGCTTCGTCGAGCGCGCCGGCATGGTCGCCTGCGCCGGCCTGCCGAGGGCGGAGATGGAGGAGCTGGGCCGCGTCGTCGGGCTCTCCCGGCGGGAGATCGACCTGGTCTCGTCCTGGTCCTCGCCGGCCGGCTGGGCGCAGGACGGCGGCAACGAGGAGCCCCCCGGTCGGGGCCGGTTCCTGATCAAGGTCGGTGGGCGGCCGGGCATCCCGATCCGGGTCGCGATCACCGACGCCGAGCGGCACCTGCACGACACGAACACGCGGTGGATCGCCAACGGCGACGCGGAGCGGATGCTTGCCGAACGCGCCGCGGTGGTGCGTGCGGTCACCGCCGGCTCCCGGCCGGACGCGGCCGGACCGGGGGCCCGGTGAAGCGCGGCGCCGGCGGCGACCTGCTGGCGTGGCTGATCCCGGCGCTCGCGCTGATCAACCTCACCGCCTTCGTGCTGCTCTGGCTCGGTGGCACGCTCGCCGCCGCCGTCGGCGGGTACGGCTGGCGGCCACCACCGTTCGACCTCGGCGTCTACCTCAGCCTGCTCGGCGGGGCCACCGACGCGGTGTGGCCGGGCGTACCGCCGGCGCTGGCCTACGGCGGCGCGGCCGTGCTCCTCCCGGTCGTCGCCGTGCCGGTGGTGACGGCGGTCCGGGCCGTCGCCCGGCGGCTCGGGCAGCCGTCGAACCTGGCCGGCGCCGCCGACCTGCGTGCCATGACCGGCCGGGCGGCCGAGGCCCGGGCCCGCGAGCTGCGCCCGTCGCTGCGGGACGTCCCCCGCCTGCGGCCGGACGACACCGGCAACCTGCTCGGTGACCTGCTGCCGTCCGGGCCGGAGCTGCGGTCGTCGTACGAGGACGTGGAACTCGACCTGATGGCGCCGCGGGCCGGGAAGTCCACCGGTATCGCCGTGCCCCGGGTGCTGCGCGCCCCCGGCGCGGTGCTGCTCACCTCCAACAAGGCGGACGTCTTCACGGTCACCCGGCAGCACCGGGCCCGGGTCGGCCGGGTGTGGACGTTCGACCCGCAGGGCATCGCGTACGCCGAGCGCGCGATGTGGTGGGACATGCTCGGCGGCTGCCGCACGCTGGAGGGCGCGCGGCGGCTCGCCGGTCACTTCGTCAGCTCGGTGAACGACGACGCGTCCAAGAAGGACTTCTGGATCGCCGCCGCGCAGAACACGCTCACCGCGCTCTTCCTCGCCGCCTCGCACGGCGGCTCGTCGGTCGGCGAGATGCTGTCCTGGCTCGCCGACCCGGGCGACCGTACCCCGGTCGACCTGCTCCGCGACGCCGGCCTGGACGCCATGGCCGACCAGCTCCAGGGCACCGTACGGGGTGCGGTGCAGACCCGAGACGGCATCTACGAGACCTCCCGGCAGTGCGTCGCCTGCCTGCTCGACCCGGAGATCATGGCCTGGGTCAGCCCGGACCCGGACCTGCCGGAGTTCGTGCCGGAGGAACACGTGCTCAGTCGGGACACGCTCTACCTGCTGTCCAAGGACGGCGGCGGGTCGGCGGCCGGGGTGATCGCCGGGCTGGCGGACGCCGTGGTCCGGGCCGGCGTGGTGGCCGCCGAGCGGATGGGCGGCCGGCTGGACCCGCCGATGACCGCGGTGCTGGACGAGGCCGCCAACGTGTGCCGCATCGCCGACCTGCCCGACCTCTACAGCCATCTCGGCTCACGCGGCATCAGCGTGGTGACGTTGCTGCAGAGCTACCGGCAGGGCGTGCGGGTCTGGGGCGACGCGGGCATGGACGCGCTGTGGGGCGCCGCCACGGTCAAGCTGCTGGGCGCCGGCCTGGACGACGCCGACTTCGTGGACAAGGTGGCCCGCCTGATCGGCCAGCACGACGTCCGCACGCCGAGCTACTCCCGCTCCGGCGACGGCACCACCCGGTCGGTGTCGTACCGCCAGGAGCAGGTGCTGCCGGCGGACCGGATCCGGGCGCTGCCCAAGGGCACCGCGCTGCTGCTGGCGACCGGCGTGCGGCCGGCGATGATCCGGTTGCGGCCCTGGTTCAAGGAACCGGACGCGGCCCCGATCGCGGCGGCGGCGAAGGCCGAGGCCCATGCCGTCACGCAACGGGCACGGGCGGCGGCGGCCGGACCGCCACGGGCGGGCTGAGCGCGGTGTCGAAGATGCAGGCCGCGCGCGCGGCCCACCAGACGGCCACCAACCGGTTCGGCGCCACCCAGCTCGCCTGGCTGCTCATCTCGGTGGTGGGGATGCTGCCGCTGGCCGCGATGGCGGCGCTGGCCCTGATCGTGCTGGTGGTCATCATCCTGCTCAGCGGGTCGCAGATGACGTCGTACTCGCCGGACCCGGACAGCACGCTCGGCCCGGGCGCCGGCGGCAGCGTCCTCACCGAACTCGCCGGTGGCGACGGTCGTGGCGGGTTCAAGGAGTCGGGCGTGCCGGACGCGGACCTGGTCGCGCCGATCCGGGCCGCCGCCCGGGAGTGCAACCTGCTCACCCCCGTGATCCTCGCCGCCCAGATCGAGTACGCGTCGGACTTCGACGCGGACAAGGAGGGTCCGGAAGGCCGCAAGGGGCTGTCCCAGTTGACGCCCGACGTCTTCGAGCGCTACGGCAAGGACGACGACGGCAGCGGTACGGCGTCGGCGCTGGACCCGGAGGACGCGATCCACGCCCACGCCCGGTACTTCTGCCACCTGGCCGAGGAGACGCAGCGGATGCTCGACGACAAGACCGTCGTCGGTGACCACCTCACGCTCACGTTGATGGCCTGGGAGCAGGGCGTCGAGGCGGTGAAGGCCCAGGGCGGCATGCCGGTCATCCTGCTGGACAGCTATCCGTTCCGGGTGCGGGGCCTGTTCGCCCGCTACACGATCGGCGGCACGGACACGTCCACCGCCTCGCCGACACCGTCGGTGTCACTGGCCCCGTCGGTGCCCTCGAGGGGCGGTCTGAACAAGCGGGTGGTGCCGGAGGACGACGGCACGCTGGTGACCGGGTCGACGTTCGACGCGATGTTCCCCGGCCGCAACGTCTTCTACACGTACGCCGGGCTCACCGACGCGATGGCGACGTTCCCCGCGTTCGCCGCCACCGGCGACGAGCGGACCCGCAAGCGGGAGCTGGCGGCGTTCCTGGCCAACGTCGACCACGAGACCGACGGGCTGGTGCACGTCGACGAGATCGACCGGGCCGCCTGGGGTACCTACTGCGACGGCGGCCGGCCCTACGGGTGCCCCGCCGGGCGGACCGCCTACCACGGGCGTGGGCCGCTGCAACTGAGCTGGAACTACAACTACCAGGCGGCCGGCGACGCGCTCGGGGTCGACCTGCTCGGCAACCCGGACCTGGTCGCGACCGACCCGGCGGTGGCGTGGCGGACCGCGCTCTGGTTCTGGATGACCCAGTCCGGCGCGGGCACCACCACGCCGCACGCGGCGATCACCGGCGGCGCCGGGTTCGGCGGGACGGTCCGCAGCATCAACGGGGCGCTGGAGTGCGGCGGCGGCAACCCCGGGCAGGTGCGGGACCGGGTCGACGCGTACCGCCGGTTCACCGAGGCGCTGGGCGTCGACCCGGGCGACGAGGGGACACTGTCGTGCTGACCGACGAATCGGCCGAGAGGACGGCGCCGGTTACGCGGGGTGACTGCGGCGGAGGAAGGACCACCGGTGAGGGTATACCGGTGAGTCATAATCATGCCTGAAAGGCATATCGCGCCCAGGTGAGTTGGTGGCCGCGGCCACGACTCGCCGGACGGCATGACCGACCTGGGACCCGTCTTCGACCGCGTCCTGCCCGGCGAGCCGGTCGTGCTCACCACCGCGTCCGCCAACTCCACCTCGTTGCGCCTGGCGGCGAAGCTCGGGTTCACCGAGGTGGAGCGGTTCCACACCTGGGACGCCGAGCAGTGGCTCACCGAGTACGTAGTTGGTCGCGCTCCCCCACTCCGCCCAGTCGCCGCGACGCTGTGCTATCCACGTCTCATGGCCGACGACCAGCACGTATCCCAGGCGGATGCCGACATCCGCGACCACCGACTGATCTACGGCTGCATGGGGCTGGGCGGCGGGTGGGACGCCGAGCCGTACGGCGCGCCGGAGATCGCGGCGGCCGAGGCGGCGGTCGAGGCCGCCCTGGAGATCGGCGTCACCGCGTTCGACCACGCGGACATCTACCGCAACGGCAAGTCGGAGGCGGTCTTCGGCGAGGTCCTGGCCCGCGCGCCGGAGCTGCGCCGCCGGGTGCTGATCCAGACGAAGTGCGGCATCCACCTGCCCGGCGACGACGGGCCGGGCCGGTACGACCTGCGTGCCACGCACATCGAGCGCAGCGTCGAACAGAGTCTGACCCGGCTGCGGACCGACGTGATCGACGTCCTGCTGCTGCACCGGCCGGACCCGCTGGCCGACCCGGACGAGGTGGCCGGGGCGTTGACCTCGCTGTACCGGCAGGGCCTGGTGCGGCAGTTCGGCGTGTCGAACATGGCGGCGGCGCAGATCGCCCACCTCCAGGCGTCCCTGGACGTGCCGCTGGTCGCCAACCAGTTGGAGATCAGCCTGGCCCGGCGCGACTGGGTCGAGGCCGGCGTGCTGGTGAACACCGCCGAGTCCACCGGGGCCGGCTTCCCGCTCGGCACCCTGGAGCACTGCCGGGCGCACCGGATCGGCCTCCAGGCGTGGGGCCCGCTGGCCCGCGGGCGCTTCACCGGCGCGGCGCGGACCGAGGCAGACCGAGAGACGGCCGGCCGGGTCGCCGCGCTGGCCGACGCGAAGGGCACCACGCCGGAGGCGATAGTGCTGTGGTGGATCCAGCGGCATCCGGCGCGGGTGGCGCCGGTGATCGGCACCGCCCGCCCGGACCGCATCCGGGCCTGCCGGGACGCCGCCCGACGCGACCCGGAGCTGACCCGCGAGGAGTGGTACGACCTCTGGGTGATCGCGCGCGGCGCCCCGCTGCCGTAGCCCCACCGCGCGCTGATTCACGGAAAGAGTGGCCATCCAGGCGCGGATGGCCACTCTTTCCGTGAATCAGGGGTGCAGGGGGCAGGGGTGCGGGGTGGGTCAGGCGAGCGTGCAGGGCGCGCCGTTGAGGGTGAACGAGGCCGGCTTTCCGGTGTTGCCGGTGTGGGTGGCCTGGAAGCCGATGGTGGTCGACCCGTTGGCCGGGATGGCGGCGTTGTAGGCGACGTTCCGGGCCGTCACCTGACCGGAGGCGGGGGAGTAGGACGCGTTCCAGCCCGAGGTGATGGCCTGGCCGCCGGGCAGCGCGAACGCCAGGGACCAGCCGTTCACGGCGGTGCCGCCGGTGTTGGTGACGGTGATGTTCTCAGTCAGCCCCGAGTTCCAGGCGTTGACGTCGACGCTCACCCGGCAGGCGCCGGAGCCCGGCGGGGGAGTGGTCGGGCCCGGGGTCGGCGACGTCGTAGGGCTGGGCGACGTGGTGGGGGTCGGCGACGTGGTCGGCGTGGGCGAGGTGGTGGGGCTGGGCGTGCCGGTCAGGCCGAAGAACGCGATCGCGACGGCGGCCATGCCGGCGCCCGGCAGCGTGTGTCCGGCGCCCTGGATGCTGTACGCCTCCACCTGGACCGTGCCGGTGGCGTCGGCGTAGCGACGTCGGTTCCAGTTGGCCTGCGGCGTGTCGGTGGAGGTGGGCGTCTGGCTCAGCCCGAACACGTTCGTCCACTGCTCGATCGACTCCTGCAGCAGCGAGTACGGCACGAGCGTGTCACTGGTGCCGTGCCAGAGCTGCACCCGGGGACGCGGGCCGGAGTAGCCGGGGTACGCCTGCCGGACCGCGTCGCCCCACTGCTGCGGCGTCCGGTTCATGCTGCCGCCGGTGCACTGGCTGGACCCGGGCGGGTAGTCCGCCGCGTTGGCGAAGCAGTTGTAGGGCACGCCCATGAACGCCGCGCCGGCCTTGAAGACGTCGGGGTAGAGCGCCAGCATGTGGTTGGTCATCATGCCGCCGGACGAGCTGCCGGTGGCGTAGACCCGGTCCGGGTCGGCGCCGTACTGCTGCTGGACGTAGCGGATCATCGAGATGATCGACACCGGGTCGCTGCCGCCGCCGCGCCGCTTGGCGGCGTCGGACCAGGTGTCGAAGCAGTTGCCGAAGCCGGCCTGCTGGGTCGCGCTCGGGTAGATCACGATGTACCCGTAGCGGTCGGCCAGCGAGGCGAACTCGCTGCCGGAGTAGAAGCCGGGGCCGGACCCGCCACAGCCGTGCATGGCCACCACTGTCGCCGGTCGGGCCGGCCGGTTGTCCGGGACGTAGACGTGCATGCGCATCCGCCCCGGGTTGTCGCCGAAGCTGGTCACCTCGGTCAGCGACGCCGCGTACGCGGGTTGTGTCGCGGGGATCACCAGGCCGGCCGCCGCCAGCATCGCGGCCACGGCGAGCAGCATCTTCCCTCTGGTTCTCACGGAGACTCCTTCGATCACCTGTGCAGGTTGGGGTCCTGGGTGGTGCGCCCTGCCCGGCTCCGTGTCGGGTAGCAGTTAGTGTTCCCGTCGGCCCGGGAAGTGTCAATCGAAGTGTGACGATGCATGTCGGCGGCGATCTCCGTCTACAGTCGAGGCTCCGTCCCCGAGCCGAGTCCGGAGTGGCCGTGGCCAGCGCGTTCGACATCGAGGAGATCTATCCCGACGACGGGGAGACCTCGGTGCGCCTGCCCCGGCGTCAGGTCGGGCCCGCGCCGCAGGGCGTCGCGGTGACGCTGCTGGCGGACTACACGCTGCGTACCCGTGCCGCGCTCCCGTCCGCCGCCATCGTGGCGTTGCTCGCCGAGGCCGGGGTGAGCAGCGCGGGCGCCCGGACCGCGATCAGCCGGCTGGCCCGCCGGGGCGTGCTGGAGCGCAGCCGGCAGGGCCGGCACAGCTCCTACCGACTCAGTCGCGCCGCCGCCGCCGACCTCTCCGCCGGGGGGCACTGGATCCTCACCTCCACCACGGCCTCGACACTCTGGGACGGGTGCTGGACGCTCGTCGCGTTCTCGCTGCCGCAGGACCGCAGCGCGCAGCGTCGCGCCCTGCGTGGCCAGCTCCGCTGGCTCGGCTACGCGCCGCTCTACGACGGGCTGTGGGTCTCGCCGTACGAGCTGACGCCGCCGGCCCGGTCGCTGCTGGCCGGGCTCACCCCCGGCGCGGTCACGGTCATCCGGGGGCGGCCGGACCCGCTTGACGCGGTCGGCCGGCGCGCGCCGATCGAGGCCTGGGACGTCGCCGGCATCGCCCGGCAGTACGAGGAGTTCCTGCGCCGGTGGACCCCGCTGGCGTCCCGGACGGGCGCCGTCGACGGCCCGGCGGCCGTGCGGGCCCGTACCGAGGTGATGGACACGTACCGGCGGTTCCCCACGCTCGACCCGCGGCTGCCGCTGGAGCTCCTGCCGGCCGGCTGGCCCCGGCAGGCGGCCCGGGACCTGTTCGCGGCCGTCTACGACGGGCTGGCCGAACCTGCCGAGCGCCACGTCCGGGCGGTCGTCGCGCGGCACGCCGGTGGCGCGCCGCCGCCCGACGTCCGGGCCCACACCACCGCCGACATGCTCGCCGGGGTACGCGCGGACGGGTGCGGCGCGCCGCCGGGCTGACGGCACGTGACCTCGGCCGCGCCGGAGCGGACGCGCGGCCCGGGACGGCCTGCTCAGGCCGCGACCGCGTCCGGCGCGACCCGGGTACGCCGGCCGAGGGCGGCCACCGCGACGAGGATGATCGGGACCAGCGTCAGGTGGCAGACGGCCAGCGTGGTCTTACTGGTCGCGTCCAGATCGGTGGGGAGCGTCATCGCGACGATGGTGAGCACCGCGAGCGCCGGGCCGACGATCGACGCGGCCCGGACCACCCAGCCGAACCGGGGCGCCAGCAGCGCGACGGTGGTCAGCCCGACCAGCAGCGGCAGCGCGCTGAACGCCGCGACGGTCACGGCGTTCACCTCGGCCGGCCCGCTCGCGGCGGTGAACCGGAACGTGCCGCCGGCGGCCCGGCCCACGGCGTAGACGATCAGGTTGACGACCACCGCGCCCACGGTGGCCAGCGCGACGATCGCGGCGCGGGGCAGGTCAGCCACGCGACCGCTCCCGTCCCCGCTCGCGGACCAGGTACGCCTCGACGCGGTCGAACGCCCCGCTCCACACCTCGCCGACGAAGAAGTCGCGCACCTCCGGCGCCGGGAAGCCGCTCTGCACCACGGTCATCAGGGTGCCGCCGTCCTTCTCCTCGAACGTGATCTCGATCCGGGTGGTCATCGTGGCGCCGTCGGGGCCGCTGCCGGTGGACTCGGTGACGAGCCGGTGCGGCCGGTCGATCTCCAGGAACGTCTGCGTCTCGCGGAACAGCGCGTCGGGCGAGGGCCCCCAGACCGCGGTCTGTTTTCCGCCGACCCGCAGGTCCACCTCGATCTCGACGATGCCGGGCTCCTCGTCGAGGATGCTGAACCAGACCTTCTGTTTCTCGGCGTCGGTGTAGGCGTCGAAGACCTCGTCCGGGCGGGCCGGGAGTTGCCGGGTCATCCTCATGTCGATGGTCATGCGTCAGGGTCCTTCGGGTCGGTGCGGTCGGGTCGGAGCGTCAGGTAGGCGTCGAGGCCGTCCAGGCGGCGGGCCCACAGCCGCTGGTAGAAGCTGATCCAGGTCATCGCGTCGTCCAGCGGGGCGTCGGCGAGGCGGCACTGTCGGGACCGGCCGACCTTGCGCGTCACCACGAGCCCGGCGTTCTCCAGCGCCTGGACGTGCTTCTTCATGCCGGTGAGGCTCATCCCGGTGGGCTCGGTGAGCTCGCTGATGGTGGCCGGCCCCGCGCCGAGCCGGACCAGGATGTCGCGTCGCGTGGGGTCGGCCAGGCTGGCGAACACCCGGTTGAGAGTCTCTTGCTGAACCACGTGGTTCACCTTAAGACACTGAACCCCCAGGTTCAACGTCACGCCATTCGACGCCCCCTCTTCCCCCCCGCCCCCACTCCGCTGTTTCACGGAAAGAGTGGTCATTCGAGCGCCGATGGCCCCGCTTTCCGAGAAAGTGCGGGATGGCGACGGGGGCGGCGGGTGGCGGCGGCGCGGGGGCGGGCAGCCCGGTGGCGTCGGGCATGGCTCTCGGTGATCATTTCGGGGTCCGGCGCTCTGGTCCGGAAAGGCTCTGAAAGTTTCGGGTTTCGGCTTCCGGCAGAGCTTGCCGGGTCGTGGATCGCATCGCCCGGTGCCGGTTGTCGAATCGCTTCACCCTGCTGCTGAGCAGTGCCTATGTGGTGTCGGCAGAGCATCTTGCGTCACCGGAGGTTTCCGTAGTGTTTCCGGAAGTTGTTGACACATCGAACGACGGCTCCAATACTGTGCCAATTGACACACCTCGATGGCAGTCGGCGGGCGTACCGCCGGCCAAGCGCCAGTTCTCCCCGGGAGGGAACATGCCCATGAACGACGCCCCGGTCCGCGCGGGCAGCCGCCGGCGCGGACGCCTCCGGACGCTCCTCGGCGGCGCCTGCGCCGTGGCGCTCGCCGCCGCCGGCACGACGGCGGTCCTGTCGAGCCCGGCCTACGCCGACCAGACCGTCACGTCGAACTCCACCGGCACGAACAACGGCTACTTCTATTCCTTCTGGAAGGACAGTGGCAACGTCTCCATGACCATGGGGAACGGCGGTCAGTACAGCACCCAGTGGAGCGGCATCAACAACTTCGTCGCCGGCAAGGGCTGGAACCCCGGCGGGCGCCGGACGGTCAGCTACTCCGGCAGCTTCAACCCGTCCGGAAACGCCTACCTCACCCTCTACGGGTGGACCCGCAACCCCCTGGTCGAGTACTACATCGTCGACAGCTGGGGCAGTTGGCGTCCGCCGGGCAGTGGCTACATGGGCACGGTGACCAGCGACGGCGGCACGTACGACATCTACCGCACCCAGCGCGTCAACGCGCCCTCGATCGAGGGCACCCGGACGTTCTACCAGTACTGGAGCGTGCGGCAGTCGAAGCGGGTCGGCGGCACGATCACCGCCGGCAACCACTTCGACGCGTGGGCCCGCGCCGGGATGAACCTGGGCAGCCACGACTACCAGATCCTGGCCACCGAGGGCTACCAGAGCAGCGGCAACTCCAACATCACGATCGGCGGCTCCGGTGGCTCCGACCCGACCACCCCGCCGCCGAACAACGGCGGCTGCACGGTCAGCGTCAGCCGGGCCGAGGACTGGAGCGACCGGTTCAACGTGACGTTCTCGGTCAGCGGCAGCAGCAACTGGACGGTCAACATCCAGACCCAGGGTGGTCAGACGCTCCAGAACAGCTGGAACGCGTCGGTGAGCGGCACCAGCGGCACACTCACGGCACGCCCGAACGGCAACGGGAACAACTTCGGCATCACGCTCTACAAGAACGGCAACAGCAACACGCCGACGGCGAGTTGCTCGGCCGGCTGAGCTGGTCTCTTCGGGTGGGGGCGTCGCGCGGGCGGCGCCCCCACCTCCGCGTGTGCCGGCCGACACACCCGGGCAGAAACTTGATTGATTCCAAAAGACTGGACTAGTGTTCATCGGGTGACGCCCGACTTCGAGACCCAGTTGCGGGCGGTCTCGTTGCGCGTGACCCGGCCCCGGCTGGCGGTGCTCGCCGCCCTGCGGGACCATCCGCACGTCGACACCGACACCGTGATCGCGCTGGTCCGGGCGGACCAGCCGACCGTCTCCCACCAGGCGGTCTACGACGTGCTCCGCGCGCTCACCGACGCCGGTCTGGTGCGGCGCATCCAGCCGGCCGGCGCCGTCGCCCGCTACGAGTCGCGGGTGGGGGACAACCACCACCACGTCGTCTGCCGCTCCTGCGGCGCGATCGCCGACGTGGAGTGCGCCGTCGGTCACGCCCCCTGTCTCACCGCCTCCGACGACCACGGCTTCGTGGTCGACGAGGCGGAGGTCGTCTACTGGGGCACCTGCCCCGACTGCGCGACCGACCGCACCGCCCAGTGATCCACGAGTTCGGCCAGTGATCCGCCAGTTCGGAAGGAAACAGATGAGCGAGACCCAGGACAACGGGCCCGTCAGCGCCCAGGGCGTGGACGCCAAGGAGGCGGCCGGCTGCCCGGTCGCGCACGACTCCGTGACCGCGCACGGCAGCGAGAGCGAGAACCCGGCGATCGACTCGCCGACCCCGAAGACCGGCGGTCGTCCGCGCACCAACCGCGACTGGTGGCCCAACCAGCTCGACCTGTCGGTGCTGCACGCCCACTCGGAGAAGGGCAACCCGCTGGGGGCGAACTTCAGCTACGCCCGGGAGTTCGCCAAGCTCGACGTCGAGGCCCTCAAGCGGGACATCGTCCAGGTGCTCACCACCTCGCAGGAGTGGTGGCCGGCCGACTTCGGCCACTACGGCGGCCTGATGATCCGGATGAGCTGGCACGCGGCGGGCACCTACCGCATCGAGGACGGCCGCGGCGGCGCCGGCGACGGCGGCCAGCGGTTCGCCCCGCTGAACAGCTGGCCGGACAACGCCAACCTGGACAAGGCCCGCCGGCTGCTCTGGCCGGTCAAGCAGAAGTACGGCCAGCAGATCTCCTGGGCCGACCTGCTGGTGCTGGCCGGCAACGTGGCCCTGGAGTCGATGGGCTTCAAGACGTTCGGCTTCGGCTTCGGCCGCGAGGACGTCTGGGAGCCCGAGGAGATCTTCTGGGGTCCGGAGGACACCTGGCTCGGTGACGAGCGCTACGCCTCCGAGAAGGAGATGGCGGCCGGCGTCGGCGCGACCGAGATGGGCCTCATCTACGTCAACCCGGAGGGCCCGCGCGGCAACGCGGACCCGGCCGCTGCGGCGCACTTCATCCGGGAGACGTTCCGCCGGATGGCGATGAACGACGAGGAGACCGTCGCCCTCATCGCCGGTGGCCACACGTTCGGCAAGACCCACGGCGCCGGTCCCGCCGACGACCACGTCGGCCCGGAGCCCGAGGGCGCCCCGCTGGAGAACCAGGGCCTGGGCTGGCTGAGCACGTACGGCAGCGGCAAGGGCGGCGACACCATCACCAGCGGTCTCGAGGTGACGTGGACCGACCGGCCGACCGAGTGGAGCAACCGCTTCTTCGAGATCCTGTTCGGCTACGAGTGGGAGCTCACCACCAGCCCGGGCGGGGCGAAGCAGTGGGTCGCCAAGGACGCCGAGGCGATCATCCCGGACGCCCACGACCCGGCCAGGAAGCACAAGCCGACGATGCTGACGACCGACCTGTCGCTGCGCGTCGACCCGGCGTACGAGAAGATCTCGCGCCGCTTCCTGGAGCACCCGGACGAGTTCGCGCTGGCGTTCGCCAAGGCCTGGTACAAGCTGCTGCACCGCGACATGGGCCCGGTCAGCCGCTTCCTCGGCCCGTGGGTCCCGGAGGCCCAGCTCTGGCAGGACCCGGTGCCGGCCGCCGACCACGAGCTGGTCGGTGACGCCGACGTCGCCGCGCTCAAGGCCAAGGTGCTCGACTCCGGCCTGACCACCGCCCAGCTCGTCTCCACCGCCTGGGCCTCGGCCGCGAGCTACCGCTCGACCGACAAGCGCGGTGGCGCCAACGGCGCGCGGATCCGGCTGGAGCCGCAGCGCAACTGGGAGGTCAACCAGCCCGAGCAGCTCGCGACCGTGCTGGCGACCCTGGAGGGCGTCCAGCGGGAGTTCAACGCCGCCGGCGGCGCCCAGATCTCGCTCGCGGACCTGATCGTGCTGGCCGGCTCCGCGGCGGTCGAGAAGGCGGCGCGGGACGCCGGCGTCGAGGTGACCGTGCCGTTCCGGCCGGGTCGCACCGACGCCACCCAGGAGCAGACCGACGTCGAGTCGTTCCGGGTGATGGAGCCGCGCGCCGACGGGTTCCGCAACTACCTGCGGCCGGGCGAGAAGACCGAGCCGGAGGTGCTGCTCGTCGACCGCGCGTACATGCTCGGCCTGACCGCGCCGGAGATGACCGTCCTGGTCGGCGGTCTGCGTGCCCTCGGCAACAACGTGGGCGGCACGGCGCACGGTGTGCTCACCGACCGTCCCGGCGTGCTGACCAACGACTTCTTCGCCAACCTGCTCTCTCCGGGCACCCGGTGGAAGGCGGCGGAGTCCGACGAGCACGTGTACGAGATCCGGGACGTGGCGACCGACCAGGTGAAGTGGACCGCCACCGCGGTCGACCTCGTCTTCGGCTCGAACTCGCAGCTCCGGGCGATCGCCGAGGTCTACGCCAGCGAGGACGCCCGCGAGAAGTTCGTGGCCGACTTCGTGGCCGCCTGGACCAAGGTGATGGAGCTGGACCGGTTCGACCTGTCCTGATCCACCGCGCACCGGCGAGCCCCGGTCGATCCGTGACGGATCGGCCGGGGCTCGTCCGGCGTTCCGGCCGGCGGCTACCGCCGCTCCCACCGTTCCCTGGTGATCTCGTACCCGACGCCGCCGTGCTCGGCGCCCTCGATCACGGTGATGTCGGAGGGAGTGGGGAACGTCCGTACGAGCGTCATGCCGAGCTTCTCCATGACGTGACGCGAACCGCGGTTCACCGACATCGTGTCCGCCCAGACCGTGCGCACGCCCAGCTGCGTGAACGCCTTGCCCAGCAGCGCCCGTGAGCCCTCGGTGGCGTAGCCGTTGCCCCAGGCCGCCTGCCGCAGCCGGTAGCCGAGTTCGACCTCGTCCAGCGGGCCCTGCGGCGCGGGACGCAGGATGAACCAGCCGATGAACGCGCCCCCGTCCTTCTCGTGCGCGGCGAACAGGCCGAGGTCGCCGTTCCACTTCTCGTAGCCGGCGAGGATGTTCGGGAGTTGGCGCTCGCGGATGAGCTCCGGCGCGGTCGGCTTGCCGCCGGTCAGGTAGCGCATCACCGCCGGGTCGCTGTCCAGTTCGATCAGCAGGTCCGCGTCGTCGGCGGTGAACCGGCGCAGAACCAGGCGTTCGGTCTCCAGGTAGGTGTCCACGAGTCGATCATGCGGGAGGCGTGTCGGGCCGCCCACAGGTTTATGCCCGGGTTCACGGGAGTTCGGCGTCGTGCACCAGCAGGGCGAGCTGCACCCGGTTGTTCAGGTCGAGCTTGGTCAGCAGCCGCGACACGTGCCCCTTCACGGTCGGCAGGCTCATGCCCAGCCCGGCGGCGATCTCGGCGTTCGACCGGCCCTCGCCGACGAGCACCACCACGTCCCGTTCCCGATCGGTGAGGGCGGCCAGCCGGTCCCGCGCACGCGCCCGACGGATCCCCGCGGCCGGGTCCGCGATGTGGTCGATCAGCCGACGGACGGCTGCGGGGGAGAGGATCGCCGCGCCGCGGGCGACGGTGCGGACCGCGGCGAGGATGTCCCGGGGCGGGGTGTCCTTGAGCAGGAACCCGCACGCGCCGCCGCGCAACGCGTCGAGCACGTACTCGTCGGCGTTGAACGTGGTCAGGACGATGATCTCCGGTGCGCCGGGTCGGGACCGGATGCGCCGGGTGGCGGTGAGTCCGTCGACGCGGGGCATCCGGACGTCCATCAGGATCACGTCCGGCCAGTGCGCGTGTGCCATCGACACGGCCTGCGCGCCGTCGGCCGCCTCGGCGACCACCTCGATGTCGGGCGACCCGCCGACGAGGATGCGCAACCCGGCCCGGACCAGCGGGTCGTCGTCCACGACCGCCAGCCGGATCGGTCGCCGGCCGGGATCCGACGCGGCGGAGGGCGGCCCGTCGGATGCGCTGCTCAGGTCGGCCACGGCAGCCAGGCCTCGAGCCGGTACTCCCCGCCCTCCGCGCCGTACCTCACCCGGCCGCCGACCATCGCCACCCGCTCGTCGATGCCGACCAGTCCCATCCCGCCGGGCTGGCCGGCCCGCCCGCCCGGACCCGGATGGGGATTGGCCACGACGATGCGCAGCCCCTCACCGACCCGACCGGCCAGCCGGATGGTCGCGCTCGCGTCGCTGCCGTGCTTGCTCGCGTTGGTCAGCGCCTCCTGCGCGATCCGGTAGACAGTCCGCCCCACCATCGTCGGCGGTTCGTCGCCGGTCACCTCGTCGGCGAACTCGACGCGCATCCCGGCGTCCCGGGCGCTGGCCACCAGGTCGGGCACGTCGGCGAGCCCGGGCTGCGGCGGTTCCGGCCGGCCCGCGACCCCGACGACGGCCCGCAACTCCACAAGGGCCTCGTGCGCGCTGGACCGGATCGCCCCGGCCGCGACCGCGATCTCGTCGGGTCGCGCGTCGGCCCGCACCTCCAGCGCGCCGGCGTGCAGGCTGATCAGCGACATCCGGTGTGCCAGCACGTCGTGCATCTCGCGGGCGATCCGGGCCCGTTCGGTGAGCCGCGCCTGCTCGACGCGCAGGTGCTGCTCGGCCTGAAGTCGCGCGGCGTGCGCCCGCAACGAGGTGGTGAGCCGCCGGTACGCCTGCACGAACTGACCCCAGCCGATCGCTGCCGCGCCGGTCACCGCGCGGAGGACGACGTCCACCCAGACCGGGTACGGCGGGTCGCCCTGGAGCAGGAAGTAGACCACGCCGGTGCCGACGTGCGCCGCGCCGAGCGTGAACAGCAGCCGGGCCCGGTGCCGGATCGCCGCCGTGAACAGCGCCACCAGGACCGGCCCGGTCGCCGTCACCGAGATCGCCCCGACCGGAAGCAGGGTGAGCAGCACGGTCAGGGGACGTCGCCGCCGCGCCGACAACCCGATGGCGCAGAGCACGCCGAGCAGCACGTCGACCGGCCACGGGATCGCCGCGCCGGCCGCGGTCGCGTCGCCGATCCGCAGCATCGCCAACCCGTACCCGAGCGACACGGTGACGGCCACGGCGTCGGCGAGGCGGTCGCGCGCCACCGCGTGGGCGCCGGTCGGGTCCGGCACGAGCAGGGTGATCAGCGCGGCGGCCATGCCGGCAGCCTAGGCGGTCGAGGTGCGGGCGGTAGCTACCAAAGTAGGGGCACGGGCGGACCCTCCGGCTCGTGCCGCGATGCGTGCCCGTCGGCGATCGTCGTCGGCGTCGGTCCGTCGATGTGGAGGGTGACATGGTCCAGCACGGTACGGTCGGCCGCACGCTGCGGCGTGCGGTCGGGACGCGGGCCCGCCGCGCCCTCCTGGTGGTGACGATCGGGGTCGGCGCCGTCGCCGCGGCGCTCACGGCCGGGCTCCCATCCGACGAGCGCACCGTCGCCACGGTCGCCGAGCTGGTGCACGGGGTGATCTCCGTGCTGCTGCCGTTCGTCGGGGTCCTGCTCGCGCACGGTCTCCGCCAGGCCCCCGGTGCCCGGGTGCTCCCCACGCTCGCCGCAGCCGCGTCGATCGCCGTGGCCGTGGGGCTCGCCGGCGACGCCCTCTCCTTCGCCGCGCTGGCCGTGGCCGGATCCACCGCGCCGGATCCGTGGGCGCACGTCGGCGCGATCGTCGTGGCGGGCGTGCTGGTGCAGGTTCTCGCGCAGCTCGTCGGGACCGGTCTGGGTCTGCTGATCGGCCGGCCGGTGTGGGCCTGCCTGGCGACGATCGTGCTGCCGCTCGGCGCGTACGCGCTGCTGACCCCGGTGGCCGCGGCACGCGACTGGCTCACCCCGTACGCGGCCCTGCGGGCGGTGCTCGCCGAATCACCCGGGGACGCGGGGTGGGCGCGTTGGGCGACCGTGGCGCTGCTGTGGGGGGTGGCCCTCAACGGGGTCGGCGCCGTCCTCCGGCGGCATCGGGCCTCGCACGGTCGCGCCACCACGGTCGCCTGAGGCGAGCGTGCGGCCCGGTCGACCCGCTATGCCCCCGCGAGGGGCGTCTCCTCGTGGTCGAACCAGTCGAACGCGACAGTGCCGGCCGCCGCGTACATGCCGATGACGCGACCGGTGAAGCCGCCGGCGACCTCGGTCGACAGGTACCGGCCGTCGAGTTCGGCCAGCACGTCGTACGTGCCGTCGGGTTGCTCGACGCCCAGCCGGAGCCGGTCCGGTTCCTTGCCGGGGTGCCAGTCGCCGGGCGCCGGGGCGAGCACGTCGACCCGGAGCCGGACCGGGCCGGCCGGCACCGGCCGGGTGGCGGTGACCGACCGCACCGACCCGATCCGGGCCACGGTCCGCACCTCGCCGTCGCCCGCCTCGATGTCGTAGTGGTGCCGCTCGTCCAGGCGTACCGTGAGGCCGCCGCGACCGCCGGCCGGGTCGAGCAGGGTACGCACGCGGCACGCCGGGTGCTCCTGGCGACGGCCGACGAACGTCACGTCCGGCGCGTCCGGTGACGCGCCGCGCGCCCGCAGGGTGAGCCAGCCCGGCCGGTCGGTCAGCGACCAGGTGTCGGCCGGCCGGGAACGCACCGAGATCCAGCGCGGGTGCAGCCGGTCGTCGTCGAAGTCGTCGCGCGTCGGCGGCGGCGGGACGGGGTGCGCCGGCCACGGCGGCGCGGCCATGACCGGGCTGACGCCGCCGACCACGGGCCAGCCGTCGACCCAGGTCACCGGCGCGAGGAACGTCTCCCGGCCGAGCACGTGCCAGCCGGGGGTGCCGCCGCCCGGTCGTACGCCGAGCAGCACCATCCACCACGACCCGTCGGCGGCCTCGACCAGGTCGGCGTGCCCGGTGTTCTGGATCGGCGCGTGGGTGCCCCGGTGGGTGAGGATCGGGTTGGCCGGGCACGGCTGGTACGGGCCGTCGGGTGTGGTGGCGCGGGCGACCGAGACGGCGTGGCCGCGTTCGGTGCCGCCCTCGGCGATCAGTAGGTACCAGTGGTCGCCGTGCCGGTGCAGGTGGGGCGCCTCCGGGGCCTGCGCGCCCGGGGCGCCGGACCACAACCGTCGGGGCGGGCCGAGGGTCTGCCCGGTCTCCGGGTCGAGGCGCACCTGCTCGATGCCGGCGTAGGTGCACCAGGCGGTGCCCTCGTCGTCCCAGGCGAGGTCGGGGTCGATGCCGGCGACGCCGGGTAGCCGGACCGGGTCGGACCAGGGGCCGGCCGGGTCGGTGGCGGTGCAGAGGAGGTTGCCGCCACCGTCCGCGCAGACGGTGACGATCAGCCAGAAGCGGCCGTCGTGGTGGCGCAGCGTCGGCGCGTACACGCCGGCGGAGGACGGCATCGCCGCCGGCAGGTCGAGCTGGCCGGGCCGGTCCAGCGCGTTGCCGATCTGCGCCCAGTGCACCAGGTCCCGGCTGTGGAAGACGGGCACGCCGGGGAAGTATTCGAAGCTGGAGCAGGCCAGGTAGTAGTCGTCGCCGACCCGGCAGACGCTCGGGTCCGGGTGGAAACCGGGCAGCACCGGGTTGGCGAACGTGCCGCCGGCCCAACCGCCGTCGTCCGTCGTCATCCTGTGCCTCCCACCGCGGGCCGCCGTCACGGACCTCGATTCGAGCACATCGGACCGGCGCCCGGAAGATCCGGTCTACCGGTGGTGGACGGTCGTCACGGTGACCTGGTCGCCGGTCGCCTCGATGCTGCCGGTCCACTCGCCGTCGTCCTTGTCGAACGTGATGGTGGTGGTCCCGTCGACCGTGCGGTCGCCGGTGACGTCGAAGAAGCCCCGGGGCAGGTGGTCGCGGTAGAAGGCCAGCACCCGTTCCGGGGCGGGTTCGACCAGGGTGAGCCGTGCGCCGGCGGTGGTGTCGGAGAGGTCGCGCAGCCGGCTGCCCGGCGGGAAGCGGAAGTTGAACGGCAGGTTCGTCACGCCTAGGTCGCGGCCGGTCAGCGCGACCTCGGTCTCGTCCTGCCGGGGCGGGGCGGACGTCTCGGCCGGTTGCTCGCGGGAGAAGGTGACGGTGGTGTCCCGGGAGGTGGTGATGACCGTGACGGTCCATCCGCGTCCGGTGAGATGCAGCGTTCCCGCGGTGTCGGTGCGTACCGGGTAGCCGGCCGCCGGACCGGTCCGGCGGTAGTGGGCCAGCACCTGCTCCGGTGGGGGAGCGGTGAGGATCACCGTCGCCGAGCCCGGGTCGCCGAACACGGTGTCGACCTTGCTGCCGTCGGGAAAGCCGAGGCCGGGCGCGACCGCGGGGACGGTCCGGCCGTCCACGTCGGCCCGGTCGCCCGGGCTCGGGGCGGTCGACGGGCTCGTCGGGGCGGAGGCGCCGGGCGTGCCGGGGTTCGTCGGGTCACCCGCCGGCTCGGCCGGGCCGCCGCAGCCGGCGGTCGCGATCAGCAGCGCGATCCCCGCCAGCGCGGGCAGCACCCGCCCGGCGGGTGCTGCGGTGGGCGTGGTCCGGGTGTGTGCCATGGCGGGGCCTTCCATGGTGCGGGCGTCGGTGCGGCTGTCCCGATCATGCCGGGCCGGCTCAACCTGCCGCGGCACCAGCCTCGCAAGCGTTGGAATTCTTGCCGCGAGGTTACGAGCCCGGCCCGCTGAACGTCCAGGATGTCCTGTCGGACGGGAAGGATACTCGGGTCCGGGGCGCGGCCCGGAGCGCATCGACGCTGGTCACCGGTGGTCTGGCCGGGATTCATGTTGCGCACCGGTTTCGAAAAGTTTGCCGCAAGGTCTTGCAAAGACTTTCATGAATCCCGCATGGTGTTCGCTACCGGGACGGCCGTCCATCCCCCGCGCACCCCGTCGAACACCCGGAAGAGGTACCCCTGCCATGACATCCGCCAGGCCACACCCCCGTGGCCGCGCCGCACGCCTGCTGCTCGCCGCCGCGCTCGTCGCGGCCGGCGGGACGGCGGTCGTCGCCGCTGCCACCACCGCCACCCCCGCCCGCGCCGCCACCGTCCTCAACGCCAGCGAGGTGACCGCCAACCTCTGGGAATGGAACTGGCCCTCGGTCGCCGCCGCCTGCACCGACCATCTCGGGCCCGCCGGGTACGGCGCGGTGCAGGTGGCCCCGCCGCAGGAGTCCGTCAGCCTGCCGAACAGCCCCGACGGCGTGCACCCCTGGTACGAGGTGTACCAGCCGGTGTCGTACAAGCTGGACAGCCGGTTCGGCAGCCGGCAGCAGTTCGCCGCGATGGTCACCGCCTGCCACGCCGCCGGTGTCCGGGTCTACGTGGACGCGGTGGTCAACCACATGGCCGGCACCAACAACCCGGCCGGCACGCGCGGGTACGCCGGCACCGAGTTCAGCGGCTACAGCTATCCGGCGGTGCCCTATGGCAGCGGGGACTTCCACCGGCCGGGGGACAACTGCCCGACCGCCGGCGGCATCAGCGACTGGAACAACGAGGCCCAGGTGACCAGCTGTGAGCTGCTGTCCCTGTCGGACCTCTACACCGAGAAGGAGACGGTCCGCACCACGATCGCCGGGTATCTGAACGACCTGATCGGCCTCGGCGTCGACGGCTTCCGGGTGGACGCGGTCAAGCACGTCAAGAAGGACGACTTCGCCGCGATCCTCGGCAAGCTGAACAACACCGTGGCCGAGGGCCGGCGCCCGTACGTCGCGCAGGAGATCTTCGACGGCGCCAGCAACCCGGCGTTGCAGGCCCGGGCGTTCACCGGCAACGGCGACGTGCTCGACTTCGGGTACGCCAAGGGCATCCGCTCGGCGTTCCAGGGCTCCATCTCCTCGCTGGCCAACGTCGGAAGCTGGAACCTCGACGCGCCGAGCGCCAACGTGTTCGCCATGGTCACCAACCACGACCTGGAGCGCGACGGGGTGGTCCTGTCGTACCAGAACGGCAGCGACTACGTGCTCGCCAACTACTTCGCGCTGGCGTACCCGCACGGCAAGCCGTCGGTCTACGACAGCTTCACCTGGTCGAACCGCAACCAGTCCCCGCCGAGCGACAGCACCGGGCGGGTCACCGACACGGTGTGCGGCGCGGCCTGGAACTGCCTGACCCGCAGCGCCGGCATCAAGGGCATGGTCGGCTGGGCCAACGCGGCCCGCCCGGTGAAGACGGTCTCGGACTTCACCGCGGTGAACAGCAACGTGATCGGCTTCCACCGGGGCGACCGGGCGTGGATCGGCATCAACGACTCCGGTTCCGCCACCACCGCCACCTTCACCACCGGGCTGGCCGACGGCAGCTACTGCGACGTCATCACGGGTGTCGCCACCGCCGCCGGCTGCACCGGCGGCACGGTGACCGTCGCCGGCGGCCGGGCCACCGTGACCGTCCCGGCCAACAACGCCGTCGCCGTCCACGTCGACGCGCGGCCCGGGACCGGTCCGTCGCCGACCGCGTCCCCGACGGCCAGCCCGACCACCAGCCCCACCGACCGGGTCGCCACCACGTTCACGGTGAGCGCCACCCCGACCGCCGGCCAGGACGTGTACGTCGTCGGCAGCGTCCCCGAGCTGGGCTCGTGGACGCCGGCCAACGGCGTCCGGCTCACCGCGCAGGGCGGCGGCACCTTCCGCGCCACCGTCGACCTGCCCCGGTCGACCCCGCTGGAGTACAAGTTCGTCAAGGTGACCGCGGCCGGCGCGGTGACCTGGGAGTCCGGCGCGAACCGCACCCTCACCACGCCGGCCACCGGCACGTACGCGGTGACCGAGACGTTCCGCGGCGACACCGTGTCGACGGCGGTGGCCACCTCGTTCGCGGTCACCGCGACCACTGCCTACGGCCAGAACGTCTTCGTGGTCGGCAACGTGGCGGCGCTGGGCGGGTGGAACCCGGCCAACGCGGTCGCACTCTCCCCGGCCACCTACCCGGTCTGGCGGGCCACCGTCGACCTGCCGCCGAACACCGCGGTCGAGTACAAGTACGTCAAGAAGAACCCGGACGGCTCGGTGACCTGGGAGTCCGGCGCGAACCGGAGCTTCACCACGCCGGCCGGCGGCACCCGCGCCGCCACCGACACCTGGCGCTGACCACGCGCGGCGCGGCCCGTCCCCGCACCTCGGGGACGAGCCGCGCCCACCGGTCAGGCCGGCGAGAACGCCCACTGTCGCCACGGCGTGCCGTCGGCGTCGACGCCGTTGCGGGCGTCCACGCACATGCCGCTGAACCGTTGACGAACGGGTACGGGCTCTGGCCCACCGGCGACCAGTGCTGCCCGGCCTGCCCGTCGCGGCCGGGCTGACGAACCGGGAGATCGCCACCCGGATCTTCCGGTCGCCCAGGACCGTCGAGTACCCCCTCGGCAACGTCTACCGGACATTGCCGATCCGCTCCCGGCCGGAGCTGATCCGCCACCTGTCCCGGCGGCCGGTGTCCGGTGCGGAGTGAGGTCGCCGCCCGCGCCCGGCGACCGCCACCAGCGTCGCGGCCAGGCAGGCCACGGCGGCGGCGACGAGCGGCGGCCGGCCGCCGAGGTGCACGGCCGCCGAGCCGAGCGGGATGGCCAGCGTGATCGGCCCGAACATCAGCGTGTTCGCGGTGCCGGACGCCCGTCCGAGCAGTGCCGGGGGCGTGTGTGTCTGGACCGCGGTGAGGGCGGCGACCAGCGTCCACGGCAGACCGACACCGATCACCGCCGAGGCGGCGACGGCGGCCGGCCACCAGGGCAGGCACCGACCCAGGCAGCCGGCGGCGAACAGCGCCGTGCCGGCGATGCCGACGGCCACCGCGCCCCTCCTGTCGACGAGCCGTCCGACCGCCAGGCCGCCGAGCACCGAACCGCCGCCCTGCGCGCTGGCCAGCACGCCGAGGAACGTCGACGGTCGGCCCAGCTCCGCGGTCACCACGGCGTAGAGCGCCGCGGTGGTGAAGCCGGACATCGCGATCGAGACCGCGGCGAGCATCACGGGTACGCGGACCGCGCGCCGGCCGAGCAGGGCGGCGAGCCCGGCCCGGAGCGGGCGCCGAGGCGTGGGCGAGGGCATCCGGGAGGGCCCGTCGGCCGGTGCCGTGTCCGGCGCGGTCCTCAGCCGCAGCGCGCCGTAGAGGAGCGCGACGAGCACCGGCACGGCGGCGCTGAGCACGGCGACCGGGTGGCCGCCCCGCCACGCGTAGAGGCCCACCCCGGCCAGCGGCGCCACCAGCTTCATGCCCTCCTGGGCGCTGGACCGCCAGCCGTTGACGTCGGCGAGCTGCGTCGGGGCCAGCGCCGCCGGCAGCAGCGCCGTCTCGCCGGCGTCGATCAGCACGTAGCTGACGCCGTAGGCGGCCGAGACGACGAAGATCAGCCAGGCCTGGCCCGGCCCGCGCACCGCGAGCAGGCAGAGCAGGACCGCGGCCAGCGCCAGGTTGACGCCGATGACCAGCAGTCGCCGGGGCACCCGGTCGAGCAATCCGCCGAGCCACGGCCCGGCCAGCACCGGGACGTAGACGCAGAGCCCGGCGAGCGCGGCCCGCGCGGTGGAGCCGGTGAGGTCCAGCACCCAGATGCCGGCGACCAGCGCCATGGCGCCGCCGCCGAGCCCGGACAGCAGCGAGATGGTCACGAACAGTGCGGCGTTGCGACGCATGAGCCCTCCGGAGTTGAGCGGGGAAGACTCACATCGTCAGGTGTTGAGCGGGGTCCGGGCAATGCTGTCGAAGCACGTCAATCCTTTGTTGACAGCGCGGCGGCGATCCGGTCCGCCGCGCTCCGGGCCGGCGCCGGCAGCCGCGGCCCGACCGCCGCCAGATCACCCACGAGGTACGCGGCCAGCGCGTACAACGGCCCCGGGTCGGCGTCGCGGGCGGCCGCGCACGTGCTGCGCACCAGCGCGGCGTGGCGGAACCGGCCGTCCCAGGCCCGGTCGGCGTCGATCCACCGGTGCAGGTCGGTGACGGCGGCCCGCAGCGCCACCACCTCGGCCGACCAGGCCCGGTCGAGCCGTCCCAGCCGGGACCGGCGGGCCGCCACCAGCCGGTGCCGGCGTTGCTCGGCGGCCTGCCGACTGCCCAGCCCCAGCGCGCCGGCGATCTCGGCCCAGGTCGCGCCGTCGTGCCGGGCCCGCTCGATCAGCTCCAGCTCCCGCTCGTCCAACCGGGCCCGCGCGGGCCCGATCTCCGCCAGCCGCGCCACCTCCGGGGTCACCCGTCAACACTACATTGACACGTCCGCCGGCCCGACCGGCGCGGGTCAGGAGGTCACCCGGATCGTGGCGTCCTGTCGGTGGTGGTGAGGGCGTCGATCGGCAGCTCGTCGTTGGCGTGTCGGAAGGAGCGCACCGTGGCGGTGAGCGGCGGAGCCGCGGCTGGGGGAGGCGGGAGACGGCTCCCGCCCGGTCGGGCGTCAGCGAGCGAGCCAGCCCCCGTCGACCGCGAGCACCGTGCCGTGGACGTACGCGGCGGCCTCGGAGGCCAGGAACACGGTGGCCCCGGCGATGTCCTCGGGGCGGCCCCAGCGCCCGGCCGGGATGCGTGCCACGATCGCCCGGTTGCGTTCCGGCTGGTCCTGCAACGCCTGGGTGTTGTCGGTGGCGATGTAGCCGGGCGCGATCGCGTTGACGTTGACGCCGTGGCCGGCCCACTCGTTGGCCAGCGCCCGGGTCAGCCCGGCGATCCCCGACTTCGCCGCCGCGTAGGACGGCACGGTCACGCCGCCCTGGAAACTCAACATCGAGGCGGTGAAGATGATCTTGCCGGAGCGGCGCCGGACCATGTCCCGGCCGACCTCGCGAGCGAGGACGAACGGGGCGGTCAGGTCGACCTCGAGGACGTGCTCCCAGTCGTCGTCCGAGTGCGCGGAAGCCGGGGCGCGGCGGATCGTGCCGGCGTTGTTGACCAGGATGTCCACCGGCCGCTCCCGCCGGTCGAGCCACCCGGCGAGCGCCTGCACGGCAGCCCGGTCGGCCAGGTCGCACCGGCGCGGCACGAACGCGCGGCCGTGCGCCGTCACCCGCGCCCCGACCTCGCTGCCGGTCTCCTCGATGGAGGCGCTGACCCCGATCACGTCCGCGCCGGCCGCCGCCAGCGCCTCCGCCATCGCCAGGCCGATCCCGCGCCGGCAGCCGGTGACCACGGCGAGCCGGCCGCTCAGGTCGAACGGGTTCACACCCCACCTCCGCAATCCACCAGCACCTTGACGTCGCCGCCGGCGGCGAGCGCCCGGAACGCCTCGGCCACGTCGTCCAGCGGCACGATCCGGGAGATGAGCTTCGCCGCGGGCACCTGCCGGCGGTGCACCAGGCGGACCGCCTCGGCGTAGTCCTCCCGCTCGTAGACCCGTACCCCGATCACCTCCAGCTCGCGCCAGAAGATCCGATGCAGGTCGACCTCGCGCGGGGCGGGGTGGATCGCCACCACCACCAGGCGTCCGCGCACGGCGAGCAGGTCGGTCGCGACGCGTACCCCGGTCGCCGACCCGGACGCCTCGAAGACCACGTCGGCCCCGGCGCCCCCGGTCGCCTCCTGGATGTGTCCGACCGCGTCCACGGCCACCGGGTCCACGGCGGACAGGCCGAGGTCGACGGCGAGCGCGCGGCGTCGCGGATCGATCTCCAGCACCGTCACCGTGGCGCCCGTCGCCCGGGCCACCGCGCCGATGAGCAGGCCGACCGGACCGGCGCCGATGACCACCGCGTGCTCGCCCGCCGCCAGGCGGGAGCGCCGCACGTCGTGCACGGCCACCGCGGTGGGCTCGACCAGGGCGGCCTCGGCCAGCGGCAGGTCGTCCGGCAGCGGCACCACGAGCCGGGCCGGCACCGTCCACGAGCGCTGCATCGAGCCCGGGGAGTCGATGCCGACGAAGTTCAGCCGGTGGCAGATGTGCTGGTGACCGGCCCGGCAGGCGGGACACCGGCCGCACCACTCCAGCGGCATCACGGTCACCGGCTCACCCACCCGGCGGTCGGTGACGTCGGGGCCGATCTCGGCGACGCGGCCGGACATCTCGTGCCCGATCACCGCCGGCACGTGGACGCGGTGATCCATCGCGCCGTGCGCGACGTGCAGGTCCGTCCCGCAGATGCCGGTGTACGTCACCGCGATGCGTACCTCGCCCGGGCCGGGCGGCACCTCCCGGGTGTCCTCGACGACGAACCTCTGGTCGCCGACGTAGTGCGCGCTGCGGTTCACCAAGCCTCCTCGGTCAGGTGCCAGACCTCACGCATCGGTGCCCACCAGTGCCCGGAGCCGGGCTCGGCGAGCGACTCCTGGCACGGGTCGGTCAGCCGCCACCACGCCTGGGTCTGCGGATCGGCGGCGATCCGACGCTGGTCCGCGTCGTGGTCGTCGCCGACGTACTCGTAGTAGCCGAACAGCAGGTCCCCGTGCAGGAAGATGCTGTAGTTGCGGATGTGCGCCGCCCGCAGCGTCTGCTCGACGCTGGGCCAGACGGCGGAGTGCAGCCGCAGGTAGTCTTCCCGGTGATCCGGCCGCAGCCGGATCACACAGCCGTAACGTCGCACCTCATGCCTCTCCGATAGGGGTGTTCTCCGGTCGGCCGCTGGGCCAGGTGAGGTTGCGCACCGGCGTCAGCAGCTTCTCGATGTCGTCGAGCAGGTCGGGGTCGGGCTCGGACAGGGCCCAGCGCACGTTGCGCGCCATGTTCCGAGCGTCGGCGGAACCGACGAAGGTGGTGGCGAACCGCGTCGGGGCGGCGGCGAAGCCGAGTGCGACCCGGGCGATGTCGACCCCACGCCGCGCGCAGAGGTCGCCGGCGGCGGCCGCGGCCCGGCGGAGTTCCGCCGGGGCCGGATGCCAGTCCGGTGCGCCGCGCCGGGAGAGCAGACCCATGGCCAGCGGGGAGGCGTTCATCACCGCGGTGCCCCGGGCGGTGAACTCCGGCTCGGTGTCGGCCAGCGCGCGGTCCAGCAGCGTGTAGCGGCAGTAGGAGAGCACGGTGTCCAGCGGGACCGCCGCCGCGACCCGGCGCAGCGCGGCCAGGGGATAGCCGGTCACGCCGAGGAAGCGGACCTTCCCCGCGTCGCGCAGGCGGGCCAACGCGGGCAACGTCTCGCCGATGATCTGGTCGAGGTCGCCGAACTCGATGTCGTGGCACTGGACCAGGTCCAGGTGGTCGGTCCCGAGCCGCGCCAGGCTCTCCTCGACACTGCGGATCGTGCGGGCCGCGGAGAAGTCGAACGTCGCGTCGCCGTACCGGCCGACCTTGGTGGCCAGGACGTAGCTGGCCCGGTCGACGCCACGCAGGGCGCGTCCGAGCACCGTCTCCGCGGTGGTCGCGCCGTAGTAGGGGGAGACGTCGATGATGTTCACGCCGAGTTCCAGCGTGGTGCGGACAGCCTCGATGCCGGCCCGTTCGTCGATCCGGCCGAAGACGCCGCCGAGGGGCGAGGCGCCGTAGCCGAGCATCGAGACGGTCAGGCCGGTGCGGCCGAGCGGGCGGTATCGCATGACGTCAGGGCCCTTCCGGCAGGTGGGGGACGGGGCGGCGACGACGGCCGTGGCCGGGCAGACGTCGGATGAATCTATAGTGGTGGGGACGGCCGCTGCCCACCGCAGGTGATGGAGCCACACCCACGGCACCCGGTGGGCCGGTCCGAAGGGGGCGGGGATGGCACTGACCGACGACGCGATCGCGCGGATCCGCGGCATGATCTCCAGCGGTGAGCTGCCGCCGGGCGCGCGGCTGCCACCGGAGCCGCAGCTCGCCGCGCAGATGGGCCTGTCGCGCAGTGGGGTACGGGAAGCGGTGAAGGTGCTCGAGTCGGCCCGGGTGCTCGACGTGCGTCGCGGCGACGGCACCTACGTCACCAGCCTCGCCCCGCGGCTGCTGCTGGAGGGCCTGGGGGTCGCGGTGGAGCTGCTCCGCGACGACACGCTGCTGGAGGTGATGGAGGTCCGGCGGATGCTGGAACCGGTGGCCACCGGTCTCGCCGCGCTGCGGATGACCGACTCCGAGCTGGACGAACTCGACCGGATCCTGCAGGACATGCGGGCCGCCGCCGACGACGCCGAGAAGCTCATCCAGTTCGACACCGCCTTCCACCACACCGTGGTCGCGACCACCGGCAACGAGACACTCACCTCGCTGCTCGACGGGCTGTCCGGCCGTACGCTGCGGGCCCGGGTGTGGCGTGGGCTGATCGAGGCCAACGCGGCCCACCAGACGATCGAGGAGCACCACGCGATCTACCTCGCCCTGCGTTCGCGCGACCAGCTGCTCGCCCAGGCCACCGCGCTGATGCATGTCAACACCTCCGAGGCGTGGTTGCGCACCGTGCTCGCCGCCCAGGCGACGGGCACCTGACCGACCGGTTCATGTCGCCGGCCCGGACGCGCCCGGTTCGGCGGGCGGCGTCAGGTGATAGGTGCGCACGGCGGTGCCGGCGAAGATCTCCCGTCGGTCCCGGGGCGACAGGTGCGGCAGCGCGGCCGCCAGGGCCCGCCGCACCCCCGGGTAGTCCGACCTGAGCAGGCACACCGGCCAGTCCGAGCCAAACATCAGACGATCCGGACCGAACTCGGCGACGGCGACCTCGACGTACGGACTCAGGTCGGCCGGCGACCAGTCCGGGGCCGCCTCGGTGACCAGACCCGAGAGCTTGCCGGCGACGTTGCCACTGGCGGCCAGCGCGGCGAGCGGGTCGCGCCAGCCTGCCAGCCCGGCGGCGCCCTCGTCGATGCGGGGCTTGCCGAGATGGTCGAGGACGAACGAGAGGTGCGGCACGGCCCGGGCCGCCCGCGCCGCGGCCGGCAGTTGGTCGACGCGGACCACCAGATCGAACACCAGGCCCGCGTCGGCCACCTCGGCGAGACCGCGCCGCACGTCGGGACGGTCGAGATAGTCCGGGTCCGCCTCGCCCTGGACCTGCGAGCGCAGCCCGACCAGCAGCTCCCCGCCGGGGAGCGACCGGTAGCGCCGGACGGTGGCGGGCACCTCGCCCCCGGCGACGTCGACCCAGGCCACCACGCCCAGGATCGCCGGCGTGTCGGCGGCGTGGCCGAGGAACTCGGCCGCTTCGTCGAGGTGGCAGCGGCCACCCTCCACCAGCACGGTGCCGTCCACCCCGGTCGAGGCGAGTTCGGCGGTCAGGTCGGCGGGGGTGAAGGGACGGCGGATGGCGGCCAGCCCCGGCTCGTCGAGCCAGTGGTAGCCGCGGTCGGGCTGCCAGAGGTGGTGGTGCGCGTCGATGATCATTGGGGTGCGGCTCCCGTCGCCGGCGCCGCCCACCGGGGGCCGTCGGGGAACCGGTAGTCGGCCAGCGAGGGAGCGAGCATCTCCGCGCTCATGCCGGGGGAGCGGGGCGCGAGGTAACGGCCCTCACTGATCCGTACCGGGTCCGCGAAGTGCTCGTGCAGGTGGTCGACGTACTCGATGGCCCGATCGGTGGTGGTGCCGCTGAGGGCGACGAAGTCGAACATGGCGAGGTGCTGCACCAGCTCGCACAGCCCCACCCCGCCGGCGTGCGGGCAGACCGGGACGCCGAACTTCGCCGCGAGCAGCAGGATGGCCAGGTTCTCGTTGACCCCGGCGACCCGGCAGGCGTCGATCTGGACCACGTCGACGGCGCCGGCCTGCAGCAGTTGCTTGAACATCACGGCGTTGTGCCCGTGCTCGCCGGTGGCCACCTTCGTCGGTGCGACGGCCGAGCGTACGGCGGCGTGCCCGAGGATGTCGTCGGGTGAGGTCGGCTCCTCGATCCAGTACGGGTCGAACGGGGCCAGCTCGCGCATCCACCGGATCGCCTCGGGCACCCCCCACACCTGGTTCGCGTCGACCGCGATCCGGACGTCCGGACCGACGGCCTGCCGGGCGATGCCCAACCGGCGGACGTCCTCGGCGAGGTTCCCGCCCACTTTCAGCTTGATCAGTCGGAACCCGGCCTCGACCGCCTCCTTGCAGAGCCGGGCCAGCTTGTCGTCGTCGTAGCCGAGCCAGCCCGGCGTCGTGGTGTACGCCGGAAAGCCCTCGGCCAGCAGCCGGCGCTCCCGGTCCGCCCGCCCGTCGACCGCGGCCCGCAGCAGCGCCAGCGCCTCGTCCTCGGTCAGGGCGTCGCGCAGGTAGCGGAAGTCGACCTGCGCCACGAGTTGCTCCGGGGTGAGGTCGGCGAGCAGTTTCCACAACGGCTTGCCGGCCCGCCGGGCGGCGAGGTCCCACACCGCGTTCACCAGGCCGCCGGCCGCCATGTGCACGACCCCCTTCTCCGGCCCCAGCCAGCGGATCTGGCTGTCGCCGACCAACCGGCGCGCCAGCGCACCGGGGTCGGCGACCAGCGCGTCGACCGGCTGACCCGCCACCATGGGGGCCAGCGACCTCAGCGCCCGGACCTGGATCTCGGTGCCCCGTCCCACGGTGAACACGAGGCCGTGCCCCTCGGCGCCGGCCGAGGTGCGCAGGATGACGTAGGCGGCGGAATAGTCCGGGAACGGGTTCATCGCGTCGGACCCGTCGCGGTGGCGCGACGTCGGGAACCGTACGTCGATGGTCTCTACGGAGGTGATGTGCTCGGACAACGGTTCTCCCGGTCGATCGAGATGGGCTGGCTCGCCGGCGGCGCCGGATGTGGCCGTGGCGTCATGTCTGCGCCTTGCCCCCGGTGATCCGGGAGACCGTCAGGGCGACCAGGATGACGGCGCCGTTGAGGAAGGTGGTCCACTGGGCGGGCACTCCGGCGAGCGTGAGCACGTTGATGATCATGAAGAGGAGCAGGACGCCGGTGAAGGCGCCGAACACGCTGCCCTTGCCGCCGTTGAGGCTGACCCCGCCGATGACCGCCGCCGCGAACACCTGGAAGATGGCGCCGTCGCCCTGCGCCGCCGGCACCGCGGCGAGCCGCCCGCTGATCAGCAACCCGGCGAGCGCGGCCAGCGTGCTCGCCACGACCAGGACGGCCCACAGCACCCGGTCGGTGCGGATGCCGGCCGCGCGGGCCGCGTCGACGTTGCCGCCGATGGCGTACAACGCCCGGCCGGTGCGGGTGTAGCCGAGCACGACGATCCCGACGGCGAACAACAGCAGCGACACCCAGATGGAGGCCGGCGCCCCGAACCAGGTGGCCGAGCCGAGATAGGTCATCGAGTCCGGCAACGCGAAGAACGTCTGGCCGCCGGAGATGCCGGTGAGCAGCCCGCGCAGGACGATCAGCATGCCCAGCGTCACGATGAAGCCGTTGAGGCCGAAGCGGACGATGAGCAGCCCGTTGACGGCGCCGACCAGGGCGCCGACGAGCAGGACCACCGGCACCGCCAGGCCGTCGGGCAGCACGTCGAGGCCGAGACCGCGGGTGAGCGCGGGGTCGACGACCAGCCAGGCCGCGATGCCCGGGGCCAGGCCGAAGGTGGACTCCAACGACAGGTCCATCTTGCCGGTGATCAGCACGATGGTCTGGGCCAGGACCAGGATGGCGATCTCCGACATGCTCTGCAGCACGTTGAGGATGTTGTCGGTGCTGAGGAAGACGGGATTCACGAGCGAACCGACGACGGCGACCGCGATGATCGCCGGCACCAGGGCCAGGTCCCGCAGGCGGGTGACGACCAGACTCCGTGGCGAGGGCGACGGCGGTGCCGGCGGGGATGCCCCGGACGGCGGCGACGTCGTGGTGGACAGCGTCTCAGGCATGGTGGAGATCCACCCCTTCCATGGCGGCTACCAGCTCGTTGTCGTGCCAGCCGTGCGCCAGTTCGCGGATGACCCGCCCCTGGTACATGACCAGGACGCGATCACAGATCCGCAGGTCGTCGAGTTCGTCGGAGACGATCAGTACGGCGGTGCCCCGGCGGCGCACCTGTTCCACCACACCCAGCAGGGTCTGCTTGGAGCGCACGTCGACGCCGGCCGTCGGGGTGATGAGCACCAGCAGTTTCGGATCGTTGGCCAACGCCCGGGCCATCACCACCTTCTGCTGGTTGCCCCCGGACAGGTCGGCGACGGGGACGTGCGGCCCGGCCGCCTTGACGGCCAGCTCGGCGATGGCGGTGCGGGCCAGGGCGTCCCGCCGTCCCGGTGAGATGAGGCCCCGGCGCGCGATGCGCTCCGGCACGGTCATCGTGACGTTCTCCGCGATGGACAGCAGCGGCACCAGGCCCTCGCGGTGACGGTCCTGCGGCACCAGACCGACTCCGGCGTCGAGGGCGTCGGGCACGCTGCCCGGCCGCAGCACGCGCCCGTCGAGCGCGACCGTCCCACCGGCGCGGCGGGCCAGGCCGACGATCGCCTCGGCCACCTCGAGCTTGCCGCTGCCACCGCCGCCCGCGACGCCGACCACCTCGCCGGCCCGGGCCTCCAGGGACAGCTCGGCGCCGGACGAGGTGACCAGGTCGCGCACGGACAGCAGTACGGGGGCCTCGGCCGGCAGCGGCGGATGGTCGGCCTCGGGCATCGTCACGTCCTCTCCGGTCATGGCCGCCACCAGGGCCGGTCGGCCCAGCTCGGCCACCGGCGCGGTGACGACGTGCCGGGCGTCGCGGAAGACGGTCACCTGGTCGCAGATCTCGTAGATCTCCTGCAGGTGGTGACTGATGAACAGGAACGTCACCCCGTGCGCGCGCAGGTCGCGGATGCGGGTGAACAGACGGTTGATCCCCGCGCCGTCGAGCTGCGCGGTCGGTTCGTCGAGGATGATGAACCGGGCGCCGAACGACAACGCCCGGGCGATCTCCACGAACTGTCGCTGCTCGACCGACAGCGTCGAGGCGGGCTGCCGCACGTCCACGTCGACCGACCACGTCGCCAGCAGCTCCTCCGCCGCACGACGCAGTCGCGACCAGCGGATCAGCCCGCCGGGACCACGGTCGTGCCGGTTGAGGAACAGGTTCTCCGCCACGGTGAGCGTGGGGATGATCGTGGACTTCTGGTAGACGCAGGCCACCCGCTGCCGCCAGGCGTCCCGGTCGCCCAGCGGCGGCGCGGGACGGCCGTCGAAGGCCACCGCCCCGTCGTCCGGCGCCTGGAGGCCGGTGAGGATGCCGACCAGTGTCGACTTGCCGGCGCCGTTGCGGCCCACCAGGGCGTGCGTCTCGCCGGGCCGGACCACGATGCCGGCGTCGGAGAGTGCGGTCGTCGACCCGAAGCGCTTGGTGATGCGTACGGCCTCGACGACGGGCCGGAGATCGCCGGCCGGCCCGTCCGTCGAGGCCTGGGAGCGGACGCTCATGCGTTGTTGCCCCACAGGGACTTGTCGTCGAACGTCAGGGTGGGCTCGCCCGCGATCTGCGCGCCGTCCCTGGTCACCAGCGGCGCCGGGAGCTGGTCCTCCAGCAGACCCTCCCGCACCTTGATGATCGTGCTGCCGTGGTCGGTCGGGCCGGGCTGGAACGTCTTGCCGTCGATCGCCGCCTTCACGTACTCCAGGCCGTACTTGGCGTAGAGGTCGGCGGGCTGGCTGACGGTGGCGTCGATCAGACCCTGGCCGATGCCGGACAGCTCCTCCGGGATGCCGTCGTTGGAGACGACGAAGACGTGCTTCGGGTCGCTCGCCGGGACCTGGAGGCCACGCTGCTTGAGGATCTGGAGCGTGCCGGAGAGCGCGAAGGACGACTGCATGTAGATGCCCTTGACGTCCGGGTCCGACGCGAACCGGGTCTGGAGCTTCGTGGCCGCCACGTCGGCCTTCCAGTCGGTGGCCTCCCCGAACACCGTGATGCCCGGGTAGTCGGAGCGCATGCAGTCCTGGAACGCCTCGGTGCGGTCCCGGCCGTTGATCGAGTCGAGGCCGCCCTGCAACATCACCACCTTCCCCTTGCCGCCGAGCTTGGTGCCGAGGAACTTGCACGCCTTGGTGCCGTAGGCCCGGTTGTCGGCGCGGATCACCATCGCCACCTCGCCGGTGTCCGGGCGGGTGTCGATGGTGACCACCGGGATCTTCTTGGCGGCCAGTTGCTGCAGGGTCGGGGCGATGGCGGCGGTGTCCTGCGGGGCCATCACCACGCCCTTGACCCCCTGGCTCACGAAGGTCTGGGCGTTGGAGATCAGGTTCGCGATGTCGTTCTGCGAGTTCGTGGTCTTCAGCTCGACGCCCAGCTCGTCGGCGAACGTCGGCACGTACCTGATGTACGAGTTCCAGAAGTCGGTGTCGGAGCGCGGGTAGTCCACGCCGACGAGCGGGGCGGAGCCGCCCGAGCCGGTGCCCTCGGCCGCATCGTCACCGCAGCCGGCGGCGAGCGTGGCCGAGGCGACGAGCGTCATGGTCAACCCCAGCCCCAGCAGAGCTCTACGGGTCATCGTGGTCCTCCAAATCGGGACGTGGATTCGGGGCTTCAGACGGTGGTGAGGGTCCAGAGCAGGTTCGTGCTGCCGTCCCAGCTCCACTGCTTGACGGTGGAGCCGGAGGCGACCTGGCCGCCACCGTCGAGCACCAGGCCGGTGGCCCGGTTGGCGATCCGGTACCGCCCGTTGCCCTGGTCGGTGAGCTGCCACTGCTGGCTGGTGCCGCCGTTCCAGGACGCCTGCTGGGCGGCGGCGCCGTTGGTGGTCTGGCCGAAGCCGTCGACGACCATGCCGTTGGTCCGGTTGACGATCCGGTGGTATCCGGTGCCCAGGTCGACGAGCTGCCACTGGAGGTTCGTGCTGCCGTCCCAGCTCCACTGCTTCAGCGCGGACCCCGAGGCGACGTTGCCGCCGCTGTCCAGCACCAGGCCGTTGGTCACGTTGGTGATCCGCTGCCAGGTGGTCGAGCCGCCGCCGAGCACCGGGATCGGGCCGCTGAACGTCAGCTTGACCACGTACGCGGGCGCGCTGAACGGCGCGCCGGCCGACGGCATGGTGATCCGCAGGCCGGTGGTGTCCTGGGTGCGGGTCGGCAGGTTGACGTAGCTGCCGGCGTTGGTGTCGAGCAGTTGCACGCCGGTCAGCGTGCCGAGGTTGATCCGGCCGGACGCCAGCGTGGTGATGGTGGCCGTGCTGCCCGGCCAGCCGAGGAACGTGGCGTACAGGACCCGGTTGTCCTTGCTGCGGGTGAACCGGATGTCCTGGGCGGTGCCGGCGCGCGGGGTGCTGAAGGAGCCGCCGCCCATCTGGGTGGGGCCCTCGCCGTGCGTCGTCCAGGCCCGGGTGGCGTAGACGGACTCGCCGAAGCGGCGCAGGTAGTCGCCGATGCCGAGCAGGATGGTGCGTTGCCCGGCGGGGATGGTGCCGTCGGCCATCGGCGCGATGTTGAGCACCATGTTGCCGTTCTTGCTGACCCGGTCGAGCAGCGAGTGCAGCATCTGGTTCAGCGAGTAGTAACCGATGCCCACCGTGTAGCACCAGCTGGAGCTGCTGATGCTGTCGTCGGTGAGCCAGTAGGGCTGGCGCAGGGCGGCGGGACCGCCGCGCTCGTAGTCGAAGACCGTGCCGCCGAGGTCCAGGCCGTCCTTGTAGGTGGCGACGACCTCCTTGTCCCACGCCACGGCCCGGTTGTAGTAGTAGGCCAGGAACCGCAGCCGCTGCGCCTCGCTGATCCGGCTGAGGTTGAAGTCCTGCCAGATGATGTCCGGCTGGGCCTGGTCGATGACCTCGCGGAGCTTGTCGTACCAGAGCTGTTCCTCCGCGGCGGTGCCCAACTGCCCGTAGAGCTTGCGCAGGCTGGCGTCGGACTGCTGCGGCGCCCACTGATAGAAGCCGGTGAAGTTGTACGCGTGGTGCATGGCGACCATGACCTTGAGGCCGCGGGCGCGGATCGCGTCGGTGTGCAGGCGGAGCAGGTCGAGCCGGGGGCCGCGGGCCACCGAGTTCCACTCGTTGACCTGGCTGTTCCACATGGAGAAGCCGTCGTGGTGCTCGGCCACCGGCCCGGCGAACTTCGCCCCGGCGTCGGCGAACAGCTGGGCCCACTCGTTGGGGTCGAAGTTGCCGCCGGCGGACTTCAGTTTCGGGGCGAACTGGACGAGGTTCCCGGCCTTGTCGCGGGCTCCGTTGATGAAGTTGTGGTACGGCCACGCCGACGGGTCACCGTAGACGGACTTGTGGTGGTTGTTCTCGTTCGAGCCGTTGTTGTACATGTTGCGCGGGTACCACTCGTTGGCGTAGGCCGGAACGCTGAACGCGCCCCAGTGGAAGTAGACGCCGAACTTGGCGTCCTGGAACCACTCCGGTGCGGCCGGGTGCTGCCCGACCGACGCCCAGGTCTCGGCATAGCTGGCGGGCCCGGGGATGGCAGCGGCGGCGGGCCCGGGACGGAGGATGCCGCCGGCGGCGACCGCGGCTCCGCCGGCACCGAGAGCGGCCAGGAGCGAACGACGGGTGAGGTGGGGACGGGACATGGTGATCCCTCCGAAAGTGGTGGTGGGTGGTGAGGGCCTTGCTGACTCAGACATCAGACGTTAGGCGTTACGTCCGCGTGACGTCAACGCCCGGTTTCCCGCGAAAGCGGCTGAGTCAGCGGCCATACGTCATATGAATGGCGCGTCGGGGCCACCACCTGGGTGAACGCTAACATCGATGCCCATCGGGGTGGCGGAATGGATCTCGGGGCTGTGTCGGCGAGCAGGCGTGCCGGCTACCCGTCCTGAGCAGCCGGCACACCAACACCAGGCTGCTCGACCTGGCGCGTCACCTGGTCGGGTCCGGCGAGCCCACCGCCCCGAGGTGACCGTCGGTGCCTCGACCGCTCCGGACGGTGGTGAGGTCGGCCAGGCCGGAGATGGTGAGCAGCGGCTCCAGCAGCGGACTGGCCACGAGTGCGATGTGCTCGGCGTGCGGGAACAGCACGGCCAGGCCGGCGCTGTCGAGATATTCCACAGCGGTCAGGTCCACCACGAGGGGGTCACCGTCGGGCCGGACGGCGTCGTCGAGCGCGGCGGCGAAGGCGGTCGCGTTGCTCATGTCGATCTCGCCGACCGCGGTCAGCACGCGCGTGCCGTCGGGGTCGCTGCCGGTGGTGAGCGTCAGGGCCGTGCTCATCGGATGATCCTTGCCTGCATGTCGACGGTGGTGCCGGTGGCCCCCGGGGTCACCGTGATGGAGTCCATCAGAGCACGCATGAGCACCAACCCGCGGCCCCGGTGCGGGTCGGACGGCCGGTCCCGGTCCCGCCAGTGCCCGCTGTCGGTGACGCTCAGCCGCAGCGCGTCGGCGGTGGCGGCGGCGCGGAGCCGGATCCGCCCGCCGGGACTGTCCCGGTGGCCGTGCTCGATCGCGTTGGCGCACGCCTCACCGGCGGCCACCAGGACGTTGTAGGAATGCGCCGGGGCCAGCCCGCACCGGTCCAGCCACCCGCGCAACGCGGTGCGCACCTCGGCCAGGCGCGACGACTCGGCGGGGAAGTCCAGTTCCAGCGGCCCCGGGTGGCGGTAGAGGAGCAGAGCCACGTCGTCGTCGTACCCGCCTTCCGGGGTGAGTTGGTCCATCACCTCGGTGGCCAGCGCCTCGACCGGGAGGCCCCGGCCCTCCTGGATCGCCGAGGTGGCCCGGTCGATGCCGGCGGTGAGCGGCTGGCGGCGACGTTCGACCAGGCCGTCGGTGTAGAGCATGAGCGTGGCCCGGGCCGGCACGGTGGCCTCGGCCTCCGGGCGTTCCCGGCCGGTCCGCACCGCGAGCGGCCGGGACCGACCCTGGTCGAGGAACTCGGACGTGCCGTCGGGGTGCACCACGACGGCCGGCGGATGCCCGGCGCTGGAGTAGCGCAGCCGCCCGGTCGCCGGGTCCAGCACACCGCAGAGGACGGTCGCGCACTGCGCGCCCGGGAGCAGGGCGGCGAACCGGTCCAGGGCCATCAGCGTCTGGGCCGGACTGGCGTCCTGCAACAGCAGCGCGCGGCAGGCGCTGCGCAGCTGCCCCATCACGGTGGCGGCCCGCAGGCCGTGACCGACGCAGTCGCCGACCACGATCCCGATCCGCCCGTCCGGCAGCTCGACCGTGTCGTACCAGTCGCCGCCGACCTTGAGCGGAAGCGACGCCGGCGCGTAGCGCACGGCGAAACCGGCGGGGAGCTGGGCCGGGCCCAGGATCGCCCGTTGCAGGGCCAGGGCGGTCTCGCGTTGCTGGTCGATCTGGCGCACGCGGTGCAGTCCCTGGGCGACGTGGCCGGCGAGCAACGCCAGCAGCGTCTGGTCCTGCTCGGTGAAGGGCCGCTTCTCGCCCAGGTCGATCCAGAGCGCCATGGTGCCGTCCGGATGCTCCAGCGCGACGCCGGCGCCGTGCGCCGGCGTCGCCACCGGGGTCAGCAGCGGCGTGTCCCGCACCGCGAGCAGCGCCTGCCGGCGCTCGTCGGGCAGCGCGTCCCACCGCAGCAGGGGGTCGGTCGCGGTGAGGTCGGGCAGGGGGGAGTCGCCGAAGACGGCGGTGACCACGCCGGCGGCCCGCCACAGCTTGCGCATCTCGTCCAGCACCCCGTGCAGGGCGTCGGTGAGGTCGTCCGCCTGCGACAGCCGCAGGCTCAGCCCGGCCAGCGCGGTCTCGCGCTGCACGGCGTAGTGCTCGGTGGTGACGTCGCGGAACGTGCCCACGATGACCCGGCGTCCGGTGTCCGGGTCGTCGACCTGGTTGAACGCGGTGGCGATCCAGATCCGGTGCCCGTCGCGGTGGGTCACCGGCACGGTGTAGGTGCCCTTCGACTGGCCGATCAGCAGCGAGAACGCGGCGGACACCTGACGGTGTGCCTCGGGCTCGGCCTCCGGGTCCGGCCACCACGGCTGCACCGGCAGGTAGGGCAGGTTCTCCGGCCCGTAGCCGAGGATGTCGGTGAAGGCCGTGTTGATCTCGACGACCGCGCCGGCCTCGTCGCAGACGAAGAACGCCTCCTGCAACGAGTCCACGAGCGCGGTGCGCCAACGGGCGTGGTGGTTGCGCAGTCGGGCCAGCTCCACGTTCGCCCGCACCCGGGCCAGCAGCTCGGCGGCCGGGAACGGCTTGACCAGATAGTCGTCGGCGCCGGCCTCCAGGCCCTCGATGGAGGCCTCCTGCCCGGCGCGGGCGGACAGCAGCAGCACCGGCGTGCTGGCGGTCCGGGGGTCGGCCCGCAGCGCGGCCACCAGTTGCAGGCCGTCCAGCCGGGGCATCATCACGTCGCTGACCACCAGGTCCGGCGTGTGGGTGCGGGCGGCCTCCAACGCCTCCTGCCCGTCGGCCACGGCCCGCACCCGGTGCCCGGCGGAGCGCAGCAGGCGGGTGAGGTACTCGCGCATGTCGGCGTTGTCGTCGGCGACCAGGATCCGGGCCGGGACCTGCCCCGGCAGCACCGGCGCCGGGCCCTCGACCGGCGTCGCGTCGTCCGGGACGACCCCGGCCGTCGAGTCGCCGGGCAGCCAGCGCAGCGCCTCCTGCACGAACGGCTCGGCGGAGAGCGGGACGCGGCCGGAGCCGGCCGGGGCGATCGCGTCGGCCGGCAGGTGGGTGTCGCCGAACGGCAGCCGGACCGTGAACTCGGTGCCGCGGCTGACCGCGCTGCTGGCGGTGATGGTGCCGCCATGCAGCGTGACCAGTTCCTTGACCAGGGCCAGCCCGATGCCGCTGCCCTCGTCGGAGCGGGACCGGGCGTTCTCGATGCGGTGGAACCGCTCGAACAGCCGGGGCATCTCCTCCTCGGCGACGCCGATGCCGGTGTCGGCGACCCGCAGGACGGCCTGCCCGTGCTCGGCGCGCAGCACCACCCGCACGGTGCCGTCGAAGGTGAACTTCAGGGCGTTGCTGAGCAGGTTGAGGACCACCTTCTCCCACATGCCCGGGTCGATGTGCACCGGCTCGGGCAGGGGCGGGCAGTCGACCTCGAAGGTCAGGCCGGCGCGTTCGATCGCCGACCGGAAGACGCTGGCCAGGTCGGCGGTCACCGCGGCCAGGTCCACCGGTTGGTAGCGGGCCTGCATCCGGCCGGCCTCGATCCGCGAGAAGTCGAGCAGGCTGTTGACCAGCTTGCCCAAGCGCAGCCCGTTGCGGCGGATGACCTCCAGCTCCTCGCGGATCGGGCCGTCGGCGTCCCGTAGCCGGCCGCGCAGCTCGTCCACCGGCCCCATGATCAGCGTCAGCGGGGTGCGGAACTCGTGGCTGATGTTGGAGAAGAACGCGGTCTTCGCCCGGTCCAGCTCGGCGAGCTCCTCGGCCCGCCGCTGCTGGGCCTGGTAGCTGCGGGCGCTGGCGATCCCGGTCGCGACGTGCCCGGCGGTCAGCTCCACGAACCCGCGGTAGCCGTCGTCGAGGGCCCGGTAGCGGTTGAGCCCGGCCACCAGGAATCCGTACGGCGTGCCGCCCTGCTGGCGCAGCGGCACCAGCAGCGCCTCGGTCGGCGGGTCCGGCCAGGCGCCCGTCGGCAGCCCGTCGAACGCGGCGCCGTCCAGCGGCACCCGAACCGGGTCTCCATCGGTCAGGGCCCGCGCCGGCCAGACCGCGTCGAGGTCGCCGAGCGGCAGCCTCGTCGGCGCCGCCGGATGACCGGCGGCGAACCCGGTCGCCTCCGCCAATCGCGCCTCACCCTCGTCACCAAACAGGTACGTCAGCGTGAACGGCAGATCGTACGGGTTGCGCCCCAACTGGCGGCCGGCGAACGCGAGCGTCTCCTGCTCGGTGCGGATCACGCTCGGGTCCGAGCCGAGGTCCCGCAGCGTGGCCATCCGGCGCTCGCCGATGACCCGCTCGGTCTCCTCGCTGACCACGCAGAGCATCCCGACCAGCGCGCCGTCGTCGTCGCGCAGCGGGCTGTAGGAGAACGTGTGGTAGGTCTCCTCCCGGTAGTCGGAGCGCTCCAGGAACAGCAGCAGCGCCTCGTCCCAGGTCGCCTCGCCGGTGCGTAGCACGGTGTCGATGCGGGGGCCGATGTCGTCCCAGATCTCCGCCCACACCTCGTTCGCCGGCCGGCCCAACGCCCACGGGTACTTGCGGCCCAGCGTGTCGCGGCGGTAGGCGGCGTTGCAGAAGAACGTCAGCTCGGGGCCCCAGGCCATCCACATCGGGAAGCGGGAGGAGAGCAGGATGCGCACCGCCGTCCGCAGGCTCTGCGGCCAGGCGTCGGGCTGCCCCAGCGGATGCGCCGACCAGTCGACCCGCGCCAGATCCGGGCCGATCTCACCGTCGACGGCGAACACGTCGGCACGTGTCCGCGGGTCGGTGCCAGCGCCGGTCATCGCCCGTGTCTCCCCCCACACCCGTTCCTGCGCGTTCAGGCCCCCGAGCCGATCCGGGCGACGAATCCGGTCACCAACGGCATCGCGGTGCGGACGGTCTCCCAGATTAGCTCTCCGTCCGCTCTTGCCCCCGCGGCGTCCCGGTCATGCCGCCGACCCCGGTCGGGACTGCCACAATTTCGCGGTGCAGCCGGAACCACCGGAGCGGCGCGAGCACGGCACGTCGGCGTTCGCGCGGCTGACCGATGCCTACCGTGGCGAGCTGACCGCGCACTGCTACCGCATGCTCGGCTCCCTCCACGAGGCCGAGGACGCGGTGCAGGAGACCCTGCTGCGGGCCTGGCAGCACCGGGAGCGGTACGACGACCGCGGCACCCTCCGGGCGTGGCTCCACCGGATCGCGACGAACCGCTGCCTGACCCTGATCGAACGTCGGGGCCGCCGCCGGGAGCTGCCGACCGACCTCACGCCGGGTGCGCCGGCGACGGAGACGGCCTGGCTGGGACCGTACCCGGACCGCCGGCCGGATCTCGACGAGGCGCAGGACCCGGCCCGCCGGGTGGTGGCCCGGGAACAGGTCGAGTTCGCGTTCGTCGCGTCACTGCAACGCCTGTCCGGTCGGCAGCGGGCCGCGCTGCTGCTGCGGGACGTGCTCGGCTACCCGGCCGGGGAGGTCGCCGGCATCCTCGGCACGTCCGTCGCGGCGGTCAACAGCGCCCTGCAACGGGCCCGCCGGGTGACCGGCACGCAGCGCCCGGCCACCTCCCAGCAGGCGGAGTTCCGCACGCTCGGCGAGCGGCGGCTCCGCGAGCTGGCCCGGCGGTACGCGGACGCGTGGGAGCGGGGCGACGTCGACGCCATCCTGGCGATGCTGACCGAGGACGCCCGCTACTCGATGCCGCCGCTGGCGCAGTGGTACGCGGGTCGCGAGCAGATCGGCGCGTTCCTACGGCGGGGGCCGCTCGCGCTGCCGTGGCGGTTCGTGCCGACGTCCGCGAACGGGCAGCTCGCGTTCGGCACCTACGCCCGGCAGCCGGACGCAGCCGCCTTCACGGCGGTCGCCCTGGACCTGGTCGCCGTCCGCGGCGCTCGGATCGCCGAGGTCGTCTCGTTCCTGGACCCGGGGATCTTTCCGGCGTTCGGTCTGCCGGCCGCGCTGGGTCCGGAAGTCGTCCGCCGCACCCGATGAGTTCGACGTGCCACCCGGGTTGTAGGAGGCAGAGGACCCGACCCGGGAGGACGAGGATGACCGACGACGAGAACCAGATCCGCGAGCTGGTCGAACGCTGGGTGCGCGCGGTGCAGGCCGGTGACCTGGCCGGCGTGCTCGCCGACCGCGCCGACGACATCGTGATGTACGACGTGCCGCCGCCCGCCGCGGGCACCCGCGGCATCGAGGCGTACGAGCGCTCGTGGCCCGACTTCCTGCGCTGGCAGACCGGCGGCGCCCGGTTCGAGCTGACCGACCTGGCGGTCGTGGCCGGCGGGACGGTCGCCTTCGCGTACGCCCTGCTGCGGTGTGGGACACCCGACGAGCTGGCCCGCCGGCCGGAGCTCCGGTTGCGTCTGACGCTCGGCCTGCGTAAGCGGGACGGCCGCTGGGTCGTCGCGCACGAGCACCACTCGTTCCCGGTCGACGACGGCGCGCGGGAGCGCGCGGCGTCCGAGCGGGAGGTGCGGGCGGTGCACCGGCACTGGTTCGAGGCCACCGCGGCCGGCGACCTGGCGGGACTGATGCGCCCGATCGCGGCGGACGTCGTCTCCTACGAGCACGAACAGCCCCTGGAGTACGTCGGGCGGGACCGGGTGCGCGAGATCTGCGCCGCCGGCCTGCGAGTCGGCGGAGACGTCACCTGGACCGTGCCGGACATGACAGTCGTCGTCCGGGACGATCTGGCGGTGTCGTGGGGGCTGAACCGGGTGACGGCGCGGGATGGGCAGGGGGACGTGGTGGAGGTCTGGTCGCGGGGGACCCGGGTGTTCCGCCGGACCGCGCAGGGGTGGCGGCTGACGCACCAGCACCTGTCGTTCCCGCTCGACCCGGGCACCGGGCGGGCGCGGACGGATCTGTCGCCGTGACGGCCGAGGACGGCGCAGCGTCGGAAGAACGGCAAAGGCAGGGAGAACACGCTCCCTGCCACTTCTAACGTATACCGCACCCGGGGGCTTGCGGCAAGCCCCGGGTGCTGCCGCAGAATCGTCGGCCGGACGTGGATGAGCTGCGAAAACGGGGGGCATGGCGATGGCTGGACGCTACGTGGTCGGGTTCGACGAGGTCGACGAGAGGCAGGTCGGGACCGTCGGTGGCAAGGGCGCGCACCTGGGGGCGCTGTCGCGGATCGACGGGGTGAGCGTGCCGGCCGGCTTCTGCGTGACCACCGACGCGTACCGGCGGGTCGTGGCGGGCCTGCCGGCGCTCGACGAGCCACTCGACCGACTCTCCCGGCTGCGTGCCGACGACCGGGAGGCGATCCGGACGGCCAGCGCCGAGATCCGCCGCGTCGTCGCGGAAGCGGCCGTGCCGGGCGAGGTCGCGGCGGCGGTCGGCCGGGCGCTGGCCGGGCTCGGCGCGCACGACGCCTACGCCGTGCGGTCCAGTGCGACGGCGGAGGACCTGCCGACGGCCTCCTTCGCCGGCCAGCAGGACACCTACCTGAACGTGGTGGGCCCGGACGAGATCCTCACCCACGTCGTCCGGTGCTGGGCGTCGCTGTTCACCGAGCGGGCGGTGACCTACCGACTGCGCAACGGCATCGACCACCGTACGGTGCACATGGCCGTGGTCGTGCAGCGCATGGTCGTCCCGGACGCGGCCGGGATCCTGTTCACCGCCGACCCGCTCACCGGGAACCGGAAGGTCGCCTCGGTGGACGCCGGGTTCGGGCTGGGTGAGGCCCTGGTCTCCGGTCTGGTGGAACCGGACGTGTTCACGGTGCGGGACGACACGGTCGTCTCCCGGACGATCGCCACCAAGCTGCGAGCCGTCCGCGCCGTGCCGGGCGGCGGGACGCGGGAGGAGGCGGTCGAGCCGGCCCGGCGGCAGCAACCGGCGCTGACCGACGCGCAGGTCGTCCGGCTGGTCCGGCTCGGGCGGCGGATCGAGGCGCGGTTCGGCGGCCCCCAGGACGTGGAGTGGGCGCTGGCCGACGGGGACCTGCACATCCTCCAGAGCCGGCCGATCACCACGCTGTTCCCGGTCCCGGTGGTCGACGACGGGGAGAACCACGTCTACCTCTCGGTCGGGCACCAGCAGATGATGACCGACGCGATGAAGCCGTTGGGGCTGTCGATGTGGCGGCTCACCGCCATGGCGCCGATGCACGAGGCCGGTGGCCGGCTGTTCGTCGACGCCACCCGGCACCTGGCGACGCCGGCGGGTCGGGCCGCCTTCCTGGACCTGATGACGCGATCGGATCCGCTGACCCGGGACGCGCTGGAGACCATCCTGGAGCGCGGCGACGTCGTGCCGACGCTGCCGGACGACGGCCCCGCCGGTCCGCCCCCCGGCCTGCCGACGGCGACGATCGAGACCGATCCGGCAGTCGTCACGGCGCTGATCGAGCGCAGCCGCGCCAGCATCGCCGCGCTGCGGCGCGACATCGGCGCCCGGACCGGACCGGCGCTCTTCGACTTCCTGCGGGAGGAGGCGTTCCCGGAGCACAAGCGGACCCTCGTCGATCCGGTGAACATGCAGGCGATCATGGCGGGGATGGAGGCCACCTGGTGGCTCAACGACAAGCTGGGGGAGTGGCTGGGCGAACGGAACGCGGCCGACACGCTCACGCTGTCCGCCCCCGGCAACGTCACCTCGGAGATGGGGCTGGCGCTCCTCGACGTCGCCGACGTGATCCGTCCCCATGCCGAGGTGGTGGCGTTCCTGCGGGACGCCTCGGACGACGACGGCTTCCTGGACGAGCTGCCGAAGCTTCCGGGTGGGCGGGAGGCACGTGACGCGATCCAGGACTACCTCGACCGGTACGGCATGCGTTGTGTCGGCGAGATCGACATCACCCGACCGCGGTGGAGCGAGCGTCCGGCCACCCTCGTACCGCTGATCCTCGACCACGTCCGGAACTTCGCGCCGGGCGCCGCCGGGGACCGTTTCGCGCAGGGCCGGCAGGCGGTGCAGCGGAAGGCGCGGGAGGTGCTCGACCGGCTCCGGGCCCTGCCGGACGGGGAGCGGAAGGCCGACGAGACCCAGCGGATGATCGACCGGGTCCGGACCTTCATCGGCTACCGCGAGTACCCGAAGTACGGCATCGTGAGCCGCTCCTTCGTCTACAAGCAGGCGCTGATGGCGGAGGCCGACCGGCTGGTGCGGGACCAGGTGCTGCCCGACCGGGAGGACGTCTTCTTCCTGACCTTCGAGGAGTTCCACGACGTGGTGCGGACGCGCCGGGTGGACGCGAGGCTCATCCGCGAGCGCAAGGAGACGTACCGGTTCCACCAGTCGCTCACGCCACCCCGCGTGCTCACCTCGGACGGCGAGGCGGTCCACGGGGCGTACCGGCGCGACGACGTGCCGAGCGGGGCCCTGGCCGGCGTGCCGGTCTCGGCCGGGACGGTCGAGGGGCGGGCCCGGGTCGTCCTCGACCTGGCCCGCGCGGACCTCGAACCGGGCGACATCCTCGTCACGGTCCACACCGACCCCAGTTGGACGCCGCTGTTCGTGGCCGTGGCCGGACTGGTGACGGAGGTGGGCGGCCCGATGACGCACGGCGCGGTCATCGCGCGGGAGTACGGCCTGCCGGCCGTGGTGAACGTGCCGCGGGCCACCCGGCTGATCCGGGACGGGCAGCGGATCCGCGTGCACGGTTCCGGCGGGTACGTCGAGCTGCTCTGACGCTCAGGGTCAGGCGGCGCCGCGGTCGACCAGGCTGAACGTGGTGTCGATCGGGGCGTCGCCCATCTCCTGGACGTAGATCTCCTTCTCGGTGTCGTCCCACTGCACCAGGCCGTACTTATCGTTGAAGATCGAGTAGGAGGTGCGAGCCTTGTCGTCCTTGCCCTCGGGGGAGATCCCGAACATGGTGGCCCCGGTGGGTTCGCACTCGGCGCCCACCAGGGACGCGTACCCCTCGGCGTCGAGCTTGACGCCGAGGCACGGACGGTGCGCGACGTCCGGGTTCACCGACCTGATCATGTAGTCGACGCCGACCGGTTCGAGCACGAAGAGCGCGTCCTTACCGGTGCCGTCGCCGACCGTGAGCTTGCCGTCGAACGGCAGCGACAGGTCCCGGTCGATCTCCACCACGTGCAGCAGGAGCCGCCGCTGCCCGGCCAGCATGGCCCGGGTCCGGTCGACCGCCGCCGACGGCGACCCGCTCGGGGCGCGGGACGTGGGCGTTGCGGAGGGGGTGCCGCCGGTGGCCGGCCCGCCGGTCGCCGCCGCCGCGGACGGCGTGCCGGCGCCGGGGGAGCCGGTGGGCGCCGAGCCGGACCGGTCACGCACCAGGTCCGGGCCGAACATCGCGGCCGGCACCAGCACCGCCATCACCGCCGCGCCGGCGGCCAGCCCGACGAGTCGGCGGCGGCGCTTCGGGACCGCGTCGGAACCCGCCGGGCCGGCCCGGTCCGTGCCGTCGAAGCCGTCTCCCGTCGTTCCGGTCCCGCGGCCCACTGGTCCGCCGCCCGTTCCGGTTCCGCCGCCCGTTCCGGGGAGGGCTGCGGGTCTCGCGGCGGAGCCGGGGCCGGCCGGCGCACCCGGGCCCGCGGCCCGGCCGGCCGACTCGCCCGCCGGGTGGGCCGCTGTCAACAAGCCGTCGAGCAGGTCCCGGGCCGAGGGCCGGTCGGTCGGGTCCTTCTCCAGCGCGCGGGAGACCAGGTCCCGCAGCGGCCCCTCCAGCCCGGTCAGGTCCGGCGGCTGGGTCATGATCCGCATCGCGGTGGCGGTGGCGGACTCACCCTCGAACGGGGTGCGTCCGGTCGCGGCGAAGGCGACCACGGCGCCCCAGGCGAAGATGTCCGCGGCCGGGCCCGTGCGGTGGCCGGACGCGGTCTCGAACCGCTCCGGCGCCATGTACGCCACGGTGCCGACCATCTGGTTGGTCCGGGTGTGCTGGCTGGTCGCGTCGAACGCGCGGGCGATGCCGAAGTCGATGACCTTGATCCCGCCGGGCGCGACCAGGACGTTTGCCGGTTTCAGGTCCCGGTGGATCACCCCGGCGCCGTGGATGGCGGTGAGCGCGGTGGCCACCCCGACCGCGATGCCGTGCACGCCGGCCGCCGTCATCGGTCCCTTCTCCCGGATCACCTGGACCAGGCTGGGCCCGTCGACGTACTCCACGACCAGGTAGGGCGGCTCGTGGTCCGGGTCGGCGTCCAGGACCTCGGCGGTGCAGAACGGCGGCACCTGGCGGGCCCGGTTCACCTCACTGCGGAACCGGCCCCGGAACTCGTCGTGGTGGGAGAGTTCGGCGCGGACGACCTTGACCGCGACCCGCCGGCCCTGCGGCGAGCGGGCCAGGAACACGCTGCCCATGCCGCCCTCGCCGAGCCGGCCGAGCAGTTCGTAGCCACCGAGCCGGACCGGGTCGCCGGGACGCAGCCCCTCGCTCACTCCGGACCTCCGCAGGCCACAACCGCCCCGCGAATCGACACGCCTGTCACGCGTTCCCCTTCGGACACCCCGACGATCGTCCGCAGCCTACCGTCCGCCTCTGCGGCGTCCGCCCGGCGTGCGGGCTCCCGTCCGGGCCTGCCCGGGGTCCGTCCGTGATCCGGCCGCCGCCCCCCACGGATCGGGTGACGGCGGCCGGTACGGCTCAGCGGTAGCCGGCGGCCACGACGTTGGCCTGGACCGCGTTCTCGGTCGCGTCCGAGGGGTAACCGGCCACCATGGCTCCCTCGTAGAACGTGCCGACGCTCTGGTTCTTGTTGTCGATGCAGCAGTCGCCGCCGCTGCCCAGGATGATCGCGCCCTGCTTCTTCATCGGGCTGTAGCCGGGGGGCAGCGACCCGTCGTAGAGCGTGTAGAGGCCGCCGGACTGGGCGTTGCTGCCCTTGATGGCGAACCGTGAGGTGCCGTTGTTCTTCAGCGTGGCGGTGACGAACTTGCTGGTGAAGGCGCGCTGGTTGGGGTTCCATGAGGAGCTGCCGCCGGGGTAGAGGCCCCATTCCAGGTCGGCCTGCACCCAGGGGCCGCTGCCGGAGCAGCCGCCGAACCAGCAGCTCGTGCTGAAGTTGATCGCGTCCATCGCGCCGGCGCCGTCGGCCCGCCGGGTGGTCTCGCTGTTGCCGTAGTCGAAGCAGCAGCCGCTGTTGACGTGCGTGCCGCTGGTGACCATGTACATGCCCTCGGGCGCGCTGCCGGTGGGGACGCCGGTCAGGTGACCGTCCCGCCAGTAGCTGCTGTTGCCGGGGATGAACAGCGAGTACGCCTTCGCGCCGCCGACCGTGACCGACTCCCGGTTCGCGACGGCCGGCTGGACCGCGCCCCCGATGCCGCCGGTCCCCTGGTAGCCGAGGTTGTTGCCCCGGGTCGTCTGGTCGTAGATCCAGGTGATGACGCAGGTGGTGTTGGCGCAGAACGAGTCCTGCGCGGCGGCGTTGGCGGGACCGCCCGCGCTGAGCGTGGTGATGTCGCGGGTGGTGTTGTCGGAGGAGCGGCGGACCTGGTAGAGCCGGCCGCTGTAGGCGCGGAAGAGCGCCCGGGTGGTGCTGTGTGCGGCGACGCAGGGGGTGCCGCCGGCCGCGTAGATGTCACACGGCCCGTCGCCGCCCGGGGGTGGGGTGGTCGGGGGCGGCGTGGTCGGTGGGGTGCTCGTCGGCGGCGTCGTCGTGGGCGGCGTGCTGACGCCGCCGGTGCAGGTGGTGCCGTTGAGGGCGAAGCTGGTGGGGGCCGGGTTGTTGCCGGTCCAGGCGCCGTTGAAGCCGAAGCTGGTGCTGCCGCCGGTGGGGATGGCGCCGTTGTAGGAGACGTTGGCGGCGGTGACGGCGGCGCCGGTCTGGGTGAGCGTGGTGTTCCAGTACTGGGTGACGGTCTGGCCGGCGGTGAAGTTCCAGGTCAGTCGCCAACTGCTGACCGGGTCGCCGAGGTTGGTGACGGAGACGTTCGCGCCGAACCCACCGGACCAGGAGGAGGAGACGGTGTAGGTGACGGAGCAGCCGGCGGCGGCCGCGGACGCGAACTGCGTACCGGTGAGCCCGGCGGTGGTGAGGGTGAGCGCGGCGGCGGTGGCGAGGAACGCCCACCGGGGCCGAGGAGGACGGGTCATGAATGATCTCCGGACGTGAGTGGTGGACCGGCGGTGGTCAGCCGACGGTGACGGTGAGGTTGGTCGGGGGGTTGTTCGTGCCGGTCGAGCCGGCCAGGAAGCCGAACGTGGTGGACGCGCCCGCGGCGAGCGACCCGTTGTAGGAGACGTTGCGGACGCTGACGTTCGACCCGCTCTGGGTGTACGTGCCGTTCCACATCTGCTGGATCGTCTGCCCGTCGGGGAAGCTCCAGGTCACCGTCCAACCGTTGATCGGCGTCGAACCGGCGGTGACGGTGACGTCCGCCTGGAAGCCGCCGGACCACGAATTGGTGATCTTGTAGGTGGCGGTGGCCTGTCCGGGCGGCGCGGAGGTCGGGACGAAGGTCGGGGTGACCGTCGGCGACGGCGACGGCGGCGGCGTCGGCGTTCCGCCCACGCCGAAGGTCAGCTTGACCACGTATGCCATGGCGGAGAACGGAGCGCTGGACGACGGCATGGTGATGTGCAGGCCGGAGCCGTCCTGGGTGGGCCGCGGCAGGTCGACGTACGTCCCGGCGGTGTTGTTGAGCAGTTGCACGCCGGTCAGGCCGCTGAGGTTGACCCGGCTCGAGGTCATCGTCGAGATGGTCAGGGTGCTGCCGGGCCAGCCCATCACCGTGGCGTACAGGACGGAGTTGTCCTTGCTGCGGGTGAAGCGGATGTCCCGGTTGGTGCCTTCGCGGGGGGTCTGGAACGAGCCGCCGCCCATCGGTGTGGGTCCCTCGCCGAAGACCGACCAGGCGCGGGTGGAGTAGAGCGACTCGCCGAACCGGCCCAGGTAGTCGCCGATGGAGCGGAGCACGGACTGCTGGCCGGCGGGGATGGTGCCGTCGGCCATCGGCGCGATGTTGAGCACCATGGTGCCGTTCTTGCTGACCCGGTCCAGCAGCGCGTGCAGCAGCGACTTCGCGGAGTAGTAGCCGATGCCCTGGGTGTAGCACCAGCTCGAGCTGGAGACGCTGTCGTCGGTCAGCCAGTACGGGGAGAGCAGGCCGGACGGTCCGCCGCGTTCGTAGTCGTAGACCTCGCCGCGGGTGTTGAAGCCGGTGTCCTTGAACGTGGTCAGCACGTCCTTGTTCCAGGAGACGGCCTTGTTGTAGTAGTAGGACAGGAACTTCAGCCGCTGCGCCTCGTCGATCCGGGGCAGGTTGAAGTCGTGGTAGATGATGTCCGGCTGGTAGCCGTCGATCACCTCGCGGAGCTTGTCGTACCACAGTTGCTGCTCGGCGGCGCCGAGCTGCCCGTAGAGCTTGCGCAGGCTCGCGTCGGACTGCGCCGGGACCCACTCGTAGTAGCCGGTGAAGTTGTACGCGTGGTGCAGCGACACCCAGAACTTCATGCCCTTGGCGCGGATCGCGTCGGCGTGCAGGCGTACCAGGTCCAGCTTGGGGCCCTTGGCCACCGCGTTCCACTCGTTGACCTGGCTGTTCCACATGGAGAAGCCGTCGTGGTGCTCGGCGACCGGCCCGGCGAAGCGCGCGCCGGCATCGGCGAAGAGTTGCGCCCACTCGTTGGGGTCGAAGTTGCCGCCGGCGGACTTCAGCTTCGGGGCGAACTGCACCCAGTTGCCGGCCTTGTCGCGGGCGCCGTTGATGAAGTTGTGGTACGGCCACGCCGACGGGTCGCCGTAGACCGCCTTGTGGTGGTTGTTCTCGTTCGAGCCGCTGTGGTACATGTTCCGCGGATACCACTCGTTGGCGAACGCCGGCACGCTGTACACACCCCAGTGGTAGTAGACGCCGAACTTGGCGTCCTGGAACCACTCCGGAGCGGGTGGGTGCTGGTCGACGGACGACCAGCTCGCGGTGTAGCTCTGCGGGCCGGCGGTGGCCAGGGCGTCCCGCCGGACGCTGAGCAGGCCGGCGGCGGCGGCCGTGCCGGCGCCGGACGCGATGAGCAGGTTCCGGCGGGAGAGTCGTGACGATGACATGTCCGGTCCCTTCCTGGGTAGGTTGGGCTGGTGGTCGGGCGGGTGGGGTCGGCCCGCCGCCGGCCGGGCGCCGGTGGCGGGCCGCGGTGCCGTCAGCGGTAGCCGGCGGCGGTGATGTTGGCCTGGACCGCGTCCTCGGTGGCGTTCGACGGGTAGCCGGAGGTCATCACGCCCTCGTAGAACGTGCCGGCCGCGCCGTGGCTGTTGTCGCCGCCGATGCCGAGGATGATCGCGCCTTCCTTCTTCATCGGGTTGTAGCCGGAGGCGTTCGGCCGCTTGCCGTCGTAGATGGTGGACAGCGCGCCGGACTGGGCGTTGCCGCCCCGGATGGCCCAGTGGTTCGGCTCGCCCTTGACGATGGCGGTCAGGTAGCGGTGGCTGATCGACGGGTTGTTGGCGTTGTAGCCGGGGTTGACGCCGGAGAACAGCCCGTTCTCCAGGTCGGCCATCACCCAGGGGCCGTTGCCGGTGCCGTAGCCCCAGACCTTGATGTTGCCGAAGTAGATGGCTTCCATGGTGCCGTTGCCGTTGTCGCGGCTGTTGGTCTCGGCGTTGCCGTAGTCGAAGCAGCAGCCGCCGTTGTAGTGGGTGCCGTCGAAGATGGCGTACATGCCCTCGGGCTGGTCGCCCGTGGCGATGCCGTTGGTGGTGTTGTCGCGGTAGCCGGTGCCGGGCGCCACGAACACCCCGTACGCCCGGTGCCCGAGCACCGTCGTCGGCGCCGCCTTCGCGTCGGCGAGGTTGTCGTACCCGCCCGGGGCGGGGCCGGAGAACCCGCCGGGGGGCGCCTGGGTGAGGTTGTTGCCGCGGGTCGTCTGGTCGTAGATGACCGTGATCAGGCAGCTCGTGTTGGCGCAGAAGGAGTCCTGCACGGCGGAGTCCGCCGGGCCGCCGGCGCTGAGCGCGTTGATGTCGCGGGTGGTGTTGTCGGACGCGCGGCGCACCTGGTAGAGCCGGCCGCTGTAGGCGCCGAAGAGCGCCCGGGTGGTGCTGTGCGCGGCGACGCAGGGGGTGCCGCCGGCGGCGTAGATGTCACACGGTGCGCTGGTGCCCGGCGGCGGGGTGGTGGGCGGTGGCGTGGTGGGCGGTGGGGTCGTGGTGGGCGGGGTGGTGACGCCGCCGGTGCAGGTGGTGCCGTTGAGGGCGAAGCTGGTGGGGGCCGGGTTGTTGCCGGTCCAGGCGCCGTTGAAGCCGAAGCTGGTGCTGCCGCCGGTGGGGATGGCGCCGTTGTAGGAGACGTTGGCGGCGGTGACGGCGGCGCCGGTCTGGGTGAGCGTGGTGTTCCAGTACTGGGTGACGGTCTGGCCGGCGGTGAAGTTCCAGGTCAGTCGCCAACTGCTGACCGGGTCGCCGAGGTTGGTGACGGAGACGTTGGCGTTGAAGCCGCCCGGCCAGGAGGACGAGACGGTGTAGGTGACCGCGCAGCCGGTGGCGGCCGCGGCGGGGAGTTGGGTGGCGGTGAGGCCGGCGGTGGTGACCGCGAGGGTGGTGGCGGCGGCGATCAACGCCGCCCGGTGGCGGGGATGGTGCATGAGTCGCACGGGGACCTCCCGGTCCGTGAGTGGGGGTGGCGACGCCCGACCGAGGCGGAGTTAGCGTTCACATCATTCGTATGATGTATGCCCCGCGCGAAGGACGGCTGGTTGTCGACCCCTGCCGCCCCTCGGTCACCTGCGTGCCGCGCAGCACCGGTCTGCCCTGGACCGGCGGTGGTGCAAAGTGGCGAGCTCCCGGCGCCCACCCGAAGGGGGCACCCACCAATGTTTGCGTTAACATCTGATGCCTGTCAATGGGCGAAGCTGTTTCGACCAGCCGTCAGCGCGGCGTCGAGGCCGGCGGCGGCCAGCCGGCGGGGATGCGTTCCAGCACCCCACCGGCGAAGACGTCGCGCAGGCCGAGCGGCTTGAGGTGGACGTACCCGATGTGGCAGTCGCAGACCGCGACGCCACACATCCGGGGTTTCAGGGCCGCCCGCCACGACCCGTCGTAGAGGTTGCCGATCGGGGCGGGAATGAAGTGGCAACGGCGGACCGTGCCGTCGCCCACCACCGAGACGGCGGTCTCACCGGCGTGGCAGGGCCGGCCGAGCGACAGGTGCGGACGGACGCTGTAGCCGAAGTGCGGATCCAGCGCGGTCCAGGTCGCCTCCTCCGCAGCCGTGTAGCGGTGACCCTCGGCCGCGTTGACCCACAGGTAGACGGCCGGCGGCAACGCGGCCCGCAACGCCCGCGCCTCGTCGAGGTGCTCCGGCAGGCCGACCACCCCGACCGAGTATCGGATACCCAGCTCGGTCAGGCGCGCGCACCGGCCCAGGAACCGCGCCCGCTCGACCTGCCCCGGATGGTAGGTCGCCCAGAGCGCGGCCGAGCCGGGATCCGCGTCGGCCAACCAGTCGACCCGGGCGGCGAGGTTGGTCTGCACCACCACCCGGTCCACGTGCGGCAGGTGCGACAGCGACACCATCGCGTCCCGGTACCAGCGCCGGGTCAGCGCCTCGCCCCACGGCGTGAACAGCACCGACAACCGCACGTCGGTGGTCGCCGCCACCCAACCGGTGAACCGGGCCAGCGCCGCCCGGTCGGCCCGCAGCAGCTCCGGCGGGTCGCGCCGCTTGGCGAACGGACAGTAGGGACAGTCGTAGTTGCAGCTCGCCAGCGGGCCCCGGTAGAGGATCGACAGCGTCATCGCAGCGCGTACCCGGTCATCGCGTGCCGGACCTCGGCGGAGGTGAGCCACGGGCCGACGGCGTCGGAACGGGCCAGCCCGGCGGCGGTGAGCCGCAGCCCGCCGTCGGTGGCCCAGCCCCGCTCGACGAGCCGGCCGAGCTGCGGGAAGTCGTCGACCGGCAGGCGCCCGAAGCGGACCCGGTAGGCGTCGGCGTCCACGCCGTCGGCGCGCAGCAGCGACGTGAGCAGCCAGCGGCGGCGCTGTTCCGCGCCGTCCAACCGGAAACCGAACTCGGCGTACGCGAAGTCGTCGGCGGGCCGGGCCAGGTAGTCGTCCAGCACCGCGCGCACCTGCGTGACGCTCACCGCGTAGTCGAAGGAGTAGTGCAACGCGGTGGTGTAGGAGCGGGCGCCGCAGCCCAGCCCGACCATGCCGTCGTCCTGGCAGCAGTAGCCCGGGCCGTCCGCCGCTGGCGCGTCGACGCGGCGGAACTGCCGCATCGACTCCTGCCGGTAGCCGGCCGCGCCGAGCGTCTCCACCGCCTGCCGGTAGAGCGTCAGGCGCTGGGCGTCCCAGTCGGCGCGGGCGTGCGCCCGCCGCCCCAGACCGGTCAGCGGCCGGACGTAGAGCGGATAGAGGAACAGCTCCTCCGGCCGCCAGGCCAGCGCCGCGTCCAGGCTCTGCCGCCACGTGTCGGCGGTCTGCCCGTCGATGCCGTAGATCAGGTCGATGTTGAGCGACGGGATCCGCGCGTCCCGGATCGCGGCCAACGCGGCCTCCACCTCGGCGCGGCGTTGCGGCCGGCCGGCGGCGCGGGCCTCGACGTCGAGGAAGCTCTGCACGCCGATGCTCACCCGGGTGGTGCCGTGCGCGGCGAGCACCGCGAGCCGGTCCGGCGTCGCGGTGGCCGGCGACGTCTCCACCGACAGCGGTACGCCCGGCAGGCGCGCGCCGAGCGTGTCGGTGGCGACGGCGAACAGCGCGGTCAGTTCGTCGGCGGTGAGATAGGTGGGGGTGCCGCCGCCGAACGCCGCGCGGGCGTACCCGGCGTCGTCGCCGAGCGCCCCGGCGACCCGCTCGGCCTGCCGGCGCAACTGCCGCAGGTATGCGGTGACCTGCTCGGCCGGCGCGTTGGCGCGGGTGAACAGGTTGCAGAAGCCGCACCGCATCTCACAGAACGGCACGTGCAGATAGAGGAAGAGCGCGTCGCGCGCCTCGGCCCGCCACACGTCGGCCAGCCGGGGCCGGGGCCGCAGCGGCCGGTACGAGGTCTTGTGCGGGTACGCGTAGAGGTACTGCTGGTAGACGGAGCCGTCGAGGCTCGGATCGGTGCTGGTCACCATTCTCCCGGATGCAGGGTGAAGTCGGCGTAGGGGACGGTCCACACCACGTCGTGGCCGATCCGGTGGCCGGTGTGGCCGTCCTCCCCGTAGGCGGTGCCGTGGTCGGAGCAGACGATCGTGAACACCGGCCGGCCCCGGCCGGTGACCAGCCGGAACAACCGGTCGACCCGGCCGTCGACGTACTCCAGGGCGGCGGCGTGGCTGGCCCGGCTGTCGGCCTGCGCGCCGGGCAGGTGGTGCCGGTTCGGCTGGTGCAGCGCGGCCACGTTGAGAAAGGTGAACAGCGGCCGCTCGGCCGGCACCCGGGCCAGCACCTCGGCCAGCCGGTCGAGCTGAGCGTCCAGGCAGGTGGGGGACGTGACGCCGAACTCCGGTTCCCAGTGCGCCTCGGCGAACAGGCCGGGCAGCACCGCGCCGAGCGGGCTGCGCCGGTTGAAGAAGCCGACCCCGCCCAGGCAGAGCGTGTGGTAGCCGGCCGCGGCCAGCGCGGTCGGCAGATCCGGCGCGTCGAACACCCAGGTGTCCGCGCCGGCGGTCTCGCTGCCGGGGAACGCCGCCGCGAACCGCCGCTCGTGCGGGCCCGGCGTGGTCGGCGTGGGCAGGAAGCCGGCGAAGAACGCGTGGTGGGCGGCGTAGGTGAAGCTGGCGGGGGAGTGCCGGCGCTCCCACCGCCCACCGGGCAGCACCCGGGCCAGCCGTGGCGTCCGCCCCGCCGCGACCAGCTCGGCGGCCACGTCGTGGCGCAGCGTGTCCAGCGTGACCAGGAGCAGGTCGTGACTGCCGATCAGGCCGCGCACGCCGCCACCCCCGCCCGCCACCGCCGCCACCGGCCGGTGGTCAGCGCGTGCACCTGCTCGGCGTAGCTGTCCCGGCCGTCGGCCAGCACGCCGGGCAGCAGGTCGCCGAACGCGTTCACCTCGGCGACCGCGTGCCGCCGCCACCCGGCCAGGAACATCAGGTCGACGCCGACGTGCAGCGAGCCGGCGAAGCAGGCGGCGACCCGCTCGCAGGTCTCCATCGCCGCCGACCAGGCCGCCGGCCCGGCCGCGGCCCGCAGCTCGGCGAGGTCGCCCCGGGCGTTGCCGAGGTGCAGGTTGGTCAGCGGCCCCCGGGCGGCGCGCACCACCGCGTGCGTCGGCCGCCCGGCCACCACCAGCACCCGCACGTCGACCACCCGGTCGCCCAGGCCGGCCTTGGGCAGCCACCGCTCGACGTGCAGCCCGTCCGGGGCCAGCCGGTCGACGATCGCGGCGATCGTCGCCTCGTCGGTGTGGCGGCGCACCCGCAGCGAGTTGAACAACCCGTCCGGCGTGGGCTCGACGGTGGTGTCGGCCTGCACGCCGCGCGGGCCGACCGCGAGCGCGAGCACCCCGGCGGCGGACGAGCCGTGCGCCGGCTTGACGAACACCCGCCGCCAACCGGCCGCCGCCATCGCCTCGCGCAGCGCGGCGTAACCGCCGACCGCGGGCAGCGTGGCAGGGCCGCCGACCGGCGGCAGCGCGGCCGGCACCGGCACGCCGGCGGCCGCCAGCACCGCGTGGCAGCGCCGCTTGTCGCAGAGCACCGCGACGTCCGCCGGCCGGTTCAGCAGCTCCGCGCCGCCGGCGGCCACCCGGGCGAGGCCGGCCACCAGACCGGCGTACGCGTCGGCGAGACCGACCAGCTCGCCGTGCCGGGCGGCGGTGGGCGAGCGCCGCAGCAACCGGTCGACCAGCGGGTCCTCGCCCGCGGAGTCGACCCGCACCAGCGTGCCGGCCGACGGCGCTGCGGCCCCGGTCAGCACGTCGACCCAGGGCAGCACGTCGGGCGCGGGCAGCCCCGCCGCGCGCACCGCCCGGGTGAACAGCGCCACCCGGCGGTTGGCGGGGTTGCCCACCACGGTCAGCCGCATGTCACCGGCGACCCCACCCGCGCGGCTGGCGCCCGACGGCGGTCATTCCCCGACCGCGGTGAAGTAGTAGTAGCGGCCGTCGTGCTCGTCGGCGGACTGCGGGTCGGAGACGTCGACCTCGACGCCCGGCAGCGCGGCGACCACCGAGGCGGCCACCTCCGCGGAGAGGAAGTGGTGGTGCAGGTCGAGCCGGCGCAGGTGGGTCAGCGGCTGGCCGGCCAGCAGCGCCGCCGCGCCGGTGTCGCCCAGCACGCCCATGGACAGGTCGAGGACCTCCAACCGGCCGACCACCGGCGCGTCCGCCACCGCCGCGGCGATCGCGTCGGCCTGCTCCGCGTTGCAGAGCGCGAGGTGCCGCACCGCCGGGAGCTGGTCGCCGGCCAGCACCGCCGCCAGGTCGTCCACGGTGGCGTCACCGCCGTAGTCGGCGACGCCGAGCCACAGGTCGAGCCGGTGCAGCGCCGGCAGGTCGCAACCCCCTACCGCCCGTACCACTGCGGCCGGCAGGCCGCCGGACTCGATCCGCAGCTCGCGCAGCGCGGGGTGCCGGACCGGCTCCAGCCGCAGCCCCTGCGCGCCGCGGATGCCCAGCACCTCCAGCGCCGGGCAGGCCGCCAGCAGCGGGGTGACGTCCCCGTGGGTCAGCCAGGAGATCTCGCACTGCTCGGCGACCAGGTCGGCGAGGAACACCGCCCGCAGCCCGGTCCACTTCGACGCGGCGTCGACCAGCAGGTCGACCGGCAGCGGGCGCTCGTACGCCTCACCCCACTCGCCCACCACCACGGCCCGCACCGCCTCGGCCGGCACCTCGTCGAGCATGGCGCGGACCAGGCCGGCGAACTCGGCCGGGTCGGCGTCGAACTCCTCGACCTCCAGCCGCCAGGCCACGGCGGACGGATCGTCCGGCAGCGCCATGCCCGGTGTGAACGGCAGGACCGGCAACCCGGCGAACGACGAGACGTGCGAGTTGATCACACCAACCTCCGGTGCGGCAGCGGCAAGGGCGGCGGAACCGTAACAGGCGGGCCCGACACGACGAGGGGCGGCGGCCGGCCACCGCTCCTGGCATGCTCGGTCCGGGCGTCGGACGCGACGGCGGGAGGCGTGATGCGGATCGGGGAGTTGTCGGCGCGGACCGGGGTCAGCGCCCGGTCCATCCGGTACTACGAGCAGCAGGGTCTGCTCGCGGCCCGGCGCACGGCCAGCGGGCAGCGGCTGTTCGCCGAGTCGGCGGTCGAGCGGGTGCGGCTCATCCAGCGGCTCTTCGCGGCCGGGTTGAGCAGCCGGCGGATGTCCGAGCTGCTGCCCTGCGTGACCGACCCGGACATCCGCACCCACTGGCTCACCGACCGGCTGCGCGAGGAACGGGCCCGGATGACGGCCGAGATGGCGCAGCTCTCCCGCGCCGTCTCGGTGCTCGACGAGATCGTCACCGACATGACGGTCGACGACACCGCCCGCACCCCCGCCGCCGGTCGGGCTTGCCCCTGACACCGGTGTCACCTCCTACCGTCGGGCCATGACCACGACCCTGGCCGCCGGATCGCCGGTGGCGCCGCTGACCGAGCCCGTCACCGTCGCCGGGATGCCGTTGCGATCCCGCCTCGTGATGGCCCCGATGACCCGCAACCGCGCCCCCGGCGGGGTGCCGGCCCGGGAGGCGGCCGACTACTACCGTCGCCGCGCCGAGCAGGGCATCGGGCTGATCGTCACCGAGGGCGTGCTGGTGGACCATCCCACCGCCGGCCACGAGGACACCGTGCCGCGGATGACGGCCGGGCCGGCCGAGGCGGGCTGGCGGCGGGTGGTCGACGCGGTCCACGACGCCGGCGGCCGGATCGCCGCCCAACTCTGGCACCTGGGCAGCCGGCGCGAGCCGGTCGACGGCCGTCCGGCGTGGACGCCGTCCGGGGTGTCCGAGCCGGGGCGGCCGGCCGGGCACGCGATGACGCTCGCCGACGCCGACGAGCTGCTGGCGTCGTACGCGGACGCGGCGCGGGTCGCCGGCCGGGCCGGGTTCGACGCGGTGGAGATCCACGCCGCGCACGGCTACCTGCTGGACGAGTTCCTCTGGCCGCACACCAACCGGCGCACCGACGCGTACGGCGGCTCCCCGGCGCGGCGGGCGGCGTTCCCGGCCGCGGTGGTGCGGGCGGTCCGCGCGCACCTGCCGGCGGACCGCCCGGTGATCGTCCGGTTCTCGCAGTTCAAGGAGCGCGCCTACGCCGCCCGCATCGCCGACACGCCGGCCGAGCTGGCCGAGGTCCTCGACGCGTTCGCGGACGCCGGCGCGGGCGCCCTGCACGCGTCGCAACGCCGCTTCTGGGAGCCGGCGTTCGCCGGCTCGGCGCTGAACCTGGCCGGCTGGGCGAAGCGGCTCACCGGGCTGCCCGCGATCACCGTGGGGTCGGTCGGCCTGACCCGCGACTTCCTGCGGCCGGGCGGGCCGGAGACGGTGTCCGGGCTGACCCGCCGGCTGACCGACGGCGAGTTCGACCTGGTCGCGCTGGGCCGCGCGCTGCTCGGCAACCCGGCCTGGGCGACGCACGCGGCGGCCGGGCGGGCCACCGCGATCGAGGACTACCGCAAGGCGCACGAGGACCGGTATCCCTAGGCCGCGGTTCCGCAACGCAGGAGAAGATCCGGTCGGTCCGCGCTGGAAAGCTGGGGTGCCTGGCGTTCGCGACGGCAGGAGGCCGATGATGGAGAACCCACCGCAGCAGTTCGCACCGCCGATGTCGACGGCAGTGCTGGAGAAGGTGCTGGAGAAAGTGCTGGGCCGGCTGACCTCCGTCTGCATCCAGGTCGCCACGGTGGGCCTCGACCTGCCGGAACGGCTCAAGGACGGGCCCAGGTCCATCGACGCGTTGGCCGCCGAGATCGGTGGCGAGCGGGACGTGCTCCTGCTGTTCATGCGCGCGTTGACCAGCGAGTCGATCTTCCAGGAGGTCGAGCCGGGGGTGTTCGCGCACACCGAGGAGTCGCGCTACCTCCTCCGGGACGCGCCCCACTCGTTGCACGGCATCGCCGAGATGCTCGGCGCGGACTGGGCCTCGAAGGTGTGGGAGCCGGACGAGGTGCTGCACACTATCCGGACCGGGCAGCCGGCCTTCGAGCACGTCTTCGGGCAGGACATCTGGTCCTACATGACCGCGAACCGGGACCAGTACGCCGTGTTCAGCCGCGCCCAGACGATCTTCTCCGGGCCGAAGGACGACGCGATCGTCGAGGCGTACGACTTCGAGGGCGTGAAGACCCTCGTCGACCTCGGGGGCGGCGAGGGCACCTTCCTGGAGAAGATCCTGCTCAAGCACCCGGGCATCGAGGGCGTGCTGTTCGACCTGCCGCCGGTGGTGGAACAGGCCCGGGCCCGGATCGCCGGGAGCGCGGTCGCCGACCGGTACACCTGCGTCGGGGGCAGCTTCTTCGACGGCGTCCCGGCCGGCGCGGACGCGTACGTGCTCAAGCAGGTGCTGCACGACTGGAGCGACGACGAGTCGGTGGAGATCCTGCGCCGGGTGCGCGAGGTGCTGCCGCCGTCCGGCCGGATCCTGGTCGCCGCGCACCTGGTGCCGGCGCCACCGCGCCGCCCGCTGAAGTACCTGATGGCCGGCATGTGGGTGCGGCTCAACACACCGGGCGGCTACGAGCGGACCGAACAGGAGTTCCGGGACGTCCTCGACCGGGCCGGGCTGGAACTCGTCCGGATCCACCCGACCGCCTCCACGCACTCCATCCTGGAGACGCGGGCCGCCGACTGACGCTGACCCGCCGAGCCGAGGGAGGTGGCGGTGAAGGCCGCGCCGTTCGCGTACCACGCCCCCCGCAGTCTGGCCGAGGCGCACGACCTGCTCGCCCGGCACGGGCCGGACGCGGCAGTGATCGCCGGCGGCCAGAGCCTGGTCCCGCTGATGGCGCTGCGGCTGGCCCGCCCGGCCGTGCTGGTCGACCTGAACCGGGTCGCCGGGCTGGCGGAGATCACCGATGGCCCGCGCGAGGTGACCGTGGGCGCGCTGGTCCGCCAGCGCGCGGTGGAACGCTCGCCGTCGATCGCCGCGCGGCTGCCGCTGCTCACCGCCGCGGTCGGCCACATCGGCCACCCGCAGGTGCGCGCGCGGGGCACGGTCGGCGGCAGCCTCGTCGTCGGCCACGCCGCGGCCGAGCTGCCGGCGGTGGCGCTCGCGCTGGACGCCCGGCTGGTGCTGACCCGGGCCGGCGGGGAACGCGAGGTGCCGGCCGGCGACTTCTTCGCGCCCGAGGGCGGCTCGATCGCCGGCCCGGACGAGGTGCTGACCCGGATCCGGTTCCCGGTCCCGCCGGCCGGCGCCGGTCACGGGTTCCACGAGACGGGGCGCCGGGCCCGGGACTTCGCGCTGGCCGGCGCCGCGGTGGTGCTCGGCCGGGACGGCGCGGGCGGCTGCGCGTACGCCCGGGTCGCGGTGCTCGGCGGCGGCCCCGCGCCCCGCCGGCTGCCCGGCGTGGAGGCGGCGCTGCGTGGCGGCGCCCTCGACGACGCCGCGCTCGCCGACGCGGCGGCCGGCCTGGTGGACGAGGTGGCGCCGGTCGGCGACGTCGCCGCCGACGCGGCCCACCGCCGCGAGGCGCTGGTGACGCTGCTGCGCCGCGCCCTGACCGACGCGGCGCGCCGGGCCGCGCCGCACACCCACTGATCGGGGGTACGCATGGACGCGGTCGAACTGGTGGTCAACGGGGTCCGGCGGGCCGCGCCGGCCGAACCCCGGCGGACGCTCGCCGACTTCCTCCGCGAGGAGCTCGGGCTCACCGGCACGCACGTCGGCTGCGAGCAGGGCGCCTGCGGCGCCTGCACGGTGCTGCTCGACGGCGAGCCGGTGTACGCCTGCCTGATGTTCGCGGTGCAGGCCCGGGGGCACGAGATCACCACCGTGGAGGGGCTGGCCCCGCCCGGCGAGCTGGGGCCGGTGCAGGAGGCGTTCCGGCGCTGCCACGCGGTGCAGTGCGGCTTCTGCACGCCGGGCATGGTGCTGGCGGCACACGCGCTGCTCGCCGACGAGCCGACGCCGGACGAGCCGGCGATCCGGGCCGCGCTGGCCGGGAACCTGTGCCGGTGCACCGGCTACCAGAGCATCGTGGACGCGGTCCGGCTCGCCGCCGCGCGACGCCCGGACCCGGCCGCCGTGCCCGGGACGGAGGGAGCGGCGCGATGACCGACGACGACACCGAGCGGGGGCGGGTCGGCAGCCCGGCGCGACGGCTGGAGGACCCGCGGCTGCTCACCGGCGGCGGCCGGTACGTGGCCGACCTGACCGCGCCGCACCTCGCGCACGTCGCCTTCCTGCGCAGCACGGTGCCGCACGCCACCGTCACCGTGGACGTGCGCGCGGCGCGCCGCGCGCCCGGCGTGGTCGCGGTGTTCACCGCGGCGGACCTCGTCGGGACGCTGACCCCGGTGCGTTTCGACGCCTCCATCCCCGGGATGACCCAGTTGGTGCACCCGGCGTTGGCCGACGACCGGGTCCGGCTGGTCGGCGACCCGATCGCGATGGTGGTGGCGGAGAGCCGCTACCTGGCCGAGGACGCGCTGGAGCTGATCGAGGTGCGCTACACGGAGCTGCCGCCGGTGCCGGACGTGGCGACCGCCCTGGACCCGGCGTCGCCAGCGCTGTACGACGTGGCGCCCGGCAACGTGCCCTACCACGACCGCGTCCGCTACGGCGACGTCGCGGCGGCGTTCCGCGCGGCCGACCGCGTGGTCGCGCGGACGCTGCGGCAGCACCGCTACATGGCCGCCCCGCTGGAGACCCGGGGCGGGCTCGCGGTGTACGAGCCGGCGGGCGGGGAGCTGACGTTCCACGCCGCCGTGCACGCGCCGCACCTGATGCGGATGGTGCTCGCGGCCCACCTCGGGATCGCGCCGAACCGGATCCGGGTGGTGGTGCCGGACGTGGGCGGCTCGTTCGGCTCGAAGTGGGGGATCACCCGGGAGGACCTGCTGATCTGTGCGGCGGCCGTGCGCACCGGCCGGCCGGTGCGGTGGATCGAGGACCGCCGGGAGAACCTGCTGGTCGGCGGCCACGCCCGGGACGATTCGATGTGCCTGGAGGCGGCGGTCCGGGCCGACGGCACGCTGCTCGGGCTGCGGGCCGCGCTGGTGATGGACGTCGGGGCGTACTCGGTGGTCCCGATGAACCCGGCGTTCTTCACGCTCGCGCTGCGCCTGCTGATCCCCGGCCCCTACCGCGTGCCGGCGTACGACTTCGAGGTGACCACGGTCTGCACGAACAAGGGCCCGTACGTCGCGTACCGGGGCCCGTGGGCGGTGGAGACCTGGGCCCGGGAGGTGCTGCTCGACATCGTCGCCGGCGAGCTGGGGCTGACCCCGGTGGAGATCCGCCGGCGCAACCTGGTGCCGGTCGAGGAGCAGCCGTACCGGACGGCGGCGGGCTGGCGGCTGGCGGACACCCGGGCGCCGGCCACCCTGGAACGGGCCCTGGAGCTGGCCGACGTGCCGGCGTTCCGGGTGGCTCAGCGGCGGGCCCGGGAACGCGGCGAGGTGCTCGGGTTCGGGCTGGCCACGTTCATCGAGCCGGCGCCGGGCGGAGCGGAGTTCCTCGCCATGTCCGGCGGCGGCAAGGAGACCGCCCGGGTGCGCGTCGAGCCGACCGGCGAGGTGTCGCTGTTCACCTCCCAGGTGCCGCACGGCCAGGGGCACGAGACGACGCTGGCCCAGGTGGTGGCGGCGGAGTTCGACCTGCCGTACACCGCGGTGCGGGTGGTGCACGGCGACACCGACGCCACGCCGTTCAGCATGGTGGGCACCGGGGGCAGCCGGGCCGCGACGTTCGGCAGCGGCGCCGCGCGCCGGGCCGCCCGGGCCGTCCGCGAGCAGGTGCTCCGGCTCGCCGCCGGGATGCTCGGCGCGCCGCCGGAGGAACTGGCGCTGGGCGGCGGGCGGGTCTACGTGCGGGAGCGGCCGACCACCGCGCTGACCATGGTGCAGCTCGCCGGCATGGTGTCGCTGGCCCCGGCGTACCTCCCGCCGGACACCCCGACGGAGCTGGCCGCGACCGCCACCCACGGCGGGGAGGACGGGGGTTTCGCGCAGGCCACCCACTGCTGCTGGGTGCGGGTCGACCCGGGGACCGGGCAGGTGACGATCACCCGCTACCTGGTGGTCGAGGACTGCGGGTCGATGATCAACCCGGCGGTCGTCGAGGGCCAGATCCGGGGCGGCACCGCGCAGGGCCTGGGCGGGGTGCTGTTCGAGCGCCTGGACTACGACGCGGCGGGCCGGCCGCTGACCGCGACGTTGCGGGACTATCTGCTGCCCACCGCCGTGGACGTGCCGCCGATCGAGATCGTGCACCTGGGCCCGGAGCCGGGGGAGGGGCCGCCGGACCACCGGGGCGTCGGTGAGGGGGGCGCGATCTGCGCCCCGCCGGCCATCACCAACGCGCTCGCCGACGCGTTGGGCACCGAGATCACCCAGCAGTCGGTGACGCCGGCGTTCGTGCTCGCGGCCCTGCGTAAGACCGGCGCGTCGCCGGCGCGGCTGCTTGACACGTAGGAGATTCCCTACCTATTGTCGTCGGCATGAGCATCAACGGAATCAAGATGATCACCGTGCCCGTGTCCGACCAGGACGCCGCCAAGCAGTTCTACGTCGAACAGCTCGGTTTCGAGGTGTCTCAGGACTCTCAGATGGGGCCCATGCGCTGGCTCGAGGTCGCGCCCAAGGGCTCGCCGGTCAGCTTCGCGCTGCTGCCGAGCGTGCTGGGTGTGCCGGCGGGCGGCCTGAAGGGTGTCCAGCTGTTCACCGACGACCTCGACGGCGACTGTGAGAGCCTGCGGGCCGCCGGCGTCAAGGTGGACGGTCCCAACGCCCGGCCGTGGGGCCGGGACGCCAACTTCTCCGACCCGGACGGCAACGGCTTCGTGCTCATGTCGGCGCCCGGCGGCCAGTAGTCCGGCCCCTTCGCGGTCGCGGTGACCCGGGCGCCCTCCCCCCGGGCGGGGTCACCGCGACCGTTCCGGCCCGGCGGACACCCGATCTCAGTCGAGAGAGTGCCATGTCATTGATGATCGAGGCCGTGGGCCTCACCAAGTCCTTCGGTAAGGTCGTCGCGCTCGACGGGCTCGACGTGCGCCTGGAGCCCGGCCAGGTCGCCGCGATCCTCGGCCCGAACGGCGCCGGCAAGACGACGTTCCTCCGGATGATCTCCACGCTGACCCGGCCGGACGCCGGTGTCCTGCGTGTCTGCGGGGTCGACGTGACCACCGCGCCGGCCCGGGTCCGCCAGATGATCGGCCTCGCCGGGCAGCACGCCACGGTCGAGCCCGCGCTGACCGGGCGGGAGAACCTCGAGATGATCGCCCGGTTGTTCGGCCGCAGCCGCCGGGCGGCCCGGGCCGCGGCGGAGGAGACGCTCGACCGACTCCGCCTCGGTGAGTCCGGCGACCGCCTGGTCCGCACCTACTCCGGCGGCATGCGGCGCCGCCTCGACCTCGGCGCGAGCCTGGTCGGCCGCCCGCAGGTGCTGCTGCTCGACGAGCCCACCACCGGCCTCGACCCGCAGAGCCGGATCGAGCTGTGGGACACCATCCGGGCGCTCACCGTGGAGGGCACCGACGTGCTGCTCACCACGCAATACCTGGAAGAGGCGGACCGGCTCGCCAACACCATCCTGATCATCGACCGCGGCCGGGTCATCGCCTCCGGCACCGGCAAGGAGCTGAAGAGCCGGGCCGGCCGCGACATCGTGGAGCTGCACGTCCGTGACCGGGAGGATCTCGACCCGGCGAGCCGTGCCCTGGCCCGCATCGGCGCCGAGGCGCCGGTGGTCGACCAGGGCTCGCTGATGGTCTCGGTGGCGGTCGACGCGGGCCCGGAGCGGCTCCGGGAGGCGCTCCAGGAGGTCGGCGAGCTGGGCGTGCACGTCGAGGACGTCGCGCTCCGCCGGCCCACGCTGGACGAGGTCTTCCTGTCGCTGACCGGGTCGTCGTCCGCGTCCGACACCGGGTCGGGACCGTCCGGATCCCCCGTGGGCGTCGAGCCCGAGACCGCTTCGAGGAGTGCCCGATGACCGCCGTGGCCGCGCCGCACCCGGCCAACACCGCCGGCCTGTTTCCCAGCATCGGCGTGCTCACCGGGCGTGCCCTGCGCATCTACCGCCGGACGCCGCAGCTGCTGATCCTGCGGATCGTGCAGTCGGTGGCGTTCCTGCTCATCTTCCGGTACGTCTTCGGCGGGGCCATCGGCACCGGCACGATGCGCTACGTCGACTTCATGGCGCCCGGCCTGCTCACCGTGGGCATCATGTTCGCCACCATCAGCACCGCGCTGGGGGTGGCCGAGGATCACGTCGGCGGCCTGTTCGACCGGCTCCGGTCGCTGCCCATGCCGCGCAGCGCGGTCCTGACCGGCCGGGTGCTCGCCGACCTGGCGATGACCGTCGCGGTGCTCATCCCCACCATCGCCATCGCGTTCGCGGTCGGCATGCGGGTGCACACCGACTGGGCGTCCGCGCTCGGCGCGTTCGGTCTGCTGGTGCTCTTCGGGTTCGCCTTCGTCTGGATCTTCGTGGCGATCGGGCTGCTGGCCGGCAGCGTCCAGGCGGCGCAGGGCATCTCCTTCATCGTGATGCCGATCAGCTTCGCGTCCAGCGCGTTCGTGCCGACCTCCAGCATGCCGGGCTGGTTGCAGGCGTTCACCGAGCACCAGCCGGTCACGGTGGTGGTCAACGCGGTGCGGACGCTCACCCAGGGTGCGTCCGCCGAGGCGTTGCTCGGCCACAGCACCGGCTACTACGTGACCCGGGCGCTGATCTGGATCGCGGTGCTGATCGTGGTCTTCGCGGGCCTGGCGATCACGCGGTACCGGAGCCGCTGACCGGCTGTCGTGCCAGCGGTCCGCGTCGCCCCGGTCCCGGGCGACGCGGGCCGCCGGCATGTTTCTCGCCGGTTGCGACGTTCCGGCCCGCTGGTTGACAGGTAGGAAACCTCCTACCTATCGTCCTGTTCATGACCATCACCCAGATCAGGCTCATCACGGTCTCCGTGTCGGACCAGGACCGGGCACGGCAGTTCTACGCCGACGTGTTGGGATTGACGGTCGTCCAGGACCTGACGATGGGCCCCATGCGCTGGTTGCAGGTCGGGCCGGAGAAGGGCGCGACTGGTATCGTTCTGGTGCCGGGGCGCACCGGCTTCGGGCCCGGTGACCTCCAGGGAGTCCAGTTGGAGACCAACGACCTCGACGCCGACTGCGCGCGCCTGCGCGCCGCCGGGGTGAAGGTCGACGGCCCGCACGACCGCCCGTGGGGGCGGGACGCCACCTTCGTCGATCCCGACGGCAACGGCTTCGTCCTGGTGACCGGCGAGGTCCCGGCGACCCGCGAATCGGGCGGCTGACCATGCCCGCCACCACCGGGGTCGACGTCTTCGCCGCGCTGGCCAGCCCGGTCCGACGCGACCTGATCCGGCTGCTGCGCGACGGTGGGCCGCAGTCCGTGCAGGATCTCGCCGCCTCCTTCGACATGCGGCGCCCGAGCGTCTCCGAGCACCTCAAGGTGCTCCGCGACGCCGGCCTGGTCTCCGAGCGCCGCGCCGGCCGCAAGCGGCTCTACCGCCTGGAGCCGGCGCCGTTGATGGACCTGCGCGACTGGCTCACCCCCTACGAGCGGTTCTGGCGCGAGCGGCTGAGCGACTTCGCCGCGCTGGTCGCCGAGGAGTCCGCGTCCGAGGGGAACCCCGAGTGATCGAATCAGGCAGGATCGAAGTCGACCAGTTCCTTCCCTATCCGCCGGCGCAGGTGTGGCGGATCCTGGTGGACCCCGATCTGATGGCCCGATGGCTGATGCCCAACGACTTCAAGCCGGTCGTCGGGCACCGCTTCACCTTCCAGGCCAAGCCGATGCCCGCCCTGCACTTCGCCGGGACGATCCACTGCGAGGTCCTCGCCGTCGAGCCGGAGCGCCTCCTCCAGATCACCTGGGTCGACCGCAGCGGCAACGGCCTCGACTCCACCGTCACCTGGCGGCTGGTCCCCGAGGGCCGGGGCACCCGGATGCTGATGGAGCACGACGGGTTCGACCTGGACAGCCCCTTCCAGGCGGTCGCCCACCGCACGATGGGCAGCGGCTGGCGCTCCTCGGTGATCCGCTCCATGCTCACCGTGCTCGAACAGGAGCACTGACCCACCGGCGCGGGTTCCCACCCGGAGCAAGGTGGAGGAAGCCCGCCGCTCGTCCGGCCGCATAGCGTGGCCGTACGCCGCTGATCACGACCGCGGCGTCCGCCCTCGCAGTGCACCGGAAACGGCAGGTGGCTCCGTGAGCCGTGACGACGCGGCGCCCGCGTACCCGTTCACCCGGGACGTCGGCCGCACCATCGACCAGCGCCACCGGCGGCTCCCGTACGAGCAGTCGATCTCCCCGGTGACGCCCCCGTACGGCGGTGAGGCGTGGCTCGTGCGGGACCCCGCCGCGAACCGGGCCGTGCTGGCCGACCGGCGGTTCGGCCGGGCCCGCATCCTCGGCGCGGACCTGCCCCGGACGTTCCCCCGGCCGATGACGCAGGTGTCGCTGCTCAGCATGCCAACTCCCACCGTCCGGGGCCTTCGGGCGCTGCCGGTCACCTGGTGATCCGACGGGCCACACATCGATGTCGACAATGGAGGCCGCAGCATGAGCACCCGAGCCGAGACGGCGCAGTCCACCACCGTCACGACCTTCCCGTTCCCGCAGGACGACCCGTGCCTGCCGCCACCGCAGTACGCGGCGCTCCGCGCCGACGCGCCGGTGACCCCGGTGGTGCTGCCCACCGGCGACCGCGCCTGGCTGGTGACCCGCCACGCGGACGTGCTGACGGTCCTCGGCGACGAGCGGTTCAGCCGGCGGGCGCTGACCGGCCCCGACGCGCCCCGGCTCGCGCCGATCCCCCCGTTGCCGTCGCTGTTCTACCTGGACCCGCCGGACCACACCCGGGTCCGCCGGCTCGCCGCGCGCGCGTTCGACCCGGACCGGCTGGCCCGGCTCCGCCCCCGCGTCGAGCGGGTGGTCGCCGCGCACCTCGACCGGCTGGCCGGGGCGGACCAGCCGGCGGACGTGCTCGGGCTGGTGGCCCGCCCGTTGCCGCTGGCGGTGGTCGCCACCGTCCTCGGCGTACCGGACGACGAGTACCCGCCGTTCGCCGAGCTGATCCGGACCGCGTTCAGCTTCGGCGCCGTCGCCCCCGAGGAGCAGATGGCGGCGATGGGCGGGCTCCAGCAGTACCTGCTCGACCTGATCGGGGCCCGCCGGGACGAACCGGCCGACGACGCGTTGAGCGACCTGGTCCGCCCGGACGGCGACGACCAGCTCGCCGACCCCGAGCTGATCGCGTTGATCTTCGACCTGGTGGGCGCCGGGGACCAGCCGGTCACCGCGGAGATCGTGCACCTGCTGCTCAACCTGCTCCGTGACCCGGCCGGGCTGCCGGCCCTGCACGCGGAGCCGGAGCTGGTGCCGACCGCGGTGGAGGAGCTGCTCCGGCACTCGCAGTCGGCCGGCGGCGGGCTGGGCTCGGTGCGGATCGCGATGGCCGACGTCGAGCTGTCCGGGGTCACCATCCCGGCCGGCGACCCGGTGATCCCGTCGTTCAACGCGGCCAACTTCGACGAGTCGGTCTTCCCCGACGCCGGGCGTCTCGACCTGGCCCGGCGGCCCAACCCGCACCTGACCTTCGCCCAGGGCATCCACCACTGCCTCGGCGCCCCGCTGGGCCGCATCGAGCTGACCGCCCTGCTCGCCGGCCTCGCCCGGGACTTCCCGGGGCTGCGTCTGGCCGTACCGGCCGACCAGCTCCAGTGGCTGCCGGTGCCCGCGTTCCGGACCCCGGGCGAGATCCCCGTGCACTGGTGAACCGCGCACCGACCGTCCCGGCCACCGGCCCCGTCCCCTCCGAGAGGTGATGACGTGAACCAGCCCACCCTGACCTCCGACGCCCCGCAGCCGTCCGGGCCGCCGGGACAGCTCGACATGAGCGCGCTCATGTCCTTCATGCAGCGTTTCGTCGCCGACGTGTCGGCGGCCGGCACCGTCGTCATGTGCGCGATCGGCAGCCGGCTCGGCCTCTTCGCCGAACTGGTCCGCTCGGGGCCGGCCACCGCGGCCGAACTCGCCGACCGCACCGGCACCCGGGAGCGGTACGTCCGCGAGTGGGCGCTCGCCCTGGCGACCGCCGGCTACCTCACCCGGGACGGCGACGGACGGTACGCCCTGCCGCCCGGGCCGGCTGCCGCGCTCGGCGATGCGGACGGGCCGTTCTACATGGGGGACATGGCCCGGCTGATGCCCGCGTTGTCAGCCGTCTCGGACCGGGTGATCGACGGCTTCCGGACCGGTGCCGGGCTGCATCCGGAGGAGTACCCGGCGGAGCTGTTCGAGACCGTGTGGCACAAGGACGCGAACCGGCTCGGCAAGGTGCTGGTGCGGCAGTGGGTGATGGCCGTGGACGGGCTCACCGAGCAGCTCCGGGTCGGGGGTCGGGTCGCCCAGGTGCACTGCGGGGACGGGCGGGCGTTGATCCTGCTGGCGCAGGCGTTCCCGCGCCTGGAGCTGGTCGGGTACGACCCGGTGGAGATCAACATCCGGCGGGCGCGGGCCGAGGCGGCGGCGGCCGGGGTGGCCGACCGGATCCGCTTCAGCACCGCCGACCCGGCCGAGGACCTCGGCGACGGGTTCGCCCTGGTGCTGGCGATCGACGTGCTGCACGAGGCGCCCGATCCGGCGGCGCTGCTGCGTCGCATCCACGACGCGCTCCAGTCGCACGGGGTGTTCCTGCTGCTGGCCACCAACGGCGAGGACGTGCCGCCGGCCGGCCCGAACCCGGTGAGCAGCATGCTCTACGCGATCAGCACCCTGCAGCACGTGCCCCAGGGGCTCGCGGCCGGCGTCGCCGACCCGGCCGGACTGATGGGCCTGCCGCCGGCGCTGCTGGATCGACTGTGCACCGAGGCGGGCTTCACCACCGTGGAGAGGCTGATGGAGCCCAGCCCGTTCAACACGCTCTACGAACTCCGGGCTTGACCGGCCGACCGCCTGACGAAGGGAGAACGTCGCATGTCCACCGACGTCCTGAGCACACCGGCCGGTGACGAGCCGGCCGCCGACGGCCTGGCCGGCTTCCACCGCCAGTCGTTGACCTGGGAACCGGCCACGGAGCCGGCGGGCGCGGAGCGTACCCGGGTCACCGTGCCGCTCGACTACCGCGACCCGGCCGGCCGCACCATCGAGATCGCCGTCGCCCGCCAGCCCGCCGGGGACCCGGCGAACCGGATCGGCGTGCTGATGATCGCGCCCGACGACCCGGGCAACCGGGGCATACCGCTGCTCGGGCAGCTCGTCGGGTCGCTCCCGGCCGAGGTGCTGGACCGGTTCGACCTGGTCGCCTTCGACCACCGGTTCAGCGGCGACAGCCACCCGATCGAGGTGGACTGGACGCCGGAGGAGCGGCTGTGGGTCTTCCACCGGCCGCAGAGCCTCGACGCGGAGATCCGGTTCCAGTCGAAGGTGGCGGCCAAGGTGGCGGACGTCGCCCTGGACCTGCTCCCGTACGCCAGCACCCGCAACGTCGCCCGGGACATGGACGTCATCCGCGCCGCGCTCGGCGTCGAGACCGTCTCCTACCTCGGCTGGTCGTACGGGACCTACCTGGGCGCGGTCTACAGCCAGCTCTTCGGCGGGCGCACCGACCGGGTGGTGCTGGACAGCGTGCTGAGCCCGGACTGGCCGTGGCGTGGTCTGTTCCTCAACGTGGCCGCCAGCACCGAGGCGGCGGTGCGGCGCTGGTGCCAGTGGGCGGCGGCGCGCGACGGCGACCTGCGCCTGGGCGCCGACGCCGCCGAGGTCCGGGCCCGCTACGACGAGCTGCTGGAGCGCGCCGGCACCGAGCCGCTCGCCGTGCCGGGCCTGCCGATGCCGCTGGACCGGTTCGCGCTGGAGTTCTTCACGGTGGTGATGCTCACCACGGACCGCACGTACCCGCTGCTCGGCGCCGTGCTCAAGGCCGCGGTGCACGGCGAGCCGCTCCCCGGCCCCTCGGTCGGTGAGCTGATGGGCCTGGTCAACCAGCGGCAGGACAGCACGCCGGCCGGTCAGCTCGCGATCCTCTGCGGCGAGTCGAGCTGGCCGCGCGACCTCGACCGCTACGAGGCGGAGATGGCCAGCGTCGCCACCGAGCTGCCGTTCATCGGGCGCACCCTGGCCACCGTGAAGGCCGGCGCGTTCTGGCCCACCTCGCCGGTGGAGCCGCTGACCGAGATCGGGCCGGGCAACACGGCGCGGTCGGTGCTGCTGGTGCAGTCCGAGGCGGACATCTTCACCCGGGCGGTCGGCGCCTGGCGGCTGCGCGAGCTGCTGCCGGACAACAGCCGGCTGGTGCTCGCCGCCGACACCGCGTGCCACAAGCTCTTCCCGTTCGGCGGGCATCCGGTGGTCAACGAGCTGGTCACCCGCTACCTGGTCACCGGGGAGCTGCCGGAGAAGGACGTGACCGTCGACAACCACCAGGAGCTGGCATGACCACCCCGATCCTGGTCACCGGGGCGACCGGCCGGGTCGGTACGGAACTGGTCCGGCTGCTCGACCGGGCCGGGGTCCGGCCCCGGGCCCTGGTCCGCGACGTCGAGCGGGCCCGGACCCGGCTGGGCGACCGGGCCGAGCTGGTGGCCGGCGACCTGGGCCGGCCGGCCGACCTCGACGCGGCGCTGGCCGGCGTGGACCGGATGTTCGTGCTCACCGCGACCGGGCGGGGGCAGCTCACCCAGGAGCGGAACGCGATCGACGCGGCGGTGCGCGCCGGCGTGCGGCACGTGGTGAAGCTGTCGGTGCTGGACGCCGGTCGCGACTCGCCGCTGCGGCACGGCGTCTGGCAGGGCGACGCGAACGCGCTGCTGGTGAACTCCCCGGTCCGGCACACGGTGCTGCAACTCGCCTTCTTCATGCAGAACCTCTTCGGCATGGTGGGCGGCGGGGCGATCCGCAGCTCGGCCGGGGACGGGCGGGTCGCCATGGTCGACGCCCGGGACGTGGCCGCCGCGGTGGCCGCGACGCTCGTCGACTGCCCCGACTGGGCGTACGACCGCACGCTGGTGCTGTCCGGGCCGGAGGCGCTCTCCTTCGACGACACCGCGAAGGTGCTGGCGGAGGCGACCGGACTGCCGGTACGCCACCTGCCGGTGCCGCGGGAACAGGTGGCGGCGATGCTGCGCCGGTTCGGCGCCGAGGAGTGGTACGCCGAGGACGTGGCCGTGTTCAACGACCTGATCGCGGCCGGCCGGGTGGCGACGGTCACCGACACGGTGCGACGGCTGACCGGGTCGGCGCCCCGCTCGCTGGCGGACTTCGCCCGGGAGCACGCCCCGGTCCTCGCGCGCGCCGCCGCGCCCGCGCCGGCGGGCCGGCCGGGCGGCTGACCCGGGGACGGAGACGAGGTCGCGACCCGGGCGGACCCGCCCGGGTCGCGTCGTTCCGGCCCGCCGCCGCGTCCCCGCTACGAACGGCTGCCGGCGCACCCGGTCACGCACCGGCCGGTACGCGTCGGGCCCCGCCGGTGACCGGCGGGGCCCGTGGCGGTGCCGGGTCAGGCCTTGCCGGCGGTGCCGATCTCGTCCCGGTCCCACATGGACGACCAGCCGCCGGTGGCGCCGGGCTCGCCGGCGAGCAGGTCCGGGATCTTCGCGACGTCGAAGACGCCCCAGTGCTCGGCGATCTTGCCCTCGGCGAAGCGGAACGTGTTGGAGCCGCCGATCTCGAACCGGCGGCCGGTGGCCGGGATGCCCATGAACGGGCCGGTGTGCTCGAAGTGCAGCAGGATGGCCTGCGCCAGGATGTCGCCCTCGCAGACCGACACCAGCACCTCGACCTTGCGCGTGGTGAGGACCTGGTTCGCGTGGTCGAACCGGTGCGCCACGCCGTCCCGGCTCGGTGGGTCCCAGGGCGGGGCGAAGTGGTCGACGAACCCGGGCGCCAGGACGTGCTGCACGGCGGTGAGGTCGTAGTCGAACAGCACGGCCTTGCGGAAGTTCCGGACCGTCTCCTCGAAGTCGCGTTTGCGCTGGGCCAGATCGCTGTGATGTGCGGTCATCTCGCGTGCTCCTTGTCGCTCGTGCGGGCCGGGATCTGCTCAGGAGAAGGCGGTGGAGAGCTCGGCGGGGAGCATGCCGATCTGCACCATGATGCCGAGCGCGTCGGCCACGCCCCAGTGGTCGACCACCACGCCGTCGACGATGCGCAGCTGACCCATCAGCGCGCAGGCCACCGTCCGGCCGGTCGGCGGGATGCCCATGTAGGCGCCGGTGTGGGTGGCGTGCACGGTCATCCGGGTGGCCACCAGCTCGCCCTCGGAGACGATGCTGTGCAGCTCCATCCGCAGGTCGGGAAAGGCGTCGAGGAACCGGCGCATCTCCGCCGCGGTGTCCTGGGCGCTGATGGTGCCGGCGCGGCCGTGGTGCACCATCGTGGGGGACCAGAAGGTCATCAGGGCGTTGATGTCGCCGTCGTTCCAGGCGTCGATGAGCTTCCGTACGACCGCCTTGTTGTCAGGTGTGGCCACCGCGACCTCCGAAGTCCGCGCTCGTCGTACCGGGCGCTCGGGCGCCCGGATCACCATCGATCCTGACCCGTCCCCGACGGCGTCTCTTATCGGATGTTGCTGTTGTCCGGCCGGCCCGGCGGGAACAGCAATCGGCGAGAATCGACGGCCGGTGACGCCGTTCTACCGTTTGCCGGCGGGTGGTCCGCGGGTGACCGGAAGGCGGCGGCATGACGACTCGACGGGCACTGATCGTCGGTGGCGGGCCGGCCGGCCTGGCGACCGCGCTGGCGTTGCGGGACGCCGGCTGGACGGCCGAGGTGGTGGAACGCTCGGTCGATCCGTCGGCGTCCGGTGTGGCGCTCACGCTGTGGCCGAACGCGCTGGCCGCGCTGGCCGCGCTGCGGGCCGACAAGCCGGTCCGGGAGGCCGGGTGCCCGGCGGAGGGCAACCAGATCCGGGCCGCGGACGGCCGGGTGCTCGACGACGTGCCCGGTCCGGTGATGGCGGAGCGGTTCGGCGGGCGCGGTCTCGCGCTGCTGCGCGCCGACCTGGTGGCGGCGTTGCGCGACCAGTTGTCCCCGGGCACGCTGCGCACCGGCGTGCGCTGCGTGGGCTGGACCGAGACGGGCGGGCGGGTGCGGGTCGACCTCTCCGACGGCGGCACCGCGACGGTGGACCTGCTGGTCGGCGCGGACGGGATCCGGTCGGCGGTCCGCCGGCAACTGCTCGGCGACGGCCCGGACCGGCTGCGGTACGCCGGCTACCCGGTCTGGCGCGGCGTCGCCCGGCACGACCTCGGCGTCGCGCCGGGCCTGCTGACCATGGGCCGCGCGGCGCAGTTCGGGCTGTTCCCGCTCACCGGCGGGCGGGCCTACTGGTTCGCCACCATGCCGATGCGCCGGGGGTGGGGGGAGCGGGTGCCCCGCCGGGTCTGGTCGGCCCGGTTCGACGGTTGGCACGACCCGGTGCCGCGGGTGCTGGCCGCGACGCCCGACGAGGACATCGTGGTCACCGACATCTACGACCGGGCGCCGGTGCCGCGGTGGAGCGCCGGCCGGGTGGTCCTGGTCGGCGACGCCGCCCATCCCAGCACCCCGAACCTCGGCCAGGGCACCTGCCAGGCGCTGGAGGACGCGGTGGTCCTCGGGCGGTGCCTGCGGGAGCACCCGGTGGAGCAGGCGCTGCCCCGGTACGAGGCCGCGCGCCGACGCCGGGCGGACGGCCTGACCCGGCAGGCCCGGATGCTGGGCCGGGTCGGGACGTGGGGCAACCCGGCGGCCTGCTGGCTGCGGGAGCAGATGATCCGGCGGGCCCCGGCCGGCCCCCGGCTGCGGCAGATGGCGGAGATGTTCGCCTTCGAGTGAGGAGTGACCATGTCGTTGCGGATGTTCCTGCGGGCGCTCGCCATCGTCGCGGTGGCGTCCGGGGAGCTGGCGCGTACCCTGCCGGCGTCCCTGGTGGCGCGGGTGACCCGGGGCCGGGCGGCGGCGGCGGACCGGCGCTACCGCGGCGTCGTGCGGGCGCTCCAGCGGCTCGGGCCGACGTTCGTCAAGTTCGGGCAGATCGCCGGGACCCGCCGGGACGCGCTGCCGCCGGCGCTCTGTGCCCGGCTCGGCACGCTCTTCGACGACGTGCCGCCGATGTCGCCGGCGGCGGCGGACGAGGCGCTGCGGCGGGCCCGGGCGGAACAACCGCGGCTGTCGCTGCGATCGGTGGACCGGACGCCGCTGGCCAGCGGCAGCATCGCCTCGGTCTACCGGGCGGTGCTGGACGACGGCACGGTGGTGGCGCTGAAGCTGAAGCGCACCGACATCGACGACCGGATGCGGGCGGACCTCCGGCTGATCGAGGGGATGGCCCGGCTGGCCGCGCGGGCGCCGAAGATGCGCGGCATGCCGATCGCCGACCTGATCGGCTACCTCAGCGCGGCGATCCTCGGGCAGCTCGACTTCCGCCGGGAGGCGGAGCACAGCGAGCGGCTCCGCGCCGAGCTGGCCGCGTTCCCGGAGGTCACGGTGCCGGCCCTGCACCGGGGCCGGTCCGCGAGCAACTGCCTGGTCTTCGAGTACGTGCCGGACCTGGACGCGCGCCACGCCGAGCGGCTGGCGCCCGGGGTGCGGGCCCGGCTCGCCGAGGTCGTGCTCGCCGCGGTGAACCGGCTGTTCTTCGGCGCCGGCTTCGTCCACTGTGATCTGCACCCGGGCAACCTCTACCTCACCCCGGACGCCCGGGTGGTGATCCTCGACGCCGGGTACTGCGTCCAGCTGCCGGACGGCGTGCGGGCGGCGATCGGGGAGTTCTTCGCCCGGCTGGCGGCGGGTGACGGTCGCCGGTGCGGGGAGATCGTGCTGGCCAGCGCCGTCGACACCGGGACGCCCGTCGACCGGGAGGGCTTCATCCGGGCGGTCGCGGACCTGGTGGCCCGCACCGCCGGGCCGGACAACGACTTCGACATGTCGGTGTTCGGCAACGGCGTGTACGACCTCCAGCAGCGGTACGGCATCTACGCCGCCTCCGACTTCGCCTTCCCGCTGATGTCGTTGCTGGTGGTGGAGGGCACCGTGCGGGGGATCAGCCCCGAGGTGGACTTCCAGCGGGTAGGTGGCCCGGCGCCCACCGCCACGCGCTGACCGGCACGTGCCCGCGGTGCCGCCCCGGATCTTCCGGCGGCCACCGCGGGCACGCGTGGTGTCAGGCGCGCTCGGGCGGCCGGAGCGCCGCCGACCCGGCCGGGTCGGCGCGGTCGGCCAGCGGCAGCACCGGCAGGCCGGACAGGATCGGCGGGTCGGTGAGGCGGGCCGGCGCGAGTCGGACCGTCAACGGTCCGCAGACCCGGCCGTCGGCGACGACCACCGGCGTGTCGACCGCGCCCACCCAGACGTCCGGGTCGTCCGCGCCGGCCAGCACCTCGCCGACGGTGGTGGCGTCCGGGTGCGCGCAGGCCAGCAGGTGCCAGGTCCCGGCGGGGGCCCCGGTGATGGCGAACGGCGCGGGCCCGACGACGCTGGCGCAGGCGACCGGGAGCCCCTGCGCCAACGCGGTCGGGAAGAGGCCGAGCAGGACCAGCCGCGGGCTTCCGTCCGGGGTGTGCACGGTGCCGTCGACCCGGCCGCCGGGCGGCTCGGCGACGTCCGGCTCGACGGTCGCGTCGGTGACCACGTGTGCCAACGGTCGCCGCCCGTACGCCGCGTCGAGCCGGCGCAGCCGTCCCGGCCCGATCCCGACCTGCTCGGTGAACTGGGTGGTGAAGGTGCCCAGGCTGCTGTAGCCGACGGTGGTGCAGATGTCGGTGACGTTCATCCGGCTGGACACCACCAGCCGGCGGGCCTCGGCCATCCGCAGCGCGGACAGGAACCGTCCGGGTGGGGTGCCGGTGACCAGGCGGAAGACGCGGCTGAAATGGAACGGGCTGAGGTACGCGAGCTGGGCCAGCCGGGACAGCGGCCACGGCTCGTCGAGCCGGTCGCGGATGGTCCGGATCACCCGCCCGACCGCCTCCCGGTGTTGTTGGAGCACGGTGGGCCGGCCGTGCCGGTGGCCCTGGCCGGCCCGGATCGCGGCCCGGTGCGGCTGGACGACCGCCGTCACCGCAGCTCCTGGCGGGTGCGGGCGCACTCCTCGGCCAGCCCGAGCGCGGCGGTCCAGGTGGCGGCGAATCGGTGCCGCAGCGTCCGCTGCTGGAGGTCGCTGAGGCCGAGCCGGTGCCAGCCCTGGTGCGACACGGCGAGCGTGCCGCCCCGCGCCGCCGGTTCGACGCGGACCTGGCAGTGCGTCGCCGTCCGGGCGCCGGGGATCTCGACGGCGAAGGCGAGCGTCCGGTCCCGGTCGAGGTCCCAGTCGCGCAGCGTGAACCGGCGTGGGCCCTCCTGGTCGACCACGAAGAACCATCCCGGGCCGGTGGCGTCGACAGCGATCGGCAGCCAGTCGACCACCGTCTCGTCGCGCAGCGGATGCCAGGGCCCGTCCGGCAGCACCACGCTGCCGTCGATCTCCTGCCGCCAGTCGTAGCGGGCGGGGCGGCCGGTCTCCAGGTAGCGGGCCAGCCGGCCGACGAAGTCGAGCCAGCCGGCCTTGAGCTGGGCCACCTCCGCGCCGGGTCGGCCGGGGCAGCTGTCGTCGACGGTCAGCGTGGTCGCCTCGGCGCCTCCGGTGAGCGTCCAGGTGACCCGGCACTCCGGGCCGACGCCGAGGAACCGCCAGCGGAACAGGAGCCGCTCGCCGGGTTCGACGTGGTCGACGTCGACGTCGAAGAAGTCGCCGTCGCCGAAGTCGACCCGGTTGGGGACGCCGGGCGTCATCGGCGTCCGTAGGTTCCCGAACCACTGCGCGACCCGTCTCGGGTCGGTGACGGCGTCCCACACCTCGTGGTCGGACGCCGGCACGCTGACCATGACGCGGACCCAGTCGTCGGGCAGTTTCAGATAGTCGTCGGTCATCGTGTTCACCTCTCTCAGCCGGTGCGGACGCGTCAGCCGCCCGCGCGGAACAGCCGGAACCGGGTGTTGCGCAGCGCCGGTCCCTCCGGATCGGACCCGGCGTGGACCAGGCAGTCCACCCCGTCGCCGGAGACGGTGGCGCGGACCAGCAGCGGGGCGCCGCCGACCGTGCCCTCCGGGATCAGCGTGGCGTCGCCGGCCGCCGCCTCGGCCACCGAGCGGATCGCGGCGTCCAGGTCGTCGCCGGCCGGCACCATCAGCGCCGCGTCTACGCCGGGCACCCCCTCCGGTCGCCCGGCCCAGGCGCCCTGCGTGCCGGGGCGTTCCCCACAGATCAACAGCGAGCCGGGCGGGTCGGTGTCGGCCGGCGGGTCGGCGAGTGCCGCGAGCAGCCGGACCGCCGCCGTGACCCCGGTGGCGACCGGCACCGGGACCATGCCGAGCCGGCGGGCCGCCAGGCGGGCCACCTGGCGGGCCATCCCGGCCCCGGACCAGAGCGACCACTCGGCGGTGCAGCAGCGGACGGTGGGGTGGGCGGCGGCGTACCGGGCGGTGGCGCGGCGCAGCAGCTCGTTGGCGAGCGCGTAGCCGGCCAGGTCGGGATGGGCGCCGTGGGCGGTGAGCGAGCCGAACGCGAGCACCGCGCGGAGCCGTCCGGTGCGGACCGTGGCGAGCACCGTCTCCAGGCTCGTCACCTTCGCCGCGACCAGCGCGTCGACGGCCGGGCCGTCGAGCTGGACGCCGGTGCCGCCGGCGATCCGACCGGCGCAGTGCACGATGGCGTACGGGCGCAGGCCGGCCAGGGCCGCGCCGGTGGCCTCCGGGTCGGTGAGGTCGGCGGTGCGCAGCCGGGCGGCCGGGCAGCGGCGGCGCAGCACGCCGACGATCCGGCGGACGTCCGGCGGGCATTCGGAGACGGTCCGTCGGTCGAGCAGCACCGGGGTCGCGCCGGCGGCGGCGAGCGCGACCGCGATGCGGCTGCCCAGTCCGCCCAGCCCGCCGGTGACCAGCACGGTCCGTCCGGCCAGCCGGGGCCGGCGGCCGGGCAGCGGGGTGGCCGTCCAGCCGATGGTGTGCACCGCGCCGTCCGCGTCGACGGTGAACTCGTCGCCGCCGGCGGGCGCGGCGAGCAGGCCGACGGCGCGGCGCAGCGCCGGGACCGTCGGTTCGGCCAGCGCGATCGTGCCGGCCGGCCGGCCGTCGGAGGCGGCGAGCCCGCGCAGCAGGCTCCCGCCGCCCGCGCCGGAGTGCACCACGGTGAGCATGCGGCCGGTGGACCGCCGGTACGCGTCGAGCAGCCCGGCCGAGCCGGCCGCCGGCCACCGGTCGGCCAGGACCAGGACGTCGACCTCCGGTCCGGCGGCCGGGTACGGCTGGCGGCGCAGGTGGTCGACGAGCGGATGACCGGTCGGCCCGTTCACCCGCCAGCGGGCGGCGCGGGGGACGGTGCGGACGGGTGTCGGCTCGGGCCGCAGCGCGCGCAGGGCGATCCGGCCGGAGCGGGGGCGGGGCTGAGGTGACATGGGATTCCTCCACTCAGCTACTTGATAAAGATATATCGATCGACGCCCTGGGGCAATGTGGAGGCTTAGCAACTTGAAAGAAATATAGAGACCCGGATCGTCCTACCGTCGAGGCACGAGCCAGGAAGCGCCTAGGGAGGCAGCAATGGCAATCGATCTCTGTAACAAGTCGCCGGGTGCGCTCGCGGAGGGTGCCCAGGGTGCGTGGGAGGAGGCGGTCCCGGCCGACGCGGCGCCGGTCAACCTGGACGCCCTCTCCGCGGACCAGCGCGACGCGCTCAACTTCTCCTACCGGACCACACTGCCGGCGATGGACCCGCGGTTCGTCGCCGGCGACCCGGCGGCCTGGGCGAGCGACTTCGGCTACGCGCTCAACAAGGTGGCCGTCCGGCTGGACAACCGCACCAACCAGGAACTGCGGGACGCGGCGCTGAACCACCCGGACGCGGCGATGCGCGAGCAGGCCCTGTTCGAGTACGCCGACCGCGACCTGCCGGACGCGATCGAACTGCTCGGCCAGGCCGTCCTGCACGACGCCAACCGGGAGGTCCGCTGGGACGCGCTGTGGGCCATCGAGAAGCTCGGCGGCGCGCACGCGGTGGGCGCGCTCAGCAAGTTCGCCAAGGACGCCGACCCGGAGATCGCCGAGTGGTCGCACCTGTTCCGCAGCGAGCTGCAGACCGGTGACCCGGCGTTCGACGGCCGGTCCGGCAAGTTCACCCCGGGCCGCACCTTCGACGAGACCATCTACCTGCTGATCCACTGCGACCTGTACGTGCGGCTGGACGACAGCAACCAGCACTGGGGCAAGATCTCGCTCGCCCCGCAGGGGCTGGCCCGCATCTACGGCCAGGCGCACGCCTGCCCGAACGTGGCGACCCGCGAGCGGCAGCTCGTGATCGCCAAGACCATCGACGGGCTGCACGCCGACGGCTCGCCGCACTGCGACAACTACCTGTTCCGCGGCTTCACCGACCGCACCCGCCGGGACCGCGGCAACTTCTTCTTCGAGTCGCTGGTGCCCCGGACGTTCTTCAAGTCCGGTCACGCCGACGACCCGAGCGAGGGCACCCGCCAGGCCAACATCGGCTTCGCCCGGTACGGCACCTGGCACCTCGACCCGCAGTTCCAGATCCACGACGAGGCGGCCATCCGCTACGTCCGTGGCCGGTTCCAGGGCTGGGGCTACATCAACCTGGCCCGGATCGCCGGTCGCTCCATGGAGGAGATCCTCCAGCCGGGCAACGGCGTGCTCTCCACGCTGCACGACCCGGAGATCGGGCACATGACCAACGCGTTCATCCTGGGCACGTTCAAGGGCAAGCTGAACGACTGGGACGGCGACGGGGTCATCGACATGAACTCCCGCGACGTCTACTCGACCGTCGACGGCGAGATCGACATGAACCAGGACGGGATCGCGGACCAGCCCGGCCTGACCTGCTGCGACCACACCAGCCTGCTGCCCTGACAGAGGAAGAGGACACCTGAGATGAGCACCAAGAGCGTTCTTTTCGGTCGCCCCGTGCAGACCGACGGCGTGCCGGACGTGTACGCCGGCGCCCCGGTCGTGCCGTGGACCCCGCCGGAGCCCGGCATCGACAACCTGGGCATCAACTCGATCGACACCTTCGCGGTGCCCGGCGTCGGCGAGTTCACCGTGCCGTTCGACGGGTGGGTGCGGGTCGTCCGCTCGCCGTCCACCTCGGGCGAGTGGGCCGACGCCGAGGTCTACACCAACCTCATCGAGATGAAGATGGTCGGTGAGTGCGAGGAGCTCGGCCGGATCACGGTGACCCTGAACCCGGACTGCCTCTCCGCCGGTCAGATCCGCACCCCGTTCGACCCGTACGCGGGTGAGGGGCCGTCGGCCAAGGCGTGCCGGATGGCGGTCGGCGCGATCTTCGACATGCCGAAGCTCGGGCTGAAGCTGATGAACCGGGAGCCGATCATCCTGACCATCGACGACGTGCGCAGCATCCCGCCGGCGGGCGCCCCGGGCAAGGGGCAGATCTACCGGATGATGCCGCTGCTCGACGTCAACGACCCGGACGGCCAGCCGGTCGCGTACCTGACCAGCCTCCGGTTCAACATGGGCGGATACCTGGCCCCCGAGCAGATGTGACCCACCGCGGTGGGGGGGGGGGGGGCCCGCCCGGGGCCCCCCCCCCCCCCGCGCGGGGCCGCCGCCCCCCCCCCGGCGCCCGCGCCGGCCCCCCCGGGGCGCCCCCCCCCCCCCCCC